>NZ_JBHVMS010000005.1:0-754936 GCF_042796855.1 Streptomyces sp. NPDC057877
AACACCACACCTGGCCCCAGCCCACCCACACCGGCACTCAAGCAGTCCGCATCCAACGACCCCAACCCGCCGACCCCTAAACGCAACGGCATTGGAACTAGGGCCTGTCTGACCATTCCCGCCTGACCCGGGCCCCGGTCTGAGGGACCGGTGCCGGGGCCGGTCAGTTGGCTGGGGCTGGGGTCACTCGGAGGGCGCCCAGTAGTCGGTCAGGGTGGCCACGCCCGGTTCCAGGGACTTCCAGGAGCCGGTGAAGGACAGCACGGCGAAGGCGGCGGCCGGGAAGCCGCGGCGCTTCATCCGGTCACGGGCGTCGCCCTCGGCCGCACCGGCCAGGATGTCGGCGAGGCCGTGCACTCCGGGGTTGTGGCCGACGAGGATGGCGTGCTGGGCGTCGTCGGGGGTTTCGTTGAGTACGGCGATCAGCTCGCCGGGTGAGGCCTCGTAGACCCGCTCCTCGTAGTGGGTCTTCGGCCGGTGCGGCAGCTCCTGGACGGCGAGCTTCCAGGTCTCCCGGGTCCGGACGGCGGTGGAGACCAGGGCCAGATCGAAGGTGATGGCGGAGTCGGCCAGCTTGCGTCCGGCGACTGCCGCGTCCATGCGGCCCCGCTCGGCGAGTGGGCGTTCGTGGTCGTCCACCTGGGGCCAGTCGGCCTTCGCATGCCGGAAGAGGACAATCTTGCGGGGTTCTGCGACGCTCATGCACTCCAGCTTCGCATGAAACATGCCACCGGGCGCAGGGAGTTGACATGCGGCTTCATCGGTGGGTGACCAGCTGCTGGACCCGCTCGATGAGCTGTGCGAACGCCGGGTCGCCGCTGGCCGCGTGGGCGTCGGACGGGTTCAGTATCAGCGTGAGCAGGGTGACGAAGGCGAGGGTCGGCAGGGCCAGCGCCCACCAGGGCAGCCGGGTGTCGACGCCGCCCCGGGGCGCCGGGTGGGGCCGGGTGTACGTAGGGGCCGACATGGTGCCTCCGCTGTCTTCGAGTGGTCCGTCCGCGTCTCGCGGCGTATCTCGAAGCTACGGAACCGGCGGCCTCCAACCCATCCGGAGATCCACCCACTTGACCCTGAGCCTTACCCCCTAGGGGATGGGGGGTTAGCCCTACCCCGAAGGGACGCGGCCGGGGTCATGGCGCGGCGATCGTCGCGATGATGCCGATGATCACGAAGATGGCGAGGAACGAGCCGAAGACGAGCAGCATCTTCTTCTGGCCGTTTCGGGGGTTCGGGTCGAGCACTGGCATACGGCAAGTCTCGCACCCCCCGCCGACGGCCGGGCGCCGGGGTCAGCGGGCCGCCGCCTCGTCCTCCACCGTGCGGTCGCGTCCCGCCAGGAAGCCCACCGCCATCTGCGGGATCATCAGGCCGGTCATCAGGGCGATCGGCAGCCCCCAGCCCCCGCTGTGCTGGTAGAGCACGCCGACCAGGAGCGGCCCGGGGATGGAGATCAGGTAACCGGCGCTCTGGGCGAAGGCCGACAGCTGGACGACGCCCGCGCCGGTCCTGGCCCGCATCCCGACCATCGTCAGCGCCAGCGGGAAGGCGCAGTTGGAGACGCCGAGCAACCCGGCCCAGACCCAGGCGCCCGCGGCCGGTGCGAGGTACAGACCGGCGTATCCGGCGAGCCCGCTGACGCCGAGGGCGAGGACGATCGGGCCCTGGTGGGGCAGCCGCGCGGCGAGCCTCGGGATGACGAAGGAGAGCGGTACGCCCATCACCATGGTGACGGCGAGCAGCAGCCCGGCGGTGCCCGCGGACACCCCCGCGTCGCGGAAGATCTGCGCCATCCAGCCCATCGTGATGTAGGCGGCGGTGGCCTGGAGCCCGAAGAAGACGGCGAGTGCCCAGGCGGTACGGCTACGGGTGATCCGCAGCCCGGGCGACTGCGCCGACCGACCCGCCGGACCCGACCGACCCGGCTGCCCGGCGCCCGGCGCACGGTCCTTCACGAAGGCCGTCCAGGGCAGTACGGCAGCCGCGGCCAGCCCCGCCCACACCACGAGGCCCGACTGCCAGTCGCCGCCCAGCTGGCGGGTGACGGGCACGGTCACCGCGGCGGCGAGGGAGGTGCCGACGGCGAGGGCCATGGAGTACAGGCCGGTCATGGAGCCGACCCGGTCGGGGAAGTGACGCTTGACGATGACCGGCATCAGGACGTTGCTGACGGCGATGCCCATCAGCGCGAGGGCGCTGGCGGCCAGGAACCCGGCCGTACCGCCCGTGTACGGCCGTATGAGCAGGCCCGCGGCGATGGCGGCCATGCCCGCGCAGACGACCGCGCCGGGCCCGAAGCGGCGGGCGAGGCGCGGGGCCATGACGCCGAAGAGGGCGAAGCAGAGCGAGGGCACGGAGGTGAGCAGGCCCGCCACACTGCCGCTCATGCCGAGCCCGTCGCGGACCTCTTCGAGGAGGGCGCCGAGGCTGGTGATGGCCGGGCGCAGGTTCAGGGCGGCCAGCACGATGCCGACGACGAGCAGTCGCGTCCGCCACGCGCGCGTGGACGCGTCCGGCCCGGCGGCGGCTCCGGAGCTGGAGGGGGCGCGGTTCGGCTTCGTACGGGTGTCCTGGCGTGGCATGACGCCCATCATAGAATCATGGGATGATTGGTTGTCCATGGCGGGTGCGGAATCCCCCGCCCGTTCCGTGCGAAGGTGTGCCATGCCCTTGAGCCACCCCCGCCGTTCGGCCCTGTCCGAGCAGGTCATCGCCGAGCTGCGCACCCAGATCACGTCGGGCGAGTGGCCGGTCGGTTCGCGCATCCCGACCGAGCCGGAGCTGGTCGAGCAGCTCGGGGTCGCCCGCAACACGGTCCGCGAGGCCGTCCGGGCGCTGGCGCACAACGGCCTGCTGGACATCCGCCAGGGCTCCGGCACCTATGTGGTCGCCACCAGTGAGCTGGCGGGCGTGATGCACCGCAGGTTCGCCGGTGCCGACCCCCGGCACATCGCCGAGCTGCGCTCCACCCTGGAGTCGGGCGCGGCGAAGCTGGCCGCCGAGCGGCGCACGGAGAAGGACCTCAAGCAGCTCGACGCGCTCCTTGAGCGCCGTGAGGAGGCCTGGCTGTCGGGCGACGCGGAGGCCTTCGTGACGGCGGACGCGACCTTCCACCTGGCGGTGGTGGCGGCCTCCCACAACGACGCCATGACCGCGATGTACGCCGACCTCGGCGAGGTGCTGCGGGACTGGCTGCGCGAGGACATCGGCGAGGAGCTGACGCCGGGGACGCACATGGACCACACGCGGCTGCTGGACGCGATCCGCGCGGGCGACACGGCGACGGCCGCGGCGGAGGCGGCCAGCTATCCGTTCCTGTGCCGTCCGGGCCGGTTCAGCTCGCCCGCTTCTGGTGGCTGACCCACACCGCGCCGACCTCCTTCCAGCAGCGCCCGGTGATCCGCACCGTCGTCGCGGGCCCGGCGTCCACCGGCGCGCTGTCGGTGTCCAGGTCCCACCACCGGTCGCACTCGATGTGCAGGCGCACCCGGTCGGTGTCGACGTACGGGTTGTGGCAGTGGGCGATCACATGGGAGCCGTGGATCCTCGTACGGCACTCGGCGCCGAAGGGCGGCGGACTCGCGGCCTCCCCCCGCGCCACGCGCGCGTGCGGCAGCGCGTCGTACGGCGGGGACAGCACGAGCGTGACGGCGACGGTCACCGAGGCCAGGCTGGGGGGCAGGCGCACAAGGGGGACCTCCTCGGCCGTGCTGGGGAGGGGACGCGCGGTGGACGCGTGATCCGGCGTGCTGACGCGTAATCCAGCGTGCGCAGTCGCGGCCCGTTCCGCCCGGCCGACTGGGCCGAACGGGCGACGCCCCGCCCCCGCGCGCGGCGGGAACGGGGCGTCGTGTCCGGGTCCGTACCGGCGTGCGGCCTCAGGCGCCGACCGCGTGCAGACCGCCGTCGACGTGGATGATCTCGCCCGTGGTCTTGGGGAACCAGTCGCTCAGCAGCGCCACGACACCGCGACCGGCGGGCTCGGGGTCCTTCAGGTCCCACTCCAGCGGGGAGCGGGAGTCCCACACGGCGGCCAGCTCGCCGAAGCCGGGGATCGACTTGGCGGCCATCGAACCGATCGGGCCCGCCGAGACGAGGTTGCAGCGGATGTTCTGCTTGCCCAGGTCACGGGCCATGTAGCGGCTGGTGGCCTCCAGGGCGGCCTTGGCCGGGCCCATCCAGTCGTACTGCGGCCAGGCGTACTGGGCGTCGAAGGTGAGACCGACGACGGAGCCGCCGTTCTGCATCAGCGGCAGGCAGGCCATGGTCAGCGACTTCAGGGAGTACGCCGAGACGTGCATGGCCGTGGCGACGGACTCGAACGGCGTGTTGAGGAAGTTGCCGCCGAGCGCGTCCTGCGGGGCGAAGCCGATGGAGTGCACGACGCCGTCGAGGCCGCCCAGCTCCTCGCCGACGACGTCGGCGAGCCGCCCGAGGTGCTCGTCGTTGGTCACGTCCAGCTCGATGACCTTGGTGGGCCTGGGCAGCTTCTTGGCGATGCGCTCGGTCAGCGTGGGCCGCGGGAACGCGGTCAGGATGATCTCGGCGCCCTGCTCCTGGGCCAGCTTGGCGGTGTGGAAGGCGATGGAGGACTCCATCAGCACACCGGTGATCAGGACGCGCTTGCCCTCGAGAATTCCGCTCATGGTGATCAGTGACCCATTCCCAGTCCGCCGTCAACGGGAATGACGGCTCCAGTGATGTACGAGGCGTCCTCCGAGGTGAGGAACCGCACCGTCGCGGCGACCTCCTCGGGCCGCGCGTAGCGGCCGAGCGGCACCGCCGACAGGATGTTGGCGCGCTGCTCCTCGGTGAGCACCTTCGTCATGTCGGTGTCGACGAAGCCCGGCGCGACGACGTTGAAGGTGATGTTGCGCGAGCCCAGCTCACGGGCGAGCGAGCGCGCGAAGCCGACCAGACCGGCCTTGGAGGCGGCGTAGTTCGCCTGGCCGGGACCGCCGTACAGCCCGACGACCGACGAGATCAGGACGACCCGGCCCTTCTTGGCGCGCAGCATGCCGCGGTTGGCGCGCTTGACCACGCGGAAGGTGCCGGTGAGGTTGGTGTCGACGACCGAGGTGAAGTCCTCCTCGGACATCCGCATCAGGAGCTGGTCCTTGGTGATGCCGGCGTTGGCGATGAGGACCTCGACGGGGCCGTGCGCGTCCTCGATCTCCTTGTAGGCCTGCTCCACCTGCTCGGGGTCGGTGATGTCGCACTTGACGGCGAGGAACCCGGCCGGCGGCTCGCCGGACCGGTATGTGATCGCGACCTTGTCGCCGGCGTCGGCGAAAGCTCGGGCGATGGCGAGGCCGATGCCCCGGTTACCTCCGGTGACGAGAACCGAGCGGCTCAACGGATCACCCTTTCGATAGCGGTCAGATACCCGCCCGAACACCTCGACGACAGGCGGCGACGGCAGGCGGCTTCCCTGAAAACCTATCGGTCGGCCGCTGGACGGGGACATTCGGGCACCGACAGTGGCTTTGGCGACTCCCTGTCGGGTCCCTACAGAAAGTGCGCTGCCGACAACTCCCGACGCCCGACGGAAAGGTGTGGTCGGTGCTCGCCTCACACGCGATGATGCGGAGCGGGCCGGATCACCTTCGCACCAGCCACCGGTCAAAACCGAACAGAGAGAGACGCAGGTGCCTCATACCATCGACGAAGCCTTTCTGGCGCTTCCGTTGCGCGCCCTGGCCGACGCCGCCCTGGCACGCGCGCGTGCGCTGGGCGCGGACCATGCCGACTTCCGGTTGGAGCGGGTGCGCAGCGCCTCCCTTCGGCTGCGGGACGCCCGGCCGTCCGGGTCGTCGGACACCACCGACCTCGGGTACGCGGTGCGCGTGGTGCACGGCGGGACATGGGGGTTCGCGTCTGGCGTGGACCTGACCATGGACGCCGCCGCCAAGGTGGCGAGCCAGGCCGTGGCCATGGCGAAGCTGTCCGCCCAGGTGATCAAGGCGGCCGGGTCCGACGAGCGGGTGGAGCTGGCGGACGAGCCGGTGCACGCCGACCGGAGCTGGATCTCGTCGTACGAGATCGATCCGTTCACCGTGCCCGACGAGGAGAAGGCGGCGCTGCTGGCGGAGTGGAGCCGCGGGCTGCTGGCGGCGAACGGGGTCGACCATGTCGACGCCTCGCTGCTCTCCGTCCACGAGAACAAGTTCTACGCCGATACGGCCGGGACCGTGACCACCCAGCAGCGGGTGCGACTGCATCCGCAGCTCACCGCGGTCTCGGTCGACGAGTCCAGCGGCGAGTTCGACTCGATGCGGACCATCGCGCCGCCGGTGGGACGCGGCTGGGAGTACCTGACCGGCACCGGCTGGGACTGGGAGACCGAGCTGGCGGAGCTGCCCGGGCTGCTCGCCGAGAAGATGCGGGCGCCGAGCGTCGAGCCGGGCCTGTACGACCTCGTCGTGGACCCGTCCAACCTGTGGCTGACCATCCACGAGTCCATCGGCCACGCCACCGAGCTGGACCGCGCGCTCGGCTACGAGGCCGCCTACGCCGGGACCTCCTTCGCCACCTTCGACCAGCTCGGCAAGTTGCGCTACGGCTCGGACCTGATGAACGTCACCGGCGACCGCACCGCCGAGCACGGCCTCGCCACCATCGGCTACGACGACGAGGGCGTCGAGGCGCAGGCCTGGGACCTGGTGAGGGACGGCACGCTGGTCGGCTACCAGCTGGACCGCAGGATCGCCCGGCTGACCGGGTTCGAGCGGTCCAACGGGTGCGCCTTCGCCGACTCCCCCGCGCATGTGCCCGTGCAGCGCATGGCCAACGTGAGCCTCCGGCCCGATCCCGCCGGGATGTCCACGGAGGACCTGATCGGCGGGGTGGACCGCGGGATCTACGTCGTCGGGGACCGGTCGTGGTCCATCGACATGCAGCGGTACAACTTCCAGTTCACCGGGCAGCGGTTCTTCCGGATCGAGAACGGGCGGATCACCAGCCAGCTGCGCGATGTCGCCTACCAGGCGACCACCACCGACTTCTGGGGCTCCATGGCGGCCGTCGGCGGCCCCCAGACCTATGTCCTGGGCGGCGCCTTCAACTGCGGCAAGGCCCAGCCGGGCCAGATCGCGGCCGTGTCCCACGGCTGCCCGTCCGCCCTCTTCAAGGGCGTCAACATCCTCAATACCACGCAGGAGGCCGGTCGATGAGCGTCAGCCGCAGGATCGGCTGGGGGGCCGGGGGTTACCCCCCGGAAAGGCACAGTCTCAACACCACGCAGGAGGCCGGTCGATGAGCGCGCCCGTGAACAAGCCGCACGAGATCGTCGAGCGGGCCCTGGAGCTGTCCCGCGCCGACGGCTGTGTGGTGCTCGCCGACGAGCACTCGACCGCCAATCTGCGCTGGGCGGGCAACGCGCTGACCACGAACGGCGTCACGCGCGGGCGCACGCTCACCGTCATCGCGACCGTCGACGGGAGCGAGGGAACGGCGTCGGGAGTGGTGTCGCGGTCCGCGGTGACCGCCGACGAGCTGGAGCCCCTGGTGCGCGCCGCGGAGGCCGCCGCGCGGGGCGCCGGTCCCGCGGAGGACGCCCAGCCGCTGGTCACCGGCGTGCCCGAGGCGCCCGACTTCACCGACCCGCCCGCCGAGACGTCGTCCGCGGTGTTCGCCGACTTCGCCCCGGCCCTCGGTGAGTCCTTCGCACGCGCGCGTGCGGGCGGCCGTGAGCTGTACGGCTTCGCCAACCACGAGCTGGTCTCCACCTACCTCGGTACGTCGACGGGGCTGCGGCTGCGCTACGACCAGCCCAACGGGTCGCTGGAGCTGAACGCCAAGTCGCCGGACCGTACCCGCTCGGCGTGGGCGGGCCGGTCGACGCGGGACTTCAAGGACGTCGACCCGGCGGCGCTGGACGCGGAGCTGGCCGTACGCCTCGGCTGGGCGAAGCGGCGCGTCGAGCTGCCCGCCGGGCGGTACGAGACGCTGCTGCCGCCCACCGCCGTGGCGGACCTGCTGATCTACCAGCTGTGGTCGGCGTCGGGCCGGGACGCTGCCGAGGGCCGGACGGTGTTCTCCAAGCCCGGCGGCGGCACCCGCGTGGGCGAGCGGCTCAGCGAACTGCCGCTCACCCTGCGCAGCGACCCGAACGAGCCGGGTCTGGAGACCCCGCCCTTCGTGGTCGCGCACTCCTCCGGCGCCGACCAGTCCGTCTTCGACAACGGGCTGCCGGTACGCGCCACCGACTGGATCCGCGACGGCGAGCTGACGCGTCTGACGACCACCCGGCACAGCGCCGCCCTGACCGGGCTGCCGGTGTCCCCGGCGCTGGGCAACCTGATCCTGGAGGGGGGCACGGACCGCTCTCTGGAGGAGATGGTCGCCGCCACGGAGCGCGGGCTGCTGCTGACCTGCCTGTGGTACATCCGCGAGGTGGACCCGGCGACGCTGCTGCTCACCGGCCTGACCCGGGACGGCGTGTACCTCGTGGAGAACGGCGAGGTGACCGGCGAGGTGAACAACTTCCGGTTCAACGAGTCGCCGGTCGGTCTGCTCGGCCGGGCGGTGGAGGCGGGCCGTACGGAGCGGACCCTGCCCAGGGAGTGGAGTGACTGGTTCACCAGGGCCGCGATGCCCGCGCTGCGCGTCCCCGATTTCAATATGAGCTCTGTCAGTCAGGGCGTATAACCTCGTAGGCGATCCCCTCGGCTGTCACCCGACCGGCCGAGGATCACCCAGGCGGTCGCACAGACCGTCTGATCGCAGGCAGACCATCTAGGAGACACGAGAACCGTGACGGACATCGTCGACGAGCTGAAGTGGCGAGGGCTGTTCGCCCTGTCCACTGACGAGGACGCTTTGCGCAAGGCGCTCGCGGACGGTCCCGTCACGTTCTATTGCGGCTTCGACCCGACCGCGCCGTCCCTGCACGTGGGGCATCTGGTGCAGGTGCTCACCATGCGGCGGCTCCAGCAGGCGGGGCACCGCCCGCTCGCGCTCGTCGGCGGCGCCACCGGCCAGATCGGTGACCCCAAGCCGACCGCCGAGCGCACGCTGAACTCGCCGGAGACGGTCGCGGCCTGGGTGGAGCAGGTGCGCGCGCAGATCGAGCCGTTCCTGGACTTCGAGGGCGACAACGCGGCCACCATGGTCAACAACCTGGACTGGACCGCCGGGATGTCCGCGATCGAGTTCCTCCGCGACATCGGCAAGCACTTCCGCGTCAACAAGATGCTGACGAAGGACTCCGTCGCCCGCCGTCTGGAGTCCTCCGAGGGCATCAGCTACACGGAGTTCAGCTACCAGATCCTCCAGGGCATGGACTTCCTCCAGCTCTACCGGAGGTACGGCTGCACGCTCCAGCAGGGCGGTAGCGACCAGTGGGGCAACCTCACCGCCGGGCTCGACCTGATCCACCGGCTGGAGCCGGACGCCTCCGCGCACGCGATGGCGACGCCGCTGATGACCAAGGCGGACGGCACCAAGTTCGGCAAGACCGAGGGCGGCGCGGTCTGGCTGGACCCGGAGATGACGACGCCGTACGCGTTCTACCAGTTCTGGCTGAACGTGGACGACCGGGACATCAGCGGCTACTCCCGCATCCTGTCCTTCCGCTCCCGCGAGGAGCTGGAGGAGCTGGAGCGGCAGACCGAGGAGCGTCCGCAGGCGCGGGCCGCGCAGCGGGCGCTGGCCGAGGAACTGACCACGCTGGTGCACGGCGCCGACCAGACGGCCGCGGTGATCGCCGCGTCCCGGGCCCTGTTCGGCCAGGGTGAGCTGGCCGAGCTGGACGAGCGGACGCTGGCGGCGGCGCTCTCCGAGGTGCCGCACATCCAGGTCGCCGAGCCGGGCCCGGTGGTGGACCTGTTCGCCGAGGTCGGCCTGGCACCCAGCAAGTCGGCCGCGCGGCGCACGGTCAAGGAGGGCGGTGCCTACGTGAACAACACGAAGGTCGTCTCCGAGGACGCCGTCCCCGCCAAGGAGGACCTGCTGCACGACCGCTGGCTGGTGCTGCGCCGGGGCAAGCGGAACCTGGCCGCGGTCGAGGTCACCGGCGCCTGATCGTCAACGGACGCCGCGGGCCTGGGGGACGTGTACGCCCCTCAGGCCCGCTGCCTGTTGCCACGCAGCGCCATGTACACCCGGTCGCCCAGGGAGACGATGATCACCGCGGCCACCACCTGGAAGACATGCCGCCACCAGTCGATGCCGGAGGTCGCGTCGACCCCGGCGGCCCGGGCGATCGCGTTGCCCGCGATGGCCCCGAGGATGCCGAAGATGGTGATCAGCCACAGCGGGCTGTGCTGCTTGCCCGGGATGATCGCCTTGGCGATCAGACCCAGGACGAATCCCACAATGATCGCCCACAACCATCCCATGGCTGCCTCCTCGTACGACTCGATCCGAGATGCGTGCACTGCGTCCAGTCTTCGCCGGACCCCGGGCGGTCGCACATCTCGTACGGCCATCCGGCTGACGGCCGCCATCGGGGCCGTACGGCCCCTTGCCAGGGGAGGCGCCCCCGCTCTCGTGGGCGGCGGATGTGCGGCGTAACGTGGGGTGTGGACCGGGGCGAGTCCGATGCGGGCGGATGGTGGAAGTGTGATGCGGAAACGGCATGACGGTGGCAGTGCCCAGGTGTTCCGGATCACCGGCGCCCGGCAGGGACTCCAGGAGGACATCCGCGGGCGGCAGCGCCGGTATGTGATCTCGATGTCCATCCGCACGGTGTCGGTGATCCTCGCGGCCGTGCTGTGGGGCGTGGAGCGGCACGTGGCGATCGTGGCGCTGGTGCTCGGGGTGGTGCTGCCCTACATCGCGGTGGTCGTCGCCAACGCCGGGCGGGAGAACGCGCCATCGCTGCCGTCGACGTTCGTGACGACGCCGTCGCCCCCGATGATCACGTCACCGCGGGACACCGACGAGGCGACCGGTGCGCGGCAGGGCGCGACGGAAGGTGTGGGCGAGGCACGCGAGCGGCCGTGACCATGAGGGACGCGTGGCACGTCGACATCGGTTCCGGCCAAGCTCAAGAAAAGCTCAGATCAATAGTGTTGTTCCGGGTCCCGACGGCCGGTTACCCGTGACATACTTCGTAGGCGCTCCGCATCCCCCGTCGGAGCGACGGACCGACGCCGGGCAGCTCCCCCCGTGGCTGCTCGGCGTCGCCTTTTCCGCGCGGTTGTGAGACGAACCTGTGACTGACGAGAACACCCCCATCTGCTCCGCCAAGGGCTGCCGTGCCGCTGCCGTATGGGTGCTGGCCTGGAACAACCCCAAGCTCCACACCCCGGACCGGCGCAAGACGTGGCTGGCGTGCGAGGAGCACCGGGAGCATCTGTCGCAGTTCCTCGGGGTGCGGGGGTTCTTGAAGGATGTCGTCCTGCTGAGCGAGTGGGAGTCGGCGGAGCGGGGCTAGGGCCTGTCGTTCGGAGCGGGGCTAGGGCCTGTCGTTCGGATCGGGGCGGTGCCGCCCGTCGTCTCCCTCGGCTACCTCTTGACCCGGCTGCGGATCGCGATGGCGGCGAGCCCCAGCAGGGCTGGTTCGACGATGCGGGAGATCATTTCGATGTAGGTCCCCGCGGTGGTCAGTTGCTGTCCCGAGGACCGGAACACCACCGAGTTGATGACCACGCGCAAGCCCTTGTCGAACCGCTCGGACGACAGTCGTCGGCTGTACGGTCCCGTGGGGTTGACGGGCTCCGGGGTGTCCGTGGTCAGGGTGATGCTGTTGCCGGTGGTGCTCCCGGTGCTGACCGGCTTGGGGTCGTTCTGCGGCAGGCCCCACAGCATGATCGCCAGCACGGTGGCCGTCATGGCGAGGAACAGCCAGCCGAGCGTGCGCAGCGCCCGCAGGCCGTACCCGGACACCGCCCAGTACACGGTGAGGAGTGCGCGCTCGCCGCGCGAGGACTCGGGGTCATGGCGGCGCATCTCCATCTCGCCGTAGTAGAAGTCGGCCGCTCCCGGCTCGTTCCTGCCGTCCTCGAGCGCCTTGCGCAGTTGCCGGTACACGGGCGCCAACACGGCTGGATCCGGTACGTCCCTGCCGTCCGGTGCGGTCATCCAGCCGTCCGCGCCGTGCCGGGTCGCGCGCCAGTGGTGTTCCTCGGCCAGGGTCCGTCGCCCTGTCCAGCGCATCGGCGTCCCGCCCCGCCAGCACACCCCTGGGGGAGGAACGGCGAGGGGGCATCGCCCCTCGAGCCGCAACTGGTCGAGGTGCACGGTCTCGGCGAAGAGGCAGTGGGTCAGGTCCACGTCGGCCAGTACCAGGTGCGCGGCGTCGACTCCCCTCAGGGAGGTGACACGCACCCGTGGGTCGGTGAGTCCCTGTTCGCCGATCTCCTCACCGTCCTCCGCGACGAACGGACGGGAACGGCCGGTGACACCCACCGGAAACTCCAGCACGGCGTCACTGACATCGACGGCGGCATGCCGCAGGCGCAGTGCCGCCGTCGATGCCCAGCGCGTCCGTCGGCAGCTCAGCTCCCGCACGGCGGCTTCGATCGTCACCGCGGACTGGAAGACCGCGTCGGACAGGTCCAGCAACCCCGGAAACACCAGCGGGCCCAGCTTCGCCGTCTTCTGGAAGGTCACCCTCCGCAGGATGACGTCGCCGCGTATGTCCGCCTTGCCGAACCCGGCGTCGCCTCCGATCGTCGCCCCGAGGAACCCGACACCCTTGTCGAAGCAAGCGCCATGAAATGAGGCGTCCTCAGCGATCGTCGCCGCGCCGAAGTGCGCCTCCTGATGGAATCCGGCCCCATCGAACCACGCCGTATGGGCGATCTTGGCCTTGTCGAATCGAGCGCCCTCCCTGAATTCCGCCCCGTCGAACCAGGCCGCACCGCCGATGTCCACCTCGGCGAATCGCGCTATGCCCAGGAAGCGCACTCCACTGAACGCGGCGTCACCGCCTGTCGTCAGACCTTCGAAGACAGCGTCACCGCCGACTTCCTCGGCGTCGAACCGGAGCCCACCGCCGACTCTGGCCCTGTGGAACCAGGCCTCGGCTCGGACCTCCGCGTCCTCGAACCAGAGGTCGCGGGCCACCTCCAGTTCCCCGCACCTGATATCCGCCTCGAACCTGACCCGGTCGAAGTGTGCACCGCTCTCGAAGCACGCCCCACCGAAAGAGCTGACGCCCGTGAAATCCACCTGACGGAACCGCACGTCACCGCTGAATCGGGCCTCGTCGAACGCGACACGCCCCAGGCGGTACCGGCCCGTCGCGGGATCCCTGAGCGCCGTCAGCAACTCGTTCAGCAGCTCCTGCGTGAAGGGCGTGCCCCGGTGGTCGAGGTCGGCACCGGGCTCCAGGTCGGCCAGGTGGGCTGCCCGCTGGGCCGCGCTGAGGTGCGCCAGACAGGCTGTGTGCGGTGCGACCCGGTGGCCTCGGCACCGGTCCCCGGTCGCTTCGTACGCACACTGCGGCCAGTCAGGGGCCGCGAACGCGGTGGTGCCGGATGGCGCGGTGATGGTTGCGCTCCTTCACATCGGTGGACGACGCCCGTGGGAACCCGGCCCTGGCACGGCGGGATTCACGCCATGTAGACGGTGACGACCTTCCGGTCCGCGTACATCGGCCCTTCGACCTTGGCCTCCATCACCCATTTCCCGGGCTGCCCCACCAGTTCCGCGCGGAACCGGCCCGCCCCGTTGCGGGCGAATTCAACCGGGTACTTGGTGGGACTTCCGACGCGCCACATCACGGCTCGCAAGTTCCTCCCCTGGATGTTGATTCCCAGGACGGAGACTTCGAAAGGCCTACCGGCGACGGCCTCCGACGGGGCGTGCAAGGTGATGTGTTCATCACCGGCGAGATGGCCACTCACCGGAAGACCCCGTCTGATGTCGGTGAGCCACTCGCCGAGGGCACGGGCACTGGCCATATCCGCGTTCCGGTGGTCCGTCCACAGCATGACCGAGCGATCAAGGAGCGCCGGGTCCGCGAGAGCCGACTCCCGCGGTACCGTCCCGTCACCGGCCCCGAGGAACGCGTCGCTCTGCGCGCTGAAGCTCAGTCCGTCGGAGGACAGCCCGACGGTCCGTACCGTCGGATGGGCGAAGCTTCCCACGCAGTAGACCTGGTAGGCAGGACGGCTCCCCGTCTCGGCGGTGCGGTGTGCCTCCCGCGCCTCACTCAGTTCCCTGTGCAAGGAGAAGGCGTCCGCGACAAGCGCGGTGGGCAGGCCGGGTACGGGATACCGGCGGTCGGCGACCGTACGGAGACGGCTCTTGCCCTCGACCCGGACCGCGTCGTACACCGGCAGCATCTGCGCCACGGACGGCAGGTTGAGGGCGAAGTCGCGCAGCACCTCGTTCAGCGCGCGTGTGTCCTTGCCCAGGTCGCCGTCGTCCCCGACCGCGTGGCCGGTCAGGAGCCGGACGGCCTGGGCCATGCCCTGGTGCGGGGTCCCCAGGGTGACCAGCGTCCTGGCGGTCTCCCGGCCGCCGAGGCAGTCGAGGTAGTAGCGGCCGACCAGGCCTCCCGTCGAGTGGCAGACGAGCATGACCTTGGGGTCGTCCGGACGGTCCGGATAGTGCGTGTCGACCTGCTCGTGCCAGCGGCCCAGTTCGCGCTGTACTCGTGTGCGCAGTTGCTTCGCGATGAGCCGGTTGGACAGACGCCAGTCGTAGGGGAAGGGAACGTACTGGCCGTCGACCGGGTTGCCGAGCGCCGCGCGGATGTCGGCGTACCCCATGCAGGACAGCAGGCCGGGCATCGAGTCCGGCACCATGAGCAACTCGTCCGCCGCCAGGGGGAACCGGTGCTCGGGCGGCTCATCGCCGAGGCCCGGCGGCAGGGCCATGTCCTCCAGCGCCCGAGCGGAGGGCGGCGAACCGAGCAGGGCGGTGCCGCACTCGCCCCAGACGTCCCAGACGTCCCTGCCGTCCCTGCCGTCCCTGCCGTCCCTGGTGAGTCGGCTGCCGAGGAATCCGGGTACGAAGACCACCAGGTCATGCTCCACCAGCGCCCTCCAGCACCTGGGTCGTCTGCGTTGACTCGAAGAACGCGTGGGGCAGCCGGATCAGGTCGCATCGGTCGTTGCCCTGGAGTGCCACCACCAGGCCCTCCGGATCCGGGGCCGCGTCCGTGGCGTGCACCTCGTATCCGCGCCACGGGACGCCCCGTCCGTGCAGCCATGTCCTGGCCCGCACGTCCCACACGCGGGGCGCCGTCCGCTCGTCGCAGACCAACAGCGTGGGCCGCTCCGGAGGACCGGCGAACACCAGCGACCTCACGTCGGACAGGTCTCCCGGAAGCCGCTGCGGCGGGATGTCGTACCCGAACGAGCAGTCCTTCAGGTGGACGACGCCACCGTGCACCCAGGCCAGCAGCGGGAAGGACTCCTCGTCGTCCGGGTCGTACAGCTCCCCCAGTACCAGGCCGACGGGGCGTACGGACGTCAGCTGGTGCTCCTTCCTCGGCCGCTCCTCATCCTGTCTCCACAGGTGCACCTCGTCGCCGAGGTCGGCGGCCAGCCAGTACGTCCCGTCCCGCATGACCCGGGCGTCGATGCCACAGCAGTGCGGCCCCGCCGGTGTCGGTTCTCCCGTGTGCCAACCGGCGGAGCCGTCGACGGGCATGTGCGCGTGAACGACGCGTCCTCGGTCCGGCACGGAGATCCGCAGGCTCGTGGAGGAGGGAGCGACGACGAGGCTGAGCGACGTGACCCGTTCCCCGCCGTCTCCGCCGAGCGTGAGGTCGTGCTGGGCCTCGACGGACAGTTCCTCGGACAGGCGCCACATCCGTATGGTGCGTTCCGCCGCCGCGACCACCGCCCAGCCACCCGGCACGCGCACCGCGTCCACGGCGGTCACCAGCTTCAGCTGGGTGAGCACGGTGACCGCAGCGGTGGCCGGAGCGCCCCGGCCGGGCCGGGACACCAGGACCTGCTCGGCCCAGGTGCGGCAGAGCAGCGGCGGCCCGTCCGGGGCAGCGGCCAGGGCGACCGCCGGTTTCTGGTTGCTCGGGCGCCGCAGCGTTCCATGACCGGTGGTGAGCGCGGACGCCACGTCGATCACCCGGATGTCGGAGCCGTCGGCCAGGGCCAGCAGTCCCCGCCCACCGGGTTCGAAGGCGAGGGCCTTGTCCCGGGGCGCGGTCGTCTGGAAGGCCGCTTGGCGCTGGGGGTCCTCGACGGCCCAGACACGGACGGTGACGTCTTCGTAGCCCGCCAGGAGCAGGTCGTCGCCGTGCCGTCCGAACGCGAGTCCGCGTGCCGAGAAGTCCAGTCGGCGGACCAGTCGCACGGTGGGCGGTGAGACGGGGGCGCCGGGGTCCGTCTCGCAGCACCAGACATGGATGTGTCGTCCGTCGGCGACCGCGATCCAGCCCCGTTGCCCTGCGGGTCCCGGTTCGGCGGTCGCCGCGGCGGCCAGGGCGGGGGCCCCGAGTTCGCCCAGGTCCGTCCCCTGCGAGAGCAGGCCGCCGGACCCTTTCGTACGCCGGTCGACCTCGAACAGTTCGGCCCGCTCTCCGGCGACCAGGACGAACAGCCGGGGCTCCATGCGCAGGGCGGCGAGCCGCTCGACGTTCATCATGCGGATGTCGGTGAGGTGGGTGCCGTGTCGGCGCGGGCCGCCCTTCCAGGACCACATCCACATCCGCTGTCCGTCGGCCGCCAGGACGACGGTCTCCGATGCGCGCTCGGCCGCGGCCAGCGCCCGGACGGCACCGCCCCAGCGGTAGACGTGGTCGGGCAGCCGGGACCCCGAGTGCCAGAAGTAGATGGCCTGGTCGTCGCGGGCGATGGTGGTCCAGTGGGGTCCGGCGCCCACCTCGCGCACCTCGGTGAGGGCGCTCCCCCGCTCGCCGGACGCGTCCTGGGTCCGGCGGGTCAGCAGCCGGGTGCCCGACTCCGGGTGCAGGACCAGTATCTCGCCGCGTCCGCCCGCGGTCAGGGTGTCCCCGAGCGTCAGTTCCGCCGCCCCCTTGGCGGCGCGCCAGCTCAGCGTCCTGGCTCCGCCCAGGGGAGCCGGGCGGCGCCACTCCAGGGGGTCCGGCCGCATGTCGGTCCAGTACTCCTGCCAGGGCAGGAACCCGTCGATCCCGGCCAGCGCCCGGTAGGTCGCGTCCCGGTGGCTGACGAACGCGGTGGCCCTCATCAGGGCCTTGCGGGACAACAGGACCTCGGCGGAGAGCGGGGAGGACGACTGACGGAAGTCGCCTCCGACACGTCCGTACAGCGCGGCCCCGTCGCAGTCCCGGGCGAGGGTGGCCGCCAGCGGCAGCATCACATCGGGGTTGGTCCGCAGCAGGAAGTACACGTC
Organism: Streptomyces sp. NPDC057877; assembly: GCF_042796855.1. Classification (NCBI taxonomy): domain Bacteria; kingdom Bacillati; phylum Actinomycetota; class Actinomycetes; order Kitasatosporales; family Streptomycetaceae; genus Streptomyces; species Streptomyces sp. NPDC057877. The sequence continues at coordinate 17,236 of NZ_JBHVMS010000005.1, forward strand.
CTGGAAGAGTTCCCGCAGTTCCCGCGGCCCGGTCTGGGCGGCGTGGGCTCCCAGGTAGTCGAAGGTGTAGTCGTCCGCGTCCCTCCAGTCGGCCCCGGCCTGGGCGCGCAGCGCCGTGACGACCTTCTGGTGGGCCCCCCGGGCGTCCAGGTGAGCGCCGGTGAGGAAGAACTCGCCGTAGCTGGGATGGGCCAACTGGTAGGTCGTGTACGTCGTTCCGTCGCCGTACGGTGTCTTCTGGGAGGCGATGATGCCGCCACCGGCGCTCCGGCACACACGTTGCAGATCGCCGAGCGTGAGTCCGGGACTTCCCTGGTCGCGCAGCGCGTTGGCGAGGGAGAGCCAGACCTTGCCCGGTGGCAGTCCGCGTCCCTGGATCACGGCCAGCGCGCGCAGGACCTCGTGCGCGCGCTCCGCTCCCCGCTGGGAGGTGAGGTGGCCCACCTCCTCGTTGAGGCGCCTGTGCAGGTCCATGCCGCCGGAACTCATCCACGACGACAGTTCCGCTTCGGTGACGACCCGGGGCCGACGGGCGAGTTCCGTCGCGGCGAGACGGGCCACCAGGAACGAGCCGTGGCTGTGGGAGGCGATGAGCCGGGCCGTCCAGTCGCGGTCGTCGTCCCGCGCTCGCCCCTGGTACGCGGAGCCCTCCATGGCGAGCACGGACAGGGCCATGCCCGCGATGGATCTGCTCGCCTCCTCGTCGTCCCCCAGCACCACCGGGCGGACGCTCTGGTCCAGCGTGTCCAGCAGCGACTCCTCCTCGGTGGGCGCCGTGGTGCGTCTGCGGGGCTGCGGCCGGGTGCCGACGATGACGCGGACGCCCGGGAGGCCGGACAGGGGGTTGAGCAGGTGGCGCGCGATGTCGTGCGCCTGGTCCGGTAGCGCCTCGTCGAGGGCGTCGAAGAGAAGGTTCAGGGACCCGGCCCTGGAGACCAGGGTGTCGACGGCGATGCGGCACCGCTCCGGTGTGACCGGCCCTTCGGGCCGCGGCGCCATGCCCTCGAAGTGCGACAGCACGCCCCACAGCGCCGTGATCAGCGAGTGGACCGACTGTCCCCGGCAGCTCAGGGCGGCATGCACCGTTCCGGCCCGCGGCAACGTCGAGGGGACCGGCTCGGACCGGAGGGCTTCCCGTCCTTCCAGGAGCGAGGTCATGGCCAGGCGACCGAGCAGCGCCGTCTTCCCCGTCCCCGCGAGGCCCGTCACCACGAGGAGCCCCTTGGGGTGGGTGTCCATCCATCGCACCATCCTTCCCAGGGCGCGGTGCCTGCCCGCGAAGTGGCGACGGAGATGGCTGCCCTCCTCGAGGCCGAACTGCTCGGCCTCGACCCAGGGGTTCCGCCGCCCCACCAGCGCCGCGGGGGTGTAGACCCGTCGCTCGCTGTCCTGGAAGTGGGGGTTGTCCAGGAAGCTGTTGGGCAGCGACCGGACCTCGGTGTAGCCGGGGCGCTGCGCGGGCTCGTCGAGGCCGGAGGCCGCGGCCTCCGCGTCCACGGCGTCCCGCAGGTACGGCAGGGGCAGGTACAGGGCCGAGGGTTCGAAGGGGCGGGCGTGGTCGGGGGCCACGAAGTCCGGCTTCGCGAGCGCTTCCTCCAGCCATCTCACCCAACGGCCTTCGGGAATCTGTACGTCGATCCCGGAGGTGCCGATGACGGCGAAACCGGCCTGCCGAGTCCGCCGGGCCCTGGATACGCTGGCCTGCTCCAGGTCCAGGGCGTGGCGCAGCGCCGCGGTGAGCTGGCTGTGTGAGGAGCAGGCGTCCACGATCAGGAGGGTGTGGGCCTCGCACCTGGGGCGCAGCAGCAGGTCCACGAGGTCCGTCAGGGAGATCGCACGTTCCGGCGCGAACCGGCCGGATGCCCAGGAGTCGGAGCAGGCGAGAAAGTATCCCTGGTCGGCGCGGTGGATGCCGTGTCCCGTCCAGTAGAGGATCTTCCGCTCGGCGTTGTGGGCGAGGAAGTCCTCCAGTCCCTTCCACAGGTGCTGGCGGCTGGCTCCGTCCGCGTCGACGGGGATGCTCTCGCCGAATCCCAGCGAGGTGCGCGCGATGCCGGTGAACCGGTCACGGACGTCCGCCACGTTCCGCAGTCTTCGCTGTTGCCGCATGTCCTCGTCGGGATGGGCGTAGTCGGACACCGCCACGGTGCCGACCAGGGACGAGGAGCGCCGTTCGGACTTGACCAGCGACAGGTGATCGCCCACATCGCTCCGTCTCATGACCGTGTCCAGGGCTGTAGCTTTGACCAGTTGCAAGAGAGCTTACTGAAGGGGGAGTTGGCGATGGCTCGGGACAGGTTCACCCTGGTCGGCCGGGAGACGAGCTGCCATGTCTACGAGGGTGACGGGACCCGTCCCATCCGGGAGGAGGACGTCCGCGTCAAGTACCGGGGGCAGCGGGTGGAGTTCCCGGAGGAGGTCGGCGGCTGGCGGCACGCGATCGAGGAGGAGGAGCGGCGCAACGAGGCTCTCGGACTGCCGCATCGCTGGAACAACGACCGTTTCGCGGTCGAGCGGATCGTCGTGACCCGCAACCACCTCGCGGAGGAGCCCGTGGTCACCCTCACCTTGCAGGACGCCGACTACTACGACTTCCTCACCACCTCGCTCAACCTGGAGCGCAAGCAGAAGAACGGTCTGACCCTGCGTGAGCAGTACCTGGAGGGTGAGGATCCGGCCGACGCACCGGCGTGGATGAACTGCAGCTTCGGCATCAACGTGGCGCTGGAGACCGGTAAGGACGGCAAGATGCTGTTCTCGCGGCGCAGTGCCCATGTCGCCGGGCCGAACAGTTCCCGGTGGAACTCCTCGGCGAACGAGGGCATGGCCCGTCAGCACGACCTGCCCAAGGACGGCGGCCCGATCAGTCTGCACGCGGTGGCCCGGCGCGCCCTGTACGAGGAACTCGCCGTACACGCCACCGATGAGCTGGACGTGGAGCTTCTCGGTTTCGGCCTGGACCTGAGCAACCACCAGTGGGCCGGTTTCTTCCGCGCGGTGCTGCCCGATCTGGACGAGGAGACGATGCGGCTGCGCTGGACACGCGGGATCACCGACAAGTGGGAGCACGACCGCTTCGAGTTCGTGCCCGCCGACCCCGACTCGGTGCTCGGCTTCATCGCCGATGAGCCGCCGGAGCGGTGGACTCCCTGCGCACCGGCCCTCTTCTATCTCGCCCTGGTGCGTGGTGCCGTACGGCGGGCGGGAAACGATCACTCCGCTCGCTTCGAGGTGGAGGCCGCGGAGCAGCGGGTCATCGAGGCCAGGGGGCTGTGACAGGGGTCCGACCGCTGAGGGTCACGACCTGCGCGTCCCCTGTGCCCACCTGTGCACGGGGCGTCGCGACGGCTCCCTAGCCTCCGATGGCCGACATGGGCCGATCCGGCTGAACGAACGACGGATCGTCCAGGCCCGCCCCCGCCTTCTTCCCCCACATCGCCAGCTTCCAGACGCGGGCGATCTCCTCGTCCGGTGCGTCGGAGCGGAGGGCGGCGCGCAGGTCGGTCTCCTCGGTGGCGAAGAGGCAGGTGCGTACCTGGCCGTCGGCGGTGAGGCGGGTGCGGTCGCAGGCGCGGCAGAACGGGCGGGTGACGGAGGCGATCACGCCGACGCGGTGGGGGCCGCCGTCCACCAGCCAGCGCTCGGCCGGGGCGGAGCCGCGCTTCTGTGAGCCTTCGGGGGTCAGCTCGAAGCGGGTGCGCAGGGAGGTGAGGATGTCCCCCGCGGTGATCATGCCGTCGCGCTTCCAGCCGTGCTGGGCGTCCAGGGGCATCTGCTCGATGAAGCGCAGTTCGTAGTCGTGTTCGACGGCCCAGGCGAGGAGGTCAGGGGCCTCGTCCTCGTTCAGGCCGGGCATCAGGACGGAGTTGACCTTGACCGGGGTCAGGCCCGCCTCGCGGGCGGCGTACAGGCCCTCGAGGACGTCGCGGTGGCGGTCACGGCGGGTGAGGGCCTTGAAGACGTCCGGGCGCAGGGTGTCCAGGGAGACGTTGACCCGGTCGAGGCCCGCCGCCTTGAGGGCCGGGGCGGTGCGCTTGAGGCCGATGCCGTTGGTGGTCAGGGACATCTGGGGGCGCCGGGACAGGGCCGCCACCCGCTCCACGATGCCGACCAGGCCGGGGCGCAGCAGTGGCTCGCCGCCGGTGAAGCGGACCTCCCGGATGCCCAGGGAGGTCACGGCGATGTCGATCAGCCGGACGATCTCGTCGTCCGTCAGCAGATCCGGCTTCGCGAGCCACTGCAGGCCCTCCTCGGGCATGCAGTACGTACACCGCAGGTTGCACCGGTCGGTCAGCGAGACCCGCAGATCGGTGGCCACCCGGCCATAGGTGTCGATGAGCACGTAACCCCTCCCGGTCTTCGTACTCACTCGAGCCTACGCGACGCCACTGACATCAACAGTCCCCGATCCCACCACGTGGACGCGGCCGCGTCGTAGGGAGCTACGACGCGGCCGCTGCGGGAGGGGCGCTGCTCAGTGGGCGCCGGTGCCGGTCAGGGACCGGACCTCCAGCTCCGCGAACTTCTTGGTGTCGGGCTCCTCCTTGGACAGGACCGTGCCGAGCCAGCCCATCAGGAAGCCGAACGGGATGGAGATGATGCCCGGGTTCTTCAGCGGGAACCAGGCGAAGTCGACGTCCGGGAACATCGCCTTCGGGTCGCCGGAGACGACGGGCGAGAACAGCACCAGGCCGGTGGCGACGATCAGACCGCCGTAGATCGACCACAGGGCGCCCTGGGTGGTGAACCGCTTCCAGAACAGGCTGTAGAGGATCGTCGGCAGGTTGGCGGAGGCCGCGACCGCGAAGGCGAGCGCGACCAGTCCGGCCACGTTCAGGTCGCGGGCGAGGGCGCCCAGCAGGATGGAGACGGCGCCGATGCCGATGGTGGCCAGCCGTGCCGCGCGGACCTCCTCCTTCTCGGTGGCCTGGCCCTTCCTGATGACGTTGGCGTAGATGTCGTGGGCGAACGAGGACGACGAGGCCAGGGTGAGGCCCGCGACCACGGCGAGGATCGTCGCGAAGGCCACCGCGGAGATGGTGGCGAGCAGGATCGCGCCCCAGGCGGAGTCGACGCCGCCGAGGTGCAGGGCGAGCAGCGGCGCCGCCGTGTTCCCGGACGGGTTGGACGCGATGATCTCGTCCTGGGAGATCAGCGCCGCGGCGCCGAAGCCGAGGGCGATGGTCATCAGGTAGAAGCCGCCGATGATGCCGATGGCCCAGTTCACGGACTTACGGGCGGCCTTGGCGTTGGGCACCGTGTAGAAGCGGATCAGGATGTGCGGCAGACCGGCGGTGCCGAGCACCAGGGCGATGCCCAGGGAGATGAAGTCGATCTTGGTGGTGGCGGTGGCGCCGTACTGGAGGCCGGGCTCCAGGAAGGCCGCGCCCTTGCCGCTGTTGTCGGCGGCGCTGCCGAGCAGGTCGGAGATGTTGAAGTTGAACTTCAGCAGCACCAGGAAGGTGATCAGGATGGTGCCGCCGATGAGCAGCACGGCCTTGACCATCTGGACCCAGGTGGTGCCCTTCATGCCGCCGATCGAGACGTAGATGATCATCAGTACGCCGACCAGGGCGACGATGAGGATCTTGCCCGCGTCGGAGGTGATGCCGAGCAGCAGCGACACCAGGACACCCGCGCCCGCCATCTGGGCCAGCAGGTAGAAGATCGACACCACGATGGTGGAGGTACCGGCGGCGGTACGGACCGGACGCTGGCGCATGCGGTAGGCGAGGACGTCGCCCATGGTGTACCGGCCGGAGTTGCGCAGCGGCTCGGCGACCAGGAGCAGGGCGACCAGCCAGGCGACCAGGAAGCCGATGGAGTAGAGGAAGCCGTCGTAGCCGAAGAGGGCGATGGCACCGGCGATGCCGAGGAAGGACGCGGCGGACATGTAGTCGCCGGAGACGGCGAGGCCGTTCTGGAAGGCGCTGAACTGTCTGCCGCCCGCGTAGAAGTCGGCGGCGTCCTTGGTCTGGCGGCCCGCCCAGACGGTGATGCCGAGGGTGGCGACGACGAACAGCGAGAAAAGGGTGATGATCAGCGGTCGGTGCTCGCTGGCCTCGTTGGCGGCCAGGGTGATCACGGGGCTCATGCGCCGCCCTCCATACGGGTCTTGATGGCCTCGGCCTTGGGGTCGAGCTTCGCGCCGGCGTGACGCGAGTACCACCAGGCGATGAGGAACGTGGTGACGAACTGGGCGATGCCGAAGACGAACGCGACGTTGATGTTGCCGAACAGCTTGGTGCCCATGAAGCCGCCCGCGTAGTTCGAGAGCAGCACGTACAGCAGGTACCAGACGATGAAGGCGACGGTCAGCGGGAAGGCGAAGGAGCGGTAGGAGCGGCGCAGTTCACCGAACTCCGCGCTCTGCTGCACCTCGACGAACTCCTCGGCGGAGGGGAGTTGGTGTGTTGTCTTCGAGGGGGGCGGTGCGTCGGTAGCCACGGAGTCTCCTCGTACGACGGACAGGGACGGTTCTGTATTCCTTGTGATGTGGATCACACGGCCGGTTGGCGATGGTAGGCGCCGGAGGCGTGATCCAAAAGGGGGCGCTCGGTGGTGCTGGCGTTCCCTGCCCAAGGTCCACGGCGCGACGCATGAGCCGGTTCAACGCTTCACGTTTCTTTCCGGAACCGTCCAGAAGTCAGTTCGAGGAAGTCATTGCTGGCCAGCGGCTTCGGGAGATAGCTTCGGGCTGCCAAACCCGTCATGTACCTGCCCGAGCACCACCTGTGCCCTCGGGCCGGTTTCGTTTCCGGATGATGTGGAGACCCCATGTCTCATCTGCGTTCCAGACGCCGACTCGCCCTCGCCGTGCCGGTGGTGCTGTCGCTGACCGCTTCGCTCGGTTTCCTCCCGGCCGCCGCGTCCGCCGCACCCGACACGACGGCCACCACGGCGCAGCGGGCGGCCGAGGGCACGCTGACGTACGTCGTCAACACCGCGGCGGACCGGGGCACGATCGCCTCGGTCAAGCGGGCCGTCGCCGCGGCCGGGGGCACCGTCGTGACGACGTACGACAGGATCGGGGTGCTCGTCGTGCACTCGGCGAACCCCGACTTCGGTACGCAGATACGCGAGGTCCGCGCCGTGCAGTCGGCGGGCGCCACCCGCACCGCGCCGCTGGCCGCCGCGGGCACCACCGACGTCGGCGGGGCGGACTACCTCACGGCCGCGGAGGCCGCGCGGACCGAGGCCGCCTCGGCGGCGGTCGCGGAGAGCGAGCCGCTCGAGGCCGACCAGTGGGACCTGCGCGCGATCGGCGCCGACCGGGCCGCGAAGATCAACCCCGGCAGCAAGAAGGTCACCGTCGCCGTCATCGACACCGGCGTCGACGACACCCACCCCGACCTCGCCCCGAACTTCTCCGCGGCCCAGTCCGCCAACTGCGTCGGCGGTGTCGCGGACACCAGCGAGGGCGCCTGGCGGCCGTACACCGCGGACGACTACCACGGCACGCACGTGGCCGGTGAGATCGCCGCGGCCCGCAACGACATCGGCGTCGCCGGGGTCGCCCCCGGCGTGCAGGTGTCCTCCATCAAGGTGAGCGAGCCGGACACCAGCCTGTTCTACCCGGAGGCCGTGGTCTGCGCCTTCGTCTTCGCCGCCGACCACGGCGTGGAGATCACCAACAACAGCTACTACATCGACCCGTGGCTCTACAACTGCATGGACGACCCCGACCAGAAGGCGGTCGTCGACGCGGTCAACCGGGCCCAGCTGTACGCCCAGAGCAAGGGCACGCTGCACCTGGCCTCGGCGGGCAACTCCAACCACGACCTGGGCGGGGACGCCATCGTGGACGCGTCGAGCCCGAACGACACCACGCCGGTCGAGCGGACCATCGACCCGAGCGAGTGCCTGGACCTGCCGACCCAGCTGCCGGGCGTGGTCACGGTCAGCGCCACGGGCGTGAACGACCTGAAGTCGTACTACTCCTCCTACGGCCACAAGGTCGTCGACGTGGCGGCGCCGGGCGGCGACCGGCTCTACCAGATCCCGGACACCCCGTCGAAGAACGGCCGCATCCTCTCCACGATGCCGAACAACCAGTACGGCTTCCTGCAGGGCACCTCGATGGCCGCCCCGCACGCCTCGGGCGTCGCCGCGCTGCTGAAGTCCACCCACCCGTGGGCCACTCCGGCACAGCTGCAGCTCCTCCTCAAGGCGCAGGCGGACAACCCGGGCTGCCCCGAGTCCTACGACCAGAACGGTGACGGAACCCAGGACGCGGTCTGCGAGGGCGGCACGCGCGTCAACGGTTTCTACGGATTCGGCATCGTCAACGCGCTCCGCGCGGTGAAGTAGACCTCCGCATCCCGTGAACGGGTGGCACCGCCGGTCCGGTGGTGCCACCCGGCGACCCGCACGGCCCCCTCGCCGATACCGCGAACGAACTGGAGACCACGACACATGACAGCGACTGCTCCACGCCACCGCCGCGCCCTGGCGATCCCGGTCGGGATGGCGATGGCCTCCGCCCTGGCGTTCCTGCCCAACGCCACGGCCTCCGCGGCCCCCGCGGCCGGGCCCGTCCCCGCCGCCACGGCCGACGCCACCTCGCTGAGCTACGTCGTCAACATCCGCCCCGGCGACGGCCCGTCGTCGTATCTGAAGAAGGCCATCGGCAAGGCCGGCGGCACCATCCTGACGTCGTACGACGAGATCGGCGTGGTCGTCGTCCACTCCGCGAACCCGGACTTCGCCACCGTCATCCGCAAGGCGTACGGCGTCCAGTCCGCCGGTGCCACCCGGAACGCGCCGCTGCCCTCGCAGTCCACCACCGACGTGGGCACCCCGAAGGCGCTCACCGCGGAGGACGTCGCGGACGTGGAGGCGGTCGCCGGTGAGGACCCGCTCCAGCCGCTCCAGTGGGACCTGCCCGCCATCAAGGCCGACCAGGCGCACGAGAAGTCGCTCGGCAGCAGCAAGGTGACCGTCGCCGTCATCGACACCGGCGTGGACGACACCCACCCCGACATCGCGCCGAACTTCGACCGCGCGGCGTCCGTCAACTGCGTCACGGGCAAGCCGGACACCGCCGACGGCGCCTGGCGGCCCGGCGCCACGGAGAGCCCGCACGGCACGCATGTCGCCGGGGAGATCGCCGCCGCCAAGAACGGCGTCGGCATGACCGGTGTCGCGCCCGGGGTGAAGGTCTCCGGCATCAAGGTGTCCAACCCGGACGGCTACTTCTACACCGAGGCCGTCGTCTGCGGCTTCATGTGGGCGGCCGAGCACGGCGTCGAGGTCACCAACAACAGCTATTACACCGACCCCTGGTACTTCAACTGCGTCGACGACCCCGACCAGAAGGCCCTCGTCGAGGCCATCACGCGCGCGTCGCGGTACGCCGAGAGGAAGGGCGCCGTCAACGTCGCCGCGGCGGGCAACGAGAACTACGACCTGGCCGCCGACGAGATCACCGACCCGGTCTCGCCGAACGACACCCCCACGCCCACGGAGCGGGTCATCGACCCCTCCGAGTGCTTCGACATCCCGACCCAGCTGCCGGGCATCGTGACGGTCGCGGCGACCGGCGCGAAGGACCTGAAGTCGTCGTTCTCCAACCACGGTCTGGGCGTCATCGACATAGCCGCCCCGGGTGGCGACTCCACCCGGTACCAGACCCCGGACGCCCCCGCCACCAGCGGCCTGATCCTCGGCCCGCTGCCCGGCGGGCGATGGGGCTACATGGCCGGTACGTCGATGGCCTCGCCGCATGTCGCGGGCGTCGCCGCCCTCATCAAGTCGACGCACCCGCGCGCCACCCCCGCCCTGGTGAAGGCCCTGCTGTACGCCCAGGCCGACGCCACGCCGTGCACGGACCCGTACGACATCGACGGGGACGGCAAGGTGGACGCGGTGTGTGAGGGGCCGAAGAACTACAACGGCTTCTACGGCTGGGGCATGACGGACGCGCTGGACGCCGTGACGAAGTAGGCGGTACGTCGTCCGCGGGCCGGGTGCCGTCGGTGGCGTCCGGCCCGTCGGGCATAGTGCGGCCATGGCTTCTTCGGCGTCACCCCTGGACATCGCGTACGCGTGGGAGGCCCTGGGCGGTGACCCCGCCCTCCTCGCGCGCGTGTCGTCCGTCGTGCGCGAGGGCGCTCTGCGGGCACGGCTTCCGGTACGGGAGCTGGCGCACGCGTGTGTCGGCGCGTGCGCGCTGGCCGCGGCCGAACTGGCGGCGGTGCGGCGCGGCGGTGCCGTGCCGGGGGTGACGGTCGACGACGGGGCGGTGGCCGCCGCGTTCACCAGCGAGCGGCACCTGCTCGTCGACGGGCGGGCACCGGTCTCCTTCGCGCCGCTGTCGCGGTTCTGGCGGACGGCGGACGGCTGGGTGCGCACCCACGCCAACTACCCCCACCACCGGGAGCGGTTGCTGGCCGCGCTCGACCTGACGGACGGCGAGGTGGCCACCGTGGCGGCGGCGCTCGCCGAGCGCTCCGCGACCGAGGTGGAGGAGGCCGTGTACGGCGCCGGTGGGCTGGCCGTCGCGCTGCGCACGCCCGAGCGGTGGGCGGGGCATCCGCAGGGTGTGGCGGTGGCGCGCGGGCCGCTCGTCGAGGGGCGGCGCCTGGACGCGGCACGCGCGCGTGCGCTGTCTGCCGTGGACGCCGGTCCGCTGCTGCCCGCCGCCGGGGTGCGGGTGCTGGACCTCACCCGGGTCATCGCGGGTCCGGTCGCCACCCGCACCCTCGCCCTGCTCGGCGCCGACGTCCTGCGCGTCGACCCGCCCGCGCCGCCCGAACTCGCCGACCAGCACGCCGACACGGGGTTCGGGAAGCGGTCGGCGGTCCTCGACCTCGTGGCCGACCGAGGCGTCTTCGAGGAACTGCTCTCCTCGGCGGACGTGGTGGTCACGGCCTACCGGCCGGGCGCCCTGGACCGCTTCGGTCTGTCGCCGGAGGCGCTGGCCGAGCGGCGGCCCGGTCTGGTGGTGGCCCAGTTGTCGGCGTGGGGCGGTGACGGGCCCTGGGGCGCGCGGCGCGGCTTCGACAGCCTGGTGCAGGCCGCCACCGGCATCGCGACGACGGAGGGCACCCCGTCCCGGCCCGGCGCCCTGCCCGCCCAGGCCCTCGACCACGGCACGGGGTACCTGCTGGCGGCGGCCGTGCTGCGCGCCCTGACGGAGCAGTCCCGCGTGGGCGGCACGCGCGTCGTACGGCTGGCGCTGGCCCGTACGGCGGCCTGGCTGACGGGAGGCGGGCCGGGCGCGGTGCCGGACGCCGCCCCTCCGGCGGCGGACCCGTGGCTCGGTGAGGCCGACAGCGCGCTCGGGCGGTTGCGGTACGCGCTGCCGCCCGTCGTCTTCGGCGGGGGGCCGGACGACTGGGCGCGGCCCCCGGGGGTCTGGGGGGCGGACGACGCACGGTGGGCCGGGGGCTGAGCGGGCGGGCCGGTGGGGCCGTATCCGTGGGGGAACGCCGTCCGCCAGCCGTTCTCCTGAACTTGCCCGGCTCCGTGACGGCTGGTGAAGATCGTGAGGTGACGTTGATACGACCGACCTCCGAGGCCGCCGACGGCAGCGAGGCGGCGGGCGGACCCGGCACGGGCCGGGCCGCGGCCGTCCTCGTCCTGGTGGCCCTCGGAGCGCTGATACCCCTGCTCGGCCCGTCCGCCGCCCTGCGCGACACCGGAGAGGCCGCCGCACCCGGCGCCGGGGGCATAGCCCTGCTGCGCACGGCGCTGTTCGCGGCGCTGTGCGTGCCGGTCGGGGAGTTGTTCGTGACCCGGCTGGCGCACGCGGTGCCCGGCGCCCCGGACGAGCGGCCCCGCAGCTGGGCCCCGGTCGCCGCCGCCGTCGGGTTCCTCGCCGCGCTGGGCCTCGCCTCGGTGGTGGCGACCGGCAACCTGATACCCGGCAGCCTCTCCCAGATGGACCCCGGCGGCCTCTACGCATCCCGGGACGGCAAGCTCGCGCTGCTGGAGGTGAACGCGTTCGTGGTGGCGGGCCTGTGCGCGCTGTCGCAGCGGCCGGGCACCCAGATGTGGCCGCTCGGGGCGGTCGTCGTCGCGGAGGCGCTGCGGGCGCATCCCACCACCGAGCACACCCCGCTGGTCGGCACCGGCCTGACGCTGGTGCATCTGACGTGCGCCTCGCTGTGGGTCGGCGGTCTGCTGTACGCGCTGCGCACCCTGCGCGGCTGGCGCGCCCCGGCGGCGGGCGCGGCGCTGCTGGGGCTGTACGCGCGCGTGGCGATCGTGCTGCTGGCCGCGATCACCGCGACGGGGGTGTGGAGTTCGCTGCGGCGGATGCCGCCGGAGACGATCGTGGAGCAGCTCACGTCGACGGCGTACGGGCGGACCCTGCTGGCCAAGGTGCTCCTCGTGGCCGCCGTCGCGGCGCTCGCCCTGTGGGCGCGGCTGAGACTGCGCCGGGTGGCCGATCCGCTGAGCGCCTGCGCCCCCGCGCGGGCGGAGGTGGTCGGGCTGGGCGTGGTCGTCGCGGTGTCGGGGCTGCTGACCGCGCTGCCGCTGCCGATCCGCTGGTGAGTCGCCGTCAGGCGGGCACCGGGCGGCGGTGCGCGGTCGCGCCGAGGGTGCCGAGGGTGCCCCTCACGAGCAGGTACTGCGCGGCGGCATACGTCAGCATGACCCAGAAGTCGGGCGCCGGGAGCTGCGGCCAGTCGGCGACCCCGGTCGCGATGAGGGTGTCCGAGAGCAGGAACAGCGCCCCGCCCGCGGCGGCGACCGGCCCGAGCCTCGTCGCCCCGTACGCCATGGCGGTGAGCAGCAGGCTGTAACCGGCGACGGGGACGCGGAGGTCGGCGGGCAGACCGGGCCACAGCAGCGAGACGGTGACGGCCAGGACGACGACGTAGCCGACGAGGACGGCACGCGCGCGTGGTGTGCCGTGGCGGGAGAACAGGACCAGGTAGCACACATGGCCGCCGGCGAAGGAGGCCATCCCCGCGAGGAAGGCGGGCTCGGCGTCCGACAGCAGCAGGAGGTCCCCGCCCCAGCCGAAGAGGAGCGCGACGACCAGCGGCCTCGGAGCGCCGCTCAGGTGGGCGTGGGCGGCGAGCAGCGGCATCAGGAGCGGTTTGGCCGCCAGGTGCCCGGCGTCGAAGCCGCCCGCGAGGGACGCGAGGTCGACGGCGACGGCGAGGCAGAAGGCGACGAGCGGGACGCGCGGGTGGCTCACGCGACCGCGGTCTTCTCAGCCGACTCCACGGCGGCCGGGGGCTCCGGTGCCCAGCCGGGGCCGCGCAGGACCCACCCGGCTCGCTCGCGCCAACTCCGCGCCGCCTTCAGGTCCTTGGCGAGGGAGACGTACTCGTGGGTGGCGACCTTCAGCGGGTTGTAGGTGTCGATGTTCTTGGTCAGCCCGTACACCGGCCGTTCGGTCTCGGCGACGAAGGAGCCGAACAGCCGGTCCCAGACGATGAGGATGCCGCCGAAGTTCCGGTCCAGGTAGCCGCCTTGGGAGGCGTGGTGGACCCGGTGGTGGGACGGCGTGTTGAAGACGAATTCAAAGCACCGGGGCAGCTTGTCGATCCGCTCGGTGTGGATCCAGAACTGGTAGACGAGGTTCGCGGAGGAGCAGAACGCGAGCGCCGCCGGGTGGACGCCGAGGGCGATGAGGGGGACGTAGAACGGCCATACGGTCAGCGAGGTCCAGGGCTGGCGCAGCGCGGTGGTGAGGTTGAACTTCCGGCTGGAGTGGTGGACGACGTGGCAGGCCCACAGGACGCGGATGACGTGGTGGCCGCGGTGGGACCAGTAGTAGAAGAAGTCCTGCGCGAGGAGCATCAGGACGACCGTCCACCACAGCACGGGGACGCGCAGGGGCGTGAGTTCGTACACGGCGGTGTAGATCGCGACGATCGGGATCTTCCACAGGAAGTCGAAGAAGAGGCTGCCGAGCCCCATGGTGAGGCTGGTCGCGGCGTCCTTCGCCTCGTACCCGGCCGCGTCCTCGTCGGGATGGAGCCGGACGCTGATCACCTCGACCACGGTGAGCAGCACGAAGGCGGGTATCGACCAGACCACGACATCGGGGAGGTTCGGCATGGCTGCACCGTAGGACCGCCGCCGGGCTGCCGCCAGACGTTGTTACCGACAAGTATTACCGGCGGTACGCGCTTGCTTGTTGGCGATCTCCGCCAATGGTCAGGAGCGGGGACACACCGTATGCGGGCCGGTACGCACGCCGCGCGTGCGCCCCCTCACACCCCCGCCGCCCCCAGCAGCGACCCCGCCGCGTAGGTGACCCCCATGGCCACCGCTCCCCCGCCCATGGTGCGGACCACCGCCCGGCCGGGCGGCGCCGCGCCCAGCCGGGCGCTGCTCCAGCCGGTGCCCGCCAGCACGACCAGCACCGACCCCACCGTCACCGGCAGCCGCCAGTCCGCCCCCGGCAGCACGATGGCGAGCAGCGGCAGCAGGGCACCGGCCGTGAACGCCAGGAAACTCGCCCCGGCCGCGTGCCAGGGATTGGTCAGCGCGTCGGGGTCGATACCGAGTTCCACGCGCGCGTGCGCCCGCAGGGCGTCCCGCTCGGTCAGCTGGGCCGCCGCCTCGCGGGCCACCGCCCGGGACAGCCCGCGGCGCTCCAGCAGTTCGGCCAGTTCGGCAAGCTCCGCTTCCGGCCGCTCCCTCAGTTCCCGTCGCTCCTGGGCGATGGCGGCCTTCTCGGAGTCCCGTTGCGTGGAGACGGACACGTACTCCCCGGCCGCCATCGACAGGGACCCGGCGAGCAGTCCGGCGAGACCCGCCGTCAGCAGGGCGGCCCGGTCGTCGGTGGCGCCCGCCACCCCGACGACGAGACCCGCCGTGGAGACGACGCCGTCGTTGGCGCCGAGCACGGCCGCGCGCAGCCAGTTCAGCCGCGCCCCCAGCGCACCCCCGTGCGCCTCGTCGTCCCGCGATGCGCCCGCGTTCGGTTCCGTCACCCGGGGAGGATGACACCGCACGCGCCCTGCCGGGGGCGGGACTTGACGCGCTGCCTCGACAGACACCCGAACGGACGGGCCCCGCGCCCGGCCTGACGGGGCACCGCGGGCCGGGGCTGTCAGTCCCGGGCCGTATCCTCAGGGACCATGCTCGAAGACCGCACGACCGCAGCGTCGTCCCCCACCGTGTGGCCGACCGCGTATCCCCAGGGGTACGCGGTCGTTGACGTGGAGACCACCGGCCTGGCCCGGGACGACCGCATCATCTCGGCGGCCGTCTACCGGCTGGACGCCCGCGGCGAGGTCGAGGACCACTGGTACACGCTGGTCAACCCGCAGCGGGACCCCGGGCCGGTGTGGATCCACGGCCTGACGAGCGAGGTGCTGCGGGGCGCGCCCCTGTTCGCGGATGTCGCCGAGGAGTTCGCGGCCCGGCTGCGGGACCGGGTGCTCGTCGCGCACAACGCCGTCTTCGACTGGCAGATGATCGCCCGGGAGTACGCGCGCGCCCGGCGCGAGGCGCCGGTGCGGCAGCGGCTGTGCACCATCGCGCTCGCCAAGGAGCTGGACCTGCCGCTGCCCAACCACAAGCTGGAGTCGCTCGCCGCGCACTTCGGCGTCGTACAGCGGCGGGCGCACCACGCGCTGGACGACGCGCGCGTGCTGGCGGAGGCGTTCCGGCCGAGCCTGCACGCGGCGGCCGAGGGCGGGCTGCGGCTGCCGCTGCACGAGTGCCGCCCGCTCACCGAGTGGACGGACCGCCCGGCGCCCCTGATCGGGCAGCAGGCGGGCTCGGGCGGGTACGGCGGGTACCGGCCCGGCAGTTGGCGCCCGTCCCGCAAAAGGCCTGCTTGCCCCTATCCCAACCCAGGCCGGTACGAAGTGGGCAAGCGCCTCAAACAGGGCATGCGGGTCGCCTTCTCCGGTGACACCTCGGTCGAGCGCGACCTGCTGGAGGACCGGGCGACCGAGGCCGGGCTGCATGTGGCCACGAGCCTGTCCCGGCTGACCAGCCTGCTGGTGACGAACGACCCGGACTCGGGCACCTCGAAGGTGGTCAAGGCCCGGCAGTACGGCACCCCGGTCGTCGACGAGGCCGCGTTCGGGCAACTGCTCGGGGACGTGGAACCGGCGTCCGAGGACTGAGCCGGGGCGAGCCGTACGGACGGGTGATTGCCGGGCGACTCGCCCGCCGCCCGCTCGCCCGTGCCGCGGCGACGGCCCACCCTGTGGCCCATGGCGACATGCGAAGTTTGCGGCAACCACTACGGCATGACCTTCGAGGTGCACGCACAGGGCGCGGTCCACGTCTTCGACTGCTTCTCCTGCGCGATCCACCGCATGGCACCCATCTGCGAGCACTGCCGGGTGCAGATCATCGGCCAGGGCGTCGAGGCCAACGGCCACTGGTACTGCGGGGCCCACTGCGCCCGCGCCGAGGGAAAGGCGGGCATCATCGACAAGGTGTGAGCCCGCACACCCACCGCGCCCCCACCCGGCCGTGCCCGTACCCGGCTGAACGCACCCCACGACCGAGTTGTACGGTCGTGGGGTGTACCGCTTCCTCCTGTCCCGCCAGTGGGTGATCACCACGTTGGTCGCCCTGCTGCTCATCCCCACGATGATCTGGCTCGGCTTCTGGCAGCTGGACCGGCACGACGAGCGCGCCGCCCGCAACCAGCGCGTCGCGGACGCACTGGCCGCCGACCCGGTGCCGGTGCAGCGGCTGACCTCCCCGGGACACGCCGTGACCAGCGAGGAGAGGTACCGCACGGTCACCGCGAAGGGACGTTTCGACACCGACGCCGAGGTGGTGGTCCGGCGCCGCACCAACGGCAACGACAGGATCGGCTACCACGTCCTGACCCCGTTCGTCCTCGACGACGGCAAGGTCCTGCTCGTCAACCGGGGCTGGATCCCCGCGGACCCCGCGAGCCAGAGCGCGTTCCCGAAGATCCCCGCACCGCCCCGCGGTGAGACCACCGTCACAGGCCGCCTGATGCCCGACGAGACGACCGAGGCGAGCGGGATCAGGGACCTCAAGGACCTGCCGGACCGGCAGATCATGCTGATCGACAGCGCGCAGGAGGCGCGTCGCCTCGGCGCCCCGGTGCTCGGCGGCTACCTGGTGCAGACGGCGCCCGAGCCCAAGGGCGACACCCCGGAACAGCTCGGCGACCCCGGCAGGGAGAACGCCGCGCTGAACATGGCCTACGCGGTCCAGTGGTGGCTGTTCGCCGCGGGCGTCCCGATCGGCTGGGTCGTCATGGTCCGCCGCGAGACCCGCGACCGGGCGGCGGCCACGACCGCCGAACCGGAACCGACGGAGACCGAACCGGCCACGGTCTGACCGCACGCACCAGCGCCCCTCAGCACGCGGCCCCCGTACACCCCCCAGTACACCCTCAGCACGCGCCCCCCGTACACCCCCAGTACACCCCTCAGCACGCGCCCCCGTACACCCCCCAGTACGCCCCCTCAGTACACCCCCTCACCCACCCAGCCCTGAGCGCTGATTGCGCGCCCCCTCCCCCGGGAACCCGCACCTGCGTGGACCGGCGCATCGAGGACTACGCGATCATCGGCGACGAACAGACCGCCGCGCTCGTCGGCAGGGACGGCTCGGTCGACTGGCTGTGTCTGCCGCGGTTCGACTCGGCGGCGTGCTTCGCGCGGCTGCTCGGCGACGAGGACAACGGCTACTGGAGACTCGCCCCGAAGGACGCGACCGGCCCCTGCGCCCGGCGCGGCTACCGCCGCGACACCCTGGTCCTCGACACCGAGTGGGAGACACCGCAGGGCGCCGTACGCGTCACCGACCTGATGCCCCAGCGGGACCGCGCGCCCGACCTGGTGCGCGTCGTCGAGGGCCTGCACGGCAGCGTGACCATGCACAGCGCGCTCCGGCTGCGCTTCGACTACGGCTCGATCGTGCCGTGGGTGCGCAGGGCCGACGGCCACCGGGTGGCGGTCGCGGGCCCGGACTCGGTGTGGCTGCGCAGCGAGCCCGAGGTGCACAGCTGGGGCGAGGACTTCGGCACGCACGCCGAATTCACCGTCGAGGCGGGCGAGAAGGTGGCCTTCGTCCTGACCTGGCACCCCTCCCACGAGCCACGGCCCCAGCTGGTGAACCCGTACAAGTCCGTGAACCACAGCGTCTCCGACTGGCGGGCGTGGACGGCGCGCTGCCGCTACGACGGCCCGCACCGGGACGCGGTGGTCCGCTCCCTGATCACCCTCAAGGCGCTCACCTACAAGCCGACCGGCGGCATCGTCGCCGCGCCGACCACCTCGCTGCCCGAGGAGATCGGCGGGGTGCGCAACTGGGACTACCGCTACTGCTGGCTGCGCGACTCCACGCTCACCCTGGGCGCGCTGGCGTCGGCGGGCTATGTGGAGGAGGCCGAGGCCTGGCGCGACTGGCTGCTGCGCGCGGTCGCGGGCGACCCGGCGGACCTGCAGATCATGTACGGCCTGGCGGGCGAGCGCCGACTGCCCGAGTACGAACTGCCCTGGCTGTCCGGTTTCGCGGACACCGCTCCCGTCCGGATCGGCAATGACGCCGTACGGCAGTTGCAGCTGGACGTCTACGGCGAGGTGATGGACTCGCTGTCGCTGGCGCGGAGCGCGGGCCTGCACTCCCGGCCGGACATCTGGGCGCTGCAACTGGCGCTGATGGAGTTCCTGCGCACGGCGTGGCGGCAGCCGGACGAGGGGCTGTGGGAGGTACGCGGCGGGCGCAGGCAGTTCGTGCACTCCAAGGTGATGGTGTGGGTGGCCGCCGACCGGGCGGTGCGCGCGCTGGAGCGGTACCCGCAGCTGGAGGGCGACCTGGACGGCTGGCGGGCGATGCGCGAGGAGGTGCACCGCGAGGTCTGCGAGCGCGGCTACGACCCCGAACGGAACACCTTCACGCAGTCCTACGGATCCACGGAACTGGACGCCGCCCTGCTGCTCATCCCGCGCACCGGTTTCCTCCCGCCGGACGACCCGCGCGTGCTGGGCACCATCGAGGCGATCCGCGCGGAGCTGGGCCACAACGGTCTCCTGCGCCGCTACAGCGCCGACGAGACGGCCGTCGACGGGCTGCCCGGCGGTGAGGGCGCGTTCCTGGTGTGCTCGTTCTGGCTGGCGGACGCGCTGCACGCCACGGGCCGCCGCAAGGAGGCCGAGGAACTGTTCGAGCGGCTGGTCGGCCTCACCAACGACGTTGGGCTGCTGGCCGAGGAGTACGACCCGGTCGCCGACCGCCAGCTCGGCAACTTCCCGCAGGCGTTCAGTCACATCGGTCTGGTGAACACCGCCCTCGCCCTCTACGGGGACGAGACGGCAGGATAGGAACCATGGATCTTGGACTGAAGGACCGGGTGTACGTCGTCACCGGGGCCACCCGCGGACTGGGCAACGCCACCGCGCGCGCCCTCCTCGCCGACGGCGCGAAGGTGGTCATCACGGGGCGGGACGACGAGCGCGTCGCGGACGCGGTGGCCGAACTGGGGCCGGACGCGGCCGGGGTGGCCGTCGACAACGCCGATCCGGAGGCGCCCGCGCGGCTGGTCGCGGCGGCGCGCGAGCGGTTCGGCGGCTTCGACGGCATCCTCGTCAGCGTCGGCGGCCCGCCGCCCGGCTTCATCGCGGACAACACCGACGAGCAGTGGCGGTCGGCGTTCGAGTCGGTGTTCCTGGGCGCGGCCCGGCTGGCCCGGACGGCGGCGGCGGAGCTGGAGGCGGGCGGGGTCGTCGCCTTCGTCCTGTCGGGCTCGGTGTACGAGCCGATCCCCGGCCTCACCATCTCCAACGGGCTGCGCCCCGGACTGGCCGGGCTCGCCAAGTCCCTCTCCGTGGAACTGGGCCCGCGCGGCATCCGCGTCCTCGGCCTGCTCCCCGGCCGCTTCGACACCGACCGGGTACGCGAACTGGACGCGCTCTCCGCCGACCCGGAGGCGACCCGCGCGGCGTCCGAGTCCCGCATCCCGCTGCGCCGCTACGGCGACCCCGCCGAGTTCGGCCGCACGGCCGCCTTCGCGCTCTCCCCCGCGGCCTCGTATCTGACGGGCGTGATGCTCCCGATCGACGGCGGGGCGCGACACGGCTTCTGAGCCGTTCGTCAGCTCACCCGTTCCGGGCGGTGCCTGACCCCGCGCAGCCGCACTTCCGTCGGCAGCTTCGCCAGCCCGGCCGAGTCACGCGCGTGGGCGATCGCCCGGGTTGTCAGGTGCTGGAGGGCGGCGGCCGGGTCGACATGGGGTTCGAGGTGGAGCCGTACCCGGGCGGCGGGGGTGGCCCGGCGGCCGGTGAGGTGGACCTGGGCGCGTCCGACACCGTCCAGGTCGGCGGCCTCGGCGGCGAGGGCGCCCTCCATGGCCCGGCCGCGCAGCAGGGCGCCTTCGCCGTCGCCGGTGTCCACCAGGACCTCGCCGAGCCTACGGCGGCGCAGGACGGCCGTGAGCCACCACAGGGCGAGCAGGACGGCGACGGCGAGCGCGGCGATGACGACCGGCCACCACCAGCCCTCGTCCCGCCACCGGCTCCGCTCGGCGGCGCTGAGCAGGACGTCGTCGGGCCCCTGGTGCAGCCACCACGACGGAGGTTCCAGACCGAGCCCGACGGCGAGCACCGCGCCGCCGAGCACCACCAGCACCAGCCCCACCAGCCCGAGCAGCACCCGGTTGACGGTCCTGAGCATCCCGCTCACCCCTTCCGGCCGGGCCGCCGCACCCGCACCGACAGGGCGGGCGGCCGGGACAGGCCCAGCCCTCCGATCGCGTCGGCGAGCACGGTGTCCAAGTCGGTGCGTACGTCGTCCAGTTCACGGAAGTGCGACACCGCGCGGACGTCGGCCTTGCGGCGGCGCATCCGCACGCGCACCGACTGCACGCCGGACACCTCCACCGCGCGGTCGCGCAGCACCGTCGCGGCGGCGCTCCGGTGCAGACCGGCGCGCACATCGGGATGCGCGCGCCGCATGGGCAGCACGGCGCGCAACCCCGGCGTGAGCGCCAGCACGATCAGCCACAGCCCGAGCGCGGCGGCGACCCCGGCGCCGACCAGCACCCAGGTGTCGTCCAGCGGCCGCTCGGCGAGCTGCCCGGCGAGTTCCCGGCGCCAGCGCATGCCCGGCTGGTCGGCGCGCACGGCGGCGATGTCGTAGAGGAAGGTGCCCGCGACGCCGAGGACCAGCACGGCGACGATGCCCGCGGGGACGCGCCGCGCCGACCAGAAGCGCCTGCCGTCGCCGCCGTCGGCGCCGAGCACCGGTGGCGCCGGTTCGTACGCCGCGGCGGACGCGGACTGGTCGAGGCCGCCCGCGTCCGGCTTCTCCATGACCGGCAGCCGTCGCGTGGTGCCCTCGGAGCCCTGGGGCTCGCTCATCGCGTCCTCCCCTGTGCCACACCGTGGGCCGGGGTCAGGTGCAGCAGCTCCACCTGGACGGCGACCTCCGGCACCTCCATTCCCACCAACGCGCCTACCCGCTCGGTGACATGACGACGCACCTCCCGGCAGTGGGCGCCGATGTCGCCGGGGTAGCCGAGTTCCAGATGGACCCGGACGCGGGCGACCCGGTGGTGCACGACCACCGTGGCGTGCGGGCGGGACGCGTCCGGCGGCAGGGCGCCCAGCGCCTCACGCGCCGCCTGCCCGGCGACCTTGGCGACGACGCGGTCCGCGATCCGGGTGGCGCCGCGCTCCCCCGGCGGGACGACGGCCAGGGGGTCACGGGTCTCGCCGCGCGCCTCTTCCGCCGTACCGTTCACGGGCGTCACCGGCGCCGGTCGTCACGCGGACGGAAGAAGTCACCCAGGTCCATGTCCCCCTCCAGGAACCGGCCGACGACGAACCCGATGGCGCCCAGCGCCGCCACCAGCAGAAAGGCACCGAATCCGCCGAAGTAACCGGCGAAGCCCAGCGCCATCCCGGCGATCATGCCGACCACGGCCATGCTCATGGTGCGCTCCCCATCAGTCATTCACTTGTCGCGGTCACTGGATCCGGGGCTCCGGCTCCTCTTCCTCTTCGTCCGGGAGTTTGACGTCACTCACCGCGATGTTGACCTCGACGACCTCGAGGCCGGTCATCCGCTCCACCGCCGCGATCACGTTCTCGCGCACGGCGCGGGCGACATCGGCGATCGAGACGCCGTAGTCGATCACGATCTCCAGGTCGAGTGCGGTCTGCACCTCGCCGACCTCGGCCTTGACGCCTCGGGTCACCGACTTGGCCTGGCCGGGCACGCGCTCACGGACCGCCCCGAAGGTGCGGCTGATCCCGCTGCCCATGGCGTGTACGCCGACGACGTCACGGGCGGCGAGTCCGGCGATCTTCTCCACGACCCCGTCGGCGATGGTGGTGCGGCCCCGGGTCCCCGGGTCCCCGCCACCGCGCCGGGCGGTCGTCTTACGGGTGGTGGTCTGCGTCGGCGGCTCGCTCTGGCCCTCAGGGGTCTGCGTCCGGTTCCGGTCCATGTCGGTCATCGCCGTACGTCCTTTTCGGTGGTCGTCCTCTGACCACCGTAAGCGGGGTTGCGCCGTCGCGCTCCGGGAATGCGGCAGGCTGGAGTAATGACGGCGGACTGGACACAGGCGGTACGGCAGCGGCTCGGCCTCGGCAGGCTCCTCCCGCTGGGCGGCCCACGCGACGGCGCGTGGCTCACCGAGGACGCGGCGCGCACGGCGCTGGAGCGGGCGGTGGGCGCGGTGCCGGGGGTGCGGCTCGGCCCGATGCGGATCGGCCTGGCCGACCCGGACCACACCTACGATCCCGCCGTGCCGCCCCCGCCCAGCGCGCTGCCACCCGGGCCGCTGCGCCTGACCGCCGACTTCGCGGCCACGGCCACCGAGCCCCTGCCCGCCGCCGCCTCCCGGCTGCGTACGGCCCTGGCGACGGCGTCGGCGGAGCGGCTCGGCCTGACGGTCGCGGAGATCGACCTACGGGTGATGGGTCTCCTGGACGACGGCGAGCCCACGCGACCCGTCGCGGAACCCGCCCCGGGACCCGCCCGGGCCGCCGAGCCGACCGACCCCACGGAGGCCCGAGCCGCCGCCGCGGCCCTCGCCGTACCCGGCGTGGACCGCCTGACCGGCGCCCTGGGCAGACCGGTGCACCTGATCACCGACGGCGGGCGGGACGACGCCCTGCCGCGCCCGCACGTCCGCCTGGAACTGGCCGTACGCGCGGACCGCAGGGCGGTGGACGTGGCCCGCGAGGTCCGCGCCCAGGTGAGCGAGGCCCTGCCGGATCACCCGTCCGTGGCGGTACTGATCACCGCCGTGCGCTGAACGCCGTAGACAGGACTAGTCGCCGACCCCCGCCAGATCCCGCAGCCTCCGCGCCTGCGCCGCCCGCTCGGCGACCCGCTGGTCGTCGAAGGTCCGCTCCCGCGCCCCGCGCAACAACGCCTTCGTCTCGATGACGGCATCCCGCGGGGCGGCCAGCAGCGCCGCCGCCAGATCGCGTACGGCGTCGTCGAGCTGGTCCGCGGGCACGGCGAGGTTGGCGAGGCCGGTGCGCTCGGCCTCCTCGGCCTGGACGAAACGACCGGTCGCGCAGATCTCCAGCGCGCGGGCGTACCCGACCAGCCCGACCAGCGGGTGCGTGCCGGTCAGGTCGGGCACCAGGCCCAGGCTGGTCTCGCGCATGGCGAACTGCACGTCGTCGGCGACGACGCGGAGATCACATGCGAGGGCGAGCTGGAACCCGGCGCCGATGGCATGTCCCTGTACGGCGGCGATGGAGACGATGTCGCTGCGCCGCCACCAGGTGAACGCGTCCTGGTACTCGGTGATGGTCGCGTCCAGCGTGGCGTCGTCGCCCCGCGCGAGGTCGATGAACGACGGCTCGCCGTCGAAGCCCTCGGGCGTGAACGCCTGCCGGTCGAGTCCGGCCGAGAAGGACTTCCCCTCGGCGCGCAGCACGACCACCCGGACGGACCCTGGCAGCAGCCGACCCGCCTCGGTCAGCGCCCGCCACAGAGCGGGGCTCTGCGCGTTGCGCTTGGCCGGGTTGGTCAGCGTCACCGTGGCGATCGCGTCGTCGACGGTGAGCCGTACGCCGTCCTGGTCGAGTACCGGATCGATTACCGAGTCGAGCGAAGCCATGGGGCGCCTCCGATGGGTGCGGTCATCGTCGAATGCCGTGACTGAGGCATTCGTGAGTGCCGTACGACAGCACTCGTAAGTGACTGCACAGTAACCACCCGGCCGATCGGACGGCCGACCGGGTGGTCACCATCGAAGACGGTGGGCCACCCGGGGGTCAGGCCGAGGCGGCCTTCTTGCCCCGCGTCGCCCCGCCACGCCCTCGGAGCGTGACGCCCGACTCGCTGAGCATGCGGTGCACAAAGCCATACGAGCGGCCGGTCTCCTCGGCCAACGCCCGGATGCTCGCACCGGCGTCGTACTTCTTCTTCAGGTCTGCCGCGAGCTTGTCGCGCGCGGCGCCGGTCACCCGGCTGCCCTTCTTCAGAGTCTCGGCCACCCGTGCCTCCTCATGGGAAGTGCGCTCTGGTCTCCTCATGATCACCCCTCCGGGCCGTCCTGGCCACCCATTCGGCAAGGTCCATGCGAGAGGGTTTTGACGACGGGAGCGCGTCCCCACAAACGGAATACCTGATTCCAGAGTGTCGGATACGCGTCTATGGACGAGGCTCTCCGCGAAGGCGCAGGTCAGAAAGGCGTCGCGGCCGACTCTCCGTTGACAGGGGACTCGGCCGCGAAATCGATGTAGGACACACCTCGGTACGAGGAGATCTCACACAGATGATGGATCACCGATAGGCCGAATGATCCATACGCAGTGGATCACTCATTCGATCAAGCCAGGGCGACGAGATCCGCGTAGTCCGCGCCCCACAGGTCCTCGACACCGTCCGGCAGCAGGATGATGCGCTCCGGCTGGAGCGCCTCGACCGCGCCCTCGTCGTGCGTGACCAGGACCACCGCGCCCTTGTAGGTGCGCAGCGCGCCGAGGATCTCCTCGCGGCTGGCCGGGTCGAGGTTGTTGGTCGGCTCGTCGAGCAGCAGGACGTTCGCCGAGGACACCACCAGGGTGGCCAGGGCGAGGCGGGTCTTCTCGCCGCCGGAGAGGACCGCTGCGGGCTTGTCGACGTCGTCACCGGAGAACAGGAACGAGCCGAGCACCTTGCGGACCTCCACGAGGTCCATGTCGGGGGCGGCGGAGCGCATGTTCTCCAGCACGGTGCGGTCCGGGTCCAGGGTCTCGTGCTCCTGGGCGTAGTAGCCCAGCTTGAGGCCGTGGCCGGGAACGACCATGCCGGTGTCCGGCTGCTCGACACCGGCGAGCAGCCGCAGCAGGGTCGTCTTGCCCGCGCCGTTGAGACCGAGGATGACGACCCGGGAACCCTTGTCGATGGCCAGGTCGACGTCGGTGAAGATCTCCAGGGAGCCGTACGACTTCGACAGCCCCTCCGCCATCAGCGGGGTCTTGCCGCAGGGCGCGGGCTCGGGGAAGCGCAGCTTGGCGACCTTGTCGGACTGGCGGACCGCGTCCAGACCGGCGAGCAGCTTGTCGGCGCGGCGGGCCATGTTCTGCGCGGCGACCGTCTTGGTGGCCTTGGCGCGCATCTTGTCGGCCTGCGAGTGCAGGGCGGCGGCCTTCTTCTCGGCGTTGGCGCGCTCGCGCTTGCGGCGCTTCTCGTCGGCCTCGCGCTGCTGCTGGTAGAGCTTCCAGCCCATGTTGTAGATGTCGATCTGGGCGCGGTTGGCGTCCAGATAGAACACCTTGTTGACGACCGTGTCCACCAGGTCGACGTCGTGACTGATCACGATGAAGCCGCCGCGGTAGGTCTTGAGGTAGTCACGCAGCCAGACGATCGAGTCGGCGTCGAGGTGGTTCGTGGGCTCGTCGAGGAGCAGGGTGTCCGCGTCCGAGAACAGGATGCGGGCCAGCTCGATACGGCGGCGCTGACCGCCGGAGAGGGTGTGCAGCGGCTGGCCGAGCACCCGGTCGGGCAGGTTCAGCGCGGCGGCGATGGTGGCGGCCTCGGCCTCGGCGGAGTAGCCGCCCTTGGTGAGGAACTCCGTCTCCTGGCGCTCGTACTGCTTCATCGCCTTGTCGCGGGTGGTGCCCTTGCCGGTGGCGATGCGCTGTTCGTTCTCGCGCATCTTGCGGATCAGTACGTCGAGGCCGCGCGCGGAGAGGATGCGGTCGCGGGCGAGCATGTCGAGGTCGCCGGTGCGCGGGTCCTGCGGGAGGTAGCCGACCTCGCCGGAGCGGGTGATGGTGCCCCCGGCGGGGATGCCCTCACCCGCGAGGCACTTGGTGAGGGTGGTCTTGCCCGCGCCGTTGCGGCCGACCAGGCCGATGCGGTCGCCCTTGGCGACTCGGAAGGTGGCGGACTCGATGAGGACGCGGGCACCGGCGCGCAGCTCGATGCCGGAGGCGGAGATCACGGACAGACTCCTGGGCGAATAGGAGGGCGGGATGGGCGGCTGAGGGCGTTCCCGCCGTCTAGTGCGCGAGGAGAATGGCCATGAGGCCAGTCTAACGGGGCGGCGCAAGCCGTTTTTCCGCGTCCCGGAGTTCGGGCCCCGGACCTGCGTGCGAGGGTCCGGGTCCGGCCGTTCGGCTCAGCCGCCGGGCGTTGTCAGTGGTGGCTGCCAGACTGAACAGCGGGTCGGAATGGGCGGAGTGCCGCCCTTTCCGCGAGTCCTCTTGCGAGGGAGTGATCGGCATGGCAGGCACGAACGGCGGGCGTCCGAGCATCTGCCCCACGCTGTTGTACGCCGACGCGAAGGCGGCGATCAGGCAGCTCACGGAGGCCTTCGGGTTCACGGAGCTGTCCGTGTACGAGGGCGAGGACGGCTCGGTCCTGCACGCCGAGCTGGCCCAGGGCAACGGCGTGGTGATGCTCGGCTCCAAGGGCCGCGGCGGGCGCTTCGACGAGGCGATGAAGGGCGCGGGCCCGACGGGGGTGTACGTCGTCGTGGACGACGTCGACGCCCACCACCAGCGGGCCGTGGACCACGGCGCGGAGATCCTGATGCCCCCGACGGACCAGGACTACGGCTCGCGGGACTACATGGCCCGCGACATCGAGGGCAACCTCTGGAGCTTCGGGACCTACGCCCCCGAGATAGCGGCCTGAGCCACGGCGGGGGCGGGCCCGGTTTCAGCTGCCCCCGGTGTGCACCTGGAAGGCCGCGCGGCGCACCGCCTTGGCCAGCGCCGGGTCGGGGTGGGCGGCGGCGAGCGCGACCAGGACCTGCACGGTGCGCGGGTGGCCGACCGCGCGCACCTCGTCGAGCAGCGCGGGGACGGTCGCCTGCACCGCGGACTCCAGGTGCCGCACCAGCAGCGGGGCCTCGCCGTGGTCGGCGACGGCGGCGGCGGTGTCGACCCACAGCCAGGTGGCCTCTTCCCGGGTGAGCACCTCGTGGGCGTCCTCGGGGTCGGCGCCCTCGTGCTCGGCGAGCCACAGCAGGGCGTAGGGCCGCACCGTCGGCACATCCAGGACGCCGCGCACCTCGGGCTCGGCGGGGGCGCCGACGACCCGCAGCGCCTCGAAGGCGAGGCCGCGCAGCAGGGCGTCCTCGCCGCGGGCGGCGTCGAGGAGTTCGGTGACGGCGCCGCCGACGGGGCGGGCGGCGAGCCAGGCCCGGTACTCGGCGCGGGCGGCGTTGGGGCGGAGCTGTGCGCAGCCGCGCAGCATCTCCTCCGCGGAGGCCTCGATGTTGCCCGCGGGGCTCTGGGCGGCGACGCAGATCTGCTCCAGCTTGACCCAGACCGCCCAGCTGCCCAGCGGGGTGAGGGTGGCCTGTCCGTCGCCGTAGGTGAGGGCGCCGACGGCGGCGAGGGCGTGCAGGGCCCAGTCCAGGAGCGGGGCGAGCGGGGTGTCGTCGGTCTGCGGCGGCTGGGGCTGGGGTTCCGGCTGCGGGCCGTAGGGGATCTCGCAGCGTTCGGTGCGCAGTTCGTGGACGCGCTGTTCGAGGAGGTCGAGGAGCTGGGCGACGGGGACGGGCCCGGCGGACAGCTGGAGGAAGGAGAGCAGTTGGGGCATGGCCGAGACGACCTCGGCGACGGCGGCGGGCTGCTGCTCGGGCTCGGGGTGGGCGAGCGACCAGGCGTCGAAGAGGGCGACCCAGCCACGCAGTACGGCGCTGTCGTCGCGGTCCCAGGCGCGCAGCCGCCAGCCGGGGCGTGCGCTGTCGCCGTGCACCTCGACGAGCCCCGCGAGGCGGGCGGTGTCCCAGTCGGCGCGCACCTGGCCCGGGGTCAGCCCCAGCTCGCGGGCCGCCTGCTCGGCGGTCGCGTCGGAGAGGGTGGCCTTGCCGTCGGTGGTCGCGCCGGTCCTGCCGGGGCGCAGCGTGCCATCGGCCCAGCGGGCGACGCGGGCGGCACCGGCCAGCCCGGAGCGCGCCATTCTGGCCAGTTCCGCGGGGGGCGGGGTGCCCTCCGGCGGACGCGGGGCGGGGCGGCGCGGGCGCCGCTGTTCCATCGCTCGGGGGGCGGCGGCCAGGGGTCGCGGGCGGACGAGTCGAAGCCTGGAGTCGCGCGGGATACGGGACGTCACGGGTGCAGTCTTCCGGTTGACGGTCCGAAAACCCAAACGGAATGCCCGCGGGGGCGACGGGGCTGGCCAGGGCACGTGGTCCCGGATGGGGTCGGGAGGGGTGATCAAGCCATTGATCCGGCCTTGAGCGGATGCCAAACGGAATGGTTACGGGCGGGTGGACGGAGGGTGGGGTGCAGGGGGCGGGGAGGGGGCGGGGCGGGGGCGGGGGGCGGCCCCCGGCACGCGGCTCACATCAGCGGGGTGAGGAAGCGGCGCAGGGACTCCTCGTAGACGGAGGGGTCGGGGTTCCACATGGCGCCGTGGGGGGCGTGCCGGACCGTGCGCAGGGCGACTCGGTCGGGACGCAGGGACGCGAGGCGACGGGAGTGGGCCCAGGGGGCCACCACGTCGTCGGGGCCGTGGAAGATCAGGGTCGGCGTCCGGATCCGCTCGGCGGTGGTGGCGTCGTCGAGGGCGTCGCCGTGCAGTCCGGTGCGGCCCTGGGCGGCGCGGACGGCCAGCGGCAGCAGCACGCCCGGTGTCCCGTGGGCCGCGGCCAGGGCGCGCAGCGTCGACTCCCAGTCGAGGACCGGGGAGTCCAGTACGAGCCCGGAGACCCGGTCGCCGACCGGGGAGTGCGTGGCGGTGCGCAGCGCCATGGCGGCGCCGGTGGACCAGCCGTGCAGCACGACGCGCCGGGCGCCGTACCGCAGGGCGTAGCGGATGGCGGCGTCCACGTCGCGCCACTCGGTCTCGCCGAAGTGGTGCAGCCCGTCCGGCGAGCGGGGGGCGCCGAGGTCGCCGCGGTAGGCGAGGGAGAGCACCGGGAAGCGGAGGCGGTGCAGCAGGCCCATGACGTTCATGGGGTGCTCCCGGGTGGTGCCGAGGCCGTGCACCGCGATCACCCAGGTGTCCCGGGCGCCGGGCAGGAACCAGGCGGGCAGGGCGCCGAGTTCGCCGGGGACGTCGACGTCGGCGTGGTCCAGGCCGAGGGCGGTGCGGGGGTTGCCGATGTGCACGTTGGGGGTGAGCCACACCTTGTCGCCGGACGCCAGGGTGCCGTGGGTGACGCGTTCCAGGCGGCGTACGACGGTGTCGGCGGGCTGGGAGTCGGCGCGCAGGACGGGGCCGACGACCGCGTGGGAGCCGTTTCCGGCCAGTCCGTAGACGCCGGGGCGCAGGGAGGCGAGGTCCCGGGTGAGCGCGATCTGTCCGGCGGCCGTGCCGTGCACGGTGAGCCGGGGCTCGGTGGGCAGCGGTCGTCCCGGTGGCGTCCTGAGTGCCGCGGCACTGGCGAACCGGCCGACGGCGACCGTGGCGGCCCCGGCCCCTAGCACGGCGGTGACGGCAGCGGCCGTCGCGGTGACAGTGCGCACGGCTCCAGTGTCCTGGCGGACCTGGTGAGCGGCCAGTGGGAGGACGGTACGGGGTGACGCCGAGCGGGCTCAGGCCCGCTGCCCGTACCCCTTCAGCCGCTCCCCCGCCTCGTCCAGCTGCCGGGCCGACAGCAGGGACGGTGAGCGGCCGGGGACGGAGGACGCGGTGAGCCAGAGGCGGCACATCCACTCCAGCTGGGCGGTGCGGTCGTAGGCCTGGTCGAGGGTGTCGCCGTAGGTCAGGGTGCCGTGGTTCTGGAGGAGGCAGCCGGAGCGGCCGTCGAGGGCGCGCAGCATGTTCTCGGCCAGTTCCTCGGTGCCGTAGGTGGCGTACGGGGCGACCCGGACGGGGCCGCCGAGCGCTCCGGCCATGTAGTGGATCAGGGGCAGCTCGCGGACGAGGGTCGAGACGGCGGTGGCGTGCACGGCGTGGGTGTGCACGACGGCGCGGGCGTCGGTGGTGCGGTACACGGCGAGGTGCATCGGCAGTTCGCTGGTCGGCACCAGGGTGCCGCGCGCCCGCCGTCCGTCGAGGTCGACGGCGGTGAGGTCGTCCGGGGTGAGCCGGTCGTAGGGCACGCCCGACGGGGTGACCAGGACGAGGTCGCCGACCCGGACGGAGACGTTGCCGGAGGTGCCGACGACCAGTCCGTCCGCGACGGTGCGGCGGGCGGTCGTCACCAGGTCCGCCCAGGCGCGTGCCTCCGCGTCGTCGCCGTGTGTGTCCCGCTGGTCTCGTGCGTGTCCGGCCATGCCGCGATCCTGCCAGGCGGGGCGAGGGGTCGCGGACAGGGGTTGGGGGTGCGGGGCGCGGACAGGGGTTGGGGGTGCGGGGCGCGGACAGGGGCAGGCGTCGGGGGATCGCGGGCGGGGTTCGGGGGCTCATGGGCGGGGGTGACGAGAATCTCCCCCGCCGCTCGCTGAGCCACGCGCGCCAGCCCACACAAGCCCGCCCGCGTCTCCTGGACCCCACTCCCCGGATCCAGACACCCTCAAGCCCCTCTCAGTTCACCTTTCGTTCACCTGGGTTACCTACGTTCATCCAGCCAATGACCTCGAACGATTGCCTGGGTAAATGGAAGGCATCTCGCTGATCCTCGCGATTGTGGTGGTAACCGCACTCGCGTTCGATTTCACGAACGGTTTCCACGACACCGCGAACGCGATGGCCACCACCATCTCGACCGGTGCGCTCAAGCCCAAGGTCGCGGTGGCCATGTCCGCCGTCCTCAACCTTGTCGGCGCCTTTCTCTCGGTGGAGGTCGCCAACACGATCTCCAAGGGGCTGGTCGACGAAAGCGGCATCCGTCCCGAGGTCATCTTCGCCGCCCTGGTCGGCGCGATCCTCTGGAACCTGCTGACCTGGCTCGTCGGACTGCCGTCCTCGTCCTCGCACGCCCTGATGGGCGGTCTGATCGGCGCCACCATCGCCTCCGCGGGTGTCGGCGCCGTCCACGGCGACGTGCTCGTCACCAAGGTGCTGATCCCGGCCATCGCCGCCCCGCTGGTCGCGGGCATCGCCGCGCTGCTGGCCACCCGCCTCACCTACCGCCTCGGCCACAAGACCGCCGGTGGCAAGTCCGCCGAGAAGGGCTACCGCGCGGGCCAGATCGCCTCCGCGGGCCTGGTCTCCCTCGCGCACGGCACCAACGACGCCCAGAAGACGATGGGTGTCATCACCCTCGCCCTGGTCGCCGGTGGCGCCGTCGCCCCCGACTCCGACCCGCCCCTGTGGGTCATCCTCTCCGCGGGCCTCGCCATCGCCCTCGGCACCTACCTCGGCGGCTGGCGCATCATCCGCACCATGGGCAAGGGCCTGACCGACCTCCAGCCGCAGCAGGGCTTCGCCGCCCAGACCAGCGCCGCGACGGTCATCCTGGCCTCCTCGCACCTCGGCTTCTCGCTCTCCACCACGCACTCCGTCTCCGGTTCGGTGATGGGCGCGGGTCTCGGCCGCAAGGGTGGTGTGGTCCGCTGGTCCACCGCCACCCGGATGTTCGTCGCGTGGGGGCTGACGCTGCCCGCCGCCGCGCTGGTCGCCGCGGTCGCCGAGTACGTGACGGATCTCGGGGACTGGGGCACCGCGCTCGTCGCCGTGTTCCTGATCGCCTCCAGCGCCGCCATCTGGAAGCTGTCGCGGCGTGAGGTCGTCGACCACACCAACGTCAACGACACGGACGGCGAGACCGGATCGCAGGAGTCGGCGGAGGAGTCGGCCGGAGTGGTGACGGCCGCCATCGCCGCCGTCACCCCGCCGCCGACCGTCGCCGCGGCCGAGGAACTGACGGCCACCATCCCCGCGCAGGCGGCCCCCGCCAAGTCCGACACCACGGTCGTCTGAGCGCACCAGGTACGTAAGGAAGCATCAGCATGAAGATCGACTGGGCGGCCCTCGGCTCCGTCTTCGGCGTCAGCCTCGTGGCCACCGTGGCCCTCGTGGCCCTCTTCACCCTCGGCATCACCGGCCTCTCCCGCCACGAGCGCGCCACCGAGCGCGGCGGGTCCGACGCGGTCGCGGTGACCGGCGCGTACGCCTGCTTCGCGGCCTGCGCGGCGGCGGTGGCGTACGGGATCTATCTGATCGTGGCCTGACCACGACGCGCATCCGCCTCCGCCCCGCGGGACGCCTACGAGCGTCCCGCGGGGCGGAGCCATGTCGGCCTCCTCGGGGACGCGCGGGGCGGCGACCGCCGGGGCCGCGCGCACGCCGGGAGGGCGGGGCCCGAGCGGCGCACACAGCGGGGCGGCGCCTCCGTCGGTCAGGCGGCCGAGGTCGTAGGCGAGACGGCCACACGCGGTGGTTCCGTGCAGACGGTCACCGTCGAGGGCCCGGAGACGAGTGCCGCTCCTCGCACCCACCCGGACCCTCACCCACCGGACATTCCAGGCGCCCGCTTCCCCCCGTACCAGCCGGACCGGGCGGATCCGCCCGCTGAAGGCGATGCGACGGCAGGTCGGTCCGGCCGAACAGGGCGGCGTGGTAGCGGCGTAAACCCCGGTGTGGGCCTCCACACACTCCAGCCTCGCAGGTCAACGGCAAGTTGACGGCCGTTCCCGGGCATGGTGGACTGCCCGGGCCATGTACGGCGGCAGGAGAGGAAGCCCGGTGCGAATCCGGCGCGGTCCCGCCACTGTGACCGGGGAAGAACACCCCCGGGAGCCAGGAACTCTCACCGCCGGTCTCGTCGAACCAGGGCGTGGACACCCTGAGTGAGGACATATCGCGATGCTCGGCTGCCGATTGCGGTCCCGGACCGGAACTCCCCCCTTCCCTGACCCCACGACCGGCTGAGCCCGATGCGTGCCGATCGCGTCTTCGCGTACGGCGCCACCGTCGGCCTCCTGGGTGACCTCCTCCTCGGCGATCCTCGCCGCGGCCATCCGGTGGCCGCGTTCGGGCGCGCCGCGACCGCCGTGGAACGGGTGCTGTGGCGCGACCACCGCGGCTGGGGCGCCCTGCACACCGCGGTGTGCGCCGGTGGCGCCGTCACCCTGGGCGCCGTGGCGTCCCGCTCCGTACGGTCCTCCGCCGCCGCCTCCGTCGCGCTGACCGGCGTCGCCACCTGGGCGGTCGTCGGCGGCACTTCGCTCGGCCGGGAGGCCCGCGCCATCGGGCGCGCCCTGGAGGCCGGGGACGTCGAGGGCGCGCGGGCCCGGCTGCCGCACCTGTGCGGGCGGGACCCGCAGGCGCTGGACGCGGACGGGATCGCGCGGGCGGTCGTGGAGTCGGTGGCCGAGAACACCTCCGACGCGGTCGTGGGCGCCCTGGTGTGGGGTGCCGTCGCCGGGGTGCCGGGGCTGCTCGGCTTCCGGGCCGTGAACACCCTGGACGCGATGGTCGGCCACAAGTCCCCCGTCCACCGCCGCTACGGCTGGGCCTCCGCCCGCCTCGACGACCTCGCCGGATGGCCGGGCGCGCGCCTGACCGCCGTACTCGCCGCCGTGGCGGGACCGGACCGGCGGGGCGCCGTGCGGGCCTGGCGGGCCGATGCCGCCCAGCACCCGAGCCCCAACGCCGGGCCCGTGGAGGCGTCGTTCGCCGGTGCGCTGGGGGTGCGGCTGGGCGGGACGCTGTCGTACGGCGGACGGGTCGAGCACCGGCCGGTCCTCAACGACGGCGGCCGTTCCGTGGCCGTCGCCGACATCGAACGGGCGGTACGGCTGTCGCGGCGCGTGGGTGTGCTCGCGCTGGCCGTGTGCGCGGCGGGGCGGGTCCTCGTCGGGAGGAAGAGGGGGCGTACGACATGACCGGTGGGGGACTCCTCGTCGCGGGCACCACCTCCGACGCCGGGAAGAGCGTCGTCACGGCCGGGATCTGCCGGTGGCTGGTGCGGCAGGGCGTGAAGGTGGCGCCGTTCAAGGCGCAGAACATGTCGCTGAACTCGTTCGTGACCCGGGAGGGCGCCGAGATCGGGCGGGCGCAGGCCATGCAGGCGCAGGCGTGCCGCGTGGAGCCGACCGCGCTGATGAACCCCGTACTGCTCAAGCCGGGCGGCGAGCAGAGCAGTCAGGTGGTGCTGCTGGGCAAGCCCGTGGGCGAGTTGAGCGCGCGCGGCTATCACGGGGGGCGGCAACAGCGGCTCCTCGGCACGGTCCTGGACTGTCTGGCCGAGTTGCGGGGCACGTATGACGCGGTGATCTGTGAAGGGGCGGGCAGTCCCGCCGAGATCAACCTGCGCCGCACCGACATCGTGAACATGGGCATCGCCCGCAACGCCCGGCTGCCCGTGCTGGTGGTCGGGGACATCGACCGGGGCGGGGTCTTCGCCTCCTTCTTCGGGACCGTGGCGCTGCTGTCGCGGGAGGACCAGGAGTGGGTGGCCGGGTTCCTCGTCAACAAGTTCCGGGGCGATGTCTCCCTCCTTGAGCCCGGCCTCGACATGCTGCACCGCCTCACCGGGCGGCGGACGTACGGTGTGCTGCCGTACCGGCACGGGCTCGGCATCGACGAGGAGGACGGACTGCGGGTCTCCCTGCGCGGGACCGTGCGCGAGTCGAACGTCGCCCCGCCCGTCGGCGAGGACGTGCTGCGGGTCGCCGTCTGCGCGGTCCCGCTGATGTCCAACTTCACGGACGTCGACGCGCTGGCCGCCGAACCCGGCGTCGTGGTGCGGTTCGTGGACCGGCCGGAGGAGCTGGCCGACGCGGACCTGGTCGTCGTACCGGGGACGCGGGGCACGGTCCGCGCCCTGGAGTGGTTGCGGGAGCGGGGGCTGGCCGAGGCGCTCGTGCGCAGGGCGGCCGAGGGACGGCCCGTGCTGGGCATCTGCGGCGGCTTCCAGGTCCTCGGCGAGCACATCGACGACGAGGTGGAGAGCCGCAGGGGGCCCGTGACCGGGCTCGGAGTGCTGCCGGTGCGGGTGCGGTTCGCCCGCGAGAAGACCCTCACCCGGCCGGTCGGCGAGGCCCTCGGCGAACGGGTCGAGGGCTACGAGATCCACCACGGGGTCGCGTCCGTCGAGGGCGGGGAAGCGTTCATCTGCGATGACGAGGGACACCGCCTGGACGGCTGCCGGGTCGGCCACACCTGGGGCACCCACTGGCACGGCTCACTGGAGTCGGACGGCTTCCGGCGGGCCTTCCTGCGCGAGGTGGCCGCCGCCGCGGGCCGCCGCTTCGTACCGTCCCCCGACACCTCGTTCGCCGCGCTGCGCGAGGAGCAGCTCGACCGGCTCGGCGACCTGATCGAACAGCACGCGGACACGGACGCGCTGTGGCGGCTCATCGAGTCCGGCACACCGCAAGGACTGCCCTTCATTCCACCGGGAGCGCCCGCATGAGCACAGTGTTGTTGTTGTCGACCGCCGACACCGATCTGCTGGCGGCCCGGGCCGCCTCCGGCGCCTCGTACCGGATCGGCAACCCGTCCCGCGTCGACGTCGCCACCGAGCTGCCCGCGCTGCTCGACGGCGCGGACGTCGCCGTCGTACGGCTGCTGGGCGGCAAGCGGGCCTGGGAGGACGGGCTCGCCGCGCTGAAGGCGTCCGGGGTGCCGACCGTGCTGCTGGGCGGGGAGAGCGTGCCCGACGCCGAGCTGATGGCCGAGTCGTCGGTCCCGGCGGGGGTGGTCGCGGAGGCGCTGCGCTATCTGGTCGAGGGCGGGCCGGGGAACCTCACCGAGCTGGCGCGGTTCCTCTCGGACACCGTGCTGCTGACGGGTGAGGGGTTCGAGGAGCCGCGGCGGATGCCGGAGTACGGCGTCCACGGGGAGCGGGCGTTCCTGGACGGCCGTCCCACCGTCGGCGTGCTCTTCTACCGCGCCCATGAACTCAGCGGCAACACCGCCTTCGTGGACACCCTGTGCGACGCGATCGAGGCGCACGGTGCCAACGCCCTGCCGGTGTACTGCGGTTCGCTGCGCGGCGCGGACGCCGGGCTGTACGAGCTGCTGGGCCGGGCGGACGCCCTGGTCGCCACCGTCCTGGCCGCGGGCGGCACCCACGCCTCGCAGGCGTCGGCGGGCGGCGACGAGGAGGCGTGGGACATCGGGGCGCTGGCCGACCTCAACGTGCCGGTGCTGCAAGGGCTGTGCCTCACGTCGTCCAGGGCCGCCTGGGCCGGGTCCGACGCCGCGCTGTCCCCCATGGACGCGGCGATGCAGGTCGCGATCCCGGAGTTCGACGGACGGCTCGTCACGGTCCCGTTCTCCTTCAAGGAGCAGGGGCCGGACGACGTGCCGGTGTACGTGGCCGACCCGGAGCGGGCGGCGCGGGTGGCGGGCATCGCCGTACGCCACGCGCGGCTGCGCCACAAGCCGAACGCGGAGAAGAAGGTCGCGCTCGTCTTCACCGCCTACCCGACCAAGCACTCCCGCGTCGGCAACGCGGTGGGCCTGGACACCCCCGCCTCGGCGGTACGGGTACTGAACGCGCTGCGGGACGCCGGGTACGGCGTCGACGGTCACCCGGAGGGCGGCGACGAGCTGATCCACCGGCTGATCGAGGCCGGTGGCCACGACGTGGAGTGGCTGACGGAGGACCAGTTGGCGGCGGCTCCGGCACGGGTGCCGCTGGCGGACTACCAGGCGTGGTTCGCCCAGCTGGACCCCGAGCTGCGGGACGCGATGACCGAGGCGTGGGGCGAGCCACCGGGGTCGCTGTACGTCGACGGCGACGACATCGTGCTGGCGTCGCTGCGGTTCGGGAACGCCGTGGTGATGATCCAGCCGCCGCGCGGCTTCGGCGAGAACCCGATCGCGATCTACCACGACCCCGACATGCCGCCCTCCCACCACTACCTGGCGGCCTACCGCTGGCTGGAGAACAGCTTCGGCGCCGACGCGATCGTGCACATGGGCAAGCACGGCACGATGGAGTGGCTGCCGGGCAAGGGCCTGGGCCTCGGCGCCGGTTGCGCCCCGGACGCGGTGCTCGGGGACCTGCCCCTGATCTACCCGTTCATCGTCAACGACCCCGGCGAGGGCACCCAGGCCAAGCGGCGCGGGCACGCCACGGTGGTCGACCATCTGGTGCCGCCGATGGCCCGTGCGGACACGTACGGGGACCTGGCGAAGCTGGAGCAGCTGCTCGACGAGTACGCCCTCGTCTCCGACCTGGACCCGACGAAGGCACCGGCCGTGCGGGCGCAGATCTGGACGCTGGTGAAGGCGGCCGAGCTGCACCACGACCTGCATGTGGACGAGCAGCCGGACGACGCCGAGTTCGACGAGTTCGTCATGCACATCGACGGCTATCTGTGCGAGATCAAGGACGTGCAGATCAGGGACGGCCTGCATGTGCTGGGCGGCGGCCCGGTCGGTGAGCCGCGCGTCAACCTGGTCCTGGCGGTGTTGCGGGCCTCGCAGGTGTGGGGCGGTCAGGCGAACGCGCTGCCCGGGCTGCGGGCCGCGCTGGCCGCGCACTTCGGGCTGGTGGAGAAGGAGCTGCTGGCCGAGCCCGGGGCGCCGCTGAAGGTGCCGGTGGAGCTGACGGACCTGGTGGACGGCCCGGCGCGGTCCGCCGCCGACGCGATCGACCTGCTGGAGCAGTTGTGCAGGCGGGCCGCGGAGGGCATGGAGGCGCGGGACTGGGACGCCGCGGCGGTGCCCGCGCTGGTGCGTGAGGTCCTGGGTACCGGGCTGCCCGACGCGGTGGCGGTGCTGGAGTTCGCCTGCCGGGAGGTCGTGCCGCGGCTCGCCCGTACGACGGACGAGATCGGGCACATCCTGCGGGCGCTGGACGGCGGCTATGTCCCGGCGGGGCCGTCCGGGTCCCCGACGCGCGGTCTGGTCAACGTCCTGCCGACCGGCCGCAACTTCTACTCCGTCGACCCCAAGGCGATCCCGTCCCGGCTGAGCTGGGAGGTCGGGCAGTCGCTCGCGGACTCGCTGGTGCAGCGGTATCTGACCGACACCGGCGCGTATCCGCAGTCGGTCGGGCTGACGGTGTGGGGGACGTCCGCGATGCGCACGCAGGGGGACGACATCGCCGAGATCCTGGCGCTCCTCGGGTGCCGTCCGGTGTGGGACGACGCGTCGAGGCGGGTGACGGGCTTCGAGGTCGTGCCGCTGGCGGAGCTGGGGCGGCCTCGCATCGACGTCACGGTCCGCATCTCCGGCTTCTTCCGGGACGCGTTCCCGCACGTCGTCGGGCTGATCGACGACGCGGTACGGACGGTGGCGGAGCTGGACGAGCCCGCCGACGCCAACTTCGTACGGGCGCACGTGGACGAGGACGCCGCCGAGCACGGTGACCGGCGCCGGGCCACGGCCCGGATCTTCGGGTCCAAGCCGGGGGCCTACGGGGCCGGGCTGCTGCCGCTGATCGACGCGCGGAACTGGCGGTCGGACGCGGATCTCGCCGAGGTGTACGCCGTGTGGGGCGGTTACGCGTACGGGCGGGGGCTGGACGGGCGGGCGGCCCGGGGGGACATGGAGACGGCGTTCAAGCGGATCGCGGTGGCGGCGAAGAACGTCGACACGCGCGAACACGATCTCGTCGACGCCGACGACTACTTCCAGTACCACGGCGGCATGGTCGCCATGGTGCGGCACCTGACGGGCGCCAACCCCGAGGCGTACGTCGGTGATTCGGCCACTCCGGACCAGGTGAGGACAAGGACCCTGGGCGAGGAGACGCACCGGGTGTTCCGGGCCCGGGTGGTCAACCCGCGCTGGATGGCGGCGATGCGGCGGCACGGCTACAAGGGTGCCTTCGAGATGGCGGCGACCGTGGACTACCTCTTCGGCTACGACGCGACGGCGGGCGTGGTCGACGACTGGATGTACGAGAAGCTCTCGGCCGAGTACGTCTTCGACCCGGAGAACCGGGACTTCATGAAGCAGTCGAACCCGTGGGCGCTGCGCGGCATCACCGAGCGCCTGTTGGAGGCGGCGGAGCGGGGGCTGTGGGCCGAGCCGGACGCGGACACGCTGGAGCGGCTGCGGGCCACCTATCTGGAGCTGGAAGGCGACTTGGAGGGCGACGACAAGTGAGCACCCCCTTTCCGTTCTCGGCCGTCGTCGGTCAGGACGACCTACGGCTGGCCCTCCTGCTGAACGCCGTGTCCCCGCAGGTCGGTGGCGTACTGGTGCGCGGCGAGAAGGGCACCGCGAAGTCGACCGCCGTTCGGGCGCTGTCGGCGCTGCTGCCCGAGGTGTCCGTCGTGCCGGGGTGCCGGTTCTCGTGCGATCCGTCGGCGCCCGATCCCTCGTGCCCGGACGGACCGCACGACACGAAGCCGGGTGCCTCGCGCCCGGCCCGCATGGTCGAACTGCCCGTCGGGGCGTCCGAGGACCGGCTCGTGGGCGCGCTGGACATCGAGCGGGCGCTCGCGGAGGGCGTGAAGGCCTTCGAGCCGGGGCTGCTCGCCGACGCCCACCGAGGGATTCTGTACGTCGACGAGGTCAACCTGCTCCACGACCACCTCGTGGACCTGCTGCTGGACGCCGCCGCGATGGGTGCCTCGTACGTCGAGCGCGAAGGTGTCTCCGTCCGGCACGCCGCGCGGTTCCTGCTCGTCGGGACCATGAACCCGGAGGAGGGCGAGCTGCGACCGCAGCTCCTCGACCGGTTCGGGCTGACCGTCGAGGTCGCGGCCTCGCGGGAGCCCGAGCAGCGGGTGGAGGTCGTGCGGCGGAGGCTCGCCTACGACGATGATCCGGCGGGGTTCGCGGTGCGGTGGGCGGACGAGGAGACCGCCGTACGGCGGCGGATCGTGGCGGCGCGGGAGTTGGTGCCGTCGGTGCGGCTGGGCGACGGGGCGCTGCGGCAGATCTCGGCGACCTGCGCGGCCTTCGAGGTGGACGGGATGCGGGCCGACATCGTGATGGCGCGGACCGCTACCGCGTTGGCGGCGTGGGCCGGGCGGACGGAGGTGCTCGCGGAGGACGTGCGGCAGGCCGCGCTGCTGGCCCTGCCTCACCGGCGGCGGCGGAACCCCTTCGACGCCCCGGGGCTCGACGAGGACAAGCTCGACCAGACGCTGGAGGAGTTCTCCGGCGAGTCGCCCGACGACGATCCCGACCCCGACGGGCCGGGGGGCGGGGGCGGCGGGCAGCCCTCCCCCGACTCCGGGCCGCAGCAGGACGGGGACACCGCCGCGCGGCCCGAGGCCGGGGAGGGCGGGCAGCCCGCCGG
Organism: Streptomyces sp. NPDC057877; assembly: GCF_042796855.1. Taxonomy (NCBI): domain Bacteria; kingdom Bacillati; phylum Actinomycetota; class Actinomycetes; order Kitasatosporales; family Streptomycetaceae; genus Streptomyces; species Streptomyces sp. NPDC057877. Next base: position 57,602 of record NZ_JBHVMS010000005.1, read on the forward strand.
GGGTGCCGAGCAGTCCCCCGTACGGGCCTCCGAACCGTTCCGGACCAAGGTGCTGAGCGTGCCCGGGATCGGCGAGGGGGCCGCCGGGCGGCGTTCGCGGGCGCGGACCGAGCAGGGGCGGACGACCGGGGCTCGGCGTCCCCAGGGCGCGTTGACCAAGCTGCATCTGGCGGCGACCGTGCGGGCGGCGGCCCCGCACCAGCGGGCGCGGGGGCGGTCCGGGACGGGGCTCGTCGTGCGGCGGGACGATCTGCGGCAGGCGGTCAGGGAGGGGCGCGAGGGGAACCTCGTGCTGTTCGTGGTCGACGCGTCGGGGTCCATGGCCGCCCGGCAGCGGATGGGTGCCGTGAAGGGTGCCGTGCTGTCGCTGCTGCTCGACGCCTATCAGCGGCGGGACAAGGTGGGGCTGGTGACCTTCCGGGGGTCGGCCGCCGATGTCGCGCTGCCGCCCACGTCGTCCGTGGACGCCGCCGCCGTACGCCTGGAGTCGTTGCCGACCGGTGGGCGGACGCCGCTCGCGGCCGGGCTGCTCAAGGCGCGTGACGTGCTGCGGGTGGAGCGGCTGCGGGATCCCGCGCGGCGGGCGCTGGTCGTCGTGGTGACCGACGGGCGGGCGACCGGTGGGCCCGAGCCCGTCGCGCTGGCGTCCAGGGCGGCCCGGCTGTTCGCGGCCGACGGGGTCGCCTCCGTGGTCGTCGACTGTGAGTCGGGGCCCGTGCGGCTGGGGCTGGCCGGGCAGCTCGCGGGTGAGCTGGGCGGGACCGCCGTGACGCTGGACGAGTTGCGGGCGGACGCGATCGCCGGGTTGGTGAAGGACGTGACGTCGAGGAGGGCCGCGTAGTGCCGCAGGGACAGCCGAGTGTCGTACCGGACGATGGACTGACGACTCGTCAGCGGCGCAACCGGCCGCTGGTCGTCGTGCACACGGGAGTGGGGAAGGGCAAGTCCACGGCCGCCTTCGGGCTGGCGCTGCGGGCCTGGAACCAGGGGTGGCCGATCGGGGTGTTCCAGTTCGTGAAGTCGGCCAAGTGGAAGGTCGGCGAGGAGAACGCGCTGCGGGTGCTGGGGGCGTCCGGGGAGGGCGGGTCCGTCGACTGGCACAAGATGGGCGAGGGGTGGTCCTGGGTGCAGCGGGACTCCCAGATGGACAACGAGGAGAAGGCCCGGGAGGGCTGGGAGCAGGTCAAGCGGGACCTCGCGAGCGAGACGTACAAGCTGTACGTGCTGGATGAGTTCGCCTATCCGATGCACTGGGGGTGGGTCGACACCGATGAGGTGATCTCCGTGCTGCGGGAGCGGCCCGGGACCCAGCATGTCGTCATCACCGGGCGGAACGCGCCCGAGAAGCTCGTCGGGTTCGCGGATCTCGTGACCGACATGTCCAAGGTCAAGCACCCCATGGACGTCGGGCAGAAGGGGCAGAGGGGCATCGAGTGGTGACCTGTGCCGTCCCTCGGCTGGTCGTCGCCGCGCCGTCGTCGGGCAGTGGCAAGACCACCGTCGCCACCGGGTTGATGGCCGCGCTCGCCGCGCGGGGACTCGCCGTGTCGCCGCACAAGGTCGGGCCGGACTACATCGACCCCGGGTACCACGCGCTCGCCAGTGGGCGGGTGGGGCGGAACCTCGACGCGTACCTGTGTGGGCCACAGCTGGTGGCTCCGCTGTTCGCGCACGGGGCGCGGGGGTGTGACATCGCCGTGGTCGAGGGAGTGATGGGGCTGTACGACGGGGCCTCAGGGGAGGGCGAACTGGCGTCCACCGCGCAGGTCGCGAAGTTGCTTCGGGCGCCGGTGGTGCTGGTGGTGGACGCGTCGGCGCAGGCGCGGTCGGTGGCGGCGCTGGTGCACGGGTTCGTGTCGTGGGATCCGGGGGTCCGGGTCGGGGGCGTGATCCTCAACAAGGTCGGGTCCGATCGGCACGAGGGGGTGTTGCGGGAGGCGTTGGAGTCGGTGGGGGTGCCGGTGCTGGGGGTGTTGCGGCGGGTGGCGCAGGTGGATACGCCGTCGCGGCATCTGGGGTTGGTGCCGGTGGCCGAGCGGCGGGGGGCCGCGGTGGCGGCGGTGGCGGCGATGGGGGCGCAGGTTGCCGCGGGGTGTGATCTTGAGGGGTTGGTCCGGCTGGCGCGGAGTGCGGGGGATCTGCCGGGTGCGGCCTGGGGTCCTGCTGATGCCCTGGCTTCTTCGCCCCCGCCGCCCCTTCCCGTCCCGACCCCGGGGGCGGTGCCCCCGGCCTCCCCCTTCGACCCCGGAAGGGCCTCGTCCTCGAACGCCGGACGGGCGGACAGCGGCGACCCGCGTCAGCCGGTCGTCGCCATCGCCGGTGGGCCCGCCTTCACCTTCTCCTACGCCGAGCACGCCGAACTGCTCGCCGCGGCCGGGGCCGAGGTCGTCGTCTTCGATCCGCTGCGGGATGAGGAACTGCCGGAGGGGACGAGGGGGGTGGTCATCGGGGGCGGGTTCCCGGAGGTGTACGCCGCCGAGCTGTCCGCCAACGAGAAGCTGCGCAAGGCCGTGCGGGAACTCGCGCTGGCCGGGGCGCCCGTCGCCGCCGAGTGTGCCGGGCTGCTGTACCTCTGCCGGGAGCTGGACGGACAGCCGATGTGCGGGGTGCTGGACGCCGACGCGCGGATGTCGGAGCGGCTCAGTCTCGGGTACCGGGACGCCGTCGCCGTGAGTGACAGCGTGCTGGTCGGGGCGGGGGCGCGGATGCGGGGGCACGAGTTCCACCGGACCGTCGTCGAGCCGGGAGCGGGGGACGCGCCCGCGTGGGGCGTGCGCGGGGCGCGGCCTCGTGTCGAGGGGTTCGTACAGCGCGGGGTGCACGCGAGTTATCTGCACACGCACTGGGCGTCGGCGCCCGGTGTGGCCCGTAGGTTCGTGGAGAGGTGCCGGACGTCATGAGCAGCAGCACGTTGGTCGGTGTCGGGGTGGGGCCCGGTGACCCGGAGTTGGTGACCGTCAAGGGCGTCAACGCGTTGCGCGCCGCGGACGTCGTCGTCGTACCCGTGATGGACACGGGCGAGCGCGGGCGGGCCGAGGCGACCGTGGTGCACTACGTGCCGCAGGAGAAGGTCGTCCGGGTGGTGTTCGCGCTGAACGAGCGGACCGACCGGGCGCGGCGCGAGGCCGCCTGGGACGCGGCCGGGGAGCGGGTGACGGGGCTGCTGCGCGAGCACGCCCGCGTCGCCTTCGCGACCATCGGTGATCCGAACGTGTACTCCACCTTCACCTATCTCGCGCAGACCGTCGCGGGCGCCGTGCCGGGTCTGGTCGTCGAGACCGTGCCCGGGATCACCGCCATGCAGGATCTCGCCGCCCGGTCCGGGGCCGTGCTCACCGAGGGGACCGAGCCGTTGACGCTCGTGCCCGTGACCGCGGGGTCCGCCGTGCTGAAGGACGCACTCAACGGGCCCGGGACCGTCGTCGCCTACAAGTTCGGGCGGCAGGCAGCCGAGGTGGCGGAGGCGTTGCGGGACAGCGGACGGCTCGACGGTGCCGTGTGGGGGTCCGCGCTCGGGCTGCCGGAGGAGTCGATCCGGCCCGCCGCCGAGTTGGACGGGGCCGCGCTGCCGTATCTGTCGACGCTCATCGCGCCCGCGCGGCGTGCGGGCGGGCGGGGCGGGAAGCTGTGAGTTCCCGTGCCCCCTCACTCCGCGACGCCCACCACCAGCCAGATGAACAGCACCCCGGCCACCGTGCACAGCAGTGTGGGGCGGGCCGGGTGTTCGTGGTGGGCCTCCGGGAGGATCTCCGCCGCCGCCAGGTAGAGCAGTGCGCCGCCGAACAGGCCCAGGTAGCAGCCGAGCAGGGGTTCGGGAATCGTGACGAGCGTCGTGGACGCCGCGCCCAGCACGGGGGCCACCGCGTCCGCGAACAGCATGGCCAGCGCCCTGCGGCGGGCGTTCCCGTACAGGCTGGTGATCGTGTACGTGTTGAAGCCGTCGGCGAAGTCGTGCGCGATGACCGCGAGGGCGACCGCCGTTCCCATGCCGCCGCCGATCTGGAAGGCGGCGCCGATCGCCACGCCGTCCATCGCGCTGTGACCGACCATCGCCGCCGCGGCCGTCAGGCCCACCTCGGGGGTGCGGACGTCGTTCTCCTCGGCGCCGTGCGCTGCCTGTCGGGCGGCGAGCAGGCGTTCCACCAGGTGGGCGAGGAGGAATCCGGCGACGAAGAACAGCAGGGCCGCGGGGACGCCGTGCACCTCGTCGCCCGCCGCCTCCAGGGCCTCCGGCAGCAGGTCCAGGCCGACCACGCCCAGCATCAGGCCACCGGCCAGGCCCAGCACCAGGTGGCGGCGGTCCGTCACGCGTTGTGCCGTCCAGCCGCCCGCCAGCGTCATCAGGAACGCGCCGAGCGCGACGAAGACCGCCATCCGCCCTTGCTATCCGATGAGCGGGGGCGCCCGCGCCTTCGACATCACCCGCCGCGGTTCTCGTAGCACTTACATCACCAACCGCAGTACTCGTAGCACTTATAGAAGACCTGCAGGAGAGGACCCGAATCCCATGGCCGATGCCCCCACCGGCAAGGTGACCTTCGTCGGTGCCGGTCCCGGCGCCGCCGATCTGCTGACGTTCCGGGCCGCGCGTGCGATCGCCGAGGCCGATGTCGTGATCTGGGCGGCGAGCCTGGTGCAGGCGGAGGTCCTGGAGCACGCCCGTGCGGGGGCCGAGATCCTGGACTCGGCGGCCATGTCGCTGGAGGACGTGGTCGCGGTGTACGAGCGGGCGCACGTGGCGGGGCTGCGGGTGGCGCGTATCCACTCCGGTGACCCGGCGCTGTGGGGCGGTACGCAGGAGCAGCTCGACCGGTGTGCGGCGATCGGGATCGCGACCGAGGTGGTGCCGGGTGTCTCGGCGTTCTCCGCGGTCGCGGCGCTGGCGCGGCGGGAGCTGACGATTCCCGAGGTGGCGCAGTCGGTCGTACTGACCCGGCTGGGCGGCGGCAAGACGCCGATGCCGCCCGGTGAGGAGGTGCGGGAGTTCGCCCGGCACGGCACCACCATGGCCGTCTTCCTGTCGGCGGCGCGCAGTGGGCAGTTGGTGCGGGAGCTGCTGGAGGGCGGTTACCCGACCTCGACGCCGGTCGTGGTCGCGTATCAGGCGACCTGGCCGGAGGAGCTGCTGGTGCGGTGCACCATCGGCACGCTGGAGGAGACGGTCAAGGAGCACAAGCTCTGGAAGCACACGCTGTTCCTGGTCGGCCCGGCGCTCGACGCGCACGGCACCCGCTCGCACCTGTACCACCCCGGCCACTTCCACGGGTACCGCAAGGCCGACCCGGAGGCCCGCAGGGCGCTGCGCTCGGCGCGGGGGACGCAGACGTGATCACGGTCGTCGGTACGGGGACGGGGGCGCCTGCCCCCGACGCGCTGGTGGCTGACCTCGTCGTCGGCGGGCGGCGGCACCTGGACGCCGTACGGCTGCCGGAGGGCGCCGAGCGGATCGTGCTCGGGCCGCTGGCGCCCGCGTTGGACGCCATCGGGGAGTACGTCGCCAAGAAGCGGCCGGTGGTGGTGCTGGCGTCCGGGGACCCGGGGTTCTTCGGGATCGTGCGGGCGCTGGCCGAGCGGTTCGGGCCGGAGCGGCTGGACGTGCGGGCCGGAGTGTCGTCCGTGGCCGCCGCGTTCGCGCGGGTCGGGCTGCCGTGGGACGACGCCGTCGTGGTCAGCGCGCACGGGCGGGAGCTGCGGACGGCGGTGCACGTGTGCCGGGCGCGGCCGAAGGTGGCGGTGCTGACCGGCCCCGGCAGCGGTCCGGCGGAGTTGGGGGCGGCGCTGCTGCACCACGACCGGGTGCTGGTCGTCGCGACCGCGCTGGGGGATCCGGCGCGGGAGCGGGTGGAGCGGGTGACGCCCGCCGAGGCCGCCGCGCGGGACTGGGGTACGGCGGTGAGTGTCGTCCTCTGTCTGGACGAGGCGCGGGCGCTCGGGCCGGTGCGCACGCTCGCGGGGCCGGAGCGGGCGCCCGGCGGGTGGGCCCTGGCCGAGGAGGCGTTCGCGCACCGGGACTCGATGATCACCAAGTTCGAGGTGCGGGCGCTGGCCCTGGCCCGGCTCGGGCCGCGCCTCGGTGACCACGTCTGGGACGTCGGCGCGGGTTCCGGTTCGGTGGCCGTGGAGTGCGCGCGGCTGGGCGCCGCCGTGACCGCCGTGGAGAAGACCGCGGACGGGGCCGGGCGGGTCCGCGCCAACGCCGCCGCGCACGGTGTCGACGTACGGGTGGTGCACGGGGCGGCGCCGACGGTGCTGTCCGATCTCGACGACCCGGACGCCGTGTTCATCGGCGGTGGGGGGCGTGAGCTGCCCGCGATCGTCACGGCGTGCGCGCGGCGCGCCCGGCGCACGGTGGTGGTCGCGATGGCGGCGCTCGACCGGGTGCCCGCTGCGCGGGCGGCCCTGACGAACGCCGGGTTCGGCTGTGACGGGGTGCTGTTGCAGTCGTCACGGCTGGCGCCGCTGCCGGGGGACGTGACCCGGCTCGCGGCGGCCAATCCCGTTTTCCTGCTGTGGGGCGAGCGGCCCCACGCCTGTGCTGAAGGAGTTGACCAGTGATCGGCCTCATTTCCGCCACCGCGGCGGGGGCGGCGGCGCGGGACCGGCTGGCCGCGGCCTGGCCGGACCGGACGCGTGTGTACGACGGTCCCGTGCCGGGTGCCCTGCGGGCCGCGTTCGCGGAGTGCGAGCAGCTGGTGTGCTTCCTGGCGACGGGGGCGGTGGTACGGCTGCTCGCCCCGCTGCTCGACGACAAGCGGACCGACCCCGGGGTGGTGTGTGTCGACGAGGCCGGGCGGTTCGCCGTGTCGCTGGTCGGCGGGCACGGCGGCGGCGCCAATGAACTCGCCCGCGAGGTGGGCGCGTTGCTGGGCGCGGAGCCGGTGGTGACGACCGCGACGGACGCGGTGGGGCTGCCGGGTCTGGACACGCTCGGGTTCCCGGTGGAGGGCGATGTCGCCGGGGTGACGCGGGCGCTGCTGGACGGTGAGCCGGTCGCGCTGGACGCCGAGGTGGCGTGGCCGCTGCCCGCGCTGCCGTTCACCGCGCCGGAGCAGGGGGCGTACACCGTGCGGGTCACCGACCGTGCCGTGGCGCCCGGTGAGCGTGAGGTGCTGCTGCGCCCGCCGTCCCTGGTGGTCGGGGTGGGTGCCTCCAAGGGCGCCCCGGTCGCGGAGGTCCTCGAGCTGGTCGAGGAGGCGCTGTGGGACGCGGGGCTGTCCCCGCGCAGCGTCGCCGAGCTGGCCACCGTGCACGCGAAGGCGAAGGAGCCCGGCATCGTCGGGGCGGCCGAGCGGCTGGGGGTGCCGGTGGTCACCTACTCCGCCGAGGAGCTGTCCCAGGTGGACGTGCCCAACCCGTCGGACGCGCCGCTCGCCGCGGTCGGCACCCCGTCGGTCGCGGAGGCCGCGGCGCTGGTGCGCGGCGGTGAACTCCTGGTGCCGAAGCGGAAGTCGGGCGCGCGGCCCGCGATGGCGACCTGCGCGGTGGTACGGCGGCCGGGGCGCGGGCGGCTCGCGGTGGTCGGGCTGGGACCGGGGGCGCGGGACCTGCTGACCCCGCGTGCGCGGGCGGAACTGCGGCGGGCGTCGGTGCTGGTGGGGCTGGACCAGTACGTGGACCAGATCCGTGATCTGCTGCGGCCGGGCACCCGGGTCATCGAGTCGGGCCTCGGCGCCGAGGAGGAGCGGGCCCGCACGGCCGTGGCCGAGGCGCGGCGCGGGCACGCCGTGGCGCTGATCGGCAGCGGCGACGCGGGCGTGTACGCGATGGCGTCACCGGCGCTCGCGGAGGCCTCCGACGACATCGACGTGGTGGGGGTGCCGGGGGTGACGGCGGCGCTGGCGGCGTCGGCGGTCCTGGGCGCTCCGCTGGGCCACGACCACGTCTCCATCAGCCTCTCCGACCTGCACACGCCCTGGGAGGTCATCGAGCGCCGGGTGCGGGCGGCGGCGGAGGCGGACATCGTGGTGACCTTCTACAACCCGCGCTCCCGGGGCCGTGACTGGCAGCTGCCGACGGCCCTGCGGATCCTCGCCGAGCACCGGGAGCCGACGACCCCGGTCGGCGTCGTCCGCAACGCGTCGCGGCCGGACGAGTCCAGCCGGGTGACGGTGCTGGCGGAACTCGACCCGGCGACCGTCGACATGATGACGGTCGTGACGGTGGGCAACACGGCCACCCGGCGGATAGCGGGCCGCATGGTGACCCCGCGCGGCTACCGCTGGCAGGAGGCGTCGAAGTGAACCGCGTCGTCCACCCCATCGAGCGGGAGTCCTTCCGGCGGCTGCGCGCCCGCCTGGACACCTCGCACTTCCCGCCGCTGACCCGGGCGGTGGTGGAGCGGGTCATCCACTCCGCCGCCGACCTGGAGTACGCGAGCGACCTGGTCATGGCCGAGGAGGAGCTCGCGGGCGCCCATGCCGCGCTGCACGCCGGGGCGCCCGTCGTCGTGGACGTGGAGATGGTGGCCGCCGGGATCACCCGGCGCGAGACCGTCTGCCGGTTGAAGGACGCCGTGGCCGGGCCGGGACTGACCCGTTCCGCGCACGCCGTCCGGCTGGCCTACGAGCAGGTCGGCCCCGGCGCGCTGTGGGTGATCGGCTGTGCGCCGACCGCCCTGGAGGAGCTGCTCACCCTGGACGCCTCCCCCGCGCTCGTCATCGGTCTGCCCGTCGGTTTCGTCGGCGCGGCCGAGTCCAAGGCCGCGTTGCGCGACAGCGGGCTGCCCGCCGTCAGCAACGTGTCCGAGAAGGGCGGTTCGGCGGTCGCCGCCGCCGCGCTCAACGCCCTGCTGTACCACCCGATCCACGCCGAGGAGAACCAGTGACCACCCCGCCGCCGCCCGCCCTGCTCATCGCCGGTCACGGCACCCGGGACGACGCCGGAGCCGAGGCGTTCCGCGACTTCGTGCGCGAACTGGGGCGCCGCCACCCCGAACTGCCCGTCGCGGGCGGCTTCATCGAGCTGTCCCCGCCACCGCTGGGCGAGGCGGTGACCGAGCTGGTGGAGCGCGGTGTACGGCGCTTCGCCGCCGTTCCGCTGATGCTGGTGTCCGCCGGGCACGCCAAGGGCGACATCCCGGCGGCGCTGGCCCGCGAGAAGGAACGCCACCCGGGGATCTCGTACTCCTACGGCCGTCCGCTGGGCCCGCACCCGGCGCTGCTGTCGGTGCTGGAGCGGCGCCTGGACGAGGCCCTCGGCGGGAGCGGGCGCGCCCCCGGTGACCGGGCCGACGTGACCGTGCTGCTGGTGGGGCGCGGGTCGACGGACCCCGACGCCAACGCCGAGGTGCACAAGGCGGCGCGGCTGCTGTGGGAGGGGCGCGGATACGCCGGTGTGGAGACGGCGTTCGTGTCGCTGGCGGCGCCGGACGTGCCGAGCGGCCTCGACCGGTGCGCGAGACTGGGCGCGCGGCGGATCGTCGTCCTGCCGTACTTCCTGTTCACCGGCATCCTGCCGGACCGGGTGCGGCGGCAGACCGAGGGCTGGGCGGCGGCGCACCCGGAGGTGGAGGTACGGTCGGCGGACGTCATCGGGCCGGAGCCGGAGCTGCTGGACCTGGTCATGGAGCGGTACCGGGAGGCCGTCCGCGGCGACCTGCGGATGAACTGCGACTCGTGCGTGTACCGGATCGCACTGCCGGGCTTCGAGGACAGGGTGGGCCTGCCGCAGCAGCCGCACTTCCACCCCGACGACGACGGACACCACGGTCACGGTCACCACCACGGAGGGCACACGCACTCCCATGCGCACTGACGACGGGCACGATCTGCGCCACCACGGGGACGCGGAGGTACGCGACGACGGCTCGGCCCTCGTCGACCTGGCGGTGAACGTCCGCGCGGACACGCCCCCGCAGTGGCTGCGCACGCACATCGCGGCATCACTGTCGTCCCTCGCCGCCTACCCGGACGGGCGGGCGGCGCGGGCGGCGGTGGCCGCGCGGCACGGGCTGCGGGCGGAGCGGGTGCTGCTGACGGCGGGCGCGGCGGAGGCGTTCGTGCTGCTGGCGCGGGGGCTGAAGGTACGGCGGCCCGTGGTGGTCCATCCCCAGTTCACCGAGCCGGAGGCGGCGCTGCGGGACGCCGGGCACAGCGTGGACCGGGTGCTGCTGCGGGAGGCGGACGGCTTCCGTCTCGACCCGGCGGCCGTGCCGGAGGACGCGGACCTGGTGATCGTCGGCAATCCGACGAACCCGACGTCGGTGCTGCACCCGGCCGCCACGATCGCCGAGCTGGCCCGGCCGGGCCGGTTCCTGGTGGTCGACGAGGCCTTCATGGACGCCGTGCCCGGTGAGCGGGAGGCCCTGGCCGGGCACACCGACGTGCCCGGCCTGGTCGTGCTGCGCAGCCTGACCAAGACCTGGGGCCTGGCCGGGCTGCGCATCGGCTACGTCCTCGCCGCCCCGGACACCATCGCCGACCTGGAACGCGCCCAGCCCCTGTGGCCGGTGTCCACCCCGGCCCTGGCCGCCGCGGAGGCCTGCGTGAGCCCGCGCGCGTTGGCGGAGGCGGCCCACGCGGCCCACCGCATCGCCGCCGACCGGGCCCATCTCGTCGCCGCGCTCGCGGAGTTCGCCCCGGTGGGACTGCGGGTGGTGGACCCGGCCGAGGGCCCCTTCGTCCTCGTCCGGCTCCCCCACGCCACCGCCGTACGGCACCGTCTGCGGGACCTGGGGTGGGCGGTTCGCCGTGGGGACACCTTCCCCGGTCTGGGCGGGGAGTGGCTGCGCCTGGCGGTACGGGACCGGGAGACGACGGCGGGGTTCATCGGCGCCCTGCGGCGGGCGGTGGCTCAGGCGTAGTCGCTCCGACCGCCACGACGCCGCCGCGCCAGCGCCACCGCTCCCCCGCCCACGGCCAGCAACGCCACCGCGCCGCCCGCGACGTACGGCGTCGCCGAACTGCCCCCGGTCTCGGCGAGGCCCGCCTCGGCCGGAGCGCCCTGGGGTGTGACGTCGGCGGGTGCCGCCGGTGGGACCACCGAGGAAGCGACCGGCGGCGCCTCGCACGTCGCCTCGGCCAGCGTCAACGAGCCCGTCACCTCCGCCACGTTCAGCTCCAGCGGATTCACCTCCACCGCCAGCTCCAGCGCCGTCGCGCTCGCCGTACGCGTCGTCGTCTCGCGCTGGGACAGGTCGAGACGGACCTCGCCGACCCCCGGCACGGTCACGTTCGTGGGACCGCCCGCGGTGAGGCTCACCCGCTTGCCGAGCACCGTCACCGCGCCCAGCACCTGGGACTCGGCGACCGGCGCCTTTCCGGCCTCGCAGGTCGCCGTGGAGGTGACGCCCTCGATCTCGATGACGGAGAGCAGGGGAAGGCCGGGGACGTGGACCTTGGCGTGGGCCAGGTGGGTCGAGGCCTCGGCCCTGGTGTCGGTGACCGTCGCCTTGGCCTGGGCCACGTCCGCGCCCAGGACGGTGAACGGCTTCCCGCCGTCGACGCCGTCCAGTCGTGCGGTCAGGGCGGTCTTCTCGGCGCTGGCCGGGGCCTCGACCTCGTTCAGGGCGACCGTGAGCGGGACCCGCACGGTCTTGTTGAGCAGGGCCACGTCGAGGCCGGTGCGCAGGACGACGGCGCTGGCGTGGCCCTCGTCGGTGGCGTGTGCGGTGCCCGCGCCGGTCAGCGCGGCCAGGACGGTCGCCGTGGCGACGGCGGTGAGGCGGCGTGCGGGCAGGCGGGAGTTGTTGCCGTTCACGATGGTGGGACCCCTCAGGAGACATGCTTGGGACCCGGCAAGAATTACGCACTGAGAGTGAACGGGCGGCGATCCTGCGTGACTTCACCCCATCGTGGGGATTTCGCGCGCGTCTTCGAATCCGTCGGCACGGTTGTTCCCCGCCGTCACCCGAATCCCCCCACCACCACGCTCCCACCCGGCGCGCGAGTCGGATCCAACGACCGGCCACCGCCCACCGTCACGCCCCGTCAACCACCCGCCCGTTCAGCACCACCCGCCGCGGCGCCGCCAGCACCCGTACGTCGGCCCGCGGATCCTCGTCGTACACCACGAGGTCGGCCGGAGCCCCCTCGTCCAGGCCGGGGCGGCCCAGCCAGCGCCGGGCGCCCCAGGACGCCGCCGACAGGGCCTCGACGGGCGGGATGCCCGCGGTGACCAGTTCGGCCACCTCGCCCGCCACCAGGCCGTGCGCCAGCGCGCCCCCGGCGTCCGTGCCGACGTACACCGGGATCCCGGCGTCGTAGGCGGCGCGGACGGTGTCGTAGCGGGCGTCGTAGAGCCGTCGCATATGGGCCGACCAGCGCGGGAACCGGGACTCGCCGCCGTCGGCGAGGCCGGGGAAGGTGGCGATGTTGACGAGGGTCGGGACGATCGCGACGCCGCGTGCGGCGAACAGCGGGATCAGGTCCTCGGTGAGGCCGGTGGCGTGTTCGACGCAGTCGATGCCCGCCTCGACCAGGTCCGGCAGGGAATCCCGGGCGAAGCAGTGCGCGGTGACGCGGGCGCCCAGCCGGTGCGCCTCGGCGATCGCCGCCTCGACCGCCTCGCGCGGCCAGCAGGCCGACAGGTCGCCGAGGTCGCGGTCGATCCAGTCGCCGACCAGCTTGACCCAGCCGTCACCGCGCCGGGCCTCCCGGGCGACGTACGCCACCAGGTCCTCGGGCTCGATCTCGTGGGCGTAGTTGCGGATGTAGCGGCGGGTGCGGGCGATGTGCCGCCCGGCACGGATGATCTTCGGCAGGTCGTCGCGGTCGTCGATCCAGCGGGTGTCGGAGGGCGAGCCCGCGTCCCGGATGAGCAGGGTCCCGGCCGCCCGGTCGGTCAGCGCCTGCTTCTCGGCCACGTCCCGGGGCACCGCCCCGTGCGCGTCCAGGCCCACGTGGCAGTGGGCGTCGACGAGGCCGGGCAGCGCCCAGCCGGACACCGTGCGGAGGTCGTGGGCGCCCACGGGGCGGTCGTAGGAGACCCGGCCGTCGATCACCCACAGTTCGTCGCGGATGTCGTCCGGACCGACCAGCACCCGCCCCGTGACGTGCAGCACTTCACCACTCATGCACCGCACGATAGTCAGCCGCTACGGCGCCTTGCCCACCTGGTCCGACGTCTCCTCCTCCACCTCGGCCATGGCGGGGTCGAGGAGGCGGGAGAGGAAGTGGCGGGTGCGTTCGTGGCGGGGGCTGCCGATGACCTGGTCAGGGGTGCCGTCCTCGACGATCACGCCGCCGTCCATGAAGACGACCCGGTCGGCGACCTCGCGGGCGAAGGTCATCTCATGGGTGACGACCATCATCGTCATGCCCTCGTGGGCCAGCATCCGCATCACCGCGAGGACGTCGCCGACCAGCTCCGGGTCGAGCGCCGAGGTCGGCTCGTCGAAGAGCATCACCTCGGGGCCCATGGCGAGCGAGCGGGCGATGGCGACGCGCTGCTGCTGGCCGCCGGAGAGGGAGGCGGGGTAGGCCGCGGCCTTCTCCGCGAGGCCCACCCGTTCCAGGTTCTGAGCGGCCACCTTCGCCGCCGTCGCCTTGTCCCGCCTGAGCACCCGGCGCTGCGGCAGGGTGAGGTTCTCGGTCACCGTGAGGTGCGGGAAGAGGTTGAACTGCTGGAAGACCATGCCGATACGGCGGCGTACGGCGTCGATGTCGACGTCCGGGTCCGTGAGTTCGATGCCGCCGACGAAGACCTGGCCCTTGGTGGGTTCCTCGAGCAGGTTCACGCACCGCAGCAGCGTCGACTTGCCGGAGCCGGAGGGGCCGATGACGCACACGACCTCGCCCTGGCCGATCTCCAGGTCGATGCCGCGCAGCACCTCGTTGTCGCCGAAGGCCTTGTACAGGCCCCGGACCTCGATCTCGGGACGGGTCATCGCACGGCCTCCTGAGCCTTGGCCTCCATGCGGCGCACGACGAAGCCGAGCGGGATGGTGATCAGCAGGTAGCACAGGCCCGCGACCAGGATCGGGGTGGAGTTGGCGGTCTGGCTGGCGAGGTCGCGGCCGAACTTGGACAGCTCCCGCTCCTCCAGGGTGACCCCGAGGAACAGCACCAGCGAGGAGTCCTTGAACAGCAGGACCAGTTCGTTGGTGAGCGGCGGCAGGATGATCCGGAAGGCCTGCGGGATGATGATCGAGACCATCGCGCGGGCCGGGGAGAAGCCCAGTGAGCGGGCCGCTTCCATCTGGCCCTTGGGTACCGCCTGGATTCCGGCGCGGATCGTCTCGGCCATGTACGCCGCGGCGACCAGGCCGAGCGCGAGCGCGACCTTGCCGTAGGTGCCGCCGGGGATCTCGGTGCCGGGGAAGGCGAGGGGCACGGCCACGCCGATGAAGATGAAGATCAGCAGGGCGGGCAGGCCACGGAAGATCTCGATGTAGACGCCCGCGAGCCAGCGGTAGGGGCCCACGGACGACAGCCGCATCAGCGCGATGAGCATGCCGAGGGCCAGTCCGACGGCGAAGCCGGACACCGTGTAGAGCACGGTGTTCTTCAGCGCCAGCGTGATGACCTCGGGGAACATCTGTTCCGCGATGGCCTTCTGGGCGAACTGGTTCCGCAGCCGGTCCCAGTCCGCCGCCACCGCGAACGCGATCACGGCGGCGACGAACACGACGTACTGCGCCCCACGCGACAGGCTGCGCTTCTGCCGCCGCGTGAGGCCCTTCTTCTTCGGCTGTACTACAGGGGTTCCGGTGTCGGCCATGGGGTCAGGACGCGGCCGGGGAGGCGGCGGCGTCGTCGTCGTACGGACCGATCCACTGCTCGTAGAGCTTCTTGTACGTGCCGTCGGACTGGGCGTCGGCGAGCGCCTTGTTGATGGCCTCGCGGAGCTTGTCGTTGCCCTTCTGCACCGTGAAGCCGTACTGCTCGCCGGTGTTGACCTGCTCGGCGACGGTGAAGGCGTCGGCGTTGGCCTTGTCCTTCAGCCAGCCCTGGACCACGGGGTAGTCGATGACGACGGCGTCGACCTGGCCGGTGCGCAGGCCGTTGAGGACGGCGTCGGAGGACTCGAAGGAGACCGGGTCCAGGCCCTGGCTCTTGGCGTAGTCCTCACCGGTGGTCTGCGCCTGGGCGCCGACCTTCTTGCCCTTGAGGTCGGCGAAGGAGCCGACGCCGCTCTCCTTGTCCGCCAGCACGGCCTGGGTGGCCTCGAAGTACGGGTCGGAGAAGTCGACGTTCTTCTTGCGCTCGTCGGTGATGGTCATACCGGCGGCGGCCAGGTCGCACTCGCCGGAGTTGAGGAACGCGCCGGTCTTGAAGTTCTCGAACGGGGTGTCGAGGATCTCCTGCTGCACCCCGAGGTCGTCGGCGACCAGGTCGATCAGCGCGACGTCGAAGCCCTGCACCTTGCCGTCGATCTCCGACTGGAAGGGCGGGTAGGGCAGGTGCGTGCAGGTCGTGAGCTGGCCGCCCTTGACCAGTTCGACCCCGCCGGCGGCGGTCTTGCTGGCGCTGCCGCCGTCGTCGTCCGAGGAGCAACCGGCCACGAGAACCAGCCCGGCCGTCGCGGTGGTGGCGGCCAGTACGCGGGCCCGGCGCCCAAGGAGCGTGATCACGGGGGACCTCCTGTGCAGAATCTATGGCTTCCGATTATAAGGAGATGTTTGGGTTACTCAAATTATTCCCATGGCTCGAAGGCCGCCCGGCCTAAGAAGTCATCGGCGGTGGGGCGTTGGCGCGGGGTGACCCAGGGCCTGTCGTCTGGATCACGGTGCAGGGAGGTGACGGCATCTGGTCAGCTGGATCACGGTGCAGGGAGGTGACGGCATCTGGTCAGCGCCGGTGAACGGGGCTGGGGGTGCCCTGCCCGAGCGAAGTCGAGAGCTTGGGGGAGCGCGTGCCAGGCCCCCCGTCCGCGGCGTGACCCCCACGACAGGTCCTAAGCTCGGCGGCGACTGTCCCGCCGTACCGGAGAGAGCACTGCCGTGACCCACCCCTTCCTGGACCTGGCCCCGCTGAGCGCCGAGCGCTTCGCCTCGATCGAGGACCGGGTGGCCCGGCTGCTGGCCACCGAGCAGGACGTCGTGATCATGCAGGGCGAGGCGCTGCTGCCGCTGGAGGGCGCGATCCGCGCCACGGCCGGTCCCGGCACGACCGCGCTGAACGTGATCACCGGGCCGTACGGGCAGACGTTCGGCGACTGGCTGCGGGACTGCGGCGCCACGGTGATCGACCTGGCGGTGCCCTTCCACACGGCGGTCACGGCCGATCGGATCCGGGAGGCCTTCGCCGAGCACCCGCGGATCGACTTCGTGTCCCTGGTGCACGCGGAGGCGGCGACCGGGAACACCAACCCGGTCGCGGAGATCGGCGCGGTGGTACGGGAGCGGGGTGCCCTGTTCTACCTGGACGCCGTGGCCTCGGTCGGGGCCGAGCCGGTGCTGCCGGACGCGTGGGGCGTGGACCTGTGCGTGATCGGGGCGCAGAAGGCGATGGGCGGTCCGGCCGGGGTGTCGGCGGTGTCGGTGAGCGGGCGGGCGTGGGCGCGCATGGCGGCGAACCCGAGGGCGCCACGCCGGTCGTACCTGTCGCTGCTGGACTGGCGGGAGCGCTGGCTCGACGGCGGTCGCCGGGCCCTGCCGCACGCGCCCGCCCAGCTGGAGATGCTGGCGCTGGAGGCGTGCCTGACGCGGATCGAGACGGAAGGGCTGGACGCGGTGATGGCCCGGCACGCGCGCGCCGCCGCGGCGACCCGGGCCGGGGCGCTGGCCCTGGGCGGCGGTCTGGAGCCGTATGTGCACCGGGACGCCGAGGCGGCGCCGGTCGCCACCACCCTGCGGGCGCCGTCCGGCACGGTCGCCGCGGAGCTGGTCGCGCGGGCGCTGGCGGCCGATCCGGCGCTGCCGCTGGCCGCGGGGGGCGGCGCGCTGGCCAAGGAGATGATCCGGGTCAACCACTACGGCGTGGACGCCACGCCGGGCGCGGTGCGCGGGTCCCTCATGGCACTCGGGGCGGCGCTGGCCGAGCGGGGACTGGCGGTGGACCCGGCGGCGGCGCTGCGGGCCGCCGAAGGGGCCTGGCGCGGGTAACGGTTCCGCGGGTGACGGTCTCCTGAATTCTCTGCCATTCACCGAGTGCCGTAATCCCTAATTCCGTAATTCCACCGAGCGCAGCTTCCCGTATTCTTCTGCCCGCTTTCTTTCGACCTAAACACAAAGATTTAGCGAACCTCCGACTACGTAATTCGGGTGCATCTCGCGAAGGTTACACAGTTGTGACGCGTCCCACACAGGCGACCGATTTGTACCTTATCTACCGGTAAAAACGTCACATATCGCCCGACTCTCGCGCGATCGCACGCGCCTGCGCGATAACATAGGAGGGCGCGGGACGTAAGGGCCTGCGGCCATGCAATTTGGAATTTCTCTCGCTAAATTCAATTCGCATGACTGCCGCACAAGCAGACCTGCACATCGACCGTCCGGAGGTGGCGGACGGAGCCGCTCTCTGGCGGCTCGCCAAGGAATCCGGAAGCCTTGACCTGAACTCGTCCTACGCCTATCTGCTGTGGTGCCGTGACTTCTCCGGCACCTGCGCCGTGGCCCGCGGGGACGACGGGGAACCGGTCGGCTTCGTCACCGGGTACCTGCGTCCCGACCGCCCGGGGACACTGCTGGTCTGGCAGGTGGCCGTCGACGCCGCGTACCGCGGCCGGGGCCTTGCCGCGCGGCTGCTGGACGCGCTGACCGAACGGGTCGCCGCCGAGCAGGGCCTCACCGCCGTCGAGACCACCATCACGCCCGGCAACACCGCCTCCGAGCGGCTGTTCACCTCCTACGCGGCGCGGCACGGCGCCCGCGTGGAGCGCGAGGTGCTGTTCGGCACCGACCAGTTCCCGGACGGACCCCACGACCCCGAGGTCCTCTACCGCATCGGCCCGCTGACCGCCTAGCCGGACCGCGTCCGACCACTCGAACCCGCATCACAGGCCCACTGTCGCACCGAGGAGCGATTCGCCGTGACCATCACCCAGCCCGACCTGAGCGTCTTCGAGACCCTGGAGTCCGAGGTGCGCAGCTACTGCCGCGGCTGGCCCGCCGTCTTCGACCGTGCGCAGGGCAGCCGCATGTACGACGAGGACGGCCACGAGTACCTCGACTTCTTCGCCGGAGCCGGGTCACTGAACTACGGCCACAACAACGCCGTCCTCAAACGCGCCCTGATCGACTACCTGGAGCGCGACGGCGTCACCCACGGACTCGACATGTCGACCACCGCCAAGCGCCGCTTCCTGGAGACCTTCCAGAACCTGGTGCTGCGCCCCCGTGACCTGCCCTACAAGGTCATGTTCCCGGGCCCGACCGGCACCAACGCCGTGGAGTCCGCGCTGAAGCTGGCGCGGAAGGTGAAGGGGCGCGAGGCGATCGTGTCCTTCACCAACGCCTTCCACGGGATGTCGCTGGGCTCGCTCGCCGTCACCGGCAACGCCTTCAAGCGGGCCGGGGCGGGCATCCCGCTGGTGCACGGCACGCCGATGCCGTTCGACAACTACTTCGACGGGCAGGTCCCGGACTTCCTGTGGTTCGAGCGGCTCCTGGAGGACCAGGGCTCGGGCCTGAACAAGCCCGCCGCGGTGATCGTGGAGACCGTGCAGGGCGAGGGCGGCATCAACGTCGCCCGCCCGGAGTGGCTGCGCGCCCTGTCCGAGCTGTGCGAGCGGCAGGACATGCTGCTCATCGTCGACGACATCCAGATGGGCTGCGGCCGTACCGGCGCCTTCTTCTCCTTCGAGGAGACCGGGATCACGCCGGACATCGTCACCGTCTCCAAGTCCATCAGCGGCTACGGCCTGCCGATGTCGCTGTGCCTGTTCAAGCCCGAGCTGGACATCTGGGAGCCGGGCGAGCACAACGGCACCTTCCGCGGCAACAACCCGGCGTTCGTCACCGCCACGGCCGCGCTGGAGTCGTACTGGGCCGACGGCTCCGCCATGGAGAAGCAGACCCGCGCCCGCGGTGAGCAGGTCGAGCAGGCCCTGATCGCCGTCACCGAGGAGAACCTCGCCGACGTCAAGGAGTACCGCGGCCGGGGCCTGGTGTGGGGCATGGAGTTCCACGACAAGGCCCGCGCCGGGAAGGTCGCGCAGCGCGCCTTCGAACTCGGGCTGCTGGTGGAGACCTCCGGCCCGGAGAGCGAGGTCATCAAGCTGCTGCCCGCCCTGACCATCACCCCGGACGAACTGGACGAGGGCCTGCGCACCCTGGCCCGCGCCGTCCGGGAGACCGCACCGGCCACCGCCTGAGACGGTTCGGGACCGCCGGAGAAACCAGCACGACCTGACTAGGAGGCATCGCAACACCGTGATCGTCCGATCCTTCAAGGACCTCGAAGGCACCGACCGGCACGTCAAGTCCGCGTCCGGGACCTGGGAGAGCAAACGCATCGTGCTCGCCAAGGAGAAGGTCGGCTTCTCCCTGCACGAGACGATCCTGTACGCGGGCACCGAGACGTCCATGTGGTACGCCAACCACATCGAGGCCGTCGTGTGCACCCAGGGCGAGGCCGAACTGACCGACCGTGAGACCGGGGAGACGTACACGATCACTCCCGGGACCATGTACCTCCTGAACGGGCACGAGCGGCACACGCTGCGCGTGAAGGAGGACTTCCACTGCATCTGCGTCTTCAACCCGCCCGTCACCGGACGCGAGGACCACGACGAGAACGGCGTCTACCCGCTGCTCACCGAGGAGGTGTGAGTCCCCAGTGACCACCACGACCACGCACAGCACCGCCAACGACCTGTACCCGAGCCGGGGCACCGCCGAGGTGAGGATCCCCCGCAAGGACCCCGTCGTCTGGGGCGCCCCGGGCACGCCCGGCCCCATTCCCGGCACCGACCTGGAGTCCTTCGACCGTGACGGCTTCCTGGCCATCGAGGACCTGATCACCGACGACGAGGTCAAGGTCTACCGCGACGAGCTGAACCGGCTGATCGCCGACCCGGCGATCCGGGCCGACGAGCGGTCGATCATCGAGCCGAAGTCGCAGGAGATCCGGTCGGTCTTCGAGGTGCACCGGATCAGCGAGGTGTTCGCCTCGCTGGTGCGCGACGAGCGGGTGGTCGGCCGCGCCCGGCAGATCCTCGGCTCCGACGTGTACGTCCACCAGTCCCGGATCAACGTCAAGCCGGGGTTCGGGGCCAGCGGCTTCTACTGGCACTCCGACTTCGAGACCTGGCACGCCGAGGACGGCCTGCCCCACATGCGCACGGTGTCCGTCTCGATCGCGCTGACCGAGAACTTCGACACCAACGGCGGCCTGATGATCATGCCGGGGTCGCACAAGACCTACCTGGCGTGCGAGGGCGCCACCCCGAAGGACAACTACAAGAAGTCCCTCCAGATGCAGGACGCGGGCACGCCGTCGCACGAGGCGCTGACCGAGATGGCGGGTGACTACGGCATCAAGCTGTTCACCGGCCGGGCGGGGTCGGCGGTGTGGTTCGACTGCAACTGCATGCACGGCTCCGGGGACAACATCACACCGTTCCCGCGCAGCAACGTCTTCATCGTGTTCAACAGCGTGGAGAACCAGGCGGTGGAGCCCTTCGCGGCCCCCGTGCGGCGGCCGGAGTTCATCGGCGCCCGGGACTTCACCCCCGTGCGCTGACCGGCTCAGCCGGACAGCGCGTCGAGCAGCCGGTCCACGTCGGCGGGCGTGTTGTAGAGGTGGAAGGCCGCGCGGAGATTGCCCGCGCGGTCGGACACCTCGATGCCCGCGCCGCTGAGCGCGGACTGCCGGTGGCCGAGCCCCGGCACCGACACGATCGGTGACCCGGGCGCGGCCACCGCGGCGTGCCCGAGCGCGTCGAGCCCCGCCCGGAACCGCTCGGCGAGCGCCAGGTCGTGCTCCCGTACGGCGGCCACGCCGATCTCCTCCAGCAGGGCGAGGGACTGCCGGGCCCCGGCGTAGGAGAACAGGGCGGGGCTCTCGTCGAACCGGCGGGCGGAGCGGGCGAGTTCGTCGACGGGGCCGTAGCAGCTGTCCCAGGGCTCCTCCCCCGCGACCCACCCGGCGAACAGCGGCGTCAGTCCGCCGAGGTCGCCGGGCACGGTCAGGAAGGTCACCCCGCGCGGGCAGAACAGCCACTTGAAGGCGACGGCGGCGGTGTAGTCGTACGCAGCCGCGTCGAAGTCCAGCCAGCCCGCGGCCTGGGAGGCGTCGACATAGGTGCGCGCCCCGTGCTCGCGGGCCGCAGCGCGGATCGCGGGCAGGTCGGCGATCCGGCCGTCCGCGGACTGCGCGGCGCTCACCGCGACCAGGGCCGTGCCCGGCCGCACGGACTCGGCGATCCGCTCCAGCTCGACGGCGCGCACCTTGAGGTCGGAGCGGACGTGGAAGGGATTGACGACCGAGCTGAAGTCGCCCTCCGCGGTCAGCACCTCGGCGCCCTCCGGCAGGGAGGCGGCGACCAGCCCGGAGTACACGGCGACCGACGCCCCGGCCGCCACCCGGTCCACCGGCACGCCGGTCAGCCGGGCGAAGGACGCCCGGGACGCCTCGACGTCGGAGAACATGTCGGTGGGCTGCCCGACGGACGCCGCCTCCACCGCCGTACGCATCGCGGCGACCGTGCGCGCGGGCAGCAGCCCGGTGCTCGCGGTGTTGAGGTAGGTGTTCCTCGGGGCGAACTCGGCGCGGACCAGGCTCTCGAAGGTCTCCATGGACCCACTGTGCTGCCCGCCCGGACCTCTCGTCCATTGCGAATACTTACGTGGTTCCGCTAAGGACTTCTTATACGTCCACCCCGACCTGCGGCTTTCAGCCGTGCTGCGGCACCGCGCACCCGTCGGGCCCGCAGGTGTCCGCGTCACCCTGGTCGACCAGGGTCAGCGGGGACCGCTCACCCCACGCCTGCGCCAGCGCCTGGCCGAAGACCTCGGCGGGCTGGGCGCCGGAGACGCCGTACTTGCGGTCGATGACGAAGAAGGGCACCCCGGTCGCCCCGAGCCGGGCGGCCTCGCGCTCGTCGGCGCGCACGTCGTCGGCGTAGGCGTCGGGGTCGGCGAGCACCTTGCGCACGCCGTCCTCCGCGAGCCCGACGGCCACGGCGATCTCCACCAGCCGCTCGTCGCCGCCGAAGACCGACCGCTCCTCGGCGAAGTTGGCCGCGTACAGCGCCTGCAACAGCTCCAGCTGTCGCCCCTGCTCCTTGGCGAAGTGCAGCAGCCGGTGCATGTCGAAGGTGTTGCCGTTGTCCCGCCCGCGCGTGCGGTACGCCAGCCCCTCGGCGGCGGCCTGGGCACCCACGTTGTCCTCGGCGGCCTGGGCCTGGGCCTCGCTCATGCCGTACTTCTTGGCGAGCATGCCGAGTACGGGCTGGACGTCGCCCTTGGCCCGGCCGGGGTCCAGCTCGAACGACCGGTGGAGGACCTCGACCCGCTCCCGGTGCGGGAAGGCCGCCAGCGCCTTCTCGAAGCGTGCCTTCCCCACGTAGCACCAGGGACAGGCGATGTCGCTCCAGATTTCAACGCGCATGGCGGGGCCTCACTCCAGGTTCAGGGGATTACGTGAACCTTAAAACACCGTGGGGTATTCCCACCCGGGGGGGCGCGGGGCCGGGTCGACATGCGGCTCCGCCGCGGGGCGCGATCCGCCACGTACGACCGGCACCCGGCACCCGGCACCCGGCAGACCACCGCACTCCCGACGGCGAAGCCCTACCGCACCCCGACGGCGAAGCCCTACCGCACCCCCGACGGCGAAGCCCTACCGCTCCAGCCGCCCGTTGAACCTGCGCGGCAGCCCCAGCGGGTTGTCGTCCCGCAGCTCCGGCGGCAGCAGCGCCTCCGGCGCGTTCTGGTACGCCACCGGCCGCAGCCACCGCTCGATGGCCGTCCCCCCCACCGAAGTGGACGTGGAGGTCGTGGCCGGGTACGGCCCGCCATGATGCTGCGCGGGCGCGACCGCGACCCCGGTCGGCCATCCGTTGACCAGCACCCGCCCGGCCAGCGGCGTCAGCTCGGCCAGCAGCTCGGGGCCACGCCCCTGCCCCGCGGCCTCGTCGGACGACACGTGCACCGTGGCGGTGAGGTTCCCCGGCAGCCGCGACAGCACCGCGGTGGCCTCCGCCTCGTCGGCGTAGCGGGCGACGACCGTCACCGGCCCGAAGCACTCCTCCAGGAGCAGGTCGTACGCGCCCTCCTCGGCCAGCTTCTCCGCCGGGACGGTGAGGAAGCCCGCGCTGACCGTGTGCTCGCCGCCCGCGCCGGGCGTGACCGGGGACTCGACGCCGGGCAGCCGGGTGCGCTCGGCGATCCCGGCGAGGAAGTTGTCCCGCATCCGGTGGTCGAGCAGGACGCCCGCCTCGGTGTCGCTGACCGCGTCCGTCAGGGACTTCACGAGCTGGTCGCCCGCCGCGCCCTGCGGGGCGAGGACGAGGCCGGGCTTGACGCAGAACTGGCCGACGCCCAGCGTCATGGAGCCCGCGAGTCCGCCGCCGATCTGCTCGGGACGCTCGGCCGCCGCGGCCTCGGTGATCAGCACGGGGTTCAGGGAGCCCAGCTCGCCGTGGAAGGGGATCGGCACCGGCCGCGCGGCGGCGGCGTCGAAGAGGGCCCGCCCGCCCCGGACCGACCCGGTGAACCCGGCGGCGGCGACCAGCGGGTGCCGGATCAGCTCCAGGCCCGCGTCGAAGCCGTGCACCAGGCCGAGCACGCCGTCGGGGATGCCGTGCTCGGCGGCGGCGCGGCGCAGCACCTTGGCGACCAGCTCGGACAGGGCCGGGTGGTCGGGGTGGGCCTTGACGACGACCGGGCAGCCCGCGGCGAGCGCGCTCGCGGTGTCGCCGCCCGCGACGGAGAAGGCGAAGGGGAAGTTGGAGGCGGAGTAGACGGCGACGACGCCGAGCGACACCTTGTAGCGGCGCAGGTCCGGGATGGGCGGGGTGGCGGTGTCGTCGGGGTGGTTGATGACGACGTCGAGGAAGGCGCCCTCGTCGACGATGTCGGCGAAGGCCCGCAGCTGGTAGCAGGTGCGGGCGAGTTCGCCGGTGAGCCGGACCGGGCCGAGCGCGGTCTCGGCGTCGGCGGCCTCGACGAGCTGGTCCCTGGCGTCCTGAAGCCGCTGGGCGGCGGTGCGCAGGAAGGCCGCGCGCACGGTGCGGTCGGTCAGGGCGGCGCGGGCGTCGTGCGCGGCCCGGACGGCGGCGTCCACCTCCTGGGCCGTGGCCTCCACCGCAACCTGTTCACGCTGCTTCCCGGTTCGGGGGTCGACACTCCAGACTGGTGCTGCTGCCACCGCGGGTCCCTTCACGTGTATCCGGTCACTCATATCCGGTGACTCTGAGCCGGGTCATCCACCAGGGCTGTTCGATATACTGAACGCTGTCTCTGATGGTGAATATGCTGTTGGAGACTATTTCCCGCCGAACGAAGGGGTCAAGGGCGATGTCGGCTGGCGAGACGGGGGGCGGCGCGCAGGTCAAGTCCGCGGTGCGGACGGTTGAACTGCTGGAGTACTTCGCCGGACGCCCCGGTATGCACTCCCTGGCGGCGGTCCAGGAGGCGGTCGGTTACCCCAAGTCCAGCCTCTACATGCTGCTGCGCACCCTGGTGGAGCTGGGCTGGGTGGAGACCGACGCGACGGGCACGCGGTACGGCATCGGGGTGCGGGCGCTGCTGGTCGGCACCTCCTACATCGACGGCGACGAGGTGGTGGCGGTCGCCCGGCCGACGCTGGACCGGCTGTCGGACGACACCACCGAGACCATCCACCTGGCGCGGCTCGACGGCACGAACGTCGTCTATCTCGCCACCCGCCAGTCACAGCACTACCTGCGCCCCTTCACCCGCGTCGGCCGCCGTCTCCCGGCCCACTCGACCTCCCTCGGCAAGGCGCTGCTGAGCACCTACTCCGACGAACAGGTCCGCAAGCTGCTGCCGGAGACGCTGCCCGCGCTGACCGAGCACACCATCACCGACCGGGAGCGGCTCATCGAGGAGCTGCACCAGGTCAGGGAGCAGGGCTTCGCCGTGGACCGCGAGGAGAACACGCTGGGGCTGCGCTGCTTCGGCGTGGCGATCCCGTACCGCACCCCCGCGCGGGACGCGATCAGCTGCTCGATCCCGGTGGCCCGGCTGACCCCCGCCCATGAGCAGATGGTGAAGGACGCCCTCTTCGACGCCCGTGACCGCCTGACCCTCGCCACCCGGAGGCTCTGACCAGCATGCTGATCGCCCTGCGCGCCGTACACGACAGCGACCTGCCCGTGTTCTTCCGGCAGCTGAACGACCCCGAGGCGCTGCGGATGGCCGCCTTCACGCCGGAGGACCCGGCCGACTGGGACGCCTTCGCCGCCCACTGGGGGCGCATCCGCGCCTCGGACGACGTGGTGGCGCGGACCGTGCTCGCCGACGGTGACGTGGTGGGCAGCGCGGCGGTGTACGGGGAACCGGGCGAGCGCGAGGTGACGTACTGGATCGACCGCGCCTACTGGGGGCGCGGCATCGCCACCGCCGCCCTGCGCCATCTGCTGGCCGAGGTGCCCGAGCGCCCGCTGTACGCGCGCGCGGCGGCGGACAACGCCGGGTCGCTGCGGGTGCTGGAGCGCTGCGGCTTCAGGGTCACGGCGCACGCGTCGGGGTACGCGCGGGCGCGCGGCGAGGAGATCGCCGAGGTCGTGCTGCACCTGGAGGGGTGAGTGGACACCGGCGGCCCATGAACGTTCGATGAGAAAACCGCCCGGAACGGTCCGGACGGGAACGATCCGGTCGGCCCCGTTCGTCTTCCGGACGCGATGAACAAGACGATCAGGCGCGCCTCGGTCTTCGCGCTGCTCCTGGTGTTCGCCCTGCTGGTGCGGGCGACCTGGGTGCAGTTCTACGACGGCCAGGCCCTCGCGGACGACAAGGACAACCGGCGGAACGCGATCGCGACGTACGCGGCCCCGCTCGGCGACATCATCGTGGCCGGGGACGCGGTCACCGGCTCGGCCCGGACGTCGGGCGGTGACCTCGCGTACAAGCGCACGTACACCGACGGCGAGCTGTACGCGGCGGTGACGGGCTACGCCTCGCAGGCGTACGCCCCCACCCAGCTGGAGGGCATCTACGCGGACCTGCTCAACGGCACGGACACCCGGCTGAAGACGGTCATGGACACGGTCACCAACCAGCGGGCCGACCCGGGCGACGTGGTGACGACCATCGACCCGGACGTCCAGCGCGCGGCATACGAGGCGCTCGGCGACAAGAAGGGCGCGGCCGTCGCCATCGACCCGTCGACGGGCCGCGTCCTCGGCGTCGTGTCGACCCCCTCGTACGACCCCTCCTCGCTGACCGACGCCAACACCGCCGGGGAGGCCTGGGAGGAACTCAACGCCGACGAGGACAAGCCGCTGACCAACCGCGCGCTGCGCCAGCCGCTGCCGCCGGGCTCGACGTTCAAGCTGGTCGTGGCGGCGGCTGCGCTGGAGGACGGCCTGTACGCGTCGGTGGACGACAAGACGGACAGCCCGGACCCGTACACCCTGCCGGGCACCACGCGGGTCCTGTCCAACGAGAACCCGAACGCCCCGTGCGAGAACGCCACGATCCGTACGGCGCTGCAGTACTCCTGCAACAACGTCTTCGCCAAGATGGCCGTCGACCTGGGCGAGGACGAGGTCCGGGCGATGGCGGAGAGGTTCGGCTTCAACGACGACGAGCAGGACGTGCCGGTGCGCGCGTACGAGAGCGTGTACCCCTCGGACCTGGACGACGCGCAGACCGCGCTGACCGGCATCGGCCAGTTCGACGTCACCGCGCCCCCGCTGCAGATGGCGATGGTGTCGGCCGCGATCGCCAACGGCGGTGAGCTGGTCGCGCCGCACATGGTGTCGAAGATCACCGACAGCGACGGCGACGCGCTGGAGGACTACGACGCCAACGCCTCGTCGAAGGAGATCGTCAGCTCCGCCACCGCGGAGCAGCTCCGGTCGGCGATGGGCACGGTCGTCGACGAGGGCACCGGCTCCAACGCGCAGATCCCCGGCGCCGAGGTGGGCGGCAAGACGGGCACGGCCCAGCACGGCGAGAACAACAGCAAGACGCCGTACGCCTGGTTCACCTCGTACGCCAGGTCCGACAGCTCGGACCGGGAGGTCGCCGTCGCGGTCGTCGTCGAGCAGTCGGACGCGGCCCGCTCGGAGGTCAGCGGCAACGGCCTGGCCGCCCCCGTGGCCAGGGCCATGATGGAGGCGGCCCTCAACGACTAGTGCACGCCGAGGAGTTGCTCGATCGGGTCGATGGCGAAGTACACCAGGAACAGCGCGGCGGCGCCCCAGAGCAGCCAGTGGACGTCCTTCGCCTTGCCGAGGACGGTCTTGATGAGGACGTAGGCGACGAACCCGGCGCCGATGCCGTTGGTGATCGAGTACGTGAACGGCATCACCGCGATGGTGAGGAAGGCCGGGATGGCGATCTCGTAGCGGTCCCAGTCGATGTGCTTGACCTGGGTCATCATCAGGAAGCCGACGGCGACCAGGGCGGGGGCGGCGGCCTGGAGGGGGACGATGGTCAGCAGCGGGGTGAAGAGGAGGGCGAGGGCGAAGAGTGAGCCGGTGACCAGGTTGGAGAAGCCGGTGCGGGAGCCCTCGCCGACGCCCGCCGCCGACTCGATGTAGGAGGTGGCCGACGAGGCGGACGCCGCGCCGCCCGCGACCGCCGCGGCGCCGTCGATGAGCAGCACCCGGCTCAGGCCGGGCACCTTGCCGTCCTCCTCCAGCAGTCCGGCCTCGGCGCTGATGCCGACGACCGTGCCCATGGTGTCGAAGAAGTCGGACAGGATCAGCGTGAAGACCAGCAGGACGACGGTGATGACCCCGACCTCGGGCTCGTCGAACGCGCCGAAGAGGCTGAAGTCGCCGATCAGCCCGAAGTCGGGGGTGTCGACCACCTTGTCCGGCCACTCGGGCGTGGTCAGTCCCCAGCTCCTGATGTCGGCCGCGGAGTTGATGACGATCGCGACGACGGTCATGGTGACGATGCTGATGAGGATGGCGCCCTTGACCTTGCGGGCGAGCAGCCCGATGGTCAGCAGCACGCCGACGCAGAAGACGAGGAGGGGCCAGCCGGTGAGGGTGCCGGTGCCGCCGAGCTGAACCGGCACGGTGGTGTTCGCGGCGTCCGGGATCCGGCTGACGAACCCGGCGTCGACGAAGCCGATCAGGGCGATGAACAGCCCGATGCCGACGCTGATCGCCTGCTTCAGCGACTGCGGGATGGCGTGCATCACGGCCTCGCGCAGCCCGGTCACCACCAGCACACAGATCAGCAGTCCCTCGAGGACGATCAGGCCCATGGCGTCGGCCCAGCTCATCAGCGGGGCGATCTGGAAGGCGACGACGGCGTTGAGGCCGAGCCCGGCGGCGAGCGCGATCGGCAGGTTGCCGCCGACGCCCATGATGACCGTCATCACCGCGGCCACCAGGGCGGTGGCGGTGGTGAGTTGGACGGCGTCCAGCTGCTGGCCGTACTTGTCCTCGGCGCTGCCCAGGATGATGGGGTTCAGGACAAGGATGTAGGCCATCGTGAAGAACGTGGCGAAGCCGCCGCGTATCTCCCGCGTGAAGCTGGATCCCCGCTCGGTTATCTTGAAGAACCGGTCGACGCCGTTCGCCGCTGGTGGCGGGGGGACTGGCCGGTCGGCCACCTGCTGCGTGTCTGCCATGGCGGATGCTCCCTGGTGCCGGAGTGATCAGTGTGCGGATGCTGGCTGGATTGTTCCCCCGCTGAACCGGTTTCAGGTTTTCCCCGTGTTACGGAATCAGAGCCGAACCGTTCGGTCTTCCAACCACCGTTCGGCACCTCGTACGGCACACCCAGCGATCACTGATACAGTCCGGATCCGTTCCCGGCGCACGGCTGTTCGATCCACGCATGCCGACGCATGCCGGGCCACCGCTGCGAGGAGAGACGAGCGTGGGGACAGTCGTCGATGACGCCGCCTCCGTGGAGTTCCATGACTTCTTCGAGCGTCACTACGCCGAACTGGCCCGGCTGGCCCACCTGTTGACGGGCGAGCCCGACGCCGCCGACGACTTGGCGGCCGACGCCCTGCTGGCGCTGTGGCACCGCTGGGACCGGGTGCGCGCGGCCGACCATCCGGTGGCGTACGCCCGTGGCGTGGTCGCCAACCTCGCCCGCACCCGGATCCGCGGCGCGGTGCGCGAGCGCCGCCGGATCGCGCTGTTCTGGTCGCACCGCGAGGAGAAGACGGAGAACCCCGACGTGGCGGGGGTGGTGGACGTCCAAGGGGCGCTGCGCAGACTGCCGTTCCGCAAACGGGCGTGCGTGGTGCTGCGGCACGCCTTCGACCTGTCGGAGAAGGACACCGCGCTGGCCCTCGGTGTGTCGGTGGGTACGGTCAAGAGCCAGACGTCGAAGGGCATGGCGGAGTTGCAGCGCCTGCTCGGCACGGAGGCGACGTCGCGGCGGGTCCGCGCGGCGGCGATGGCGACGCCCGCCGCGGACAGCGAAGGAAGGAACCGATGAGGCGGGACGTGCACGAGGAGTTGCGCGCCCGGCTGCACGAGGCGGCCGAGGCCCACCAGCCCGACCACGCCCGCATGCTGGCCCGCGTCGAGCGCGGCATGACCGAGGTGGACCGCACCCCGGCTCACCGGGCCGTGCTACCCCCGGTGTTCGGCTGGCTCCGGGTCGCGGGCGCCACGGCCGCGGTCGCGGGCGTCCTCGCGGTCGGCGGCTACGCGGTGGCGTCGGCGGTGAAGGAGGAGCCGCCGTCGCGGGGCACGGTCGCCACATCACAGACACCGACGGCGTCACCGACCCCTCCCCCGTCCCCGTCCGCCACGAGCCGCCCGCCCGCCCAGCCGGACCGGACCGAGGACGCCCCGGAGACGAGCGCTCCCCCCTCACGGACACCGCAGAGCCCCCCGCCCCCCACCCCCACGGACGTGGCGGACGGCCCCCTGTGGTCGGACGGCTCGGTGGACCCGCACAGCAACGAGTTCTGGGCGCAGAGCAACGTCACCCTGAAGTCGGAGGAGGAACTGACCTCCCTCACCGTGGAGTTGCGGATCGCCCAGAACGGCGGAGTGACGTCGACGGGCGCCTGGCGCTCCCTCCCGGAGGCCGACTTCGACCTGACGGTGACGGAACGGGACGGCTACCTGATCTACACGTGGGTGCTCAAGGAGGGCCGTACGGTCCCGGCGGGCGAGTTCGTCTTCGCGGGACAGTACGACCACGACAGGGGTGGCCGGGACGCGAAGGACGACGTGTACGAGGCGAGCGCGGACACGGAGGACGACGACCGGCTGGCGGTGACGGGGGACTTCGCCGCGCAGACGGAGACCGACTAGCGCGGGCCCGCTGAAAAAAAACTCCTCAGACACGGCAACCACTTCCCTACCGGTGGCGACAGGAAGACGCAACAGTCACCACCCCACAAAGGAATTCGGCACATGAGTGCTCCAGCAGAACAGCGCGCCCGGCATCGCCGCAGGCTCACCAAGCGGCGGGCCGTGATCGGCTCCGCGACCGCGCTCGCCCTCACGGGAGCGGCGCTGGCCACCACGTCCCTGCTCTCCACGGCGGGCGCGGCATCGACCTGGCCGACGGCGAAGGGCAACAAGCCGGTCACCGCCACGATCCCGGTCTCCGGCACCTACGACGGCGGCTACCAGCGCTTCTACGGCAGTGGCGCGCTCGGCGGCAGCGGTCAGGACGAGGGCCAGGACCCGATCTTCAAGCTGGCCGACGGCGCGGTGCTGAAGAACGTCATCCTGGGCTCCCCGGCCGCGGACGGCGTCCACTGCACGGGCAGTTGCACCCTCCAGAACGTCTGGTGGGAGGACGTCGGCGAGGACGCCGCCACCTTCAAGGGCAAGTCCGCCTCGGCGGTCTACACGGTCCACGGCGGCGGCGCGAAGAAGGCCAGCGACAAGGTCTTCCAGTTCAACGGCGCGGGCAAGCTGGTGGTGACCAGGTTCCAGGTCACCGACTTCGGCAAGCTGGTCCGCACCTGCGGCAACTGCTCCACCCAGTACCAGAACCGCCAGGTCATCATCAACGACGTGGACATCACCGCCCCCGGCAAGTCCATCGTCGGCATCAACTCCAACTTCGGCGAGACGGCGGCCCTGCGCAAGGTCCGCGTCCACGGCGACAGCAGCAAGAAGATCAAGCCCTGCACCCGCTTCCAGGGCAACAACACGGGCGCCGAGCCCAAGGAACTGGGCACCGGCCCCGACGGCACCCACTGCCGCTACGCGACCACGGACCTGACCTACGACTAGGCCCCGGTCACCGGTCCGAGCCCCCCTCGGGCCGGTCCGCCGGAGCGGGCCCCCACCCGTCCGGCACCTCGAGCGCCCCCACCGGTGACGACCGGCGGGGGCGCTCCCCTGGGCCCGTGGTCTCCGGGCGTGGCAGCACGGCACCGAGCCAGTCGAACACCTCGTCCTGCATCCGGGCGGTGAAGGCGTGGCCGACGTCGGGCCAGGTGCGCAGCCGCAGCCGGTCCCCGGCGTCCTGGGACCGCCACACGGTACGCAGCCGGGCGTACGCCGCGCGCACCCCGTCACGGGGGAAAAGCGGGTCGAGAGCGCCGTCGAAGAACAGCATGGGGCGGGGCGCGGCCAGGGACGCCACGTCCGGGAAGTCCAGGTGGCGGGCGAGGCCCGGGTGCAGCATGGGGAACGCCGACTGTCCGCGCAGGATGTTGTTGCCGGGCACCAGAGTCTCCTTCAGGCAGGTCATCCAGCAGACGCAGGCCGCCGCCGCGAGGTCGTCGCCGAGCGCGGCGGTCTGCCACGCGCGGTAGCCGCCCATGGAGAACCCGACGGCCGCGATCCGCCGCCGGTCCACCCGCTCGAGCCCGGCGAGGAACCCGGCGGCGCGGACGTCCTCGCGGGCCATGAGCCCGGCGAGGGAGGAGCCCAGGTGGAACAGCGTGCTCGCCAGCGCCTGCTGCTGCTCGTAGACGAGCGGACCCCGGTCGCCCCAGCCGAGGGCGTCGGTGGCGAGGACGACATGGCCGCGCCGGGCCAGTTCGTCGCCGAGGAAGCGTCCGGCGTAGCAGCGCCGCACCCAGGCGTGCGCGGCGGCGGCGCGGGTGTCGTCGTACCAGGGCCGGACCAGTTTCTCCTTGCCGATGTCGAACCTGGACCCGTGGTCGTGGAGCAGGAGGACGGCCGGGAACGGGCCGGTGCCGTGCGGGGTGAGCAGGGCGGCGCGGACCCGTTCGTGGCGGGTGAGGGAGAGGGTGACCAGCTCCCGGGAGTAGCCCTCGCCGGTGCCGCCGTCCTGGAACTCGGGGGCGTACGGTGTCTCCTCGTCCCGCTCCACCACGAGCAGTTCCTCCACCTTGGCGCGCGCGGCCCGGCGCCAGGCGCCGAAGTCCCGCAGCGGCGCCCGCCCCCAGGCGAGCGGGAAGTCCAGCTCGGCCTTGAGGGCGGGGTGGAAGGCGGGCAGCGGACCGTCGGTGATCACCGCTCGCGGTCGTACGGCCGCCAGTCGCCGAGGTAGGCGCCCCGGGTGTGCCCGGTGGCCTCGGCGGGCGTCAGCTGGGGTCGGTTGTCCGGCACCAGGACGGCCGCTCCCGGGCCCGTGTTGGCGTACTCCCGGAAGCGCATCGACTGCCACGGGTAGGCGTCGCGCATGTTCGCGTACGGGGTCACCGCGTCGATGCCGGGGCCCAGCCAGGTGTCGCGGACGGTGAGCATCGGGACGGCGGTCGGGTCGGAGCTGGGGACCCAGGGGCGGGCCAGTTCGTAGAAGGCGTCGGGGGCTTCGCTGGTGACCCGGCTGCGCAGGACCAGGTAGCCGTGGGGGTTGGGGCCTGCCGTGGAAGGGGCGAAGACGAAACCGTAGGGGGCCGTCGACAGGTCCGTGCGGGTCAGGGTACGGAAGTGGCAGTGCTCGTAGACGGCCGTCGCCCGGCCGAAGACAAAGTCGACGTCGCCCTCGACATAGCAGTGGGCGTAGTAGTGGCGGGCGTACGCGTCGAGGGAGCGGGTGTCGGCGTACAGGGTGTCCTGGTGGCCCAGGAACCGGCAGTGGGTGAAGGCGCTGCGGTCGCCCTGGACCTTGATGGCCACCGCCTGGGTGCCGCTGACGCCGGGGTGGTCGGCGCGCAGCCAGTCGTTGGCGAAGGTGATCCAGCGGGCGGTGAAGCCGTCGGCCTGCACGGTGGTGGTGGCCGAGCCGCTGGTGCCGTAGGTGCCGGAGCCGTCGGGCTTCGGGGTGCCCGCGGCGTTGTCGTGGACGATGACGACGTCCCGGGGGTTCTCGGAGGCGCCGATCCAGGTCATCTCGGTGGCGGTGGCGGCGACCGTCACCGTCTCGCGGTAGGTGCCGGGGGCCAGGACCAGGGTCCAGCCGCTGCCCGCGGCGGTCACCGCGGCCTGGACGGTGGTGAAGTCGCCGCGGCCGTGCGGGTCGACGTACAGGACGCGGTCGTGGGGGCGGTGGGCCGGTGAGCCGTGGCGGCCGAACGGGCGTCGTCCGGTGGCGTGGGCGGGGGTGGCGGTGAGACCACCCACGGCGAGGGCGCCGCCCGCGATGAGCAGGCTTCTGCGGGAGAGGGGCATGCCTGTGGTGCTCCTTCGACTGGAGGGCCGGGGCGGGCGTCTCGTGCCGCCCGCCCCGGCCGGGGGTGGGTCAGCGCAGCCTGCCCGCGCCCGCGCCGCCGTCGACGATCCACGGGACCGCCTTCGGCGAGTGCACCTTGGTGCGCAGGGTGGGCGTCCAGCCCGCGCCGGACTGGAGGGTCTCGGCGGGGATCTCCGCGTTGTGCACGGCGATCAGGTCGACCCGCCTGCCGTTGACGTAGTTGTTCTCGGCGGTCAGCGGCGCCTCGCTCCACTTCTTCAGCGCCTTGCCCACGCTGACGCCCGGGGCCAGCGAGAACGCGTTGTCGGTGGCGTGCAGTCGTGACTCGTGGCCGATGCCGAAGACATAGCCGTAGGGCTGGTCCCTCGTCACGACGAAGTGGTTGTTGTACGAGTCCACCTGCCCGAACCTGACCCGCGGCGCCCGCTCCACGACGCCCTCGAAGCGGTTGTGGTGGAGCGTCACCTTCAGCTTGCCCGCGTCGGTGGCGCCCGCGCCGTCGCTGTTGCCGATCAGCATGGTCTTGTCGTGGTCCCGGAAGGAGTTCCAGGAGACGGTGACGTGGTTGGCGCCGCGCACGATGTCGAGCAGTCCGTCGTGCTGCTGGTAGGTCTTGCCGTAGTACGACGGCAGGGTGCTGTCGGGGTAGCGGCCGTCGGTGAGCGTGTTGTGGTCGATCCAGACGTGGGTGGAGCCGTAGACCACCACGCCGTCGTACTCGGAGTTCCAGGCGCCGGTCTTGTTGTCGTCCGTGGGGTCCCACTGCGGGAAGCAGTCGATCGGGGCCTCGATGGTGAGGTTGCGGACGATGACGTTGTCCACGCCCCTGATCTGCAGGCTGCCGCCGAGGATCGCGGCGTCCCGGCCGACCCCCACGATGGTGGTGTTGGCCGGGACGTCGACCTTGATGGCCCGGTTCTGGTTGGCGGCGGACGCGGCGCGCAGGTCCTCCTGCGTCCCGGTGACGGGGGTGTCGTGGCCCCAGACGGCGGGGTCGTAGTCGGCGAGGTACTGGTCGAAGTCGTACCCCTCGGCCGCGAAC
This sequence comes from Streptomyces sp. NPDC057877, assembly GCF_042796855.1. Lineage (NCBI taxonomy): Bacteria > Bacillati > Actinomycetota > Actinomycetes > Kitasatosporales > Streptomycetaceae > Streptomyces > Streptomyces sp. NPDC057877. Next base: position 92,158 of record NZ_JBHVMS010000005.1, read on the forward strand.
GCCTCGCATCCCTGCGACACGGCGTCGATGGTCCCCTTCACCTTGATGATCCGGGGTGCCGTCCCTCCCGCCTCCAGCGCGGCCCGGAACTCCTCCCAGGTGGTCACCGTGTGGACGCGCTCGGCGGCGGCCCCACCGGTCGTGCCGGTCCCCTCGGCGGCCCAGCCGTCATGCGCGCCGAGCACCTGACGGCCGAGGTCCCCGCCGCCACCGGCCTGCGCGGCGGTACCGGTCAGGGACAGGACGAGGGCGGTACAGCCGACCAGTGCGGCGGCTCTGGCATGCCCATGCCATTTCTTACGTTCCATTGTGCGGCTCTCCTTCTCACGTTGGGGGTCTTGCGCGGCGGCCTCCGGCCGGGTGATCCACGCCTCGGGGATCTCCTCCTCCAGCCGCCGTACATCGCGCGGCGCGAGCACCCGCGTGCGCAGCGGCTCCCGCGCCACCAGCCGCGCCACGGCGATGGCACCCGGCGGATGGAAGTGCGTGGTGTCCTGCTCGGTGGCCGTCCAGTCGAACTACTTCTTCGTCTCCTCAGGCCCCGGCTCCTGCCACAGCGGGAGCGCCTGCACGTCGAGCAGCGCCACACCCTCCCGCCCGGCCAGCACCCGCATCGCCGCCGGGTACTCCCCGTGGCCCGGCCGCGGGGCGCGCCCGGCCGGGGGCGGCCCGCAGCCCGAGAACCACAGACCGCCCCACGACGAAACCCGGCGGAATCAACCAGTCTGCTGCTTCCACTCGGCCTGCGCCTCATTCAGCTGCTCCGCCAGCAGGTCGCAGAAGTCCTCCGCGCTCATCTTCCCGAGCAGCACCTTCTGGAAGTTCGGCTCGTTGTCCGCCTTGGAGATCGTGTTCCAGTCAGGCAGGTAGTACGGCAACTGCACGATCGTCGTCGACCCGTCCGACAACGCGTCCGCCGCCAGCTTCGTCGGCTCCGCCTCGGAAACCCACGGGTCCTTCGCCGCGTCGAGATTCGCGGGCACCTGCCCGGCCGACTGGTTGAACTTGGAGTTCGACTCGTGCGACGTGGCGAACTCGATGAACTTCCACGCGGCGTCCTTGTTCTTGGAACTCTTGAACAGACCCAGCCCGTCCACCGGGTTGGACACCTGGACCCGCTTGCCGCCGGGCCCGGCGGGCTGCGGAATGCCGCGGAACTTGTCGGCGCCGAAGGCCTTCACATGGTCCTGGTAGGAGCCCAGGTTGTGGTTGAGCATGCCGATGGTGCCGGAGTCCCACTGCGCGACCATCTTGGTGAAGTCGTTGTTGAGGTCGGCGGCGGGGGTGACCTTCTTGAACAGGGCGGCGTACTTCTCCAGCGCCGCGACGTTCTTCGGGTCGTTGAGGGTGGTCTTCTCACCGCTCGCGTCCCAGAAGGAGGTGATGCCGGACTGGCCGTACATCGCGTCCAGCGCCTGGGCGATGGACCCGGCGCCACCGCGGATGGTGTAGCCGAACTCGTTGTCGTCCGCGTTGGTGAGCTTCTCCGCGGCCTCGTAGAACGCGTCCCAGGTGGCCGGTTCCTCGAGCCCGGCCTTCTTGAAGAGGTCGGTGCGGTAGTACAGGACGCCGTTGTTGGCGGAGGTCGGGATGGAGTACAGGCGCTCGGAGTCACCGGCGGCCTTCAGCGACTCGACCATGTCCTCGTTGAGCCTGCCGTTGAGCGAGGACCCGGCGAGCCGGTTCTCCAGCGGTTCGAGGGCCTGCTGCGCGGCGAACCCGGCGAGCATCGCCGCGCCGACCCCGCCGACGTCGGGCAGGCTGCCGCCCTGGATGGCGGTGTCGACCTTGGACTGGTACTCGGTGGAGGCGATGCCGACGTACTCGACGTCGATGTCCGGGTTCGCCTTCTCGAAGTCGGCGATGATCTCCTTCCAGATGTCGGTGCGGACACCGCCGTTGTTGTCCCAGAAGACGATCTTCCCGGTGCCACTGCCCTCGGCGCCCTTGTCGCCGCCCGAGCCGCTGCCGTCGTCACCGCAGGCGGTGGCGGTCAGCGCGAGGACGGCGGTCAGGGCGACGGCGGCGGACAGCCGCTGCCTGCCGGTGCTGCTTCTGTGGTTGCTGATCTTCATTGGTCGGCTCTCTTCTTTGGGATCCAACGGAGATGTGGAGGGAAAACAGGGAAGTCAAGCGAGATCGGAGGAGACTCAGTGCGGCTGCGGCCCAGCGAACCGCTTCACCGACGCGGGCACGGCCACCGACGGGTCCAGCCGGTAGTCGTGGAAGTCCCGCGGGTCGAAGGCGGGGCCCCCGGCCAGGGCGGCGAACCCGTGCGGCCGGTCGGCGAACCGGTCCGGGCCGGGCGGCGCGGCGTCGGCCTGCCCGACCGCGCCCAGGGCGAGCGCGGCGACCAGGCCCACGACCGCGGCCAGGGTTCTGCCCGCTCCTGGCAAGCGCTTGCTACGGAGGTGCGTCATTGCGGCTCCCAACAGGCGTGTCCATGGGGTGGGTTACGGACGTGGGGCTTCCGGCGCGCCGATCCTGAACCGGCCGAACGTGCCCGCTCCGGCATGCCCCGCCCCCTCCGGCGCCAGGGCGAACAGACCGAGCAGCGCGCCGACCCAGCGCCAGGGCGTGGCCGCGAACACCGGTCCGGAGGGGCGCGGGCCGTCCCCGGTGTCGTAGAAGAACCGGCAGCGGGCCCCGGCGCCGATCTCGACGCGCAGCCGCGCCCGGCCCTCGGGGGCGAGCCGCGCGTGGTCGGCGTCCCGCTCCCGCTCGGCGACGGATTCCGCGAACCGGTGCACCAGGTGGACCGTCCCGTCGGTCCCGCGCTGGAGCCCGATCCACGCGAACGCGTCCCCGAGCACCGCGAGACCGGCCCGTGCGCCGGGTTCCTCGCTGTCAAGCCGCAGGTCCACCTCGACCACGCTCGGCAGGCCCGGCAGCCGCTGGGTCAGGACGTTCGGCAGGGTGCGCAGGTCGTGCGCGGTGGCCGAGCGTACGCAGGTCAGCCGGAGACCGTCGCCGGTGTGCTCGGTGGCCCAGCCGTCCTCGGGGTTGGCCGTCCACTGCCACTGGCGGCCGTGGCGTCCGCCGGGGAAGTCGTCGTCGGTGGCGGGCGCGGCGGGCGGCTGCGGCGGCAGGTCCGGGAGGCGGTGTCGGGCGACGGGGGCGCCCTTGTCCCCCAGCACCGGCCAGCCGTCCGGGCCCCAGCGCATCGGCTGGAGGTGGACGACCCTGCCGTACGCGCCGCGCTGCTGGAAGTGCAGGAACCAGTCCTCGCCGGACCCGGTGCGCACCCAGCCGCCCTGGTGGGGGCCGTTGACGTCGGTGTCCTGCTGCTCCAGGACGATCCTCTCCTCGTACGGACCGAAGAACCCGCGCGAGCGGAAGGCGCCCTGCCAGCCGGTCTCCACTCCCCCGGCGGGGGCGAGGATCCAGAACCAGCCGTCGTGCCGGTAGAGCTTGGGGCCCTCGAGGGTGAACCAGCCGGGGATGCGGTCCCCGTCGACGATCAGCTTGCCCTCGTCGAGGAGGGTGGTGCCGTCGGGGTGCATGCGGTGGCCGGTGAGGCGGTTCTTGACGCCCGACCGGGACTTCGCCCAGGCGTGCACGAGGTACGCCTCGCCCGTCTCGTCGTCCCACAGCGGGCAGGGGTCGATCAGGCCCTTGCCCGGCTTCAGCAGGTGCGGCCGGGTCCAGGGGCCGCGGATCTCGGGGGCGTTGACCTGGAAGACGCCCTGGTCGGGGTCGCCCCAGAAGATCCAGAAGCGGTCGTCGTGGTGGCGCAGGGAGGGCGCCCAGACGCCGCGGTCGTGGCGCGGGACGCGGAACTCCTCGGCGGGTTCCAGACGGTCCAGGGCGTGCCCGACCAGGGTCCAGTTGACCAGGTCGCGGGAGTGCAGCAGCGGCAGTCCGGGGGCGCGGCCGAAGCTGGAGGCAGTGAGGTAGAAGTCGTCGCCGACGCGGATGACGTCCGGGTCGGACCAGTCGGCGTTGAGGACGGGGTTGGTGTAGGTCCCCGCGGTCACTGGGCCACCGCCTTGCGGACCAGGGCCGCGGCCTCGCCCCGGTCGAGGCGGCCGTCGGCGACGACCGTGACGACACGGCGTACGAGGGTGTCGCCGGGCGGGAGCGGGACGCGCTCGGTGTGCGCGAGGGAGGAGCCCACGCCGGGGTACTCGGCGGTGCGCACGAACCAGGGGTCGCGGCGGGTGGCGTCGGTGGCCCCGGCGAACACCAGCGTCCAGGTGGTTCCGGCCAGCGCCAGCCAGTCGGCGGGCTGACCGTGCACGGCCCGCTCGCCCTCGGCGCCGGGCGTGAAGACGTCGGGTGCCGCGTTCTCCTTGCGGGCGCGCCAGAAGAAGCCGCCGTAGGCCGCGCCGGGGCGGCCGTTGGTGGCGGGGCTGCCGAAGGACAGGGGGGTGGAGGTGGGGTTGGTGAGGGCGAAGGTGAAGTCCAGCGCCCAGGCGGTGGCGGTGAGTTCGGTGGCGGCGACCGTGCGGCGCTCGCGCAGCAGCTCGGTGCCCGCCGCCATCCAGCGCAGCTCCTGCACGAAGCCGTCGGGGTCGCGCAGCTGGTAGGCGACGTGCCGCTGGCTGCCGTGATTGGCCAGCTCGGTGGGGCCCTGGTCGCGGACGTAGGTGCGTCCGCCCCAGAAGTTGTGCCCCTCGACGTCGGGAACGGCGACACCGACGCCGAGGTGGTGGAGGTGGTCGGCGGGGCTCAGCTCGGTGACCGCCGTGCCGGAGAGGGTGGTGACGGGGTGCAGGTAGGGGCGCGGGGAGAGCCGCTCGGGCAGTTCGGGCCGGGTGACGTAGCGGCCGACGGGGCGGCCCGCGACGCGCAGCACCGGGGAGTCCTGGCCGGTCATCGGGTGCTCACCTCTTTCCGCGGGGCGTGCGGCTGGTACGGCGCCCAGTCGGCGCCCAGTTCGGAGTACAGGGAGAGGGTGTCGGCGGCTGCGGCCACCAGCGCGTCGACGCCGGGCACCACCCGGCGCCGCTCGGCGGGCAGCGACCGCCAGGCGGTGGGCGGCAGCGGGGCCGGGTCGGGGGCGCCGCGGACCGCCTCGACGACCCGCATGAAGGCGCCGGTAGCCGCCGGGGGGACGAGCAGGTCGGCGCCCGTGGTGAGGTGGGCGACGAGGTTCTCCAGCAGGTCGGTGCGGCCGTACTCGTACTCCCGCGGGCCGTGGTCGGCGCGCTGGAGCAGGACGCGGTCCTGCTTGTACCAGAAGGTGATCCGGCCGCGGCTGCCGTGCACGAGGACGTACGGCTCGCCGGGGTGCTCGGCGCACAGGGTGGCGGCGACGGTGACGGGGCGGCCGTCGGCGGTGGTGACGCGGACGCAGGAGGTGTCGTCGGCCTCGATGGCGTTGGCGTGCCACAGCTCGGTCTCGACGGCGGTGACGTCCTCGGCCCGGGTGGCGCCGCCGAGCGCGAGGCCGGTGGCGACGGCGTGGGCGAGCGGGTTGGTGAGCGCCCCGTCGATCACGTCGGCGCCGTTCAGCCGCCGCCGCCCGGCCCAGGGGGCACGCCGGAAGTAGGCCTCGTCGCGGGCCCAGGCCCCGGCGCCGCCGACGCCCCGCACCTCGCCGATGGCGCCCTCGGCGATCAGCTCACGGATCGCGGGCAGGGCGTGCGAGCCCAGCGACTGGAACCCGATCTGACAGGCGACGCCCGCCTCCGCGACCCCGTCGGCCATCCGGCGGAACTCCGCGTACGACGGCGCCGGGGGCTTCTCGAGGAGCAGGTGGACGCCGTTGCGGGCGGCGGTCAGCGCGAGGTCGGTGTGGGTGGGGATCGGGGTGCAGACGACGGCGGCGCGGGCGCCGGTCGACTGCAGCAGGGCGCCGAAGTCGGCCGACTGGGCGGGGAGTTCACCGCCGTACTCCGCCTCGGTGAGCGGGGTCAGCTCGCAGATGCCCACCAGGCGTACCAGGCCCCGGTCCGCAAGGCGGCGGATGTTCTCGACGTGCCAGCGGCCGTGGCCGCGGGCACCCGCGAGGACGACGGGGACGGGCGGGGGTGTCGTCATCCCTTCACCGCCCCCGCGCTGAAGCCGGTGATCAGCCACTTCTGGATGAAGGCGAAGACGAGGACCACCGGTACGGCGGCGATGATGCCGCCCGCCGCGAGGGCGCCGAGGTCGACGCTGTCCGAACTCATCAGGGTGTTCAGGCCGACCGGGATGGTCTGCTTGTCCTGGTTGTTGAGGAACATCAGGGCGAACAGGAAGTGGTTCCAGGAGTGCACGAAGGCGAAGGAGCCGACGGCGATCAGGCCCGGCCGCAGCAGCGGCAGCACGATCGCGCGGAAGGCGGTGAAGCGGTTGCAGCCGTCGACCCAGGCCGCCTCCTCCAGGGAGTACGGCACGTTCTTGATGAAGTTGCTGATCAGGATCATCGACAGCGGCAGTTGGAACACCGTCTCGGCGATGATCACACTGCCGAGCGAGTTGATCATCTGGAGTTCCGCGAAGATCTCGAACAGCGGGACCAGCAGCAGCGCGCCCGGCACGAACTGCGAGCAGAGCAGGGCCAGCATGAACGCCCGCTTGATCCGGAAGTCGAACCGGGCGAGCGCGTAGCCGCCCGCGAGGGCGACGACGGTGGTCGTGAGCAGCGTGGCGATGCCGACGTAGACGCTGTTCTCGAAGTAGGTGCCGAAGCTGCGTTCGGTCCACACCTTCTCGAAGTGGTCGAAGGTGATCGGCCAGGGCACCAGCGAGGTGGAGCCCGCCGGGCGCAGCGCGAACAGCAGCATCCAGTAGAAGGGGATGAGCGTGAAGAGGAGATAGATCGACAGGGGCAGGTAGATCTGCCAGCGCGGGGCCTCGTCCCAGGCGCGCTTGCCCTTCACCGGGCGCTGCGGCTGAGGAGCGGCGCGCCGGGGCGCGGGCAGCGCGACGGCGGCTTCCTTGGTGGCGCTCACTTGTTCTCACCTCCGAACTTGCTCAGCCGCAGATAGACGATCGAGCAGAAGAGCAGGATCACGAACGCGACCGTGGTCAGGGCGGACGCGTAGCCGAAGTTGTGGGCGTCGACGCTGGTGTTGGCGATGTAGAGCGGCAGGGTGGTGGTCTCCCCGGCCGGTCCGCCGCCGGTGAGGGTGTAGAGCAGGTCGACGTTGTTGAACTCCCAGACCGCGCGCAGCAGCGTGGACAGCACGATGGCGTCCTTCAGGTGCGGGAGGGTGATGTGCCAGAACTGCTTGATGCGGCTGGCGCCGTCGACCTCGGCGGCCTCGTACAGGTCCTTCGACACGGACTGGAGGTCGGCGAGGATGAGGATGGCGAAGAAGGGCACCCCGCGCCAGAGGTCGGCGACGATCGCCGCCGGGAACACGGTGGAGGTGTCCGACAGCCAACTGGTGCCGTAGGAGCCGATGCCCATGTCCGCGAGGTAGCGGGTGATACCGGTCTGGGAGTTGTAGAGCAGCACCCAGATCGCGGAGGTGAGCACGCCGGAGACGGCCCACGGGGAGAACACCAGGGCGCGGCCGAGGCCCCGGCCGACGAAGGTCTGGTTGACGATCAGGGCCAGCGCGAGTCCGAAGAGGAGCTGGAGTCCGACCTCCACGACGACCCACTGGGCGCTGAAGACCAGCGTGTCCCAGAAGACGGGGTCCTCGGTGAAGGCGTGGACGAAGTTGTCGAAGCCCGCGAAGCCGTTCCGCCAGGGCTTGGTGGGGTTGTAGTCCTGGAGGCTGTAGTAGAAGACGCTGAGCACCGGGTAGGCGATGAAGCCCAGCATCAGCAGGGCCGCCGGAGCGATCAGGAGGTACGGCAGCCTCCGCGGTGTGGCGGAGCCACGGCGCCGCCTCGGTGGCGCGGGCGGTTTCGCCACGGCTGCGGCTTGGGCCATGACTTTCTCCGTTCTTGGGGGAAGCGCTTTCTCGAAGTGCGCGGTGCGTTCTTGGCCGTACGGGGCGGGCAGGGCAACCGTCGGCCCGGGTACGGGGCGTCAGCCCGCGTACGGGTCCGGCACGTGGCCCGGGCGGGCCAGGAACTCGAAGTCGCAGCCGGTGTCGGCCTGCGTGATCTGGTCGTTGTAGAGGGCGCCGTAGCCCCGCTCGTAGCGGGCGGGCGGCGGTGTCCAGGCGGCGCGGCGGCGCTCCAGCTCCGCGTCGTCCACGTGGAGGTGCAGGGTGCGGGCGTCGACGTCGAGGGTGATCGTGTCACCGGTGCGCACCAGGGCGAGCGGTCCGCCGATGTACGACTCCGGCGCCACGTGCAGCACGCACGCGCCGTAACTGGTGCCGCTCATCCGGGCGTCGGAGATCCGCACCATGTCCCGTACGCCCTGCCTGAGCAGGTGGTCGGGGATCGGCAGCATGCCGTACTCGGGCATGCCGGGGCCGCCCTTGGGTCCGGCGTTGCGCAGCACCAGCACGCTGTCGGCGGTGATGCCCAGCTCCGGGTCGTTGATGGTGCGCTGCATCGTCCGGTAGTCGTCGAAGACGACCGCGGGGCCGGTGTGCTTGAGCAGGTGCGGCTCGGCGGCGATGTGCTTGATGACGGCGCCGTCCGGGCAGAGGTTGCCGCGCAGGACGGCGACCCCGCCCTCGGCTGCGACCGGGTTGTCCCGGGGGCGGATGACGTCGTCGTCGTGGACCGCCGCGCCCGCGAGCTGCTCGCGCAGGGTGTCGTGGGAGACCGTGGGCCGCTCCAGGTGCAGCAGGTCGGTGATGCGGGAGAGGAAGCCGGGCAGGCCGCCCGCGAAGTGGAAGTCCTCCATCAGGTACCTCTGTCCGCCGGGGCGGACGTTGGCGAGGACGGGGACCGTGCGGGCGACGCGGTCGAAGTCGTCCAGGGTGAGCCGGACGCCCGCGCGTCCGGCCATGGCGATGAGGTGGATGACGGCGTTGGTGGAGCCGCCCAGGCCGAGGACCGTGGTGACGGCGTCCTCGAAGGCCTCACGGGTGAGGATGTCGGAGAGGGTGCGCCCCTTGTGGACCTGCTCGACGATCCGCATGCCCGCCGCGGCGGCCATCCGGTCGTGCCCCGAGTCCACGGCCGGGATGCTGGAGGCGCCCGGCACGGTCACGCCCAGCGCCTCCGCGGCGGCGGTCAGCGTGGACGCCGTCCCCATGGTCATGCAGTGCCCGGGTGAGCGCGCGAGGCCGCTCTCCAGCTCGGCCATCTCGCAGTCGCCGATCAGCCCGGCGCGCTTGTCGTCCCAGTACTTCCACATGTCGGTGCCGGAGCCGAGGGTCTCGCCGCGCCAGTGGCCCGGCAGCATCGGCCCGGCGGGCACGAACACGGTCGGCAGGTCGGCGCTCGCGGCGCCCATCAGCAGCGCGGGCGTCGACTTGTCGCAGCCGCCCATCAGCACCGCCCCGTCGACGGGGTAGGACCGCAGCAGCTCCTCCGTCTCCAGGGCGAGGAGGTTGCGGTAGAGCATCGGGGTCGGCTTCTGGAAGGTCTCGCTGAGGGTGGCGACCGGGAACTCCAGCGGGAACCCGCCCGCCTGCCACACCCCGCGCTTGACGGCCTGCGCCCGGTCCCTCAGGTGGACGTGGCAGGGGTTGATGTCGGACCAGGTGTTGAGGATCGCGATGACGGGCTTGCCGAGGTGCTCCTCGGGCAGGTAGCCGAGCTGGCGGGTGCGGGCCCGGTGGCTGAAGGAACGCAGGCCGTCGGTGCCGTACCACTGGTGGCTGCGGAGTTCCTCAGGCGCCTTCATATCGACCACCCCGAGGCGATGGCGGCGACCTCGGCGCGCTCGTCGTCGGGCAGCGGCTTGCTCGGCGGGCGGACCTCGCGGCGGCACAGACCGAGCGAGGCGAGCGCCTCCTTGACGACGGTGACGTTGTTGGCGGAGCCGTGGGCGGCGCGCAGCTCCTCGAAGCGGCGGATCTGCTCCCACACCTTCATGGCGGCCGGGTAGTCGCCGGACCGCAGCGCCTCGATCATGTTCCGCGAGACGGCCGGGGCGACGTTCACCAGGCCGGAGGTGAAGCCGGTGGCGCCCGCGGAGAAGTACGAGGGCGCGTACGGCTCGGCGAGCCCGGCCACCCAGACGAACCGGTCCAGACCGGCGTCGCGGGCGAACGCGGCGAAGCGGGCGGCGTCCGGGACTGCGTACTTCACCCCGATCACGTTCGGGCAGTGGTCGGCGAGTTCGGCGAGCCGGGCACCGGCCAGCTGGGCGTTGCGGATGTACGGCACCACGCCCAGCTCGGGCACGGCCTCGGCGATGGCGCGGTGGTAGTCGACCCAGCCGGACTGGGAGACGTACGGGTGGACGGGCTGGTGCACCATCACCATCGCCGCGCCCAGCTCACGGGCGTGCCGGGCGGAGGCGACGGCGGTGGGCACGTCGTGGCCGACGCCGACCAGGATCACCGCGCGGTCCCCGGCCTCCTCGACGGTCAGCTCGGTGACCAGGCGGCGCTCCTCGGGGGTGAGGGCGTAGAACTCGCCGGTGTTGCCGTTGGGGGTGAGGGTGGTGATGCCGCCGTCGAGCAGGCGGCGCAGCAGGGCGCGGTGGGTGTCCTGGTCGACGGAGCCGTCCTCGGCGAACGGGGTCACCGGGATGGCCACCACCTCGGCCAGGGCCGCCCGCTGGGTCTCGAACGTCGTGGTCATGCCTGACCGTCCTCTCCCTGGGCCCCGGTCCCCGCGTCGGGAAAGGCCTTCAGCACGAACGACTCGATGTGGGCGTGCAGGGCGCGGGCCGCGCCGTCGGCGTCGCCCTCCGCGGCGAGCCGCAGGATCTCGCGGTGCTCATGGGCCTCCCGCTCCCAGGACGGGTCGGCGGCCCAGGCGACGGCGGAGACGAGGGCGGCCTGGTCGCGGACCTCGTCGAGCATCCGGCCGAGCAGCGGGTTGCCGCAGGAGACGTACAGGGCGCGGTGGAACTCCCGGTTGGCGAGGGAGCGTTCGGCGGTGTCGGTGGCCCCGTCGGCGCGGGTGAGCGCCTCGCGGGCGGCGTCCAGGGAGGCCTTGCGGCGCACGGTGCGGCGGAGCGCCTCGGGCTCCAGCAGCAGCCGGACGTCGTACACCTCGCGCGCCATGTCCGCGTCCACCATGCGCACCGTGACGCCCTTGTACTGGCTCATCACGACCAGTCCGGTGCCGGCCAGGGTCTTGAGCGCCTCGCGCACCGGGGTCTTGGAGACCCCGAACTGTGCGGCGAGTTCGGTCTCGACCAGGGCCTGACCTGGCGTCAGCTGTCCGGTGAGGATGCGGTGTTTGATCCCCTCCAGCACAAACTGCGTGCGGGAGGGGATCGGCGTGGGCACAGAGGTCATGCGCGCCTCTCGGATCTCGCGTCTCGAAGGGAGATCGCGTATCGGATCTCGCGTATCGCGTCTCATATATGACGTACGACGTACGACGCGTTGAAGGTAAGAGCGCCTCTGTGTTTCGTCAATGCTTCTGACAAAGGAAGGTGGGATTGCCTGGTCAGGCGGGGTCACCCAGTGGGTCGTTCAGGGCCGCCACCCCGGATCCCGCCCGCTGAGCCCCACGACCCGGTCCAGCAGCGGGGCATCCGACGGCACGTCGACGGGCGGGCCGAAGAGGCCGGGTACGGGCTCCGGTTCGGCGGCCGTCGCGAGGACGAAGGCGTGGGCGGATTCGAGGGCGGCCGGGTCGGGGGCGTAGGACTGGCCGGTGGCGCGGGCCAGGTCCCAGCCGTGGATGACCAGTTCGTCGGCGGCGACGGCGAGGGCGACCGGGGCGGGCAGCGTCACCCCGCCCGCGCGGGTCTCGCCGGTCAGCGCGGCGGGGTCGCGCCAGGCCTCGGCGAGTTCGGCGAGCACCCTGGGCAGTTCCTCGCGCCAGCCCGGTCCGATGTCCGGCACGGCCGAGTCCGGGCTGGTGTCGGTCGTGGGTCCGAAGTCCTTGCGCCCGGCGTCCCGGAAGGCCACCGCGAGCCCCGCGAGGTGCCCCAGCAGATTCCGTACCGCGTACCGCGGGCACGGTGTCGGGCCGGTGAGCCGGTCGTCGCCGACCCCGGCCACGAGATCCGCGACGATCTTGGTCTGCGGGCCGAGGTCGAGGGGGGCTTGGTCGTTCATGGGGTTCCTCCGGGTGTCGTGATCTCTGTCGGGATTACGGCTGTCGTGGTCCAGCTCATGAGGAAGACCGACGCGACGCGCGGAACTCATCGGCCGGACCACCGGCCGATAGGGCATCCGCCCGATCCCGGCCCGCCCCCCTTAGCCCCACGATGACCAGGCATGACGACGACATGGACGGCTCTGCGCGTGCTGCGCGACCGCACCGCGGGCCGGTGTCTGGCCGGGGTACTGGTCTCCGGCTTCGGCACCTCCGCGCTGTGGCTGGCGGCGGGCGTGTGGGTGAAGGACCTGACCGGCTCGAACGGGCTGGCCGCGCTCACCCTGCTGGCGATGTGGGCACCGGTCCTGCTGGGCCCGCTCCTCGGGACCCTCGCCGACCGCTTCCCCCGCACATCCCTGCTGGTCGGCACGAACCTGCTGCTGGCCGCGCTGCTGCCGACCCTCCTCACCGTCGACTCGGCGGGCGAGGTGTGGCGGGTCCACGCGGTGCTGTTTGTCTACGGCGCCGCGGGCGTCGTCCAGGACGCGGCCGAGTCGGCGCTCGTCACCACCACCCTGGACCCGGCGCTGCTCGGCCACTTCAACGGGCTGCGGATGGCGGTGAACGAGGGCATGAAGCTGGTCGCTCCGCTGGCGGGCGCGGGCCTGTACGCGGCGCACGGCGGTGCGGCCGTGGTGCTGCTGGACACGGCGACGTTCGTGCTGGCCACAATCCTGTACGCCGGGCTGCGGGCGGACGGGCCCCGGTCCGCGCCGCCGACGCCGGGGTGGTGGGCGCGCACCGCCGAGGGCGCCCGCCATCTGTGGGGGCACCGGCTGCTGCGGCCCCTGGTCCTGGCGGGCGGTACGACGATGCTGTGCGCCGGGGTCAACGGCGCGCTGGTGTACGCGGTCGTCGACGGCCTGGGGCACCCGCCCGCGTACGCCGGTGTGCTCGCCGCCGTCCAGGGCGCCGGGTCGGTGCTGGTGGGCCTGGTCTCGGGCAGCGCCCTGCGGTGGCTGGGCGAGCGCCGGTTCGCGGCCTCGGGCATGGCGCTGACCGGCGTCGCGGTGGCGCTGCGGGCGGTGCCGTCCGACCCGGTGGCACTGGTGGCCAGCGCGGCGCTCGGGGCGGGCCTGCCCGGTGTGCTGATCGCCGCGTTCACCGCCGTGCAGCGGCTGACGCCGGACGCGCTGCGGGGGCGCGCGGCGGCCACGGCGAGCACGCTGGTGTTCGTGCCGAACGTGCTCGGGCTGGCGGCGGGAGCGGCCCTGGTCGAGCCGCTGCCCTACGGGCCCCTGCTGGCGCTGTTGGGGCTGGCGCAGGTGCTGTCCGCGCTGCGGCTGCGGCTCAGCGCCACCCGCGGGACCACCGGGGCGGCGTCCGACGCCGGTGCGGCGTGACAGTTCAGCTACCGCTCAGGGCCGCCGGATCGCCGTCCGACGCCGGTGTGGTGGGAGAACGGTTCACCTGCCGCTCAGTGCCTCCCGTACCGCCATCAGGTCACCGTCCGACGCCAGTCCCGCGTGGTACAGGCGCAGTTCGGTCGCCCCGAGGTCCCGCGCGCGTGAGGCGTCGGCCGCCAGGGTCTCGGGGTGGCCGCCCATGCCGGAGACGACGGTGAGGTTGGCGGCGAGGACGGCGCCGTCCCGGTGCTGGTCGGCGAACGGGGTCAGCAGGCCCGCGCCGCCGGTACAGGGCACGACCACGCCGTCCGCGACGGACAGGATGTGCGCCGGGTCGACGCCCGCGTTGGCGCCGCAGTGGTAGGAGACCGGGTCGGCGTGCAGCAGGACCTGGAAGCCCTCCGGCGCGGCGGCGCGGACCGCCGCGACCGCCTCTTCCTGGAGGCCGCGGGCGGTGGCGTCACGCCACGCGCGCGTGGCGGTCGCCTGCGGCTCGCCGAGGAGCTTCTCCACCCCCGCCCAGCCTCCGTCGGAGGGCGCCCCCCGCCACACGGGCTCCAGCGCGGCGCGTACGGCGGCGGCCAGTTCGTCGGCGTCCAGGCCCTGAGCGCCGTATCCCGCGCGGCAGTCCGGGCAGAAGCACAGGGACATCAGGTACTGCCCGGCGTCCCCGAGGCCGACCCCGCCGGTCTTGTCGTGGGCGTGCAGATGGGCCAGGCCGTACCAGCCGAGCGACTCCAGTTCGGTGCCGTGCGCGCCGGGCCGCACCGCCGCCTCCGCCGCCAGGTCGGTCAGGTACGCGCGCGTGGCGGGCTGTGCGACGCACGGCGCCCACGGGTAGCGGTCGCCGTAGGCGTTGACGACCGAGGTGTGCGGATGCTCGGCGCCCAGGCGGGAGTTGTGCGCGAGGACGACCCAGGTGTGCGTCTCCAGGCCCGCGTCCGCGAGCGCGGCGGCGGCCTCGCCGTAGGCGTCGCCGGGCGCCCAGGCCCCGGCCGGGTACGGGCGCAGCTCGCGGCCCCGCCAGCGGGCGTCGTCCACGGGGTAGTGCACGGCGGCGTGTTCGGCGGTGACGACGCGGTGGCGGGGGTGGCGGGGGGTGAGGGCGCGCGTGGAGTGGTAGGCGGCGGCCAGGGTCACCTGTGTCACGCCGAGCGCGGCGATCCGCGCGGGTGCCTCCGGGTCACCGTTGACGTCCCACGGGTAGACGAACGCCGATGCCTTCACTTGGCTCCCTCCAGCAGCGCGTAACCGCGCTCGATCACCTGCGCGAGCTGCTTGACGTGGTCGTCGCCCGGTTCGTGCAGCGGTGGCCGCACCTCGCCGACGTCCAGTCCGCGCAGCCGTACCGCCGCCTTGACCAGGGCGACGGCGTAGCCGCGCCCCTGGGCGCGCAGTTCGACGAACGGACGGTAGAACCCGTCCAGCAGCCGGTCAACCGTGGCGCGGTCGCCCGTCTCCAGCGCCCGGTGGAAGGCGAGGGCGATCTCCGGGGCGAAGCAGAACACGGCCGAGGAGTAGAGCGGCACGCCGATGGCGCGGTAGGCGAGCTGGGTCTGCTCGGCGGTCGGCAGCCCGTTGAAGTAGAGGAAGTCGCCGGGCCCCTCGGTGCGTACGGCGCTGACGGTCCGCTGCATGAGGTCGAGGTCGCCGAGCCCGTCCTTGAGCCCGATGATCCCGTCCGTGCGGGCGAGTTCGACGACGGTGCGCGGGGTGAACACGGCGTTGTCGCGCTGGTAGACGACGACGGGCAGCGCGGTCGCGGCGGCGACCTCGCGGTAGTGCCGCAGCAGCCCCTGCTGTCCGGCGACGACGAGGTACGGCGGCATGGCGAGCAGCCCGTCCGCCCCGGCCGCCGCCGCGAGCCGCGCGTACCGCACCGCGAGGGCGGTGCCGTACCCGGCGCCCGCCAGGACCGGCACCCGCCCGCCGCTCTCCTCCACGGCCGCCCGCACGCACGTCTCGAACTCCTCGGGCGTCAGCGCGTGGAACTCCCCGGTGCCGCAGCAGGCGAAGACGGCGGCGGCCCCGGCCGCCACACCCTGGCGTACGTGCGCGCGGTAGGCGTCGAGGCCGACGGCGCCGTCCGGGCCGAAGGCGGTGACGGGGAAGAACAGCGGCCCGCTGGGGATACTGAGCCGGGCGGCGAGGTCGGCAGGCGTCACAGGCTCTCCCTAGAACAGGGTGGCTACAGGGGGACGTACAGGTTTCTGATCGAAGTTTATGTTTATGAACGGACACCGCGCCACCCTTGACGAGCCACGACCCCGCCCCACACCTTGTCCACGCATGTGAATCCGGGATATGAATACGGCTGACCGTCCAGGAAACCGAGGAGACCGAGGATGCCCGCACCCCGCACCGTTCTGCTCACCGGCGCCGCCGGCGGACTCGGCACCCTGATGCGGGACCTGCTCCCCGAGCACGGCTACCGGCTGCGCCTGCTGGACCTGCGCCCCATCGACGGCGAGCCCGACGCGATCACCGCGGACCTCGCCGACCGGGCGGCCCTGCGCGAGGCCGTGCGCGGCGTCGACGCGATCGTCCATCTCGCGGGCATCTCCCTGGAAGCCTCCTTCGACAAGATCCTCAAGGCGAACATCGAGGGCACCTACCACCTCTACGAGGCCGCCCGTGAGGAGGGCGTCGGCCGGATCGTCTTCGCCTCCTCCAACCACGCGGTGGGCTACACCCCCCGCCCGCGGGGCGACGACCCGCTGATCCCCGTGGACACCCCGCACCGCCCGGACACCTTCTACGGGCTGTCCAAGTCCTTCGGCGAGGACCTCGCCCAGTTCTACTGGGACAAGTACGGCCTGGAGACCGTCTCGGTGCGCATCGGGTCCTGCTTCCCGGAGCCGACCAGCGTGCGGATGCTCTCGGTGTGGATGAGCCCCGCCGACGGCGCCCGCCTCTTCCACGCCGCCCTGACCGCCGAGGACGTCGGCCACACCGTGGTCTACGGCTCCTCCGCCAACACCCGGCTGTGGTGGGACCTGTCCTCCGCGCGGGCGCTCGGTTACGACCCGCGGGACGACTCCGAGCCGTACGCCGGGAAGCTCATCGCCGAGCAGGGCGAGCTGGACCCGGCCGACCCGGCGCACGCCCGCCTCGGCGGCCACTTCGTCACCGAGCCGCCGATCTGGCCGTACTGAGCACGCGTACCGATCCGGCCCGCACGGCCGGAACCGGACGTTCGCGCGAGCGGGCGGGCACCGAACGGGCCCGCCCGCTCACACATTCGGGCATCCACCGTGCCCGATCCCACCTCACCCGTCACACCCGCGCAGGTCCGCGACGGACTCCGAGCCAGCCAAACGGGCACAACCGGGCAGCATCGGATCCGTAACAGGCCTGTTCAGCCAGGAATCCCCGCTGTAGAACTTCCCCCATGACCTCCTCGGGGCCCGAACGGGCAGCTCCGGCGGCCGAGGGGCCGGGAACCACAGCACAGCAGGGAAGCGGGTGTCGACGATGACGACGGCGAAGGCGGCGAGGAGCGCCGAGGAGCGCCAGCGCGAGATCGTGCGCATGGCGCGCGCCACCGGCGCTGTCGACGTCACCGCACTCGCCGACGACCTCGGCGTGGCCAGGGAGACGGTACGCCGAGACCTGCGCGTCCTGGAGGACCACGGCCTGCTCCGCCGCACCCACGGTGGCGCCTACCCCGTGGAGAGCGCCGGTTTCGAGACCACGCTCGCCTTCCGCGCCACCAGCCATGTCCCCGAGAAGCGCCGGATCGCGTCCGCCGCGGCCGAGTTGCTCGGGGACGCCGAGACGGTCTTCGTCGACGAGGGCTTCACCCCGCAGCTCGTCGCCGAGGCGCTGCCCCGGGACCGGCCGCTGACCGTGGTCACCGCGTCCCTGCCGGTCGCTGGCGCGCTCGCCGAGGCCGAGCAGATGTCGGTGCTGCTGCTCGGCGGCCGGGTCCGCTCGGGCACGCTGGCGACCGTCGACCACTGGACGACGAAGATGCTCGCCGGTTTCGTCATCGACCTGGCCTTCATCGGCGCCAACGGCATCTCGCGCGAGCACGGCCTCACCACCCCCGACCCGGCCGTCAGCGAGGTCAAGTCGCAGGCCATCCGGTCCGCCCGGCGCGTGGTGTTCACGGGCGTCCACACCAAGTTCGGGGCGGTCAGCTTCTGCCGGTTCGCCGACATCGGCGTCCTGGAGACGATCGTCACCAGCACCCTGCTCCCCGCGGCCGAGGCCCACCGCTACTCCCTGCTGGGCCCCCAGGTCATCCGCGTCTGACGCACCCTCAGTTCCGCAGCCAGCTCCAGAGCCCACGACAACCCGCCCCTCCAGAGGACTTACGCACCCCTCGTCCGTCCCCTTTGTCACTATTCGTCCAGGAGAACCGCATGCGAACCCAGAGCCGACGGGCACCACGCACCCTCTTCGCCGTGGCCGCCATAGGGACGCTGATCACTCCGCTCGCCGCCTGCTCCGGCGCGGGCGGCTCCGGATCCTCCGAAGGCAACGCCATCAACGTCCTGATGGTGAACAACCCGCAGATGGTCGAGTTGCAGAAGCTCACCGCCGACCACTTCACCAAGGACACCGGCATCAAGGTGAACTTCACCGTGCTCCCGGAGAACGACGTCCGCGACAAGATCAGCCAGGACTTCGCCAACCAGGCGGGCCAGTACGACGTCGCCACCCTCAGCAACTACGAGATCCCGATCTACGCCAAGAACGGCTGGCTGCACTCCCTGGACTCCTACGTCGAGAGCGACACCGCCTTCGACCAGGCCGACATCCTCCCCCCGATGACCCAGGCCCTCACCGCCGAGGACGGCAAGCTCTACGGCGAGCCCTTCTACGGCGAGTCCTCCTTCCTGATGTACCGCAAGGACGTGCTGGAGAAGGCGGGCCTGACGATGCCCGAGAAGCCCACCTGGAAGGAGGTCGCCGAGATCGCCGCCGAGGTGGACGGCGCCGAGTCCGGTATGAAGGGCATCTGCCTGCGCGGACTGCCCGGCTGGGGCGAGGTCATGGCCCCGCTGACCACGGTCGTCAACACCTTCGGCGGCACCTGGTTCGACGAGAACTGGCAGGCGCAGCTCGACTCCAAGGAGTTCAAGGAGGCCACCGAGTTCTACGTCGACCTGGTCCGTGAGCACGGCGAGTCCGGCGCCGCCCAGGCGGGCTACGCCGAGTGCCTGAACAACATGACCCAGGGCAAGACGGCCATGTGGTACGACGCCACCGCGGGCGCCGGTTCCCTGGAGGCCAAGGGCTCCCCGGTGAAGGGCAAGATCGGCTACGTGCCCGCGCCGGTCGAGAAGACCGACAGCTCCGGCTGGCTCTACACCTGGGCCTGGGGCATCCAGAAGTCCTCCGGCAACGCCGAGGACGCCTGGAAGTTCATCTCCTGGGCCTCCGGCAAGGAGTACGAGAAGCTCGTCGGCGAGGAGATCGGCTGGTCCAACGTCCCGGCGGGCAAGCGCGCCTCGACGTACGACATCCCGCAGTACCGCAAGGAGGCGGGCGCCTTCGCCGACGTCACCCGGGACGCCATCGCGAACGCCAAGCCGGAGGACCCGGGCGTGCAGCCCCGCCCCGCGCCCGGCATCCAGTTCGTCGGCATCCCCGAGTTCACCGACCTGGGCACCAAGGTCTCCCAGGAGATCAGCTCCGCCATCGCCGGTCGCCAGTCCGTGGACAGCGCGCTGAAGAAGTCGCAGTCCCTCGCCGAGTCCGTCGGCAAGAAGTACGAGGGATCATGACCGTCACGACTCCCCCCACCCGGGTCGCCGCCGCCCCCGCGCGGCCGGCGGCCCGGCGGCCGAACCGGATGCGCGCCTGGGCGACCCGGGCGCCCCTGCTGCCCGCGCTGATCTTCATGGTCGTCGTGACGCAACTGCCCTTCGTGGCCACGCTGGTCATCTCGTTCTTCGACTGGAACGCGCTCTACCCCGACGACCGCCAGTTCGCCGGACTCTCCAACTACTCCGAGGTCCTCAGCACCCCGGAGCTGCGCAAGTCGGTCTGGACGACGATCCTGCTGACGGCCACGGTCGTCCTGGTCAGCCTGGTACTGGGCCTGCTCCTGGCCCTGCTCCTCGACCGCCGCTTCCGCGGCCGGGCCGCCGTGCGCACCATGCTCATCGCGCCCTTCCTGCTGGTGCCGATCGCGTCGGCGCTGCTGTGGAAGCACGTGCTGTTCAACCCGGAGTACGGCCTCTTCAACGGCGTCCTGAACTGGATCGGCGGCGAGGGCGCGGCCCAGCCGGACTGGATCTCCGAGATGCCGCTGATGGCGGTGGAGGCCTCGCTGATCTGGCAGTGGACGCCGTTCATGATGCTGATCCTGCTCGCCGGACTGCAGAGCCGGGACTCCCAGCTCGTCGAGGCGGCCCGGATGGACGGCGCCAGCGACTGGCAGGTCTTCGTCCACATCACGCTGCCGCACCTGCGCCGCTACCTGGAACTCGGCATCCTGCTGGGCTCGATCTACATCGTGCAGAACTTCGACGCGGTGTTCACCATCACCTCCGGCGGCCTCGGCACCGCCAACCTCCCCTACACGATCTACCAGACCTTCTACCAGGCGCACGAGAACGGCCTCGCCTCCGCGGCGGGCGTGATCGTCGTCATCGGCTCGATCATCCTGGCGACCTTCGCGCTGCGCGTGGTGTCGTCGCTGTTCCGTGAGGAGGTGTCCCGCTGATGGCCGCCACCACCGCGACCCCGGTCGGCCCCCGCGGCGGTCGGCTCAAGGGCGCCGCCCTGGGCGTCACCGCATGGCTGGCCGGACTGCTGTTCGTCGCGCCCATCCTCTGGATGGCCCTGACGTCCTTCCACTCCGAGGCCGACGCGGCGACCAACCCGCCGTCGCTCGCCGCCTCCCTCACCCTGGACAGCTACCGCGAGTTCTTCGGCGTGAACGGCGGCGCGAGCCCCTGGCCCGCGCTGATCAACTCCATGACGGCATCGCTGGTCTCCACACTGCTCACCCTCCTCCTTGCCCTGCCCGCGGCCTACGCCCTCTCCATCCGCCCGGTCAAGCGCTGGACGGACGTCCTGTTCTTCTTCCTCTCCACCAAGATGCTGCCGCTGGTGGCGGGCCTGCTGCCGATCTACCTCTTCGCGAAGAACACCGGCCTGCTCGACAACATCTGGGCGCTGGTCATCCTCTACACGGCGATGAACCTGCCGATCGCGGTGTGGATGATGCAGTCCTTCCTCTCCGAGGTCCCGGTCGCCATCATCGAGGCGGCCCAGATCGACGGCGCGAAACTCCCGACGATCCTCGGCCGCGTGGTCGCCCCCATCGCCCTCCCCGGCATCGCGGCGACGGCCCTCATCTGCTTCATCTTCTCCTGGAACGAACTCCTCTTCGCCCGGGTCCTCACCGGCGTGGTGGCCGAGACGGCCCCCGTCTTCCTCACCGGCTTCATCACCAGCCAGGGCCTGTTCCTGGCCAAGGTGTGCGCCGCGTCGCTCGTCATCTCCCTGCCGGTGCTCGCCGCGGGGTTCGCCGCCCAGGACAAACTGGTCCAGGGCCTGTCGTTGGGAGCCGTCAAATGAAGGCCGCCGTCATCGAGTCCGTGGGCCGCGCCGTCGTCGCCGAGGTCCCGGACCCGACGCCGGGCCCGCGCGAGGTCGTGGTGGAGGTCGCCGCGTGCGGCCTGTGCGGCACCGACCTGCACATCCTCCAGGGCGAGTTCGCACCCAAGCTGCCGATCGTGCCGGGGCACGAGTTCGCCGGTGCGGTGGTCGGCGTCGGCACCCAGGTCACGGAACTGTCGATCGGCGACCGCGTGGCCGTCGACCCCTCCCTCTACTGCTACGAGTGCCGCTACTGCCGCACCGGCCACAACAACATGTGCGAACGCTGGGCGGCGATCGGCGTGACGACGGCGGGCGGCGCCGCCCAGTACGCGGTCGCCCCGGTCGCGAACTGCGTCAAACTCCCGGACCACGTCCGCACCGAGGACGCGGCCCTGGTCGAACCCCTCTCCTGCGCGGTACGCGGCTACGACGTCCTCCAGTCCCGCATGGGCGCCCACGTCCTGATCTACGGCTCCGGCACGATGGGCCTGATGATGCTGGAGCTGGCCAAGCGCACGGGCGCCGCGAGCGTGGACATCGTGGACGTCAACCCGTCCCGCCTGGAGACGGCCCGCAGCCTGGGCGTCTCGGCCTCCGCCGCGACCCCGGACGAACTGGACCGCCCCCAGGGCTGGGACCTGGTCATCGACGCGACGGGCAACGCGGCGGCCATCCAGGACGGCCTGGACCGCGTGGCCAAGGCGGGCACGTTCCTCCAGTTCGGCGTCGCCGACTACGCGACCCGGGTCCAGATCGACCCCTACCGCATCTACAACCAGGAGATCACCATCACCGGCTCCATGGCCGTCCTGCACAGCTTCGAACGCGCGGCGGAACTCTTCGCGGGCGGCGTCCTGGACCCGTCGGTCTTCATCAGCGACCGCATCCCGCTGGACCGGTACCCGGAGGCGCTGGACCAGTTCAAGGCGGGGGTGGGTCGGAAGATCGTGGTGGTGCCGTAGGTAAGAACGGTGCCCTCAACTGACCTCGCACAGTTGGGGGCGCTCGGACTGCCCCGGACAGCGGCTCAGCATCCGCAACCGACGCCGCCGTCCGGCTTCCGCCTCGTACCGCGCCATACGTCCCTTCACGCGTCACCGGCGGACGGGTAGCCCAGCGATTGAGCGACGAGGTCGATTTCCCTGTAGGGGTTGCCCTCCGCAGGACTCACACGCCAATACGTCTCGACCATGGCTTTGTACTGCCGGTGATCGGGATTCATGCCCGTGTGTCTCAGCGCCCAGAGTTCAACGGGCGCAGGGTCGTTGTCCGACGCCGGGGCCTCCGCACCGCATGCCATGCACAGGGCGGAGTAGATGCCCTGCGGGCTGCCCTCGGCGGTCTCCGGTCCCAGCGACCATTCCGCCGCCTTGATGACTGAGCGGGTCACAGTTCCCCCCTGCTCCGCTTGTTCACGGCGGCGAGTTTGACACTCAGCGTGTCCGAATCCTGGGCCTTCTCGGTCACCGGCTCGACGTCATCGAGCGGCACGGGCCATTCCCGCCCTCCGCGCTCCGGGCGCAGATAGGCAGTCGTGCCGATGACGTCGACGAGAATGCCGATTCTCCCGTCCGGGCCGCTCACACGCTTGCCGATCAGAGGGTGGTGTCCGGGCTTGCTCATGAGGCACTCCCCCAGGCCACCGCTGCCCGAGCGCTCCTGGGCTCCTCGCTCAGTGCTGCGACGTAGGGCCGGACCAGGGCGTCTGTCTGTTCCCGGGCATCGTCCGCTTCCCAGCCG
Source organism: Streptomyces sp. NPDC057877 (assembly GCF_042796855.1). Taxonomy (NCBI): domain Bacteria; kingdom Bacillati; phylum Actinomycetota; class Actinomycetes; order Kitasatosporales; family Streptomycetaceae; genus Streptomyces; species Streptomyces sp. NPDC057877. The sequence continues at coordinate 114,825 of NZ_JBHVMS010000005.1, forward strand.
CCGGGCGGGAACCATTCGGCGTGCTCCTGCGGGGGCGCGGGTTGCCGATGCCTGCGGGTGCTGCGTGTGATCACCAGGCGGGCACCCGAGACCACCGGGGTGAGGGGCCTGGGCGGCGCGGAAGGCGCAACTGGGGTGCGCGGCCCCAACAGGAAGGCTCTCATCCATTCGAGTGCACGTGATAGGAACTGCATGTCAGCGCTCCTTCGAAGCGTTGGCCATGCCCCCGGGCCGGTCGCACGGTCGCGGGGGTCTCTTCGTCTCCCACGCTTCCGAATTGCCGATTCCCTGCCTAGCGGCCTCATGTAGGCCTGTTGTAGGCCAGACTTGAGACATGCGCGGTGAGACGGCGGCCCACATCATCCGACGCCTACGGCAGGCCAGAGGATGGAGTCAGGCACGGCTGGCGGCGGAGGCATGCCGCGCTGCGGGTTTATCGCCCGACTCCCTTACGCGGCAGGACATCTACCGGTACGAGAAAGGCAAACGCACTCCGCGCGAATGGTTGCCGTTTATTGCTGCCGCTCTGGGCGTGCCTGTGCCCGAGCTGGAACAAGCAGCCGCTGCGGGCTCCCCGGAAAGCGCCCCCGTCACGGTCGCTGATTTTTTGCCGGACGACGACCCGTTGGCGCCGCTGAAAGCTCGACAAGGGCGCCGTATCGGGGCAGGCGATGTGGCTGACCTAGCGGGACGTGTTCACGGTCTGCGCCTCGCCGATGACGTCCTGGCCGGAGGCGACCTCATTGGGCCCGCACTGCGGGAATTACGCTCAGCAGTGAAGCTCTACCGGGAGGGAACGCACACTGAGGAAGTCGGGCGCTCACTGCTCTCCCAGATTGGCGAGCTGGCACAGATCGCAGGCTGGATCGCGTCTGACGCCGGACGCCATGAGGAAGCCGAACGCATTTACAAGCTGGGCATGAGTGCGGCGCAGCAAGCGGGAGACAGGACGCTGGTCGGCAACCTCGCGGGATCGCTCGCCTATCAATACAGCAACACGGGACTGGAAAGAGAAGGGCTGTTGCTTGCCCGGGCAGCGCTCGACCAGGCAGGCGAGGACGCGCCCCCGAAGGCGCGAGCGCTCTACCTCGACCGCGTGGCCTGGGCTCACACCAAAGCCCATGAGGCGCAGCCTGCCATGCGCGCCTTGGGCGAGGCGTCAGAAGCGCTGACCGAGGACAGCGAGGGGTACGAGTCCCCGCAGTACCTCTATTGGGTCGAGGCGGGAGAATTGCAGGTGATGGAATCCCGCGTCTACACGGAGCTGAAACGCCCCCTGCGCGCTGTTCCCTGCCTCCGGCAAGTCCTCGCCCGATACGACGCCACGCACACGCGGGAACTGGCGCTGTACCTGTCCTGGCTCGCCGTGGCATTGGCTGACGCCAACGAACCCGAGGAAGCGGCGGCAACGGCACAACGGGTCATCACGCTCTCCGCGGACGTGGCAAGCGAGCGCACCGCCGAGCGGGTCAAGGTGGTCCTGCGAAGCCTTATGGGGTTTCGGGACATCCCGGAGGTTCGGGAAGTCCTGGAGGGCGCCGCCTAGGGGGCGTGCGCCTGTGGTACCCACCGTTCGCCCCGCCAGCCCTCTCCCCCGCCGTATGGTCCAGGTAAGGGAACGGTAAGAGCCCTTCGATCGTTCACCCGTCATGACCGCTATGACCCCCGGCTCGAACATCCCTCTGCCCGCCCCCCGCGTGGCGGTGGACGTCGCCGCCCCGGTGCGCCTCGACGTCTCGGGCCTCCTGCTCACGGCCGACGGCAAGGTGCGCTCCGACGACGACTTCATCTTCTACAACCAGCCCAGCGGCCCGGGCGTGACCTACCGCTCGGGCGGCGGCGCGGCCCCGGACGCGATCATCGTGGACACCGCCGCCCTGCCCCCGGGCATCGAGAAGATCGTCGTCACCGCCAGCCCCGACGCCGCGGGCCAGACCTTCCAGGGCGTCGAACCGACCGCCACCCTCCGCAACGCCGACGACAACAGCGTCCTGGCCACCTTCACACCCCCGCAGCTCGGCAACGAGACGGCCCTGGTGATCGTGGAGATCTACCTGCGCAACGGCCAGTGGAAGGCCCGCGCGGTCGGCCAGGGATACGCCAACGGCCTGGCGGGCATCGCCACGGACTTCGGCGTCACGGTGGAGGAACCGGCCCCGACCCCGGTGACGCCCCCCACCCCGGTGACGCCCCCGACGCCGGTGACGCCCCCGACCCCGGTGACCCCGCCCGCTCCCCAGGTCCCCCAGGCACCCCCTGCGCCCGCCGCGCCCCCCGCCACCGGCAAGATCAACCTCGACAAGGGCCGCGTCAGCCTCCAGAAGAACCAGACCGTCTCCCTGGTCAAGGGCGGACGCCCGCTGCTCTCCCAGGTCAAGATGGGCCTCGGCTGGGAGCCCGCCTACCGCGGCAAGGACATCGACCTGGACGCCTCGGTCATCGCCTACGGCCCCCAGCGCAACCACGTCGACAGCTGCTACTTCGGCAAGCTGACCATCGTCGGCGGCGCGATCCGGCACTCCGGCGACAACCTCACCGGCGAGGGCGGCGGCGACGACGAGGTGATCACCGTGGACCTCGGCCGTCTCCCCCAGGAGGTCACCGGCCTGGTCTTCACCGTGAACTCCTTCTCCGGCCAGAAGTTCACCGAGGTCGCCAAGGCCTACTGCCGCCTGCTGGACGCCGCGACCGGCGAGGAGCTGGTCCGCTTCGACCTCACCAGCGCCGAAGCCCAGACCGGCGTGATGATGGCCAAGCTGATCCGCCAGTTCTCCGGCGAGTGGGAGATGACGGCCATGGGCGACTTCGTCAAGGCCCGCACGGTCCGCAACATGGTGAAGCCCGCGGCCCAGGCGCTCTGACCAGGCAGGAAGGTGGGGCCGCCGAGGCCCCACCTCCGCCCGTCACACCAGCCACGGCCAGTCGCCGTCCCGACCGCTCTCCAGCAGCGGCACCATCCGGAACGCGGCGTCCGACAGCCCCGCGAAGACATGCCGGTTGCCCTGCCCGGACGGACCCTGGCCCGCCCGGTAACCGGCCAGGTTCCAGGTGTAGACGGGCACATCGGCCGGGACCTGCTCGGTCGGGTCGCCGTGACGGCTCGCCGCGTACTGCTCGTCGGTGACGATCAGCACCCGGTCGTGCCGCCGGTAGTGGCGGCGTACCGCCTCGGTGGTGTCGGTGCCGCCGAGGTCACCGAAGCGCTCCAGGATCCGCAGCACCGACTCGCCCCGCCGGAACGGCACCGCACGACTGCTCGACCCGAACTCGACGAGATCGGCACGCGCCGCCCGCAGCGCCAGCGCGGTACCGAAGATCGCCGCCGCGTCGGCCCGGTTGAGCTGTGAACGGTCCGACATCCGGCTGTAGAACATCGAACCGGAGCGGTCCACGAGCACCAGCGTCCGGCCGGGCAGCGCGGGCACGTGCGCCAGCGAGTGGCCGAGCGCCTGCTCCAGCGGGTACGACCAGCGCAGCGAGGGCGCGTGCTGGTGGGCGGCGAGGTACCGGAAGGGGAACTGCCGCGAGCGCGCGACCTCCGCCGGGTCGCTGATCCGGGCCGCCACCCGGGCGGCGACCTCGTCCGAGACCCCGGCCTCGTCGAAGTTCCGCAGGTTGCGAACGAGTGCCATCGCACCCATGGACGGGATCACCGCCTCCCAGGCGGCCTTGTCCATCGGCCCCTGGAGCCACCCCGCCAGCGCCTCCCAGGTGATCCCCGCGGCGGCGAGCCGCTCGGCACCGTCGGGCGCGGTGACGATCGCCCGCCGCGTCTCGACGGGGACGGCCATCAGCTCGCGGTGCGCGGTGAGCACCCGGTCCGACGCGGGCGGCACGGCGGTCTCCGGGTGGTGGCGGCGGTCCAGGGCGTACTGGAACAGCGCGCCCTGCCACGGCTTGTCCGGGTCCGGCGCCGCGTGCACCAGGTTGAGGACGTCACCGAAGCGGTAGCCCTTGGACGCGGTGTCGTACTTCAGCAGCGCCCGGCCGCCGTACAGCCGCCGTACGGCGTCGGCGATGCCCCGCTTGACCGGCTTGGGCACGGCCCGGCCGTGGGTCGCGGTCCAGTAGGCGAGCAGTTCGCCGGGCTCGTCCGGGCGCTGCAGGACGGAGTCCACGACCTGCCGGTTCGCGGGGCCGTCGGTGACGCCCGCGTCCAGCCGTGCCTGCACGTACTCGGCGGCGCCCACGATGGCTGCCGTACGGAGCTGGCCCGCGCCGCGCAGCCAGCCGAGCAGTCCGGCGGTCCAGGACGGGTCGGCGACGGCCAGCTCCCGTACCAGCCGCACGAAGCGGTCGTCGCGGTCGGCGCCGGACTCGTAGAAGGTCTGCTGCGTCACGAAGTTGGCCACGGCGAGCAGAAAAAGCTCGGAGCGGGCGTCCCGCTCGTGGCCCCGGCCGCCCTGGAAGGTGCGCAGGAGGCGTCCCGTGGAGGTGACGCGAGAGGTGGGCCGCGCCCGGGCCGGGCGGCCGTTGAAGCGTGCCATGCTGAATTCCCCCGAATTCATTCGGCTTTCGGGAAGGAGGCACGGCAGGAGGAGGGGGCCCGAGGACAGAGTCGACGGCGGTACATTGCCTGGCGCGTCTTCCCCTTCCGCCACATCGACCCGAAGTCGATGACGGGATTCGAACCCGCACGATTTCTCACCAGGTCCGGAAGTAACCGCAGCCCGCGCACCGGGCACCCACCACGTGCCGCGCCTCCCGAGATCAAGTCGGCGGCGGCCTGGATTCTTGGAAAGAGAAGTAGCCGCAGCCCGCGCACCGGGAGGTGCGTGAGATTCACTTTAGGCGGGCGTCCCCGGCGGGAGCCAACGAATTACCCGGGTCTCAATTCCCGTGCTGCGAGCGCGCCTTGAACGCCGCCTTACGGGCCTCCTTGGCCACCTTCTTGTCCGGGTGCAGCCGCCCCATCGCCTCCAGTACGTCGCCGGTGGCGGGGTGGTCGACCCGCCAGGCCGCCTCGAAGAAGCCGCTGTGCTGCTGGGCCAGGCCCTGGGCGAGGGCGCGCAGTTCCTCGGAGTTGCCCTCGGCGGCGAGTTGGGCGGCGAGGGTGTCGATGGTGAGCCAGAAGATCATCTCCTGGGAGGGGGCGGGGACGTCCGGCAGCCCGTGCTCGGTGAGCCACACCCGGGCCAGCCCGCCGAGTTCCGCGTCGTCGAGGACCTCGCGCAGCGCGGGCTCGGCCTCCGTGCCGACCAGCGACAGCGCCTGCTGGCAGCGCAGCCTGCGCAGCGGTGCGCCGGGGTCCGCGCCCCGGGCGGCGGCCAGCAGGTCGCGGGCGGCGGCGAGGGGATCGCGGCGGCCCAGCCACCGCTCGGTCTCGGCCTGCGCGGCGCGCGGACCGAACGCGGCGGTCCCGTCGAGCAGCGCGTCCGCGCCCTTGTCGGCGAGGTCCCCGACGGCGGGCGCCTCGACGCCGGACTCCAGCAGGCGGGCCCGCAGCCCGTAGAGCCCGAGGGGCGTCAGCCGGACCATGCCGTAGCGGGAGACATCGGTGTCGTCGACCGGTGCGGCGGGCTCCTCGTCGGTCTCGGCCATCAGCGTCTCGTCGACCGGCTGGTACTCGACCAGCCCCACCGGCTCCAGCACCCGGAACTGGTCGTCCAGCCGCATCATCGCGTCGGACACCTGCTCGAGCACGTCGTTGGTGGGCTCGCCCATGTCGCTGGGCACGAGCACGGACGCGGCCAGCGCGGGCAGCGGCACCGGGGCGTCGCCGGGACCGTCCTCGCTGACGGTGAGGAGGTACAGGCTGCCGAGCACCCCGTCGAGGAAGTCCGCCTCGGCCTCCGGGTCCCAGTCCAGCTCGGAGAGGTCGACCCGGCCGCCCTCCCCCATCGCCTCCATGAGCCCGTCCAGGTCGGGCACACTGGCGTCGGCGAGGACCGTCTCCAGGGCGACCAGCCACACACCGAGGATGTCCTGCGGGGAACCGCCGGTGAGCAGCGCCAGATCGGCGCCCGCCGTGACGGTGCCCTCCTCCTCGTCGACGATCTCCACGAGCCCGGTGTCCACGGCGACCCGCCAGGCCTCGCTGGCGTACGCGGCGGCGTCGTCGCCGGTCAGCCCCAGCGCCTCGGCCGCCGCGGGCAACTGCTCCTCAGCCAGTGCGCCCCCGGCGTCCACCCGGGTTTCCGGCCCGGCCCAGCGGGCGAGCCGGGCGGCACGGGAGAGCACCGGCGTGGACAGCGCGGCACGCGCCAGCTCCGCTTCGGAGGACAGCCGCACCGGCGGCAGGGGGGAGCTGTCTGACATCGGCTGGTTCTCCTAGGAGGTGAGGTTCAGCCGCTCAGCCTAGACGGATTTCCACCCATGCCGCCCGGTTCATCTCCTCGTCGCCCACCGCACATGGCCGAATCCCTGACAAGTGGCCGGAACAAGCGGCAGTTTGGCCCTTCGGTCAGCCCGGCACGAGCCCGAGGGCATGCTCGTACCGACTGACCGTGGACCCTCGCACGCCGGGATACGTCCGCACCCGCTCCCAGTGCGGCGACGGCGTCCCGATCCCCGCACCCGGGGCCGCGAGGGCCGCGTCGTAGGCCTGCTCGCTCTCCCACTCGGCGTAGTTGAGGACGTGGGTGCCGTCGGTGCTGAGATGGAAGTGGGCGGAGATCAGCCCACGGTGCCCGTCGCCGTCCTCGGCGAGCGCCTCCAGGACGGCGTCGACCCAGCCCCGCCGCCGCTCGGCCGCGTCCTCCTCGAAGTCGATCCGCACGGTGACGACCAGACCGGGCGGCCGCCCATCCCCCTCAGCCCGCGTCCGGGACCGGTAGTGGCGGTACCGCCCGAGTCCCAGCCGCTCGATGCCGGGCACGGCGGTGTCGATCTCGTCGACACGCTCCTGCCGCCCGGTCTTGGCGAACGCCTCGTAGGCCTGCTCGGCCGTCCACTGGGAGTGGTGCATCAGGGTGGAACCGTCCCCTCCGACGTAGACGTGGTAGGCGACGAGCCCGGACGTGGGCCAGGGACGCCGCTCCCACGCCTCCGCGATCGCCCCCACGGCCGCCCGCTGCCACTCGGGTCCGTCGACCCGCCAGGTACTGAAGAGGGGCGCTCCGACGTCCGTGCGGGTGAGGTCGGGGTGAAGGTCGGTACGGCGGGTCATGGGAAGCCTCCGTGGGGTCGCTGGTCGGGCTGACGACCCCACCTTTCAACCTCAAGCATGCTTGAGGTCAAGCCCTGCCGTACCCGTCATCCGTCACCGTGCCGTACCCGTCACCCGTCACCCGTCACCCGTCACCCGTCACCCGTCACCGTGCCGTACCCGTCATCCGTCATCCGTCACCCGCCACCGTGCCGCACCCGTCACCCGTCACCCGTCACCGCCCGCCGTGCCGCCTCCGCAGCATCCCCGCCGCGACCACCGCCGCACCGGCGGCAGCCCCCGCGACCAGTACCGGGCGCGGATGGCGCAGTCCGGCCTGCACGACCATGCGGACCGGCTGCGGGGCGCGGTGTTCCACGGCGTGGCCCGCCTGGGTCGCCTTGCCCTGGACGGCGTGGCCCGCCTGGTTGGCCCTGTCCTGGACGGTGTGTCCCGCCTGGGCGGCGCTGCTGCGGAGCTGGACCGTCATCGCGCCCGCCTTGTCGCGGAAGTCGGCCGCCCGGGCGCGGGCGCGGCCCTTCACATCCGCCTTCGCCGCCAACTGCCCGGCGGTGTCGCCGAGTCGGCTCCGGGCGCTCTCCACCTGCTGCCGCAGCTCATCGGGCCCCTTCGCGCCGCCGGTTCCCTTAGCTGCCTTGTGCGTCATCGTCGTGCCCTTTCCACGGCCGTCTGCTCTCGGTTCGCACCCGGGTACCCAGCGTGCACCCCGCTACCCCTGCGCCGTGGCGCCCCCGTCACGCCCCTGCCCGAGCCGGGCCAGCTGGGTCTGGAACCAGTCGAGGCGGGCCTGCAACAGCGCGGCCTCGGCGACCAGTTCGGGCACGCCGAATCCGGCGGCGGGTGCCGCGCCCGGCCCGGCGACCACCCGCAGCCCTTCCCCGGCCAGCCGGGCGAAGGCGGCGAGCGAGAGGGACGTACGACCGCGCACACAGCCCGCGCAGACGGCGGCCAGCCCCCGCCAGCCGGGTCTGCCCCAGCCCGCGTCGGCCAGCACGACCGCCGCGGCACCGCACTCGCACGGTCCCACGGTCGCCGTCCGCACCCGCTGCCGGGCGCAGCGGAACCCCCGCTCGAAGCGGATGTAGGCGCCCAGGACCGTGACCTGGAGCAGCACCGCGCCCCGGTGCTCGGTGGCGCACAGCAGCCCTTCGGCCACCGCGCGGTCGTGCACGCAGTGGAAGCCGCAGTCGCAGCGGCGGTGCGGTACCCGGTGCCGCAGGCCGTAGGCGCAGGACGCGTCGGCCAGGACTCCGTACGGCAGCGCGCCGCCCAGCGACACACCGGTGAACCCGGCCCGGGTGCCGTCCTGGGACAGCACCGGGCGGGCGATCTTGTATCCGGTCGGCGGCTCCGCGGGACGTTCCTCCGGAAGCCGCAGCCTCATCGGGCGACCGGCACCTCTTCGGGGACGGGGCCGGTGGCCTGGACGTCGCTGATCTCCTCGGGGAGTTCCGGAGCTTCCTCACGCACGACGGGCCGCTCCTCGGCGACTCCGGTGGCCAGTGCCTTGCCGAGCTTCATGACGCCTCCCATGACCAGGGGCCGATGACCGTCCCGGCCATGGTGACCCATGAGGGCCGGGTTCGGCAGTGGGCCTGGGGGCGCGTGCGGCACGAACGCTTCACCACCCCTTACCAGCACCTGGAAGCAGAATTAAGTAGATCTGAACGATCAGGGTGCCGAGACTGCTTCCATGACCTACACCGGCTCCCCGCCCTTCGGCCGCGCCCTCTGCGCGATGATCACGCCCTTCACCGCGTCGGGCGGGCTCGACCTGGACGGCGCGCGGCGGCTCGCCGCCCATCTGGTGGCCGAGGGCTGCGACGGCCTGGTGCTCTCCGGTACGACGGGCGAGTCACCGACCACGACGGACGCCGAGCAGGCGGCGCTGATCAGGGCCGTCCGGGAGGCGGTGGGCGACGGCGCCACGATCGTGGCGGGCGTGGGCACCCCGGACACCCGGCACACGGTCCGGCTCACCCAGGCCGCCGAGCAGGCGGGCGCGGACGGCGTCCTGGTCGTGACGCCGTACTACAGCAGACCGCCGCAGGACGCCGTCGAGGCGCACTTCCGTGAGGTCGCGGACGCCTCCGCCCTGCCGGTCATGCTCTACGACATCCCCGGCCGCACCGGCACCCGCATCGAGCCGGAGACGGTCCTCCGGCTCGCCGAGCACCCCCGGATCGTCGCGGTCAAGGACTGCTCCTACGACTTCCTCGCCGCCCAGAAGGTCATCTCCGCGACGGAGCTGGCGTACTACGCGGGCTGCGACGAGCACAACCTCGCCCTGTACGCGGTGGGCGCGGCGGGCTACGTGAGCACGGTCGCCAACGCGGCCCCCGGTCAACTGCGCGCGGTACTGGACGCGTTCGACGCGGGCGACACGGCGACGGCGGCCCGCCTCCAGCGGGCGGCGATCCCGCTCATCGAGTCGATGATGTCCGCGGGCCTGCCCGGCGCGGTCACGGCGAAGGCCCTCCTGAACCGCCTGGGCCTGCCCGCGGGCCCGGTGCGCGCCCCCCTGCGGGCGGCGGCCCCGGAGGCGACGGACGCCCTGCTGTCGGCGTACCGGAAGCTGCCGGAGCCCACCGTCTGACGGACAGGCGATGGGCTCCACGCCGCATCAGCCGAGCAGGTACTCGTCCCCGATCAGCCGGAAGTGCTCCAGCACGTCCTCCATCGGGTCGTCGACCTGACCGAGGTTGACCAGCCCGACCCGCGGGCCGTTGTGCGAGGCCGTGTTGGTCTCGTCGGCGTGCGCGACGCCCGCCGCCGACAGCCAGCACACCGCCCCGACGGCGGCCACCCGGCCCAGCCTGCCCGCCACGGTCCCAGCCCGCTCGTTCCTCATCGCTCCACCCTCGTCTCGCGTCCGCTTGCTCTTCCCGTTCATCGGGAAAGACACCCGGGAGGACACGGAGGGTAATCCTTTTAAGCGATATGCGTGATCAGTTGTGGCTGTGCAGGATGTCGTTCAGACCGCCCCAGTCGGCGTTGTTCGGGCGGGCCTCGACGGTGCCGGTGACCGAGTTGCGGCGGAAGAGGATGTTGGAGGCGCCGGACAGTTCACGGGCCTTGACGATCTCTCCGTCGGGCATGGTGACGCGGGTACCGGCGGTGAGGTAGAGCCCCGCCTCCACGACGCAGTCGTCACCCAGCGCGATGCCGATACCGGCCTCCGCGCCGACGAGGGAGCGCTGCCCGATGGCCACCCGCTCCTTGCCGCCGCCGGAGAGGGTGCCCATGGTGGAGGCGCCGCCGCCGATGTCGGAGCCGTCGCCGACGACGACGCCCTGCGAGATCCGGCCCTCGACCATGGAGCTGCCGAGGGTGCCCGCGTTGAAGTTGACGAAGCCCTCGTGCATCACGGTGGTGCCGGACGCGAGGTGGGCGCCCAGGCGGACGCGGTCGGCGTCGGCGATCCGGACCCCGGCCGGGGCGACGTAGTCGGTCATCCGCGGGAACTTGTCGACGCCGAAGACGCTCAGGTGCAGACCGCGCGCGCGGGCGGCCAGCCGTACGGTCTCCAGGGTGTCCACGGCGACCGGGCCGAGCGAGGTCCAGGCGACGTTGGCGAGCAGGCCGAAGATGCCGTCGAGGCTGGGCTGGTTCGGCCGGACGAGACGGTGCGAGAGCAGGTGCAGGCGCAGATACGCGTCGTGGGTGTCGAGCGGCTTGTCGTCGAGGGAGGAGATGACCGTGCGGACCGCCACGACCTCCACACCGCGCACCTCGTCCTTGCCCAGGGCCGCGACGGCGTTCACACCGAGCAGTTCGGCGGCCCGCTCGGCGTCCAGCCGCTCGCTCCCGGCCGGTCCGGGCTCCGCGGCCAGCTCGGGCGCGGGGTACCAGGTGTCGAGAACGGTGCCGTCAGCGGCGATGGTGGCAAGCCCGGCGGCCACGGCGCCGGTGGTACGAGGAGCAGTCGTGTCGGTCATAAGGGCAACCTAACGCCCGCGACCCTACGGGAGCGAACCGGTCCGCCATCCGACCAACGGCTGAACAGCCGCCCTAAAGGGGCGCGGGGAACTGCGCGACCAGCCCCCACGAACCCGCACCCGGCAACGCACGAGAAACCGCCCCCCACCTCACCCGACAATCCTGCCGAGCATCTCCCGAGCCCACTCCTCGTCATACCGCACATCCAGCAGCAGCGCCTCAAGACAGATCCCGTCCATCAACGCCACCACCGCCCGAGCGGTCGCGGCATCCGTGCGCCGCACCAGCCGCGCGGTGATGTCATCGACCCACTCCGCGGCCACCGGCCGCAGCGCAGGTCGCCGCAGGGCTGCCAGATACAACTCGTACTCCAGCTCGACCCCGGCGCGATCACCGGAAAACCACTCGCCCATCAGAGCGGCCAGCTCGGCGGCGAGATCGCTCGCGGGATCACTGAGACCGTCCCGCGCGGCGACGAGCCGCGCAAACCCCTCGTTAGCCTGCCGCAACGCGGCGACCATCAGCTCGTCGAGGGTCTTGAAGTGGTACGTCGTCGAGCCGAGCGGCACGTCCGCCTCGGCCGCGACCGTACGGTGGCTGAGCCCGGCGATGCCCTTCTCGCCGACCACGCGGATGGCCGCATCGATGATCCGCCGTCGGCGGTCGGGGTCGTACCGCCGGGCCATCAGTGCGCTCCGCTGAGGTTCAGCACGACCACGCCGACCACGATCAGCGCGATCCCCGTGGTCTTGGCGAGGTTCATGCCCTCGCCGAGGAACAGCATCCCGATCGTCGCGATGGCCGCCGTACCAACTCCGGCCCAGATGGCGTACGCCGTGCCGACCGACACCGTCTTCAGGGTCTGGGCGAGCAGCGCGAAGGCCACCAGATACCCCAGCCCCGTCACCAACGACGGCCAGAGCTTGCTGAAGCCGTCGCTGTACTTCATCGCGGTGGTCGCGGCCACCTCGGCGGCGATGGCACCGGCGAGCAGCAGGTATCCCATGCGTACGAGCGTACACAGCGATGTGTACGCCCGTACACAAAATGCGTCAGACGTTGAAGCCCAGCGCCCGCAGCTGGTCGCGGCCCTCGTCGGTGATCTTGTCCGGGCCCCACGGCGGCATCCAGACCCAGTTGATGCGCAGCTCGTTGACGAGGCCGTCCGTGGCGGACTTGGCCTGGTCCTCGATGACATCCGTCAGCGGACAGGCCGCCGACGTCAGGGTCATGTCGACGGTCGCGATGTTCGCCTCGTCGACATGGATGCCGTAGATGAGGCCGAGGTTGACGACGTCGATGCCCAGTTCGGGGTCGACGACGTCCATCAGGGCCTCGCGCAGCTCCTCCTCGGAGGCGGGCTTGATCTCCACGGTCTCGGTCATGCCGTCTTCCTTTCGGCGTCGGCGTCGCCCAGCGCCTGGGCCGTCGCGTCCTTCCACGCCATCCAGCTGAGGAGGGCGCACTTCACCCGGGCCGGGTACTTGGAGACCCCGGCGAACGCGACCGCGTCCTCCAGGACGTCCTCCATCGCGTCGTCCGGCTCCAGCTTGCCCTTGGACTGCATCAGTTCCAGGAAGGTCTCCTGGATCTTCTGCGCCTCGGTCACGTCCTTGCCGACGAGCAGGTCGTTCAGCACCGAGGCGGAGGCCTGGCTGATGGAGCAGCCCTGGCCCTCGTACGAGACGTCCTCGATGGTCGTGCCGTCGTACTTCACGCGGAGCGTGATCTCGTCGCCGCAGGTGGGGTTGACGTGGTGCACCTCGGCGTCGCCATCCCGCAAGCCCCGCCCGTGCGGGTTCTTGTAGTGGTCCAGGATGACTTCCTGGTACATCGAATCCAGCTTCACGGTTTCCAGCACGCCCTTCAGCCGAAGAAGTTCCGTACGTGCTCCAGCCCGTCGACCAGCGCGTCGATCTCGGCAGGCGTGGAGTACAGATAGAACGACGCTCGCGTGGTCGCAGGAATTCCGTACCGGAGGCAGACGGGGCGGGCGCAGTGGTGGCCGACCCGGACCGCGATGCCCTGCTCGTCGAGGACCTGGCCCACGTCGTGCGGGTGGATGTCACCGAGCGTGAAGGAGATCGCGGCGCCGCGCTCCTCGGCCGTGGTCGGGCCGATGATCCGCAGGTCGGGGACCTCCAGGAGCCGCTTCACCGCGTACTCGGTGAGGGCGTGCTCATGAGCGAGGATCTTGTCCATGCCGATCGAGTTGAGGTAGTCGATCGCCGCGCCCAGACCGACCGCCTGCGCGATCGGCGGGGTGCCCGCCTCGAACTTGTGCGGTGCCGGGGCGTAGGTCGAGGAGTGCATCGACACCGTCTCGATCATCTCGCCGCCGCCCAGGAACGGAGGCAGGTCCTCCAGCAGCTCCTGGCGGCCCCACAGCACGCCGATGCCGGTCGGGCCACACATCTTGTGGCCGGTGAAGGCCACGAAGTCGGCCTGGAGGCTCTGCACGTCCAGCGGCATGTGCGGCGCGGCCTGCGAGGCGTCGACGCAGACCAGCGCGCCGACCTCCTGCGCCCGGCGCACGATCGCCTCGACGGGGTTGTGGGTGCCGAGGATGTTGGAGACCAGCACAAAGGAAACGATCTTCGTCTTCTCGGTGATGATCTCGTCGATGTTGGAGAGGTCCAGGCGGCCGTCGTCCGTCAGGCCGAACCACTTCAGCTTCGCGCCGGTGCGCTGCGCGAGCAGCTGCCACGGCACGATGTTGGAGTGGTGCTCCATCTCCGTGATGACGATCTCGGTCTCGTGGTCGACCCGGTAGGGCTCGTCGGCCCAGCCGAGCATGTTCGCCACGAGGTTGAGCGATTCCGAGGCGTTCTTGGTGAAGATCACCTCGTCGCGGCTGGGCGCGTTGATGAACTCCGCCACCTTGTCGCGCGCGCCCTCGTACAGCGCCGTGGCCTCCTCGGCGAGCACATGCACACCGCGGTGGACGTTGGCGTTGTAGCGCTCGTAGTACTCGCTGAGTGCGTCCAGCACCTGGCGCGGCTTCTGCGAGGTCGCCGCGTTGTCCAGGTACACGAGCTTCCGGCCGTCGTGGACCTGGCGGTCCAGGATGGGGAAGTCCTTGCGGATCGCCTCGGTGTCGAGGAGGCCCGGCAGCTGTGTCACGCGGATGCGCCACCCTTCGTGTACGCCTCGTAGCCCTCGGCCTCGAGCTTGTCGGCCAGCTCGGGGCCGCCCGACTCGACGATCCGGCCGCCGGAGAAGACGTGGACGTGGTCGGGCTTGATGTAGCGCAGGATGCGCGTGTAGTGGGTGATCAGCAGGGTGCCGACCTCGCCGCTCTCGCGGACCCGGTTGACGCCCTCCGACACGACCCGCAGCGCGTCGACGTCCAGGCCGGAGTCGGTCTCGTCGAGGACCGCGATCTTCGGCTTGAGCAGTTCGAGCTGGAGGATCTCGTGGCGCTTCTTCTCACCGCCGGAGAAGCCCTCGTTGACGTTGCGCTCGGCGAAGGCGGGGTCCATGTTGAGGCGCTCCATGGCCTCCTTGACCTCCTTCACCCAGGTGCGCAGCTTGGGGGCCTCGCCGCGGACGGCGGTGGCGGAGGTGCGCAGGAAGTTGGAGACCGAGACGCCGGGGACCTCGACGGGGTACTGCATCGCCAGGAACAGGCCCGCGCGGGCGCGCTCGTCGACGGACATCTCGGTGACGTCCTCGCCGTCGAGGGTGACGGTGCCGCCGGTGATGGTGTACTTCGGGTGACCCGCCAGGGAGTAGGCGAGGGTCGACTTGCCCGAGCCGTTGGGGCCCATGATGGCGTGCGTCTCGCCCTGCTTCACGGTGAGGTCGACGCCCTTGAGGATCTCCTTCGTGGCGTTGTCGGCCTCGACGGTGACGTGCAGGTCTCGGATTTCAAGCGTTGCCATGGGTGCCTCAGGACTCCTGGGTGACGGAGACGAGCACATCGTCCCCTTCGATCTTTACGGGGTATACGGGGACGGGGCGCGTCGCGGGAAGGCCGGACGGCTTGCCGGTGCGGAGGTCGAAGCTGGAGCCGTGCAGCCAGCACTCGATCTGGCAGTCCTCCACCTCGCCCTCGGAGAGCGAGACGTTCGCGTGGGAGCAGATGTCGTAGATCGCGAACACCTCGCCCTCGGTACGGACGACCGAGACCGGCGTGCCGTCGAGTTCCACCCGCTTCGGGGTGTCCTCCTCCAGCTCGCTCAGCCCACAGGCGCGTACGAAGGTCATGCGACGGACGCCTCCAGCTCCTCTTCGATCCTGGTGAGGAGGCGCTCCTCGATGTCCTTCAGGCCGATCTGCTGGACCAGCTCGGCGAAGAAGCCGCGGACCACCAGACGGCGGGCCTCGAACTCCGGGATGCCGCGGGCCATCAGGTAGAACAGCTGCTCGTCGTCGAAGCGGCCGGTGGCGCTGGCGTGCCCGGCGCCGACGATCTCGCCGGTCTCGATCTCCAGGTTGGGGACCGAGTCGACGCGGGCGCCGTCGGTGAGGACGAGGTTGCGGTTCATCTCGTAGGTGTCGGTGCCCTCGGCCTTGGCCTCGATGAGTACGTCACCGATCCACACCGCGTGCGCCTGCTCGCCCTGGAGGGCGCCCTTGTAGACGACGTTCGACTTGCAGTGCGGGACGTTGTGGTCGACCAGGAGGCGGTGCTCCTGGTGCTGGCCCTGGTCGGTGAAGTACAGGCCGAACAGCTCGGCCTCGCCGCCGGGACCGGCGTAGGTCACGCGCGGGTGCAGTCGTACGACGTCACCGCCGAAGGTGACGACGACCGACTTGAAGGAGGCGTCGCGGCCGACGAGGGCGTTGTGCTGGGCGACGTGGACGGCCTTGTCGTCCCAGTCCTGCACGGAGACGACGGTCAGCCTGGCGCCGTCGCCCAGGAGGTACTCGACGTTGGCGGCGAGCACGGCGTCACCGGTGTGGTCGATGACGACGACGGCCTCGGCGAACGCGCCCAGCTCGATGACCTGGTGGCCGTAGGCGGTACCGCCCTCGCCGTGCACGGCGATCCGGATCGGCTCGGTGAGCACTGTCTCCTTGGGCACGGTCACGACCGAGGCCCGCTCGAAGGCGGAGTACGCCTGCGCGGCGACGCGGTCCACCGGGGTGCCCGCACGGCCGAGCCGGGCGTCGTCGCGGCCGACGGTCTCGACGGTGACGCCCTCGGGGGCCTCGACGGCGACCTTGACGCCTTCGCCGGTGGCGACGGCGGTGCCGTCGTGCAGCCCGCGCAGCCGCTCCAGCGGGGTGAACCGCCACTCCTCCTCGCGGCCGTGCGGGACGGGGAAGTCCGCGACGTCGAAGGACGGGGGCGCGCTCATGCGCGTGGCGACGGTCGAGTCCGCCTCGGCGGCGACCGCGATGGCACCGGCGGTGGTGGAGCCCACCGGGATGTTCTGAGCCTCAGCCATGGCTGTCGTAGTGCTCGCTTTCCGTTACGTAAGGGGCGTGGTGGGACGGCGGTGGGGGGCGGCCTCCTGGTGCCGCCCCCGGCAGCCGGTCGTTAACCGACCGCGCCCTCCATCTGCAGCTCGATCAGCCGGTTGAGTTCGAGCGCGTACTCCATGGGCAGTTCCTTGGCGATCGGCTCGACGAAGCCGCGCACGATCATCGCCATCGCCTCGTCCTCGCTCAGGCCACGGCTCATCAGGTAGAAAAGCTGGTCCTCGGAGACCTTGGAGACGGTCGCCTCGTGGCCCATGGAGACGTCGTCCTCGCGGACGTCGACGTACGGGTAGGTGTCGGACCGGGAGATGGTGTCCACGAGCAGAGCGTCACACAGGACGTTCGACTTCGAGCCCGGGGCACCCTCGCCGATCTCGATCAGACCGCGGTAGGAGGTACGGCCGCCACCGCGCGCCACCGACTTGGAAACGATGTTGGAGGAGGTGTTGGGGGCCATGTGGACCATCTTGGCGCCCGCGTCCTGGTGCTGGCCCTCGCCCGCGAAGGCGATGGACAGGGTCTCGCCCTTGGCGTGCTCGCCCATCAGGTAGACGGCCGGGTACTTCATCGTCACCTTGGAGCCGATGTTGCCGTCGATCCACTCCATGGTCGCGCCCTCGTACGCCACGGCGCGCTTGGTGACCAGGTTGTAGACGTTGTTCGACCAGTTCTGGATGGTCGTGTAGCGGCAGCGGGCGTTCTTCTTGACGATGATCTCGACGACCGCGGAGTGCAGCGAGTCGGACTTGTAGATCGGGGCGGTGCAGCCCTCGACGTAGTGCACGTAGGCACCCTCGTCGACGATGATCAGGGTCCGCTCGAACTGGCCCATGTTCTCGGTGTTGATCCGGAAGTAGGCCTGCAGCGGGATCTCGACGTGGACGCCCGGCGGGACGTAGATGAAGGAGCCGCCCGACCACACGGCGGTGTTCAGGGAGGCGAACTTGTTGTCACCGGCGGGGATGACGGTCCCGAAGTACTCCTTGAAGAGTTCCGGGTGCTCCTTCAGCGCGGTGTCGGTGTCGAGGAAGATGACGCCCTGCTCCTCCAGGTCCTCGCGGATCTGGTGGTAGACGACCTCCGACTCGTACTGCGCGGCGACACCGGCGACCAGGCGCTGCTTCTCCGCCTCCGGGATGCCGAGCTTGTCGTAGGTGTTCTTGATGTCCTCGGGCAGGTCCTCCCAGGACTCCGCCTGCTTCTCCGTGGAGCGCACGAAGTACTTGATGTTGTCGAAGTCGATGCCGGAGAGGTCGGAGCCCCAGTTCGGCATGGGCTTCTTCTCGAAAAGCTTCAGGCCCTTCAGGCGCAGCTTGGTCATCCACTCGGGCTCGGACTTCTTGCCCGAGATGTCGCGGACGACCGCCTCACTGAGACCGCGCTTGGCTGCCGCACCGGCCTCGTCGGAGTCGGCCCAGCCGTATTCGTACTTGCCCAGACCCTCGAGTTCGGGGTGGGCAGTCTCCGTGGGGAGAGTCATGCGGGGTTCCTCCCGGCCGTGCTAGCAGATGCGTCAGTGTCAGTAGGGGAAAGCTTGGGGATGAACGTCGTGCAGACGCCGTCGCCGTGCGCGATGGTCGCCAGTCGCTGGACGTGGGTCCCGAGCAGTTCGGCGAAGATCTCGGTCTCCGCCTCGCACAGTTGCGGGAACTTCTCGGCGACATGGGCGACCGGGCAGTGGTGCTGGCACAGCTGTTCGCCGACCGGTGCGCTGCGCGCCGTAGCAGCGTACCCGTCCGTGCTCAGGGCCTTGGCCAGCGCCTCGGTGCGCTTGTCGGGGGCGGCCGACGCGATCGCCTCGCGGTAGGCGCCCGCCTGGGCGGCGATCCGGGCGCGGGCGAAGGCGGCGACCGCCTCGCTGCCGCCCTCGCGCTCGGCGATCCAGCCGAGCGCGTCCACGGCCAGCTTGTCGTACGACTGGTCGAAGGCGTCCCGGCCGCAGTCCGTCAGGGCGAAGACCTTGGCGGGGCGCCCGCGCGTGCGCGCGCCGTAGACGCGGCGTTCGCGGGCCTCCACCACGCCGTCGCCGCCGAGCGCGTCGAGGTGCCTGCGTACGGCCGCCTGGGTGAGGCCGAGCCGTCCGGCCAGTTCGGCGACGGTCGAGGGCCCGTGGTCCAGGATGGACCGCGCGACCCGGTTGCGCGTGGAGCGCTCACCGGTCGCGAACTCCTCCTGAGGGGCCCCGTGAGGGGTCTCCCGAGCCTCGCCGACGTTTTTCACAACGCCATTGTTGCGTAATTCCTCAGGCACGGGCAAGCGGCGTCTGGATCACCCGGTGGTGCGCTGCGTCACTTAGGCATACCTAATCTGACCTGCGCAAACGATCTCTGATCGATCAAATGGGTGGCCCCGCGGCCCCCTGTCGTGGACACTGCCGAACCATGCCCACACCCCCTCCGACCGGCCCTCTTGTCACGCGCGACAGCCTCGCCACCGACCTGCGCGCCCTGGGCGTCCGCCCCGGCGAGACCCTCCTCGCGCACACCTCGCTCAGCGCCCTCGGCTGGGTCTGCGGCGGCGCCCCCACGGTGGTCCGCGCCCTCCTCGACGCCCTCGGCCCGGACGGCACGCTGGTCGTCCCCACCCAGTCCGGCGACCTGTCCGACCCGGCCGTCTGGGGGAACCCGCCGGTGCCCGAGGAGTGGTGGCCGACCATCCGGGCCACCATGCCCGCCTACGACCCCCTGACCACGCCCACCCGCGGCGTCGGCGTGGTCCCGGAGACCGTACGCACCTGGCCGGGCGCCCTGCGCAGCGCCCACCCGCAGACCTCGTTCGCCGCCCTCGGCCCCGGCGCCGCCCAGGTCATCGACGGCCACGCCACCGACTGCCGCCTCGGCGAGCACAGCCCCCTGGCCCGCCTGGAGCGGCTCGGCGCCCGCGTCCTCCTGCTCGGCTGCGGCTACGACACCTGCACCAGCTTCCACCTGGCCGAGTACCGGATACCCGCCCCGGTCGTGGACGTCGGCCGCCCCGGCCCGGACGGCTGGGAGGTGGTGCGGGAGGTGTCGATCTCCTCCGAGCGCTTCGACGAACTGGGCCACGACTTCGAACGGGACCGGCCCGTCGTACGGGGCACGGCGGGCGCCGCCGGGGCCCGGCTGTTCCCGGTCGCGGACGCGGTGGCGTACGCCGAGCGCTGGCTGGCCGTGCACCGGCCGCGCGAGCAGGAGTACCGGCACTCACGCGGCTGAGCGCCGCGCGCGCCGGAGCCTCCCGCCCCGGGCGAGGACTTCTCGCACCCGGCCGCCGGACAGCCGTGTGGGCTACCTAGACTCAGGGGTCATGCGATACGAGCCCGTGGTCCAGGTCCAGGCCCTGGTGCAGCGGTACGGCGACAAGACCGCGGTGGACGGCCTCGACCTGGTGGCCCGGGCGGGGATCACCGCTGTCCTCGGGCCCAACGGCGCGGGCAAGACGACGACCGTGGAGACCTGCGAGGGCTACCGGAAACCGCACTCCGGGACCGTGCGCGTGCTGGGGCTCGACCCGGTGCGGCAGTCCCGTGAGCTGCGGCCCCGGATCGGCGTGATGCTCCAGTCCGGCGGTGTCTACTCGACCGCCCGCGCGGACGAGATGCTCCGCCATGTCGCCAGGCTGCACGCCCACCCCCTGGACGTGCCCGCGCTCGTCGAACGGCTCGGCCTCGGCTCCTGCGGCCGGACCCCGTACCGCCGCCTCTCCGGCGGCCAGCAGCAGCGGCTCGCGCTGGCGATGGCCGTGGTCGGCCGCCCCGAGCTGGTCTTCCTCGACGAGCCGACCGCCGGACTCGACCCGCAGGCCCGCCGCGCCACCTGGGACCTGGTCCGGGACCTGCGCGCCGACGGTGTCTCCGTGATCCTCACCACCCACCACATGGACGAGGCCGAGCAGCTCGCCGACGACGTCGCCATCATCGACGCGGGCCGCGTCATCGCCCAGGGCTCCCCCGAGGAACTGTGCCGCGGCGGCGCCGAGAACACCCTGCGCTTCAGTGGCCGCCCCGGCCTCGACGTCGCCTCCCTGCTCAAGGCCCTCCCCCCGGACAGCGCCGCCGCCGAGCTGACGCCGGGCTCCTACCGGGTCACCGGCAAGGTCGACCCGCAACTGCTGGCGACGGTCACCTCCTGGTGCGCCCAGCACGGCGTGATGCCGGAGCGGATCTCGGTCGAACGGCACACCCTCGAAGACGTCTTCCTGGAACTGACCGGCAAGGAGCTGCGCTCGTGACCACCCCCACCGGGACCTACGCCCCCCGGCCCGGCGCCGCGCCCCTGCCCCGCATGATCGCCGCGCAGGCCGCGCTGGAGACGCGGATGCTGCTGCGCAACGGCGAGCAACTGCTGCTGACGGTGGTCATCCCGACCCTGCTGCTGGTGCTGTTCTCCACCGTCGACGTCGTCGACACCGGCGCGGACGAGGCCGTCGACTTCCTCGCCCCCGGCATCCTCGCGCTCTCCGTGATGTCCACGGCGTTCACCGGGCAGGCCATCGCGACCGGCTTCGAACGCCGCTACGGCGTGCTGAAGCGGCTCGCCGCCTCCCCGCTGCCGCGCTGGGGCCTGATGACCGCCAAGACGGTGTCCGTCCTGGTCACCGAGGTGCTCCAGGTGCTCCTGGTGACGGTGATCGCGCTCGCGCTGGGCTGGTCGCCGCAGGGCAACCCCCTCGCCGTAGTGCTGCTGCTGGTCCTGGGCACCGCCGCCTTCTCCGGCCTCGGGCTGCTGATGGCGGGCACGCTGAAGGCCGAGGCGACGCTCGCCGCGGCCAACCTGGTCTTCCTGCTGCTGCTCGTCGGCGGCGGGGTCATCGTCCCGCTGGACAAGTTCCCGGACGCGGCACAGAGCGTCCTCGGGCTGCTGCCCATCTCGGCGCTCTCCGACGGCCTGCGGGACGTCCTCCAGCACGGTGCCGGGATGCCGTGGGGCGACCTGGGCGTGCTGGCCGTCTGGGCGGTCCTGGGACTGGCCGCGGCGGGGCGCTTCTTCCGCTGGGAGTGAGCGTCACCCGACGCGTCACCCGACGCCTGACCCGACGCGTCACCCGACGCGTGACCCGACGCGTGACCCGACCCTCGTGAAAGCGTGCACAAACCCCGTCCTACGATGGTGGGCGTGCCAAACGTGACCCGCGCGGACGCCTCGGCGGTCCTGCGCAACCCGCTCGCCTTCATCGCCGCACGCTGGACCCCGGATCCCCGGACGGTGCGGCGGGCGGCACTCGCCGCGCTCGTCATGTCGGTGGTGATCGTGGTCACCGGCGGCGCCGTCCGGCTGACCGGCTCCGGCCTGGGCTGCCCGACCTGGCCCAAGTGCACCGAGGACTCGCTGACCAACACCAGCGAGATGGGCGTGCACGGCGTCATCGAGTTCGGCAACCGCCTGCTGACCTATGTGCTGTGCGCGGCGGTCGGCTGGGCGATCATCGCCGCCCGCTCCCAGAAGCCGTTCCGCCGGAGCCTCACCCGGCTCGGCTGGGCACAGTTCTGGTTGGTGATGGGCAACGCCGTCCTCGGCGGCATCGTGGTGCTGGTCGGCCTCAACCCGTACACGGTCGCGGCGCACTTCCTGCTCTCCTCCGCGCTGATCGCGGTCGCCGCCGTGATGTGGCAGCGCACCCGCGAGGGCGACGGCGCGCCCCGGCCGCTGGTCGGCAAGGCCGTGCAGCAGCTGGTGTGGGTGCTGGTCGGCGTGGCGGCGCTGCTGATCACGGTCGGCACCGTGGTGACCGGCGCGGGCCCGCACGCGGGCGACTCCAGCGAGGTCCCGCGCATGGACGTCCCGTGGGAGGACGTCACCCGGCTGCACGCCGTACTCGCCTGGGTCGTGGTCACCCTGACCTTCGCCCTGTGGTTCGTCCTCAAGGCGGTCGACGCGCCGCGCGGGCCGCTGCACCGGACGCGGGAGCTGTTCCTGGTGCTGCTGAGTCAGGGCGTCATCGGTTACGTCCAGTACTTCACCAGCCTCCCCGAGATCCTGGTCGGCCTCCACATGCTCGGCTCCTGTCTGGTGTGGATCGCCGTCCTGCGGGTGCTGCTCTCGCTGCGCGAGCGTCCCGGGGCCGCGCTGCCCGGCATCCCGGCCCCGCCCGCTCAGGCGTACGACGCCACCAGCGCGTCGATCGCGGGTCCCAGGTAGCCCCGCGTCAGCTCCCCCCTGCGCGCCGTCCACTCCTCGGTGGGCGGCTCGGGGCGGTCGTAGCGGCGTAGGCGGATGTCCTCGACGACCTCGGCGGGGGCGCCCAGGGCGAGGAGTTCGGCGAGGGACTCGCGCTTGGTGATCAGGCGGCCGTCGCGCAGGGTGACGGTGGCGCGGGCGAAGGTCGTCAGGCCCACGTCGACCCAGGCGTCCTGCCGCCAGCGCGGCGCGTGTGCGACGGCGGGCCGCCAGAAGTCGCGTTGGTCGCGTACGACGAAGGCGCGCAGTTGGCCGTCCGGTACCGGCGGCAGCAGTTCCGCCGGGGGCGCCCCGTGCAGGACGCGGCCGAAGGCGTGCAGCTCACGGCGGGTGACGGCGGTGACCGGCCGTTTGAACAGCTCCTCGTGCGCCCAGGTGAGGTGCCGCCGGTCCGCACCCGCCGCCGTTGCGGGCGTGAGGTACGTGCAGTGCAGCTTTGCGGCGAGCGGCTCGGCCCGCAGCCGGGCGTGCAGCAGGGCCACCCGCCAGACGGTCCGCGGCGTGATCGGGCCGGGCAGGACGACGATCAGGTCCAGGTCGCTGCGCCCCTCCCGGTAGTCGCCCCCAGCGAGGGAGCCGTGCGCCCAGACGGCGACGGGGGCGAGCGGGTCCAGCCCGGTGAGGAAGCGGTCGAGGAGTGCGTCGGTCGGCATGGGTGCAGTCTGTCCGCCGCCCGGTGATCCACACCCTCGCCGCCCCTGGCCCACGCTCACCCCAGCCCGTCCGCCGCCCGGTGACCCACGCTCACCCCAGCCCGTCCGCCGCCCGCTGACCCACGCTCACCCCAGCCCGTCCGCCGCCCGCTGACCCACGCTCACCCCAGCCCGTACACCCGCCGCGCGTTCCCCGAGGCGATCAGCCCGGCGACCCGCTGCGCGTCCGTCAGCGCCCACGCCCCCTCGGCCACCCAGGTGCCGAGCACCCGTGCGAGCGCCTCCCGGAACAGCCGGGCGCCCACCACGTGCAGTTCCGGCAGCCCTTGGGCCCCGCTAGAGAAGAGGATCTTGCCGAAGGGGGCCAGCTCCAGGATCTCGGCGAGGATGGTGGCCGCGCGGGCGCCGGTGCGCACCAGGGCGGCGCCCGAGTCGGCGTACACGTGCGGGAAGACCCCGGCGAGATGGGCGGCGTGCCGGTGGTACGGGTAGCCGTGCAGCAGGACCAGGTCGGTGCCGAGCCCGGCGGTGGCCCGCACGAAGTCGGTCAGCAGCACCGGGTCGGTGCGGTCGATGCGCAGGCCCGGCTCCCCGAGCCCGGCGTGCAGTTGGAGCGGCCTGCCGGTGGCGACGGCGATCCACAGCAGGTGCCGGAGCAGCACCGGGTCGCTCAGCTCGCCCCCGACCCGGCGCCGGGCCAGCCAGCGCGCCGCCGCGCCCCGCACCTCACCGGGCCCCGGCGGCTCCGGCGCGAGGGCGAGTCCGTGCCGTACGCCCGCCACGGAGGTGAAGGCGACGGCGTGCGCGGCGGCGCCGTGGACCGACTCGGCGAGGTTGGCGAGGAGGGACTCGACGGTGCCGGAGGTGTCGGCGACCTGCTCGGCGAGGAGTTCCAGGCGGACGATCTCATGGGCGTCGGCGGCCGAGGCGGAGGCCAGTTCGGCGGGCGGGGTGAGGTCGCCGGGCAGCCCGGTGTCGACCAGGTAGGTGGTGATGCCGCTGCCGCGCAGCAGCCGTCGGCCGGATTCCAGCACGCCGAGTTCGCGGCGCCGGGCGAGATAGCGGGCGGGCGGGCAGTGCGGTTCCAGGCCGAGCAGCGGGGGGCACCAGCGGCGTACCGCGAACCCGGTCTGGGTGTCGAAGAGGGTGGTGCCCGGCGCGGGCGGTCCCTCGGTGCGCGCCAGCTGGGCCTCGAAGGTGCCGAGGCCCAGCTCCGTCCGCAGTACGCCGTGGCAGTACTGGTCCACGAGGGACGGCGTTTCGATCATCCGGGCTCCCCGTGTCGGACCGCTCGCAAGAGTCGTACCGCTCTCAGCAGTCCTAACGGGTGAACCGGGTCCCAGGTGTTGCGGGGCGCGGCCTCAGTCGTTGGCGGGGCCGCCGAGCTGGATGCCCGCCATCCGGCTCCACTCGTACGGCCCTGTCCTGACCTTGGCCGCGAACTCGCCGTCGAACGCCTCGTGCACGGTGACCCCGGCCCTGCGCACCGCATCCTCGGCGATCGCGTGGGTGGGCGCCACCAGGTCGCCCCAGCCGCCGTCCTCGCCGACGAGGACGATCCGGGCGCCGCGCTGGCCGAGGTACGCCACCTGGGCCTCGGCGCCGCCGTGCGCCTTGCTGAAGGCGTCGATCTGCTTGGCGAGCCGGGCCGCCCTGCGTCCGGCCTTCGCGTCAACCGCTTGCGTGTCTGCCATGACCAGGATGCTACCGACGGGTAGATCAAACGGCGACGGGCGGGGTGCGTGGCCTTGACCACGCACCCCGCCCGTCGGGCAGACCGATCTAGCGGAGGAAGGGGTCCACCGCCACCGCCACGAACACCAGCGACACATAGGTGATCGACCAGTGGAACAGCCGCATCTCCCGCAGCTTCGCGCCCGTCACCTCGGCCTTGGCCCGGTTCTGCAGGGCGTGCGCCTCCCACAGCCACCAGCCGCCCGCGGCCAGCGCGACCAGGGTGTAGAACCAGCCGGTGTAGCCGAGCGGGGTGAGCAGCAGCGAGGCGCCGACCATCACCCAGCTGTAGAGCACGATCTGCCGGGCGACGACCTTGTTGGAGGCGATGACCGGCAGCATCGGCACGCCCACGCGCGCGTAGTCGTCCTTCACCTTCATCGACAGCGGCCAGTAGTGCGGCGGCGTCCAGAAGAAGATGACGAGGAAGAGGATGAGCGGCGCGTAGGACAGCGAGTTCGTCACCGCCGACCAGCCGATGAGCACCGGCATACAGCCCGCGATGCCGCCCCAGACGATGTTCTGCGAGGTGCGGCGCTTGAGGATCATCGTGTAGACGACGACGTAGAAGAGGAGCGCGCCGAGGGCCAGCCAGGCGGAGAGCCAGTTGACGGCGAGGCCGAACAGCAGGGTGGAGACGATGCCCAGGGTGATGCCGAAGGCGAGGCACTCGCGCGGGCTGACCATCCCGGTGACCAGGGGCCGCTGCGAGGTGCGGTCCATGAGGGCGTCGATGTCCCGGTCGATGTACATGTTCAGCGCGTTGGCGCCGCCCGCGGAGAGATAGCCCGCGAAGCAGGTGACGAGCACCAGGCGGAGGTCCGGAACGCCCTGCTCGGCCAGGAACATCACCGGGACGGTGGTGATCAGCAGCAGTTCGATGATCCGCGGCTTGGTCAGCGCCACGAACGCCTTGACCCGGGCCCCGAACGGCCGGTGAGTCGGGCTCTGGCTCGTCCCGATTTCCCCCATTGCCTTAACGGCATGGGCGGTGCCCCCATCCGCAGGACGGGATTCAACGGCCGTCACACACACCCCTGACAGAGACATCCCAGCAAGCCTCCCGGTGTGAAGTCCGGGTAAAGGGCTCGCGCGTACCACGCCACTTTAGACGTTGCCCATACCTCGGCCTCCGCGGGGGTGGGGTCGTGTTGGCGGACGCGTTCCGGACACCGTTCCAAGGTGCGCGGCAGGGCTCGATTGAGCACTCGGATGAGGGGCCCCGTATTCATGTGTCGAGCCCCGTCGGACCTGGCCGGGAGGCGAATTCGAAAGAGTCCCGGCAGTCTGGAATGACTCGAAAAGACGCACGTCCCTCCGGGGGTAGGCTCGACTGCGGCCGGTGGGCCAGAACACACCGGCATCCGACATGTGGAGAGGAGCCCTGACCCAGGGTGAGCACCAAGCCGACCACCACAGACCTCGAGTGGACCGAGTTGGACCAGCGGGCCGTCGACACCGCACGCGTCCTGGCCGCCGACGCCGTACAGAAGGTCGGCAACGGCCATCCGGGTACGGCGATGAGCCTCGCGCCTGCCGCCTACACCCTCTTCCAGAAGGTGATGCGGCACGACCCGGCGGACCCGGAGTGGGTCGGGCGTGACCGCTTCGTGCTGTCCGCCGGCCACTCGTCCCTGACCCTCTACACCCAGCTCTACCTGGCCGGTTTCGGTCTGGAGCTGGATGATCTGAAGGCCTTCCGCACCTGGGGCTCCAAGACCCCGGGGCACCCGGAGTACGGCCACACCAAGGGCGTGGAGACCACGACCGGCCCGCTCGGGCAGGGTGTCGCCAACGCCGTGGGCATGGCGATGGCCGCCCGCTACGAGCGCGGCCTGTTCGACCCGGAGGCGGCCGAGGGCACCTCGCCCTTCGACCACTTCGTCTTCTGCATCGCCGGTGACGGCTGCCTCCAGGAGGGCATCTCCGCCGAGGCGTCCTCGCTCGCGGGCCACCAGAAGCTGGGCAACCTGATCCTGCTGTGGGACGACAACCACATCTCGATCGAGGGCGACACCGAGACCGCGGTCTCCGAGGACACCGCCCTGCGGTACGAGGCCTACGGCTGGCACGTCCAGCGCGTCGCGCCGAAGCCGGACGGCGACCTCGACCCGCACGCCCTGTACGACGCGATCGAGGCGGCCAAGCAGGTCACCGACCGGCCGTCGTTCATCGCGATGCGCTCGATCATCGCCTGGCCCGCCCCGAACGCCCAGAACACCGAGGCCGCGCACGGCTCGGCGCTGGGTGACGAGGAGGTCGCGGCCACCAAGCGCGTCCTGGGCTTCGACCCGGAGCAGAGCTTCGAGGTCACGGACGAGGTCATCGGCCACACCCGGCAGGCGATCGAGCGGGGCCGCCAGGCCAAGGCCGCGTGGGAGAAGCAGCTCCAGGAGTGGCGCAACAGCAACCCCGAGCGCGCCGCCGAGTTCGACCGGATCAGCAAGGGCGAGCTGCCCGAGGGCTGGGAGCAGAAGCTGCCGGTCTTCGAGCCGGGCAAGGGTGTCGCCACCCGTGCCGCGTCCGGCAAGGTGCTGCAGGCGCTCGGCGCGGTGATCCCGGAGCTGTGGGGCGGCTCGGCCGACCTGGCGGGCTCCAACAACACCACGATCGACAAGACGTCGTCGTTCCTCCCGGCGGACAACCCGCTCCCGGAGGCCGACCCCTACGGCCGTACGATCCACTTCGGCATCCGCGAGCACGCCATGGCCGCGGAGATGAACGGCATCGCGCTGCACGGCAACACCCGTGTCTACGGCGGCACCTTCCTGGTGTTCTCCGACTACATGCGCAACGCGGTGCGGCTGTCGGCGCTGATGCACCTGCCGGTGACGTACGTGTGGACGCACGACTCCATCGGCCTCGGTGAGGACGGCCCGACGCACCAGCCCGTCGAGCACCTGGCGTCGCTGCGCGCGATCCCGGGCCTGAACGTGGTGCGCCCGGCCGACGCCAACGAGACCGCGATCGCCTGGCGCGAGATCCTCCGGCGCTGGACGAAGGAGTTCGGCAAGGGTGCCCCGCACGGTCTGGCGCTGACCCGGCAGGGCGTGCCGACGTACGAGCCCAACGAGGACGCCGCCAAGGGCGGTTACGTCCTGTTCGAGGCCGAGGGCGGCGAGCCGCAGGTCGTGCTGATCGGCACCGGTTCCGAGGTGCAGGTGGCCGTGGAGGCGCGTGAGCAGCTCCAGGGCGCGGGCATCCCCACGCGGGTGGTGTCGATGCCGTCCGTGGAGTGGTTCGAGGAGCAGGACCAGGGGTACCGGGACAGCGTCCTGCCGCCGCGGGTGAAGGCGCGGGTCGCCGTGGAGGCGGGCATCGGGCTCACCTGGCACCGCTACGTCGGGGACGCCGGTCGCATCGTTTCCCTGGAGCACTTCGGCGCGTCCGCCGACGGCAAGGTCCTCTTCCGCGAGTTCGGCTTCACTGCCGAGAACGTGGCCGCGGCGGCGCGGGAATCGCTCGCCGCCACCCAGCGCTGACGCCCATACACGACACGTAGGAGATGCAATTTCCATGACAGACGCACTGAAGCGCCTCTCCGAGGAAGGCGTCGCGATCTGGCTGGACGACCTGTCGCGCAAGCGGATCACGTCCGGCAACCTCGCCGAACTGCTCGACCAGCAGCACGTCGTGGGCGTCACCACCAACCCGACGATCTTCCAGAAGGCGATCTCGTCCGGGGACGGGTACGAGCAGCAGCTCACCGACCTCGCCGCCCGCAAGGTCACCGTCGAAGAGGCGGTCCGCATGATCACCACGGCGGACGTCCGGGACGCCGCCGACATCCTGCACCCGGTGTTCGAGGCGACCGGCGGCCAGGACGGCCGGGTCTCCATCGAGGTCGACCCGCGGCTCGCCCACCACACCCGCGCGACCGTCGCCGAGGCCAAGCAGCTGGCCTGGCTGGTGGACCGGCCGAACACGCTGATCAAGATCCCGGCGACCAAGGCGGGTCTCCCCGCGATCACCGAGGTGATCGGCAACGGCATCAGCGTCAACGTCACGCTGATCTTCTCGCTGGAGCGCTACCGCGAGGTCATGGCCGCCTACCTGGCCGGTCTGGAGAAGGCCAAGGAGAAGGGCCTGGACCTCTCCCTGATCCACTCGGTGGCGTCGTTCTTCGTGTCCCGCGTGGACACCGAGATCGACAAGCGGCTCGACGCGCTCGGCACCGACGAGGCCAAGGCGCTGCGCGGCAAGGCCGCCGTCGCCAACGCGCGCCTCGCCTACCAGGCCTACGAGGAGGTGTTCTCCTCCGACCGCTGGTCGGCGCTGGAGAACGCGGGCGCCAACAAGCAGCGTCCGCTGTGGGCGTCGACGGGGGTGAAGGACCCGGCGTACAAGCCGACCCTGTACGTGGACGACCTGGTCGCGCCGAACACGGTGAACACCATGCCGGAGGCCACCCTCCAGGCCACCGAGGAGAAGGGCGAGATCAGCGGCAACACCATCGCCGGTACCTACGAGCAGGCCCGCGCCGACCTGGACGCGGTCGAGGCGCTCGGCATCAGGTACGACGACGTGGTGCAGTTGCTGGAGGACGAGGGCGTCGAGAAGTTCGAGGCGTCCTGGATCGACCTGCTGACGTCGACGGAGGCCGAGCTGAAGCGCCTCGCCCCCACGGAGGGCTGACACCTTGTCCCCCTCAGTCACCGGAGCGAATCCGCTCCGTGACCCGGCGGACCGACGGCTCCCGCGTATCGCGGGGCCGTCGGGCCTGGTGATCTTCGGTGTCACGGGCGACCTGTCACGCAAGAAGTTGATGCCCGCGGTGTACGACCTCGCCAACCGGGGTCTGCTGCCGCCGGGCTTCTCGCTCGTCGGCTTCGCCCGCCGCGACTGGGAGCACGAGGACTTCGCCCAGGTCGTGCACGACGCCGTCAAGGAGCACGCGCGCACCCCGTTCCGCGAGGAGGTCTGGCAGCAGCTGCTCCAGGGCATGCGGTTCGTGCAGGGCACCTTCGACGACGACGACGCGTTCGAGCGGCTGCGCGGCACCATCGAGGACCTGGACAAGGCGCAGGGCACGGGCGGCAACTTCGCCTTCTACCTGTCGGTTCCGCCGAGTTCGTTCCCGGTGGTCATCCAGCAGCTGAAGAAGCACCAGCTGGCCGACCAGCAGGGCGGTTCCTGGCGGCGCGCGGTCATCGAGAAGCCGTTCGGCCACGACCTGAAGTCGGCCGAGGAGCTGAACAAGGTCGTCCACGAGGTTTTCGCCCCGGACCAGGTCTTCCGTATCGACCACTACCTGGGCAAGGAGACCGTCCAGAACATCCTGGCGCTGCGCTTCGCCAACACGATGTTCGAGCCGATCTGGAACCGGTCCTTCGTCGACCACGTCCAGATCACCATGGCCGAGGACATCGGCATCGGCGGCCGGGCGGGCTACTACGACGGCATCGGCGCCGCCCGTGACGTCATCCAGAACCACCTGCTCCAGTTGCTCGCGCTGACCGCGATGGAGGAGCCCTCCTCCTTCGACGCCGACGCGCTCGCCGCGGAGAAGACCAAGGTGCTCGGCGCGGTGAAGCTGCCCAAGGACCTGGGCCGGGACACCGTGCGCGCGCAGTACGCGGCGGGCTGGCAGGGCGGCGCGAAGGTCATCGGCTACCTCGACGAGGAGGGCATCGACCCCAAGTCGAAGACCGACACCTACGCGGCGATCAAGCTCGGCATCGACAACCGCCGCTGGGCGGGCGTCCCCTTCTACCTGCGCACCGGCAAGCGGCTCGGCCGCCGGGTGACGGAGATCGCGGTGGTCTTCCAGCGCGCCCCGCACTCGCCCTTCGACACCACGGCGACGGAGGAGCTGGGCCAGAACGCGATCGTCATCCGCGTCCAGCCCGACGAGGGCGTCACCGTCCGCTTCGGCTCCAAGGTGCCGGGCACCTCGATGGAGATCCGGGACGTGTCCATGGACTTCGCCTACGGGGAGTCGTTCACGGAGTCCAGCCCGGAGGCGTACGAGCGGCTCATCCTGGACGTGCTCCTCGGCGACGCCAACCTCTTCCCGCGCACCGAGGAGGTGGAGCTGTCCTGGGAGATCCTCGACCCGATCGAGGAGTACTGGGACGCCAACGGCAAGCCCGCCCGGTACCCGGCCGGAACGTGGGGTCCCGTCGAGGCGGACGAGATGCTTCAGCGAGACGGACGGAGCTGGCGGAGGCCATGAAGATAGACCTCACCGACACCACCTCCAGCAAGATCAACAAGGCGCTGGTGCAGGGCCGCCGCGCCATCGGCACCCCCGCCGTCGGCATGGTCCTCACCCTCGTCATCGTCACCGACGAGGAGAACGCCTACGACGCCATGAAAGCCGCCGAGGAGGCCTCGCACGAGCATCCCTCGCGCACCCTCGTGGTCATCAAGCGCGCCTCCCGCTCCCCCCGCGACCGCACCCAGTCCCGGCTCGACGCCGAGGTCCGGGTCGGCGCGGAGGCGGGCACCGGGGAGACGGTGGTGCTGCGGCTGTACGGCGAGGTGACCGGGCACGCCCAGTCCGTGGTGCTGCCGCTGCTGCTGCCGGACGCCCCCGTGGTCGTCTGGTGGCCGGTCAACGCGCCGCTCGACCCGGCGAAGGACCCGCTGGGCGCGCTCGCCCAGCGCCGGGTCACCGACACCTACGCCGCCGAGCAGCCGGTACGGGACCTCGCGGCCCGCGCCGCGACCTACACCCCCGGTGACACGGACCTGTCGTGGACCCGCATCACGCCCTGGCGCTCGATGCTGGCCGCGGCCCTGGACCAGGTCACCTGCCGGGTGCAGGGCGTCGAGGTGGAGGGCGAGGAGTTCAACCCGAGCTGTGAGCTGCTGGCGATGTGGCTGGCGGACCGGCTGGACGTGCCCGTGCAGCGGTCGCTGTCCAGTGGCCCCGGGCTCACCGGCGTACGGATGGACACCGACTGCGGCCCGATCGTCCTGGACCGGGCCGACGGCACCCTGGCCACGCTCTCCCTGCACGGTCATCCGCACCGCGCGGTGGCGCTCAAGCGCCGGGACACGGCCGAGCTGATCGCGGAGGAGCTGCGCAGGCTGGACCCGGACGACACCTACGCCTCGGCCCTGCGGTACGGGGTGAACCGGCTGAAGCCGTCGGCCGGTTCCGGGGAGGAGCCGGTCGCGGTCCCCGCGCCGGAGGAGTCGGCGGTGAAGGCGCCCGCGAAGAAGGCCGCCAAGAAGGCACCGGCGAAGAAGGCGGCGGCGAAGTGAACACCCCGCAACTGGTCGTGCACCACGACAAGGAGCTGATGGCGCAGGCCGCCGCGGCGCGGCTGATCACGAAGATCGTGGACGCGCAGGCCTCGCGGGGCTCCGCGTCGGTCGTCCTGACCGGTGGCCGCAACGGCAACGGCCTGCTGGCCGCGCTGGCGGCGGCACCGGCCCGGGACGCCATCGACTGGGCCCGCCTCGACCTGTGGTGGGGCGACGAGCGGTTCCTGCCGGAGGGCGACCCGGACCGCAATGTCACCCAGGCCCGCGAGGCACTGCTGGACGCGGTGCCGCTGGACCCGAAGCGCGTGCACGCCATGCCCGCGTCGGACGGCCCGTGGGGCGGTGACGTGGACGCCGCAGCCGCCGCCTACGCCGAGGAGCTGGCGGGCGCCGCGGACCCGGAGGCCCACGGCCCGGTGCCGTCCTTCGACGTGCTGATGCTGGGCGTCGGCCCGGACACCCACGTGGCCTCGCTGTTCCCGGAGCTGCCCGCCGTACGGGAGACCGAGCGCACCGTCGTCGGGGTGCACGGCGCGCCCAAGCCGCCGCCGACCCGGGTCACGCTGACCCTGCCCGCGATCCGCGCCGCCCGTGAGGTGTGGCTGCTGGCCGCGGGCGAGGACAAGGCGCGGGCCGCGGCGATCGCGCTGTCCGGCGCGGGCGAGATCCAGGCCCCGGCGGCGGGCGCGCGGGGCCGCTCGCGCACCCTGTGGCTGCTGGACGACGCGGCGGCCTCGCAGTTGCCGCGGTCGCTGTATCCACCGGCGTCTCCGTGACCGCACCGGGCCCCGCTCGCAGCCGTGAGCGGGGCCCGGTCCGTACGGGGGCTACTTGACCGAGCCCGCCATCACGCCCTGGACGAAGTGCCGTTGGAAGGCGAAGAACACCGCCACCGGCACGATCAGCGACAGGAACGCGCCGGGCGCGAGCACATCGATGTTGCTGCCGAACTGCCGGATCTGCGACTGGAGTTCGACGGTGAGCGGCTGTGCGGAGCTGTCCGCGAACAGCAGCGCCACCAGCATGTCGTTCCACACCCACAGGAACTGGAAGATGGCGAGGCTGGCGAGCGCCGGGCGGCCCACCGGCAGCACCAGCCGGGTGAAGATCCGCCACTCGCCGCCGCCGTCCATCCGCGCGGCCTCCAGCATCTCCTTCGGCATCTCGGCGAAGTAGTTCCGCAGCAGGAACACCGCGAACGGCAGCCCGTAGGCCACATGGAACAGCACCACGCCGGGGATCGTGCCGAACAGGCCCAGCTGGCCGAAGAGTTTGGCCACCGGCAGCAGCCCGATCTGCACGGGCACCACCAGCAGCGCCACCACGACCAGGAAGACCGGCTCCCGGCCGGGGAAGTCCAGCCAGGCGAACGCGTATCCGGCGAGCGCCGCGATCCCCACGACCAGCAGGGTCGTCGGCACCGAGATCAGCACCGTGTTCCAGAACGCCTGGGTGATGCCCGCGTTCTCCAGCAGGGCCCCGTAGTTGTCGAAGGACAGCTGACCGGGGCTGGTGAACACCGTCCACCAGCCGCCGCGCGCGGTGTCCTCGGAGGACCGCAGGGACGACAGCAGCAGCCCGGCGAGCGGGGTCATCCAGACCAGGCCGATCACGACCAGGAACGCCTGCACCACACCGTTGCCCAGGTAGCGCCGGACCGCGTTCATCGCTGACTCCTTCGGAAGCGGCGGACGTTGAAGACCATGGCCGGGACCACCAGCAGCAGGAGCAGCACACCCAGCGCGCTGCCGAGCCCCTGGTCGTTGCCGCCGCCGAACGACACCAGCCACATCTGCGTCGCGAGCACGGTCGCGTCCTCCTGCACGGGGCCGGGCGCGATGATGTAGACGAGGTCGAAGACCTTCATCACGTTGATCACCAGGGTGACGAAGACGACCGTCAGCACCGGCGCCAGCAGCGGCACGGTGATCTTCCGGAAGATCTGCCACTCGTTGGCCCCGTCGATCCGCGCCGCCTCCAGCGCGTCCCGGGGCAGCGCCGACAGTCCGGCCCCGATCAGCACCATCGCGAACCCGGTCCAGATCCACAGGTACGCCCCGATGATCGCCGGGGTGACCAGCGTCGGGCCGAGCCAGGAGATGCCGTCGTAGGGCGGCGCGAAGTTGGCGGCGGGCAGTCTGAGGTCGTAGCCGCCCCGGTCGAGGCCGGTGAAGCGGAAGGTGCCGTCGGCCCCGGTGGTCGTGCTGGCGACCGTACGGCCGTCACGTACCGCCTCGACCGTCATCTCCGGCAGTCCGCTCTCGCGGGCGTCGACCTCGCCCTGGGTGCCGCCGCCTCCGGGTGTGAAGTCCAGGTAGACCACGCCGCTCAGCTCACCGGGGACGGCCTTCAGTCCGTCGGCCCCGCGGGCGGGCCGCGCGCCACCGGGCAGGTCGTCCGGCGCCACCCCGACCAGGCCGAGCGCCACCGGGTCCCCCAGGGACACGCTGGTGCCGGTCCGGTAGGAGCCGTCGCCGCCCTCGGTCAGCCCCTGGTCGGGGCGCGGCCGGGCGGTCGGGTACGACGAGGTGCCTTCGAAGGCGTCGTGCACCGAGACGACGGCCGCGTTGAGGACGCCCTTGTCGGGGTCCTCGTCGTAGGCGAGGCGGAAGATGATGCCCGCGGCGAGGAAGGAGACCGCCATCGGCATGAACAGCAGCAGTTTGAAGGCGGTCGCCCAGCGGATCTTCTCCACCAGTACGGCCAGGATCAGGCCCAGGCCGGTCAGCAGGGTGGGGGCCACCACCACCCAGATCGCGGTGTTGCGGACGGCCTTGAGGGTGGCCGGGTCGCGGAAGATCTCGGTGTAGTTGTCGTCGCCGACGAAGCGGGTGCCGGAGGCGTCGAAGAAGCTGCGCCCGACGGAGAACAGCGCCGGGTACAGCACGAGGGCGCCGAGCAGGAGCAGCGCGGGGAAGACGAACAGCAGGGCGATGACCCGGCCCCGCCGCCGGGCGCGCCGGGCGCCCGGCGGCGGGGTGACCGGCGGCGGGGCGCTCGCCGGGCTCGTCTCTTTCGCGAGGGTCGCGGTCATGGCCGTATCAGCCCTTGTACGCCTTGGCCGCCGCGTCCTCCAGGTCGGCCGCGGTCGCCTCCGGGTCCGAGGGGTCGCGCAGGAAGTCCTGGAGGATCTTCCACTCGCCGACGCCCTTGGTGCCGCCGAAGGCCGCCGGGGCCTGGTCGGACATGTCGAAGCGGACGGAGTCCCCGGCGGCGACGAGGGACTTGGCGGTGGCGCGGGTGACCTCGTCGCCGTACGCGGCGAGGTCGAGCGCCTTGTTCGGGGAGAGGAAGCCGCCCGCCTCGGCCCATACGGCGGCGGCCTCAGGGGTGGCCAGGTACTCCAGGAGCGCCATCCCGGCCTCGCGGTTCTTGCCGTCCTTCAGGACGACGGCCGCGTCACCGCCGCTGACCACGGGCGCGGTGCCGCCGTCGACCGCCGGGAAGGGGAAGAAGTCGGCGTCCTTGCCGATCTCCTTGCCGAACTGGTCCTTGGCGACCCCGGCGACGAAGTCGCCCTCGTAGACCATCCCGGCCTCGGGCTCGGGGCCGAACACCTTCTCCACGGAGCCGGGGAAGTCGGTGTTCAGGGCCTGCTTCTGGCCGCCCGCGATCAGCTGCTCGTCCTGGAACAGCTCACCGAGGGTGGTGAGCGCCTTGACCACCGAGGCGTCGGTCCACTTCAGCTCGTGCGCGGCGAGGGCGTCGTACTTCTCGGGGCCCGCCTGCGAGAGGTAGATGTTCTCGAACCAGTCGGTGAGCGTCCAGCCGTCCTGACCGGCGACGGAGAACGCGGCGAGGCCGGAGTCGGAGACGGTCTGCCCGGCCTCCAGCATCTCGTCGTAGGTCTTCGGCGGCTCGACACCGGCCTGGGCGAGGGCGTCGGGGCTGTACCAGACCGTCGACTTGTGGGCGGCCTTGAAGTAGAGGCCGTAGAACGTGCCGTCGACGCTGCCGTAGTCCTTCCAGACGGGCGCGAAGTCGCTGTCCACGGCCTGCTCGGTCTTCTTGGACAGCGGGGCGAGCCAGCCCTCCTTGGCGAACTGCTGGAGCACGCCGACCTGCGGGACCATCACGACGTCGGGGGCGTTGCCGCCCTCTATCTTGCTGCCGACGACGGTGGAGACGTTGTCGCCGGTGGAGACGAACTGGGTCTTGGCGCCGGTCTCCTCGCTGAAGGCGTCCAGCACCTTCTGGAAGTTCTTCTGTTCGGTGCCGGACCAGACCCCGGCCACGGTCACGGTCTGGCCGGAGAGTGCCTGGTCGCCGCCGCCCGCGGCGACCGGGTCGCTGTCGCCGCAGGCGGTGGCGGTGAGCGCGAGGACGAGGGCGGTGCAGCCGGTGAGCAGGGTGGTACGTGGTCGCATCATCGTTGATGTCCCTTCCGTGGACTGGGTGGTGCGGGGGGTCAGAGGTCGCTCATCCACCAGGCGGCCGTGGAGCCGGGGAGCACTCCCGTCGGGCAGGGGCCGCTGGCGAGCAGCGGGGTGCCGGAGACCGGTGCGGGCGTGGGCACGGTGGTGAAGTTGACGGCGCAGACCAGGCCGTCGCCGCGGACGAAGGCGAGCACGCCGGGCGGGGTGTCCAGCCAGGTGAGCGGGCCCTCGCCCAGTTGGGGCAGGGCGGCGCGCAGTTGGAGGCCGTCGCGGTACAGGTGCCAGAAGGAGCGGGTGTCGGCGAGGGCCCGGTCGGTGGCGTACTCGGCGAAGTACGACGGCTGCGGCAGCCACGGCTTGGCGCCCTCCGCGCCGGAGGTGAACCCGAACGGGGACGCCTGTCCCGACCACGGCAGCGGCACCCGGCAGCCGTCGCGGATCCGGGCGCGGCTGCCGGTGCGGTGGAAGATCGGGTCCGTGAGCACGTCGTCGGGCAGGTCGACGACCTCGGGCAGGCCCAGTTCCTCGCCCTGGTAGATGTACGCGGCGCCGGGCAGCGCCAGCATCAGCAGCGCGGCGGCGCGGGCGCGGGCGGGGCCGAGGCCACTGCCCTCGGGGTGGGGTTCGCCGTAGCGGGTGACGGTGCGGATCTGGTCGTGGTTGTTGAGGACCCAGGTGACCGTGGAGCCGGTTCCGGCGATGTCCTGCATGGCCTCGGAGATCACCTTGCGGAAGGCGTCGGCGTCCCAGGGGGCACTGAGCAGGTCGAAGAAGAAGGCCTGGTGGAGTTCGTCGGGGCGGACGTACCGGGCGTGCTCGCGGGCGGTCGGCACGGACACCTCGCCGACGAGGAGGCGTTCGTGGCCGTCGCGGGCGGTGTACTCCTCGCAGACCGCGCGCCAGTGCCGCCACACGTCGTGCACCTCGGGCTGGTTCCAGGCGAGCGGGTTGACCGAGTCGCGGGTGCGGGCGTCGGCCTCCGGGTCGTCGGAGTCGGGCAGCTCGGGGTGCTTGAACAGCCCGGCGGCGACGTCGATGCGGAAGCCGTCGACGCCCCGGTCCAGCCAGAAGCGGAGCACCTGGTCGAACTCGGCGCCGATCTCGGGGTTGCGCCAGTTCCAGTCGGGCTGCTCGGGCGCGAACATGTGCAGGTACCACTGGCCGTCGTCGACGCGGGTCCAGGCGGGGCCGCCGAACATGGAGTGCCAGTTGTTGGGCGGCTCGGCGCCGTCCGGGCCGCGCCCGTCGGCGAAGTGGAAGCGGGCGCGGGCCGCGCTGCCGGGCGCCGCGGCGAGGGCCTCGCGGAACCACGGGTGCTCGCTGGAGCAGTGGTTGGGGACGATGTCGAGCAGCACCTTGACGCCGAGCCGCCGGGCGGCGGCCATCAGCTGCTCGAACTCGGCGAGGTCGCCGAAGAGCGGGTCGACGTCGCGGTAGTCGGCCACGTCGTAGCCGTGGTCGTGCTGGGGCGAGGGATAGAAGGGGCTCAGCCATATCCCGTCGACGCCGAGCTTCTTGAGGTACGGGAGCCCGGCCCGGACCCCGGCCAGATCGCCGATGCCGTCCCCGGTGCTGTCCAGGAAGCTGCGGACGTACACCTGGTAGATCACCGCGTCCCGCCACCAGTGGTGCTTGCTTGACATGCATGCATGTTAAGTAGGCGTAACGCGAGGGTGTCAATGAACAGGCGCGACAGTCCTGCAGGGTTGACCGTGGATAGAGGGATTTATCCACCCCATGCGGGCAGAGTTGAGACCTGGGCGTTACTTAACAAGTAACTAGGATGATCGGGGTTCAGCCCGTGATGGCGTCGAGTTCCCGCGCCAGCCGCCGCACCGCCGCCTCCGGCGTGTGCCGCCCGGCCAGCGCGTCGTGCACGACCGCCTGCACCACCAGGCTGACCTGGTCGTAGCGGGCGCTCTTGGGGCGCGGCGCGGCCGTCAGCACGCTCTCGCGCAGCGTCGGCAGATACGGGAACCGCCGCACCAGCTCCGGGTCCTCGTACAGGTCGGCACGGACCGGCGGCAGCGCGCCGCGCGTGAGCACCTGGCGCTGCACGCGCTCGCTGGTGAGGTACGCGATCAGGCGGGCGGCCGAGTCCGGGTGCCGGGCGTGGCTGCTGACGGCGAGGTTGGAGCCGCCCAGCACGCTGGTGCCGGGTCCGTCGGGTCCGGGCAGCGGCACGGCGCCGATCTTCCCGGCGACCGGGGAGCCCTCGGCCGCGGCGACCACGTACGCGTAGGGCCAGTTGCGCAGAAAGAGCAGGCGGCCGTCCCGGAAGGCCCGCTTGGACTCCTCCTCCTTGTACGTCAGCGCCTCGCGCGGGATCCAGCCCTCGCGCACCCCGCGCGCCAGGAACCCGATGCCCTCGCGGGCCGCCGCCGAGTCGACGGTGACGCGCTCGCCCTCGCCGCCGAGGATGGTGCCGCCCGCCGAGTAGACGGCCTCGGCGGCGTTGACGGTGAGGCCCTCGTAGGGCAGGAACTGGCCCGCGTAGCCGTCGAGTCCGTACTTCGGGGCGACGGTCTCGGCGATCCGCTCCAGCTCGGCCCAGGTGCGCGGCGGGGCGAGGCCCTCGCGGTCGAGGACGTCCTTGCGGTAGAGCAGCAGCCCGGCGTTGGTGACGTACGGGACGGCGTACAGGTGCCCGTCGTAGGTCGCGGTGCTGACGACCGGCCGCAGGAAGGTGTCCAGCGGGAAGCGGTCGCGCGGCAGCGGGCGGATCCATCCGGCGGCGGCGAACTCGGAGGTCCAGTTGACGTCGATGTTGAGGACGTCGAACCGGCCGGGTGGGGCGCCGCGCAGGTCGGTGGCCATCTGGGCGCGGGTCTCGTCGGCGGAGTCCGGCAGTTCGACGAGGGTGACCCGCTCGTCGGGGTGGGCGCGGTTCCAGCCTTCCAGCAGCGGGCCGAGATAGCCGGTGAGGTCCCCGGCGGTGGCGAGGGTCAGCGGCCCACGCCCGTTTGCGGCACCCTCGTCGGCGCGGGCGCCGGTGGCGGCGTAACCGGTCAGGATCACGACGAGAACGAGGAGGCCCCTACCCGCGGCCCGGATCCACCGCATAGGTTCCTCCCTGTACCCGCCGCCGGGCACCTTCGCCCGGGATCACGGGCATGTATACCGGTTAGGTATGGGCGATACTAGGGCCTGGACCACAAAACGAGGACTGGAGGACTGCACGAGTGCGCCTGCCCCTCCTGGCACTCCTCGCGCGCGGCCCGGCCCACGGCTACGAGCTGAAGCAGGACCTTGAGCAAGTGCTGGGCTCCGCGTACCCTCAGCCGAACGTCGGCCAGATCTATGTCACCCTCGGCCGCCTGGAGAAGTCCGGACTGATCGAGGGCGAGGACGTCGAGCAGTCCAGCCGACCCAACAAGAAGGTCTACCACCTCACCGACGCCGGGCGCGAGGCGCTGCGCGCCTGGTACGAGGAGACGGCGGACGAACCGCGCGTACGGGACGAGTTCTTCATGAAGCTGGCGCTCGCCCCGCAGACCGGGATGGCCGACCGGATCGCCCTGATCAACAAGCAGCGGCGCCAGTACCTGAACACCATGCGCGACCTGTCGAGACTGGCCGCCGCCGAAGACCGGGACAACCGCATCGCCCATCTCCTCATCGAGGGCGCCATGCTGCACCTGCAGGCCGACCTCGACTGGCTGGAGCGGTGCCAGGAAGATCTGGAGGGGCTGGAATGAGCGGCGGTCCCGCGCCCGTACTGCTGCGCGCCGAGGGTCTGGTCAGGACGTACCACGGCGAGGGCGCGCCCGCGCATGCCGTGCGCGGTGTGGATCTGTGCGTCCGGCGCGGCGAGTTCGTCGCCGTCACCGGTCCGTCCGGCGCGGGCAAGTCGACGCTGCTGCATCTGCTCGGCGGGCTCCAGCGCCCGGACAGCGGCACCATCCGGCTGGACGACGAGCGCACCGACGGCTGGAGCGAGGCGCGCTGGGCCGTGGAGCGCCGCAAGCGCATCGGCATCGTCTTCCAGTTCTTCAACCTGGTGTCCAACCTGTCGGTCGCCGACAACGTCGAACTGCCCGCCCTGCTCGCCGGTGTCCCGCCGAAGCAGGCGCGCGCCGAACGCGAGCAACTGCTGGCCGAACTGGGCCTCACGGGCCGCGAGCGCGCCATGCCCGGCGAGCTGTCCGGCGGCGAGCAGCAGCGCGTCGCGCTGGCCCGCGCCCTGGTCAACCACCCGCCCCTGCTCCTCGCCGACGAACCCGCGGGCAGCCTCGACAGCAAGGGCACCCGCGAGGTGATGCGGCTGCTGTCCCGCTTCCACCAGCGCGGCCAGACCATCCTCCTGGTCACCCATGACGCCCGCCTCGCCAGCGCGGCCGACCGCGTGATCAGCTTCTACGACGGCCGCATAGCCGACGACGCCGACCTGACGGACGGCACCCCGCCCCGCCGTCCCGGCATATCGGGCGTGCTGGAGCTGAAGGACTGAGATGCCGGTGTACGACGACCGCGCCGAACCCCGGACGCACGCCCCGCGCGGGCCGAGGGACTGAGGCCCGTGCGAGCCACCTTGCGCTGGGCGCACTCCGATCTGCGGACGCACCGCGGCGAGGCGCTGTTCCTGGTGTTGGCCACGGCCGGGATCGTCGTCTCACTGCTGCTGGCGACCGCGCTGTTCGGGTACGCGACCAACCCCTGGCAGCGCGTCTTCGCCCAGGCGCACGGCGCGCACGTGTGGATCCACTCCGGCGCCACCGCGGACGCGGGCAGGCTGGCCCGGCTGGAGGGCGCCGAGTCCGTCGCGGGCCCGTACCGCACCGAGTCGGCGACCGTCACCGCCCGCGGTGCCCGCGCCTTCGTCGAGCTGCGCGCCACACCGGAGGCACAGCCCGAGGTCGGCCGCCCCCTGCTCGCCTCGGGCCGCTGGCTGGACCCGGGCACCCCCGACGGCGTGGTGCTGGAGAGCAGACTGGCCCAGGCCCTGCTCGCCGAACCCGGCGACGAACTGGCCCTCCCCGGCACCACCCGCACCCTGACCGTCGTCGGCGTCGCCGACAGCGCCGAACCGCGCTACCGCCCCGGCGAGCGCCCCGGCCTGGTCTGGGCGCTGCCGTCCGCCGTACGCGCCCCCGACGGCCAGGTGACCGGGCTGCGCCTGACCGACCCGCAGGACACCGACTACGCCGTCCAGCGCGCCGTCACCGCCCTGGGCGCGGGCGCGATCGGCGAGGTCTCCACCTGGCAGCAGGCCCGCGCCGAGGCGCAGGGCGGCAACCGGCTCCTCGGCCAGGTCATCGGCCTGTTCGGGCTGGGCGCGCTGGTCGCCGCCGGATTCGCCGTGCACGGCGCGATCGGCACCCGGATCCGCGGGCATCTGCGGGACATCTCGGTGCTCAAGGCGATCGGCTTCACGCCCGGCCAGGTCGTGCGGGTCTTCCTCATCCAGCACCTCGCCTACGCGCTGCTGGGCGCGGTGGCCGCCGCCGCCCTCACCCAGGCGCTGGGCAGCCGGATGCCGGGACGGCTCGGGGACGCGGTCGCCGTGTGGCAGGGGCTGCCCGGACACACCGTGACGCTGGCCGCGGTGCCGGTGGCCGCCGTGCTGTTCATCGGCGCGACCACGGGGCTCGCGGCCTGGCGGGCGGGCCGGGTGGAGCCGGTGCCGGTGCCGCGGCCCGCCGCGCCGCCGGGCGGCGGGATGTCGGGGCTGGCCCGCCGGGCGCTCGGGGTGCGGGTGCCGCCCGCGCTGGTGCTGGGCTGGCACAAGGCGTTCACCCGCCGCCCGCGCTCACTGGCCGCCGTCGGCCGTCTGGCGCTGCCGCTGCTGCTGATCGTGGTGGCGATGAGCGCCTGGACCACCCTCGACCGCTTCCACAGCAGCCCCGAGCGGATCGGCCTGCCCGCCGCGCTCACCGTCCGCCCGGACTCCGCGCTCGACGACCGGCAGACCCGTGCCCTGCTCCAGCGCGAGCCGCGGGTGGCCGCCGCGCACCCGGGCGTCGAGGTCGCGGCGCTCGTCCCCGGCCAGACCGGCACGATCGCGCTGCGCGGCCTCGGCACCCGCGAGGACCCCTTCCCGTACACCGTCGCCGAGGGGCGCCCGGCGCGCGGCCCCGACGAGGCGGTGGCCGGGCAGGGGCTGCTCGATCTGCTGGACGTGCGGGTCGGCGACTGGGTGCGGATGACCGTCGGGGACCAGCCGCAGATCCTGCACATCGTCGGCCGCAGCATCGAGCCGGAGAACGCGGGCCGGGTGATCTCGACCTCCCTGGACACCCTGCGCGCCAACGACCCACGGCTGCGGGCCACGCTCTACCAGGTCCGGCTGACCCCCGGCGCCGATCCGCACGAGGTCGCGGACCGGCTGGCGGCGGCCGGGCGCGGGCAGCTGGACGTGCACCCCGTCACCAATCCCGCGGACGGGCTGTCGCCGCTGCGCGGAGTCGTC
Organism: Streptomyces sp. NPDC057877; assembly: GCF_042796855.1. Lineage (NCBI taxonomy): Bacteria > Bacillati > Actinomycetota > Actinomycetes > Kitasatosporales > Streptomycetaceae > Streptomyces > Streptomyces sp. NPDC057877. The sequence continues at coordinate 157,844 of NZ_JBHVMS010000005.1, forward strand.
GTCGGTCTGATCGCCGTACTCGCCCTCATCGGACTGATCGAGCTGCTCACCGCGATCGGCGGCACCGTCCGCGAGGGCGAGCGGGACCTGCTCGCGCTGAAGGCCATCGGCCTGTCCCCGCGCCAGATCACCGCCGTCACGGTCACCGCGACGGCCGGTACGGCACTCGCGGCCACGCTGCTGAGCACCGCCGTCGGCGTGCCGCTCGCGCGCTGGCTGATCGACGCCCAGGGCAGGTCGAGCGGCATCGGCGCGGGAATAGCGCAGGTGCCCTCCCCCGCGTTCCTGCTGCTGTTCGGGACGGCCGCCGTGCTGGGCGCGGCGGCCCTGTCGGCCCTGCCCGCGGCGCGCGCCGCGCGCCGCAGGCTGGCCGACACCCTGCACTCGGTGGCCTGACGGCGGCTACCGGCGGTCGCGCAGCTCCCGGTACTTGGTGACGAGGGCCTTGGTGGACTCGTCCAGGCCCGGCACCTCGGCGCCCTCGGTCAGCGCGGGCTCGACCCGCTTGGCGAGGACCTTGCCCAGCTCCACGCCCCACTGGTCGAAGGAGTCGATGTTCCACACGGCACCCTGCACGAAGACCTTGTGCTCGTAGAGGGCGACGAGCTGGCCCAGCACGGACGGGGTCAGCTCGCGGGCGAGGATCGTGGTGGTCGGGTGGTCGCCCTTGAAGGTCTTGTGCGCGACCAGCTCCTCCGGTACGCCCTCCGCGCGCACCTCGTCAGGGGTCTTGCCGAAGGCGAGGGCCTGGGTCTGGGCGAAGAAGTTGGCCATCAGCAGGTCGTGCTGCGCCTTCAGCTCGTCACTCAGCTCGGCGACCGGCTCGGCGAAGCCGATGAAGTCGGCCGGGATCAGCTTCGTCCCCTGGTGGATCAGCTGGTAGTAGGCGTGCTGACCGTTGGTGCCGGGCGTGCCCCAGACCACCGGACCCGTCTGCCAGTCCACTTCGCGCCCGTCCCGGCCGACGTACTTGCCGTTGGACTCCATGTCGAGCTGCTGGAGGTAGGCGGTGAACTTCGACAGGTAGTGGCTGTACGGCAGCACCGCGTGCGACTGGGCGTCGTGGAAGTTGCCGTACCAGATGCCCAGCAGACCGAGCAGCAGCGGCACGTTCTCCTCGGCGGGGGCCGTGCGGAAGTGCTCGTCGACGATCCGGAAGCCGTCGAGCATCTCGCGGAAGCGGTCCGGGCCGATGGCGATCATCAGGGCGAGACCGATCGCCGAGTCGTAGGAGTAGCGCCCGCCGACCCAGTCCCAGAACTCGAACATGTTGGCCGTGTCGATGCCGAACTCCGCGACCTTCTCGGCGTTCGTCGACAGTGCCACGAAGTGCTTGGCCACGGCGGCCTCGTCGCCGCCGAGCGCGTTCAGCAGCCAGGTGCGCGCGGAGGTGGCGTTGGTGACCGTCTCGATGGTGGTGAAGGTCTTGGACGCGATGACGAACAGCGTCTCGGCCGGGTCCAGGTCACGGGTCGCCTCGTGCAGGTCGGCCCCGTCCACGTTGGAGACGAAACGAATCGTCATCTCGCGGTCGGTGAAGGCGCGCAGCACCTCGTAGGCCATCGCCGGGCCCAGGTCGGAGCCGCCGATGCCGACGTTGACGACATTGCGGATGCGCTTGCCGGTGTGGCCGGTCCACTCGCCCGAACGTACCCGGTTCGCGAAGTCGGACATCCTGTCCAGCACGGCGTGCACGCCGGGAACGACGTTCTCGCCGTCGACCTCGACCACCGCGTCACGCGGGGCGCGCAGCGCGGTGTGCAGCACGGCGCGGTCCTCGGTGGTGTTGATCTTCTCGCCACGGAACATGGCGTCCCGCAGCCCGAAGACGTCGGTGGCGGCGGCCAGCTCGCGCAGCAGCCGCAGTGTCTCGTCGGTGACCAGGTGCTTGGAGTAGTCGACGTACAGGTCACCGACCTGGAGCGTGTACCCGGAGCCGCGCCGCGGGTCGGCGGCGAACAGCTCGCGCAGCCGCGCCTCTCCGAGTTCCTCGCGGTGCTTGGCCAGAGCGGTCCACTCTGGCGTCTGGTTGAGCCGGGTACGGCCGTCTGCGTTCATCTGGGACTTCAGCCTTCTTTCCTGCCTGCGCACTTACTGCGTAGCGTGCCCCGCTGCGGGTCCCAACCTAATGGAGCGGGACACCGCACGTCGCACAACGGCAGGTCCGGCCGGGCACTCCCGCGCCCGGTCGGTCTGAAGTCCTAGATCTCGCCCCGCAGTTTGGCGAGCGCCTCGGCGAGGATCGCCTCGCCGTCCGCGTCACTGCGGCGCTCGCGCACATACGCCAGATGCGTCTTGTAGGGCTCGGTGCGCGGCGGGTCCGGTGGGTTGTCCCGGTCCTGTCCGGCCGGGAACCCGCAGCGCGGACAGTCCCAGGTGTCGGGGACCTGCGCGTCGCTGGCGAAGCTCGGCTGGGTTTCGTGCCCGTTGGAGCACCAGAAGGAGACGCGCAGACGCGGCGCGGACTCGCCACGCTCGGCCTCACCCATCGGCCCCGCCCCGACCCGGCTTCCCCGGATCGCGTTGCCACTTGCCACGGTCGTAACTCCCTGCGTGATGGTGCCGCAAAGCGAGTCGGCGTTTCGCTTCGCTGCGAGCGCCTCAGTCTACGTAAGGCCCAACGCGCGTCCAGTGATTGGAGTTACCGGCCCCATATCCAGACGCAAGCCCCATGATAGGCCGCGCTCCGGGGCGCGTACCGAACATGGGGCGTTACGTGCGGAATGTGTGCGTCAGCCAGAAGTTGACCGACCGGTTGTGGGACGACCGGTTGTCGGACGACCGGTTGTGGGACGACCGGTCGCCGACCGGCCAGTTGCCGACCGATCAGTTGTTGATCTTCATCAGCAGGCCGAGCACGACGATGCAGGCGAACCAGAGGAGACCCACGACCACGGTGATGCGGTCGAGGTTGCGCTCGGCGACCGAGGAGCCACCGACGGACGACTGCATACCGCCACCGAACATGTCGGAGAGGCCGCCGCCCTTGCCCTTGTGCATCAGCACCAGCAGCATCATCAGCAGGCTGAAGACGATCAGGGCGATCGAGAACCCCATAACCACGGCTGGACCAACTTCCTCGGATTCGGATGGACGACAGGGGCGCGGCCGTAGGGCCACGCCCCCGCAAGGGTACGACGGATCGCTGCTACCGCATACTCACTGGTCGTCTCACTGGTCGCGGAAGCGGACGATCTTGACGAACTCGTCCGCGTCCAGGGAGGCGCCGCCCACCAGGGCACCGTCGATGTCGGCCTGCGCCATGATCTCGGCGACATTGCCCGACTTCACGGAGCCGCCGTACTGGATGCGGACCTTGTCGGCCACGTCCTGGGAGTACAGCTCGGCGACCTTGCCGCGGATGGCGGCGCAGACCTCCTGGGCGTCCTCGGCGCCGCAGACCTTGCCGGTGCCGATGGCCCACACGGGCTCATAGGCGATCACGACGGTCTCGGCCTGCTCGGCCGGGAGGTCCTTCAGACCGCCCTCGACCTGGGCGAGGGTGTGCGGAACGGCGTTCCCCGCCTCGCGGACGTCCAGCTCCTCGCCGACGCACATGATCGGGGTGAGACCGTGCTTGTAGGCGGCCTTGACCTTGGCGTTGACGATCTCGTCCGTCTCGGCGTGGTACTGGCGGCGCTCGGAGTGGCCGATGGCCACGTACGTGCACTTGAGCTTGGCCAGCATCGGCCCGGAGATCTCGCCGGTGTAGGCGCCGGAGTCCTGGGCCGAGATGTCCTGGGCGCCATACTTGATCTTCAGCTTGTCGCCGTCGACCAGGGTCTGCACGGAGCGCAGGTCGGTGAAGGGCGGCAGGACGGCGACCTCGACGGCCTCGTAGTCCTTGTCGGCCAGGGCGAAGGCGAGCTTCTGGACGTGGGCGATGGCCTCCAGGTGGTTGAGGTTCATCTTCCAGTTGCCCGCCATCAGCGGCGTGCGCGTGCTCATTGAGGTCAGTCCTCCAGTGCGGCGAGGCCGGGGAGCGTCTTGCCCTCGAGGTATTCGAGGGAGGCGCCGCCACCGGTCGAGATGTGGCCGAATGCCTTTTCGTCGAAGCCCAGGGTGCGCACGGCCGCGGCGGAGTCGCCGCCGCCGACCACGGTGAAGCCCGGGGAGTCGATGAGCGCCTGGGCGACCGCCTTGGTGCCCTCGGCGTAGTCGGGGTGCTCGAAGACGCCCATGGGGCCGTTCCAGAAGACGGTGGCGGCGTCGGCGAGCTTCGAGGCGTACAGCTTGCGGGTCTCGGGACCGATGTCCAGACCCTCCTGGTCGGCGGGGATGGCGTCCGCGGCGACGGTGGTGGGGTTGGCGGGGGCCTTGGTCTTCAGGTCCGGGAACTCGGGGGCGACCAGCACGTCCACCGGCAGGACCAGCTCGACGCCGCTCTGCTCGGCGCGCTCCATGTACTCCTGGACGACCGGGACCTGGTCCTCCTGGAGGAGGGAGATGCCGACCTCGTACCCCTTGGCCTTGAGGAAGGTGTACGCCATGCCGCCGCCGATGAGGAGGCGGTCGGCCTTGCCGAGCAGTTCGTCGATGACGGCGAGCTTGTCGGAGACCTTGGCGCCGCCGAGGGCGACCACGTACGGCCGCTTGACGTCGTCGGTGAGCTTCTTCAGGACGCCGACCTCGGTGGCGATGAGGTAGCCCGCGTAGTGCGGCAGCCGGGCCGGGAGGTCGAAGACGGAGGCGTGCTTGCGGTGCACGGCGCCGAAGCCGTCGCCCACGTAGACGTCGGCGAGCGCGGCGAGCTGGTCCGCGAAGGCGGCGCGCTCGGCGTCGTCCTTGGCGGTCTCGCCGGGGTTGAAGCGCAGGTTCTCGATGACCGCCACATCGCCGTCGCTGAGGCCCGCGACGGTGCTGGTGGCGGACTCGCCGACGGTGTCGGAGGCGAACGACACGGCGGTGCCGAGCAGTTCACCGAGCCGGGAGGCGGCGGGGGCGAGCGAGAAGACCGGGTCCGGGGCGCCCTTGGGGCGGCCCAGGTGGGAGGCGACGACGACCCGGGCACCCGCGTCGGCGAGGGCCTTGACCGTGGGCAGTACGGCGCGGATGCGGCCGTCGTCGGTGATCGTGGTGCCGTCCAGCGGCACGTTCAGGTCGGCGCGGACGAAGACCCGCTTGCCCGCGACGCCTTCGGCGAGCAGAGCGTCGATCGTCTTCATAAGGAACTCCTGGACTCCTGAGCAGGGCTGGTGATCGTATGAGGCCCGCGGGGGCGGACGTGAGTCAGGGCTCGGACAGCACGTTCACGCGCTGTCCGAGCCCTGCCCTCACATGCGGTCCCCTCGCCGGGGATCAGAGCTGGTTGCCGACGAAGACCGTCAGGTCGACGAGGCGGTTGGAGTAGCCCCACTCGTTGTCGTACCAGCCGATGACCTTCACGTTCTTCCCGTCCTGGACCATCGTCAGGGAGGAGTCGAAGGTGCAGGACGCCGGGGCGTTGACGATGTCGGAGGAGACGATCGGGTCCTCGGTGTACTCGAGGATGCCCTTCAGCTCGCCCTCGGCCGCCTTCTGGAAGGCGGCGTTGACCTCTTCCTTGGTGACCTCGCGGGACAGCTCGAGGACCAGGTCGGTGACCGAGCCGGTGGGAACCGGCACGCGCATGGCCATGCCGTCCAGCTTGCCCTTGAGCTGCGGCAGCACCAGGGCGGTGGCCTTCGCGGCGCCCGTGGTGGTCGGGATGATGTTCTCCGCGGCGGCGCGGGCGCGACGCAGGTCCTTGTGCGGGAAGTCCAGGATGCGCTGGTCGTTGGTGTAGGCGTGCACCGTGGTCATCAGGCCCTTGACGATGCCGAAGCTCTCGTCGAGCACCTTCGCCATCGGCGCCACGCAGTTGGTGGTGCAGGAGGCGTTGGAGATGACGTGGTGGTTCGCCGGGTCGTACTGCTCGTGGTTGACACCCATGACCACGGTGATGTCCTCGTCCTTCGCCGGGGCGGAGATGAGGACCTTCTTGGCGCCACCGGCGATGTGCTTCTCGGCGTCCGCCTTCTTGGTGAAGATGCCCGTCGACTCGATGACGATGTCGACGCCCAGCTCACCCCAGGGGATGTCGGCCGGGTTGCGCTCGGAGAGCACCTTGATGGTCTTGCCGCCGACGGTGATCGTGTCGGCGGTGTGGGAGACCTCTTCCTTGAGGCGGCCCATGATGGTGTCGTACTTCAACAGGTGCGCGGTGGTCGCCGTGTCACCCAGGTCGTTGACAGCCACGATCTCGATGTCCGCACCCTGCTCGAGCAGCGCGCGGAAGTAGCTGCGACCGATGCGGCCAAAGCCGTTGATGCCTACGCGGATCGTCACGAACCGATCTCCTCGTTGGTACGCCGACTCCGTTGTCGTCGGCGAGCTGTATGGGATGTCCCCGACCGCTTACGACCCTACCTCCCCGCGGCCTTCTCAGTGACATCGAGTGGGCCGTACACGGCACGGCGGCCCGTACCCACCAGTAGGGGTACGAACCGCCCGCCGGGAAACCCGGCTCACTCACATCGGCTACGGAGCCCGGTGTGCCGTTGACACGCTGGTCTGGTCAGCTGCCCAGGGCCGCCAGCGCCTTGCCCAGCAGGGCGCTGCGGGCGGCGGGCACGGTGAGGTGCTCGAGCCCGAAGCCCAGCAGCACGGTGTCGTCGGTGGCGACGGCGCCGAATGTCCGGAACAGTTCGCCCGTCAGCGCCCAGTCCCGGACCACCGCGGGGCTGCCCGCGGGCGGTCCGGGGACGGTCCAGGCGCCGAGGGACGTCTCGAAGCCCTCGGTGCCCGTCGACTGGCCGCCGACGACGACGGACGCGTTGTCCACCAGGACGCCACGGCCGCCGGAGCCCGGGTCGGTGACATAGCTGATGGAGATCTCCACCGTCTTCCCGGCGTACGCCGACAGGTCGAAGGCCACCTCCTGCCACCCCGGCGAGACACCGGTCAGGCTGTTGAAGGAACCGCTGGTACCGGTGGCCGTGCAGCCGTCGGCGCCCAGGGTCAAATACCGCTTGAGCGCGGGGTGGGCCTGGATGAAGTACCCGGCCTCGCACTCCTCGGGCACGGTGGTGCTGGTGGCGCCCCCGGTCTCCGCGAGCGTGGTCCAGTCGTCGCCCCCGGCGGTGCGGGCCTCGATCAGGACGTGGTCGTAGCCCTCCTCCGTGTCCCAGAACATCCGCGTGGTCAGCGTCGGGGCGTCGGCGGCGGCCACCGAGCCGAGGTCGACGGTGCGGGAGAGCCGGTTCCAGGCGTAGTCGGAGTGGCGTACGGCCGCCATGGAGTCGCCCTCGTAGGGGCCGTACGGGTTGACCGTGCCCGGGTACCGGCCCGCGCCCGCGCTCTCGAACTGCGGGAACGTGGCCGTCGGCAGGGAGTCGGAGGTGACGCTGAAGGAACCCGCCGTGTCCAGCGGGTTGCCCGGCGCGGCACCGAGCGCCCCGTCGGCCCCGGCGAGCGCTCCCGCGCCCTCGAAGGAGGTCACGGACGGCAGCGACGTACGGGTGTAGGCGCCCAGGTAGTACTGGCTGAAGTCGTTCGACGGGGTGCCGTCGCCGAGGTCGACGCTGCCGCCCGCGCGCTCCCCCGCCTCGATCAGCTTGCCGCCCTCGTTGAGGTAGGCCCGCAGGTGGAGCTGGGTGGCGATGCCGGGGACGGCCGCGCCGGTGTAGTGGACGACCGCGTCGAAGTGGCCGAGGACGCCGAGCGCGTCGGGCGCGCCCTGGGTGGCGACGTCCCAGACGACCGCCTTGTGCCCGTTGGCCTTCAGCGCGTCGACGTAGGTCTGCGCCTGGGTGGCGGCGGTGCCCTCCTCGGCTACGACGAGGACGTCCGCGCGCGGGCGTTCGGCGACGGTGTAGGTGAAGTGCTCGCTGGCGGTCGGCTTGCCCCTGCGGGTCTCGCCGGTGAACCACACCTCGACCTTGTCGCCGGGTTCGCCGTGCCGCACCTTGGCCCGGTACTCGTCGAAGTGGAGGTTGTCCTCACCGCCGTAGGTCTCGCCGCCCCGCCAGGCGCGCAGGTCCGCCTCGTGCGTACGGCCGTTGTTGACGCGGTACTTCAGCTCCTTGTCGCGCACCGACTTGCGTGCGACGACGGAGACCTCCTGGTCGGCGCCGCGCGAGTACGACGTGCTGAACGGCGCCGGGGTGAAGTCGGGCGCCTCGATGCCGACCGAGGACTTCGGCTGGTCGGGGGTCGCGGCGGACTCGGCGACGGAGAGCGCGAAGGGGATGTTCTTCTCGAACTCGTCCTGGATCAGCTTCTCGTCGTCGGGGAAGTTGAAGACCGACTGGCAGTCGGCCGCGTTCCAGGGGTCGTCCGGGTAGAGGTTGGAGATCGTCTGACAGGTCGACATCTCGGGGGTGAACATCGCCGTGCCGTTGACGTTGGCCGCGTGGCCGTCCGCCTCGCCGTTGGTGGTGTACAGCTCCGAGGACACCTGCGGGCGGTAGCCCGGGATCGCGGAGTTCTCCGGCGTACCGGCCAGCGACTTGTACAGCACGTCGTCGGGGGTGTCGGTGGCCACCTGCCAGCCGACGCCGTAGAGCAGGAGTTCGGCGGCGGAGTGGTAGTTGATGCCGTACTCGAAGCCGATACGGCGTTCGAAGGCGTCCAGTGCCTTGGTCTCGGGCTCGGAGTTCGGGCCCGCGCCGCGGTAGGTCTGGCTGGTGGGGTTGGGGGACGAACCCTCGTCGTCGTAGCCCCACTTGTAGGCGAAGTTGCGGTTCAGGTCCACGCCGTCGCCGGTGCTGATGGCACCGTCGGCGTTGACGTCCCGCAGGTTCTTGCGCCAGAGGCGGTTGTCCTCGTGCTGGAAGGTGTAGTCGTAGCCGTCGGGGTTGGCCGAGAGCACGAACCACAGCTCGGTGGTGTCGACGATCTTCTTGACGCGCTTGTCGGTCTTGTAGCTGTCCAGGTAGTGGTGGAGCAGCCGCCTGGTCATCTCCGGCGTGATCCACTCGCGCGCGTGCTGGTTGGACACGTACAGCACCGACGGCTTGGCGCCGTCCTTGGTCTTCTTGGCGTTCTTGGTGAGCTTGAGGGCGAGGATGTCCTGGCCGTTGACCGTCTTGCCGATGGAGACGACCTTGGTCAGGGCCGGGTTCGCCTGCGCGGTGGCGAGGATCTCCTCCTTGAGGCCGCCGTCGCCGCCGTACGGGCGGAACACGCCCTCGGCGGCGGCTGCCACACGGCTCTCGGCGCGGGCCGACAGGGTGTGCTCGGTGAGGTCGACGCCCTTCTTCTCCAGCTTCGTGGCCTGCTGGTCGGTGAGGTAGACCTCGACGGTGGCGGTGCCCTTCGCGGGTACCGTCTCGCTGAGTTCATGGCCGTCCTGACCGGCCTCCAGCAGCAGGGGTACCTGCTTCTTGGTGACCTCGGCGCGGAAGACCTTGACTTCGTCGGCGTCCGCGGCGGACGGGTCCGCGGGCTGGGCTTGGGCGATGGGCGCGAGGCCCGCTCCGGTCAACAGGAGCGCGCTGACAGCGAGGATCGATCTCGCTCTGTGTCTCATGTACCCCCCTAGCTGTGATTCGCCACGCGGCGAATGGATGCCAGGCTCATGTCAGTTCTTGATCCAGTCAAGGGTGCGTCAGAGGGTTTACGGGCATATTCCGGCACTTACGCGAAACGCCGGTACCGAGCGCCAAGTGGGCGTCGGCACCGGCTTGTTGGGGCGCAGTGTGGGGGGCTCGTGTGTGGGGGGGGTGGGGGGCGTGGTTCGTGGTGTCGGGGGCGCGCGGGGGGTGGGGGTGGGGGTGGGGTTTCGGGCGCGCGCGGTGTGTGTGGGGGGTGGGGGGTGGCGTTTCGGGCGCGCGCGGTGTGTGGGGCGGGGTTTCAGGGGTGCGGCGCGTGTCGGGCAGGGTTTCGGGGCCGCGGCGCGTGTCGGGCGGGTTTTCGGGGGCGCGGCGGCGTGTCGGGCGCGGTGAGGGTGTGTCAGCCCGCGAGGTTGTCCGCCAGTTCCTCGGTGAGGTTGGCCTCCGTGCCCGGGATGCCCAGGTCGGTGGCGCGCTTGTCGGCCATCGCCAGCAGTCGGCGGATCCGACCGGCCACGGCGTCCTTGGTCAGCGGCGGGTCGGCGAGGGCGCCCAGTTCCTCCAGGGAGGCCTGCTTGTGCTCCATGCGCAGGCGTCCGGCGGCGGCGAGGTGCTCGGGGACGTCGTCACCGAGGATCTCCAGCGCGCGGGCGACCCGGGCACCGGCGGCCACCGCCGCGCGGGCGGAGCGGCGCAGGTTGGCGTCGTCGAAGTTGGCCAGCCGGTTGGCCGTCGCGCGGACCTCGCGGCGCATCCGGCGCTCCTCCCAGGCCAGCACCGACTCGTGCGCGCCGAGCCGGGTCAGCAGGGCGCCGATCGCGTCGCCGTCCCGGACGACGACCCGGTCCACACCGCGCACCTCGCGCGCCTTCGCGGCGATCGAGAGTCTGCGGGCGGCGCCGACCAGGGCGAGCGCGGCCTCCGGACCGGGGCAGGTCACCTCCAGGGAGGAGGAGCGGCCCGGCTCGGTGAGCGAGCCGTGCGCCAGGAACGCCCCGCGCCAGGCCGCCTCCGCGTCACAGGTCGCGCCGGAGACCACCTGCGGGGGCAGCCCGCGGATCGGACGGCCCCGCCCGTCGACGAGGCCCGTCTGCCGGGCCAGCTGGTCACCGCCCGCGACGACCCGGACCACGTACCGGGAGCCGCGGCGCAGACCGCCGGGCGCCATCACGATCAGTTCCGAGCTGTGGCCGAAGATCTCCAGGATGTCCCGCTTGAGGCGGCGCGCCGCCATCGCGGTGTCCAGCTCCGCCTCGATCACGATGCGCCCGCTGACCAGATGGAGGCCGCCGGCGAACCGCAGAATGGCGGAGACCTCCGCCTTCCGACAGCAGGTCCGGGTGACGGGGAGCCGGGAGATCTCGTCCTTCACCGCTGCCGTCATCGCCATGGGCCGATCCTTCCATGCATCCGAAAAATACGGTCGTACGCGGCGGCCAGCAGCTCCGGGTCATGCCGCGGAGTCCCGTCCGTCCTGGCCACCGGGGCCAGCTCGACCGCGGCCCCGAAACGCCGGGCGGCGTCGGTGAGTGAGTCGCGGTCGGGCACGGCGGCCTCGTCGGCCAGCACCACGTCCAGGGCGAGTTTAGGGGCGTGTCGTCCCAAAACCTCCAAATGACGCTGCGGGGAGAAGCCCTCGGTTTCTCCGGGCTGCGGGGCGAGGTTCAGGGAGAGTACCCGGCGGGCCTTGGTCTCCATGAGGGCGCCCAGCAACTCGGGCACGAGCAGATGCGGGATGACCGAGGAGAACCAGGAGCCGGGACCGAGCACCACCCAGTCCGCGTCCAGCACCGCCGCCACGGCCTCCGGGACCGCGGGTGGGTCGTGCGGCACCAGGTGCACCGACTGCACCTCGCCCGTCGTGAGGGCGACGGTCGCCTGGCCGCGGACGGTGTCGGTGTCCTCGGGCCGGTCCGGGTCATGGCCCCTGACCAGGGCCTGCAGCTCCAGCGGCACGGCCGACATGGGCAGCACCCGCCCGTGCGCGCCGAGCAGCTTGCCGACCAGGTCGAGCGCCTGGACGTGGTCGCCGAGCTGCTCCCACAGGGCGACGATCAGCAGATTGCCGACCGCGTGGCCGTGCATCTCGCCGTGGGACTGGAAGCGGTGCTGGATGACCCGGGCCCAGGTCTGGCCCCAGTCGTCGTCCCCGCACAGCGCGGCCAGCGCCTTGCGCAGATCGCCGGGCGGCAGCACGCCCAGCTCGTCCCGCAGCCGCCCGCTGGAGCCGCCGTCGTCGGCGACGGTGACCACGGCGGTGAGGTCGCCGGTGATCCGGCGCAGCGCGGCGAGCGAGGCGGACAGGCCCATGCCGCCGCCGAGGGCGACCACCTTGGGCTGGGCGCCGCGGCGGCGCGGACGGCCACCGCGGCCCTCGGCGGGCTTGGCCCGCCCCCCGTCCGACGACCTGCCGCCGCGTCCCTCGGGGGTGATCCGGCGCAGCCTGCTCAGCCGCAACGTACGTCCTGTCATTCGCGTCCCATGTCCCGGTGCACGACCACCGTCTCCACACCCTCGGCCGCCAGGCGCGCGGCGAGCTTCTCCGACATGGCGACCGAGCGGTGCTTGCCGCCGGTGCAGCCGACCGCGATGGTCACATAGCGCTTGCCCTCACGGCGGTAGCCGGTCGCGATCAGCTGGAGCAGCTCGGCGTAGCGGTCGAGGAACTCCTTGGCGCCGGGCTGGTTGAAGACATAGCCCGACACCTCTTCGTTGAGGCCCGTGAACGGGCGCAGTTCCGGCACCCAGTGCGGGTTGGGCAGGAAGCGGCAGTCGACGACGAGGTCCGCGTCGACCGGCAGGCCGTACTTGTACCCGAAGGACATCACCGTGGCCCGCAGCTCGGGCTCCTCCTCGCCCGCGAACTGGGCGTCCATCTTGGCGCGCAGCTCGTGCACGTTCAGGCTGGAGGTGTCGATCACCAGGTCCGCGTCACCGCGCAGCTCGCGCAGCAGTTCGCGCTCGGCGGCGATCCCGTCGACGATGCGGCCCTCGCCCTGGAGGGGGTGCGGGCGGCGCACCGACTCGAAGCGGCGCACCAGGGCCTCGTCGGAGGACTCCAGGAAGACGATGCGCCGGGTGACGTGCTTCGCCTCCAGGTCGGCGAGTGACTCCCGGAGGTTGTCGAAGAAACGGCGCCCTCGTACGTCGACGACGACCGCGATCCGCGCCACGTTGCCCTGGGAGCGGGCGCCCAGCTCCACCATGGTGGGGATCAGCGCGGGCGGGAGGTTGTCCACGACGAACCAGCCGAGGTCCTCCAGGCACTTCGCGGCGGTGGACCGGCCCGCGCCGGACATCCCGGAGATGATCACCAGCTCGGGGATGGCGGCCTCGGGGACGCCGCTGGAGGCGCCCGGGGTGGTGTCGGAGATGGTGTCGGGGGTGGTGTCGGGGGTGGTGTCGGGCGTTCCGGATGTGCTGGGCGTCTCTGGTGCCTGGGGTGTCGGGCGCGCTTCGGGTGTCGGGCGCGCTTCGGGTGTCTGGGGTGCCTCGGGCGCCTGTGGCGTCTTTGGCGTCTCTGGCGTCTCTGGCGTCTCTGGCGTCTCTGGCGTCTCTGGCGTCTCTGGCGTGGATTCTGTCGCGTGTTCGGACTCGTGCTCGGTCATGTCTCCTGCCCCCGTCGCTCGTCAGGGGATCCCGCGGTTACGGGGTCCCCCGGGGCTCCCGCCGTCGTCTCGGGCGCCCCGTTGTCCATGTCCTCCATGATCTCTCCAGTCGCCGTGTTCACGGCGGGTGCGGCCGGTGCCGCCTGGGCGAGGGCCACGGCGATCGTCTCGGCCGTCTTACGACCGATACCCGGAACCTCACAGATCTGGTCAATTGTCGCGGATCGCAGCTTCTTCACCGAACCGAAGTGCTTGATCAACGCCTGTTTGCGTGTCTCGCCGAGCCCCGGTACGTCGTCCAGGGGGCTCGACCGGAAGCGCTTGGCCCGCTTGGTGCGCTGGTAGGTGATGGCGAACCGGTGCGCCTCGTCACGGACGCGTTGCAGCAGATAGAGGCCCTCGCTGCTGCGGGGCAGGACCACCGGGTCCTCGTCGTCGGGGAGCCAGACCTCCTCCAGCCGCTTGGCCAGGCCGCAGACGGCGATGTCGTCGATGCCCAGTTCGTCCAGCGCCCGCTTGGCCGCCGCGACCTGCGGCTTGCCGCCGTCCACGACGACGAGCTGCGGGGGGTAGGCGAAGCGCTTGGGGCGGCCGTCCTCGTCGAGGGGGGCGGCGGGGACCTCGACGGCGGCGGGGATGGCCGGGGTCTCGCCGGTGCCGTCCGGGGTCTCATCGGTGCCGTTCGGGAGGCCGGTGCCGTTCGCGGCGCCGGTGCCGCCCGCGAGGCCGGGGTCGCCCGCGAGGCCGGGGTCGCCGTCGGCCCACTCCCCCGTGCGCTCCTTCTCGGCGAGATAGCGCCGGAAGCGGCGGGTGATCACCTCGTGCATGGACCGGACGTCGTCCTGCCCGGCGAAGCCCTTGATCTGGAAACGGCGGTATTCGCTCTTGCGCTGGAGCCCGTCCTCGAAGACGACCATGGACGCCACCACGTCGTCGCCCTGGAGGTGCGAGATGTCGTAGCACTCGATCCTGAGCGGCGCGCTGTCCAGGCCGAGCGCGTCGGAGATCTCCTCCAGCGCGCGCGAGCGGGTGGTCAGGTCGGAGGCGCGCTTGGTCTTGTGCAGGGCGAGCCCCTGCTGGGCGTTGCGCTGCACGGTCTCCATCAGCGCCTTCTTGTCGCCGCGCTGCGGAATGCGCAGGGAGACGTTGGCGCCGCGGCGGTCGGTGAGCCACTGCTGCACCGGCTCCACCGGGTCGGGCAGCGCCGGGACGAGCACCTCGCGCGGGACGGCGTCGCCGGTCTCCTCGCCGTAGAGCTGCTGGAGGGCGTGCTCGACGAGGGCGCCGGTGGTGATCTCCTCCACCTTGTCGGTCACCCAGCCGCGCTGGCCGCGCACGCGTCCGCCGCGGACGTGGAAGATCTGCACGGCCGCCTCCAGCTCGTCCTCGGCGACCGCGATCAGATCGGCGTCGGTCGCGTCGGCGAGGACGACCGCGTTCTTCTCCATGGCCTTCTTCAGGGCCTCGATGTCGTCGCGCAGCCGGGCCGCGCGCTCGTACTCCAGCTCCTCCGCCGCCTCGGTCATCTGCCTCTCCAGGCGGCGCAGATAGGTACCGGTGCGGCCCGCCATGAAGTCGGAGAACTCCTCGGCCAGCTCCCTGTGGTCCTCGGCGGAGATCCGGCCGACGCAGGGCGCGGAGCACTTGCCGATGTAGCCGAGCAGACAGGGGCGGCCGGTGCGGGCGGCGTTCTTGAAGACGCCGGTCGAGCAGGTGCGTACCGGGAAGACGCGCAGCAGGAGGTCGACGGTGTCGCGGATCGCCCACGCGTGCGCGTACGGCCCGAAGTAGCGCACGCCCTTCTTCTTGTGGCCGCGCATCACCTGTACGCGCGGGAACTCCTCGTTCATCGTCACCGCGAGATAGGGGTAGCTCTTGTCGTCGCGGTACTTGACGTTGAACCTCGGGTCGAACTCCTTGATCCAGGAGTACTCCAGCTGGAGGGCCTCGACCTCCGTGGACACCACCGTCCACTCCACCGACGCGGCCGTGGTGACCATGGAGCGGGTGCGCGGGTGGAGCCCTGCCAGGTCCTGGAAGTAGTTCGCCAGGCGCTGGCGCAGACTCTTCGCCTTCCCGACGTAGATCACCCGGCGGTGCTCGTCGCGGAACTTGTAGACCCCGGGGGAATCCGGGATCTGTCCCGGCCTGGGGCGGTAGCTGGAGGGGTCGGCCATGTCTCACACCCTACTGGCGTGGGCTGACAGTCCGGCGGGCCTGTGGATAACCCTCGCCAAACCCTGGTTACCGACGGTAAGGGGGTTGCCGGGAGAAGGCGACCGGGTCCGTCTCGTCTCGGCCAGGAGTACGCCGCTGTTGGGCATCAGGTGTTGTCCGGACTTGGTCAACACGCTTCAATGCGGGGGAACTCGGGACCGGAGCGACAGCGTACGAATGTGCCCGCCCGCGCACTGTGCATGCGCGCGCGAGGCACGGGCGTGCGGGGGGCCGCCGCCGACCGGGAGGTCCCGACACCGCGTGAACGGTCTGACCAGCCGTTGTGAACCAGCAGAGAAAGGCCCCTGCATGCCGCACGCCACACAGCCCGCGGACCTCGCCACCGCGGAACTGGACACGGCCCTGCGCGGCGGCCCGTTCCATGTCGCGCTGCGCGCCGCGATAGCCGCCCGCGGACTGCCCCTCCAGCGAGTGCAGCACCATCTGTCGCGCCACGGCGTCAAAGTCGGTGTCACCAGCCTGAGTTACTGGCAGCAGGGCGCCCGGCGCCCCCAGCGCCCCGAGTCGCTGCGGGCCGTGCGCGCGCTGGAGGAGATACTCCAACTGCCGGACGAGTCACTGATCCGGCTGCTCGCCGACGGTGACGAGCGCCCAGGGGGACGGCAGCCCGCCACCCGCACCTACCGCTCCCTCGTCGCGGCCTCGGGCGTCCTGGAGGAGCTGCTGGCCGACCTGGACTGCCCGCCCGACGCCGGGCTGCACATGCTCGGGCACCACGAGCGGGTGCGGATCGGGGCCCGACGGGAGCTGCTGGGCCGCGACTCCCACCACATCGTGCGCGCCCACCGCGACGGCGTGGACCGCTTCGTCGCCGTCCACCACGGGGACCCCGGCTGCGCACCCGAGCACATGGCGGTGCGGGCCCTCGACAACTGCCGCACCGGGCGCGTGCTCCGGGACGACGCGACGGGAGTGCTCGTCGCCGAGCTACTCTTCGACACCCGGCTGCGGGCCGGGGACACCTTCCTGTTCCGCTACGGCGTCCAGGACGGCACGGCCGGTGTCTCGCGCGAGTACGTCCGCGGCTTCGGCCCCGCGGGCGGCCAGTACGCGCTCCAGGTGCGCTTCGACGAGAACGCCCTGCCCGTACGCTGCCACCGCTTCACCCAGCACTCCGCGGCGGCGCCGCGCAGTGGCCGCCAGGAACTGACCATGACCGGCAGCCACCACTCCGTGCACCTCGTCGAGCCCCGGGTGCGGTCGGGGATCGTCGGGATCGGCTGGGACTGGGAGTGAGCGGAAGCGACCCCAAGGGGTGCGGGCAGGACGTCGGGAGGGCATGGGGAAGGGCCCGGCGAGGGCCTCGCGTCTGCATCAGGCGACCGGCCCCGCAACGATCTTGCCGCCCTCGGCCCTGACCGGCAGTTCCGTGAGCGGCTCCGTGGCCGGGGGCACCACCGCCTCCCCGGTCATCGCGTCGAACTCGCTGCCGTGGCAGGGGCAGATCAGCCTCGTCCCCTCCAGCTTGTTCGCGGAGCACTGCGCGTGCGTGCAGACCGTGCTGTACGCCTTCAGGGTGCCGTCCTCACCCCGGCCCACCACCATGTTGTGCTCCGCATAGAGCTTGGCGCCGCCCTTGGCGACCTCGCCCTCCGCGCCCAGCTCCACCGGCGCGGTCGGCAGCGCCCGCGTCGCCCGGTCCGGTCCCGGTGAACAGGCGGCGAGCCCTGTCCCCGCCACGGGCGTGAGTGCCACCCCTCGCAGGACGGTACGGCGGCTGGGGGTGGGGCGGGCGGACATGCGGTGCTCCTGTTCCGGTGGGCTGCGTGCCGACGATAGCCGGGGGGACGGCGCGGGAGCGGGGCGGGTGGCGGTTGGTGACGTACACGCTTGCGCAAGCGTTTACGCGCGGTCCGGAATGGGATACCTTCCCCGCCAGACGACTCAGGAGGGGGATCGCGTTGGCGACCATGGCCGATGTCGCCCGGAGCGCCGGTGTCTCCGTGGCGACGGTCTCGCACGTGCTCAACGGCACCCGTCCCGTGCTCCCCCGCACCCGTCAGGCCGTCCTGGACGCCATCGACGAACTCGGCTACACCCCCAACACCCTCGCCCGCTCCCTGGTGACCTCGCGCACCCGCTCCATCGGGCTCGCGGTGTCGGCCATCAGCAACCCCTACTTCACGGAGATCCTCCAGGGGGTCGAGGCGAGCGCCCTGGAGAGCGGCTACAGCCTGCTCATCGCCGACCCGCACGACGATCCCCGGCATGAGCGCAAGGTCGTCCAGCTGCTGCACGAGCGGCGCGTGGACGGCATGATCGTCGCGCCCTCCGCCGAGCCCCGCGAACTCCTCGCCTACCTCGGCCGCCACAAGGTGCCGACCGTCCTCCTCGACCGGCTGGTGGACGCCGCCGCCGACGGCGCGCCCCGCTTCGACCAGGTCTGCGCCGAGAACGCCGAGCCGACGGCCCGGCTGGTCACCCATCTCGCCGGGCTCGGCCACCGCCGGATCGCGCTGGTCGCCGGTCTGGCCGGGCTCAGCACCACCAGCGAACGGATCTCCGGCTACCGGCACGGCCTGGCGGCGGCCGGGCTGCCCGTCGACGAGCGGCTGGTGGTGCACGGCGACTCCGAGGCGGCGGGCGCCGAGCGGGCCACCGCGGCGCTGCTGTCCCTCGCCGCCCCGCCCACCGCGCTCGTCACCGCCAACAACGCGATGACCATCGGCGCCCTGCGTGCCCTGCGCGACCACGGCCTGGCCGTGCCCGGCGACATCGCCCTGTGCTGCTTCGACGACTTCGCCTGGGCCGACCTGTTCTCCCCCCGGCTGACCGCCGTGGCCCAGCCCAGCAAGGAACTCGGCGCCCTGGCGGTCCGGGTCCTCCTGGAACGGCTGGCGGCGCCCGACCGGCCCACCCGGACGGTCCGCCTGCCCTGCGCCTTCGTCCACCGCACGTCGTGCGGCTGTCCCGACCAGCCGCCCCCGGCCGGACCGCGGCCGGAGCGGCCCGCGCGGCACCAGCCCGAGCAGCGAACTGTGCGGCCCCAACCCGCACAGCAACCTGTGCGGCCAAAGCCCGCGCAGCACCGGAAAGGAACCGCCCCATGATCGTCGTCGCCGGTGAGGCCCTGATCGACCTGGTACCGCAGGGCACGGGCGCCCTGGCGGGCCTCCAACCGGCGCTCGGCGGCGGCCCGTACAACACCGCCGTCGCGCTCGGCCGCCTTGGCTCCCCCACCGCCTTCTGCTCCCGCGCCTCCCACGACGCCTTCGGCGAGGCCCTGCTCGACGGGCTGCGGGCGGCCGGGGTGGACGTCTCGAGCGTGCAGCGCGGCCCGGAACCCACCACCCTCGCCGTCGCCACCCTGGACGGCGACGGCTCGGCCGCCTACTCCTTCTACGTCGACGGCACCGCCGACCGCCTGTTCACCGCCCCCGACCGGCTGCCCCCGGCGACCCGCGCGGTCTCCTTCGGCACCTGCTCACTCGTCCTGGAACCGGGCGCCAGCGCCTACGAGCGGCTGATGCGCACCGTCTCCGCCGAAGGCGTGTTCACCGCGCTCGACCCGAACATCCGGGCCGTGCTGATCCCCGACCCGGACGCCTACCGGGCCCGCTTCGAGAGCTGGCTGCCGTCGATATCCCTGCTCAAGCTCTCCGAGGAGGACGCCCGCTGGCTCGGCGGCACCCCGCGCGAGTGGCTGGCCGCGGGTCCCTCCGCCGTGGTGATCACCCGGGGCGGCGACGGGCTCACCGTCTTCACCGCGGGCGGCGCGGAGCACTCCGTGCCGGGCGAGAAGGTCTCGGTCGTGGACACCATCGGGGCGGGCGACACCGTGAACGCCGCCCTGCTGCACGGCCTCGCCGCCTGGGACGCCCTGTCCCCGGACGCCGTGGCGGGCCTGGACGCCGCCCACTGGACACGCCTGCTGCGCTTCGCGGCCCGCGCGGCGGCGATCACCTGCTCACGCGCGGGAGCGGAGCCGCCGTACGCCGACGAGCTGGGTGACATCTAGCGGCGGCTGACGCAGCGGCGGGCGGTCGGGGCGCCACCGGTCAGCGTCGGCCGCCGACCGCGCGCAGTGCGCCCGGGGTTCGGCCGTTGAGGCGGTCCAGGGCCGTGGCGGTGGCCTCGTCGGCCGGAAGGTGGACCAGCAGACGCAGCCCCTCGTCGGGCAGGGCGAGTGTCTCGAAGGCGAGCCGCAGCCGCCCGGCCTCCGGATGCTCCACGAGATCCGTTCCGGCCTGGGCGGGCATGGTCGGCACGGCGGCCAGCCGCTCGGCGAACACCGCACCCGCCGTCACCGTCAGCTCATCGGCCAACGCGGTCACATGGGGGTCCTGAAGCGGGGCCTCTTGGCGCAACTGCGCGATCTGCTCGTCGGCGAGCCGCTCCCAGCCGGGGTACACGACGCGGGCGCGCTCGTCGGTGAACAGATACCGCAGGACGTTGGGCGGGTCGCCGTCGAGCAGGCCGAGCGGCCGGGCGAACCGCTCGTAGCCCGAGGTGTACGTCACGATGTCGCTGATCCGGTTGAGCAGCACGGCCGGGGTGGGCTCCAGACGGTCGAGCAGCGCCTGGACGGTGGCGCGCACGGTGCTGACCGGTGGGGTGGCCATGGAGCAGAGCACATGGTCGTCGCTGTGCGCCTTGGCCAGGCGGCGCATCAGGAGGCGGTCCGGCAACGGCAGGCGCAGGGCGTCGCCGAGGGCGCCGAGAACCTGGGGTGAGGGGTTGCGGTCGCGGCCCTGCTCCAGGCGGGTGAGGTACTCGACGCTGATCCCGGCGAGCGTGGCCAGCTCGGACCGGCGCAGCCCCGGGGTGCGGCGGCGCGGGCCGGTGGGGAGGCCCACCTCGGGCGGTGTGATGGCTTCCCGGCGGGTGCGGATGAAGGTGCCCAGCTCGTTGTCGCTCACCCAGCGAACGTACAACGCGTGCCGCGCGGGATGGTGTCCCTGTCACTACCACCCTTGGCCCGGTCTCCCTACCGCCCGCCCGGACGCCGAGGGTGGAGGCATGACTCAGGACGACCTTTCACAGACCACTGCCGTTGCCCCTCTCCCGCTGGCGCCCGGCGAGTGGGAGATGGACCCGCTGCACTCCGCCGTCAACTTCACCATCCGCCACCTCGGGATCGCCAAGGTGCGCGGACGCTTCGCCGATGTGCGGGCCGGGCTGTACGTCGGTGAGTCGCTGGAGGAGGTGCGGGTGACCGCCGAGATCGCGCTCGCCTCCATCGACACCGGGAACGCCGACCGGGACGCGCACACCCGCTCGGCCGATCTGCTGGACGTGGAGAAGCGTCCGACGATGGCCTTCCGCTCGACCCGCGTCTTCGGGGAGGGCGAGGACTGGACGATGGAGGGGGACCTGGCCATCGGGGGCGTGTCCCGCCCGGTGGCGCTCGCCGTCGACTTCGGCGGGGTGATGGAGACTCCCGGGGACGGGCGGAGGCGGGCCGGGTTCGAGGCGACGGGCGAGATCCGGCGCAGCGACTACGGGATGGACTTCGGGGGCTCGCTCCTCGGTGATGTTGTCAAGGTTCAGCTGGACATGCAGTTCCTCGAGCCGCAGGGCCAGGGCGGCTGACTGTGCAACGAGCGGCGCCCCGCGGGGAGTTCCCGCGGGGCGCCGGTCCTTCTCGCTGTCCCTGTTCGCCGTCAGGCCTTGCGGGCCCGGGCCGTCCGCTTGGCGGGCGCGGCCTTCTTGGCGACGGCACCGGCGGTCTTCTTCGCCACCGCCGTCCGGCGGGGAGCCTTCACGGGCTCGGCGTCGCTGATCCGGTCACCGAGGATCTCCCTGAGGAACTTGCCGGTGTGGCTGGCCGGGACCCCGGCCACCTCCTCCGGCGTGCCCTCGGCGACGACGAGGCCGCCGCCCGCGCCGCCCTCGGGGCCCATGTCGACGACCCAGTCCGCGGTCTTGATCACGTCGAGGTTGTGCTCGATGACGATCACCGTGTTGCCCTTGTCGACCAGGCCGGACAGGACCTTCAGCAGCTTGCTGATGTCCTCGAAGTGCAGACCGGTGGTCGGCTCGTCCAGGACGTAGACCGTGCGGCCGGTGGAGCGCTTCTGCAGCTCGCTGGCGAGCTTGACGCGCTGCGCCTCACCGCCGGAGAGGGTGGTCGCGGCCTGGCCGAGGCGGACGTAGCCGAGACCGACGTCCTTCAGCGTGTTGAGGTGGCGGGCGATCGCGGGGACCGCCTCGAAGAACTCCGTCGCCTCCTCGATCGGCATGTTCAGGACCTCGGCGATGGACTTGCCCTTGTAGTGGACCTCCAGGGTCTCCCGGTTGTAGCGGGCGCCGTGGCAGACCTCGCACGGGACGTACACGTCCGGGAGGAAGTTCATCTCGATCTTGATCGTGCCGTCGCCCGCGCAGTTCTCGCAGCGACCGCCCTTGACGTTGAAGGAGAACCGGCCGGGCATGTAGCCGCGGACCTTCGCCTCGGTCGTCTCGGCGAACAGTTTGCGGATGTGGTCGAAGACGCCGGTGTAGGTCGCCGGGTTGGAGCGCGGGGTGCGGCCGATGGGCGACTGGTCGACGTGCACGACCTTGTCGACGAGGTCGTCACCCTCCACGCGCGTGTGCCGCCCGGGCACGCTGCGGGCGCCGTTCAGCTCACGGGCCAGGTGGGTGTAGAGGATGTCGTTGACCAGCGTCGACTTGCCGGATCCGGAGACACCGGTGACGGCGGTGAACACACCCAGCGGGAAGGACACGTCGATGTCCTGGAGGTTGTTCTCCCGGGCGCCGTGCACGGTGAGCTGCCGGGACGGGTCGTGCGGGCGACGGATGTCCGGCAGCGGGATGGCCTTCTTGCCGGACAGGTACTGACCGGTCTGCGACTCGGCGTTGGCGAGCAGTTCCTTCAGGGAGCCGCTGTGCACGACCTTGCCGCCGTGCTCGCCCGCGCCGGGGCCGATGTCCACGATCCAGTCGGCGACCTTGATGGTGTCCTCGTCGTGCTCGACGACGATCAGGGTGTTGCCCATGTCGCGCAGCCGGACGAGGGTCTCGATCAGCCGGTGGTTGTCGCGCTGGTGCAGGCCGATGGACGGCTCGTCGAGGACGTAGAGGACGCCGACGAGTCCGGAGCCGATCTGCGTGGCCAGGCGGATGCGCTGGGCCTCACCACCGGAGAGGGTGCCCGCCGCGCGGTTCAGCGAGAGGTAGTCCAGGCCGACGTCGACCAGGAACCGCAGCCGTTCGTTGACCTCCTTCAGCACCCGCTCGGCGATCTTCTTGTCCCGCGCGGTGAGCTTCAGCTCGCCCAGGAAGTCCGCGCAGTCGCTGATGGACATCGCGGAGACCTCGGCGATGGACTTCCCCATGACCGTGACCGCGAGGACGATCGGCTTCAGCCGGGTGCCCTCACAGGTGGGGCAGGGCACCTCGCGCATATAGCCCTCGAAGCGCTCCCGGCTGGCGTCGGACTCGGCCTCGCTGTGCCGCCGCTTGACGAACGGCACCGCGCCTTCGAAGGGCGTGGTGTAGACGCGCTCCCTGCCGTACCGGTTGCGGTAGCGGACCTCGATCTGGGTCTTGTGGCCGTGCAGGAGGGCCTTCTTGGCGCGCTGGGGCAGACCGGCGAAGGGGATGTCCGTCCGGAAGCCGAGGGCGTCCGCGAGAGCGCCGATCAGCCGGCCGAAGTAGTCCTTGGTGTGTCCGTGCGACCAGGGGTGGATGGCGCCCTCGTCGAGGGTCTTGTCCGGGTCCGGGACGATCAGCTCCGGGTCGACCTCCATGCGGGTGCCGATGCCGGTGCACTCCGGGCAGGCGCCGAAGGGCGAGTTGAAGGAGAAGGAGCGCGGCTCCAGCTCCTCGAAGGACAGGTCGTCGTACGCGCAGTACAGGTGCTCGGAGTACATGCGCTCGCGCTCGGGGTCGTCCTCGGGGAGGTCGACGAAGTCGAGCACGACCATGCCGCCGGACAGGCCGAGGGCGGTCTCCACCGAGTCGGTGAGACGCCGCTTGGCGGAGTCCTTCACCGTGAGGCGGTCGACGACCACCTCGATGGTGTGCTTCTCCTGCTTCTTCAGCGTGGGCGGGTCGGAGAGCTGGATCGTCTCGCCGTCCACGCGCGCGCGGGAGTAGCCCTTGGTCTGGAGGTCGGCGAAGAGGTCGACGAACTCGCCCTTGCGCTCGCGGACCAGCGGCGACAGCACCTGGAAGCGGCTGCCCTCCGGCAGCTCCAGGACCTTGTCGACGATGGCCTGCGGCGACTGGCGGGAGATCGGGCGGCCGCACTGGGGACAGTGCGGCTTACCGATGCGGGCGAACAGCAGCCGCAGATAGTCGTAGACCTCGGTGATGGTGCCGACCGTGGAGCGCGGGTTGCGCGAGGTCGACTTCTGGTCGATGGAGACCGCGGGCGAGAGGCCCTCGATGAAGTCGACGTCCGGCTTGTCCATCTGGCCGAGGAACTGGCGGGCGTACGAGGAGAGCGACTCCACGTAGCGCCGCTGGCCCTCGGCGAAGATCGTGTCGAAGGCCAGGGAGGACTTGCCCGACCCGGACAGGCCCGTGAAGACGATGAGCGAGTCACGAGGCAGGTCGAGCGAGACGTTCTTGAGATTGTGCTCGCGCGCGCCACGGACGATGAGACGGTCGGCCACGCCGGTCCGCACCTTTCTTGAGAGAAGTGACAGGGGCGGGGCCCCCGTCTTCCTCAGACTAGGGGGAGCCACTGACAACGCCGGTCGGATCCCCCGGGTTGCACAACAATCCCCGGCCATCCAGCATGCCCGACGCCACGTCCGACCTTATAGCACGTGCATTCGATTTACGGCCCGGGTTCACTACCTTCACCCGAAGGTGTGGCCGGACTACTGTCAGCACCATGATTGATCACGCTCGTGACCTGGCCTCTGTACAAGAAGCGACCGAACGGCTGCTCAACGCAGCCGCCAAGCTGGACGACACGGCAGTGACGCAACCGTCACTCCTGCCCGGCTGGACCCGGGGGCACATCCTCGCCCACCTCGCCCGCAACGCCGACGCCCTGGTGAACGTCATGGAAGGGCGTCCCATGTACGCCTCGGCCGAGGCGCGGGACGCCGACATCGAGCGCGACGCCCCGCGCCCCCTCGACGTCCAGCTCGCCGACGTCCGCGAGACCGCAGCCCGTCTCCAGGAGGCGGCGGCCGTGCCCGCGGACTGGTCCCGCACGGTCACCCTGCGCAACGGCGTCACCGACACCGCGGCCCGCGTGCCCTTCCGCCGCTGGGTGGAGGTGGAGCTGCACCACGTGGACCTCGGGATCGGCTACGGGCTGGAGGACGTCCCGGAGGAGTTCGCGGAGCGGGAGACGGCCTTCCTCGCCGAACGCTTCACCGGCAATCCCGACGTCCCCGCGACCCGCCTGACGGACGGCACGCGCGCGTGGACGACGGGACGCACGGCCACGACGCCCGAGGTGACCGTCTCCGGCACGCTCCCGGACCTCTTGGGCTGGCTGTCCGGCCGCCGCGACGGCTCGTCCCTGACGGTGACCGACGGCGCCCTTCCCGCTCTGCCTCCGCTGTAGGCGCGGGGACTCGCACGAGTCCCGCCACGACGCACCACCGACGAACCACGCGCCCAGCGGAGCGCATAGGCTGACGAGCATGACGTACAGCGGAGCGGTGAAGGTCGGCGGCCCGGCCGATGTGCACGAGCTGCGGGACCTGATGATCACGAAGATCGCGGTCGGCCCGATGGACAACAACGCCTATCTGCTGCGCTGCCGGGCCACGGACGAGCAGTTGCTGATCGACGCGGCGAACGACGCCGACGCGCTGCTGGGCATGATCGGTGACGACGGCATCGCCTCCGTCGTCACCACGCACCGGCACGGCGACCACTGGCAGGCGCTCGCCGAGGTGGTCGCCGCGACCGGCGCCCGTACCTACGCGGGCCGCGACGACGCCGAGGGCATCCCCGTGCCGACCGAGGTCCTGGTCGACGACGGCGACACCATCCGGGTGGGGCGCGTGGAACTGACCGCGCGCCATCTCGTGGGCCACACGCCGGGCTCGATCGCCCTCGTCTACGACGACCCGCACGGGCATCCCCATGTGTTCACCGGGGACTGTCTCTTCCCGGGAGGTGTGGGCAACACCCGTAAGGATCCGGCGGCGTTCGCCAGTCTGATCCACGACGTGGAGACCAAGATCTTCGACGTGCTCCCGGATGAGTCCTGGGTCTACCCCGGACACGGCAACGACACCACGCTGGGCGCCGAGCGACCGCATCTGCCGGAGTGGCACGCGCGCGGGTGGTGAGCACACTGCGCGCGGGCGGTGCGCCGAGGGCGCGAGTCGACATGTTCGCGCCCCGTGTGAAACCTCTGCACACGCCGGTGTTCCACGCGCACTCCCGGCGCACGCTGCTGCGCGGTCAACTGGTGACAGCCCCGCGCGGGTGACGGCTCCCGCGCGGTACGGGCCGCCGGTCCCTCACATCCCCGCCCTCGGCCGGCGGCCCCGGCAACAGCCGCCCAAGGGCTACGCCCCCAGCAGCGCCGCGACCCGCTCCACACCGAACACATAGCCCTGCACCCCGCACCCCGCGATGACTCCGTCCGCGCGCAGTGAGACATAGGAGTGGTGCCGGAACGACTCGCGCTGGTGGATGTTGGAGATGTGGACCTCCAACACCGGCATGCCGTCACAGGTGTTGAGCGCATCCAGGATGGCGACGGAGGTGTGCGAGTAGGCCCCCGGGTTGATGACGATCCCGCAGTGGTTGAGCCGCGCCTCGTGGATCCAGTCGACCAGTTCGCCCTCGTGGTTGGACTGCCGCAGGTCCACCGTGCCGCCGTGCGCCGCCGCGGCCTTGGCGCACATCGACTCGACGTCGGCGAGGGTGTCGGAGCCGTAGATCTCGGGCTGGCGCTGGCCGAGGAGGTTCAGGTTGGGCCCGTTGAGGATCATGATCGGGGCGTTGGCGAGGGTGCGGGGCACGGTTCCTCCGGGTCCGTCGGGGGCGGTCCGCCAGGACCGCTGCTCGCACCCGGTCTATCACGGCGCACCACCGCGACGACCCCTCGTATCCTCGCGCAGGTCCGACATGGGCCTCGGCCACACCGACCCCCAGTTCGTCATCCCCTACGACGGCACGATCCGCGTCGACGGCTCCACCCGGCGCGTCACGATCACCTACTGACACAGACCGCACCTCCGCACGCCCCCGTAACCCCTTGTCACTGTGGGTAGTTGACGCAGCATGCACGATGTACAGACCGTGAAGACACCTGGCATGCTGCGCATCGCCGCCGCCGCACTGGCCGGAACGGCCATCGAGTTCTACGACTTCTTCGTCTACGGGACCGCGGCGGCGCTGGTGCTGGGGCCGTTGTTCTTCCCGACCTTCTCACCGGTGGCGGGGACGCTGGCGGCCTTCGGCACGTTCGGGGTGGGGTTCTTCGCGCGGCCCCTGGGTTCGGTGCTGTTCGGGCACATCGGGGACCGGCACGGGCGGCGGCCCGTCCTGGTGATCTCGCTGCTGCTGACCGGCGCCTCGACGGTCGCGGTCGGCTGTGTACCGACGTACGACACCATCGGGGTGGCCGCTCCGGTGCTGCTGCTCGTCCTGCGCTTTCTGCAAGGTCTGGGGCTCGGTGGTGAGTGGGGCGGGGCCGTGCTGCTGACCGCGGAGCACGCTCCGGAGGGGCGGCGCGGGCTGTGGTCGAGCTTTCCGCAGGTCGGGCCCGCGGTGGGCTTCCTGCTCGCCAACGGGGTGATGCTGGGACTGTCGGCGGCCCTGACCGACGCGCAGTTCTCGGCGTGGGGCTGGCGGGTGCCTTTCTGGGCGGCCGGGGTGCTGGCGCTGCTCGGGCTGTGGCTGCGTTCCTCGCTCGCGGAGAGTCCCCGCTTCCTGGAGATCGACGACCACGCGCGCGTGCCGCTCGTCGAGGTCTTCCGCGACCACTGGCGGCTGGTCCTGCTGACCGGCGGGGCCCTCTCGGCGGGCTACGCGATCTTCTACGCCGTCACCACCTGGTCCCTCGCCTATGCGACCGAACGGCTCGGGGTGGGCCGTACCGTCATGCTGTCCTGCATCATGGCCGCGATCGTGGTGAAGGGCGCCCTCACTCCGGTGGCGGCGGTCCTCGGTGACCGTTACGGGCGGCGTCCGCTGTGCCTGATCGGGTGCTCGGCGTCGGCCCTGTGGATGTTCCCGATGATCGCGCTGCTCGCGACGGGGGCGCCGCTGCTGATGTTCACCGGCTTCCTGGGCTCGATGCTCGCCTTCGTCACGATGTTCGCGGTGATCGCCGCGTATCTGCCGGAGCTGTACGAGCCACGGGTGCGCTGCACGGGCGCCGCGGTCGGCTACAACCTGGGCGGGGTGCTCGGTGGCGCCCTCACCCCGATCGTGGCGACGGCGCTCGCGGATCAGGGTGGCCGGGTGCCCTGGGGTGTGGCCGCCTATCTGACCGGGGTCACCCTGTTCAGCCTGGCCTGTTTCGCCCTGCTGCCGGACACCCGCCCGGTGCGGGTGCCGGTGGCTGAGCGGGAGCCGGAGCCGGGCGCAGTGGCGAAGGCGACGACCGGCTGAGCCCGGGGTGCGTGCGGCTAGGGATTGATGGCGAGTTCGAGGTAGGCCGCGAACAGCACCAGATGGACACCGCCCTGGAGCGGTGTGGCGCGGCCCGGCACCACCGTCAGGGAGGCCACCACCACGGTCAGCGCGAGCAGCACCATGTGGGTGGCGCCGAGGCCGAGGAGCAGCGGGCCGGAGAGCCAGACGGAGGCCAGGGCGACCGCGGGGATGGTCAGGCCGATGCTGGCCATGGCGGAGCCGAGCGCGAGGTTGAGGCTGGTCTGCACCCGGTCGCGACGGGCGGAGCGCACCGCCGCGATGGTCTCCGGCAGCAGCACCATCAGCGCGATGATCACGCCGACGACGGCGTGGTGCAGCCCGGCCGCCTCGACGCCGGACTCGATGGTCGACGACACGCCCTTGGCCAGGCCGACCACGCCGATCAGTGCCGTTGCCAGCAGTGCCAGGCTGATCAGCGCGGTGCGGCTGGACGGCGCATGCGCGTGATCGTCCACGCTGATCACCTGTCCTTCCCGGGTGAGCGGCAGGAAGTAGTCGCGGTGCCGGACGGTCTGGGTCGCCACGAACAGGCCGTAGAGGACGAGTGAGGAGAGCGCGGCGAAGGTGAGCTGTACGCCGGAGAACTCCGGGCCGGGCGCGCTCGTGGTGAAGGTCGGCAGGACCAGGCTGAGCGTCGCCAGGGTGGCCACGGTGGCGAGGGCGGCGCCGGTGCCCTCGGCGTTGAAGACGGCCGTGCCGTGGCGTAGGGAGGCCACCAGGAGGCTGAGGCCGACCACGCCGTTGCAGGTGATCATCACCGCGGCGAAGACCGTGTCCCTGGCCAGTGTGGAGGTCTTGTCGCCGCCGTCCGCCATCAGGGTCACGATCAGGGCGACCTCGATGATCGTGACGGCCACGGCCAGCACCAGGGAGCCGAACGGCTCACCGACCCGGTGTGCGACGACCTCGGCGTGGTGGACGGCGGCCAGGACGGCCCCGGCGAGCACCAGGGTGGCCAGGGCCACGACCGCGCCCGGCAGATCACGTCCCCAGGTGAGGGCCAGCAGGACGACGGCGAGCACCGGGACGGCGGAGGTCCACCGGGGAATGAGCGACCGGAGCCGAGCGATCATGCCGCGATCCTCGCAAGGGCGACCATGCCCCGCACGTCGGCCGCACGGGGCACGCTCACCCGGGGACGGCTACATCAGCTCGCGCGCGTCCAGCAGATCGCAGTTGGTGTAGCGGGGCTCGCGGCTGCACAGGGCGCCCAGTTGCTCCGCCAGCTTGGTGGTCTCGGGGTCGTCGCTGTTGCGCATGGCCTCGTCGTACGACTCGAACTCGATCAGCGCAAGATAGCGCCCCGGGTTGTCCCGGTCCTTGAGGAGCATGCGGTGGGTGGGGCCGCCCTCCCTGCCCGCCATGCGCTGCCTGGCCTCCTCGAGCAGCTGCTCCATCTCCTCGATCCGCTCGGTCTCGAAGTCGACGATCTGCGTGAACTTCATGGGTGCCTCCGCCGTTCACGGCGCCCCCGAGGCGGGGTACGCGCTCAGAGACCAAGCAAGCACCGGGAGCGGTGGTCGGCAATTCGCCGCGCACCGCTCCCGATGCCTGTTGTTCCTACGCCGGAAGGCGTCAGCGCTTGATGCTGTCCTGCGGAGCGCCTTCGGTCTCCTTGCGCGCCGCCTCGGCCGCCTCCTGCTTGCGGGAGGCCCACAGGCTGGTGATCGTGGTGACGATCAGGACGGTGCAGATGACGCCGAGCGAGACCGGGATGCTGATCTCGGGGACATGGACGCCCGACTCGTGCAGGGCGTGCAGGACCAGCTTGACGCCGATGAATCCGAGGATGATCGACAGGCCGTAGCTGAGGTGGATCAGCTTCTTCAGCAGACCGCCGATGAGGAAGTACAGCTGTCGCAGACCCATCAGCGCGAAGGCGTTCGCCGTGAAGACGATGTACGGGTCCTGGGTGAGGCCGAAGATCGCGGGGATCGAGTCGAGCGCGAACAGGACGTCCGTGGTGCCGATCGCCAGCATCACGACCAGCATCGGGGTCATGACCCGCTTGCCGTTCTGCTGGATCCACAGCTTGGTGCCGTGGTAGCGGTCGGCTACACCGAAGCGGCGCTCGGCGGCCTTGAGCAGCTTGTTCTCCTCGTACTCCTCGTCGTGCTCCTCGGCGCGGGCCTCCTGGATGAGCTTCCAGGCGGTCCAGATCAGGAAGGCGCCGAAGAGGTAGAACACCCAGGAGAAGCTGGCGATGATCGCGGCGCCGGCGGCGATGAAGATCGCGCGCAGGACCAGCGCTATGAGGACACCGACGAGCAGGACGCGCTGCTGGTACTGCGAGGGCACGGCGAACTTCGCCATGATCAGGACGAAGACGAAGAGGTTGTCGACGCTCAGCGACTTCTCGGTGATGAAGCCCGCGAAGAACTCTCCGCCGGCCTGGCCGCCGCCGAAGACGAGCAGGCCGAGGCCGAACAGCCCGGCCAGGACGATCCAGACGACCGTCCAGATCCCGGCTTCCTTGATCGAGACGTCATGGGGTTTGCGCCCGATGAAGAAGTCGACGGCGATCAGGGCACTCAGGCCCACGATGGTCAGGACCCATAGGGTCAGGGAAACATCCACTGCGCCTCCGGCAGTACGTAACGGCAAACAGTCAGTCAGCGTCGTCGCTGCCGGAGGTCTCTTCCACCCGGGTGTCCGATGCGCTCACGCGCCCGGAACCACGGGCCGACGCCCCGGGATCTGGCCTGATCCGTATTGACGGGTACGCCGCAGCAGATAGGGAGTACTCCCCTCCGTGCGCACTACAGTAACCCAATCCCCAAGGAAAGGTAAAGTGTTCAGTAAAAGAAAGCCCAAAGACGCAGGTCAGTCGCTTTTACCTGCGCTTTATACAGAGAGAAGGCCTGGTCAGCGGTTCCAGCCGCGGCGGGCCGCCGCCACTTGGGTGAGCACCTGCTGGAGCACCTGGCTGCCGGGCGGGACGAGCGGGGGCTCATAGGTCCAGGCGTGGCCGACCCACGGGTCCGCGAGGTGGTCGTCGGGCACCGGGGTCAGTCGCAGCAGCGAACGCCACAGCGGATCGAGGAGCGGCCCGTACCCGGCGGCGTCCTCCCGGTCGGCGACCATCATCAGGTGGACGCCGACGTCCGGTCCCTCGTCCGCGAGATAGCGCAGCTGGGTCACCGCGCGGTCGTCGAAGCCGTGCGGGAAGTCGTTGACCACGAGCAGTTGCTGGGCCGTGTCGAGGTCCGGCGGGAGGGCGTCGGCGGCGCCGCCGCGCAGCGCCATCTGCACCAGGTCCACCCGCTGGGTGAGCCGGGCGAGGACCTCCGTGACACCCGCCGCGCCGACGGCGGGCGGGGCGGCGAGCACACCGGTCTGCACCAGCGGTGCGAGCGCCTGCGCGCCCGAACCGGCCGGGTCGACGACATGCACCGTGAACTCGCCCGCCGGGTGGATCGCCAGCAACCGGGCGGCGTGCGAAGCCGCCGACTCCATGGCCAGGCGCCGCAGGTCGTGGGAGTCGGTGTAAGAGCCGTCGAGCGACCCGGCGCGTCCGCTGTCGATCCACAGACCGCGCTCCAGCGGCAGCCGGACCAGCATCGGGACGCGCAACTGGGCGCACTCGGGCAGATGGAGGTCGCCCAGGCGCACGGCCATGGGAATCTCCATCGGGACGCGGTAGGCGTGCCACACGGGGTTGTCCCAGTTCGCGAACATCGGCGGCAGCGCCGGTTCCACGACACCCGCCTCAGCGGTGAGGTGGGCGAGGTCACGGTCCAGGGCCTGCCGGGCCTGGTCGACGAGCTGGGTGTGCCGGGCGCGGGCCGAGGCCCGGGCGGCGTCGGCCTGGCCGCCGATCCTGCTGCGCGGGTCGGACAGGACCTGCTCCAGCTCCTTCTCCATCCGGGAGTCGGCGAAGTCGACGGCGCTGCGGTACGCGGCCGTGGTGCGGGCCAGGTCCTCGAACATGCCCCACACCTGGTTGTAGAGCCGCTCGTCCATGGACCAGCCGGTCGCGTCGCCCGCGACGGGCTGGGCGGGCTGTCCGGGCTGGGCCGGGGGTGCGGTCGGCGGGGGCGGCGGGGGCGCGGCGTTCTGGCGGCCCGGGTGGGTGTAGTTGATCGGGCCGCCGGTGGGCTGCGCGGCGGGCGGGGCGGGGTCGGCCGGGGTGCCGCCGTTCGGCGGGTAGCCCGGGCGGGGGCCCGTGGCGCCCTGCGGGCTCTGGGTGCCGTACGGAGAGCCGGTCTGGTCGGGGCCGTACGTCGGTGCGGCGGGCTGCCGGGAGCGGTCGCCGTCCGCCGTACGGGGCGGGGGTGCCGCCACCGAGCGGGCCATGCCCTGGCCCACCGCTTCGAGGATGGCGTTCGCGAGCTGGTGGGACTGGAGCAGGCCCTGGTCGGCGAGGAGTTCCGAGAGTCCCCCGGCGTAGCCCTGGCCGACGGCGCGCACCTTCCAGGCGCCCTGCCGCCGGTACAGCTCCAGCGCGACGACGGCGGACTCGGCGTCCAGGCCGGTGAGGGTGAAGCTGGCGATCTCGGTGCCGTCGAGGCCGGTGACCGCGACGAAGGGGGCGGCGACGGCCCCGAAGCGGACCGGGCCGCCGCCGTGGCCGACGGGCAGGGCGAGCAGCACGTGCAGGCGGTGCACGGCGTCCGGCATGGCGTCCAGGTCCACCGCGAGGCGATGGTCGGCCGCCGCCTGCCGGGACACCTCGAGACCGGCCAGGGTGGGTGTGCCCGGGTGGGCCACCCACTCGGTGCCGTGCACCGTGCCCTGCTCGTCGCCGAGCGTCGCGGCGGCCACGATCGGCGTGCCGGCCGAGACCCTGATCTCCAGACGGGTCTGGGTGAGCGGGTGGTTCTGTCCCCGCGCCAGCTCGGCCGTCATCGCCTTCTTCCCCCTGGGTCGCTGTGTCGCTCGTCGCTGTCGGGTACCGCGCTGCCGCGCCTGCTCAGAGGTGCGGCAGGATGGACGGCATCAGGTCCTGGAAGGTGCGGCCGTTGGCCGGGGTACCGAGGGCCGTCATCGTCCAGCCGGGGCCGTTGCGGTGCACCTTCGCCATGATCTGGGCGGTGTAGGCGCCGCCGCCGGCGAGGGTGTAGCGGGCCAGCTCCTGGCCGTTGGTCTCGTCGACCAGACGGCAGAAGGCGTTCTGCACCTCCTGGAACGTCTGGCCCGTGAAGGAGTTCACGGTGAAGACGATCTGGTCGATGTGGACCGGGATGCGCTGGAGGTCCACGAGGATCGCCTCGTCGTCGCCGCCCTGGCCGACGCCGCCGACGAGGTTGTCGCCGGTGTGCCGGACGGAGCCGTCGTCGCTCACCAGGTGGCGGAAGAAGACGACGTCGACGGGCTGCTTGTCCGCGAACAGCACGGCGGAGGCGTCGAGATCGATCTCCCGGGTGCGCGAGCCGAACAGGCCGCGCCGGGGGGCCGCCTGCCAGCCGAGACCCATGCGCACCGCGGTCAGGCTGCCGCCGTCGTTCTTCTGAAGACTGATGGCCTGACCCTTGGTCATGTTGACGGTCACGCGCTGATTCCCCTCTCGAACGTCCCCTGTTGACCGCGAAACCGCGGATGACCAGAACCCTACGCAGGGGCACTGACAGTGCCGTACCCCGGTCGGGACTTTGTGTCGGTCTTGCAACACTGCGCGTCCCGGCGAGGTCACAGGGGCGCTTTCGGGGAGCACCGGCCCCACGTGTGGGCCGGTGCTCCCGCGGGCCCGTCAGGCCAGGCCCGCCTCCCGCATCTGGCGCAGTTCCTTCTTCATCTCGGACACCTCGTCCCGCAACCGGGCCGCGATCTCGAACTGGAGGTCCGCCGCAGCGGCCCGCATCCGCTCGGTCAGCTCCTCGATCTGCTCGGCCAGTTCGGCCGCGGGCCGGTCGGTGGGCACGGTCTCCTTCGCCTTGCCCCTGCCCTTCGCGCCCTTGGCCGCCTTGTCGCCCAGCGAGGGCACCGGGGCCTTCGGGCCGCCGCCGTCCTTCTTGGCGCGGTAGCCGCTGCCGAGCAGCTCCGCGGTGTCGATGTCCTCGCGCGCGATCTGCGCGACGATGTCGTTGATCTTCTTGCGCAGCGGCTGCGGGTCGACGCCGTTCGCCGTGTTGTACGCGACCTGCTTCTCCCGGCGCCGGTTGGTCTCGTCGATGGCCTTCTCCATCGCCGGGGTGATCTTGTCGGCGTACATATGGACCTGGCCGGAGACATTGCGCGCGGCGCGGCCGATGGTCTGGATCAGGGAGGTGCCCGAGCGCAGGAAGCCCTCCTTGTCGGCGTCGAGGATCGCCACCAGGGACACCTCGGGCAGGTCGAGTCCCTCGCGCAGGAGGTTGATGCCGACCAGCACGTCGAACTCACCGGAGCGCAGCTCGCGCAGCAGTTCCACGCGGCGCAGGGTGTCGACGTCGCTGTGCAGATAGCGGACCTGGATGCCCAGCTCCAGGAAGTAGTCAGTGAGGTCCTCGGCCATCTTCTTGGTGAGCGTGGTGACCAGGACGCGCTCGTCCTTCTCGACGCGCTGCCGGATCTCGTGCACCAGGTCGTCGATCTGGCCCTCGGTCGGCTTGACCACGACCTCCGGGTCCACCAGACCGGTGGGGCGGATGATCTGCTCGACGACGCCGTCCCCGCGGGACAGCTCGTACGCGCCCGGGGTGGCCGACAGATAGACCGTCTGCCCGATGCGCTCCTGGAACTCCTCCCACTTCAGCGGCCGGTTGTCCAGCGCGGACGGCAGCCGGAAGCCGTGGTCGACGAGGGTGCGCTTGCGGGAGGCGTCGCCCTCGTACATGGCGCCGATCTGCGGCACGGTGACATGCGACTCGTCGATGACCAGGAGGAAGTCATCCGGGAAGTAGTCGAGCAGGGTGTTGGGCGGGGAGCCCGGCAGGCGGCCGTCGAAGTGCATCGAGTAGTTCTCGACGCCGGAGCAGGTGCCGATCTGGCGGAGCATCTCGAGGTCGTACGTGGTGCGCATCCGCAGGCGCTGGGCCTCCAGGAGCTTGCCCTGCTTCTCCAGCTCGGCGAGGCGCTCGCCCAGCTCCTTCTCGATGTCGTTGACGGCCCGCTCCATGCGCTCGGGACCCGCGACGTAGTGGGAGGCCGGGAAGACGTACAGCTGCTGATCGTCGCTGATGATCTCGCCGGTGAGCGGGTGGAGCGTGGACAGCGCCTCGATCTCGTCGCCGAACATCTCGATGCGGACGGCCAGCTCCTCGTAGACCGGGAAGATCTCGATGGTGTCGCCGCGGACGCGGAAGGTGCCGCGGGCGAAGGCCATGTCGTTGCGCGTGTACTGGATGTCGACGAAGCGGCGCAGCAGCTGGTCCCGGTCGATCTCGTCGCCGACACGGAGGGGGACCATGCGGTCCGCGTACTCCTGCGGGGTGCCGAGGCCGTAGATGCAGGAGACCGAGGCGACCACGACGACGTCACGGCGGGTGAGCAGTGAGTTGGTCGCGGAGTGGCGCAGCCGCTCGACCTCCTCGTTGATCGAGGAGTCCTTCTCGATGTAGGTGTCCGACTGCGGGACGTACGCCTCGGGCTGGTAGTAGTCGTAGTACGAGACGAAGTACTCGACGGCGTTGTTCGGCAGCAGCTCGCGGAACTCGTTCGCCAGCTGGGCGGCCAGTGTCTTGTTCGGCGCCATCACCAGGGTGGGCCGCTGGAGCTTCTCGATCATCCACGCGGTGGTGGCGGACTTGCCTGTGCCGGTCGCGCCGAGCAGGACGACGTCCTTCTCGCCGCCTTCGATGCGCCGCGCGAGGTCGGCGATGGCCGTCGGCTGGTCGCCGCTCGGCTGGTAGGGGCTGACGACCTCGAAAGGCGCCACCGTGCGTTCGATGTGGGAAACGGGCCGCATGTCATCCACCGTACGACCCACCACTGACAACCGGCCCGGATCAGCGGTTCTGCGGGGCGCGCGAGCCTCGCTGGGCGACGTAGCGACGTTGGCTGAGCGGGCGGCGGGGGGCGGAGTGCGACACGGTGGTGTGCGCCGGGACGCCCGGCTTCTCCTCGATCGGGGGCCAGACGGGCTTGCCCGTGATCAGCAGCGGGTCGAAGACCACCACGACACCAGCCAGGCAGAGGAAGGCCAGCGGGCCGATGAGCATGGGCCCGAGCACGGCCGCGTGCGAGTCCCCGACGACGGGAGCGGCGGAGTCGCCGTGGAGGTGGACGCTGAGGGCGGCCATGCCCGTGTAGTGCATGCCGGAGACGGCCACCCCCATGACGAGGCTTGCGCCCACGCTCCACAGGAAGCCCTTGACCTGCCCGGCAGCCCACAGGGCGGCGGTGGCGGCGGCCATGGCTATGACGACGGACACGGCGACGGTGAGGGTGTTGTACTCGAAGGTGCCGTTGAAGCGCATGCCCGCCATGCCCAGGTAGTGCATCGTGGCGATGCCCAGGCCGGTGACGGTGCCCCCGGTGAACAGGGCGGCTCCCCGCGCGCCCTTGTAGCCGACGATGAAGATCCCGATGCCGACCATGACGATGGTGACGCCGAGGCTGGCGAACGTCATGGGCTTGTCGAAGTGGATCGGTGCCTCTTCGATGGTGAAGCCCATCATCCCGATGAAGTGCATGGTCCAGATCCCGGAGCCGATGGCCGCCGAGCCGAGGGCGAGCCAGCCGGGGCGCCAGGAGCGGGTCACCAGCATGGATCTGGTGGTACAGCGCAGGCCGAGCGCCCCACCGAGGCAGGCCATGAGAAAGGCCACCAGCGGGGTGACGAGGCCGTAGCTGAATCCGTCGACCGTGCCTTGCATGCGCGGCTGCCCTTCCGCCCTCTCGCGTCCCGAGATCTCCTGATCTTCGCCCCCTCCCCAGGACCGCCGAGCGGTCAGGGTTGAGGCGAAGAGTATGACCCCCATCGGACTGGTCGAACGATTTTCCGGCAAAGAAACACGGTCTTACCCCAGTTGTGCCGCCTTGGTGACCACCCACGGGTCGCCCCTCGCGTGCGCTGGTCCCCCCGGAGATCGGCGCCGCCACCGACCGCGCCTGCCGGTCGCCCCTCGCGTGCGCTGGTCCCCCGGCGTTGTCAGTGGCAGGTCGTACGGTGGGGCGCATGAGCAGCGAGGGGCAGTACGAGCGGCAGGGCGAGCAGCAGGTCGTATGGACCGTCGTCGGCACCGACATCGGTCCGCTGCTGCTGGCCGCGACCCGCGAGGGCCTGGTCAACGTCGTGTTCCACGCCACCGACGCGGTGCGCGAGCAGGCGCTCACCCGGCTCGCCTCGCGGCTGGGCGCCGAGCCCGTAGAGGCCCCCGGCGCCCCGCCGCTGGCCGAGGCGATACGCCAGGTCGAGGCGTATTTCGCGGGGACGCGCAAGGACTTCGAGCTGCCCCTGGACTGGGCGCTGATCTCCGGCTTCAACCGGCAGGTGCTGCGCGAGCTGGCCTCCTCGGTGCAGTACGGCACGGTCGTCGGCTACGGCGATCTGGCCGACCGGGTCGGCCAGCCGGGCGCGGCCCAGGCCGTCGGGGCGGCGATGGGCGCGAACCCGCTGCCGGTCGTCGTGCCCTGTCACCGGGTCGTCGAGAGGGACGGCGGCATCGGCGGCTTCGGGGGTGGTCTGGAGACCAAGCGGACGCTGCTGGCCCTGGAGGGTGTGCTGCCGCAGCCGCTGTTCTGAGACCGCCGCGCTTGCGAGACGGCCGCCGCGCGTGCGCTACGCGTAGTGACGGACTTCGAGGACGTTGCCGTCCGGGTCGCGGAAGTAGAAGCTGCGCCTGGCCAGGCCGCGGGCGCCGGACAGGTCGGGGACGATCTCGGAGACGGGGACGGCGTGCTCCTCCAGGCGGGCGCGGAGTGTGGCGAAGTCCGCCTCCGGCATCGCCAGGCAGACGTGGTTCACGGGGTGTCCGGCGCTCTCGGCGGCGCCGGGGACCATGGTCATGTGCTCCGCCATGGTCAGCGGCGCGAGATCGAAGACCGTCTCGTCGTTGAGCCGTACCGAGGGGAAGGACACCTGCCCCGCGGCGTACTCGGTGACTCCCAGTGCCTCCAGGCCGACCGCCTTCTCGTAGAACCCGGCGGCGGCGACCGGGTCGCGCACCCAGAGGACGACATGGTCGAGTCGTGTGGTGTTGTCCGTCATGCACCCAAGGCTGGTGGCGACCTTCACGGACGGCAAGGGTTTGACCGGGCGCGCCGCCCGCCAGGGATGAGGGAAGACCGACAGACAGGAGGCACGCGCGTGTCGCTGGTGGTGTCCGGGGAAGTGCGGGAGGCGGTCGACGCGGGTCGGCCCGTGGTGGCGCTGGAGTCCACGATCATCGCGCACGGGCTGCCGCGCCCCCGCAATCTCGAGGTGGCGCTGGAGCTGGAGGAGGCGGTTCGGCGGGAGGGCGCCGTACCGGCGACGATCGCCGTGCTGGACGGGCGGCCCCGGGTGGGTCTGGACAAGGAGCAACTGGAGCGGATCGCGAACGAGGACGGGATCCGCAAGCTGGGCCATCGCGATCTGCCGCTGGCCGTGGCCGACGGGGCGAGCGGCGCGACCACGGTGTCCGCGACGGCCCTGCTGGCGTCGCTGGCCGGGGTGCGGGTCTTCGCGACGGGCGGTCTTGGCGGGGTGCACCGGGAGTGGACGGTGACACAGGACGAGTCGGCCGACCTGGGGCTGCTCGCGCGGACGCGGATCACGGTGGTGTGCGCGGGGGTGAAGTCGATCCTGGACGTGCCCGCGACCCTGCAGCGGCTGGAGACGCTGGGTGTCGCTGTGGCCGGATACGGCACCGACCGCTTCCCCGGCTTCTATCTGTCGGACTCGGGCCACCCGGTGGACTGGACGCTGCGGACGCCCCGGGAGGTGGCGGACGTCATGCGGGCGCAGGACACGCTCGGCGGGCCGGAGTCGGCGCTGATCGTGGCCAACCCGGTGCCCGAGGCGGAGCAGCTGGATCCCGACCTGCACGCGCGCGTGCTCGACGAGGCGCTGCGGGCCTGCTCGCGGGAGGGGATCACCGGGCAGGCGGTCACGCCGTTCCTGCTCGACCACCTGGTGCGGCACACCGACGGCGCCTCGCTGAGCGCCAATCTGGCGGCGGTGCGGGGCAACGTACGGCTGGCGGGGCGGATCGCGGCGGCCTGGGCCGGGGTGTGAGCGGCGCGGCCGGAAGGGGGCCAGGCTCGGGGGTTCCGGGCGGTGTGGCCGAAGGCGACCCCGACCTGGGGGTTCCGGACGGTGTGACCGAAGGCGACCCCGACCTGGGGGTTCCGGACGGCGCGGCCGGAAGGGGTCCCGACTCGGGGAGGGCGCCCGGGAAAGCCCCCGGCGCGAGCGGTCCGGATGACGGGGCGCTGCTGGTCGTCGGGGACGTGGTCACGGATGTCGTGGCCCGCCACCGGGGCCCGCTGGCGCCGGGCACCGACACGGCCGCCTCGGTGCGGACCCTGCCGGGCGGCGCGGGCGCCAACGTGGCGTGCTGGGCGGCGCACTGGGGATGCGCGGACGTACGGCTGCTCGGCAGGGTGGGCGCCGACGCGGCGGCGTGGCACGAGCGGGAGCTGACCGCTTCCGGTGTACGGGCCCGGCTCGTCGTCGACCCGGCGGCACCGACCGGCACGGTGATCTGTCTGGTGGACGCGGACGCCGCGGCCGAGCGGACGTTCCTCACGGACAGCGGCGCCTCGATGCGGCTGGAGCCCGCCGACTGGTCGCCGACGCTGCTCGACGGGGTGGCGCGGCTGCATCTCTCGGGCTATCTGCTGTTCTCCGGGCCGAGCAGGGCGCTGCTCTCGGTCGCCCTGGAGTCGGCACGCGCGCGTGGTGTGCCGGTGAGCCTGGATCCGGCGTCGACCGGCTTCCTCACCGAGCTGGGTGTCGACCGTTTCCTGGACCTCGTCGCCGGTGTGGACGTCCTGCTTCCCAGCCGGGACGAGGCGTGCCTGCTCACCGGGCTGCCCGACGCGGCGGACGCGGCGGCCAAGCTGAGCCGCCACGTCCCGCTGGTCGTCGTCAAACAGGGAGCCCGCGGTGCGCTGGTGGCCCGGTCCGGCACGGTGGGCGCCCGGGTACCCGCCGTCCCCGCCACACCCCGGGACACCACGGGCGCGGGCGATGCCTTCACCGGCGCGTTCCTCGCCGCGCTGCTCACCGGTGCCACGCCCGAGAACGCGGCGGCCGAGGGGTGCCGGGCGGGGGCGCTGGCGGTGGAGCGGGTGGGCGGGAGGCCGCCGGGGCTTGGCCCGAGGGGGGCCTGACGGGGTTTCGAGGGCGGAAGGCGGGCCCGCTATGGGCCTGAGACCGGGGGGGCCGCTGGCTACCCGCCGCCCCACACTGGCTACCGCCACACACACACCGGCTACCCGCCGCCCCACACCGGCTACCCGCCGCCCCACACCGGCTACCCGCCCCCTCCCCGGCTATCCCCTGCGCCCCCAAGCCGAGATCATCGGGGCGATCGCCAGGTCCATGCTCCCGGAGGCGAGGTTCTCCAGGTGGCGGTCGATGTCCTGGCCGGTGCCGAAGCCCGCGGTGACGAGTTCGTCGCGGAACTGACGGATCGTCGCAGCCTCCAACGCGGCGCAGGTGGGCGAGGCGAGGGGGAAGTAGGCGTCGGCGCCCACCCGGCGCAGCCCGGCCGCACGGAGCTGACGCGGGAGCCTGCGGCCGTGGGAGAGGTCGTGGCCGTGGCTGATGAGCAGGCGGAGGAGTCCCTTGCGGAGCCGGTTCGCCAGTTGCTGTTCGGGGCCGTGCTCGTCGGGGCAGGCGAGGTGCTGCAGGGCGGGGTCGGCGTCCTCGACCAGGAGCCGCCCGCCGGGGCGCAGCGCTCCCGCCATGGACCGCAACGCCCGTTCCCGGTCGGGCACATCGACCAGGGTGAGCCGGGCGTGCACCAGGTCGAAGCCGTCGCCCGGCGGTTCTTCGGCGCCCACGTCGTGGACGCGGACCTCCACGGGCGGGCGGGCGGCCGACGCGATCCACGAGACGTCCGTGGCGGTCGCGATGACCTTGCCGGTCGGGCCGACCTTCTTGGCCAGCCAGGACACGACGGAGGTGCCGTCGACACCGACCTCCCAGCAGCGCCAGCCGGGACCGACCCCGAGGCCTTCGAGGTGCCGGAACGTCGTGGGGTTGAACAGGGCAGCGAGAGCGTCGGAGCGCGCCGCCGCGTCGGTCTGCCGGTTGTCGAGGAGATGACCATCGGTTCGCATCATGCCGCGATCATCCCAGTTGTCCGGCTTGTCGGGAGTGGTCGACGCTCCGGTACGACGAGATGCGCGGTGAAGTCCCGTTGTCCACAGGCGGGAACCAAGCGGAACCGGCTGTTTCCACAGGCTTTCCCGCCGTGCTGGCCAGACTGGCAAACTGGCGCGACAGGGCGCAGGGACGCGTCGCAGGGGGAGCCACGCAAGGAGAACCAGATGTCCATGGCAGGGAATCTGCGGAAGGTCAGGAGCCTCGGCAGGGTCGGCGGCCTCCGCAAGGTGGCACGGCTGGCCCGGCGACGGCCCCGCGTCGACCTGAGCCACCCCGCCCGGTCCCCGCTGGGCTCCTCGGTGGTCAACTGCGTGGCGTACGAGACCGGGGTGCGGATCCCCGTGGAGGGCGATCTCGCCGACGCGGTCCGCCAGGTGCGCAAGAGCGGCGACGGCTTCGTCTGGCTCGGGTTGCACGAACCGACGAACGCCGAGTTCGCGGGCATCGCCGAACTGTTCGACCTGCACCCGCTCGCGGTCGAGGACGCGATCGAGGCCCACCAGCGCCCGAAGCTGGAGCGGTACGGCGACACACTGTTCGCGGTGTTCAAGTCAGTCTGCTACGTCGAACACGAGGAACTCACCGCGACCAGCGAGGTGGTGGACACCGGCGAGATCATGGTGTTCCTCGGCCAGGACTTCGCCGTCACCGTGCGGCACGGACGGCACGGCTCGCTCGGCCCGGTCCGCGAGGAGCTGGAGTCACATCCCCAGCACCTCGCCAAGGGCCCGTCTGCCGTGCTCCACGCCATCGCGGATCACGTCGTCGACGAGTACCTCACCGTCATCGACTCCGTGCAGGCCGACATGGACCAGGTGGAGACGGACGTCTTCGCGGAGCACGGCGCACGCGTCGACCCCGGCCGCATCTACCAGCTCAAGCGCGAACTCCTCGAACTGAAGCGCGCCGTGGTCCCCCTCGGCCGTCCCCTCCTGGAACTCGCGGACCGGCCGATACGGGTGGTGGACCCGGAGATACAGGCCTACTTCCGTGACGTCGCCGACCACCAGCTGCGGGCGGCCGAGCAGATCGCCGCCTTCGACGAACTGC
Organism: Streptomyces sp. NPDC057877; assembly: GCF_042796855.1. Taxonomy (NCBI): domain Bacteria; kingdom Bacillati; phylum Actinomycetota; class Actinomycetes; order Kitasatosporales; family Streptomycetaceae; genus Streptomyces; species Streptomyces sp. NPDC057877. The sequence goes on from NZ_JBHVMS010000005.1 coordinate 199,963, forward strand.
TCAACTCGATCCTTCAGGCCCACCTCGCCCAGGTCACGGTCGCGCAGAACGAGGACATGCGGAAGATCACGGCATGGGCCGCGATCGTCGCCGTGCCGACCATGGTCTGCGGGGTGTACGGCATGAACTTCGACTACATGCCGGAGCTGGGCTGGAGATACGGCTACCCGCTGGTCATCGGCGTCATATCCGTGGCCTGTCTGACCCTGTACCGCGGCTTCAGGCGCAACGGCTGGCTCTGAGCACAGCCGGTCGGCGCGCCGACGGGCGGGTCAGCGGGCGGTGGTCTCGGCGTAGACGCGTCCGGCGAAGGAGGCGATCTGATCCTGCGTCAGGTGCCGGGCGATATCGGCCTCGCTGATCATGCCGACCAGACGCTTGTTCTCGATGACGGGGAGCCTGCGGATCTGGTGGGACTGCATCTCGCGGAGGACCTCGCCGACATCGGCGCCCGCGTCGATCCAGCGGGGAGTGCCCTGGGCCATCTCGCCCGCGGTGACCTTGGCCGGGTCGTGACCCATCGCCACACAGCCGACGACGATGTCCCGGTCGGTGAGGATGCCGCAGAGCCGCTCGTTCTGGTCGCTGATGGGCAGGGCCCCGACGTTCAGCTCACGCATCAGCTGAGCGGCGCGGTCGAGGGTTTCATGAGCGGGGATCCACTGGGCGCCCCGGTGCATGATGTCTCCGGCTGTGGTCATGGAGTACCTCCCGGTGCCGGACGGCCGGCGCGGCACGGGGGGCACCGCTAGTCCCGGCGTCCCTCATTCTCGCCGTGCCTCCCGGCACCCGCACCCGGAGGCACCCATGGGTGGCCGGGTCAGCCGCGCCACGCCGGATGGCGCGGATCGTCGGCCCGCACCAGGACATCGGCCGCGGCGGCCGGGTCGGTCTCGTGCTCGTAGCGTTCGAAGGCGGGGAGGGTCCAGTGGTCGGCCTCCGGGGTGCGGCGGCGCAGGGCTCCCGGTGAGAGGAGGAGATGGACGGAGAGGTCGAAGGGGAACCAGTGGCGCAGCAGAAGGGGGCCATGGAGCAGGAGCAGACCGCCGGGCGGGAGTGGGACGTAGGGGCTGCGGGTGGCGCGGTCGGTGACCGGGTCCCGTAGGTCGGGCAGGATCCGCCCGTCACCGCCGGGTTCGAGCGGGCCGAACACCTCGCGCCACAGCGCGCCGGTGTCGAACCAGCCGTCGTAGTAGGAGTCGATGTCGTGGCGGCCGTGTTCGAGACGGAGCGAGGCGGGGCGCAGGAAGCCCTCGGTGCTCACGACGAGCGACGGGCGGCCACGTATCCGCAGCGCCTCGTGGACCCGTTGGGCGAGGTCGCCGGGGCGGGCCGCGGGGGCGCCGTCGAAGGCGACGCGCGACCAGGGGCTGCCGTCGCTCGGCTCGAGGTCGAGCAGGCGCTCGGCGAGCAGGTCGCCGAGCCGGTCCCAGGTGATCGCTTCGAGTCGCACACCGCCATGATGCCGCGCGGGCCCGGCCGGACCACCCGAGGATCCCGTGGACGCTCACGTATGACCGCGCGCCCTTCGGCCATGGTCACGGGGCCCTGCCGGGCCTTCACTGGTGGTGGCGGAGAACAGCCGGGCGCGGGCCCGGCCGGACGATGAGGGGAGAGGGCATGATCGACGGGCCGTACCTGGTGCTGACGGTGCTCGGTGTGGTGGGGACCGGCCTGGTGGCCGGAGTGTTCTGCGGCTTCTCGACCTTCGTGATGCGAGGGCTCGCGGACCTGCCGCCCGCGCAGGGTGTGGCGGCGATGAAGGCGATCAACGGGGCGGCGGTGCGACCGGCCTTCATGCTGGTGTTCCTCGGGACGGCGCTGCTGTCCGTGGCGATCGCGGTGGTGACGTTCGCGGTGTGGCCGGACGAGGGGCGGGTGGCGGCGCTGACGGGGAGCACCCTGTATCTGCTGGGGTCCTTCGGGGTCACCGCGGGCGCGAACGTCCCCCGTAACGACAGACTGCTCGGCCTGGAGCCGGGTACGGCGGAAGCGGAGGCTTACTGGCCCACGTATGTGCGCCAGTGGACGATATGGAACCACGTCCGGACGGTCGCCTCGGCCGCGGCGGCGGTGGCCTACGTGCTGGCCATCACCTGAGCCCACGCCCAGGATGCCCACCCCACGCCGTCGCCTCCCGCACCCCCGGAAAGCGCTGTCGGACCCTCTGCGCACCTGGCCGAACAGACGTATCGTGGCCGAAAGCACGCCGGAGACGTAGGAAGACGGCCATGGCCGATCCCAGGGGTTTCATGACCACTCCCCGCCAGGACTGGCCCCGGCGGCCCGTCGAGGAGCGGGTCCGGGACTGGGACGAGGTGTATGTCCCCGGTGCGCTGCTGCCGATCATCAGCAAGCAGGCCGACCGCTGCATGGACTGCGGCATCCCGTTCTGCCACGAGGCCTGTCCGCTGGGGAACCTGATCCCCGAGTGGAACGACCTGGTCTCCCGCGACGACTGGCGGCGGGCGAGCGACCGGCTGCACGCCACGAACAACTTCCCGGAGTTCACGGGACGGTTGTGTCCGGCACCGTGCGAGGCGGGCTGTGTGCTCGCCATCAACCAGCCCGCGGTCACCATCAAGAACGTCGAGTGCGCGATCGCCGACCGCGCCTGGGAGGAAGGTCTGGCACCGCCCCGGCCGCCGGACCGGCTGTCCGGGCGGACGGTCGCGGTGATCGGGTCGGGTCCCACCGGGCTCGCCGCCGCGCAGCAGCTGACCCGGGCCGGGCACACGGTCGCCGTGTACGAGAGGGACGACCGGCTCGGCGGGCTGATGCGCTACGGCATCCCCGAGTTCAAAATGGAGAAGCACCATCTGGAACGGCGGCTGGAGCAGATGCGGGCCGAGGGGACGAAGTTCCGGGCATCGACGGCGGTCGGCCGGGACATCGAGGCCGCCGAGCTGCGGGCGCGCTACGACGCGGTGGTGCTCGCCACCGGGGCCACGGCGTGGCGCGAACTGGACGTGCCGGGGCGGGAGTTGCGGGGCGTCCAGCAGGCGATGGAGTACCTGCCGCTGGCCAACCGGGTGTGCGAGGGCGACCTGGAGACCTCGCCGCTCTCCGCCGCGGGAAAGCACGTGGTCATCGTCGGTGGCGGTGACACGGGAGCCGACTGTCTGGGCACCGCCGTACGGGAGGGCGCCGCGTCCGTCACGCAGTTGGACATCTACGCCCAGCCGGGCGCGGAGCGCGACGAGGACACCGACCCCTGGCCGACGTACCCCCGGATCTACCGGCTCTCGGCCGCGCACGAGGAGGCGCGCGAGCTGGGGACGGCCCCGGCGGCGGACGCGGACGCGCGGCTGTTCGCGGCGTCGACGCTGCGGTTCACCGGCGACGCTGACGGGCGGGTGCGGTCGCTGCACCTCGTCGAGGTGGACGCCCGGCGCCGCCCCCGGCCCGGCACCGGCCGGGCGCTCCCCGCCGACCTGGTCCTGCTCGCCCTGGGCTTCTCCGGCCCGGACCGGACGGACGGGCTGGTCGACCAGTTGGGCCTGGAGCTGAACGCGCGCGGCACGATCGCCCGGGACGCCTCCTTCGCCACGAACGTGCCCGGGGTGTTCGCCGCGGGGGACGCCGCGCGGGGGCAGTCGCTGATCGTGTGGGCGATCGCGGAGGGGCGGGCGGTGGCAGCGGCCGTCGACCGCCATCTGACGGGCAGTTCCCGGCTTCCGGCGCCGATCGGGCCGTACGACCGCCCGATGGCCGTATGACGGACGGGGCCCCCACTCCATGGCCGAATGACAACGGTCGGCCGCGGTCCGGCTGTGCAAGGCACGCGCCGGGCCGCCGCCGACCGGTCGGGGTCCGGGTGCGGTTGCCTCAGAGCTTGCGCCCCACTGCCCCGTATCCCGGGATGATGCCGTCGTCCTGGCCCGGCACCGGCTCGCCCAGTTCCGGACGCCACTCGGGGACCACGACGACGCCGGGCTCGATGAGGTCGAGGCCGTCGAAGAAGCGGGCGAACTCGGTGCGGGAGCGCAGGGCGAGGGTGATGCCCGCCGACTTGAGCCGCTCGGTCGCCGCCGCCGACTCCTCGGGGGTGAAGTCGGCGGTGGCGTGGGTCATCATCAGGTAGCTGCCGGAGGGCAGTTCGGCCAGCAGCCGGTTCACCAGCTCGTGCGCGCCGTCCTCGTCGGAGACGAAGTGCAGCAGCGCGATGAGGGAGAGCGCCACCGGGCGGCTGAGGTCCAGGACCTTCTTCGCGCCCTCGACGATGGCGGCCGGGTCCCGTACGTCAGCCTGGAGGTACTCGGTCACGCCCTCGGGCGTGCTGCGCAGCAGGGCCGCCGCGTGGGCCAGCACGATCGGGTCGTTGTCGCAGTAGACCACGCGCGCGTCGGCGGCGACCTCCTGGGCGACCTGGTGCAGGTTCGGCTGGGTGGGGATGCCCGTGCCGATGTCCAGGAACTGCCGTATGCCCTGCCCGGCCAGCCAGCGCGTCGCGCGGTGCATGAACGCCCGGTTGACCCGCGCCATCACCGGCACGCGCGGGTCGATCGCCAGCATCTGGCGCCCCATCTCCTCGTCGACGGGGTAGTTGTCCTTGCCGCCGAGATACCAGTCGTACATCCGTGCGGGATGCGGCTTGCTGGTGTCGATCTCGACGTGGGGCTGCCCGGTCATGACGCACTCCATAAGGGTCTCAAGCAGTTAATGATCAACTTGATCAACTCAGTACCAACGTACGGGACTTGCGGTATTCGGCTGAACAACAAGCAGGGGCGGGATCAGGACAGCAGGAAGTCCGCCTCCCCCGCCTTGGCACCCTCGATGAAGGCCGTCATCTCGTCCGTCGTGTAGATCAGCGCCGGACCGTCCGGATCGGTGGACTGGCGGACGGCGATCCGGCCGTCGGCGAGCTTCATCGCCTCCAGACAGTTGCCGCCGTTGCCGCCGCTCCACGGCTTGTGCCAGCCTTCGCTGCCCAAGTCCCGCGCGGGCATGCCGTTGTAGACGCGTATGCGCGGCCTGATGCGATCCATTCACAGCTCCTTGCGGAGATCCCGGAGGATCTCGTTCGTGCGATGTGCCGTAGCGGCCTGTGCCGCCATGCGGTCCATGACCTCGAGGTAGGTCGCCACCTCGGAGCGCGCGTCGAGGTAGACGGCGCCGGTCAGGTACTCGCTGTAGACCATGTCCGGCAGTTCGGGCATGGCGAATCGGAACAGCACGAAGGGCCCGTACGTGCCGGGATGCGGCCCCGTGGCGAACGGGACGACCTGCAACGTCACATTGGGCAGCTTCGTGGTCTCGAGCAGTTTGTCGATCTGGGCGCGCATCACGTCCGGGCCGCCGACCTGGCGGCGCAGCGCGGTCTCGTCCATCACGACCCACATCCGCGGCGCGTCCTGACGGGTGAGCAGTTCCTGGCGCTGCATCCGCAGCGCGACATGCCCCTCGATCTCCTCGGGAGCCGCCTGGCCGACGGCGCCCGAGGTCAGGACGCCACGGGCGTAGTCCTCGGTCTGCAGCAGTCCGGGCACGAAGTGGGGTTCGTAGCTACGGATCAGGGCGGCGGCGCCCTCCAGGCTGACGTACATCGAGAACCAGCCGGGAAGGATGTCGTGGTAGCGCTGCCACCAACCGGGTTTGTTGGCCTCCTCGGCCAGTTGGACGAAGTCCTCGGCCTCGTCGTCGGGGACGCCGTAGGCCTTCAGGAGGAGTTGGAGGTACGGGATCTTGAACGCGACCTCGGCCATCTCCATACGCCGGACCGTGGCGGGGGCGACGCGTAGCACACGGGCAGCCTCCTCACGCTTGAGACCCGCACGTTCTCGCAGGTCCAGCAGGCGTCGGCCGAGGACGACCTGGCCGACCGTCGGCGCGGACCGCGGTTCACTCACGCTCCACCTCCAGCAGGGATTTCCACACAGCCCGACGGCGCCATTCGAAGACCCTTTCGAAGACCTGACCTCATACGTGACCTCAACATGCGGTCCGGTTCCCGTGGAAGCCCATGAAAGTCCATGGAAGCCCATGAAAACGGACCGATCGGACACCTTCGGCCAGACCTTCGGCGATCCCAAGTGGCGCCGCTCGACGTGCTGTTGCGAGCAGTGTGCCACGCCGTTCCACTACGTCACACCGCACTCTGCATTTTTCATAGTGACACTTGCCAAGTGTTCCCGACGGGGAGATAGTGGCAAGCGTGATTCCGTCCGCGCCCTTAGGAACAGACGCCGCCATGGGCCCTTCCGGCCTCGGCGCCACTCCGGGAGCCGGTCCCGCCGGGGCCCCTCCCGAGCGCCGGTTCCGCTTCGAACTGGCCGCCCATCCGGGCTCCCCCGCTCAGGCGAGACGCCTGACGCGCGCCCGGCTGACCGGCTGGTCCGTGTGCGAGGACACCTGCGACACGGCGGCACTGGTCGTATCCGAGCTGGTCACCAACGCGATCGTGCACACCGCGAGCGCGACCGTGGTGTGCGAGCTGCACGACAGCGACGACCTGGTGCGGATAGCCGTGCGTGACGAGGGATGCGCACCGGGAGAGCCCCACCCGTCACCGAGCCGACCCGAGGAGGAGCACGGGAGGGGACTGCTTCTCGTCGACGCGGTGTGCCGGGCCTGGGGCGCCCTGGAGCACGGCCCTGGCCTGCTGGTCTGGGCCGAGCTGTCCCGGGGTGCGGAGGCGGCCGACGCCGCGTCCGCGACCGAGGCGGGCATGCCCCGCGGCGACCTGGGCTGGAGCGCCCGCCCGAAGCCGGGTGAGTCCGGCGGCTCGGGCGAGGAGGACGAGGCGGAACCTTCCGCCCGCCACGGCGAGAGCGCCCCCAGGCGCTCAGCGCCCCGTCATGGCGAGAGCGACACCGGGGCAACGCCCGGAGCGACGCGTCCAGACCGCCGTACGCACCACCACGCCGGGAGCGAGCCCCACCACGGCGAGAGCGCCCCCCGGCAGGCGGCCGCCGAGCCCGCCAGGCCGCTCCTCCCCGGTATCCCCCCGGCCCCGAGCCACCCCCAGCACCACCACGCCGTGCACCACCACACGCACCACGGGCACCACGAGCACCACCACCCGCACCACCCACACCCCACCCACCCGGAAAGGCCCCGCCCATGACGGCTGCCCCCGGCGGCAGCCCGGTGCTGAGCCTGAACACGCTGGTCCGTCTCGGACGCGGGCAGCACACCACGGACGCGGAACCGCCCCGGCGGCTGTCCCTGCCCGACGGCATGACGGCCCCCCTGGGCTGTGACGCGGTGGCGGTGCCCGCTCACCTGGGTCCGCTGATCACGCCCCGGCTGCCGCGCGTGGGGTGCGTGTACGCCGACAGGGCGCACTGGTGGCTGCTCGTGCCGTCCGACTCCGACTACGCCATGGACTGGCCCGCCCCCGCCCAGTACGTGACCGACGCCCTGGTCCCGGACGTCACGCATCTCATCCACCGACCGGACGGCACGGTTCCGTACACCCCGCCGATACCCCTCTACCTCAACCTGTGCAGGGTCATCGGCGCCACTCCGACCTGGTCCCACCCGATCACCGCCTGACCAGGAACCGATCAAGGCCGTAAGAGCCGGAATCGCAGACAGGCGCACGCCCGCGCACCCACCCCCACCCGCCCTGCGCCCTGCCCACCCCCCGACCCACCCCGCGATAGTGGCCGTCCACCACGGTCGGCGCGGAGGCGGGGGAGGTCTCGGTGGGAGGAAAGAAGGACGACGGCGGACCGGACCAACCGCACGTCTCCGACTCCGAGCGGCTGCTTTTCGGCGGCCCCCTCCGCTACGACATGGGCTGGAACCAGCACTCGGACGCGTTCCTGGAGCTGAACTTCCGCGCCATGATCGCGAGGCTCCCCGCCCTGCTCACCGCCAGCCTCCGGCTCGCCCGGCAGGCCGACCCACGGGCCACCCGGACCGTGGTCGCCGCCGAGACCGGCCGGGGTGCGGCCCAGGCGGTGAGCCTCCTGGCGGTGAACAGCGTCCTGGGCAGGCTGCTCGCGGGCGGCCCCATCGAGGACCGGCTGCGCGACGCGGCCCCGGCGCTGGCCACGATCGCCGCCGTGGCGCTGCTCTCGGCGCTGCTGCGCGCCGCCTCGACGTATGCCACCGGGCGGCTGGAGCCCAAGGTCGAGCGGGTGGCCACCGAGCAGTACCTGGAGCGGGCGGCGACGGTGGAGCTGTCGGCGATCGAGGACCACGCCTTCCACAAGCTGCTGGACACCGCGCAGTACGGCGCCGCCTCGGCCCGCCGCATGATCTCGTACGCCACCCGCGTGGTGAACGCGATGATCTCGCTGGTCGCGGCGGCGAGCGTACTGACCGTGCTGCACCCGGCGCTGCTGCCGCTGCTGGTGACGATGACCCTCCCGAGCGCGTGGAGCGCGCTGACCATCGCACGGCGCCGGTACGAGTCGTTCCACGCGTGGGTGCAGCACGAGCGGGCGGGGCGGCTGCTCGGCTCGCTGCTGATCGAGCCGGAGGCGGCGCCGGAGGTCCGGGTGCACGGCGTGGGCCCGTTCCTGCTGCGGCACTTCCGGGCGATGTCCGAGACGGCGGAGGCCGAGCAGGCCCGCCTCGCCCGGCTGGCCGCCCGCACCGGTCTCATCGCCGCCCTGTGGACGGGCCTGGCGACCGTGGCGACGTACGCGACGCTGGGCGGACTGCTGCTGACCGGTTCGATGGCGCTGTCCGTCGCCGGTACGGCGGTGATCGCGATCCGCACCGGCTCGGCGAACCTGGACACGCTCGTGGTCGAGGTGAACGCGCTGCACGAGGAGGCGCTGTTCGTCGGCGACCTCCAGCGGCTGCACTCCGAGGCCGCGACCCGGCTGATCCCGGCGGGCGGCACGGCCCTGCCCGCCGCCCCGCGCGAGATCCGCTTCGAGAACGTCACGTTCACCTACCCGGGTGAGCACCCGGAGAACGGGGCCGCGCCCCCGGGGAACGGGGCCGCGCACTCGGAGAACAGGGCCGCGCACTCGGAGAACAGGGCCGCGCACTCGGAGAACGGGACCGCGCCCCCGGAGACCAGGACCGCCGGAAAGCCCCGCCGCCCCGCCCTCGACGACGTCACCCTCACCATCCCCCTCGGCAAGATCGTCGCCCTGGTCGGCGAGAACGGCTCGGGCAAGACCACCCTGGTCAAGCTGCTGGCCGGGCTCTACACCCCGGACCGCGGCCGGATCCTGTGGGACGGCGTCGACGCGGCGGGCGCGGACCGGCACCGGCTGGCCGAGCGGATCGCGATGGTGGCGCAGGACTTCAAGCGCTGGCCGTTCACCGCGCGGGTGAACGTGGCCGTGGGACGGTCCTCGGCGCCGCTCACCGAGGACCGGCTGACCGCCGCCGTACGGGAGGCGGGCGCCAAGGGCGTCGTCGCGGATCTGCCGCGCGGCCTGGACACCCTGCTGGCCCGCAACTTCAGCGGCGGGCACGCGCTGTCGGGCGGGCAGTGGCAGCGGCTGGGGATCGCGCGGGCGGCCTACCGCCAGGGCAGCGTCCTGATCGTGGACGAGCCGACGGCGGCGCTGGACGCCCGAGCCGAGCTGGAGGTCTTCGAGAAGATCAGGTCCCTCGCGGGGACCGGCCAGACGGTCGTCCTCATCACGCACCGGCTGGCGTCCGTACGCCACGCGGATCTGGTGTACGTGCTTGACCGGGGGCGGCTGGTGGAGTCCGGAACCCCCGACGAACTGCTGGCCAAGGGCGGGGTCTACGCGGAGCTGTACTCGCTCCAGGCGCGGCAGTTCACCACGGCCGCCGAGCCGCTGCCCACGTCCGAGGCGAGCTGACCCACGTCAGTCGGTGGCGTCGCCGCCCCGCACGATCACCAGGAACGTGTCCGTGGCGAGGTCCATGACCACCTCGGCGGGCAGCCCTTCCAGACGCCGCGCGTGCGCGAACTCCTCCGCGGGCCAGGATCCTCTCGGCCCGCCCGCGGGAAAGCGTTCGAGCACTGTTCGCCCGTTCACCACCCTGCACCTCCAGAAAGCGTCGCACTCACTGCCGTATGACGCAGGAGTTGTCGTAGGAGTTAACGCCTTCCGGTGCCCGAACGCCTCGCCGGGTGGCGTGACTGAGACGTACTCGACACACGTTCATCGCGAAAACGTGAAGAAGATCACTCTCCGCCACTCCCCCCTCACTCGCCCGTCGCTCCCCCTCACTCCCCGTACTCGTCGTGATAACGGATGCGTTCACTTCCCGCGGGCGCCCCGAACGCCGACGCGCGCCCCTGGGGTTCCTCCCACTCCTCCTGCCGTCCCAGGGCGGTCAGATCGAGGAGGCTGGTGGTGGAACCGAGCCCGTCCAGGCCGCGTTCGTACGTCGAGTAGGTGTGGAACACCCGGTCGAAGTCCCGCAGGAAGCAGCTGAGCCCCGGCCGCTCGACCGGCTCCCCCTCGTGCTCCAGGGTCACCCCGAAGTCACGGTTGAAGTCACTCCCGTACGACGAGTACCAGGGCACCGTCCAGCCCATCCGCGCCTTGAAGGGCAGGATCTTCGTGTACGGCGCCCTGGACACCGCCGCGAACGTCGTGCCCCGCGCGTGCAGATGGGCGAGATGGCCGATCTGGTCCAGGAACGCCGAGCAGCTGCGGCAGCCCGCGGCCCAGTCGGGCGCGAACATGAAGTGGTGGACGACGAGTTGCCGCCGCCCTTCGAAGAGGTCCAGGAGGGTGCCCTTGCCGTCGCCGCCCTCGAAGACGTACTCCTCCTCGACCTCCACCATCGGCAGACGGCGCCGTTCGGCGTTGAGCGCGTCCCGCGCGCGTGTGGCCGCCTTCTCCCTGACCAGCAGTTCCTCACGCGCCCTGCGCCACTGAGCGCGCGAGACGATCTCCGGCAACGACATGTGCCCTCCCGTGCAACGGTCCCGTTGCGGTTGGTGACCGGAGGGCGGGGCGGAACTCATCGCTGCCGCGCGAAGATTCTTCACCGCACTCGCGTACCGCTACGTGTCGTACCTCTGAATCCGCCGCGCATGGCTCCGGTCGAGCAGCGCGGGCAGCCGCTCCCCCAGTTCCCGGACGATCGACGGTACGTCCAGGGTGCGCAGTTCGCGGTCGTGCATCAGGATCCGACCGTCGACGATCGTGGTGCGTACGTCAAAGGCGCGGGCGCTGTGCACCAGGGTCGCGGCGAGGTCGTGCACGGGCTGGGTGTGCGGGCCGCTGAGGTCGACGAGGACGAGGTCGGCCCGCGACCCCGGCGCGATCCGGCCGACGGTGTCGCCGAGCCCGACCGCGCGGGCGCTCTGCACGGTGGCGTGGTGCAGCGCCTGCCGCGCGGTGAGCCACCGTGGGTCGCCCTCGACCGACTTCTGCACCAGGGAGGTGAGCGCCATCGACTCCCACACGTCCAGGGAGTTGTTGGAGGCGGCCCCGTCGGTGGCGAGCCCGACCGGCACCCCGATCGCGTTCAGCGCGCGCACAGGTGTCGTACCCGGCCAGCCGAACTTCAGATAGCCGCGCGGCGCGGTCGCCACCGCCACCCGCCCGCTCGCCCGCTCAAGGACCGGCAGGTCACGGTCGACGTCGATCCCGGTGCCATGGGCGATGAGCACCTCGGTGTCGAGCAGTCCGGTCCGTGCCAGCACCTCGATGGGCGTACGGCCGTGGCGGGCGAGGCTGGCTTCGGTCTGGTCGCGGTTCTCGGCGGCGTGCAGATGCACGGGCAGCCCGTGCTCATGGGCGAGGGCGGCGGTCGCGGCGAGGTCGGCGTCGTCCACGGTGTAGGGGGCGTGCGGGGCGAGCGCGGTGGTGATCCGGCCGTCGGCCGCCCCCCGCTGCCGTAGCGCGAACTCCAGCGACCGCTCGCGCCCTTCGCGCCCCTGCGAGGAGAAGAACGCCTCGCCCAGATGGGCACGCATCCCGCACTCCGCGACGACGGCGGCGACCGCGTCCATGGCGAAGTAGTGGTCCGCGAAACAGGTCACGCCACCTCGGATCATCTCGGCGCAGGCCAGCCGCGCGCCCAACGCGACGTCCGTGGGCGTCAGATTGGACTCGATCGGCCAGACGACGTCGTTGAACCACTCCTCGGTCGGCAGGTCCTCCGCGACCCCGCGCAGCGCGACCATGGGCGCGTGGGTGTGGCAGTTGACGAACCCGGGCATGGCGACCTGCCCGCGCGCGTCGATCCGCTCGACGGCGGCCAGCTCCCCGGCGTCAGCGGCATCGACGACGGCCTCCACCACCCCACCCCGCACGACGATCGCGGAGTCCTCCCGGAACCCGATGAGTTCCCGTTCGTCGGGGACCAGGACGGCGCAGCCACTGATGAGGAGATCGGCGCGAGAAGACGTCATGCGCTCAACGTACGACGGTGAGGTCCCGGCGGGCCGACGGTCGCGGGCATTCCCGGCTGCCCGGCCAGCTCGGTCAGCAGCTCGTCCAGGCGTTCGAGGTGCCGGGGCGTGAGCCGCCCGGTGTCGTCGAGGTGCACGGCGCAGGCGGTGGTCGTGTCGACGAGCCGCTCCAGCAGCACCGCGACCCGGTCGGTGCCCTCGGTGTGCCGGGCGAGCGCGGGCAGTTCGGCGGCGGCCAGCGCGATCGCGGTACGGGCCTCGGCGAGGGCGCGGTAGGCCTCGCGGCGCAGTATCCAGCGGCGGGCCCGGTCGTCGGGCTGGTCCATGACGTGCGCGAGATAGGCGTACGCGGCGCCGCCCGCCGCCGCGAGCCGGGCGTGCACGGTCCCGCCCCGCCGCCCCGGCACCGGCAGATGCCCCACGATCAGCACGATCGCGCAGGCCAGCAGCGTCTCCCCGATCCGGCTGACGGAGGCCTGCGGCTCCCCGCCGACCATGACGAGCGCCAGGACCAGCACGGTGACGACGGCGGTCTGGGCGGCGAAGTGCCGGGTGGCGACCGGTATCAGCGCACCGCTGAGGGCGACCAGCGCGAGCAGCCCGGCCGGGTCCGGCAGCACCGCCGCGCAGACGGCGAACAGCAGCGCGCCGAGCACGGTCCCCGCGGCCCGGCTCAGCACGCGCGAGACCAGCGGGCCGAGGTCGGGCTTGACCAGGAACACAGCGGTGGCGGGCAGCCAGTACCAGTGGGTGTGGTGCAGCGCCTGCGCGACAGCACCGCTGGCCCCGAAGGACAGGGCGACCCGGAACCCGTACTCGCGCCCTCCGTCCCCGAACACGATCCGCGCCAGCTCCCGGCCGCTCCGCCGCCGGGTGTGCAGGTCGCCCCCGTCCGGCTGGTCGAACGCCTCCGCGGCGTGCAACAGCGCGTCGTCGAGCGCGCGCAGCGCGGGCACCGACCGGCAGGGCGCGGGCAGCGGCCCGGTGTGCCCGCCCCCGCGCACGGCGGCGGCCAGGCGCCGGGGCCCCTCACCGGCCCGCGCGGACACGGCGTCCCCCGCCCAGGCCAGCGCGGTCGCGGCCTCGGCGAGCGGCAGCGCGGCGGCGTACTGCGCGTGCAGCCGCCGCTCGGCCGCGGAGCTGGCGTACCGCCGCAGCCGGGGCCCGGCGAGGACGTCCTGCGCCTGATCGAGCGCGGCGGTCAACGCGGCCCGCCGCCCCAGAGCCCGCTCGGTCCCTACGGCGTCCAGCAGCGCGGCGATGGCGTCGTACACGGCGGCCACGGCGTCCCGCTCCCCGTCGAACCGGTAGTCACCGGCTCCCGCCCCGAACGAACCGGGCGAGGGCAGCACCACCCGCAGGGCGAGCAGCCACCCGGCCCCGGCGAGGAAGGCGAGCGCCCGCACCCACCCGGTCTCGGGCAACGGCATCCCCGCCCCGACGGCCGAGGCGACCAGCAACTGCGTCCCGGCCCCCGAGGCGACGGGCCCCACGGCACTCACCCCACCGGCGACCAGCCCGAGCACGGTGAACACCGCCACCAGCGCGACGGCCCCGAGGTGCTCCCCGGCCACGGTCCCGGCGAACATCCCGACCGCTCCGGCGACGGCGGGCACCCCGATCCGCCGCACGGAGACCCGCCGCCCACCGGGCCGGTCGTTGATCCCGGCCAGCATCGCGGCGATCGCCGCCACGACCCCGACCGAGGGCCTCCCCGCCACCACGGCCACCAGCGCCAACGGCCCGGCCGCCAGCGCGCCCCGGATCACGGCGCTCCAGGGCACGGGGCCGCGCTGGGTGCGCAGGGCGTGGGACAGCCACAGGGGGAGCGGGGGCGGTACGGACTTCACACGGCGCGGCAAGAAGGCTCCTGTCGGTCGAGGGCGGATGCGCCTTCGGACGACGGTGGCCGGGCTGTGGGCTGTGTGATCCAGGGTAAGCGGGATTCCTGGAGAGGATGGAACGGGCGTGTTGCCGGGATGTGACGGGCCCCGTGGGCGGGTCACCCCAGCCCGGCGGCGGACGCGAGGGCCTTGCCCCACTGACCGGCGGGGCCGGGCGAGGTGAGGGGGGTGAAGAATCCGGCCACGAGCAGCGCGAGGGAGCCGACGAGCATGGCTCCGATGGCCAGGTCCGCGGGCATCTGCTCCGACGCCCTGGTCACCACCCCCTCGGCCAAGTTGCCCACCAGACCCACGGTGAGCAGGTACACCACCGCTCCCAGGACGACCACCGCGACGGTGAACGCGACTCCCGCGCCCAGGCTCACGTCCGACGCGTAGGCGGCCCGGTTCGCCGTGACGACGAGCATCGGCACCACGGGCGGGACGGCGCACAGCGACCACAGCACGCCGAGCAGCAGCCGCCGGGGTGGCTCGGCCGGGATCTTCCGCCGCCGCGGGGCGGTCGACGGGCGCGCCTTGGGGACCACGACCACATCGGCGGGCCGCTGTTGCTGCCGTATCCGCTCCCCCGCGATCACCTTCGGGGTCATCCCCTCCCCTAGCAGCCTCAGATCGTCCCTTACGGCGCCCAGTTCCGCCTCGGCCCGCTCCAGGAAGTAGGCGAACTGCTCGCCTTCCTCGTCCGGGCGGGCGGGACGGGGCGCCTGTGCGGCCCGGTCGGCGGCGGCTGCCGCGGCACGCCGCTCCTCGGCACGCCGCCGCTGGGCGAGTTCCTCCCGCGCCTGGGTGAGCAGTTCCTCGGCCTTCTCCCGCTCACGCACCGCTTCCCGCATCATCCGCTGGGCCTTCATCACGCGCAGCTCCGCCGCGTGCAGTTGCTCCTGCGTCTCGGCCAGCGCCTCCGCGCGCCCTTCCGCCCTCGCCCGCCGGGCCTGCGCCTCCAGTTCGGCGCAGCGAGCCTGCCACTCGGCCTCCGTCAGGCTCAGGGCCTGGATCAGCAGGTTGACGCGCTGCTGGGTGCGCTCCAGGGCTTCACCGCGTATCCCGGGTTCGACCGGTGCGACGCCCGCGGAGGCGGATCCATGGAGGTGCACGTGCGAGATGTACTGGCTGCCCCTGGCCTGGTACACGTGGGCGCTGTCCGAGGCCCTGCCCCACAGGTCGGCCCGTTGCCCGTGGTCCCGCCCGGGGCGTTCCACATCACTCATCGCGCGGTGAGGTGCTGGCGGCTCATGATGAGTTCCCCCGAGATGTCGTACCACCGGAACCCGCGACGCCTTCGGCTACCGTCGCACGCTCCACAGTAGCCCAACGCCCGTACCCCACAAGGACGTTGTTCCCTCAGACCTCGTACACCCGAGCGAGCAGCGCCTCGGCCTGCCGGACCGCGCCGACCAGCGCGTCAGGGTCCGCCGTCAGCCGCCCCACCAACTCGTCCACGTCCCCCAGCCCGGCCCGCGCGATCAGCCCCTTCTCATTGGTGACCCACTCCCCGCGCGCCGCCAGCACCGCGTGCGCCGTCTGCGTCGCGGCGAGCGCGACGGCCCCGGCGACCTGGGTCACGGCGCCCCTGGGGGCATGGCCCGCCTTGGCGTAGGCGAGGGTCGCGGTCGCCGTGCCGTACCAGCGTTCGGGCGCGGTCCTGCGCAGGGCGTCCGGATACCCCTCCGGGCGGGGCAGCTCACCGCGCAGCACCTGGTTGATCGCCAACTCGGCGACCAGCAGGTACGTCGGAATCCCCGCCAGGTGGAACATCAGCGGCTCCACCCCGAACCGCCCCTCCTCCGCGTCCGCCCTCACCCGCTCCACCACATCGAGATCCCGGTAATGAACGTCCACGCGGCGCCCTTCGATGCTCAACCAGGCCCCACCGTTGAACACCCCACCGCCCCACGCGCCAACCTCCGACACCTCACCGTCCCAGCCGACGGCACGCAGGTCGTCGGGGTCGAAGGCCCCTCGGTAGTACACCGCCATGTCCCAGTCACTGTCCGGCCCATGGGTCCCCTGCGCACGCGAGCCACCGAGGGTGACACCCCGCACTCCGGGAAGCGCGGCGAGACGGTCGGTGACGGCACGGAGGAACTCGGCTTCTTCGCTCCGCGGGTCCATGGGCTGCATGGACCGCATGGGCTGCACGGACTGCACGGGCTGCACAGGCTGCATGGGCTGCATGGCCTCATGAAATACGGATGCGTGGGCCGCCGCCATCTTGTTTGATCGGCGGGTTGTCCCTCCATGAAGGAGAAGGAGTTGCCCCATGATCCACCGGGTCACCGTCCCCACCCTCTTCCCTCCCCCCACCTACTCCCACGCCTCCGTCGTGGAGGCCGGTACCAAGCTGGCCTTCCTCGCCGGGTCGGTGCCGCTGGACGCGGACGGGAAGCTCGTCGGCCCTGGGGACGCCGTACGGCAGGCGGAGCAGGTGGTCGCCAATCTGGAGGAGCAACTGCGCGCGGTGGGCAGCGACCTGTCGCATGTCGTGTCCACCGAGGTGTACGTCGTCAGTACGGAACCCGCCGTGCTCTCCGCCGTCTGGGACGTCGTCGAGGCGTCGGGGCTGAGCGTCGGGCCGCACTCCTCGACCCTGCTCGGCGTGGCCTGCCTCGGGTACACCGGGCAACTGGTCGAGATCACGGCCACGGCCGTCGTGCCCGAGGGGGAAGGGTCCTGACCTCCCGCCCCGTGGTCGGCCTGCGCCGGGCCACCGCCCGCGATGCCGCCGCCGCGGCCGACGTATGGCTGCGTTCCTTCGCCGCCGCGCTGCCCACGGTCGTACGGCCGCGTACCGACGACGAGGTGCGCGCCTACTTCCGGGAGGTGGTGGTGCCGCTGCGTGAGACCTGGGTGGCGCAGGCCGGGGTGGGGGTCGTGGGGGTGATGGTGCTCGACGGGGGCTTTCTCTCGCAGCTCTACCTCGACCCGGACTGGCGCGGGCTCGGCATCGGTGACCGGTTCGTCGCCCTGGCCAAGGAACGCCGTCCGGAGGGTCTCGCCCTGTGGACCTTCGAAGTCAACAAGCCCGCCCACCGCTTCTACGAGCGGCACGGGTTCGTCGCCGTGGAGCGCACCGACGGCCGCGGCAACGAGGAGCGGGAGCCGGACGTGCGGTACGTGTGGCGGCCCTGAGGGGCTGACCCGGCGCTCAGGCTCGGGCGTACTTGTCCGTCGCCGCCACCAGCGCGTCCCCCATTCCCGGCGCTCCCGCGTCGTGTCCCACCTCGTCCACCATCACCAGCTCACTGCCGGGCCAGGCGTGGTGGAGCCGCCAGACGATGCCGAGGAGGTTGCCGAAGTCCAGGCCGCCCTGGACCAGGGTGCCGGGGATGTCCTTCAGCAGATGGGCGTCGCGCAGCACCACGCCGTCGTCGTTGTCCTCGCCCAGGAAGTGGTCGTTGCCCCAGTAGTGCGTGACCGTGCGGGCGAAGCGCATACGGAACTCCGGGTCCTCGTAACGCGGCACCGAACGCGGCGGCAGGGCAGCCGCCGCCGTCTCCCAGTCCGTCCAGGCCCGCGCCGCCCGCTCCCGCACGCCGGGGTCGGGCGATTCCAGCAGCCGGTTGTAGGCGGCGGCGAGATTCCCCTCCCGCTCGCCCTCCGGAAGCCCGGCGAGGAACTTCTCGAAGGCCTCCGGATAGAGCTTCCCCAGTCCCCTGGTCAACAGCGCGACCTCGGCGTTCGAGCCGGTCGCCACGCCGGTCAGCACCAGCTCCGACACCGACCCGGGGTGCGTCTGCGCATACCGCAGCCCGAGCACCGACCCCCACGACACTCCCCACACCAGCCACCGCCCGATCCCCAGGTGCCGCCGCAGCAGCTCCAGGTCGGCGATCAGATGCGCCGTGGTGTTGACGCTCATGTCCGTCTCGTACGCACTCGCCGACGGTGTGGAACGCCCGCACCCACGCTGATCCAACAGCACGATCCGGTACGCCGCGGGGTCGAAGAGTCTCGGGAAGTACGCGTTGGCGTGGGAACCCGGCCCGCCGTGCAGCACCACCGCGGGCTTCCCGCGCGGGTTCCCGCAGGTCTCCCAGTACACACGGTTGCCGTCGCCGACATCCAGCATGCCGTGCTCGTACGGTTCGATCTGTGGGTAGAGGGGCATCCCGTGACCCTAGCCCCCGTCTCCGGGCGCCCGCAGCCCTATTAGGCCCGCCGCACCGGCCGCGTCGCGCAGTACGTCCCGCAGCATCTCCGGGGTGAGCCGACCGGTGAAGGTGTTGCGCTGGCTCACGTGGAAACAGCCGAAGACGTCGATGCCACTATGCCTGTCGGGGGTGCCTGGAACATCAAGGCCGCCAGAGGCATCGGGACCGCCGGGGGCATAGGGACCGCCAGGGGCATCGGGACCGCCAAGGGCATCAGGAGCGTCGAGGGCGTCCAGCCGCACCCGCGCTCCGTGCGCGAACGCCGGTCGCGGTCTCGGCACCGTCCACCCCGCCGTCGCGAACGCGGGCAGCGCGGCCTGCCAGCCGAAGGCCCCGAGGACGACCACCGCCCGCAGCGTCGGCCGCAGCAGCCGCAGCTCCCGCACCAGCCAAGGGCGACAGGTGTCCCGTTCCTCGGGCGTCGGCTTGTTGGCGGGCGGCGCGCAGTGCACGGGCGAGGTGACCCGCACGCCGTACAGCTCCAGACCGTCCCCGACGCTCACGGACGCGGGCCGCGAGGCCAGCCCCACGTCGTACAGCGCCCGGTACAGCACGTCCCCGGACCGGTCGCCGGTGAACATCCGCCCCGTGCGGTTGCCCCCGTGCGCCGCCGGTGCCAGACCGACGATCAGCAGCCGGGCGTCCGCCGGGCCGAAGCCGGGGACCGGCCGCCCCCAGTACGTCCAGTCCGCGAACGCCGCCCGCTTGGTGCGGGCCACCTCCTCACGCCAGTCCACCAGGCGAGGACAGGCCCGGCATCCGGCGATGCGCTCGTCCAGCCCCGCGAGGCCACTGCTGGTGCCGCTGTCCATGGCTCAACCGTAGAGCCACGTCTCACCAGGCCCCACCCAGAAAACCCGGCCGCCCCCTCCCCTCCAGGGAGCTAAGGTCGACCCATGGCTTCCGAGGTTGCGGACCACCAGGATCCGAAGGACACGCACAGCGCACCGCACACGCAGAGCGCGGAGGGCACGCCTGGCGAGGGCGCCACGGCGCCGAGCACCGACCCCAAGGACGCCGCCGCGGTCACCGCCGCCAAGGCCGCCGGGCCACAGAGCGGTGAGAGCGTGCGCATCGACAGCTGGATCTGGTCCGTACGTCTGGTGAAGACCCGCTCCATCGGCGCCGCCGCCTGCAAGGGCGGCCATGTCCGGGTGAACGGCGAGCGGGTCAAGCCCGCCCACTCCGTACGCGTCGGCGACGAGGTGCGCCTGCGGCATGAGGGCCGAGAGCGGATCGTCGTCGTCAGGCGCCTGATCCGCAAGCGCGTCGGCGCCCCGGTGGCCGTCCAGTGCTATGTCGACAACAGCCCGCCGCCCCCGCCCCGCGAGGCCGTCGCCCCGCCCGGCATCCGCGACCGTGGCACCGGCCGCCCGACCAAGCGCGACCGCCGCGAGCTGGAACGCCTGCGCGCGCTGCGCGGCCTCGGCGGTCCCCCGAAGCCGCCCGGCACCGGTGGGTCAGGCGGACGGTGACCTCAGGCTCGGCGCAGTAGCCGCAGCAGCTCCGCGTTGTGGGAACGCCGCGCCCAGGCTATGAGGGCGAGTGGCACGATCAGGATCAGCGGTGTCGCCGCGTACTGCCCGTCGAAGACGGTGAGCTGGACGATGAACGCGCCCACCATCAGCGCGCTCAGCGCCATCGCCGACACCGACTGAAGCGCTGGTATCAACAGCGCGGCGGCTCCCGCCAGTTCGAGGACGCCGATGGTGTACATCCCCGCGCCGCCCCAGCCGATGTCGTCGAAGGTCTCCATGGCCGACGAGTGCGCGATCAGCTTGGGCAGCGCGCTCGCGACCGCGAAGAACAGCGCGAGCAGCACCTGGAGCGCGCGCAGTGCGATACGGGCGCGTCGGCCACGGGCGGTCGCGGACTCTCCGATGACCGTGCCGGTCGAGGCGGAGGTGAGGGAGGCGGCGGAAGCAACGGATGCGGTGGTCTCGGCCATCGGGGTCTCCTGTGTGAGGGGTGGTGCGTGGTCCGTCGTGCGTCACAGAGGTAAACCCCGGAGCGGTCACGAACTCATCGCCCGCGCCCTCACCCAGATCCCGTCCTCCGTCAGATATCTGTCGACCGTCAGCCCTGCCTCGCCCAAGGCCTGCTCGAACTGGTCCTTCGTCAGCGGTCGCGCCCGGAAGGTCTGCGTCCATATCGCGTCCGGGAACACATACTCCGCGTGCACCGAGTTCACCCCGTCCCCGACCGGCTCGGACGACAGGATCCGCACGGTGTAGCCGCTGGGGTCGACCCGCTCACGCGGGAGATCGCTGTGGTAGTCCGCGCCCTCCCGCTGGATGAGCACACAGCCGCCGTCGGCGACATGCCGCACACAGGTGCGCAGCAGCCCGCGCCGCACCTCGGGGTCCCCGGTGTGCACGAGGAACGAGGCGAGCAGCACGACGTCGAACGTCTCGCCCAGGTCGAGGTCCTCGATGGGGCCGCATATCGTGCGCGCGCCGCGCACTCGGTCGAGCATCTCCGGGGATTCGTCCACCGCGGTGACCGTGAAACCGCGCTCCAGCAGGGGATGGGTCATCCGGCCCACTCCACTGCCCAGTTCGAGGATGTGCGCGCCCGGTGGTACCGCTGCGGCGATGATGTCCGGCTCCGTCCCGATGGACAGTCGTGCATACAGCTCCACCGCGCAGCCGTCCGGGGTGATGGCCCCGGGTCCCGTCCCTTGATGTCCCGCCCGCATCTTCAGCTCCATGCCCGTCCAACGGCCCGCCTCCGCACAGCCGTTCCCACCCGCCCCCACTTCACCCGTTCGAGTGACGGAGGTGGTGTGCGAGCACCACGAGGGTCAGGAGCAGGCACCGCGGAGGGTCAGGAGCAGGCACCGCGGAGGGTCAGGAGCAGGCACCGCGGAGGCACAGAAGCAGGCACCGCGGAGGCACAGAAGCAGGCACCACGGAGGCACAGAAGCAGGCACCGCAGCGCCAAGACCGGGCCCCGCAGCGCCAGGACCGGGCCTCACCGGGGTCAGGAGTCGAACCGCGCCGCCTTCAGGTACTGCGGCTTCGGATCCAGCGCGGCAGCCAGCCGGAAGTGGCGTATGGCCTGGTCAGGGCGCCCCTGACGCTCATACGTGCGGGCGAGCGCGAAGTGCGCGTAGGCGTTGTCCGGCTCTCGCTCCAGGACCACGCTGAACTCGAGTTCCGCGGGCCGCAGTTGCGCCGCGGCGAAGAAGGCGCGCGCACGCAGCAGCCGTGCGGCGGTGTTCTCCGGGTGAGCGGCGATGACCTCGTCGAGCAGCTTCACCGCGCCCCGCGGGTCCCGCGCGGCGAGCAGTTGCTCGGCGGCGCGGTAGTCGATGACATGCGTCTCCGGAGTACGTCCGGTCGAACCGCTGGTGTCGGGCACAGCAAAGTCCTTCCCTCACTGACCGGGTTCAACGCCCGCACCACGCTCCGTTATTCCTGGCGCGGCGCGCGGGACGCCTGTGCCCTGTGGACGAGATCGGCCCATACGTCCTTCACCCGCCGTTGCAGATCCGCGAGCGGAACGTCGTTGTCGATCACGATGTCCGCGATCTTCAGGCGCTGTTCCCGCGTCGCCTGGGCGGCCATCCGCGCGCGGGCGTCGTCCTCGGTCATCCCGCGCAGCCGGACGAGCCGGTCGAGCTGGGTCTCGGGGCTGGCGTCGACGACCACCACGAGGTCGTACAGCGGGGCGAGGCCGTTCTCCGTGAGGAGCGGCACGTCGTGGACGACGACGGCGTCCTCGGCGGCAGCGGACTCCAACTCCTTGGAACGGGCGCCGACCAACGGGTGCACGATCGAGTTCAGCACCGCGAGCCGGTCGGGGTCAGCGAAGACGATCGAGCCCAGCTTGGGCCGGTCGAGGCTGCCGTCCTCGGCGAGCACCTCCTCGCCGAAGGCCCGTACAACCTCGTCGAGGCCGGGAGTGCCGGGCGCGACGACCTCGCGCGCGATCCGGTCCGCGTCGATGAGCACGGCGCCGCACTCCACGAGCAGCCGCGACACCTCGCTCTTGCCCGCGCCGATCCCTCCGGTCAAGCCCACTTTCAGCATGAACGGCAGCTTAGGCCCTGCCACCGACAGCCGGGAGGCACACCCCGGACCGGCGGACGGGCGGCCCTAGTTGTCGCCCTCGCGCTCCGCCAGGAACCGCTCGAACTCCTGCCCGATCTCGTCGGCCGACGGGATCTCGACCGGCTCGGCCAGCATGTTGCCCCGGGACTCGGCGCCCGCCACGGCGTCGTACTGGTGCTCAAGGCCCTGGACCAGGGCGGTCAGCTCGTCGTCGCCCTCGCGGATCTGGCGTTCGATCTCCGTCTGGGTGCGGTAGGCGTCGGTGCGCAGGGCGTGCGCGATGCCGGGGAGGACCAGTCCGGTGGCGGCCGTGATGGCCTCCAGGACGGTCAGGGCCGCGTCCGGGTAGCCGGAGCGGGCGATGTAGTGCGGTACGTGCGCGGCGACGCCGAGGACGTCGTGGCCCGCTTCCATCAGGCGGTACTCGACGAGCGCCTCGGCGCTGCCGGGCACCTGGGCCTCCTCGAAGGGGCTGCGGTGGCCGGGGACCAGGTCGGTGCGGTTGCCGTGCGGGGTGAGGCCCACGGGGCGGGTGTGCGGGACGCCCATGGGGATGCCGTGGAAGTTCACGGCGAGACGCACGCCGAGCCGCTCCACGATCTGCTCGACGGCCGCGGCGAACCTCTCCCACTCCACGTCCGGCTCGGGGCCGGACAGCAGCAGGAAGGGGGCTCCGGTGGCGTCCTGGACGAGCCGCACCGCGAGCGTGGGCTCCTCGAACGACGTCCAGCGGTCCCGCCGGAACGTCAGCAGCGGGCGCCGGGCGCGGTAGTCCACGAGCCGGTCGTGGTCGAAGCGGGCGACGACCTGGTGGGGCAGCGAGTCGAGCAGGCCGTCGACGATCTGGTCGCCGGTCTCGCCCGCGTCGATGTATCCGTCGAAGTGGTAGAGCATGACAAGACCGGCCGATTCCTGGGCCAGCGCCATGTCGACGACGGCCAGGCCCTTCGGCTCCCACGTGTACAAACCCTGCGGATCAAGCACGGTGACCGCTCCTCCTCGTGTTCACAGTCAACAACGAGGCGCGACCCGTGCTCATTCCCGAGATCGACGACAACGCCCAAAGGGGCGCGGGGAACTGCGGGATCAGCCGGGGACGGCCCGCGGACGACCGACAACCGCCAGAGGGCACGGCCAAGGGGCCGCACCCCGAAAGGTACGGCCCCTTGGCCAACTGCTAAGCCTCAGCGGCGAGCGTTCAGCTCTGGCCGCCAGCCAGCTTCTCGCGCAGCGCGGCCAGCGCCTCGTCCGACGCCAGGGCGCCGGAGTTGTCGCTGCCCTCGGACGAGTACGAGCCACCACCGGACGCGGCCGGAGCGGCGGCCTCGCCACCCTCGGCAGCGGCCTGGGCGTCCGCCTCGCGGGACTTGATGACCTGCTGCTGGTGCTGCTCGAAGCGGGACTGCGCCTCGGCGTACTGGCGCTCCCACTCCTCGCGCTGCTTCTCGTAGCCCTCGAGCCAGTCGTTGGTCTCGGGGTCGAAGCCCTCGGGGTAGATGTAGTTGCCCTGGTCGTCGTAGGACGCGGCCATGCCGTACAGGGTCGGGTCGAACTCGACCGACGCCGGGTCGGCACCGAAGGACTCGTTGGCCTGCTTCAGCGAGAGGCTGATGCGACGGCGCTCGAGGTCGATGTCGATGACCTTGACGAAGATCTCGTCGTTGACCTGGACGACCTGCTCCGGGATCTCCACGTGGCGCTCGGCCAGCTCGGAGATGTGGACCAGACCCTCGATGCCCTCGTCCACGCGGACGAACGCACCGAACGGAACCAGCTTCGTGACCTTGCCGGGCACGACCTGGCCGATCTGGTGGGTGCGGGCGAACTGCTGCCACGGGTCTTCCTGGGTCGCCTTCAGCGACAGGGAGACGCGCTCGCGGTCCATGTCGACGTCGAGGACCTCGACCGTGACCTCCTGGCCGACCTCGACGACCTCGGAGGGGTGGTCGATGTGCTTCCAGGACAGCTCGGAGACGTGGACCAGACCGTCGACGCCACCCAGGTCCACGAAGGCACCGAAGTTGACGATCGAGGAGACCACACCGGAACGGACCTGACCCTTCTGGAGGGTCGTGAGGAACGTCTGGCGGACCTCGGACTGGGTCTGCTCCAGCCAGGCACGGCGGGACAGGACCACGTTGTTGCGGTTCTTGTCCAGCTCGATGATCTTGGCCTCGAGCTCCTTGCCCACGTAGGGCTGGAGGTCGCGAACGCGGCGCATCTCGACCAGGGAGGCCGGGAGGAAGCCACGGAGGCCGATGTCGAGGATGAGACCACCCTTGACGACCTCGATGACGGTACCGGTGACGATCCCGTCCTCTTCCTTGATCTTCTCGATGGTGCCCCAGGCACGCTCGTACTGGGCGCGCTTCTTCGAGAGGATCAGGCGGCCTTCCTTGTCCTCCTTCTGGAGAACAAGGGCCTCGATCTCGTCACCGACGGCGACGACCTCGTTGGGGTCGACGTCGTGCTTGATCGAGAGCTCGCGGCTCGGGATAACGCCTTCGGTCTTGTAACCGATGTCGAGCAGGACCTCGTCCCGGTCGACCTTCACGATGACGCCGTCGACGATGTCGCCGTCGTTGAAGTACTTGATCGTCTCGTCGATCGCGGCGAGGAAAGCTTCCTCGTTACCGATGTCGTTGACCGCTACCTGCGGGGTGGTGGCGGTGGTCTCGGTGCTGCTCGTCATGTGGGAAAGGGCTCCGGTACGGACATTGAAGTCGTAGGTACTGCTTGCGCCGGGAGCCCGTTTCGCTCTGATGAAGCCGGACAGCCAAGGAAGCGCCTCACCAGAAACTAGTGATGGCGCCTCGACAACCGAGGGGACATACAACAGATGCGAGCGCAGCCTGCTACGTCTGAGGTGCGCAGGCCCGCAGCGCAACTTGTAGCATACGGGGGCGGCCGGGCAGGGTCAATGCGCGAAGCCGCCCACCCGGGGCGGATCGCCGCATAACCGGCACGAGAGCCGTCCACCGAGGCCACGCGGGCCGCACTGCGCCCCGCTGGGTCCCCCGCGTGACACCGCCGGAACGGGCTGGACGGAAGAGTACGACGAGGGAGCCGATCATCCAAGAGTCCGTGACGTCCAAGACAGCGACCGGCACCGCGGCGGAGACCGCCGCCGAGCCGGAGGCCACCCGGCGTGCCGCGGGTGTCGCGGAGAGTTCCCGCGCCAACCGCGGCTGGTGGGACCGCAACGCGGACGAGTACCAGATCGAGCACGGCACGTTCCTCGGCGACGACCGCTTCGTATGGGGCCCCGAAGGGCTCGACGAGGTGGAGGCGGAGCTGCTCGGCCCGGCGCAGGAGCTGGCGGGCAAGGCGGTCCTGGAGATCGGCTCCGGCGCGGCGCAGTGCTCGCGCTGGCTGGCCGCGCAGGGTGCCCGTCCGGTCGCCCTCGACCTCTCCCACCGCCAGCTCCAGCACGCGCTGCGCATCGGCGGAACGTTCCCGCTGGTGTGCGCCGACGCCACCGCCCTGCCCTTCGCGGACGCCTCCTTCGACCTGGCCTGCTCGGCCTACGGCGCGCTGCCCTTCGTGGCCGACCCGGTGCTGGTGCTGCGCGAGGTGCGACGGGTACTGCGGCCGGGCGGGCGGTTCGTGTTCTCGGTGACGCATCCGATCCGCTGGGCGTTCCCGGACGAGCCGGGTCCGGAGGGCCTGTCCGTCTCCGCCTCCTACTTCGACCGCACGCCCTACGTCGAGCAGGACGAGGCGGGCCGCGCGGTGTACGTCGAACACCACCGGACGATCGGCGACCGCGTCCGGGACGTCGTGGCCGGGGGCTTCCATCTGGTGGACCTGGTGGAGCCGGAGTGGCCCGCGTGGAACTCCTCGGAGTGGGGCGGCTGGTCCCCGCTGCGCGGGAATCTGATCCCGGGGACGGCGATCTTCGTGTGCGTACGAGACTGAGTGCGTGATCCGCTACGACGCTCTGCACGCCCTTCCCGTACGGGCCGCCCTGCCCGGTCTGACCGACGCCCTGGACGGCCCCGGCACCGCCGTGCTCGTCGCGCCGCCGGGCACCGGCAAGACCACGCTGGTGCCGCTGGCGCTGGCCGGGCTGCTGGGCGAGGGGCCCGCGCGGCGGGTGGTGGTGGCCGAGCCACGGCGGATCGCGGCGCGGGCGGCGGCGCGGCGGATGGCGTGGCTGCTGGGCGAGAAGGTCGGCGAGAGCGTCGGCTACACGGTGCGCGGGGAGCGGGTCGTCGGGCGCCACGCGCGCGTGGAGGTCGTCACGACGGGTGTGCTGCTCCAGCGGATCCAACGGGACCAGGAGCTGGCCGGGGTCGACGTGGTGGTGCTCGACGAGTGCCACGAGCGGCATCTGGACGCGGACACCGTGGCGGCCTTCCTGTGGGACGTACGGCAGACGCTGCGGCCGGAGCTGCGGCTGGTGGCGGCGTCGGCGACGACCGACGCGCAGGGCTGGGCGCGGCTGCTGGGGGACGCTCCGGTGGTCGAGGCCGAGGGGGTCTCGCACCCGGTGGAGGTGGTGTGGGCGCCGCCCGCGCGTGCGGTGCGGCCGCCGCACGGCATGCGGGTCGATCCGGCGCTGCTGGCGCATGTGGCGTCGGTGGTGCGGCGGGCGCTGGCCGAGCGGCCGGGGGACGTCCTGTGCTTCCTGCCGGGCGTGGGCGAGATCGCGCGGGTCGCCGGGCGGCTCGGCGGTCTGGACGGGGTGGACGTCCTCCAGGTGCACGGGCGGGCTCCGGCCTCCGTGCAGGACGCGGTGCTGGCGCCGGGGGCCCGGCGCCGGGTGGTGCTGGCGACCGCGGTCGCGGAGTCGTCGCTGACCGTTCCGGGCGTGCGGGTGGTCGTCGACTCGGGGCTGGCGCGTGAGCCGCGCGTGGACCACGCGCGCGGGCTGAGCGCGCTGACGACGGTACGGGCCTCACAGGCGGCGGGGCGGCAGCGGGCCGGGCGGGCGGGGCGTGAGGCGCCGGGGGCGGTGTACCGGTGCTGGGCTGAGGCTGAGGACGCGCGTCTGCCGCGGTTTCCCGCGCCGGAGATCGAAGTGGCCGACCTGACGGCGTTCGCGCTCCAGGCGGCCTGCTGGGGCGATCCCGAGGCCTCCGGGCTGGCACTCCTGGACCCGCCCCCGGGCGGCGCGATGGCGGCGGCGCGGGCCGCCCTCACGGCGGTGGGCGCGGTGGACCCCGCCGGGCGGGCCACGGAGCGGGGCGCGCGGCTGGCGCGACTGGGACTGCACCCCCGGCTGGGCCGGGCCCTGCTGGACGCGGCTCCCCTGGTGGGCGCCGAGCGGACTGCCGAGGTCGTGGCCCTGCTGAGTGAGGAGCCGCCCCGCGAGTACGGCGACGACCTCGCCGCCGCGTTGCGCGCCGCCCGGCGCGGGGGTGACGCCTACGCGGCGCGGTGGCGGGCGGAGGTACGTCGGCTGCGGGCCGCCGCCGAGGGGGCCTCCGGCGGGAATGAGGGGGCCTCCGGCGGGAATGCGGGCGGCCCGTCGCCGGTGGCTGCCGTGGACTCCGCGCACACGCCCGCTGCGGCGGCGGACGCCGGTGAGGACGGTCGCGTCGGGATCGTCGTCGCTCTGGCCTTTCCCGAGCGGGTGGCCCGGATGGACGGCGGTTCCTATCTGATGGTCTCCGGTACTCGCGCCGAGGTCGGGGAGGGCACCGGGCTGCGGAGTGCGTCCTGGGTCGCGGTCGCCGTGGCCGACCGGCCGCTGGGGAAGGCGCACGCGCGTGTGCGGCTCGCCGCCGTGGTGGACGAGGAGGTCGCCCGGTACGCGGCCGGGGCCCTGCTGGACGAGCGGGACGAGGTGCGCTGGGCCGGAGGGGACGTCGTCGCGCGGCGCGTGGAGCGGCTCGGGGCGGTGGAGCTGGCGGTGCGACCGTTGCGGGACGCCGATCCTGTCCTCGTACGCGAGGCGCTCCTCGAAGGGCTGCGGCGGGAAGGGTTCGGTCTGTTGCGGTGGTCGGCTGAGGCGGGTTTGCTGCGGCAGCGGCTCGCCTTTCTGCGGCGGCACCTCGGGGCGCCCTGGCCGGATGTCTCCGATGACGTGCTGCACGCGCGCGTGGCGGAGTGGTTGGAGCCGGAGTTGGGGCGGGCTCGGCGGCGGGCGGATCTTGGGCGGATCGATGCCGGGGAGGGGCTGGCGCGGTTGCTGCCGTGGGCGACGGGGGAAGCGGCGCGGCTCGATGAACTCGCTCCCGAGCGGATCACCGTACCGAGTGGGTCCAGAATCCGGATCGACTACTCCCATCCCGAACAGCCGGTCCTCGCGGTGAAGTTGCAGGAGATGTTCGGGCTCCAGCGGTCGCCCGTCGTGGCGGGGGTGCCGGTGCTCGTCCATCTGCTGTCCCCGGCCGGGCGTCCGGCGGCTGTCACGGCTGACCTGGCGTCGTTCTGGCGGGAGGGCTACAAGGGCGTACGGGCGGAGCTGCGGGGCCGGTACCCGAAGCATCCGTGGCCGGAGGACCCGGCCACCGCCGAGCCGACCCGGCACACCAACGCGCGGCTCAGGCGGTGACGGGTTCCGGTTCCGCGGGCTGCCGGGCGGGCGGTTCGCCGGGGTGGCGGCCCCGCGCCTCCAGGTAGAGGGAGAGGGCCAGCAGCACGACGCCCAGGGTCAGCAGGCCCCAGGGGAGGTAGGACGTCATCAGCAGGACCAGGGTGCGGTTGGACTTGACCAGGTCCACGGTGTGCCGGATGTAGTCCTCGCGCATCTTCACATGGCCGGAGAACGCGGTGACCTTCTCCCGGCCGCCGAGGAGGGTGCCGCCGCGCAGTTCCTCCTTGTGGATCTCCTCGCCGTAGACGGGCGCGCCGGTGAGCGGTTCGACCCAGAACCTGCGGACGGTGGTGTACCAGCGGGTGGTGCCGGTCTCGGCGACGGACTCGGGAGTGATCCCGTCGACGGGCATCTCCTTGGGGAAGGGCACCTTGGTCCAGGGGATGGTCTGCTCGAAGTAGTAGACCTCGACGCCGCGGAAGTCCTGGGTGCCCCGGTAGTGGATGGGGGCCGTGACGCGGGCCTGGGCGTCGAAGTACTCGTAGTCCCGTTTCTCCGTCAGGAACGGCCACTTGAACTCGATGCCCTCGCGGCGGACCGGGTCGCCGTCGACCATCTCGCCGGTGGCGTGGACGGGCTCCTGGGTGTGGGCGTCGAAGATGTAGCGCTCGGGAATCTTGGAGACCATCTTGCCGTCGGGGCCCTGGACGTAGGACAGGCCGTCCCAGACGACGACGTCCCGGCCCGCCGTCCGTTCGATCCGCTCGGAGGCCTCCACGTCACCGCGCAGTGTCTGCACGATGGTGACCTTGGGGACCTCGCGGGCGCGCATGGTGCCGTAGTCGAGGAGGGTGGCGTTCCGGGCCTCCAGGACCATGTCCTGGTACTGGCTGGGCGGGATCTTGGCGAGGCGCGGGAAGGCGTACCAGCGCAGCAGGGGGGACAGCGCCGCGCAGAACACGGCGAGGGCGAGCAGGATCAGGGCGGTCTTGCGGCGCATCTCCGCCTCCCTCCCAGGGTGGTCACGGATGTGCGGGCACCGTCGTCAGCAAGGGCTTGGGGGATGTCTCGCCCGTGGGTGAGCCAAGGGCGGTGAGGGTGAGGACCAGGGCGAACGCGAGGGCGAGGCCGGTGGCGGCGGCGATCAGGGCGCGCATACGGGACTCCCCACGGACGTCAGCTGACACATCGTCAGGTCTTCGGCACCGTAGCAACGGGCGGGCGAGATGAGAACACGTCGTGCGCACGGCGAAGGGCGCCCGTCCGCTCGGCGGAGGGGCGCCCCGTGCCGGGTGCTCGGCGGGGTTACGCGGTCGGTGAGGCCGAGGGGCTGGCCGACGCGCTGGTGGACTCGCTCGGCGTCGGGGACGGCTCGGGGGCCGTCACGGTCAGTTCGAGGGTCAGCGTCGCGCCGCCGGTGGTGGTGATGCGCAGCAGATAGGTGCCCGCGGTGTCGTCCGCGTACAGCGTCGGCAGCGTCAGCAGTCCGTTGGCGTCGGTCTTCAGGCCGCTCAGGGCGCGTACGGCGGTGCCGTCGGCGTTCTTGAAGTAGGGGCCCTTGTCGTTGGCCGTCGAGTCGTCCGCCGACTTGATCAGGGTCGCGGTGGCCGCCACCCCGTCCGCGACGGCGCCGTTGTACGCGGCCTTCACCTGCACCTGCTCGGCGAACTCGCCGCCCGTCACGCAGGTCAGCGCGGTCTCGCCGACGCGGGTGAGGGTGTCGGCGGCGCGGGCGGTGACGGTGGCGGTGTAGTCGAGGCCGGGGAGCGTCCGGCCGACGACGGCGGCGCGGACGGTGAAGTCGCCGGTCTCCTCGCCCGCCTGGAGCGCGGGGGCGACGGCGACACCGGCGCTGCTGGTGACGACCGTGGCGACGGTCTCGCCGGTGGAGAAGGTGGCGTCGGTGGAGCCGGTGATCGTGAAGCGGACCCGGACCTTGCCGACGGCGGTGCCGTCCTTGGTCTCCGTGCGGGTGCGTATCCGCTCGCCGAAGGGGTCGCCCGCCATGGCGGTGAGCTTCGCGGTGCCCGCGTCCTCCAGGTGGTGGACGGTGTCGGTGGGCGTCGGCGGAGTGGTCGGCGGGGTGGTGCTGGGCGGCGGGGTCGTCGGGGGCGGGGTCGAGCCGCCGCCGGAGGGGGGTGTGCTGGGCTTCGGCGACTCGCTCCCGCGGTCCGGCGAGGACGGGGGCGGGGTGGGGGTGGGGCTGGCCCCGGCCGGGTCGTCGCTGCGGTTGGCGGGCAGGGTGCCGGTGCCGTCCGGGACCTCGTGGGTGCCCTTGCGGTAGTACTCCAGCCACGACAGGACCGTGTTCAGGTAGTCCCGTGAGTTGTTGTAGCTGAGGATCGCGCTGTCGAGGTCGGCCCGCGTGGACAGGTCCCAGCCGAACCGGCACAGGTAGTGCCCGGCGGCGAGTGCGGCGTCGTAGACGTTGTTGGGGTCCTCGACCCCGTCGCCGTTGCCGTCGCGGCCCGCCCACGCCCAGGTGGACGGGATGAACTGCATGGGGCCCACCGCGCGGTCGTACGCGCTGTCGCCGTCGTAGAGGCCGTTGTCGGTGTCGCTGATGTTCGCGAAGCCGTTGCCGTTGAGCTGCGGGCCGAGGATGGGGCTGAGGGTGGTGCCGTTCGCGGCGACGTTGCCGCCGCGGGCGTGTCCGGACTCCACCTTGCCGATGGCGGCGAGCAGTTCCCAGGGCATGTTGCAGCCGGGCTTCGCGTCGCGCAGCTTGGCGGCGGCCTTCTTGTAGGCGTCGAGGACGGTCGCGGGTATGCCCGCCTCGGACTCACCCGTGACGGGCGGGGTGGTGCCGTTGCTCGGCGACGGGGTGGGGCTGTTCAGCGGCGGAAGGTCGGTGTAGTACGGCGAGTTGCCGGTCGCGCTGTCCTCCGCGTAGCCGTCCGGGGTGGGCTGCGCGCCGGTGGTGGACTGTCTGCCGTCCCCGTCGGTGGTCACTCCCGGAGCCTGGGATGCGGACAGTGCGGCGACCGCTGCGGCGGCGACGGCGGTCGTCGCCGCCGTCTTGCGCAGCCTCCTGCCGAATTGCGGCCCCATAGAGTGAACCCCTCCCCTGGACGTCCGAGCGCCCGTTCGTCTGTGATCGCCCAGTGGCTTCTGCCCGGTAGCTCTTGTCGACCCAGGCGACCCTACGACAACTTCCCGCGCGCCGGGAGGCGTTCACGTCCGGTTTTCACCGGTTGGCCACATCCCGTTGGGGCGGCGGTGCCGGGTCAGTTCGCGGGGTCCGGCGTGACCGGGTTTGTCGCCACGAAGACGGTGACGGTGGGGGTGGTGGCATGGGGCCTCGGCAGCAGGGTGAGGAGGAGGGCGAGGTAGCCGCGGGCCAGATCGGCCCAGGGCCGCCGGGGTGGTACGGGGGGCCTGTCCCCTTCTTCCCGCACTTTCCGTACTTTCCGTGCTTGCTGCGCTTGCCGTTCTTGCCGTTCTTGCCGTTCTCGTCGTTCTTGTCGTACGTCCCGCGCCTCCCGGCCGGTGCGGTGCGCGAGCCGGTGCCAGAGATCCGGCGCGGTGTGGCGGAAGGCCGTGGCCGCATCGGTGGGGATGCGGGCGGTGCTCGCGCCGACCGCGCAGGCCGGTACCGGCGGAAGCGGCGCGGGGGCCGCCTTGCGGCTGAGCATGCGTATACCCATGGCGGCATCCTTACGGGCCCGGGGCGGCGGGGGCCCGTCCGCGGGGGCCACCTGAGTGACGCCCTTTCGGGGGCCGGAGGGGTGCCGGACGCCCGGGCGGGGGCCTCGCGCGGATACGCGAGGCCCCTTGGCCACCGGCGTCAGTGCGCCGCCGACTCCCAGTCCGGGCCCACGCCCACCGAGACATCCAGCGGGGCGCGCAGCCGCACCGCCGTGGCCATCTCGTGGCGGACGAGTTCCTCCGCGGCCTCGCGTTCGCCGGGGGCGATCTCCAGGACGATTTCGTCGTGCACCTGAAGGAGCATGCGGGACTTCAGCTTCGCCTCGCGCAGCGCCAGGTCGACATTGAGCATGGCGATCTTGACGATGTCGGCCGCGGTGCCCTGGATGGGCGCGTTGAGTGCCATCCGCTCGGCGGCCTCGCGGCGCTGGCGGTTGTCGCTGTTGAGGTCCGGGAGGTAGCGGCGGCGCCCGAACAGGGTCGCCGTGTACCCCGTCGCCCGCGCCTCGTCGACCGCCCGGCGCAGATAGTCCCGTACGCCGCCGAAGCGCTCGAAGTAGGCGTCCATCAGGGCGCGGGCCTCAGCCGCCTCGATGCTCAGCTGCTGGGACAGGCCGAAGGCCGACAGCCCGTACGCCAGGCCGTACGACATCGCCTTGATCTTGCGGCGCATCTCCGCGTCGACCGCGGCGGGCGCCACGGAGAACACCTGGGCGGCGGCGGTGGTGTGCAGGTCCTCACCGGAGGTGAACGCCTCGATCAGGCCCGCGTCCTCGGACAGGTGGGCCATCACCCGCAGCTCGATCTGGCTGTAGTCGGCGGTCATCAGCGACTCGAAGCCCTCACCGACGACGAAGCCGCGGCGGATCGCCCGGCCCTCGTCCGTGCGCACCGGGATGTTCTGCAGGTTCGGGTCGGTGGACGACAGGCGGCCGGTCGCGGCGACCGTCTGGTTGAACGTGGTGTGGATGCGGCCGTCCGCGGCGACCGTCTTGATCAGGCCCTCGACGGTGACGCGCAGCTTCGCCTGCTCACGGTGGCGGAGCATGATCACCGGCAGCTCGTTGTCGGTCTGCGTGGCGAGCCAGGCGAGCGCGTCGGCGTCGGTGGTGTATCCGGTCTTGGTCTTCTTGGTCTTGGGCAGCGCCAGTTCACCGAAGAGGACCTCCTGGAGCTGCTTGGGCGAGCCCAGGTTGAACTCGTGCCCGGCCGCCGCGTGGGCCTCCTTCACCGCCTGCTGGACGGCGCCCGCGAACATCTGCTCCATGGCCTCCAGGTGCGCCCGGTCGGCCGCGATGCCGTGCCGCTCCATCCGGGCCAGCAGCGCCGAGGTGGGCAGCTCCATGTCGCGCAGCAGATCGGCGGCGCCGACCTCCTCGAGGCGGCCCTCGAATGCCTGGCCCAGGTCGAGGATCGCGCGGGCCTGCACCATCAGCGCCTCGGCCTCGGCGCCGTCGTCCGTGCCGAAGGCGAGCTGGCCGTCGGCCGCGGCGGCAGGCGCCAGCTCGCGGTGCAGGTACTCCAGGGACAGCGCGTCCAGGTCGAAGGAGCGGCGGCCCGGCTTGACGAGGTAGGCGGCGAGCGCGGTGTCCATGGTGACGCCCTCGACCGTCCAGCCGTGCTCGGGGAAGACCCGCATCGCGCCCTTGGCGTTGTGGAAGACCTTCGGGCGGCCCGCGTCGGCCAGCCAGGCGGCCCAGGCCCGCTCGTCGGCCTCGTCCAGCTGGGCCGGGTCGAACCAGGCGGCGGCACCGCCCGCGGCGGCCAGCGCCACCTCGGCCACGGAGCCGTTGCCGAGCGCCCAGGTGTCGACGGTGGCGACGCCGAGGGCCTCCGCGCCGTGCTCGGTCAGCCAGGGGGCCAGCTCGCCGGTGCCGAGCACTCTGCCGTCCAGCTCGACGCCGTCCGCGGCGACCGGCGTCGGCTCGGCCTCCTCCGCGCCGGGGTCGACGGCGAACAGGCGCTCGCGCAGCGAGGGGTTCCTGATCTCCAGGGTGTCCAGGATCATCGCGACGGCCTTGCGGTCGTACGGCGCCCTGCCCAGGTCGGTGACGCCCCGGTCCAGCTCCACCTGCCGCTCCAGCTCGGTGAGGCGGCGGTTGAGCTTGACCGACTCCAGGTGGTCGCGCAGGTTCTGCCCGGCCTTGCCCTTGACCTCCTCGGCCCGCTCGACCAGCTCGGCGAACGAACCGAACTGGTTGATCCACTTCGCGGCCGTCTTCTCCCCGACGCCGGGGATGCCGGGCAGGTTGTCGGAGGGGTCACCGCGCAGGGCGGCGAAGTCGGGGTACTGCGTGGGCGTCAAGCCGTACTTCTCGAGAACCTTTTCCGGGGTGAACCGGGTCAGCTCCGAGACGCCCTTCGTGGGATACAGCACGGTCGTGTGCTCGCTGACCAGCTGGAAGGAGTCCCGGTCGCCGGTGACGATCAGCACCTCGAAACCGGCGGCCTCGGCCTGGGTGGCGAGGGTGGCGATCACGTCGTCGGCCTCGAAGCCGTCGACCGCGAAGCGCTGCGCGTGCATCGCGTCGAGCAGCTCGCAGATCAGCTCGACCTGGCCCTTGAACTCGTCGGGGGTCTTGGAGCGGTTCGCCTTGTACTCGGTGAACTCCTCCGAGCGCCACGTCTTGCGGGAGACGTCGAAGGCCACCGCGAAGTGCGTCGGAGCCTCGTCACGCAGGGTGTTGGCGAGCATCGACGCGAAGCCGTAGATCGCGTTCGTCGGCTGGCCCGTCGCGGTCGTGAAGTTCTCCGCGGGCAGCGCGAAGAACGCGCGGTACGCCAGCGAGTGCCCGTCCATGAGCATCAGCCGGGGACGCTCACCGCCGGAGGTGTTGTCGGTCTTCTTCGATGCTGTCTCTGCCACGTCCCCGATCCTGCCACGCCCCACTGACAGTCGGCCCCACCCGCACCCCGGCCCGGCGGCACCCGCAAGCTTTGCTGGCGCCGGGCGTGCGTCCCGGCCGGTCCCGCTGTCGGTCCGCCGTGCGAGGATCGGAGACGTACCTCACAGATGCAGTACACGCAGTCACGTGCCGTGCACACAGCCGCGCAGTCAAAGGAGAGCGTGCGATGGCCACGAAGCCGCCCCAGGGTGATCCCGTCCAGGACGCGCCGGAGGTCAGTGCCCCCCGGCACGCGGTGGCCGGGGCCACGGCCATCGGGCACTCCCTGCGCGTCGCCCAGCGGCAGATGGGCGTGAAGCGCACGGCGCTGACCCTGCTGCGGGTCAACCAGAAGGAAGGCTTCGACTGCCCCGGCTGCGCCTGGCCGGAGGGCGACCACCGGCACACGTTCGAGTTCTGTGAGAACGGCGCGAAGGCGGTCGCGGAGGAGGCCACCCTGCGCCGGGTCACCCCGGAGTTCTTCGCCGCGCACCCCGTCGCCGACCTCGCGGACCGCAGCGGCTACTGGCTCGGCCAGCAGGGCAGGCTGACGCACCCCATGTACCTCCCCGAAGGGGGTGACCACTACGAGCCGGTCTCCTGGGCGCGCGCCTTCGACATCATCGCCGAGGAGATCACCGCCCTCGGCTCCCCCGACGAGGCCGTCTTCTACACCTCGGGCCGCACCAGCAACGAGGCGGCGTTCCTTTACCAGCTTTTCGCCCGCGAACTGGGCACCAACAACCTGCCGGACTGCTCCAACATGTGCCACGAGTCGTCGGGCTCGGCACTGACGGAGACCATCGGCATCGGCAAGGGCAGCGTCCTGCTGGAGGACCTCCACCAGGCGGACCTGATCATCGTCGCCGGTCAGAACCCGGGCACCAACCACCCCCGCATGCTCGCCGCCCTGGAGCGGGCCAAGGCCAACGGCGCCAGGATCATCACCGTCAACCCGCTGCCCGAGGCGGGCCTGGAACGCTTCAAGAACCCGCAGACCGCCAAGGGCCTCACCACCGGGGCCGCGCTCACCGACCTCTTCCTCCAGATCCGCATCGGCGGCGACCAGGCCCTCTTCCGCCTCCTCAACA
This sequence comes from Streptomyces sp. NPDC057877, assembly GCF_042796855.1. Taxonomy (NCBI): domain Bacteria; kingdom Bacillati; phylum Actinomycetota; class Actinomycetes; order Kitasatosporales; family Streptomycetaceae; genus Streptomyces; species Streptomyces sp. NPDC057877. Next base: position 236,443 of record NZ_JBHVMS010000005.1, read on the forward strand.
AGCTGATCCTCGACACCGAGGGCGCCGTCGACGAGGACTTCGTCCGCGAACACACCCATGGCTACGAGGAGTTCACCGAGGCCGCCCGCGCCGCCGACTGGGAGGCGACCCGCACCGCCACCGGCCTGACCGAGCAGGAGATCCGCCGCGCCCTGGACATGGTCCTCGCCTCGGAGCGCACGATCGTGTGCTGGGCCATGGGCCTCACCCAGCACAAGCACGCCGTGCCCACCATCCGCGAGGTGGTCAACTTCCTGCTGCTGCGCGGCAACATCGGCCGCCCCGGCGCCGGGGTCTGCCCGGTGCGCGGCCACTCGAACGTGCAGGGCGACCGCACCATGGGCATCTTCGAACGCCCCGCCCCCGCCTTCCTCGACGCCCTGGAGCGGGAGTTCGGCTTCACTCCCCCACGCGAGCACGGCTACGACGTCGTACGCGCGATCCGCGCCCTGCGCGACGGCGAGGCGAAGGTCTTCTTCGCCATGGGCGGCAACTTCGTCTCCGCCTCCCCCGACACCGACGTCACCGAGGCCGCCATGCGGCGCGCGCGGCTGACCGTGCACGTGTCGACGAAGCTCAACCGCAGCCACGCCGTCACCGGCGCGCGCGCCCTGATCCTGCCCACCCTGGGCCGCACCGAGCGCGACCTCCAGGGCGGCGGCGAGCAGTTCGTCACCGTCGAGGACTCCATGGGCATGGTGCACGCCTCCCGCGGCCGACTGGACCCGGCGGGCCCGCACCTGCTGTCGGAACCGGCGATCGTGTGCCGCCTGGCCCGCCGGGTGCTCGGCGCGGACAGCGTCGTCCCCTGGGAGGAGTTCGAGAAGGACTACGCGACCATCCGGGACCGCATCGCGCGCGTGGTCCCCGGTTTCGAGGACTTCAACGCGCGCGTGGCCCGGCCCGGCGGCTTCGTCCTGCCGCACGCCGCCCGCGACGAGCGCCGCTTCCCGACCGCCACCGGCAAGGCCAACTTCACGGCCGCGCCCGTCGAGTACCCCGAACTGCCCGAGGGGCGGCTGCTGTTGCAGACGCTGCGCTCGCACGACCAGTACAACACCACCATCTACGGCCTCGACGACCGCTACCGCGGCATCACCGGCGGCCGTCGGGTGGTGCTGGTCAACCCGGAGGACGCCCACGCCCTGAAGATCGCCGACGGGTCGTACGTCGACCTGGTCAGCGAGTGGCGCGACGGCGTCGAGCGCCGGGCGCCCGGATTCCGGGTCGTGCACTACCCGACCGCCCGGGGCTGCGCCGCCGCCTACTACCCCGAAACCAACGTCCTGGTCCCGCTGGACGCCACCGCGGACACCAGCAACACCCCGGCCAGCAAATCCGTCGTGGTCCGTCTGGAACAATCGGCCACCGACTGAGCGTTTGCTCAGCAGGGTGAGTCACCCGACCCGACAGACGACGAACGGAGCGCGGCCCCATGGGCGAGCAGCAGCACGTGAAGTTCCCGAAGGAAGTCATCGACGAATACGCCGCGCTCGGCGTCGACCTCCAGGCCCTCTTCTCGGCCGGTCACCTCGGCACCCGGATGGGCGTGCAGATCCTGGAGGCCTCGGCGGACCGTGTCGTCGGCACCATGCCGGTGGAGGGCAACACCCAGCCGTACGGCCTGCTGCACGGCGGCGCCTCCGCCGTGCTCGCCGAGACCCTCGGGTCCATCGGGTCCATGCTGCACGGCGGCACCTCGAAGATCGCCGTCGGCGTCGACCTGAACTGCACCCACCACCGCGGCGCCCGCTCCGGCCTGGTGACCGGCGTGGCCACGCCCCTGCACCGGGGCCGCTCCACGGCGACGTACGAGATCGTGATCAGCGACGAGGAGGGGCGCCGGGTGTGCAGCGCCCGGCTGACCTGCATGCTGCGCGACGTCAACCGCGGCGACACGGAACGCTTCAGCGGCGGCACGGCCACCTGAGCCCACCCAAAGAGACCACCCCCACCCAAAGAGACCACCCCCGCCCACGAAGAACACCCCGCCCCAAGAGGCCACCCCCACCCAAGGAGACCACCCCGCCCCAAGAGACCGCCCCCGCCCGGCAACCACCCCGACCCCTGGCCCAACTCCCCCTGTACGCCGTAGCGTCGGGGCATGGCAACGGAAGGGGCCCTCCGGACGGGGGCGGCGGCGCTGTTACTGACCCTGCTGTCCACGGGATGCGGCACCGCTGACTCACCGCCGACGTCGGCGGGCACCAGCGCCGCACCGTCCCCCACCCCCACACCCCCCGAAGACCTGTGCACCCGCCTCGTCTCCCACTGGTCCCGCGAGGTCCTGGACAGCGGAACCTACGGCGACTACCAGTCCATGGGCCTGTCGAACGGGCAGTACGAGATCCTGCGCGAGGTCGTGGACGCCGCCCGCGCCGAGAAGCGGCGCCACGGCGCGCAGGCCGCCGACGCGCTGATCGAGCGCCGGGCCCGCGCGGGCTGCGTGGACTGGTACCGCACCGGCGGCCCGAGCGACGGCCCGTGGCAGTGAGCGGCGTCGGCCCCGTCGAGCCCGGCGAGGGCACCCACGTACAAGAACCCGCCCCGCCGCGGCCACGGCGGCCGTCGGCACTGCAGCGGCTGCCCGACCGGCGCCGCCGCGCCCTCCTCGCGGCCCTGACCGCCGCCGCGCTGCTCGCGGGCGGCGGCTACCTCCACGCCACCCGGCCACAGCCGTCGCCCACCCCCGCGCTCCCCTCCCCCGCACCTCTCGTGACCGCCCCGCCGTACCCGTCCCAGGTCGTCGACCTGGTCTATCTGAACGAGACGACCACCGAGGGCACCGACCCGTCGGCGGGCTTCCGCTTCGAGGTGGTGGTGAGCGTGCTGTCCGGCCCGCCGGTCACCGTGACCCGGATCGACCAGCCGTACGCCGGTCTCGCCGTGACCTCGATACCCCGGGCACCTTTTCGGACAGAAGCCGGTTCGTCCCGCAAGATCGCTATCACGATGCGGGTGACGGAATGCGAAAAAGTACCGAGGAACGCCGGACTCCCTTTCCTGGATGTAACTCTACGTAATACGCGTGCAATACAAACCCACAGTTTCATCCTGGGAGCACGCTACGCACAGCACCTCTCGGAGGCCCTGGAGGTAGCCTGCAGCAACAGTTCTCGGTAATCACCAAAACCGCCGAGACCCCTGAACTTCCCCGGCGGGGCCTGGGAGTTCTCACTATTCGGACAGGGCGAATCGGCCGGAATTCCGCGGTTCCACCCACTCAGTACCGCTCTGCATTACGTCGTGTCATAACAAGAGCGTCACAGCCTTGGTCAGGTACTCCTCCACGTTCCCCTCACACGCTTAGAGTCACCGCCAGTCACCGCGCCGTCGGATTGTCACTTCGGCCCAGCGCTCGACTCGGTCGCTTCCAGGGGGAAGGGCCGTGCCAGGGAAAGGACTGACTGATCGTGCGTCAACGTTCGCTCATCGCCATCACCGCCGCGCTGGCGGCGGGAGCACTCACCCTCACCGCCTGCGGCTCGCGCGACGACGACGGCGGCTCGGACTCCGGCAGCGGCGGCACCAAGGTCATCATCGGCGTCGACGCCCCGCTGACCGGCGACCTCTCCGCGCTGGGCCTGGGCATCAAGAACTCCGTCGACCTCGCGGCCAAGACGGCCAACAAGGAGAAGTACGTCGAGGGCGTCACCTTCGAGATACAGGCGCTCGACGACCAGGCACAGCCGGCCTCCGGCCAGCAGAACGCCACCAAGCTGGTCGCCAACGACGACGTCCTCGGCGTCGTCGGCCCGCTGAACTCCTCCGTCGCCGAGTCCATGCAGAAGGTCTTCGACGACGCCAAGCTGGTCCAGGTCTCGCCCGCCAACACCAACCCCGCCCTCACCCAGGGCCAGGACTGGCAGACCAACAAGGCCCGCACCTACAAGTCGTACTTCCGCACCGCGACCACGGACGCCATCCAGGGCCCGTTCGCCGCGCAGTACGTCTTCAACGACGCCAAGAAGAAGAAGGTCTTCGTCATCGACGACAAGAAGACCTACGGCGCCGGCCTCGCCGCCACCTTCTCCGCCGAGTTCGAGAAGCTCGGCGGCAAGATCGTCGGCACCGAGCACATCGACCCCGAGACGAAGGACTTCTCCTCCGTCGCCACCAAGGTCAAGAGCTCCGGCGCCGACGTCGTCTACTACGGCGGCGAGTACCCGCAGGCCGGCCCGCTCAGCAAGCAGATCAAGGCCGCGGGCGCCAAGATCCCGCTCGTCGGCGGTGACGGCATCTACAGCGCCGACTTCATCAAGCTCGCCGGCGCCAGCGGCACCGGCGACCTCGCCACCTCCGTCGGCGCCCCCGTCGAGGAACTGCCCTCCGCCCAGGAGTTCGTCTCCAACTACAAGACCGAGGGCTACAAGGAGGCCTACGAGGCCTACGGCGGCTACTCCTACGACTCGGCCTGGGCGATCATCGAGGCCGTCAAGAAGGTCGTCGACGACAACAACGGCGAACTCCCCGACGACGCCCGCGAAAAGATCACCGCCGCCATGCAGAACGTCTCGTTCGACGGTGTGACCGGCAAGGTCTCCTTCGACGAGTTCGGTGACGCCACCAACAAGCAGCTCACCGTCTACTCCGTCGAAGGCGGCGACTGGAAGGCCGCCAAGTCCGGCACCTACGAAGGCTGAGCCCAGCCGCACCCATCCCCTGAGCCGCGCGGGGCGCTGCACCACTGGCGCCCCGCGCGCACTCACATCCGGCCACTTCCGTCGAATCATCGACACGTCTCGGAGGACATGCGGTGAACGAACTGCCGCAGCAGCTGGTCAACGGCCTGCTACTGGGATCCATGTACGGGCTGGTCGCCATCGGCTACACGATGGTCTATGGTATCGTCCAGCTCATCAACTTCGCCCACGGCGAGATCTTCATGGTGGGCGGCTTCGGCGCGCTCACCGTCTACCTGTATGTACTGCCCGACGGCACGTCCATGTGGGTCGCACTCCCCCTCATGCTCATCGGAGGCGTCATCGTCTCCGTCCTCGTCGCCGTGGGAGCGGAACGGTTCGCCTACCGCCCCCTACGAGGCGCACCACGCCTCGCCCCCCTCATCACCGCCATCGGCCTCTCCCTGGCACTCCAGCAGGCCGTATGGGTCTGGTACCCCGACGCCCGATCCGCGATCACCTTCCCGCACATCGACGGCGGACCCTTCGAGATCGGCAACGTCACCATCCAGACCGGCGACATCTTCCTGATCGTCGCCGCCCCCATCAGCATGGCCTTCCTCGCCTACTTCGTCATGAAGACCCGCACCGGCCGCGGCATGCAGGCCACCGCGCAGGACCCCGACACCGCCAAACTGATGGGCATCAACACCGACCGCATCATCGTGGTCGCCTTCGCCCTCGGCGCCGTCTTCGCCGCCGTCGGCGCCGTCGCCTACGGACTCAAGTACGGCGAAGTGCAATTCCGCATGGGCTTCATCCTCGGTCTGAAGGCCTTCACCGCAGCCGTCCTCGGCGGCATCGGCAACATCTACGGAGCCATGCTCGGCGGCCTCGTCCTCGGCGTCGCCGAGTCCCTCTCCACCGCCTACATCTCCGACATCCCCGGCATGGACCAGTTCGGCAGCCAGTCCTGGGCCAACGTCTGGGCCTTCGTACTCCTCATCCTTGTGCTCCTCCTGCGGCCCCAAGGCCTGCTGGGTGAGCGCGTCGCGGACAGGGCGTGAGACCGATGACCACACAGACCACACCACCGCAGACCCCGCACAAGACCGACACCGGCCGGAACACGGGACTCATCGCCCTCCCGCCACACATCGGCCGCGCCCTGGCCGTCGGCGCCAGCGCCCTGACGATCATCTCCACCTTCCTCGCCTGGACCTGGACCTCCGAATTCCCCGGCGACCTCACCGTCTACGGCTACCCCGGCGGACTCCAGGTCCTCGTCCTCATCGGCGGCCTGCTCACCACCGTGTTCGGCCTCGCCTCCTACGACGTCCGCGGCCTGCGCTGGCTCGTCCCCGCCGGTGCCGACAGCGCCCTCAAACTCACCGCGCTCGGCACCTTCGCCACCGCCTGGTACACCGTCCTGGCCATCACCATCGACCTCGGCGGAACCGTCAACCTCGAACCCGGCGGCTACGTCGTCGCGGCCAGCACCCTCGCCGCCGTCCTCGGCGCACTGGCACTGCCCTACGAGCGGCCCGCCCCCGAACCGTCCGACCCCGACGACACCGCCTGGGAACAGTTCCGGCACACCACCCGGCAGAACCTCAACAGCCTGCGCGCCGCCTTCGCCACCGGACCCACCACGGCACCCACGCGCACACTGCCCCCCTACGCCGAGATCCTCGTCATCGTCGCCACCCTGGCCATCGGCCTCACCGTCTTCACCTACGGCATCGGCACCGAATACGACGAACTCTTCGTCGGCTTCCTCATCACCGCGGGCTTCGGCTTCGCCGCCATCGCCAAGGCCGGACTCCTCAGCCGCATCTCGGCCATCACCGCCAAGCACCGCAACGTGACGATGATCGGCGCCTTCGTCGCAGCCGCCGCCTTCCCGTTCACCCAGTCCGACGACCAGTACGCCACCATCGGCGTCTACATCCTCATCTTCGCCACCGTCGCCCTGGGCCTGAACATCGTCGTCGGCCTCGCCGGACTCCTCGACCTCGGCTACGTCGCCTTCCTCGGCGTCGGCGCCTACACCGCCGCCATGGTCTCCGGCTCACCATCCTCACCCTTCGACGTGCACCTGCCGTTCTGGCTCTCCGCACTCCTCGGCGCCGCCGTCGCCATGATCTTCGGCGTCGTCATCGGCGCGCCCACCCTGCGACTGCGCGGCGACTACCTCGCCATCGTCACCCTCGGCTTCGGTGAGATCTTCCGCATCACCGTCCTCAACATGGACGGCACCTCCGGACCCGACATCACCAACGGCTCCAACGGCATCTCCTCAATCCCCAACCTCAACATCCTGGGCTTCGACTTCGGCGCCGAACACAGCATCGCGGGCTTCACCATCGCCCGCTTCGCCAACTACTTCCTGCTGATGCTGCTGATCACCCTCGTCGTGGTGATCGTCTTCCGACGCAGCGCCGACTCCCGCATCGGCCGCGCCTGGGTCGCCATCCGCGAGGACGAGACCGCCGCCGAAGCCATGGGCATCAACGGCTTCCGCGTCAAACTCATCGCCTTCGCCCTCGGCGCCGCCCTCGCCGGACTCGCCGGAACCGTCCAGGCCCACGTCACCTACACCGTGACACCCGAGCAGTACCAGTTCGCCCACGTGGTCCCGCCCAACTCGGCCTTCCTCCTCGCAGCGGTCGTCCTCGGCGGCATGGGCACCATCAGCGGCCCCCTCGTCGGCGCCGCCCTGCTCTACCTGATCCCCGCCAAGCTCCAGTTCCTCGGCGACTTCCAGCTCTTCGCCTTCGGTCTCACGCTCGTCCTGCTGATGCGCTTCCGACCGGAGGGCCTCATCCCCAACCGGCGCCGCCAGCTCGAATTCCACGAAGAGGCCGAGCCGCCCACAGTCCTCAGCAAGGCAGGGGCCTGACCACCATGACAACCGACACCACCACCCAGACCACCCCCGGCGCCACCACCCCCGGCACCCCCGTCCTCGACGCACGCGGCGTCACCATGCGCTTCGGCGGCCTCACCGCCGTACGCAACGTCGACCTCACCGTCAACAGCGGCGAGATCGTCGGACTCATCGGACCCAACGGCGCCGGCAAGACCACCTTCTTCAACTGCCTCACCGGCCTCTACATCCCCACCGAGGGAGAGGTCCGCTACAAAGGCAACATCCTGCCGCCCAAGTCCTTCAAGGTCACCGCCGCGGGCATCGCCCGCACCTTCCAGAACATCCGGCTCTTCGCCAACATGACCGTCCTGGAAAACGTCCTCGTCGGCCGCCACACCCGCACCAAGGAAGGCCTCTGGTCCGCCCTCCTACGCGGCCCCGGCTTCCACAAGGCGGAAGCCGCCTCCCGCGAACGCGGCATGGAACTCCTCGAATTCGTCGGCCTCGCCAGCAAGGCCGACCACCTCGCCCGCAACCTGCCCTACGGCGAACAACGCAAGCTCGAAATCGCCCGCGCCCTCGCCAGCGAGCCCGGCCTCCTCCTCCTCGACGAACCCACCGCGGGCATGAACCCCCAGGAGACCCGCACCACCGAGGAACTCGTCTTCGCCATCCGCGACAAGGGCATCGCCGTCCTCGTCATCGAGCACGACATGCGGTTCATCTTCAACCTCTGCGACCGCGTCGCCGTACTCGTCCAAGGCGAAAAGCTCGTCGAAGGCGACCCCGCCACCGTGCAGGGCGACGAACGCGTGGTCGCCGCCTACCTCGGAGAACCCTACGAGGACGCCCCCGGCGCCTCCGAGGTCGCCGAAGTGGAAGCCGCCGAAGCCAACGCCGACGCCACCACGGACGCCGCGCCCGGCAAGGAGAACGACCGATGACCGCACTGCTCGAAGTCGAGGACCTCCGCGTCGCCTACGGCAAGATCGAAGCCGTCAAAGGCATCTCCTTCAGCGTCGAAGAAGGCCAGGTCGTCACCCTCATCGGCACCAACGGCGCCGGCAAGACCACAACCCTGCGCACCCTGTCCGGCCTGCTGAAGCCGGTCGGCGGCCAGATCCGCTTCAACGGCAAGTCGCTGAAGAAGACCCCCGCCCACCGGATCGTCTCCCTGGGGCTCGCCCACTCCCCCGAGGGGCGGCACATCTTCCCCCGCATGACGATCGAGGACAACCTCCGCCTCGGCGCCTTCCTCCGCAACGACAAACCCAGCATCGAAAAGGACATCCAGCGCGCCTACGACCTCTTCCCCATCCTCGGCGAACGCAGGAAGCAGGCCGCGGGCACCCTCTCCGGCGGCGAACAGCAGATGCTCGCGATGGGCCGCGCCCTGATGTCCCAGCCCAAACTGCTCATGCTCGACGAGCCCTCCATGGGCCTCTCCCCGATCATGATGCAGAAGATCATGGCCACCATCGCCGAACTGAAGTCCCAGGGCACCACCATCCTGCTCGTCGAACAGAACGCCCAGGCCGCCCTCTCCCTCGCCGACCACGGCCACGTCATGGAGATCGGCAAGGTCGTCCTCTCCGGCACCGGCCAGGACCTCCTCCACGACGAGTCGGTCCGCAAGGCCTACCTCGGCGAGGACTGACACCCACGCCGGTACGACGACGAGGCCCGCGCCTCCCGACCACTCGGGGGGACGCGGGCCTCGCCGTATACGACGACGTCAGTCCTTGGCGGCCTTCTTCTCCTCGGCGTCCTGAATGACCGCCTCCGCCACCTGCTGCATCGACATCCGCCGGTCCATCGACGTCTTCTGGATCCACCGGAACGCGGCGGGCTCCGTCAGCCCGTACTCCGTCTGGAGAATCGACTTCGCCCGGTCCACCAGCTTCCGCGTCTCCAGCCGCTGGCTGAGGTCCGCGACCTCCTTCTCCAGCTCCTTCAGCTGCGTGTACCGCGAGACGGCCATCTCGATCGCCGGTACGACATCACTCTTGCTGAACGGCTTCACCAGGTACGCCATCGCCCCCGCGTCCCGCGCCCGCTCCACCAGGTCACGCTGCGAGAACGCCGTCAGCATCAGCACCGGGGCGATCGACTCCTCGGCGATCTTCTCCGCGGCGGAGATACCGTCCAGCTTCGGCATCTTCACATCCAGGATCACCAGATCCGGCCGGTGCTCCCGCGCCAGCTCCACGGCCTCCTCACCATCACCGGCCTCACCGACGACGGTGTATCCCTCTTCCTCGAGCATCTCTTTCAGATCGAGCCGAATCAGCGCCTCGTCCTCGGCAATGACGACACGGGTCGTCAGCGGAGGCACGTGCGACTTGTCGTCTTCGGGCACGTCTACGGGCTGGGGCGACTCGGGGGCGGTCACTGGGGCGCTCCTTGTTCCGGGGCAGGCAGGTACTGCTCCCAAGAGCCTACCTAGCTGCGGTAAGGTAGTTGGCACAGAGTCGAAGTGAACCTTCGATTCCTTGGGCCCCGGTAGTCCAATTGGCAGCAGACGATGGTCTCAAACACCATACAGTGTGGGTTCGAGTCCCACCCGGGGCACTTTTCCTTCAGATCCAAGGTTGACGCCGACCAAGCGGATGCTTACGTTCTCGTGAACATCCGCTTTTCGCTGCGTGCCGTCACGATCAGTAACACACAGTGGGTGCATGTACGACGTCAGCACACGCGAGCGAGCATTGATGCTGGTCGCCGCTGGGCGCAGCTTGAACTCGGTCAGCAAGGAGACGGGCATATCCCGGGCAGCGATTCGCTCCTGGCGGACCCGTATCGAACCTCGCCGACGTGCAGGTCGCCCCTGCCCCAGATGCCAGGAGACACCCAGCCCGCCTGAGGACCCAGCAGCATACGCCTATCTGCTGGGCCTCTATCTCGGTGACGGCTGCATCAGCGCTCACCGCCGGGGCGTCTACTTCCTGCGAATCGTGTTGGACAACACCTGGCCAGGCATCATCGACGCCTGCGAGGCCGCGATGCGCTCCGTCCGCCCGGATAACAGTGTGTGTCGCGTCAAGAAGCAGGGCTGCGTCGCCGTTACAGGCTCCAGCAAGCACTGGCCCTGCCTCTTCCCACAGCACGGCCCCGGCATGAAGCACCACCGCAAGATCACCCTAGAACCCTGGCAGCAAGCCATCGTCGACGCTCACCCTTGGGAGTTCATCCGCGGCCTCATCCACTCCGACGGCTGCCGCATCACCAATTGGACGACCCGCACAGTCGCTGGCGAACGCAAGCGCTATGAATACCCGCGCTACTTCTTCACCAACAAGTCGGACGACATCCGGAACCTCTTCACCGGCACCCTCGACAACCTCGGCATCGAGTGGACGTCCTGCACGCTCAACGTATCCGTCGCCCGCAAAGCCTCCGTAGCCCTCATGGACGCCCACGTCGGGCCCAAGTACTGACCCCCTACACCGTCTCCTCGCCGATGTGATGCACCCGCACCATGTTTGTCGTCCCCGACATCCCCGGCGGCGAGCCCGCCGTGATGATGACCGTGTCGTTCTGCTCGCAGCGGGCGTACTTGGTCAGCAGTTCGTCGACCTGGTCCACCATGGCGTCCGTGGAGTCGACGTGTGGGCCGAGGAAGGTCTCGACGCCCCAGGTGAGGCTGAGTTGGGAGCGGGTCGCCGGGTCGGGGGTGAAGGCGAGGAGGGGGATCGGGGAGCGGTAGCGGGACAGGCGGCGGGCCGTGTCGCCGGACTGGGTGAAGGCGACGAGGAAGCGGGCGCCGAGGAAGTCGCCCATTTCCGCTGCCGCCCTGGCGACCGCGCCGCCCTGGGTGCGGGGCTTGTTGCTTTCGGTCAGCGGGGGCAGGCCCTTGGCCAGCATGTCCTCTTCCGCGGCCTCGACGATGCGGGCCATGGTGCGGACCGTCTCCACGGGGTATTTGCCGACGCTCGTCTCGCCGGAGAGCATCACCGCGTCCGTGCCGTCGATGACCGCGTTGGCGACGTCGCTGGCCTCGGCCCGGGTGGGCCGGGAGTTGTCGATCATGGAGTCGAGCATCTGGGTGGCGACGATGACTGGTTTGGCGTTGCGGCGGGCCAGTTTGATGGCGCGTTTCTGGACAATCGGCACCTGTTCGAGGGGCATTTCGACGCCGAGGTCACCGCGGGCGACCATGATGCCGTCGAAGGCGGCGACGATGTCGTCGAGGTGGTCGACGGCCTGGGGCTTCTCGACCTTGGCGATGACGGGGAGGCGGCGGCCTTCCTCGGCCATGATGCGGTGGACGTCCTCGGCGTCGCGTCCGCTGCGGACGAAGGACAGGGCGATGACGTCGAAGCCGGTGCGCAGGGCCCAGCGGAGGTCGGCTTCGTCCTTGTCGGAGAGGGCGGGGACGGAGACGGCGACGCCGGGGAGGTTGAGGCCCTTGTTGTCGGAGACCATGCCGCCTTCGAGGACGGTGGTGTGGACGTGGGGGCCGTCTACGGCGGTGACTTCGAGGCATACTTTGCCGTCGTCGACGAGGATGCGCTCACCGGGGGTGACGTCGGCGGCGAGGCCTTTGTAGGTGGTTCCGCAGGTGGTGCGGTCGCCTTGGGTGTTGTCCTCGACGGTGATGGTGAAGGTGTCGCCGCGTTCAAGGAGTACGGGGCCTTCGGCGAAGCGGCCGAGCCGGATCTTCGGACCCTGAAGGTCGGCGAGGATTCCGACGCTGCGGCCGGTTTCGTCGGCAGCCTTGCGCACGCGCTGGTAGCGCTCCTCGTGGTCGGCGTAGCTGCCGTGGCTGAGGTTGAATCGGGCGACGTCCATTCCGGCTTCGACCAGGGCCTTGATCTGGTCGTATGAGTCGGTGGCGGGCCCCAGGGTGCAGACGATCTTCGCTCGGCGCATGTTTCGAGCCTAGGCCTTACCGGTGGGTAGAGAATTGGTGCGGCATGACTACTCAACAACCTTTCAGTGAAGGGGTGTTGACAAGTGTTGAATTGTGCGCCCGGGCGCTCTGATGAGCATGCGATCAGTAATGCGCTCCGGTATTGCGATCCGGTGATGTGGCGCAGTGAGGAAAGGCTTGCAGAGTGTGAGCGAATTCGGCTGCTTTTTCGATGCAGTACGGCTAGAGGGTGGGCGGCGCCATGGTGAAGCGGGCGTGGACGGCGGCGTGGACGTGTTGGCGTTGGGGTTGGAGGTCGAGGGGGGCGGCGGCGGCGTCCTCGGCGGCGGCCGCGTAGGCCATGGAGCGCATACCGGTGGCGACGGGGTGGTAGTGGTCGGGGTTCTCGGCGCCGAGGTCGGCGAGTTCGACGAGGGCGGCGAGGGTGGTGCCGAGGGCTTCGGCGTATGCGCGGGCGCGTTGGACGGCGTCGGTGACGGCCTGTTGGTGGGCGTGCCGGTGGGCGGGTGAGTCGGGGCGCAGGGCCCACCAGGGGCCGTCGACGCGGGTGAGGTCGAGGTCGGCGAGGCGGGTGGTGAGTTCGCCGAGGGCGGTGAAGTCGGTGAGTTCGGCGGTGATGTGGACGGTGCCGTGGTAGGTGCGGAGGCGTTCGCCGCGGCCGTGTTTGGTGAGTTCGGGGGTGATGGAGAAGGTGCCGGTTTCCAGGCGTTCGACGGCGTCGCCGTAGGTCTTGACGAGGTCGAGGGCGGTGGTGTTGCGGTGGGTGAGGTCGTCGAGGGCGCTGCGGCGGTCGCGGCCTCGGGCGTGGACGGTGATGGCGATGCGGGCTGTTTCGGGGTCGACTTCGAGGTGGGCTTCGCCGCGGACGGCGAGGCGGGGGGCTTCGGGGGTGCCGTAGGGCTGGGCGGTGGGTGTGGTCATACGTCCCACTGTGTCAGGGGTGGTTCACAGGTGGGGTCATCAGATCGAAACGTGGTGGGCCTGTTGCTGTTGGTTGTGGGCGGGTCAGAATCTACGCGCGTTATCTACGCGCGTCGTTGGGACCACGCTCCAAGGAGTACGAGCCATGCCGTTGAACCGCCGGAAGTTTCTGAAGAGGTCTGCTGTGACGGGAGCGGGGGTGGCGGTCGCGGGCGCGGCGGCGGCTCCGGCGGCGCAGGCCGCCGCGCGGGGTGGGAGGCCCGGTAAGCGGTACTCGCTGTCGGTGCTGGGCACGACCGATCTGCACGGCCGGGTCTTCAACTGGGACTATTTCAAGGACGCCGACTACGCGGACGCGGCGGGCAACACCCAGGGTCTGGCGCGGATCTCGACCTTGGTGGACCAGGTTCGTGCGGAGAAGGGCCGTCGTAACACGCTGCTGCTGGACGCGGGTGACACGATTCAGGGCACCCCGTTGACGTATTACTACGCGAAGGTCGATCCGATCACCGCCGAGGGCGGGCCGGTGCATCCGATGGCGCGGGCGATGAACGCGATCGGCTATGACGCGGTGGCGCTGGGGAACCACGAGTTCAACTACGGCATCGAGACGCTGCGGAAGTTCGAGGAGCAGTGCGACTTCCCGTTGCTCGGTGCGAACGCGGTGGACGCGAAGACGCTGCGGCCCGCCTTCCCGCCGTACTTCATGAAGACGTTCCGGGTGCCGGGGGCGAGGCCGGTGAAGGTGGCGGTGCTGGGGCTGACGAATCCGGGCATCGCGATCTGGGACAAGGCGTATGTGCAGGGCAAGCTGGCGTTCCCGGGGCTGGAGGAGCAGGCCGCGAAGTGGGTGCCGAAGCTGAAGTCGATGGGCGCGGACGTGGTGGTCGTGTCGGCGCACTCGGGTTCGTCCGGTACGTCGTCGTACGGTGACCAGTTGCCGTATGTGGAGAACGCGGCGGCGAACGTGGCGCGGCAGGTGCCGGACATCGACGCGATCCTGGTCGGGCACGCCCACGTGGAGATCCCGGAGCTGAAGGTCACCAACGACAGGACCGGGAGGACGGTGGTGCTGTCGGAGCCGCTGGCGTATGCGCAGCGGCTGTCGGTGTTCGACTTCGAGCTGGTGTTCTCGAGGGGCCGTTGGAGTGTGGAGTCCGTTTCGGCGAAGGTGCTGAACTCGAACGCGGTCGCCGATGACCCGAAGATCACCAAGCTGTTGTCGGACGAGCACGCGAAGGTCGTCGAGTACGTCAACCAGGTTGTCGGTACGGCGACTCAGACCCTGACGACGGTGGACGCCCGGTACAAGGACGCCCCGATCATCGACCTGATCACCAGGGTTCAGGAGGATGTCGTCAGGGAGGCGTTGGCGGGCACGGAGTACGCGGCGCTGCCGGTGATCGCGCAGGCGTCGCCGTTCTCCCGTACGTCGGAGATCCCGGCTGGTGAGGTGACCATCCGTGATCTGTCGAGTCTGTACGTGTATGACAACACGCTGGTGGCGAAGCTGATGACGGGTGCGCAGTTGCGCGCGTACCTGGAGTATTCGGCGGAGTATTTCGTGCAGACGGCCGCCGACGCGCCGGTGGACGTCGCGAAGCTGACCAACGCGAGCAACCGTCCGGACTACAACTACGACTACGTCTCGGGTCTGTCGTACGACATCGACATCGCGCGGGCGGCGGGTTCGCGTATCAGGAACCTCATGTACGGCGGTGCCGCTCTCGATGACGCGCGGCAGTTCGTGTTCGCGGTGAACAACTACCGCGCGAATGGTGGTGGCGCGTTCCCGCATGTGGCGTCGGTGAAGGAGCTGTGGTCGGAGTCGACGGAGATCCGTACCCGGATCGCGGAGTGGGTGACCGTGAAGGGTGTGCTGGACCCGGCGGACTTCGCGTCGGTGGACTGGAGGCTGACGCGGGACGGTACGCCGGTGTTCTAGTCGGCGGTCGGGTGGGGGCAGCCTCAGATTCCGTCCCTCAGGGGGGTGAGTGTTCTCGCCTCGTACTGGCGTGCGGCCGGGATCTGGGGCTGTCGCTGTTCCAGGCCGAAGGTGGTGAAGGCGGTGCGGTGCGGGAGGGGGTAGGGCTCCTTGCCGGTGAGGGCGTTGAGGATGGTGGCGCTGCGCCAGGCGGCGAGGCCGAGGTCGGGGGTGCCGACGCCGTGGGTGTGGCGTTCGGCGTTCTGGACGTAGAGGTGGCAGCCGGCGGCGGTGATGGCGGGGTCGAGGGCGAGGCGGTGGTGTTCGTCGATGCGGGGGCGGTGGTGGCTGTCGCGGCGTAGGTAGGGGTCGAGGGCGGCGAGGAGGCGGGTGAGGGGGCGTTCGCGGTGGCCGGTGGCGAGGACGACGGCGTCGGTGGTGAGGCGGCTGCGGGTGCTCTGGTGGATGTCTTCGAGGTGGAGTTCGATTTTGGTGGTGGCGATGCGTCCGGCGGTGCGGACGCGGACGCCGGGGGTGAGGACGGCGTCGGGCCAGCCGCCGTGCAGGGTGCGGCGGTACAGCTCGTCGTGGATGGCGGTGATGGTGTCGGTGTCGATGCCCCGGTGGAGTTGCCACTGGCTGGTGAGGAGGTGGTCGCGGACGGGTTCGGGGAGGGCGTGGAAGTAGCGGGTGTAGTCGGGGGTGAAGTGTTCGAGGCCGAGTTTGGAGTACTCCATGGGGGCGAAGGCGGGGGTGCGGCCGAGCCAGTGGAGGCGTTCGCGGCCTGCCGGGCGGTGGCGGAGCAGGTCGAGGAAGATCTCGGCGCCCGACTGTCCTGAGCCGATGACGGTGATGTGGTCGGCGGTGAGCAGGGTGGCGCGGTGGTCGAGGTAGTCGGCGGAGTGGATGACGGGGACGCCGGGTGCGTCGGTGAGGGGGCGCAGCGGGTCGGGGATGTGGGGTTCGGTGCCGATGCCGAGGACGACGTTGCGGGTGTAGGTGCGGCCGAGTGTCTCGGCCTGGCCGCTGGGGTCGAGTTGGGTGTGGTCGACCTCGAAGATGTCGCGTTCGGGGTTCCAGCGGACGGCGTCGACCTGGTGGCGGAAGTGGAGTCCGGGGAGGCTGCTGGCGACCCAGCGGCAGTAGGCGTCGTACTCGGTGCGCTGGATGTGGAAGCGCTCGGCGAAGTAGAAGGGGAAGAGCCGGTCGCGGGCCTTGAGGTAGTTGAGGAAGGTCCACGGGCTGGCGGGGTCGGCGAGGGTGACGAGGTCGGCGAGGAAGGGCACTTGGACGCGGGCGCCGTCGAGGAGCAGGCCGGGGTGCCAGGTGAAGGTGGGTCGTTGCTCGTAGAAGACGGCGTCGAGTTCGGCGAGGGGGTGGGCGAGGGCGGCCAGGGAGAGGTTGAAGGGGCCGATCCCGATGCCGACGAGGTCGCGGGGGGTGTCGGGGGTGGTGGCGGGGCCGGGGGTGGGTTTCATCGGGGGGTGGTTCCTTTTTCGGGTGTCGCTTCTACGAGCGTCGCTTCTACGAGTTGCAGGAGTGCGGCCAGGTCGTCGGGCCCGGTGTGGGGGTTGAGGAAGGTGGCCTTGAGCCAGAGGCGGCCGTGGGCCGGGCGGGCGCGGCCGAGGACGGCGTGGCCGTCGGTGATGAGTTGGCGGCGCAGGGCGGCCACGGTGGTGTCGGGGGCGCCGGTGGGGCGGAACAGGACGGTGCTGATGGTGGGTGGGGCGTGGAGTTCGAGGGCGGGGTGGGCGTCGACGAGCGCGGCGAAGTCGTGTGCGCGGGCGCACACTTGGTCGATGAGTGCCCCGAGGCCGGTGCGGCCGAGTGTCTTGAGGGTGACGGCGATCTTGAGGATGTCGGGGCGGCGGCTGGTGCGCGGGGAGCGGCCGAGCAGGTCGGGCAGGCCCGCTTCGGTGTCGTCGGCGGGGTTGAGGTAGTCGGCGCGGTGGTGCAGGGCGGTGAGGTCGCCGGGGTTCTTGAGGGTGAGCAGGCCCGCGGCGATCGGTTGCCAGCCGAGTTTGTGCAGGTCGAGGGCGAGGGTGTGGGCGCTGTCCAGGCCGGTGAGCAGGTGGCGGTGCTGGTCGCTGAACAGCAGGGGTCCGCCGTAGGCGGCGTCGATGTGGAGTCGGGCGCCGTGTGCTCGGCAGCGGGCGGCGATGGCGGGCAGGGGGTCGATGAGTCCGGCGTCGGTGGTGCCCGCGGTGGCGGCGACGAGGTGGGGGCCGGGGTGTGCGGTGAGGGTGTCGTCGAGTGCGGTGGGGTCGAGGGTGCCGGTGGGGGTGGGGATGGCGACGGGTTCGGGAAGGCCGAGGAGCCAGGCGGCGCGTGGGAGGGAGTGGTGGGCGTTGGCGCCGTGGACGAGCCGTACGGTGCGCCGGGGGTGTGTCTCGCGGGCGAGGAGCAGGGCGAGCTGGTTGGCCTCGGTGCCGCCGGTGGTGACGAGGGCGTCGGCGTGACCGGCTTCGTGGGCCAGGGCGCGGGTGACGAGTCTTTCCAGTTCCGAGGCGGCGGGGGCTTGGTCCCAGGAGTCGAGGGACGGGTTCAGGGCGCTGGTGGCGAGGTCGGCGGCGGTGGCCACGGCGAGTGGCGGGCCGTGCAGGTGGGCGGTGCACAGGGGGTGTGCCGGGTCGGCGGCGCCTTCGGCGAGGGCGTGGACGAGGTGGCGCAGGGCGTCCGGTTCGCCGTGCTGCGGGAGTACGTCCCCTACGGCGTCGCGGAGCCGGGCGGCGGTGGCGTCCGGGCCGCCGGCGGGGAGGGGGCCGCCGCGGGCCCGGGTGCCGGTGCGCAGGGCGTCGAGGACGGTGTCGAGCAACGGCCGCAGTGCGTCGGGGCCGTGGGGGCCTGAGGCGAGGGGCGGCGTGCGCATGGGCTGTCCTCCGGGCGCGGGCAGAGCGGGTCCGCCGGTGGACTCCCAGCTTGTCCGTGGGGGTCGCGGTGCGCCCGGAAAGCGCGGGATCGCTACCCGAAAGGGGGTACCGGGGCGTTGGCCCCCCGCGGTGGCGGCGGGCTGTCACCCGCCGCCGGTGCGGTCCGTCATGCCTCCGTGGACGGCTGCTGTGCCTCTCTGACGCGCAGGGCGCGGGCCAGGTCGTCGAGTTGGTCGATGAGCTTGCGGCGCAGTGCCGGGATGAGGTCGGCGTCGCGCAGGCACTCCTCGCCGTGCCGGAGGGTTTCGGCGTCGACGGCGTGGGCGGGGAAGGCCCAGCGGCCCGCGGCGTCGGCGATGGCGGGGCCGCGGCGGGCGGCGAGGGCGACGGCGTCCTCGTAGTACCGGGCGAGGTACGGGCGGAGCAGGTCGGCCTGTTCGGGCTGCCAGAAGCCGCGGGCGGTGGCGGTGAACAGGTAGTTGGACAGGTCGTCGTGGCTGAACATGGCCTCCCACGCGGTGGCCTTGGCTTCGGGGTCGGGCAGGGCGGCGCGGCAGCGGGCGGCGCCTTCCTGGCCGGTGGCGCTTGGGTCGCGGGCCAGTTCGGCGGCGATGGCGGCCTCGTCGGTGGCGCCGAGGACGGCGAGGCGGCCGAGGATGCGCCAGCGCAGCTCGGGGTCGAGTTCGGGGCCGCCGGGGACGGTGCCGTCGGCGAGCCAGGCGGCGAGGGTGTCGGGTTGGGCGGCGACGTCGATGGCGTGGCGTACGGCGATCAGGCGCAGGCCGGGGTGGTCGCCGTCCTCGGTGCGGCGGATGAGGTCGCGGCACAGGGAGGAGAGGGTGGCGAGGGCGGCGGGGCGGTCCTCGGGCGTGGTGTAGCGGTCGGCGATCTGGGTGGCGGCGAAGACGAGGACGCCCTGGGTGACGGCGAGGTCCGTCTCGTGGGGGAGGTGGGTGCGGGCGGTGCGGAGGTAGGTGGCGGGCGGGAGTTCGCCGTCGCGGACGGCGTCCCTGAGGGCGTTCCACACGACCGCGCGGGTGATCGGGTCGGGCAGGCCGGAGAGGTTTTCGCCGAGGGTGTGGAAGGACTTCTGGTCGAAGCGGACCTTGGTGTAGGTGAGGTCGCCGTCGTTGAGGACGAGCAGGGCGGGGGGCTTGCCGATGGGGTGGCCGCCGTCGGGGTGCGGGACGTCGAGTTCGACGCGGTGGCGCAGGGTGAGGCGGCCCTCGTCGGTGAGGTCCTGGTCGTAGACGCCGACGGCGATGCGGTGGGGGCGGGTGCCGGTGCGGTCGACGGTGAGGGTGCAGACGCCGCCGTCGCCGGGGGTGATCCGGGGGGTGAGGGTGTCGACGCCGGTGGTGCGCAGCCAGGTGTCGGCCCAGGTGTGGACGTCGCGTTCGGTGGCGTCGGCGAGGGAGTCGATGAAGTCGGCGAGGGTGGCGTTGCCGAACTTGTGGCGGGTGAAGTGGTTGTTGATGCCGGAGAGGAAGTCCTTCTCGCCGAGCCAGGTGACGAGTTGGCGGAGGGCGGAGGCGCCCTTGGCGTAGGAGATGCCGTCGAAGTTGAGCAGGGCGGAGGCGGTGTCCTCGACGGAGTCGGGTGCCACGGGGTGGGTGGAGGGGCGCTGGTCGGCGTCGTAGCCCCAGGCCTTGCGGGTGATGCCGAAGTCGGTCCAGGTGTCGGTGAAGCGGGTGGCCTCGGCGGTGGTCTGGTAGCCCATGTACTCGGCGAAGGACTCGTTCAGCCAGATGTCGTCCCACCAGCGCAGGGTGACGAGGTCGCCGAACCACATGTGGGCCATCTCGTGGGCGATGACCATCGCGCGGGTCTGCCGCTCGGTGTCGGTGACGGCGGAGCGGTAGACGAACTCGTCGCGGAAGGTGACCAGTCCGGGGTTCTCCATGGCGCCCGCGTTGAACTCGGGGACGAACGCCTGGTCGTAGGAGTCGAAGGGGTACGGCTCGTCGAACTTCTCGTGGTAGCGGTCGAAGCACGCGCGCGTGACGTCGAGGATCTCGTCGGCGTCGGCGTCGAGGTGGGGGGCGAGGGAGCGGCGGCAGTGGATGCCGAAGGGCAGGTCGCGGTGTTCGGTGCGGATGGAGTGCCAGGGGCCCGCGGCGACGGCGACGAGGTAGGTCGAGATGGGTGGCGTGGTGGCGGCCTGCCAGCGGCCGTCTCCGAGGTGTTCGGTGATGCCGTTGGCGAGGACGGTCCAGCCTTCGGGGGCCGTGACGGTGAGGTCGAAGACGGCCTTCAGGTCGGGCTGGTCGAAGGCGGCGAAGACGCGCTGGACGTCGTCCATGAACATCTGGGTGTAGACGTAGGTCTCGCCGTCGCTGGGGTCGGTGAAGCGGTGCATGCCCTCACCGGTGCGGGAGTAGCGCATGCGCGCGGTCAGGCGCAGTTCGTGCTCGCCGGGGGTGAGGTTCTTCAGGGGGAGGCGGTTCTCGGTGAGGCTCTCCGGGTCGAGCGGGTGTCCGTCGAGCGTGGCGGAGCGCAGTTCGGCGGGCTTGACCTCGACGAAGGTGTCCGTGGCGTCCTGGTCCGCGCGCACGGTGAACCGGATGACGGTCCTGGAGTCGAAGGTGTCGTCGCCGCCCGTGAGATCGAGGTCGATCGTGTAGCGGTGGACGTCGAGGAGCCTGGCACGGGTCTGCGCTTCGTCGCGCGTGAGTACGGACATGCAGACATGCTGCCTGATGGCACTGACAGCGCACAGGGGCGGAGGGGATCGCGGCCGGTTCGGGCGTTATGTCCGGTCCTGGGCGGGGGTTGCGGGTGGGTCGGGGGCGGGGTGCGGGGGCGCTTCCTGGGGGGTGGGGGTGCGCTGGACGGGGAGGCGGGGGTCCGGGCCCCAGGGGTCGGGGGGCCAGGTGTCCGGGGTCCAGGTGTCGGGGGTGGGGAGGTGGGGGCGCAGGGCGCCGTGGGTGCCGGGAGCGCCTGGGAGGGCATGGGCGCTTGGGGCGCCGGAGGGTTGGGG
This sequence comes from Streptomyces sp. NPDC057877, assembly GCF_042796855.1. NCBI lineage: Bacteria > Bacillati > Actinomycetota > Actinomycetes > Kitasatosporales > Streptomycetaceae > Streptomyces > Streptomyces sp. NPDC057877. Next base: position 257,505 of record NZ_JBHVMS010000005.1, read on the forward strand.
GGCGGGGTCGTTCTTGATCAGGCTGCGCAGTTCGCGGATCTCCTGTTCCAGTGCCAGGCGGCGCTGGTGGGCGTCGTAGAGGTAGCGGACCTTGGTGCGCAGGGTCCAGGGGTCGACGGGCTTGGTGACGAGGTCGGCGACGCCGAGCTGGAAGGCGGTGGCGGCGAGTTCCTGGTCCTGGGCGAAGCCCGTGAGCAGAACGACGGGAATGTGCTGGGTCTGCTCCAGGCGCCGCAGGTAGCGCACGACCTCCAGGCCGCTGATGCCGGGCAGGCGCACATCGAGCAGCAGCAGGCCGACCCGGCCCCGGAGAACCTGTTTGAGGGCCTCGTCCCCGCTGGTGGCGCTGGCGAGCAGGTGGCCGAGTGGGGCGAGGGCGCTCTCCAGCGCGTACAGCGTGTCGTCGTGATCGTCGACGATGAGGATCCTGGCGTCCGGTGGCATGCCCGACCTCCCTCCCGCGCGGGACCCGGGACGCGCCCGGCCGCTGACGGGGAGTGCTCGCCGGTTGACAAGGAGTGCACAGCGCAGCATGCCCCTTACGCGGCCCGCTGTCACGCCCTCCGGGCAACTGCCGAGGTCAATCGGCCACCGGCGCCGAGCCGTTCACGGCGTCCCCGGCGATGCTCTCGTGGTGCCGGATGACCTCGGCGATGATGAAGTTGAGGAACTTCTCGGCGAAGGCCGGGTCCAGTTTGGCGTTCTCGGCGAGCGCGCGCAGCCGGGCGATCTGCCGGGCCTCCCGGGCCGGGTCGGCGGGCGGCAGCTGGTGGGCGGCCTTGAGGTGGCCGACCTGCTGGGTGCACTTGAACCGCTCGGCGAGCATGTGGACGACGGCCGCGTCGATGTTGTCGATGCTGTCCCGCAGCCGGGCGAGTTCCGCGCGGACCGCGGGGTCGACGTCACCGGTTCCGGTGTTGCTGGTGGTCATGGGTGTTCACCCTACGTGGACCTCGGAACGGCTCAGGTACCGATGCCCTCACCGATGCTCTTGTGGAGGCAGACGTCCGCGTGGCCGCCGGGGACACCGGGGATGCGGCCGGTCTCCCGGAAGCCGTGCCGGACGTAGAAGCCGGGGGCCTGGAAGGTGTACGAGGAGACGGCCAGGTCGGTGCAGCCGCGCCGCACGGCCTCGTCCTCGGCGGCGCGCAGCAGTCTGCCGCCCCAGCCCGCGTGCCGTTGGTCCGCGCGCACCCACAGCATGTCGATCGCGCACAGCCCGCCCCAGACGTACGCGGTGAGCCCGCCGACGAGTTCGCCCGCCCCGTCGGTGACGCTGACGGTGAGTCCCTCGGGGACTCCGGCGCCGGTCGCCTCGGCGTTGAAGGCGGTCAGCTCGTCGTCGAGGCGCTGTTCGAGGGCGTCGTCCTTGCCGCCCACATGGAGGTGTTCCGTGGTGGTCACGCACGGATTGTGCCGGAACGCGGGCCGGAGGGCGAGACGATTTCCGGCGGAGCCGCAGGTCGGTCCCCTGGGGTGCTTTCGCGGGTCCCTTGGGGTACGGCTCCGCCGGAGTGGCGGCGGTGTGGTGCGGTGCCTCGTACTGTGAGGCGACCGGGTTGTGGCGGAGCGCCCCGCTGTCGGGCAGTCGCCGCGCCGTCGCGAAGTGGCCGGGCTGTGGTCAGGCCACCGCGCCTTGGCGAAGCGCTTCCCCGGCACGAAGTCACCGCGCCTTGGAGAAGCGCCCCCCCAACACGAAGTCACCGCGCCTTGAAGAAGCGCCCCCCGCCACAAAGTCACCGCGCCTTGAAGAAGCGCCCCCGCCACCAAGTCACCGCCCCGCACCGAAGCGCCCCACCCCCGCGAAGCGCCCCCCACCGCTAGGCACGCCGGTACCGCGAGGCACGCCCGTACCGCGAAGCACCCCCGTCACCCTTAGAGCGCGTCCACCGCCCTCAGAGCGCGTCCGCCGCCCGAGCTATCTGCCCCGCGAACGTGCTGACCTCGGTATAGACGCCGGGCACCCCCGTGCGGGCGCAGCCGTCGCCCCAGCTGACTATGCCGACCTGGAGCCACTTGCCCGCGTCGTCCTTGCGGAACATGGGGCCCCCGGAGTCGCCCTGGCAGGTGTCGATGGCGCCGCGCGGATGCCCGGCGCACAGTTCCTCCTTCGACACCAGCCGGTCGCCGTAGTGCCACTTGCACGCGCGGTCGCTGATGAACCCCACCTGGGCCTTGCGGAGCTTGGTCGTGCCGGTGTTGGCGTTCTCCCGGGTGTCGCCCCAGCCCGCGACGGTGAACACGCCGCGGTTGTGGCGCGTGGTGGTGGCGATCTTCAGCGTGGGCCGGTCGATCGGCCGGGCGAGTTTGATCAGCGCCCAGTCCTTGCCGGTGCCGTTGTAGCCCGGCGCCTGCTTGACCTTGGTCGATCTGACCTTGATCGCGGCGGACGAGTTGAGGTCGGCGACACCCGCCGTGACGGTGATACGGGTGTTGTTGCCGGAACCGTCCACACAGTGCGCGGCGGTCAGTACGACGTCCTTCTTGTAGAGCGCCCCGCCGCAGCCCATCGAGAGATGGACGAGGAAGGGGAACTCACCCTGCGCGGCGGGCGTTCCTCCCACGACACGCGTGGAGGCGGCCTCGGCACTCAGGGGCTGGAGGGAGGCGACCGCGAGGGCCACGGCACCCGTGGCCGCGGCCCGCTTCGCCAGGGACAGGCGCCCTCGGCCCCTGTCACCTTTGGTTGCGTTATGGGTCAACGTACGTCCCTTCGTGGGGGGTTGGGCGGCTCGCAGTATGGGTAGAGGGCGGCGTGCATGACAAGGACCGATGTCACGCCCCCGTGACGGAACCCGACCAGGCAGAATCCGCTCTACCCCTCGTACAGTGGAATCGGGTTCACAGCGTCTTGGGGGTACGGACGTGGCGAACGACGGACCGGTCGAACACGGCTACCCGCATCTGGAGACGGTGCGGGCCGCGATCACCGCGCTGTACAGACGGCTGTCGTACGACACCGTCCAGACGTTCGCGACCAGCGTCCCCCCGGTCGACGTGGCGTTCTGCGACACCGACGACCTCTACCTGGGCGCCCAGCGGGTGGCCCGTGAACTGGTCCGGCACTACCGCCTGCCGGACGCCCGGCTGATCGTCAGCTTCCGTGAGATGACGCACGCGGCGAACGTCGAACTCGCCGCCGGGCCCGAGTACTTCGTGGAGCTGAACGACCGCTTCCGCACCCACCGCCGGGACATCGGCGCGGCCCTCGCCCACGAGATCATGCACGTCTATCTGCACCGGCTGGATCTGTCGTTCCCCGGCACCCGGGACAACGAGATCCTCACGGACACCGCGACGACGTATCTGGGCGCGGGCTGGCTGCTCCTCGACGCGTACCGGGAGGACTCGGCGTCGTCCCAGAAGCTGGGCTATCTCACGCCGGAGGAGTTCGGGTACGTGCTGGCGAAGCGGGCGCTGCTGTTCGGTGAGGACCCGTCGACGTGGTTCACCAGCCCGCAGGCGTACACGGCGTATGTGAAGGGCATGGCCCGGGCCCGCAGGGACGAGCAGCAGCCACCGCTCACCGCGGCGGGCTGGGCGGGCCGCCGCCGCTACGCCCGCGACCGCCGCCACGCCCAGGACCCCCACCACGCCGCCGCGCTGCTGCCGGAGCCCGGCGCCCCGTACGCCTTCACCCCGGACGGACACGGCCCCCTACGCGTGTCGTTCCCCTGCCCGACCTGCCACCAGCGCATCCGGGTGCCGGTACGGGGGCGGGTGCGGGCGCGGTGCGGGTTGTGCCGCACGGTGCTGGAGTGCGACACATAGCCCCCGCGGGCCGCCGCGAGGAGTCGTATCGGCCTACGCCTACGCTCCGTAGACCGCCCCTGGTGGCTCCGCCCGCGCCACCAGCTTCAGCATCGTCTCCCCCACCTCACGCACCCCCCACCGTCCCCCTCTCTCCGCGCCGGGCCCTCTCCGCCACCCCTCCATGACCGTCACCCGGCCCCCTTCCACCTCGAACACCCGGCCGCTCACCCCTGAGCACGCGGCGGATCCCAGCCACACCACGACCGGCGACACGTTCTCCGGTGCCATGGCGTCAAAGGCACTGCCCGGGCCTTCCGGTACGGCCATCGTCTCGGCGAACACCGCTTCCGTCATCCGGGTCCTGGCCACCGGCGCGATCGCGTTGACCTGGACCCCGTACCGCCCCAGCTCCGCCGCCGCCACCAGCGTCAGCCCCAGGATTCCGGCCTTGGCGGCGCTGTAGTTCCCCTGCCCCACGGACCCCAGCAGCCCCGCGCCGCTGCTGGTGTGGACGACCCGGGCGACCGGCGTGCGCCCCGCCTTGGCCTCCGCGCGCCAGTACCCGGCGGCGTGCTTCAGCGGCAGGAAGTGCCCCTTCAGATGGACCCGGATCACCGCGTCCCAGTCGTCCTCCGCCAGATTGACGAGCATCCGGTCCCGCAGGAACCCGGCGTTGCCGACCAGCGTGTCCAGCCCTCCGTAGGTCTCCACGGCCGTCCGTACGAGGGACGCGGCGCCCTCGTTCGTCGCCACGTCCCCGCCGTGTGCGACCGCCTCGCCGCCCGCCGCACGGATCTCCGCCACGACGCGTACGGCGGGACTGTCGGCGTCGGGTGCGCCGTCGAGGCCGACGCCGAGGTCGTTGACGACGACCCGCGCGCCCTCGGCGGCGAAGGCACGCGCGTGTGCGCGCCCGAGGCCGCGCCCCGCCCCGGTGACCACGACGACCCGCCCGGCACACAACCCACGTCGCCCGTCCATCTCACGTCTCCCGTCGTCCGACATGCACGTTCGCCGCGTCCAGGAACACCGGCCGCTCCCCGCCCCCGTGCACCAGCAGGCTCGCCCCGCTGATGTAGGCGGCGGCGCCGGAGGCGAGGAACACCGCCGCCGCGCCGACGTCGGCGGGTTCGGCGAGCCGCCCGAGCGGCACGGTGCGGGCGACGGCCGCGACGCCGTCGGTGTCGCCGTAGTGCAGCGCCGACGACTCGGTGCGGACCATGCCGACCACGAGCGTGTTGACCCGCACCTGGGGCGCCCACTCCACGGCCATCGAGCGGGCGAGGCTCTCCAGCCCCGCCTTGGCCGCCCCGTACGCCGCCGTCCCGGGTGAGGGGCGTCCCCCGCTGACGCTGCCGATCATCACGATGCTGCCCCGCGTCCGCCTGAGGTGCTGGTAGGCGGCGAGGGAGGTGATCAGCGGGGCGGTGAGGTTCAGTTCGATGACCCTGGCGTGCCGCTCGGGCGCGGCGTCGGCCAGTGGGCGGTAGGGCGCGCCGCCCGCGTTGTTGACCAGGACGTCCACCCGGGGCCGGGCGGCGAAGAAGTCCCCGACCGCCGCCGCGTCCCGTACGTCGAGCGGTGCGAACTCCACCCCGTCGAGCGGTACTTCGGGGGGCCGCCGGGCGCAGCTCACCACCTGGGCCCCGGCGTCGGCGAAGGCCCGCGCGATTCCGGCTCCGACGCCCCGGGTGCCGCCGGTGACGACGACGACCCGGTCCCGCAAGTTGTCCACAGGCCGCTTGCCCCTGGCCCGGTCGTCCATGGCCCGGTTATCCACAGGCCCTCCCACGGCCCGTCGGGTGCTGCTAGCTTCGAAGCGTCGCCGCACCTAACAAATGTTTGGTGGAAAGGTAGCTGATGTGCCCATGGGTGTCTCCACCTCGTCCCCGGAAAAGGGGATTTCCGTCGTCACCGTCGACTGCCCGCCGGTGAACGCGCTTCCGGCGCACGCCTGGTTCGCCCTGGCCGAGGCCGTGCGCGCGGCCGGTCGTGACCCCGGCGTGCGGTGCGTGGTGCTGGCCGCCGTGGGCCGTGGGTTCAACGCGGGTGTGGACATCAAGGAGATACAGGCACGGGGCGACAGCGCGCTGCTGGCCGCCAACTCCGGCTGCGCGGCGGCCTTCGCGGCGGTGTACGAGTGCGAGACGCCGGTGGTGGCGGCGGTGCAGGGCCACTGCCTGGGCGGCGGCGTCGGCCTGGCGGGGAACGCGGACGCGATCGTGGCGAGCGAGGACGCCGTCTTCGGCCTGCCCGAGCTGGACCGCGGAGCCCTCGGCGCGGCCACGCATCTGGCCCGGCTGGTCCCGCAGCACCTGATGCGCACCCTGTACTACACCGCGCGCACGATCACCGCCGCCGAGCTGCACGGGCACGGCTCGGTGTGGCGGGTGGTGCCGCGCCCCGGACTGCTCCCGGCCGCCCTGGAGCTGGCCCGCGAGATCGCCGCCAAGGACGGCCGGCTGCTGCGGCTGGCCAAGGCCGCGATCAACGGCATCGATCCCGTCGACGTACGTGGCGCCTACCGCTTCGAACAGGGCTTCACCTTCGAGGCCGCGCTCAGCGGCGTGGCCGCCCGGATCCGCGCCGACTTCGGCAGGGAAGGAAAGGACGCACCCGAGTGAGCGACATGACCACGGCCAGGACCATGCCCACCGGAGCCACAAGGCCCGCCGACAAGACCATGACCGCCGACGAGGCCGTCTCCCGGCTGGCCAGCGGCATGACTCTCGGCATCGGCGGCTGGGGATCGCGCCGCAAGCCGATGGCGCTGGTGAGAGCACTGCTCCGGTCCGAGATCACCGATCTCACCCTCGTCTCGTACGGCGGCCCGGAGGTCGGCATGCTCGCCGCCGCCGGACGCGTCCGCAGGCTGGTGGCCCCCTTCGTCACCCTCGACTCGATCCCGCTCGAACCGCACTACCGCGCGGCCCGTGAGCGCGGCGCCCTCGAGCTGACGGAGGTCGACGAGGCGATGTTCCTGTGGGGTCTGCGAGCGGCCGCGCACCGGCTGCCGTTCCTTCCCGTGCGGGCCGGGCTCGGCTCGGACGTGATGCGGGTCAACCCGGCCCTGCGCACGGTGACATCGCCGTACGACGACGGGGAGACGTTCGTCGCCATGCCCGCCCTGCGCCTGGACGCGGCCCTGGTGCACCTCAACCGCGCCGACCGGCGGGGCAACGGCCAGTATCTGGGCCCCGACCCCTACTTCGACGACCTGTTCTGCGAGGCGGCGGACGCGGCCTACGTGTCGTGCGAACGGATCGTGGAGACCGCGCAGCTGACGAAGGAGGCCCCACCCCAGACCCTCCTGGTCAAACGGCACACGGTCACGGGCGTGGTCGAGGCCCCGAACGGCGCGCACTTCACGTCCTGCGCCCCTGACTACGGCCGGGACGAGACCGTCCAGCGGGAGTACGCGACCACACCCTGGCCGGAGTTCGCCGAGCGGTACCTCCACGAGAGGACGCCATGAGCACGCCCGGGAACACGCCCCGGAACACGCCCCGGAGCACGCCTACGAGCGCCACGCGGAGGACACCCATGAGCGCGACGCGGAGCGAGTACTGCGTGATCGCCTGCGCCGAGGCCTGGCGCGGCGCGGGCGAGATCCTGGCCAGCCCCATGGGTCTGATCCCGTCCGTCGGCGCGCGCCTGGCCCGGCTCACCTTCGCCCCGGAGCTGCTGCTGACCGACGGCGAGGCGCTGCTGACGACGGCGGACGGCACCGTCGAGGGCTGGCTCCCCTACCGCCAGCACCTGGCCCTGGTCACCGGGGGCCGACGCCATGTGATGATGGGCGCGAGCCAGATCGACCGCTACGGCAACCAGAACATCTCGTGCGTCGGCGACTGGGAGAAACCGAGGCGCCAACTGCTGGGCGTCCGAGGTGCGCCGGTCAACACCCTGAACAACCCCACCAGTTACTGGATCCCACGGCACTCCCGGCGGGTGTTCGTCGCGAGGGTCGACATGGTGTGCGGGGTGGGCTACGACCACGCGGGCGGCGCCCGCTTCCACCACGTCCCGCGCGTCGTCTCCGACCTCGGCGTGTTCAACTTCGCGACACCGGACCGTTCGATGCGGCTGGCCTCGCTGCATCCGGGGGTGACGGTCGAGGAGGTGCGGGAGGCCACCGGCTTCGCGCTCGCGGTCCCCGACGAGGTGCCGTACACCCGCGACCCCACCCCGGCGGAGCTGCGGCTGATCCGCGAGGTGATCGACCCGGAGGGCGCCCGCGCGAGGGAGGTGGATCACTGATGGAGACCGCGCTGACCCGGCTGGCCGGGGTCCGTCACCCGCTGGTGCAGACCGGGATGGGATGGGTGGCCGGGCCGCGCCTGGTCTCCGCGACGGCGAACGCGGGCGCGCTCGGTGTCCTGGCCTCGGCGACGATGACCGTGGACCGGCTGCGCGAGGCGATACGCGAGGTCAAGTCCCGTACGGACGCTCCCTTCGGGGTCAATCTGCGGGCGGACGCCTCGGACGCCGCCGACCGGGTCCGGCTGATCGTCGACGAGGGTGTGCGGGTGGCCTCCTTCGCCCTCGCGCCCTCCCCCGGACTGATCGCCGAACTCAAGGAGGCGGGCGTGGTGGTGATCCCGACCGTGGGCGCGCGCCGCCATGCCGAGAAGGTCGCGGCCTGGGGCGCGGACGCGGTGATCGTGCAGGGCGGTGAGGGCGGCGGGCACACCGGCGAGGTGGCGACGACGGTGCTGCTGCCGCAGGTGGTGGACGCGGTACGGATCCCGGTGGTGGCGGCCGGGGGGTTCTTCGACGGCCGGGGCCTGGTCGCGGCGCTGGCGTACGGGGCGGCGGGCGTCGCGATGGGCACGCGCTTCCTGCTGACGTCGGACTCGACGGTGCCGGACGCGGTGAAGACGCGCTATCTGGCGGCGACGGTGCGGGACGTCACGGTCACCAGGGCGGTCGACGGACTGCCCCACCGCATGCTCCGCACGGAACTGGTCGACGCGCTGGAGGACTCCGGCCGTACCCGGGCCCTGGTCCACGCGCTGCGCCGCGCCGCCGCCTTCCGGAGGCTGTCCGGCACGAGCTGGCCGCGGATGATCCGGGACGGGCGGGCGCTCAGGCACGGCAAGGAGCTGACCTGGAGCCAGGTCCTGCTCGCCGCGAACACGCCGATGCTGCTGAAGGCGTCGATGGTGGACGGTCGTACGGATCTGGGGGTGATGGCGTCGGGGCAGGTCGCCGGGGTGATCGAGGATCTGCCGTCCTGCCGGGAACTGGTGGACCGGATCATGGGCGAGGCCGCGGAAACCCTGGGCGCGCTGGCGGAGGGCGGTGCTTCAATGCCCGCATGACAGAGACGATCAAGGAGCCCTGGGGGCTCAGTGTGTTCGGCGCGGGCAGTGTGCGGGTGGAGCCGCAGCTGGTCCGGGTGAAGCTGACGGTGGAAACGCTGGAGCCCGCCCCCGAGCAGGCGTTCCAGGAGGCGGGCGCGGCGGTGGCACGGCTGCGGGAGGTGCTGCGCGGGCACGGGATACCGGACGCCTCGGTGTCGGGTTCCCGGCTGCGGCTCAGCTCGGAGTACAGCGGCTACGGCGGCGAGCGGGAGTTCCTCGGCTATCTCTGCAAGGCGCAGTACGTCGTCGAGAGCGAGGCGCTGGACGGCCTTCAGCAGCTCATCGTGGACGCGGTGGCGGCGGGGGCGCGCGGCATCGACAGCGTCGAATTCGACGTCCACGACAAGCCCGCGCTGCGGGACGAGGCGCGCCGCAGGGCGGTCGCCGCCGCACGCCGCAAGGCCCAGGTCTACACGGAGGCGGCGGGCGTGCGGCTGGGCGCGGTGGTGCACATCCAGGACGTGGACTCCGAGTCGTACGAGTTCCGCCAGCGCCGGGGGCACGGCGGTGGTGGCGGCAGCTCCGCGGGCGACCTGGCGCCGGGGATGGTGGAGGTGTCGGCGGGCGTGGTACTGGGCTTCGCACTCGGTCGCTGAGTCACCTCGCCCATCGCTGGCGCACGGCCTCACAACCGCTCGATGACCGTCACATTGGCCTGGCCCCCGCCCTCGCACATCGTCTGGAGCCCGAACCGGCCGCCGGTGCGCTCGAGTTCGTGCAGGAGGGTGGTCAGCAGGCGGGTGCCGGTCGCGCCGAGGGGGTGGCCGAGGGCGATGGCGCCGCCGTTGGGGTTGACCCGGTCGGGGTCGGCGCCGGTCTCCTTGAGCCAGGCCAGGACGACCGGTGCGAAGGCCTCGTTGATCTCGACGAGGTCGAAGGCGTCGATGGTCATGCCGGTCTTCTTCAGGGCGTGGGCGGTGGCCGGAATGGGCGCGGTGAGCATCCGGATGGGGTCCTCGCCGCGCACGGAGAGGTGGTGCACGCGCGCGCGGGGCGTCAGCCCGTGCTCTTGCACCGCCCGTGCGGAGGCGAGCAGCATCGCCGCCGCGCCGTCGGAGACCTGCGAGGAGCAGGCGGCGGTGATCGTGCCGCCGTCGATGACGGGGTTCAGCGCGGCCATCTTCGCCAGCGAGGTGTCCCGGCGCGGGCCCTCGTCGGCGGTCACGTCGCCGTAGGGGACCAGTTCCCGGTCGAAGCGTCCCTCGTCGATCGCGCGTACCGCCCGTTGGTGTGAGCGGAGGGCGTAGGCCTCCTGGTCCTCCCGGCTGATCCCCCACTTCGCGGCGATCATCTCGGCGCCCACGAACTGGTTCACCGGCTGCTTGCCGTACCGCGCCCGCCAGCCCTCGCTGCCCGCGAACGGTCCCTCGGTCAGCCCGAGGGGTTCGGTGGCCTGGCGGGAGGCGTAGGCGATCGGGATCTGCGACATGTTCTGCACGCCGCCCGCGACCACCAGGTCCTGTGTGCCGGACAGCACGGCCTGCGCGGCGAAGTGCACGGCCTGCTGGGAGGATCCGCACTGCCGGTCGACGGTGACGCCGGGCACCTCCTCGGGCAGTCCGGCGGCCAGCCAGCAGGTCCGTGCGATGTCCCCGGCCTGCGGCCCGACCGTGTCCAGACAGCCGAACACGACGTCCTCGACGGCGGCCGGATCGACGTCCGCGCGCGCGACGAGTTCCTTCAGCACATGGGCGCCGAGGTCGGCCGGGTGCACCCCGGCGAGTCCTCCCCCGCGCCGCCCGACGGGCGTGCGGACCGCTTCGACGATGTAGGCCTCGGCCATGGCGACTCCTGGATGGGTTACGTACGTACGGCGATCCCGTCCAGCACCATCGACAGGTACTGCCGGGCGATCTCCTCCGGGCTGTGCTGTCCGCCGGGCCGGTACCAGGACGCGGCGACCCAGACGGTGTCGCGGACGAAGCGGTAGGTGAGCCGGATGTCGAGGTCGGCGCGGAAGGCCCCTTCGACGACCCCGCGCTCCAGGGTGGACAGCCAGGCCTTCTCGAACCTGCGCTGCGACTCGGCGAGGAACCCGAACCGCTCCTGGGCCACCAGTTGCCTGCTCTCCTTCTGGTAGATCGCCACGGCGGCGCGGTGCCGGTCGATCTCCTTGAACGACTCGGTGACCAGTGCTTCGAGCGTCTCCCGCGGGCCCAGTTCGGCGTCCAGGACGGTGTCGTAGCCGTCCCAGAGTTCGTCGAGGAAGGTGCGCAGGATCTCCTCCAGCATCGACTCCTTGGAGTCGAAGTGGTAGTAGAGGCTGCCCGCGAGCATGCCCGCGTGGTCGGCGATGGTGCGCACGGTGGTGGCGTTGTAGCCCTGTTCGGCGAAGACCTCGGCGGCGGTGCGCAGCAGTTCGCGGCGGCGCGCCGGGGCAGCGGGGGTCACCTGGGGCTTCTTCTTGGTCGGCACGGGGTCCATTGTCGTGGCCGTTCGCCGCTAGGGGTGCTGGCCGCTGACGGAGACGACCTCTCCGGTCAGGTACGAGGAGTAGCCGGAGGCCAGGAACACGATGACGTTGGCCACTTCCCAGGGCTCGGCGTACCGTCCGAGGGCCTCCCGCGCGGTCAGTTCGGCCAGCAGTTCGGGGGTGGTGACCTTCACCAGATGGGGGTGCATGGCGAGGCTCGGCGCGATCGCGTTGACGCGTACGCCGTAGGCCGCCGCCTCGACGGCCGCGCACCGGGTCAGCGCCATGACGCCCGCCTTCGCGGCGGCGTAGTGCGCCTGTCCGGCCTGGGCGCGCCACCCGACGACGGAGGCGTTGTTGACGACGACGCCGCCCCACCCGCCGGTGCGCAGCAGCCGCAAGGCGGCCCTGGTGCACCGGAAGGTGCCGGTCAGGGTCACGTCGAGCACGGTCGACCACTGCTCGTCGGTCATGTCGACGAGGTCGGAGGTCCCGCCGAGCCCGGCGTTGTTGACGACGATGTCCAGCCGCCCGTGCGCGCCCACGGCGGTCTCGAACAGTTCGCGCACCTGGTCCTCGTCGGTGACGTCACACGCCACGGAACACACCGCGCCGGGGAACTCGCCCGCCAGCTTCGCCTGGTACTCCCCGAGCCGCCGCGCGTGCGCGTCGCTGACCAGCACGCGGGCGCCCTCCTCCAGGAACCGGCGCGCGGTGGCCCCGCCGATGCCCGTACCGGCGGCGGCGGTGATGACGGCGGTGCGTCCGGTCAGCAGTCCGTGTCCGGGAACGTACGGCGGTCCCTCGACCGTTGTCATGGCACCACGCTAATCTACCAAACACTTGTTAGGGAAGGCCGCCCGCCCTCCCGCCCGCCATCCCGCCCGCCAGGGAAGCCGCTTGTCAAGGAAGGACGGTGCCCGTGGACCTCTCGCTCTCCCCCGCCGACGAGGCGTTCCGCGCCGAGGCCCGCGCCTGGCTGGCGGCGCGGGTGCCGCCCGTCGCCCTGCCGTCCCTGGAGACCGAGGAGGGCTTCGCCGCGCACCGCGCGTGGGAGGCCGAGTTGGCGGCGGACCGCTGGTCGGTGGTCGACTGGCCGAAGGAGTACGGCGGGCGGGAGGCGGGCCTGATCCGCTGGCTGCTGTTCGAGGAGGAGTACCACGCGGCGGGCGCCCCGGGCCGCGTCGGTCAGAACGGCATCAGTCTGCTCGCCCCCACCCTCTTCGAGCACGGCACCGAGGAGCAGCGGGCCCGCGTCCTGCCGTCGATGGCCACCGGTGCGGTGGTGTGGGCGCAGGCCTGGTCGGAGCCGGAGGCGGGTTCGGACCTGGCGTCGCTGCGGTCGAGAGCGGTCCGCGCGGACGGCGGCTGGCTGCTGACCGGCCAGAAGACGTGGTCGTCGCGGGCGGCCTTCGCCGATCGCGCCTTCGGCCTGTTCCGCAGCGATCCCGAGGCGCCCCAGCCCCATCGGGGGCTGGTCTACCTGATGTTCGACCTGCGCGCCCCCGGTGTCACGGTCCGCCCCATCGCCCGCCTGGACGGCCGCCCCGCCTTCGCCGAGCTGTTCCTGGACGAGGTGTTCGTGCCCGACGAGGACGTGATCGGCGCACCGGGGCAGGGCTGGCGGATCGCGATGGCGACGGCCGGTCATGAGCGCGGCCTGATGCTCCGCTCCCCGGGCCGCTTCCTCGCCGCCGCCGACCGGCTGCACCGGCTCTGGCGCGCGCAGGGCAGTCCGGCGGGCGCCCGCGCGCGGGTGGCGGACGCCCTGATCGGCGCCCGCGCCCATCAGCTGTTCACCTACGCCGCCGCCTGCCGCCATCTCGCCGGGCAGCCGCTCGGCGCCGAGTCCAGCGTGAACAAGGTCTTCTGGTCGGAGTACGACATCGCGCTGCACGAGACGGCCCTCGACCTCCTCGGCCCCGAGGGCGAACTGTCCGGCACCGACTGGTCCGAGCGGTACGTCTTCGCCCTCGCGGGCCCGATCTACGCGGGGACGAACGAGATCCAGCGCGACATCATCGCCGAGCGGCTGCTCGGCCTGCCGAAGGGGCGGCGCTGATGCGGTTCCTGCCCGACACCGAGCAGCGGGCGTTCGCCGCCTCCCTCGACGCGATGCTGTCGGCGGCGGACACCCCGTCGGCCGTCCGCGACTGGAGCCGCGGCGACCATGCCGCGGGGCGCGCGCTGTGGTCCCGTATCGCCGAGGCGGGCGTCTTCGCGCTGGCGGTTCCCGAGGAGTACGGCGGTATGGGGACCCGGCCCGTCGAACTCGCCCTCGCCTTCGTCGAACTGGGGCGGCACGCGGTGCCGGGCCCGCTGGTGGAGACGGTCACCGCGGCGGCCCTGCTCACCGACGCGGCGGACCTGGGCACCGAAGGAGCGCAGGCCAAACGCCTGTTACCCGCCCTGGCCTCCGGCCAGACGATGGCGACGGTCGCCCACGGCAGCCGCTACGCCCTCGACGGCGACGCGGCCACCCTCCCCCTCGCGCTCACCCGCCACGGCCTGCGCCTCGCCCCCGGCCACGGCCCGCCCCGCCCCTCGCTGGACCCGGCCCGCCGCCTGATCCCCCTCGCCCCCGGCGGCGAACTCCTCACGGCCACCCCGTCCGTCGCCCACGCCCTGGTCCTCGCCCGGCTGACCACCGCCGCCCAGGCCCTCGGCGTCGGCCTCACCCTGCTGGAGAAGACGGTCGCCCACGTCAAACGGCGGACCCAGTTCGGAGTCCCCATCGGCTCGTTCCAGGCCGTCAGGCACCGGCTCGCGGACGTCCTGATCACCCTGGAGTTCGCCCGCCCCCTCGTCCTGGGCGCCGCGCTGACGCTGCGCCCCGCGGACGCCGCGGCGGCCAAGGCGAGCGCCTGCGAGGCGGCGTACGGCGCGGCGCGTGCCGCGCTGCAACTGCACGGCGCGATCGGCTACACCGCGGAGTACGACCTCTCGCTGTGGCTGGCCAAGGCCCGCGCCCTGCGCTCGGCCTGGGGTGACCCGGACACCTGCCGGACCGTCGTCCTGGACGGAGGGGACCACACCCAATGAGGCGGCCCCACCCAATGAGGCGGCCCCACCCGAAGAGGCGGCCCCACCCCAAGAGGCGGCCCCACCCGAAGAGGCGGCCCCACCTGAAAGGCGGCCCCACCCGAAGAGACAACTCCACCCCAAGAGGCACCCCCACCCGAAGAGGCGGCCCCACCCCAAGAGGCACCCCCACCCGAAGAGGCACCCCCACCCGATGAGCCCGTCAGGCCAGGATCCCCCGCGCCCGAGCCGCCGCCAGCCACTGCGGGAACTCGCCCACCAGCCGGTCGTACAAGTCCCCGTCGGACACCTTCCGCGGATCCCGCCCGGCGTGGAAGAACCCGGCGTTGTCGACGACCCGCTTGTCCGGCACCGCCAGGTCGTCGAGTCGGCGCAGATAGTCGAACTGCTTGCTGTCCGGGTCCCCGAAGCCGATGAACTGCCAGAACAGCGGGAGCGGGGCCGCCTTGCAGAGATACCGTTCCGCGGCGAGCTTGTTGATCGGCCCGCCGTCGGTCTGGAAGACCACCAGCGCCGGGTCCTCGGCGCCGCTGTCGAGGTAGTGGTCGATGACGGCGTCCATCGCCAGGTGGTAGCTGGTCTTGCCCATGTGCCCGAGCCCGGCCACGATCCGCTCGATCCGCCCCTGGTGGCCGTCGAGGGCGATGTCGGTGACCGCGTCGACGTCCGTGGAGAAGAACACCACCGGTACGGTCCCGTCGTCGTCGAGATGCGCGGACAGCCCGAGCACGCGGTCGGCGAGCGCCTGCACGCTGCCGTCCTTGTAGTAGGGCTTCATGGACCCGGAGTAGTCGACCACGAGATAGACGGCGGCCCGTAGCCCGTCCAGCCCGTGCTTGGCCAGTGAGACACCGGCCTTCTTGTACAGGTCGACGAGCGCGGGCGCGGTCTCCGCCACCTTGCTCAGACTGATCGCGGCCATAGGCGTTCCCCCTCGATCGATGCGGACAGCCCGCAGACAGTGCAGTCCGCCGACAGTACGACAGCCGACGGCCGCCCCTGCGACCACATCGGTCACAGGTGTTCGACAGTTCGTGGGCGCCACCGTCACCACCCGCTACCGGCATCCCACGAAGGAGGGGGCGCGGTCCGTCCGGCGGACCCGGACCGCCTTCGGTGGCCGGATCTCGACGGTGCCCGTGGTGACGTGCACGGGTGAGAGTGACGGATCTGACGGGAGGAGTGGGCTGGTTTCGGCCGTACGGTTAAGGCCATGAAAAGAGCCGGTTGCCTGTTCTTCGCCGTCGTGCCCGTCCTGGTGACGGCGGGGGCCTACTTCGTCCTGCCCTCCGACTCGGAGGCGCCCACCACCAAGGACTCGGTGTCCGCGTCCCAGTCGGCGCGCGACGACGCCAGGGCGAAGGCCGAGCGCAACCAGGAGGCCGAGGAGCGGGCCGCCGACGACAAGCTGATCGCCTCCCTGCCACCAGGGCTGGCCGCGCGGGACAAGAAGGAGATCGCGCACCGGATCGTGTCCACGGCCGAGAACTCCACGCTGGACTGGCGCAGTTCGTACGGCTACATAGAGGACCTCGGCGACGGACAGGGCTACACGGCCGGGATCGCGGGCTTCTGCACCGGCACCCACGATCTGCTCGCCCTCGTCGAGCGCTACACCAAGGCCCACCCGGACAACGGCCTGGCCGCGTACCTGCCCGCCCTGCGCGAGGTCGACGGCACGGACTCGCACGAGGGCCTGGACCCCGGCTTCACCGACGCCTGGCGCGCGGAGGCCGAGGTTCCGGCGTTCCGCAAGGCCCAGGAGAAGGAGCGCGACCGGGCCTACTTCGACCCGGCGGTCCGCCTGGCCAAGCTCGACGGCCTCGGCACGCTCGGCCAGTTCGTCTACTACGACGCGATGGTCTTCCACGGCCCCGACACCGACCCCGACGGCTTCTACGGCATGCGCGAACGCGCCCTGGAGACGGCCGACACCCCGGCGGCGGGCGGCTCGGAGACGGAGTTCCTCAACGCCTTCCTCGACGCCCGGCGCGCGGCCATGAAGTCCAGTGGCAACGAACGGACCACCGACACCAGCCGCGTCGACACCGCCCAGCGCCGCTTCCTGCAAGCCGGGAACCTGGAGCTGAACACCCCGCTGGAGTGGCAGCTGTACGGGGAGACGTACCGGCTGCCGTAAGCCGCCACGGGCACCACACGACCCACGCACACACATGGCGGCGCCCACCCATACGGTCCGGTCGGGGACTGGTGGGTGGGCGCCGTCTGTGTCCCGTACGCCGTTGTACGGAAACGTTCTGGGAAGGGTCCCGTCAGACCGCCAGGGCGCGGTCGGTCGGGCGGATCGGGGCGGGCAGGTCGCTGGCGCCGGTCAGGTAGCGGTCGGTGCCGCGGGCGGCCGAGCGGCCCTCGGCGATCGCCCAGACGATGAGCGACTGGCCGCGCCCCGCGTCACCGGCGACGAAGACGCCCGGGACGTTGGTCTGGAAGTCGGCGTCGCGGGCGATGTTGCCGCGCTCGTCCAGCTCCAGGCCGAACTGCTCCACGAGGCCGTTCTCGCGGTCGGTGCCGGTGAAGCCCATGGCCAGCGTCACCAGCTGGGCGGGGATCTTGCGCTCCGTGCCCGGCTTCTGGGTCAGCTTGCCGTCGACGAACTCGACCTCGACGAGGTGCAGCCACTGGACGTTGCCGTCCGCGTCGCCCTCGAAGTGGGTGGTGGACACGGAGTAGACGCGCTCACCGCCCTCCTCGTGCGCGGAGGTGACCTTGTAGAGCAGCGGGAAGGTCGGCCACGGCTGGTGCGGCGCCCGGTCCTCGCCCGGCCGCGGCATGATCTCCAGCTGGGTCACCGAGGCCGCGCCCTGCCGGTGGGCGGTGCCCACGCAGTCGGCGCCGGTGTCGCCGCCGCCGATGACGACGACGTGCTTGCCCTCGGCGGAGATCGGCGGGCTGACGTAGTCGCCCTCCTGGACCTTGTTGGCCAGCGGCAGGTACTCCATGGCCTGGTAGACGCCCTTGAGTTCACGGCCGGGGACGGGCAGGTCACGGGCGGTGGTGGCGCCGACGGCCAGCACCACGGCGTCGTAGCGCTTCTTCAGGTCGGTCGCCTTCAGGTCGACACCGATCTCGACCCCGGTGCGGAACCGGGTGCCCTCCGCGCGCATCTGCTCGATACGGCGGTTGATGTGCCGCTTCTCCATCTTGAACTCGGGGATGCCGTACCGCAGGAGGCCACCGACGCGGTCGGCGCGCTCGAAGACGGCGACGGTGTGCCCGGCCCGGGTGAGCTGCTGGGCGGCGGCGAGCCCGGCGGGGCCCGAGCCGACGACGGCGACGGTCTTACCGGAGAGCCGCTCCGGGATCCGCGGGGCGACGTCACCGGTCTCCCACGCCTTGTCGATGATCGAGACCTCGACGTTCTTGATGGTGACGGCGGGCTGGTTGATGCCGAGCACACACGCCGACTCGCACGGAGCCGGGCACAGACGGCCGGTGAACTCCGGGAAGTTGTTGGTGGCGTGCAGCCGCTCGGACGCGGCCTGCCAGTCCTCGCGGTAGGCGTAGTCGTTCCACTCGGGGATCAGGTTCCCCAGCGGGCAGCCGTTGTGGCAGAACGGGATGCCGCAGTCCATGCACCGGCTGGCCTGCTTGCTGATGATCGGCAGCAGCGAGCCGGGGACGTAGACCTCGTTCCAGTCCCGGACGCGCTCCTCGACGGGGCGGGACCTGGCGACCTCGCGGCCGTGGTTCAGAAAGCCCTTCGGGTCAGCCATTGATCGCCGCCTCCATCATCTTCTCGTGGGTCTCGGACTCGGAGAGACCGGCTCGCTCGGCGGCGTCCTTGGCGGCGAGCACTGCCTTGTACGTGCTGGGGATGATCTTGCTGAAGCGCTCCACGGCGGCGGGCCACTCGGCGAGCAGCTTCTCGGCGACCGTCGAACCGGTCTCCTCGGCGTGGCGGCGCACCACGTCGTGCAGCCAGTCCCTGTCCGCGTCGTCCAGGGCGTGTACGGCGTCCAGGTTGCCGACGTTGACGTTGTCCCGGTCGAGGTCGATGACGTAGGCGACACCGCCGGACATACCGGCCGCGAAGTTGCGCCCCGTCTCGCCGAGGACCACCGCGTGGCCGCCGGTCATGTACTCGCAGCCGTGGTCGCCCACGCCCTCGGAGACGACCAGCGCGCCGGAGTTGCGGACGCAGAACCGCTCGCCGACCTTGCCGCGCAGGAACATCTCGCCGCCGGTGGCGCCGTAGGCGAGGGTGTTGCCCGCGATGACGCTGTACTCGGCGAGGTGGTCGGCGCCGTGGTCCGGGCGGACCACGAGACGGCCGCCGGACAGGCCCTTGCCGACGTAGTCGTTGGCGTCGCCCTCCAGGCGCAGCGTGACTCCGCGCGGTACGAAGGCGCCGAAGGACTGGCCCGCGCTGCCGGTGAAGGTGATGTCGATGGTGTCGTCGGGCAGGCCCGCGCCGCCGAACTTCTTGGTCACCTCGTGGCCGAGCATGGTGCCGACCGTGCGGTTGATGTTGCGGATGGCGACCTGGGCGCGCACCGGCTGCGCCTCGGTGGCGGAGTCGGCGGACAGCGCGTCGGCGGCGAGCCTGATCAGCTCGTTGTCGAGCGCCTTCTCCAGGCCGTGGTCCTGGGCGACGATCTGGTGCCGCACCGCGCCCTCGGGCAGTTCGGGGACGTGGAACAGCGGGGCCAGGTCCAGGCCCTGCGCCTTCCAGTGGTCGACCGCGCGGGTCACGTCGAGCAGCTCGGCGTGGCCGACGGCCTCCTCGATGGAGCGGAAGCCCAGCTCGGCCAGCAGCTCGCGGACCTCTTCGGCGATGAACTGGAAGAAGTTGACGACGTACTCGGCCTTGCCCGCGAACCGGTCCCGCAGCACCGGGTTCTGGGTGGCGATGCCGACCGGGCAGGTGTCCAGGTGGCACACCCGCATCATGACGCAGCCGGAGACGACGAGCGGCGCGGTCGCGAAACCGAACTCCTCGGCGCCCAGCAGCGCGGCGATGACGACGTCCCGGCCGGTCTTGAGCTGGCCGTCGGTCTGGACGACGATCCGGTCCCGCAGGCCGTTGAGCAGCAGCGTCTGCTGGGTCTCGGCCAGGCCCAGCTCCCACGGCCCGCCCGCGTGCTTCAGCGAGGTCAGCGGGGAGGCACCGGTGCCGCCGTCGTGACCGGAGATCAGGACGACGTCCGCGTGCGCCTTGGAGACACCCGCGGCGACGGTGCCGACGCCGACCTCGGAGACCAGCTTGACGTGGATGCGCGCCTTCGGGTTGGCGTTCTTCAGGTCGTGGATCAGCTGGGCGAGATCCTCGATGGAGTAGATGTCGTGGTGCGGCGGCGGCGAGATCAGGCCGACGCCCGGCGTCGAGTGCCGGGTCCTGGCGACCCACGGGTAGACCTTGTGGCCGGGCAGCTGGCCGCCCTCGCCGGGCTTGGCGCCCTGGGCCATCTTGATCTGGATGTCGTCGGAGTTGACCAGGTACTCGGAGGTCACACCGAAGCGGCCGGAGGCGACCTGCTTGATGGACGACCGGCGGGCCGGGTCGTACAGGCGCTCCGGGTCCTCGCCGCCCTCACCGGTGTTGGACTTGCCGCCCAGCTGGTTCATGGCGATGGCGAGGGTCTCGTGCGCCTCCTGGGAGATGGAGCCGTACGACATGGCGCCGGTGGAGAACCGCTTGACGATCGCCGAGACCGGCTCGACCTCGTCGATCGGGATCGGCTGCCGGTCGGACGTGAAGCCGAACAGGCCGCGCAGCGTCATCAGGCGCTCGGACTGCTCGTTCACGCGGTCGGTGTACTTCTTGAAGATGTCGTAGCGGCCGGTGCGCGTGGAGTGCTGCAGGCGGAAGATCGTGTCCGGGTCGAACAGGTGCGGCTCGCCCTCACGGCGCCACTGGTACTCGCCGCCGATCTCCAGCGCGCGGTGCGCGGGCGCGATGCCGGAGGCCGGGTAGGCCTTGGCGTGGCGGGCGGCGACCTCCTTGGCGATGACGTCGATGCCGACGCCGCCGATCTTGGTGGCGGTGCCGTTGAAGTACGCCGCCACGAAGGCCTCGTCGAGACCGACGGCCTCGAAGACCTGGGCGCCGCGGTAGGAGGCGACGGTGGAGATGCCCATCTTGGACATCACCTTGAGGACGCCCTTGCCGAGGGCGTAGATCAGGTTGCGGATGGCCTGCTCGGGCTCGATGCCGGGCAGGAAGGTGCCCGCGCGGACCAGGTCCTCGACGGACTCCATCGCCAGGTACGGGTTGACGGCGGCGGCGCCGTAGCCGATGAGCAGGGCGACGTGGTGGACCTCGCGGACGTCACCGGCCTCGACCAGCAGGCCCACCTGGGTGCGCTGCTTGGTGCGGATGAGGTGGTGGTGGACGGCCGCGGTGAGCAGCAGCGACGGGATCGGCGCGTGCTCGGCGTCGGAGTGCCGGTCGGACAGGACGATCAGCCGGGCGCCGTTCTCGATCGCGGCGTCCGCCTCGGCGCAGATCTCCTCGATGCGCGCGGCGAGCGCGTCACCGCCGCCGTGCACCCGGTACAGGCCGGACAGGGTGGCGGCCTTGAAGCCGGGCATGTCGCCGTCGGCGTTGATGTGGATGAGCTTGGCCAGCTCGTCGTTGTCGATCACCGGGAAGGGCAGCACGACGGTGCGGCAGGACGCGGCGGTCGGGTCGAGCAGATTGCCCTGCGGGCCCAGCGCGGAGCGCAGGGAGGTGACCAGCTCCTCACGGATCGCGTCCAGCGGCGGGTTGGTGACCTGCGCGAACAGCTGGGTGAAGTAGTCGAACAGCAGCCGCGGGCGCTCGCTGAGCGCGGCGATCGGCGAGTCCGTGCCCATCGAGCCGATCGGCTCGGCACCCGCCTTGGCCATCGGCGCCAGGATGACGCGCAGCTCCTCCTCGGTGTAGCCGAAGGTCTGCTGGCGGCGGGTGACCGAGGCGTGGGTGTGCACGATGTGCTCGCGCTCGGGCAGGTCGCCCAGCTCGATCTCACCGGCCTCCAGCCACTCGGCGTAGGGCTTCTCGGCGGCGAGACCGGCCTTGATCTCGTCGTCCTCGATGATCCGGTGCTCGGCGGTGTCGACGAGGAACATCCGGCCGGGCTGGAGGCGGCCCTTGCGGACGACCTTGGCGGGGTCGATGTCGAGGACGCCGACCTCGGAGCCGAGGACCACGAGGCCGTCGTCGGTGACCCAGTAGCGGCCGGGGCGCAGCCCGTTGCGGTCGAGCACGGCGCCGACCTGGGTGCCGTCGGTGAAGGTGACACAGGCGGGGCCGTCCCAGGGCTCCATCATCGTGGAGTGGAACTGGTAGAAGGCGCGCCGGGCCGGGTCCATGGAGTCGTGGTTCTCCCACGCCTCCGGGATCATCATCAGCACGGAGTGCGGCAGCGAACGCCCGCCGAGGTGGAGCAGCTCAAGGACCTCGTCGAAGGAGGCCGAGTCGGAGGCGTCCGGGGTGCAGATGGGGAAGATCCGGTCCAGGTCCTTGCCGCCGAACAGGTCGGAGACCAGCTGCGACTCGCGGGCCACCATCCAGTTGCGGTTGCCCTTGACGGTGTTGATCTCACCGTTGTGCGCGACGAACCGGTACGGGTGGGCGAGCGGCCACGACGGGAAGGTGTTCGTGGAGAACCGGGAGTGCACGAGCGCGATCGCGGAGGCGAACCGGCGGTCGGACAGGTCCGGGAAGAAGGGCTCCAGCTGGCCGGTGGTCAGCATGCCCTTGTAGACGATGGTGCGGGCCGACAGCGAGGGGAAGTAGACCCCGGCCTCGCGTTCGGCGCGCTTGCGCAGCGCGAAGGCCTTGCGGTCGAGGTCGATGCCCTTGCTGGCGCCGTCCGTGACGAAGATCTGGCGGAAGACCGGCATGGTCGAACGGGCGGTGGCGCCGAGCAGTTCGGGGGCGACGGGGACCTCGCGCCAGCCGAGGACGGTGAGGCCCTCTTCCCCGGCGAGCGTCTCGATACGTGAGACGGCCTCGTCGATTCCGTCCTCCGGCAGGAAGGCGATGCCGACGGCGTAGCCACCGGCCTCCGGCAGCTCGAATCCGGCCACCTCGCGGAAGAAGCCGTCGGGCACCTGGGAGAGGATGCCCGCGCCGTCGCCGGAGTCGGGCTCGGAGCCGGTGGCGCCGCGGTGCTCGAGGTTGCGCAGGACGGTGAGTGCCTGGTCAACGAGAGTGTGGGACGCCTCGCCGGTGAGGGTGGCGACGAAGCCGACGCCACAGGCGTCGTGCTCGTTGCGGGGGTCGTACATACCCTGCGCAGCAGGGCGAGCATCCATGAACGTCCAGTTCTGGCCGTTCGCGGAGTGCTGGGACGGCTGGCGCGGCGTACGCATCGGCTCTCCCGTCGTCGTCAGTGGCTGATGGTCTCTCCGAGGCTCGAAGACCTGGAGGAGCAAGGCGCAAGGGACGACGCTGGCCCTCTGCGTAAGTGCAAAATTTCGTGCAGGTTACATGATGGAGCCGTTCCCGGGAACCGGATACTCCGTTCCAACATGCGGACGCCGCGGGGTGGCGGCGGGGCGCCGCTCGCGGCGGCGGAAGCAATGGGGACCGAAGCGGACAGATCCATGCCCGTCGGCCCGAGGGCGAGGGAAGTGTCGTCGCTGACCCCTCGGGTGCGCGGCAGGCCTCATTGCCCACAGCGCTTACGGCTCATGCCCAGCGGTTAAGCATTCGAAACCACGGGGTAACGACTATTTATGCGGCCCAACGCATAAGTCTGAGCCCGGCTATCCTAGGGCGATCCCGAACAGGCTGCCCAGGACGTACGTCACACCCGCCGCGGCGCCACCGAGCGCGAGCTGTCGCAGCCCGCTGAACCACCAGCTCCGCGCGGTCACCTTGGCCACCACGGCACCGCACGCGAACAGCCCGGCCAGCGCCAGCAGCACCGCGGGCCACAGGGCGCTCGCCCCCAGCAGATACGGCAGTACGGGCAGCAGGGCGCCCAGCGCGAAGGCGCCGAAGCTGGACACCGCGGCGACCAGCGGCGAGGGCAGATCGCCGGGGTCGATCCCCAGCTCCTCGCGGGCGTGTATCTCCAGCGCCTGCTCGGGATCGCGGGACAGCTGCCGGGCCACGTCCCGCGCCAGGTCGGCGTCGACGCCCCGGGACACGTACAGCGCGGCCAGCTCGGCCTCCTCGTCCTTCGGGTGCTTTCTCAGCTCCCGGCGCTCGACGTCCAGCTCGGCCTCGACCAGCTCGCGCTGCGAGGCGACCGAGGTGTACTCACCGGCCGCCATGGAGAAGGCACCGGCGGCCAGGCCCGCGAGCCCGGTCAGCACGATGGCCTGCTGGCCGACCGAGCCACCGGCGACACCGGTCATCAGCGCGAGGTTGGACACCAGACCGTCCATCGCACCGAAGACGGCGGGGCGCAGCCAGCCGCCGTTCACGTCCCGGTGCGTGTGGTTGTCGCGGTGCGCCTCGTGCAGCGCCGCCTCGGTCTCGATGATGGCCATGAGGCCCCCCAGGGAGTTTATTTAGACAAGTTCTACTTCTCGACAACCTCGACACTACGCCTTTGATTCCCTGCCCGCCAGCTAGGAAAGGCTGCGCTAACCTGCGGCTTTACGGTCTGGCGCTCGTATGAGACCTTGATCCATCAGGTGTCGACCGGGTGACGCTGGGCCGCGGACGGCTCGGAGGAATCACCGGAGTGGGACACATCCCCCATGGCATCGATCGCGTGCGTTCCCCCGGTCCCGGCGCCCCGAGACCCCGCCGACCTCCGCGACCGGGCGCGCGGCGCGCTGCTCGGCCTGGCCGTCGGGGACGCCCTCGGCGCCCCCGCGGAGAACCTGAAGCCCTCCGAGATCCGCGCCCGGTGGGGCCGTATCACCGGATACGTCGCCGAGCACCCGGCCGGGACCGACGACACCGAGTACGCGATCTTCTCCGGGCTGCTGCTGGCCCGGCACGGCTCGGCCCTCACCCCCGCCCATGTGGAGGCGGCCTGGCACGCCTGGATCGCCGACCGCGCCGAGGGACCCTTCCGGGGCGCGGGCTTCAGCGAGCGCGGCACGCTGGAGAACCTCCGCCGGGGCCTGGCCGCCCCCATCTCCGCCCAGCACCGGCACGCCTGGAGCGACGGCCTCGCCATGCGCGCCGCGCCCTTCGGCGTCTTCGCCGCCGGACGCCCCGCCGAGGCGGCCCGGCTGGTCGCCATCGACGGCTCGGTCAGCCATGAGGGCGAGGGCATCTACGGAGGTCAGGCGGTCGCCGCCGGGGTGGCCGCCGCGATGGCGGGCGCCCCGACCCATGCCGTGGTCGCCGCCGCCCTCGCCGTCGTCCCCGACGACTCCTGGACCGCGCGCTCCCTGCGCCGGGCCGTGGTGGTCGCCCACCGCGGGGAACGCGCCGTCCGCTCCGCCGTCGTGATCGGCGGCTACCCCTGGACCGACCTCGCCCCGGAGGCGGTCGCCCTGGCCTTCGGCGCGTACGCGGCGGCCGACGGCGACTTCCGGGACGCCGTGCTCACCGCCGTCAACATGGGCCGCGACGCCGACACCACCGCCGCGGTCGCGGGCGCCCTCGCCGGGGCCACCCAGGGCGCCGCGGCGATCCCCGCCGACTGGGCGGCGGCCATCGGCCCGGCCCGCGGCAGCTGCCTGCCGTCGATGGCGGGCCACCACGTGCTCGACGTGGCGGAACTGCTGACACCGGAGGAGTGCGACCCGGTCTGCCACCCGCTTCCCGTACACCCCACGGCACCCGACCCCGAGGCCTACGTGCTCACCCCGGACGAGGAAGAGGTACACCCATGACCCGCCGCACCGAAGGCCTCCTCCTCGGTCTCGCCGCCGGGGACGCCGCCGGATGGCCCGCCGCGCGGCACCGGGCCGCGCGGATGCCGCAGTGGACGCGGCGGCTCACCCGGGAACTGGACACCTTCGCCGAGCACAACGCGACGACCACCCTGCCCGTGCCCATCGCGCTCAACCAGCCCCCGGAGCCGCTGCGGCTCGGCCCCTCCGACGACGCCGAGTGGGCGGCGTTCGCGGCGGAGGCGCTGCTGCGGGCCGGGGACGACGGGGTGCTCGGCGATCTGAGCCGGGAGCGGCGCACCCGGGCCGCCATCGACCTGACCTGGAACGCGGTGGCGAGCGAGGTCGCCGCCGCCGCCGAACGCGCCCCCGAGGTCGAGTCCGCCGTACTCCCGCTGCGCGCCCGCATCTCCGTCCGCGCGGGCCTCGGCAACCTCGCCACCGGCCTGCGCCCGCCCGCCACCGGCCACGACAACCCGCACTACTTCGACGACGCGGCCTGCGTCCGGGCCTGCGTCCTCGCGGTCGCCCACCCCGGCGACCCGGGAGCCGCCGCCGCGCTCGCCGAGTTCGACGCCCGCTACACCCAGGACGGCGACGGAGTCCACGGCGCCCGCGCGATGGCCGCCGCCCTCGCCCTCGCCCTGACCGGCGCCGACCCCGAGGCCTGCGTCACGGCGGCGCTCGCCGAACTGCCCGCCGAGACGGAGATCGGCCGCAACGCCCGGCACGCCCTCCGCCTGGCCGAGGCCTGCGACAGCGCCTTCTCCCTCGTCCCCCTCCTGGAGCACCAGATCGTCGACCACGTCTACAGCTACGGCATCGCCGCCGCCGAGACCGTCCCGGTCGCCCTCGCCCTCGCCACCGCCGCGCGCGGCCGGATCGCGGAGGCGGTGCCCGCGGCGGCCTGTCTGTCCCGGGTCGCCGACTCGGCCCCGGCCCTGGCGGGCGCCCTGACCGGAGCGCTCGGCGGCGCCGCCGCGATCCCCGAGACCTGGCGCACCACCTGCCGCACCCTCTCCGGCTGCGTCCTGCCCCGCCTGACCGGCACCGACCTGGTGGAACTCGCCGAACTCCTGGAAGCCGCACAACCGGCCCCGCCAGGGGGATGATTCCGCACATGACACCCAAGGGAGATGAAAAGCCATCACAAACCCCCCACCCGACGGCGACACTTGACGAGCGCGTCACCGGCGCCCTCGTCGGCGCCGCCGTCGGTGACGCCCTCGGCGGCCCCGTCGAGGGCTACTCCCCCGACCAGATCCTCCAGCGCCACGGCGGCCGGGTGCACGGCATCGTCGGCCCCTGGAACGGCGACGCCTGGCGCACGGCCCGCCCCATCGCCCCGTACCACAAGGGCGACGGCCACATCACCGACGACACCCTGATGACCCACGCCCTGGTACGGGTCTACGCCCGCGTCCGCGACCATCTCGACGCCTACGCCGTCGCCGACCACCTGGTCCCGGACCTGATGACCAACCCGCGCTGGATCCCGGAGCTGGAGGCCGAGGCGCTCCCCCTGCACCGGATCTTCCTCGCCGAGAAATGGCTGGTGACACGGCTCCACTACGGCCATGCCGACCCCCGCGAGGCAGGCGTCGGCAACATCGTCAACTGCGGTGCCGCGATGTACATGGCCCCCGTCGGCCTGGTCAACGCGGCCAACCCGGCGGGCGCCTACACCGAGGCGCTGGACGTCGCGGGCGCCCACCAGTCGTCGTACGGCCGTGAGGCGGCGGGCGTCTTCGCGGCGGCGGTCGCCGCGGCCTGCGCACCGGACGCCACCCCGGACTCCGTCGTGACGGCCTGTCTGGGCCTGGCCAAGGACGGCACCCGGACCGCCATCGAGCGGGTCTGCGAAGTGGCCGCCCGCCACCGCGACTTCGAGTCGGCGCTGACCCCGATCCGGGAAGCCGTGGCCCCCTACGACACGGTCGGCCCCGACTACCGCGCCCCCTCCCTGGGCGCCCGCCGCCCCTCCCGGCTGCACGCCATCGAGGAACTCCCCGTCGCCCTCGGCATGGTCGTGGTCTGCGGCGGCGACTACCGCGGCGCGGTCCTCGGCGCCGTGAACTACGGCCGTGACTGCGACTCCATCGCCACCATGGCGGGCGCCGTCTGCGGCGCCCTCGGCTCACCGGTCCCGGAGCGGTGGTCCAAGCAGGTCGCGGAGGCCAGCCGCCTGGACCTGTGGGAACCGGCCCGCACCCTGGCCGAGGTGACCCGGGAGATCTTCGAGCGGGACGTACGGGGACGCCGTACGCATGAACAGCTGTTCACCGCGCTGGGAGGCACCGCATGCTCCGCCTGACCTGGGTCCAGCCGGAGGACCTGATCGGCCATGAACTCCGCCAGGCCCGTCAGGACGGCCGCGAGCCCACGGCGATCGCCGAACGCTGGCGGGCGGCGGGCGGCCTGGAGGCCCCCACCCGCTCCGGCGCCTCCCCGCAGCCGGTCTCGCGCTACCTGCGCCAACTGGCGGAGGACCTGCTCGACGAACTGGCCGACCTGCCCAGCGCGTTGGCGGACGCCGAGCCGACCGACCTCCCAGGCATCAGGCGCCTGTGCCCGCGCTGGCCGTCGCGCTCGCCCTGCCCGCCGCCCTCCCCGACCCGTCTCGAGGCCGCCTGGCTCGGCCGGGCCGTCGGCTGTCTGCTGGGCAAACCGGTGGAGAAGCTCCCCCTCACCGCCATCCGCGAACTCGCCCGCGCCACCGGCAACTGGCCCCTCACCGCCTACTTCACCGCCCGCGGTGTCCCCCCGGAACTCCTCGCCGCGCACCCCTGGAACCGCCGCTCCGCCGCCACCTCCCTCGCCGAGAACATCGACGGCATGCCGGAGGACGACGACCTCAACTACCCCCTCCTCAACCTCCTCCTGCTCCAGCGCCACGGCACCGCCTTCACCACCACGGACGTGGCCCGCCTCTGGCTGGACGAACTCCCCGCGGGCCGCACGTTCACCGCCGAACGCGTCGCCTACCGCAACCTCCTCACCGGCCTGGAACCCCCGCGCACGGCCCGCTACCGCAACCCCTTCCGCGAGTGGATCGGCGCCCTGATCCGCGCCGACGTGCACGGCTGGACCCACCCCGGCGACCCGGCCGCCGCGGCCGAACAGGCCCACCGGGACGCCACCCTCACCCACACCGCCAACGGCGTCTACGCGGCCATGTTCACCGCGGCCACCATCGCCGCCGCCGCGACCGGCACCCACGACGTCCACGCCTGCCTGCGCACCGGCCTCACGGTGATCCCGCCCGGCTCCCGGCTGGCGGCGGCGATCCGCCACGGCGTCGACCTCGCGCACGCCCACCCGGACTTCGACCGGGTCGTGGACGAACTCCACGCCACCCACGCCGCCACCCACCACTGGGTGCACGCCATCCCCAACACCGCCCTGATCGCCGCCGCCCTCACCCACGCCGACGGCGACTTCACCGGCGCCATCCGCCGCGCCGTCTCCGGCGGCTGGGACACGGACTCGAACGGCGCCACGGCCGGAAGCGTCGCCGCCCTCCTCACCGGCGACCCCGCCGCCCTGCCCACCCACTGGACGGCACCCCTGAAGAACCGTCTGGCCACCTCCGTCGCCGACTTCGACGGCACCGGCTTCGACACCCTCGCCCAGCTCACCGCCGACCTGGCCCGACTCCCCCACAGCCACCCGGAGGCCGCCCGCCCATGAGAACCCCCACGAACCACCCCCCGCTCACCGGCCTGCGCGTCCTGGACCTCGCCACCCTCTTCGCGGGCCCGCTCGCCGCCACCCTGCTCGGCGACTTCGGCGCCGAGGTCGTCAAGGTCGAGCACCCCACGAAGCCGGACCCCTCCCGCGGCCACGGCCCGGCCAAGGACGGCATCGGCCTGTGGTGGAAGGTGCTCGGCCGCAACAAGCGCGCGATCACCCTCGACCTGTCCAAGCCCGGCGGCCGGGCCACCCTGCTGCGCCTCGCGGAGCACGCCGATGTGATCGTGGAGAACTTCCGCCCGGGCACCCTGGAGAAATGGGACCTGGGCTGGCCCGAACTGTCGGCCGTCAACCCCCGGCTGGTGCTGGCCCGGGTCACCGCCTTCGGCCAGTTCGGCCCGTACGCCCACCGGCCCGGCTTCGGCACCCTCGCCGAGGCCATGAGCGGCTTCGCCGCCATCACCGGCGAACCGGACGCGCCCCCGACCCTCCCGCCGTTCGGCCTCGCCGACTCGATCGCGGGCCTGGCGACGGCGTACGCCGTGCTCACCGCGCTCGCCGCCCGGGAGCGCACCGGCGAGGGCCAGGTCGTGGACATGGCGATCATCGAGCCCATCCTGACGGTCCTCGGCCCGCATCCGACCTGGTACGACCAGCTCGGCCACGTCCAGGAACGCACCGGCAACCGCTCCGCCAACAACGCCCCGCGCAACACCTACCGCACCGCGGACGGCGCCTGGGTCGCGGTGTCGACCTCGGCCCAGTCGGTGGCGGAACGCGTGATGCGGCTGGTCGGGCGGCCGGAGCTGATCGACGAGCCCTGGTTCGCCAACGGCGTCGGCCGGGCCCGGCACGCGGACGTCCTGGACGAGGCGGTCGGCGACTGGATCGCCGGGCGCACCCGCGCGGACGTCCTCGCGGCCTTCGAGAAGGCGGAGGCGGCGGTGGCGCCGGTCCAGGACGTCACGGAGGTGCTGACCGATCCGCAGTACCAGTCCCTGGACACGATCACCACGGTCGACGACCCCGACCTGGGCCCGCTGCGGATGCAGAACGTCCTCTTCCGGCTCTCGTCCACCCCCGGCGCGATCCGCTGGGCGGGCCGCCCGCACGGCGCCGACACCGACACCGTCCTGACCGAACTGGGCCTCACCCCGGCCGAACTGACCGCCCTGCGCGCCGAAGGCGCCCTGTGACCACCCCGCTGACCTGGCTCTACGCCCCCGGGGACCGCCCCCACGTCGTCACCAAGGCCCTCGCCTCCGGCGCCGACGTCGTGGTGATCGACCTGGAGGACGCCGTCGCCCCCGACCGCAAGGCCTACGCCCGCGCCGCCACCGCCGACCTCCTCGGCACCGAGCAGCCCGTCCCCGTCCACGTCCGCGTGAACGCCCTGGACAGCCCGCTGGCCGCCGCGGACCTGAAGGCGCTGGCCGCGCTCCCCGGCCTCCGGGGCCTGCGGCTGCCCAAGGTCACCTCCCCCGGGCAGATCGTCCGGGTCGCGGAGGCCACGAGCCCCGGTTGCCCTCCCCTGCACGCCCTCCTGGAGACCGCCCTCGGCATCGAGCACGCCCACGCCATCGCCCGCGCCCACCCCGCGCTGCACGGCATCGCCCTCGGCGAGGCCGATCTCCGCGCCGACCTGGGGGTACGGGACGACGCGGGGCTCGACTGGCCGCGCTCCCGGGTGGTCGTCGCCGCGCGGGCCGCGGGGCTGCCGCCGCCGGTCCAGTCGGTCCACCCGGACACCCGGGACCTCGACGGCCTCGCCGCGAGCTGCGCCCGGGGCCGTGCCCTGGGGTTCCTGGGGCGGGCCGCCATCCATCCACGCCAGTTGCCGGTGATCGAGCGGGCGTATCTGCCGACCGCGCGGGAGATCGAGCGCGCCGAGTCGATCGTCAAGGCGGCGGCGGCCGAGCGGGGCGCGCAGGCCCTCGCCGACGGTACGTTCGTCGACGCGGCGGTGGTGACGGCCGCCCGCCGGACCCTGTCCCTGGCGGCCCGCCGCCGCTGACGCCACACGACGGAGGGCGCCCGGGAGATCCCGGGCGCCCTCATCGTCGTACGACTCTGCCGGTCAGCGCTTCTTCGCCGACCCGGCGCCGTCCTTGGCGTCCTCGTCGGCGTCGGCGGCCCCGGTGGCGTCGGCGGCCTCGGTGGTGTCGGCGGCCTCGGTGGTGTCGGACATGTCCTTCGCGTCGGCCTCAGCGTCGTCGTCAGCGGTGTCGGGAGAAGCATCGTCAGACGTGTCGTCAGGGGTGTCGGAAGCCCCCGGCTCCACCACCGGCTCCCGCCCTGGCCGCTTCCGTGCCGACAGCACGATGTAGACCACGGCGAGCAGGAACACGAACAGCGCGGTCCAGTTGTTGAGGCGCAGGCCCAGGATCTCGTGCGCCTCGTCGACGCGCATGTACTCGATCCAGAAGCGGCCCGCGCAGTACGAGGCGACGTACAGGGCGAAGGCCCGGCCATGGCCCAGCTTGAAGCGGCGGTCGGCCCAGATCACGAGGAGGGCGACGCCGATGCACCACAGGGACTCGTACAGGAACGTCGGGTGGTAGTACCCGGGCACCCGGCCGTCCGAGGAGGAGGTGATGTGCAGGGCCCACGGAAGATCGGTCTCCCTGCCGTACAGCTCCTGGTTGAACCAGTTGCCCCAGCGGCCGATCGCCTGTGCGAAGGCGATACCGGGGGCGACGGCGTCGGCGTACGCGGGCAGCGGGATGCCACGGCGGCGGCAGCCGATCCACGCGCCGAGCGCGCCGAAGGCGATCGCGCCCCAGATGCCGAGGCCGCCCTCCCAGATCTTGAAGGCGTCCACCCAGTCACGGCCCTCGCTGAAGTACAGCTCGTAGTCCGTGATCACGTGGTACAGACGGCCACCGATCAGGCCGAACGGCACCGCCCAGACCGCGATGTCGGCCACGGTGCCGGCCCGCCCGCCACGGGCGATCCAGCGCCGGTTGCCGAGCCAGACGGCCACGAAGACGCCGATGATGATGCAGAACGCGTAACCGCGCAGCGGAACGGGGCCGAGGTACAGCACTCCGCGCGACGGGCTGGGGATGTAGGCAAGTTCCATGGCAGGGTCGACGCTACCCTGCCGGACCCGCCCGACGGTGGGCGGCCCGGCTACGGGTCCATAACAGGCGCGCTCAGCCCTGGGCGGCCTGCTCCACCATCTGCTTCAGCTTCGCCGGGGTCATCGTGCGGTCCTGGACGATGTTCTTCCCGCCGAACAGCACGGTCGGGGTGCCGGTGAAGCCCCCGGCGCGGAAGGCCTCGTTGGACTTGTCGACCCAGCTCGCGTGCTTGCCGTCCTGCACACAGGCGCGGAAGGCGGGGGTGTCGAGACCCTTGACCTTGCCCGCCAGCTCGATCAGCTCGCCGGTGTCGGCGAAGGCGTCGTCGGTCTCCGGGGGCTGCTGGTCGTAGAGCACGTCGTGGTACGGCGTGAAGTGCCCGGCGTCCTGGGCGCAGGCGGCGGCGTTGGCGGCCTGGCGGGAGCCGCTGCCGCCCATGTTGCCGTCGATGATGGTGGCCAGGTGGTACTCGACCTTCAGCTTTCCGGCGTCGGTCAGCTCGTGGATCGTCGAGCGGTAGGCCTGTTCGAAGGACTTGCAGGCCGGGCAGCGGAAGTCCTCCCAGATGGTGAGCGTCGACTTCGCGCCCTCCTGGCCGACCGGGATGGCGAGGCCGTCCTTGCCCAGGGCGCCGGAGGGCGCCACGACCGGGCCCGCCTTGTCGCTGCTGTCGTCCTTGCCCGCGTTCGCCGCGACCACGCCGACGACCGCCGCCAACCCCAGGACACCGACCACGGTCACGCCCACGATCAGTCCGCGCCGCCGCTTCTCCGCGCGCTTCTGCTTCTCACGGTCGACCGCCAGCCGCTCCCGGGCGGTCCGCTTTCCCTCACGGTTCTTCTCGCTCACACCCCGCAGAACGAACCGGGGAGGCGCAACGCGCCTCCCCGGCCCGAGGTCCACCCGTTCGAGGGACCCACAGCGGAAGATCAACCGCGCTATGCCTGTCCGCGCACGCCCTTCGCCAGCTCACCCGCGAGATCGCGCACGGCCTGCACCCCGGCCGCGTCATCGGGGGCGTCCAGCATCCGCTTGACGAAGGCCGAGCCGACGATCACGCCGTCCGCGAAGCCCGCGACCTCGGCCGCCTGGTCGGCGTTGGAGACGCCGAGGCCGACGCAGACGGGCAGCGCGGTGCCGGTGGCGCGGGTGCGTTCCACCAGGTCCTGGGCCTGCGCGCCGACCGACTCACGGGTGCCGGTGACGCCCATCAGCGAGGCGGCGTAGACGAAGCCGCTGCCCGCCGCGGTGATCTCGGCGAGCCGCGCGTCCCTGCTGCTGGGCGCGACCACGAAGACCGTGGCGAGCTGGTGCTTCTCGGCGTGCTCGCGCCACAGCGCCGACTCCTGCACGGGCAGGTCGGGCAGGATGCACCCGGCCCCGCCCGCCTCGGCCAGCTCGGCGGTGAACCGCTCGACGCCGTAGCGGTCGATGGGGTTCCAGTACGTCATCACGAGCACCGGCTTCCCGGTGGCCTCGTGGGTCTCCCTGACCGTCCGCATCACGTCGGCGATCTTGACGCCGCCGCGCAGGGCGATGTCGTCGGCGGTCTGGATGACCGGGCCGTCCAGGACGGGGTCGCTGTGCGGCAGCCCGACCTCGACGACGTCGGCGCCGCCGTCGAAGGCGGCCTTGATCGCCTCGATGCCGCCGTCCACGGTCGGGAACCCGGCGGGGAGGTAGGCGATGAGCGCGGAGCGTCCCTCGGCCCTGGCGCCCGCGAGGGTGTCCGTCAACAGCTGGATGTTGCCGCTCACTTGGCGTCCCCCTCGATCTCGGCGGTGTCGGTGTCGGCGTCCGCGGGGACCTCGGCGTCCGTGTCGTACAGGCCGAAGTAGCGGGCGGCGGTGTCCATGTCCTTGTCGCCACGGCCGGACAGGTTGACCACGATCAGCCCGTCCTCGCCCAGTTCCCTGCCGACCTCCAGGGCGCCCGCGAGTGCGTGGGCGCTCTCGATCGCCGGGATGATGCCCTCGGTGCGCGACAGCAGGCGCAGCGCCTGCATGGCCGCGTCGTCGGTGACCGCGCGGTACTCGCCGCGTCCGCTGTCCTTGAGGTAGGAGTGCTCGGGGCCGATGCCCGGGTAGTCCAGGCCCGCCGAGATCGAGTACGGCTCGGTGATCTGGCCCTCCTCGTCCTGGAGGACGTAGGACCGGGAGCCGTGCAGGATGCCGGGTTCGCCCGCGGTCAGGGTCGCCGCGTGCTCGCCGGTCTCGACGCCGTGCCCGGCGGGCTCGCAGCCGATGAGGCGGACGGCCGTGTCCGGGATGAAGGCGTGGAAGAGGCCGATGGCGTTGGAGCCGCCGCCGACGCAGGCGACCGCGGCGTCCGGGAGGCGTCCGGCGCGCTCCAGGAGCTGGCGGCGGGCCTCGACGCCGATGACGCGGTGGAAGTCGCGGACCATGGCCGGGAAGGGGTGCGGTCCGGCGACGGTGCCGAAGAGGTAGTGGGTGTGGTCGACGTTGGCGACCCAGTCGCGGAAGGCCTCGTTGATGGCGTCCTTCAGTGTGCGGCTGCCGGACCTCACGGCGACGACCTCGGCGCCGAGCATCCGCATCCGGGCCACGTTGAGGGCCTGGCGGCGGGTGTCGATCTCGCCCATGTAGATGGTGCAGTCGAGGCCGAACAGGGCGCAGGCGGTGGCGGTGGCGACGCCGTGCTGACCGGCGCCGGTCTCGGCGATGACGCGGGTCTTGCCCATGCGCTTGGTGAGCAGGGCCTGGCCGAGGACGTTGTTGATCTTGTGGGAGCCGGTGTGGTTCAGGTCCTCGCGCTTGAGGAAGACCCGGGCGCCCCCGGCGTGCTCGGCGAACCGGGGGACCTCGGTCAGCGCCGAGGGGCGGCCCGTGTAGTGGACGAGGAGGTCGTCCAGTTCGCGGGCGAACTCGGGGTCGGACTTGGCCTTGTCGTACTCGACGGCGACCTCGTCGACGGCGGCGACGAGGGCCTCCGGGATGAACTTGCCGCCGAAGGTGCCGAAGTAGCCTTCGGGGCTCGGGAGCTGACCCTCCGGGTCGGGGATGAAGAACTCGCTGGGCATGCGGAAACCTCACGGTGAGTGTTCTGAGGGAAACGAATCGCCGTGGGGGCAGGGGTCGTCAGACGACCAACCGTCGTCGGTGGCTGGTCGCGCCCACGCGACAAAGTCGCGTGGGCGGGTACGGCCCCGTGCCCCTTGCAGGGGCGTGCCATCGCCGTCCGTTGACCTGCCCGGGCTCGTCCCCGATCACGTACCGCACCCGTCGGCCGTGAACCCGGCGCGCGGGCGCGCGGCAGCCGCGGGGGCGGCAGCCGCGGGCCAGGCGGGCGTACGGGTCCCTGGTCGTCAGGGTGATCGGGAGGGTCATCGGGAGAAATCCTAGCGGCGTACGGCCGTCCGGGTCAGCCGCGGCCCTGGCGCAGGGCCGGGTGGGCGCCCGCGGCGACCAGGTCGGCGACGGCGGCCTTGGGGTCGCGGCCGGTGACGAGGGACTCGCCGACGAGGACGGCGTCGGCGCCCGCGTTGGCGTAGGCGATGAGGTCGTGCGGGCCGCGGACGCCGGACTCGGCCACCTTGACGATGCCGTCCGGGATCTCCGGGGCGACCCGGTCGAAGGTCGTGCGGTCGACCTCGAGCGTCTTGAGGTTGCGCGCGTTGACGCCGATGATCTTGGCGCCCGCGTCCACCGCGCGGTCGACCTCCTCCTCGTCGTGCACCTCGACCAGCGGGGTCAGCCCCATGGACACGGCCCGCTCGATCAGCGACTCCAGGGCGGCCTGGTCGAGGGCGGCCACGATCAGCAGCGCGAGGTCGGCGCCGTAGGCCCGGGCCTCCCAGAGCTGGTACGACGTGACGATGAAGTCCTTGCGCAGTACGGGGATGTCCACGCGCGCGCGGACCGCCTCCAGGTCGGCCAGCGAGCCGCCGAAGCGGCGCTGTTCGGTGAGGACGGAGATGACGGCCGCGCCGCCCGCCTCGTAGTCCGCGGCGAGTCCGGCCGGGTCGGCGATGGCGGCCAGCGCGCCCTTGGACGGGCTGGAGCGCTTGACCTCACAGATCACCGTGACGCCCTCGCCGCGCAGGGCGGCGGCGCCGTCCTTGGCGGCGGGGGCCTTCGCCGCGCGCTCCTTCAACTCGTCGAGGCTGACGCGCGCCTGCCGCTCCGCGAGGTCGGCACGGACTCCGTCGATGATCTCGTCGAGCACACTCACGCGAGCGGCCCCCTTCCAGACGGCACAGAATGCGGCACGGAAAAACCTATGGTCACTGCGATGGTATCCGCAGGAGGGCCGAGGCCTCGCATCCGGTTGACGCCGGTCCCACTACCTGGACGTTCACCAAATGATCAAGGATGTAGCCAGCCACCGAACGGCAGGTTCCGGACAACCGTGAACACCAGCAGCAAGGTGCCCAGGGCCCACAGGTGAACCGAGCGAAGCTCGACCCTCGGCGGCCGTCCGCGCGCCGCGCGCACCATCCAGACGGCCCATGCGACGGCGAAGACCGCGTATCCCGCGACGGCCACGGCGTTCGCCTGGAGGGCCGCGGCGAAGTCGCCGTGCACGACGGCGTGGGCGCTGCGCAGGCCGCCGCAGCCGGGGCAGTACAGGCCGGTGTACTGGAGCAGGGGGCAGGCCGGGTAGTGGCCGGGCTCGTTGGGGTCCACGGCGCCGACGTAGGCGAAGGCGGCGGCGATCGCGGCGAGCATTCCGGCGGGGACGGCCAGGCGTCCCGCGACGCTCCCCGCGGCGGGCGGTGTCACCCTCGGGCTGTCGGCGTTCACGGTTGGCATTCTGCCGTGCGCGCGCCGTGAAAGCACCCGAGGGGCGGTACCGGTGTCAGTACCGGTACCGCCCCTCGGGGGAGGTCGTGTCAGCCCTTGGCGGTCGCGCCGTCGGACATCTTGAGGGGCTTGGCCTTGGGGGCGCCCATGCCCATGGCGCGCATGATGCCGCCGACGACGCCGCCGAGGGCGATCACGACCATCCCGGCCCAGAAGCCCAGCGGGTTGTCCGCGACCATGAAGAGGCCCGCCACGCAGAACCCGATGAAGGCGATGATGACACCGGTCCAGGCGGCCGGGGTGTGACCGTGGCTGCTGCCCGCCATTGAATGCTCCTCGTTGCGTGTACTTGGGTGAGCCTGCCGCTCACTGTCCGCTCATCGTCCATTGTCACGTACGCACCCGCGCGGCATGACCGCGGGGCACCCCGGCGGGCACGTGCCGAGGGGGTCAGGCGGGGCCGGCGCCCGTCGTCGGGTCCTCGCCCCGGTCGAGGGCCTTCCAGAGGTCCTCGGGGCGGTCCGGGTCGGTGGGGGCGGCGGCGCGGCGCGGGCGGGGGGCGCCCGAGCGTTCGTAGCGGCCGGACATGGCGGGCCACAGACGGCCGTAGCGCAGGGCGAGGAGCCCGGCGAGGAGGATCAGCGCTCCGCCCGCGGCGGCGACGTACGGCCAGGCGGTGTGGCTGAGGGCGTCCACGGTGGCGGAGGTGTCGCCGGAGGCCTGGGCGGCCTGCTCGTCGAGGGCCGCGCTGTCGGAGGCGCCGAGCAGCGCGGCGACGACGGTGCCGACGCCGCACAGCGCGAGCAGCGCGGCGACCGCGTAGCGGCCGGTGCGGCGGACGGCGAAGACGGCGACGAGGGCGGCGAGGCCCACGATGGCGAGGGCCGCGGGGACGCCGGTGACGTCGCTGCCCTTGGCGGTCAGCGGGAAGGCGCCACCGGCGACGGTCGCGGTGCCCTCCGACCACTGCTGGCGGGTGGCCAGCAGCGCCACGGCCGCGCCGAGCGCACCGCACAGCAGCGCCATGGCGAGGCTTCGGCGACCGGCCCGCGCGGGGGTGGCTTCGGAACGGGGGTGAGGAGCAGCAGTCACGTACTCCACTATGGCGTGCGGCCCGGGCGAACCTTCACCCGGGTTCACGTGAGAAGCGCCCCATTTTCACGCGCGGTTGGTGTCCTGCCGTCCCAGTCGGCCCGCCGTGTGGACCGCGCGGAGCACCGCCGCCGCCTTGTTGCGGCACTCGTCGTCCTCGGCGACGGGGTCGGAGTCGGCGACGATTCCGGCGCCCGCCTGCACGTATGCCGTGCCGTCGCGCAGCAGGGCGGTGCGGATGGCGATGGCTGTGTCGGAGTCGCCCGCGAAGTCCAGATAGCCCACGCAGCCGCCGTACAACCCGCGCCGGGACGGCTCCAGTTCGTCGATGATCTGCATCGCGCGCGGCTTGGGCGCGCCGGAGAGGGTGCCCGCGGGGAAGCAGGCGGTGAGCACGTCGAAGGCGGTGCGGCCGGGGGCGACGCGGCCGGTGACGGTGGAGACGATGTGCATGACGTGCGAGTACCGCTCGACGGACATGAAGTCGACGACCTCGACGGAGCCGGGCTCGCAGACCCGGCCGAGGTCGTTGCGGCCGAGGTCGACGAGCATGAGGTGCTCGGCGCGCTCCTTGGGGTCGGCGAGCAGTTCCTCGGCGAGGGCCTGGTCCTCCTGGGGGGTGGCGCCGCGGCGCCGGGTCCCGGCGATGGGGTGCACCATGGCCTGCCCGTCCGCCACCTTCACCAGCGCCTCCGGGGAGGAGCCGACGACGTCGAAGCCGTCGAAGCGGAAGAGGTACATGTACGGGGACGGGTTGGTGGCCCGCAGCACCCGGTACACGTCCAGCGCGCTGGCGGTGCACGGTGTCTCGAAGCGCTGGGAGGGCACCACCTGGAAGGCCTCCCCGGCCCGGATGCGCTCCTTGATGTCCTCGACGGCCCGCTGGAAGTCGGGGCCGCCCCACAGGGCGGTGTACTCGGGCAGCTCGGAGGGCGGCAGCACGGCGGGCGGCTGGGCGACCGCGCGCGTGAGGTCGGCCTCCATGGCGTCGAGCCGGGCGACGGCGTCGGCGTACGCCTCGTCGACGCCGCTGTCCAGGTCGTTGTGGTTGATCGCGTTGGCGATCAGCAGGACCGAGCCCTCCCAGTGGTCCATGACGGCGAGGTCGCTGGTGAGCAGCATGGTCAGCTCGGGCAGCCTGAGGTCGTCCCGCTCGCCGGGGCCGATCTTCTCCAGGCGGCGCACGATGTCGTATCCCAGATAGCCGACCATGCCGCCGGTGAAGGGCGGCATGCCGTCCTGGTGGGGGGTGTGCAGGGCCTCGATGGTGGCGCGCAGGGCGGCGAGCGGGTCCCCGTCGACGGGGACGCCGACGGGTGGGGCGCCGAGCCAGTGCGCCTGGCCGTCACGCTCGGTGAGGGTGGCGGCGGACCGCACCCCGACGAACGAGTACCGGGACCAGGACCGGCCGTTCTCCGCGGACTCCAGCAGGAAGGTGCCGGG
The DNA here is from genome assembly GCF_042796855.1 of Streptomyces sp. NPDC057877. NCBI lineage: Bacteria > Bacillati > Actinomycetota > Actinomycetes > Kitasatosporales > Streptomycetaceae > Streptomyces > Streptomyces sp. NPDC057877. Next base: position 296,905 of record NZ_JBHVMS010000005.1, read on the forward strand.
GCGCTCGGCGGCGAGCTTGCGGTAGAGCGCGACCGGGGTGTCCCCGTCGGCGAGCAGCTTGCGGGTGACGGGGATGACGCGGCGGTCGGTGGCGAGCTTGCGGAACGTCTCGAGGTCCATGGCGGCCGACCTTACTGATCCCCGGCGGCCGTGCCGCCGTCCTTGAGCAGCACATCGACGTCGAAGCAGGTGCGCGCGCCGGTGTGGCAGGCGGCGCCGACCTGGTCGACCTGGACGAGCACGGTGTCCGCGTCGCAGTCCAGGGCGACGGACTTCACCCACTGGAAGTGCCCGGAGGTGTCGCCCTTGACCCAGTACTCCCGCCGACTGCGCGACCAGTAGGTACACCGGCCGGTGGTCAGCGTCCGATGCAGCGCCTCGTCGTCCATCCACCCCAGCATCAGCACCTCACCGGTGTCGTACTGCTGGGCGATGGCGGGCAGGAGACCGTCGGCGCTGCGCTTGAGGCGGGCGGCGATCTCGGGGTCCAGGCTGCTGGGCGGAGGCGTGCTGGTCATGTGGCCATTCTGCCGCGCCGCACTGACATCCCCGCCGCGCCGTCCATTGGGCGGACCGCCGCCCCGGTCATAGGCTGACCCCATGTCGACCTTTGCCCAGCGTGAACGGCTCCTTCTCGCCGACCTCCTGGAGACCGCGGGCCCCGAGGCCCCGACCCTCTGTGAGGGCTGGCAGACCCGTGACCTCGCCGCGCACGTCGTGGTGCGCGAGCGCCGCCCCGACGCCGCCGGGGGAATCCTCATCAAGCAGCTCGCGCCCCGCCTTGAGAAGGTGATGGAGGAGTTCGCGGCCAAGCCCTACGAGGAACTGATCCAGCTCATCCGCACCGGCCCGCCCCGCTTCTCGCCCTTCTCCCTCAAGCAGATCGACGAGGCGTCGAACACCGTCGAGTACTACGTCCACACCGAGGACGTCCGCCGCGCCCAGCCCGACTGGACCCCACGCGAGCTGGACCCCGTCTTCCAGGACGCCCTCTGGTCCCGCCTGGAGCGCTCCGCCCGCCTGATGGGCCGCGGAGCCCCCACCGGCCTGGTCCTCCGCCGCCCCGACGGCCAGACCGCCGTCGCCCACCGCGGCGCCCCGGTCGTCACGGTCACCGGCGAACCCTCCGAACTCCTGCTGTTCCTCTACGGCCGCCAGAACGCCGCCAAGGTGGAACTGGACGGTGACGAGAACGCGATCGCAAAGCTGCACGAGGGCAAGCAGCTGGGAATCTAGCCCCGCACGCGTCCCGCCCCGGCCACCTCGGGCGTCTGAGGCGGCCGGGGCGACCTCGGGCGTCTGAGGCGGCCGGGGCGACTTCGGACGTCTGAGGCGGCCGGGGCGGGACGTCAGCCGGGGTTCACCGGACCGGGTGCCCGGCCCCCCGCAACGTCTCCTTCACCTCACCGATCCGCAGATCCCCGAAGTGGAAGACCGAGGCGGCCAGCACCGCGTCCGCGCCCGCCTCGACCGCCGGGGGGAAGTCGGTGAGCTTGCCCGCGCCGCCCGAGGCGATGACCGGGACCGTGACGTGCTGGCGGACGGCGGCGATCATTTCCAGGTCGTAGCCGTCCTTCGTGCCGTCGGCGTCCATCGAGTTCAGCAGGATCTCACCGGCGCCCAGCTCGGCCGCGCGGTGGGCCCACTCGACGGCGTCGATGCCGGTGCCGCGACGGCCGCCGTGGGTGGTCACCTCGAAGGTGCCGGACGCGGTGCGGCGTGCGTCCACCGACAGGACGAGGACCTGGCGGCCGAAGCGCTCGGCGATCTCCTGGATGAGGTCGGGGCGGGCGATGGCCGCCGTGTTGACGCCCACCTTGTCCGCGCCCGCGCGCAGCAGCTTGTCGACGTCCTCGGCGGTGCGGACGCCGCCGCCGACGGTCAGGGGGATGAACACCTGCTCGGCGGTGCGGCGGACCACGTCGTACGTCGTCTCGCGGTTGCCGGAGGACGCGGTGATGTCGAGGAAGGTCAGCTCGTCGGCGCCCTCCGCGTCGTACACCTTGGCCATCTCGACGGGGTCGCCCGCGTCGCGCAGGTTCTGGAAGTTCACGCCCTTGACGACCCGGCCGTTGTCGACGTCCAGGCAGGGGATGACTCGGACCGCCAGGGTCATGGATCCACGGCTCCTAATGCTTCTGATGTCCTCGAAACGCTTCTATTTCTACTTCGACCAGGATGCGCGGGTCGACGAAGCCCTCCACGACCAGGAGGGTCGAGACCGGGCGGACGGCGTCGAAGAACTCCTTGTGGGCCCGGCCCACGTCGTCGACGTCCCGCGCGTGGGTCAGGTACATCCGGGTGCGGATCACCGACTCCACGCCGAGCCCGAACTCACCCAGCGCCTCGATCGCGCTGGTGAAGGCCACCTTCGCCTGTTCGTACGGGTCGCCCTCCCCGTAGAGCACGCTGCCCTTGAAGGACGTCGTGCCCCCGACCAGCACCCGGTCGCCCGCCGCGACGGCGCGCGCGAATCCGAAGGCCTCTTCCCAGGGACTTCCGCTCTGCACGCGCCGTACGGCGTCGCTCGTCATGACGACACAGCCTCCAGGGCCTCTTCCAGGGTGAACGCCTTCGCGTACAGGGCCTTCCCGACGATGGCGCCCTCGACACCGAGCGGGACCAGGCCGGAGAGCGCCCGCAGGTCGTCCAGGGACGACACGCCGCCGGAGGCCACGACCGGGCGGTCCGTCGCCGCGCAGACGTTCTTCAGCAGCTCCAGGTTGGGCCCCTGGAGCGTGCCGTCCTTGGCGATGTCGGTGACGACGTACCGCGCGCAGCCCTCCTTGTTGAGGCGCTCCAGCGTCTCGTAGAGGTCACCGCCGTCGCGCGTCCAGCCGCGTCCGCGCAAGGTCGTGCCCCGTACGTCCAGGCCCACCGCGATCTTGTCGCCGTGCTCGGCGATGACCTTGGCGACCCACTCCGGCGTCTCCAGCGCGGCCGTGCCGAGGTTCACGCGCGTGCAGCCGGTGGCGAGCGCGGCGGCGAGGGAGGCGTCGTCGCGGATGCCGCCGGACAGCTCCACCTTGATGTCCATCGCCCCGGCGACCTCGGCGATCAGCTCACGGTTGTCGCCGGTGCCGAAGGCGGCGTCCAGGTCCACCAGGTGCAGCCACTCCGCGCCCGCCCGCTGCCAGGCGAGGGCGGCCTCCAGCGGGGAGCCGTAGGAGGTCTCCGTGCCGGACTCGCCGTGCACCAGGCGGACGGCCTGGCCGTCACGGACGTCCACGGCGGGGAGGAGTTCGAGCTTCGCGACCATCAGAGGGTTCCGATCCAGTTGTTCAGCAGCTGCGCTCCGGCGTCGCCGGACTTCTCGGGGTGGAACTGCGTGGCCCACAGGGCGCCGTTCTCCACGGCGGCCACGAAGGGCTTGCCATGCGTCGACCAGGTCACCTTGGGGGCGGCCATGGCCGGGTTGTGCGCCTCCAGGCTCCAGTCGTGGACGGCGTAGGAGTGCACGAAGTAGAAGCGCGCGTCGGCGTCCAGACCGGCGAACAGCTCGGAGTCGGCCGGTGCCTCGACGGTGTTCCAGCCCATGTGGGGCACGATGTCGGCCTGCAGCGGCTCGACCGCCCCGGGCCACTCGTCGAGGCCGTCGGTCTCGACGCCGTGCTCGATGCCCCGGGCGAAGAGGATCTGCATGCCGACGCAGATGCCCATCACCGGGCGCCCGCCGGACAGCCGCCGTTCGACGATCCAGTCACCGCGGGCCTCCTTCAGGCCCCGCATGCAGGCGGCGAAGGCACCGACACCGGGGACGAGCAGCCCGTCGGCGTTCATGGCCTTGTCGTAGTCACGGGTGATCTCGACGTCGGCTCCCGCGCGCGCGAGGGCGCGCTCGGCGGAGCGGACGTTGCCGAAGCCGTAGTCGAAGACCACGACCCGCTTGGCCCCTGTGCTTCCGATGCTGCTCAATTCCACACCTCCAGCCGCAGGACGCCCGCGACGAGACACATCGCGGCGCCGATGGAGAGCAGCACGATCAGCCCCTTGGGCATCTGCTGCTTGGCGAACGAGTAGACGCCGCCCGCCAGGAACAGGCCGACGAGGATGAAGGCGGTCGAGACGCCGTTCACAGCGCGCCCTTCGTGGAGGGCAGGATGCCCGCCGCGCGCGGGTCGCGCTCCGAGGCGTAGCGCAGTGCCCGCGCGAGCGCCTTGAACTGGCACTCCACGATGTGGTGCGCGTTGCGCCCGTAGGGCACGTGCACGTGCAGCGCGATCTGCGCCTGGGCGACGAAGGACTCCAGGATGTGCCGGGTCATCGTGGTGTCGTACTCGCCGATCATCGGCGCCATCTTCTCGGGCTCGGTGTGCACGAGGTACGGGCGGCCGGACAGGTCGACGGTCACCTGGGCGAGCGACTCGTCCAGCGGGACCGTGCAGTTGCCGAAGCGGTAGATGCCCACCTTGTCGCCGAGGGCCTGCTTGAAGGCGGCGCCCAGGGCGAGGGCGGTGTCCTCGATGGTGTGGTGCGAGTCGATGTGCAGATCGCCCTCGGTCTTCACCGTCAGGTCGAACAGCCCGTGGCGGCCGAGCTGGTCGAGCATGTGGTCGTAGAAGCCGACCCCGGTCGACACGTCGACCTTTCCGGTGCCGTCGAGGTTTATCTCCACGAGGACCGAGGTCTCCTTGGTCACCCGCTCCACGCGTCCCACGCGGTTCATGCGCTCTGCTCCTTCTTCAACTCACGGACCGCGTCGAGGAACGCGTCGTTCTCTTCGGGGGTCCCGGCGGTGACCCGCAGCCACCCCGGTACGCCGTTGTCCCGGACCAGGACGCCCTTGTCGAGGATGCGCCGCCAGGCCTCGTGGGCGTCGGCGAACCGGCCGAACTGCACGAAGTTCGCGTCGGACTCCGTGACGTCGTAGCCGATCGCGCGCAGCTCGGCGAGCAGGCGGTCCCGTTCGGACTTCAGCTGCTCGACATAGCCGAGCAGGGTGTCGGTGTGCTCCAGGGCGGCCAGCGCGGTCGCCTGGGTGACGGCGGACAGGTGGTACGGCAGCCGGACCAGCTGGACGGCGTCCACGACGGCCGGGTCCGCGGCGAGATAGCCGAGGCGCAGGCCCGCCGCGCCGAACGCCTTCGACATCGTGCGGGAGACGACCAGGTGCGGGCGCCCCGCCAGCAGCGGCAGCAGCGAGTCGCCGTGGCTGAACTCCACGTACGCCTCGTCGAGCACGACGATGGACGGCTTCGCCGCCTGCGCGGCCTCGTACAGCGCGATCACGCTCTCGCGCGGGACGGCGTTCCCGGTGGGGTTGTTCGGGGTGGTGAGGAACACCACGTCCGGCCGGTGCTCGGCGATGGCGTGCTCGGCGGCGGCGAGGTCGATGGTGAAGTCCGCGTTGCGGGGACCGGAGATCCAGCCGGTCCCGGTGCCCCGCGCGATCAGACCGTGCATCGAGTACGACGGCTCGAAGCCGATCGCGGTCCGGCCTGGCCCGCCGAAGGTCTGGAGCAGCTGCTGGATGATTTCGTTGGAGCCGTTGGCCGCCCAGACGTTGGCCAGGCCGACCTCGTGGCCGGAGGTGTTCGTCAGGTACTCGGCGAGCCGGGTGCGCAGCTCGACCGCGTCCCGGTCCGGGTAGCGGTTGAGGTCGCGGGCGGCGTCGCGCACCCGCTCGGCGATCCGCTCGACCAGCGCCTCGGGCAGCGGGTAGGGGTTCTCGTTGGTGTTCAGCCGTACGGGGACGTCCAGTTGGGGCGCGCCGTAGGGGGACTTGCCGCGCAGTTCAGCCCGTACGGGGAGATCGTCGATCCGGGTCACTTGCTCTCGGGTACCTTCCATCCGAACCGTGCCTTGATCGCCGCGCCGTGCGCGGGCAGGTCCTCCGCCTCCGCCAGCGTCACCACGTGGTGCGCGACCTCGGCCAGCGCCTCGCGCGTGTAGTCGACGATGTGGATGCCGCGCAGGAAGGACTGCACGGACAGGCCGGAGGAGTGGCAGGCGCAGCCGCCGGTGGGCAGGACGTGGTTGGACCCGGCGGCGTAGTCGCCCAGCGAGACGGGCGCCCAGGGGCCGATGAAGATCGCGCCCGCGTTGCGCACCCGGTCGGCGACCGCGGTGGCGTCGGCGGTCTGGATCTCCAGGTGCTCGGCGCCGTAGGCGTCGACGACGCGCAGGCCCTCCTCGACGCCGTCGACCAGCACGATCGCGGACTGCTTGCCGGCGAGCGCGGGGACGATCCGGTCGTCGACGTGCTTGCTGGCGGCGACCTGCGGCGCCAGCTCCTTCTCGACCGCGTCGGCCAGTTCCGGGGAGTCGGTGACCAGGACGGCCGCGGCGAGCGGGTCGTGCTCGGCCTGGCTGATCAGGTCGGCGGCGAGGTGCGCCGGGTCGGCCGTGTCGTCCGCGAGGATCGCGATCTCGGTCGGTCCGGCCTCGGCGTCGATGCCGATCCTGCCGGTGAAGTAGCGCTTGGCGGCGGCGACCCAGATGTTGCCGGGGCCGGTGACCATGTTGGCGGGCGGGCAGGACTCGGTGCCGTACGCGAACATCGCGACGGCGGTCGCGCCGCCCGCGGCGTACACCTCGTCGACGCCGAGCAGCGCGCACGCGGCGAGGATCGTGGGGTGCGGCAGCCCGTCGAACTCGGCCTGCGCGGGCGAGGCGAGCGCGATCGAGCCGACCCCGGCCTCCTGCGCGGGCACGACGTTCATGACCACCGAGGACGGGTAGACGGACCGGCCACCGGGCGCGTACAGCCCGACGCGGTCGACCGGCACCCACTTCTCGGTGACGGTGCCGCCCGGCACGACCTGGTTCGTGTGGGTCGTACGGCGCTGTGCGCGGTGGACGAGCCGGGCGCGGCGGATGGACTCCTCCAGGGCCGCGCGGACGGCCGGGTCGAGGGCGTCCAGGGCGTCGGTGAGGGCCTGGACGGGGACCCGGACGGACTCCAGGCGGACGCCGTCGAACTTCTCGGCGAAGTCGATCAGCGCCGCGTCCCCACGATGATGCACGGCCTCGCAGATGGGACGCACCTTCTCCAGGGCGGCCGCGACGTCGAAGTCGGCTCGGGGCAGCAGGTCGCGCAGGGCGGGACCCTCGGGGAGGGCGTCGCCGCGCAGATCGATTCGGGAGATCACAGGCCCAATTCTCGCAGACCCGCGCAGGACGTCGTGCGCGCGTATCAATGGCTGATACAGAGCCCTGTCAACGCCTGGGACCCGCCGCGCGACATTTCCCTCACTTTCTGTGTTCACGACGTCACTCAACGGGCATGAACAGCTGTACGAACCCAAGTGGCGGCACACACGGACGAGGAGGCCGAGCGGCACGTGACGGAAGGGACCCGGGTCGGGGACGTCGGGGACGGGGAACTGGAACTACCGGAAGGACTGACCGCCGCGGAGGCCGGGATGTGGCAGGCCTTCCGCGACGGCAGCATGTACGACCTGCGGGTCGGGGACGCGGACGTCGACGATCCGCACGGCGGACGACCATGGGGCACCGACCGGACCGTGCGCGCCCGCGTCGTGTGCTGGCTGCTCCTCGACGGGCCGCCCGCGCTGGCGGGCCGCGTGTCGTCGCTGAAGCTCACCGGGGTGCGGATCAGCGGCAGCCTGGACCTCGCGGGCGGCACGGTGGTGCCGTACGTCGAGTTCCAGGGCTGCCGCTTCGACGGCGAGGTGCTGCTGCCGGAGGCCCGGTTCACGACCGTACGGCTGGTGAACTGCTCGGTGCCCCGGCTGGAGGCGGCCCGGGTCCAGACGGAGGGCGATCTGCACCTCCCGCGCTGCCGCTTCCACCGCGGCATACGGCTCACCGACGCCCAGATAGGCACGGACCTGCTGCTCAACCAGGCCGTCGTGGACCGGGACCGCGGCGGCCGGTCGATCGCCGCGGACGGTCTGAACGTCGGACAGGACCTCCAGGCCGAGCTGCTGGAGTCGCACGGCGAGCTGAGCCTGCGCGGCGCCACCATAGGCGTCTCGCTGAGCCTGCGCGGCGCCCGGCTGACCAGCCCGTACACCAGACACGCCCTGAACGCCCCGCAGCTGACCGTCGAGCGCACCTTGTACCTCACCCCGGCGGCCACCGGCGGCGCCCAGCTCAACGGCGCCACACCGGCGCGCGGGACCCGGGTACGGGCGTTCGAGTGCCGGGGCGGGGTACGGCTGGACGACGGCCGCTTCGGCGACGCCGTCGACTTCGAGCGGGCGCGGTTCGTGCTCACCGACGAACAGGAACTGTCGCTGCGCCGCGTCCAGGTCCCCGAGCTGCGGTTCCTCGGGGAGCGGCCGGAGCGGGGCCGGGTGGTGCTGTCCGGCGCGCGGATCGTCAACCTCGTCGACCGGGCGAGCAGCTGGCCCGGTCCCGGCCACCTCCAGATGAGCGGCTTCAGCTACGAGACCCTCGTGCCGCGCGGCCCCTTCCCGCTGGCCGAGCGGCTGCGCTGGGTGGCCGCCGCGACCGCCGAGTACCACCCGGAGCCGTACGAGCGGCTGGCCGCCGTACTGCGGTCGAGCGGTGAGGACGAGGACGCGCGCGAGGTGCTGCTCGCCCGGCAGCGGCGCCGCCGCGAGACGCTGCCCCTCGGGCCCAAGCTGTGGGGGTACGCGCAGGACTGGACGGTCGCCTACGGGTACCGGACCGGCCGGGCCGCGGTGTGGATGGCGGTGCTGTGGGCGGCGGGTTCCCTGGCCTTCGCCCGCGCGGGCCGCCCCGGGACCGGCGATTCGTCCGGGAACCCCCCGTGGAACCCGGCGCTTTTCGCCCTTGACCTGCTCCTGCCGGTGATCGACCTGGGGCAGGTCGGCGTCTGGCATCTGGACGGCGGCTGGCAGTGGCTGGCAGCGGCGCTGGTGGTGCTGGGCTGGGTGCTGGCGACGACGGTGGCGGCGGGGGCGACGCGGCTGTTGCGCCGCAACTAGGGCGTAGGGAGGGGGTGGCTGGGACCGGCCGTGGCCGTCGTCATCGGGAATCAGGGCGTCCGGCCGGGCATGCCCGCTCCACCGACCATTAGGCTTTTGCGCCGTGACCATCGTCCGGCTGCCGCTCTTTCCCCTGAACTCGGTGTTGTACCCGGGGCTCGTCCTCCCTCTGAACGTCTTCGAGGAGCGTTATCGCGCCATGATGCGCACGCTGCTGAAGGTGCCGGAGGACGAGCCACGCCGGTTCGCCGTGGTCGCGATCCGCGACGGCCACGAGGTGGCCCCGAGCGCGCCGGGCATGCCCGACCCGACGGCGGTGCCCGACCGGGGACCCGCCGCCGGGTTCGGCACGGACCCCGCCAAGGCGTTCCACGCCATCGGCTGCATCGCCGACGCCGCGACGATCCGGGAGCGGGCCGACGGCACCTTCGAGGTGCTGGCGACCGGTACGACCCGGGTACGGCTGCTGTCGGTGGACTCCTCCGGCCCCTTCCTCACCGCCGAGCTGGAGGAACTCACCGAGGACCCCGGCGACGAGGCGGGCGCGCTCGCGGAGGGGGTGCTGCGGGCGTTCCGGCAGTACCAGAAGCGGCTGGCGGGGGCGCGGGAGCGGTCGCTGGCGACCGGCGGCGAACTCCCCGACGAGCCGAGCGTGGTGTCCTACCTGGTCGCGGCGGCGATGATGCTGGACACGCCCACCAAGCAGCGGCTCCTCCAGGCACCCGACACCGCGTCCCGGCTGCGCGACGAACTGAAACTCCTTCGCGCCGAGACGGCGATCATCCGTAGTCTGCCGTCGTTGCCCGCGTCGGAACTGACGAGGGGCCCGACCAGCCTGAACTGAGAACCGATGGGCAAGATGGCGAAGAAGTCCAAGAAGCAGCAGCAGTCCGGCGGCACGCCCGCCACGGTGGCCCTGACCGCGGCGGGCGCCGCGTACACGCTGCACGCCTACGACCACGACCCCTCCCACCCCTCCTACGGCGAGGAGGCGGCCGAGGCGATGGGCGTCTCACCGGACCGGGTCTTCAAGACCCTGGTGGCCGACGTCGACGGCACCCTGACGGTGGCGGTGGTCCCGGTGGCGGGCTCCCTCGACCTGAAGGCCCTCGCCGCCGCGGTCGGCGGCAAGCGCGCCACGATGGCAGACCCGGCGCTCGCCGAACGCACCACGGGCTACGTCCGGGGCGGCATCTCCCCCCTGGGCCAGCGCAAGAAGCTCCGCACGGTCCTGGACGCCTCGGCCACCGCCCACGCCACGATCTGCGTCTCCGCGGGCCGTCGGGGCCTGGAGGTCGAACTCTCCCCCACCGACCTCACGACCCTCACCTCCGCGACCCTCTCCCCCATCGCCCGCGCCTGACCCCTCGACGAACGCCTGGTCCTCGACTAGAGAAACAGGGCATGTCGAAACGAACTCGCAAACGCAGGTGGCGCGTCAGGAAGCGCCGGGCGAACCACGGAAGGCGTCCGGCGTAGCAGCCGCCGTTGCGGGCAGTCGCGCCGCTGGGGCGATGGGGGTCCCCCTGCTCGAGCGAAGCCGAGAGCTTGGGGGAGGGTGGGCGCAACGGCACCCCCTGAGCGCCGGGCCGCGCGATCCGCCCCCGGGCCGCCGCCGGGCCGCGCGATCCGCCCCGGGCCCCCGCCGGGCCGCACGACCCACCCCCGGCCCCCACCCACGCCAGGCACCCGTCAGAGCTACTTCTGAGGAACCCCGTACGGCTCGACATCCCGGGGCCCGAACAACGCCGTAAGCCCCAGATGCACCACCAGCCCCGCAACAGGCCACGCCAACAACGCCCCCTTCGCCCCCAGCTCCAGCGGCGCGGCGAACGTCACCCCCCGCCCCACATCCTTGGCGTGCCCGATCACGTCCTCCGCGGGCCCGAGCCACACCCCCACCCGCCACGCGAGCACCGCCCCGAGCAGCCCCCCGACCCCCAGCGCGACCACCAGCGGCACACCCCCACGCCGCCGCAGCAGAAAGACGACGACCGCGCTGACCACCCCGAAGCCCAGCGCCAGCAGGGTGAACGTCCCGTCGACCCCGATCCGCTGCTCGCCCTCGTTGTCCCGGAGATAGACGACCCAGCTGCCGTCCACGACGTCCCCCACCAGCGGCACCCGCGGCGCCAGCCAGTTCCACAGCACCCCGAGGAGCACCCCGCCGAGCGCCAGCACCACCGTGACCACGGCGGCCTCGCGCAGTTCGGTCTTCATACCGGGCCCGTCCTGTCCGTGCCCGACGGGCCCGGCGGCCCCACCGGGCGACGGCGGCCAGGCCTCGTACGGCGACGGCTGTTCATGCGGCGGCGGAGGGGGAGTCAACGGAGCGGTCACCCTGACATCGTGCCAGGCCGCACCACGACACGCGTCACCGGACGGCCGCCCGGCGGTACGCCCAGGTCGCCACGGCCAGCGAGATCACCCCGACCCCGGCACACACCGCGAGGTCACCGGCGACCAGCGCCCAGTCCGGGTCCGCCGAGAAGGTGCGCGCGTACGCCTCGACGCCGTACGTCGAGGGCAGCAGGTCACGCAGCAACTGGATCGGCTCCGGCATCCGCTCGGCCGGGAGCACGCCCAGCAGCAGCGCCGCCGACATGCCCAGCTGCCCGAGCAGGGTGGCCAGTTCGGGGCGCGGCGCGAGCAGCCCGAAGGCCGCGCCGAGCCCGGAGAGTGCGGCGCCCGCCAGCGGGATCACCGCCAGCAGGATCCACAGATGGGTCAGCGGCAGCCCGAACAGGACGCAGCCGAACATCGCGGTGACCACGGTCCCGGGCACGGTGAACGACGCGTACGCGCCCGCCGCCCCCAGCACCACGGCCGCGGGCGGCACCGGCAGGGTGGCGTAGTGGTCGAGGCCCCCGGTGGCGCGCAACTGGCCGAAGTACTGCGCGAGCAGGTTCAGCGCGACGTACGCGACGACGACGATGGACGAACCGGCGACCACGGCCTGCGCCTCGCTGCCGCCGTCCACCACGCCCCGCATCATGACCATGATGCCGACGGACTGGAAGGTCGCCACGAACAGCAGCGGAATCCGCGCTACCCGCGCGCGCGACAGCTGGGCGCGGTAGACGGCCACCAGCGACGGCCACAGCCGCGCCCGCGGCCCCAGCTCGGCGGCCGGTGCGGCGTGCTCCTCGACGGCCAGGGCGCTGCCCGGCAGTACCTCCGCGGGTACGACACTCACGTCGCGCTGCTCCCCTTCCCAGGGTTCACGGTCCTGGAGTCCACTACGGACCCGGCGGCCCGTCCGCTCACCACGCTCACCACACTCACGCCTTGACCAGCCCCTGCCGCGCCGCCCCGCCGAGCGCCAGGTACACGTCCTCCAGGCTCGGCGTGGTCAGCGTGAAGTCGTCCAGGGCGGCGAAGGCGGCACCGCCGGTGACGGTGGAGACGACCGCGCGGGCCTCCTCCGGTCCGAGCCGCAGCGTCCAGCGGCGCCCGGACTCCTCGGCGCGCTCGCGCAGCGCGGCGACCTCGGGCACGTCCAGCGGCGCCCGCTCGCGCCACACCAGGTCGACCCGGACCTCCCCGGCGACCTGCTCCTTCAGCCCGGTGGGCGTGTCGCAGGCGATCACCCGGCCGCGGTCCATGACGGCGACCCGGTCGAGGACCGTCTCGGCCTCGATGACGTTGTGGGTGACCAGCAGCACCGTCGTACCGCGTTCGGCGCGCCGCCGGTCGACGGCGGACCACACCGCGCGGCGCGCGACCGGGTCCATGCCGGTGGTCGGCTCGTCGAGGACGAGCAGCGCCCGCTCGCCGACCAGCGCGGTGGCGAAGCAGGCCAGGCGGCGCTGTCCGCCGGACAGTTTCTTGAGCGCCTGTCCGGCGATCGCGGTCAGGCCGAGTTCTTCCAGTACGTCGTCCCGCTCGGCGCGCGCCGAGCGGGCGGCGAGTCCGCGCAGCCGTCCGGTGGTCTCGGCGGCGAGGGAGACGGTCAGTTCGTTGAGGGCGCTGGACTCCTGCCCGAGGTAGGCGAGGATCCGTGAGGCCCGCTCGGGGTGGCGCACGATGTCATGGCCGAGGATCTCCACGCCGCCGCTGTCGGGCCGCATCAGGCCGGTGATCTGGCGTACGAGGGTGGACTTGCCCGCGCCGTTCGGCCCGAGGAGCCCGAAGATCTCACCGCGCCGCACATCCAGCCGTACGTCGTCGGTGGCCCGCACCTCGGGGGTGCCGGGGGTGCCGCGGCGCGCGCGTACGGCGGGGTAGGTCTTGGTCAGCCCGCGCACGGCACACACGACCTCGTCCCGGTCCCGGTGTACCTCTGCCGCGCGTTTACTCACAAGGGACGAGCCTAAGGGGTCCGCGTGCGTCACCCGCGCGCGGGTCGGCCTCCGCGCCCCCTTTCGCTCACGGAGAGTCACGCCGGGGCCACTACTCCGCGGCCGGGGCGGGCTCCGCGGCCGTCGGTACGTCGATCTCCCGCCAGAACCCGGCCCGGATGGCGTACCGGTCGTGTTCGTCGATCTGGTCGTCCTTGTGGGCGAGCAGGCCGAAGCGGGCGGCGTAGCGCAGCAGCTCGCCGTCGACGCGGTGCGGGATGCGCGGGTAGAGCGCGGACAGCCGCTGGAGGTGGATCTGGTCACCGAGCCGGGAGATCCAGCGTCGCGCGAAGACCTGCCCCACCTCGTACGGGTCCCCGCCGACGGTGGTGATGTCCTCCTCCCGGTCGGCCCACCGCTGCTCGGCGGTGGTCAGCTGGGCGAGCGTCGGCATGGAGGCGGCCTCCGGCGGCTCGGAGGCGCCACCGGGCCGGTCCACCCAGCCCTTGTCGGAGGACCAGCGCAGGGTCGCGGTGGGCGGCTGCTGGGCGGTGGTCTGCGGGCCGGGGGCGCGCAGCGCGGCGAGGTCCTTGGGGGTGGGCACGCCCTTGGGTGCGGGGACCCGGTCCTCGGCGGGGCGGGACGCGGTGGCGGTGGCCGCGGCGGGGTGCTGGGACTCGTCGACGGAGGGCTCGCCCGACGCGGAGAGCGCGGACTCGGGCAGCGGCGCGGAGAGGATCGCGGCGATCTCGGGACGCGGCACGGGCGGCGGCGCGCACACCCCGCCGAGTTCCTTCGCGCGGACGGCCTTGGTGATCCAGGCGCGGTCCAGCACCCGCCGCTCGTCGGCCTCGGCGACCAGGTCCTCGGACTGGTTGTAGTCGCCGTCGGCGGCCTGCACGGCCCACAGGTGTACGGCGACACCGTGCTCCTTGGCGGCCATCATCCCCGGCAGCAGATCCCCGTCGCCGGTGACGAGGACGACGTCGGAGCAGGCGCGGTTGCGGGCCAGCTCGGTCAGCTCGGCGTGCATGGCGGCGTCGACGCCCTTCTGCGCCCAGCGCCCGTCGCTGCGGGTGAGGGCGCCGAGCCGGACGGTGACCCGGGGCATCACCCGCAGCCTGCGGTGTTCGGGCTGGGGGACGCGGTCGGGGGCGCCGTCGAACCAGTAGATGCGCAGCAGCTGGCGCTCGGTGTCGGACTCGGCGCGCTCGCGCAGCCCCTGGATGAGGGCGGCGTGGTCGACGGTGATACGGGACCGCGAGGGCTCCCCGGCGAGGAGACTGGCGGCGGCCCCCAGCAGATACCCGGCGTCCACCAGGACGACGCAGCGGTCCACGCGACTCACCCTCTTCCCGGGAGGTTTGCTTTGGGCTTCCTTCGAGTCTGCCCGACCGTGCGGAGGTTAACGGTCCGAACTCGATCTTCGGCGTGGCGTTTCGGGCGGGCGGGTCGCGACCGCCCCTGTCACACACGGTAATTATCCGAAATGCGCCCTCTGTCAGCGTATGTGAATCTGGTCCCGGCTCTGGCCCCCAGATCCCCCACAGGAGGCAGATCACCATGGGCAAGAACAAGAACCGTGAGCGGAAGCAGCCGCAGGCCGAGCGTGTGCCGCAGGACGCACAGCAGTCGGCGGTGGTGTCGTCGGCGGAGGAGCGCCTGACCCAGGCGACGCCGGGCGATGTGGCGCGCAAGGGCCGACAGAAACGCTTCGGCCACAACTGACAGCTGCTAACGGGCGGTTACCGCCCACACAGCCGAGGGGCGCGTCCGCTGCCGGACGCGCCCCTCGCGCACATCGAGTGCCTGGCTCAGCCCGCCAGGCAGGACGGGCCGAGGAGCACCTTCAGATCACCGAAAAGCGCCGGGTCCGGCTTGACGCGGTGCCGGTCCAGCCGCAGCACGGTCGTCTTCGTGGGCCCCTGGAGCTTGATGCGCACCTCGCTGTCGCCCCGGTGGTGGCTGAGGATCTCGCCGAGGCGGCTGACCATGGGCGGGGTGACCCGGGTGGCCGGGATGGTGAGCACCACGGGCGCGTTGGTACCCGCGTTGGACAGGTCGGGGACCTGGAGTTCCATCGCGACCAGCCGGGGCACGTCCTCGCGCTTGTCGAGCCTGCCCTTCACGAACACCACGGCGTCCTCGACGAGTTGGGTCGACACCAGCTGGTAGGTCGCCGGGAAGAACATGCACTCGATCGACCCGGCGAGGTCCTCCACGGTGGCGATGGCCCAGGCGTTGCCCTGCTTGGTCATCTTGCGCTGCAGGCCGGAGATGATGCCGCCGATGGTGACCACCGCGCCGTCCGCGTGCTCGCCTCCGGTGAGCTGGGAGATGCCCGCGTCAGCCTTGTCGGACAGGACGTGCTCCAGGCCGAAGAGCGGGTGGTCGGAGACGTACAGACCGAGCATCTCCCGCTCCTGGGCGAGCAGATACGTCTTCTCCCACTCGTCGGTGGAGAACTCCACGTCGAGCCCGAAGCCCGGCTCGCTGCTGTCGTCCTCGCCCATGCCGCCGAAGAGGTCGAACTGGCCCTCGGCCTCCTTGCGCTTGACCGCGACCACGTTGTCGATCATCGGTTCGTACTGCGCGGTCAGGCCCTTGCGGGTGTGGCCCAGGGTGTCGAACGCGCCCGCCTTGATCAGCGACTCCGTGGTGCGCTTGTTGCAGGCGACCGCCTCGACCTTGTCGAGGTAGTCGGGGAAGGAGGCGTACTTCCCCTTCGCCTTGCGGCTCTTGATGATCGACTCGACGACGTTGGTGCCGACGTTGCGCACGGCCTCCAGGCCGAAGAGGATCACGTCGTCGCCCTGCGCGGCGAAGTTGTGCACCGACTCGTTGACGTTCGGCGGGAGTACCTTGATGCCCATGCGGCGGCACTCGTTGAGGTAGATCGCCGACTTGTCCTTGTCGTCCTTGACGGAGGTCAGCAGGGCGGCCATGTACTCGGCGGGGTGGTTCGCCTTGAGGTAGGCGGTCCAGTACGAGACCAGTCCGTACGCCGCCGAGTGCGCCTTGTTGAACGCGTATCCGGCGAACGGGACCAGCACGTCCCACAGGGCCTGGATCGCCTCGTCGCTGTAGCCCTTGTTCTTGGCACCCGTCTGGAAGATGACGAAGTTCTTCTCCAGCTCCTCGGGCTTCTTCTTGCCCATCACACGGCGGAGGATGTCGGCCTCGCCGAGGGAGTAGCCCGCGATGATCTGGGCGGCCTTCTGCACCTGCTCCTGGTAGACGATCAGGCCGTAGGTGACGTCCAGGACCTCCTTGAGCGGCTCCTCCAGCTCGGGGTGGATGGGCGTGATCTCCTGCTGGCCGTTCTTGCGCAGGGCGTAGTTGGTGTGTGAGTTCATGCCCATCGGGCCCGGCCGGTACAGGGCCGAGACGGCGGAGATGTCCTCGAAGTTGTCCGGCTTCATCAGCCGGAGCAGGGAGCGCATGGGCCCGCCGTCGAACTGGAAGACGCCGAGGGTGTCGCCGCGCTGGAGGAGTTCGAAGGTCGTCGGGTCGTCCAGCGGGAGGCCGAGGAGATCGATGTCGATCCCCTTGTTGGACTTCACCATCTTGACGGCGTCGTCCATGATCGTGAGGTTGCGCAGGCCCAGGAAGTCCATCTTCAGCAGGCCGAGCGACTCACAGCTCGGGTAGTCCCACTGGGTGATGGTGACGTTGTCCGTGTGCCTGACCCAGACCGGGACGTGCTCGGTGATGGTCTCGCTGGACATGATCACGCCGGCGGCGTGCACGCCCATCTGCCGGACCAGGCCCTCGACTCCCTTGGCGGTGTCGATGACCTTCTTCACGTCCGGTTCGTTCTCGTACATCGCCCGGACCTCGCCCGCCTCCGAGTAGCGGGGGTGCTCGGGGTTGGTGATGCCGTCGAGGTTGATGCCCTTGCCGAGGACGTCGGCGGGCATGGCCTTGGTGACCCGGTCGCCCATGGCGTACGGGTAGCCCAGCACGCGCGCGGAGTCCTTGATGGCGTTCTTGGCCTTGATGGTGCCGTAGGTGCCGATCATGGCGACCTTGTCGGCGCCGTACTTCTCGGTCACGTACCTGATCACCTCGACGCGCCTGCGCTCGTCGAAGTCGATGTCGACGTCCGGCATGGAGACGCGCTCGGGGTTGAGGAACCGCTCGAAGATCAGACCGTGCGGGATCGGGTCGAGGTCGGTGATGCCCATCGCGTAGGCGACGATCGAACCGGCCGCGGAGCCCCGGCCGGGGCCGACCGCGATGCCCTGGTTCTTGGCCCACATGATGAAGTCGGCGACCACGAGGAAGTAGCCCGGGAACCCCATCTGGATGATGACGTCCATCTCGTACTCGGCCTGCTTCTGGCGGTCCTCGGGGACGCCGCCGGGGAAGCGGCGCGCCATGCCGCGGCGGACCTCCTCCTGGAACCAGGTGACCTCGGTGTAGCCCTCCGGGATGTCGAACTTCGGCATCAGGTCGCGCTTCTCGAACATGCCGGTGGTGTCGACCATCTCGGCGATGAGGAGGGTGTTGGCGCAGCCCTGCTGCCAGGCGTCCGAGGAGTCGATGGCGTACATCTCGTCGGTCGACTTCAGGTAGTAGCCGGTGCCGTCGAACTTGAAGCGGTCGGGGTCGGAGAGGTTCTTGCCGGTCTGGATGCACAGCAGCGCGTCATGGGCGGACGCCTCGTGCGCGTACGTGTAGTGCGAGTCGTTGGTGACCAGCGGGGGGATGCCGAGCTTCTTGCCGATCTCCAGCAGGCCGTCGCGGACCCGGTGCTCGATCTCGATGCCGTGGTCCATCAGCTCCAGGAAGTAGCGGTCCTTGCCGAAGATGTCCTGGTACTCGGCGGCGGCCTTCAGGGCCTCGTCGAAGTGGCCGAGGCGCAGCCGGGTCTGGACCTCGCCGGAGGGGCAGCCGGTGGAGGCGACGATCCCCTCGGACCACTGGGAGATGGTCTCCTTGTCCATCCGGGGCCACTTCTGGAGCCAGCCCTCCGCGTACGCGTCCGAGGAGAGCCGGAAGAGGTTGTGCAGACCGGTCCTGTTCACGGCCCACATCGTCTTGTGGGTGTAGCCACCGGAACCCGAGACGTCGTCCCGCTTCTGGTGCGGCTGGCCCCACTGGATCTTGCGCTTGTTGCGCCGGGACTCCGGGGCGACATAGGCCTCGATCCCGATGATCGGGGTGATCCCGGCCTTCTGCGCGGAGTGGAAGAAGTCGTACGCCCCGTGGAGGTTGCCGTGGTCGGACATGGCGATATGCGTCATGCCCATCTCATTGCAGGCGTTGAACATGTCCTTCAGCCGCGCGGCACCGTCCAGCAGCGAGTACTGGGTGTGGACGTGCAGGTGCGTGAACGGCGGTTTCGACACGTTCGGCCTCCTAGGAGAACAGTCGGCGACAGGCTGCGGACAGTCTGGGGGGACAGCGTCGAAGTCTATGCCCCGGCACTGACACTCATGGGCCTCATCCACGTACCTTCGGGCGGAGGTCTGTCGGACGGATCCCGAGGGCCGCGGGCACTCCCCCGCGTCCTCGGACGTTACGACGATGACGGCCACCGTCACCCGAGAAGCCAGGCACCAGGAGGCACCCACCGATGTCGGTCCCGCAGCTCAGCGCCGAGCCCCGCGGCGAGGAGATCCTCACCGTCTTCGACACCGCCTTCGGCGAACTGCTCGCCGCCGACCCGGCCGCGTTCCGGGTGAAGTTCCGCAAGATGGCGGCCTCCGCGTTCGCGTTCTACCGGGGCACGGCGAGCCTCTTCTACCACGACCTGGAGACCGAGAAGCGCGACGGCCCGTTCCTGGACGACCGCACCTCGCGCGTGTGGATCCACGGCGACCTGCACGCGGAGAACTTCGGCACGTACATGGACTCCACCGGCCGCCTGATCTTCAACGTCAACGACTTCGACGAGGCCTACGTCGGCCCCTTCACCTGGGACCTCAAGCGCTTCGCCGCCTCGATCGCCCTGATCGGGTACGCCAAGGCGCTCAGCGACGAGCAGATCACCGAGCTGGTGGGGATCTACGCCGCCGCCTACCGCGAGCGCGTGCACGCCCTGGCGACCGGCGCCAAGCGCGACGAGGTGCCGCCCTTCACCCTGGACACCGCCGAGGGCCCGCTGCTGGACGCGCTGCGCGACGCCCGCTCCCTGACCCGCTTCGGGCTGCTGGAGTCGATGACGGAGATCCGCGACTTCGAGCGCCGCTTCGCCCCCGGCGGCGGCTCCATCGAGCTGGACGCGGCCACCCGCTACAAGGTGCTGGCCGCCTTCGACGGCTATCTGGAGACGCTCCCGGAGTCCTCGCTGACCCGCCCCGACTCCTACCGCGTGAAGGACGTCGTGGGCCGCCGCGGCATCGGCATCGGCTCGGCGGGGCTGCCGTCGTACAACATCCTCCTGGAGGGCAACAGCGACGCCCTGGAGAACGACGTCGTGATCTACATCAAGCAGGCCCAGACCCCGGCCGTCTCCCGGCACATCACCGACCCCGCGATCCGCGACTACTTCCTGCACGAGGGCCACCGCACGGTGATCTCCCAGCGCGCCCTCCAGGCGCACGCCGACCCGTGGCTGGGCTGGACCGAGCTGGACGGCTCGGGCCAGCTCGTCGCCGAGGTCTCGCCGTACGCCGTGGACCTGGACTGGGACGACATCGACGACCCGGAGGAGATCGCGGCCGTCGTGGCCGACCTGGGCCGGGCGACGGCGACCATGCACGCGGCGGCGGACGACACGTCCGGAGAATCGCTGGTGCCGTTCTCCACCGAGCGCGCCATCGACGCGGCGATCGCCGCCGACGAGGACGGGTTCGCGCCCCTGCTGGTGGACTTCGCGCACCTCTACGGCGCACGCGCGCGTGCCGACCACCAGATCTTCGTCGACCTGTTCCGCAACGGCCGGATACCCGGTCTGTGACGCGCATGAGCCGCCTCACAGGAACCCTTTAGGAGTCCCTTACGGCGGTCCGTGCCACACTTTCAGCGCGATGGACATATCAGGGACCCAGCTGCGAGCCGTACGCGCGGCGCTGTTCACGGCACTGGTCGTGACGCTCAGCACCGCGTCGCACGTGCTGCTGTCGCGCGTCCCGCTGCCGCTGGGCACCGTCGCCGCGATCGCCGCGGCCGTGTTCGTCCTCGCCTACGCCCTCGCGGGCCGCGTCCGCGGCTTCGGCGGGATCGCGGCCCTGCTGATCCCGCTGGAGCTGGCCGCCGACACGGTCTTCACCGCGGGCCAGCACGCCTGCTACGGCGCGGCGGGCGGCCCGATCGCGGGCCCGCTGCGCTCGGTGGGCCTGGACATGCTGTGCGCCGGTGAGGTCGGCGGCCCGCTGGCCCGGGTCGCCGGGACCGGCCAGGACCGCTTCGCCACCCTGCTGGCCAACGCCCACCCGGGCACCGCCTGGCTGCTCCTCGGCGCCCACGTCGGCGTCGGACTGCTGGCCTCCTGGTGGCTGCACCGCGGCGAGCGTGCCCTGGACCGGCTGCTGCGGGCGGCGGCCACCACCACCTTCCGGCCGCTGCGGCTCGCCGTCGCCGCGGTGCGCGCGCACCGCGCCCCGGCCCGCGTCCGGCTGCCGCGGCCCGCGCGGCGTACGGCTCCCGCCCGCGACCTGCTGCTCACCCACTCCCTGGGACGGCGTGGACCGCCGTGCCGGGTCGTCGCCCTCGGCTGAACCCCAGCGCCAGCGCTGAGCCCCGAGCGGCACACCCGAGCACGACCACCACCCCGTACACCCCCGCGCACCGGTATGCGCGCGTCCCACCCGGAGAACACCATGAGCAAGCGGAACACCCAGGCGTCGAAGCAGGCGGCCCGTGAGCGGCTGCGCGAGGAGCGCGAGCGCCAGGCCAAGCGGGACAAGGTGAGGCGGCAGCTGATCGTCGCCGCCTCGATCGTCGGCGTCCTCGCGATAGCGGGCGGCATCGGCTACGCCGTCGTCCAGAACAACCAGCCCACCAAGTGGGAGGAGGCGGCGAAGGCCACCGTGGTCGCCCCGGCCAACACCTCCGGCAAGGACGGCACCACCGTCCTGGTCGGCGACTCCAAGACCGACAACGTCGTCCACCTCTACGAGGACCCGCGCTGCCCGGCCTGCGCCACCTTCGAGCAGAACATCGGCGAGACGGTCAACAAGGGCGTTCAGGACGGCGACTACAAGCTGTCCGTCACCATCGGCACCTTCCTCGACGGCAACCTCGGCGGCGAGGGCTCCAAGAACGCGCTGAGCGCGCTCGGCGCCGCGCTGAACGTGAGCCCGGAGGCGTTCCTCGACTACAAGGCCGCGCTGTACTCGGCGGAGTACCACCCGGAGGAGTCCTCCGACGACCTGGCCGACGACGCCTACCTGATCAAGATCGGGGACACCGTCGACGCGCTGAAGAACAACAAGAAGTTCCAGGACGCCGTCGAGCAGGGCACCTACGACGCCTGGGCGATGAAGATGAGCAAGACCTTCGACGACACCGAGGACGTCAGCTCCACCCCGACCATCAAGATCAACGACAAGGTGATCACCAACCCGGGCACCGTCGCCGACTGGGAGAAGGCCCTCAAGGACGCGGGCGTCACCGAGTAACGCCCCACCGGGTAGCGCGCGGCACACGGACGGGCGAACTCCCCGGGGTTCGCCCGCCCTTCATGTCCGCGCCCTTACCGAGGGACTTACCGATCAGTAATCTGATCGCCCGTGACCCGTAGCCACAGATCCCACACGGACCCCGACAACCTCGCTCCGCGCCGCCGTACGGTCGTCAAGGCGGCCGCCGCCGGAGCCGTCCTCGCCGCCCCGCTGGCCGCCGCGACACCCGCGCGCGCCGCCGCGGTGGCCCCCGCCTTCCTGCACGGCGTCGCCTCCGGCGACCCGCTCCCCGACGGCATCCTGCTGTGGACGCGCGTGACGCCCACCGCGGAGGCGGTCCCCGGCTCCGGGCTCGGCCCGGACGTGACCGTCTCCTGGACGGTCGCGACGGACCGGGCGTTCACGAACGTCGTCAGCAAGGGCTCGCTCACCGCGACCGCCGCCTCCGACCACACCGTGAAGGCCGACATCCGCGGGCTGAGGCCCGCGACGGACTACTGGTTCCGCTTCTCGGCGGGCGGCACGGACTCCCCGGCGGGCCGCGCCCGCACCGCCCCGGCCGCCGACGCCGCCGTGGCGGGCCTGCGCTTCGGCGTGGTCTCCTGCTCCAACTGGGAGGCCGGGCACTTCGCCGCGTACCGCCATCTCGCCGCCCGCGGCGACCTCGACGCCTGGCTGCACCTCGGCGACTACCTCTACGAGTACGGCACCGGCGAGTTCGGCTCCCGCGGCACCGTCGTACGACCGCACGCGCCCGCGCACGAGATCCTCACGCTCGCCGACTACCGCGTGCGGCACGGTCAGTACAAGACCGACCCCGATCTCCAGGCGCTGCACGCCGCCGCCCCCGCGATCGCCATCTGGGACGACCACGAGATCGCCAACGACACCTGGTCGGGTGGCGCCGAGAACCACACCGAGGGCGCGGAGGGCACCTGGGCCGCCCGGCAGGCCGCCGCCAAGCAGGCCTACTTCGAGTGGATGCCGGTGCGCCCGGCGATCGCGGGCACCACCTACCGCAGGCTGCGCTTCGGCAAGCTGGCCGATCTGTCGCTGCTCGACCTGCGGTCCTTCCGCTCCCAGCAGGTGGCCGTCGGCAACGGCTCGGTGGACGACCCGGAGCGCACCCTGACGGGGCGGGCGCAGCTGGACTGGCTGAAGGCGGGACTGCAGTCCTCCGACACCACCTGGCGGCTGGTCGGCAACTCCGTGATGATCGCGCCGTTCGCCATCGGCTCGCTCTCCGCCGAGCTGCTCAAGCCGCTGGCCAAGCTCCTGGGTCTGCCGCAGGAGGGCCTCGGCCTCAACCCCGACCAGTGGGACGGCTACACCGACGACCGGCGCGAAGTGCTGGCCCATCTGCGGTCCCACGCGATCCGCAACACCGTCTTCCTGACCGGTGACATCCACATGGCCTGGGCCAACGACGTGCCGGTGAACGCGGGCACCTATCCGCTGTCCGCGTCGGCGGCCACCGAGTTCGTGGTGTCCTCGGTGTCCTCCGACAACCTCGACGACGCCCTGAAGGTCCCCGAGGGCAGCGCCTCCGCCCTCGCCGCGCCGGTCATCCGGGCCGCCAACCGGCATGTCCAGTGGGTCGACACCGACCGGCACGGCTACGGCGTCCTGGACCTGACCGCGGACCGCGCGCAGATGGACTACTACGTGCTGTCCGACCGCACGAAGGCGGACACGGCCTCGTCCTGGGCCCGTTCGTACCGCACGCGCAGCGGCACCCAGAGGGTCGAGCGCAGCTACGACCCGGTGTGACCCCGACGAGCCACCGTCGACTTTCAGCCAACCGCGACTCGTTTGCGCGCGGTTAAGGGCAGATCACGTCGCTACGGCGGGTGGTGTGAGCCGCGGTCCGAATACGGACACACCACCCGCCCTGGTCACCGCGCCCGTTACGTCGAGGTCTCAAACTCCGGACGGCCGGTCAGTTCATCTCCCCGATTGCCCCTGTTCGTCGGTTATTTGATTGGGCTTGATCACTCCTCTTCCGGCCTGGTCATGTCCACGTAATCTCCGGGCGGATGGCCAGGAAGACCCCTGTGCCTCCCTCCCCACCGCATCCGCCAGGAGTCAACATGCGTGCGCTTGCCCGGATATCACCCCTTACGAGCAGACGCCTTCTCGGCACCGCCGTCATGGCCGGAACCCTGATGCTCGCTCCGCTGTCGGCCCCCACCGGCATCGCCGCGGCCGGCACCCTGTCGGCCGCCGAGTGCGCCGAGGACACCGACACCCACGCCGCGGCCCGCGAGGCCCGCCCCGGCGCCGGTGAGCACATCGCCGAGCCCAACGAGATCAGCGCCGCCCGCGCCCAGGCGATGGACGCCGACCTGCGCAAGAGGCTCGACCAGCTGCCGTCCGGCCGCCGGGGTCTCAGCGCCGCCGCGGCGACCAGCATCCCCGTGTACTTCCACGTCATCCACGACGGCGCCGCGGGCAAGCTCACCGCCACCGACGTCAACGCCCAGATGAACGTGCTGAACGCGGCGTACGCGGGCCAGGGCAGCGGCAACACCGACTCCGGCTTCCAGTTCACCCTGGCGGGCACCGACTACACCGACAACGCCGCCTGGTACAACGTCGGCTACGGCTCGCAGGAGGAGAAGGCCATGAAGGCCGCCCTGCGCACGGGCGGCGCCAACGCGCTCAACGTCTACACCGCCAACCTCGGCGGCGGCCTCCTCGGCTGGGCCACCTTCCCCAGCTCCTACCGGTCCAGCCCGACCATGGACGGCGTCGTCCTCCTCGACGCGTCACTGCCCGGCGGCTCGGCCGCCAACTACAACCAGGGCGACACCGCCACCCACGAGGTCGGCCACTGGCTGGGCCTCTACCACACCTTCCAGGGCGGCTGCAACGGCAGCGGCGACTACGTCGACGACACCCCGGCCGAGAAGAGCGCCGCCTACCAGTGCCCGGAGGGCCGGGACAGCTGCGCCCGCCAGTCGGGGGTGGACCCGATCCACAACTTCATGGACTACACCTACGACTCCTGCATGTACCAGTTCACCGCGGGCCAGGTGACGCGCATGCAGCAGAACTGGGCGGCGTACCGAGCGGCGGGCTGAGCCCGCTACAGCGTGTCGAGGAAGCCGAGCGCCACCCGCCAGGTGGCCTCGGCGGCCTCGCCGTCGTAGTCCGGCAGACCGGGGTCGGTGTACAGGTGCCCGGCCCCGGCGTACCGGTAGACCTCCACGTCCGCGCCCGCCCTGCCCATCTGGAGATACCAGGCGCTCAGCCAGTCGTCCGTCTCGAACGGGTCCGGCTCGGCCACGTGCAGCTGCACCGGCAGCTCGTCCACGGCGGCGTTCGGCGCGATGTCCGAGGTGCCGTGCAGGAGCAGCAGCCCGCGCGCCTTCTCGTCGCCGAGGGCGAGGGTCTGCGCGATGGACGCGCCCAGGGAGAACCCCGCGTACACCAGGCCCCGCGCCGAGTACGGCGCCGCGGCCAGCACCGCCCGTCTGAGCAGTTCGTCCTTGCCGACCGCGTCCTTGTGGGCCATGCCCTCCTCGACCGTCTCGAAGGTCCGGCCCTCGAACAGGTCCGGCGTCCAGACCTCGTGTCCGGCCGCGCGCAGCCGGTCCGCCGCCGCGCGCACCGCGGGGCGCAGTCCATAGGACGAGTGGAAGAGCATGATGTTCATGAGGCCATGGTGCCAGCCGGGTACGACACCACACCTTCGCTGCCCTACCCCGAACGTTCCCGAAGTCACATGTTCAGTCCCGCCCGACGGCGGTTACGTTCGAAGGCATGGAGAATCTGCTCCGCCCACTGATCGTGGTCGGCGGCTCGGTCGTGCTGACGCTGTTCATCGGCTGGGTCACCGACCGTCTGCTGTGCAAGGCCGACCAACGCCACCCCGAGACCCCGATGTGGGGTCTGCTCAGGCGGGGTCGCATCCCCTATCAACTCGTGCTGTGCGCGGCGCTGCTACGAGGCTCCTACGACTCCGCCGCACTGCTCCAGGAGCACGAGGTCGGCATCGGCCGGGTACTGACGCTGGTGCTGATCGGCGCCGCCGCCTGGCTGGTGATCAGGATCGCGGCGGCGATCGTCGAGACGTCGTACACCCGCTACGCCAGCAACCGCGCCCAGCGCGACCCCGCCCGGGTCCGCCGGGTCCGCACCCAGGTGTCGCTGATCATGCGCGTGGTGGCGGCGATCGTCGGTGTGGTGGCCGTCGCGGCGATGCTGCTGACGTTCCCCGCGATGCGCGCCGCGGGCGCCTCGCTGCTGGCGTCGGCGGGCATCATCGGCATCGTCGCCGGTGTGGCCGCCCAGTCGACGCTCGGCAACATGTTCGCGGGGTTCCAGATCGCCTTCGGCGACATGGTGCGGCTCGGTGACACGGTCGTGGTGGACGGCGAGTGGGGCACCGTCGAGGAGATCACACTGACCTACCTCACGGTCCGCACCTGGGACGAACGCCGGATCACCATGCCGGTGTCGTACTTCACCTCCAAGCCCTTCCAGAACTGGACGCGCGGCACGGCGCAGCTCACCGGTGTCGTCTACTGGCAGCTGGACCACTCGGCGCCGATGGAGGCCATGCGCGACCGGCTCCGGGACATCCTGCGCAACTGCGAGGCCTGGGACGGCCGCGACTACAACCTGTCGGTCACCGACAGCACCCCCAACACCATGGAGGTGCGGGCCCTGATGACCGCCAAGGACGCGGACGACGTCTGGACGGTCCGGGTCACGGTCCGCGAGCAGATGATCACCTGGCTGGTCAAGGAGCACCCCTACGCCCTGCCGCGCGTCAACACCGCTGACGCCGCCCTGCCCAACGGCATCCCCCGGCCGTCCTCCCCCGACGGCGCACCGCGCCGCGCCCACACGACACCGCGGATGGAACGCGGCTGAGCCCCGGAGGGCACGGGCGGGTCAGCCGTAGGTCTCCGCGCGGACCTGGTCGAGGGCCAGCTGGAGGTCCTCGGGGTACTCGCAGGCGTACTCCACCCACTGGCCGTCGCCCGGGTGCTCGAAGCCGAGGCGTACGGCGTGCAGCCACTGCCGGGTCAGGCCCAGCCGCTTGGCCAGCGTCGGGTCCGCGCCGTAGGTCAGGTCGCCGACGCAGGGGTGGCGGTGGGCGGCCATGTGGACCCGGATCTGGTGGGTGCGGCCGGTCTCCAGCTTCACGTCGAGCAGGGAGGCCGCGCGGAACGCCTCGATCAGGTCGTAGTGGGTGACGGAGGGCTTGCCGTCCGCGGTGACCGCCCACTTGTAGTCGTGCTGGGGGTGGCGGCCGATGGGCGCGTCGATCGTGCCGCTGGTCGGGTCCGGGTGGCCCTGGACGAGGGTGTGGTAGCGCTTGTCGACCGTGCGCTCCTTGAACTGGCGCTTGAGCGACGTGTACGCGTACTCCGACTTGGCCACGACCATCAGGCCCGAGGTGCCGACGTCCAGCCGGTGCACGATGCCCTGGCGCTCGGCGGCGCCGGAGGTCGAGATGCGGTACCCGGCGGCGGCGAGACCGCCGATCACCGTCGGCCCGGTCCAGCCCGGCGACGGGTGCGCGGCGACGCCGACCGGCTTGACTATCACGACCACGTCCTCGTCGTCGTGCACGATCTCCATGCCCTCGACGGGCTCGGCGACCACCTGCACCGGCGCGGCGGCCTGTGGCATCTCCACCTCCAGCCAGGCACCGCCGCGCACGCGCTCGGACTTGCCGACCACCGTGCCGTCCACGAGCACCTTGCCCGCCGCCGCCAGCTCGGCCGCCTTGGTACGGGAGAAGCCGAACATGCGGGAGATGGCGGCGTCGACGCGCTCGCCCTCCAGGCCGTCCGGCACGGGCAGGGTACGGATCTCGGGAATCGTGCTCACCCGTCGAGTATGCCGGACGGGTCGGACAGTCCCGTACGAGAGCCCGTCCGCCCGGCCCCGGGGCGCTCAGTCCCTGTGGACGGTCCCGTCCGGGTCGAGGCCCCGGAACGACAGCAGCACGATCAGGATGCCGCCGCACACGATCGCCGAGTCCGCGAGGTTGAAGACGGCGAAGTGCTTGGGCGCGATGAAGTCGACGACCGCGCCCTCGAAGACACCGGGCGAGCGGAAGATCCGGTCGGTGAGGTTGCCGAGCGCCCCGCCGAGCAGCAGCCCGAGCGCGACGGCCCAGGGCAGGCTGTAGAGCTTGCGGGCGAGCCGGGCGATCACCACGATCACCACGGCCGCGATCATCGTGAAGATCACCGTGAAGGCCTCGCCGAAGCCGAAGGCCGCGCCCGCGTTGCGGATGGCCTCGAACCGCAGCCAGTCCCCGATGATCTCGATGGGCTCGTGGCCCTCCAGCTTGGCGACCACAATCATCTTGCTGATCAGATCGAGGGCGTACGCGACGACGGCGACCGCGAACAGCACGGCGATCCGCCGCTTGCCGCGCGGTCGCGCGTCCGGGCCCCGCGGCTCATCCGTGCCGGGCACACCGGCCGTCGCGGCGGTCTCCCCGGCCGCACCGGCCCCCGACGCCGGGCCGCTCCCGTCGGACCGCTCGCCCGACGCCGTGTCGTCGCCGGGTCGCTCCTGCTCGGCCCGCGCCGCGTCCGGAGTGTCCGGCGTACCGATGATCCGCTCCGCCTCTGCCACGTGAGTCCCTCAACCTAGGTGCCTGACTGAGCACGAGGGTACGGCACACCGTGCGGGACCCACGTGCGCGGCTCAGTACCGGCGTTCCTGCTTCTGCTTGCACTCCACACACAGGGTCGCCCGCGGGAAGGCCTGCATCCGCGCCTTGCCGATCGGGTTGCCGCAGCTGTCGCACAGGCCGTAGGTGCCCGCGCCGATCCGTTCCAGCGCGCGCTCGGTCTGGGTGAGCATCTCGCGCGCGTTGGCGGCCAGCGCCAGCTCGTGCTCGCGCGTGATGTTCTTGGCGCCGGTGTCCGCCTGGTCGTCGCCCGCGCCGTCCCCCGAGTCCCGCATCAGGCCCGCCAGGGACCGCTCGATCTCCGCGATCTCGGCGCGCAGCCGGTCCGCCTCGGACACCAGCTCGGCGCGCGCCTCCGCCACCTCCTCCGGAGTCCAGGGGTCCTCACCGGGGCGCACCGCCAGTTCGCCGGGCTCCGCCGCGGCGATCCGCGCCTTGGGGACGGCCGTCTTGGCCGCCGTGACCGTGCCAGGAGTCTTCTTCGCAACCACCGTCGTGGCTCCCGTCTGCTTCGCGGCCTCGGCCACGCCCGCCTTCTTGGCCGTGCTCTGCTTGGCCGTCGTCTTCTTGGCCGTAGTCCTCTTGGCCGCACTCTTAGTGGTGCTCTTAGTGGTGCTCTTAGCGGTGCTCTTCGTAGTGCGCTGGGTGGCGCCCTTGGTCGTGCTCCTCGCCGTGCTCTGGGTGGCGCTCTCGGTGGCGCCCTTGGCCGCCTCCTCGACGGCCGTCCTCTCGGCGGTCGTCTCCTCGGCGACAGCCTTCTTCTTCGGGGCGGCCGTCTTCTGAGCGGCCGTCTTCCTGGCAGGCGCCTTCTTGGCGACCGCCTTCTTCCCGGTCGCCGCCTTCCCGGCGACCGTCTGCTTCTTCCCGGTCCCCGTCTTCTTGGCGACCGACTTCTTCCCAGCAAGCGCCGTCTTCTCCACAGCCGCGGCCTTCTCCGAGGCCGTCGCCGTCTTCTTCGGGGCCGTCGTGCTCTTCTTCCCCGCCACGTCCTCGGCCGCACCTCCGGAGGCCTTCGCGGACCTGCCGGACGCCTGCTGTACGGCGGTCTTCTTCGCCACCATGGCCGCGGCCCCTTCACATATTGTGATCTTGCACGCGAATCGTGCTGGGACGATAAATCGACTTCAGTCCCGCGGCAACGGGGCACGCCGCCCGATTCGCCCGGCCCACGACCCCACCGCGACCGGCATGCATCCGTTGTGCCCAGCTCCCCGCCGGGTAATCCGCGGGGCCGCCCTTCCCGGGATGCGAACGCCCCGACCTGACCATTCGGGTCAAACCGCACCCGGCGGCGCCGCACCGAAAACCGGTCGGCCACTGTCCGCGGGGCGCCGTACACTGGGCGGAGCGAGAAGCGTCGATGGGGACGAGTAGTGTCGTACGCAGCCCAGAGCGACCCGGGGACGGTGTGAGCCCGGGGGTGAGCGCGATGTGAAGATCACCCCGGAGCCGCCGGAAGAAAGCCCGAGCGCAGCGAGCGACGGCGAGTAGACCCGGCATCGCGACCCCAATGAGGGGGCTCACCGGTGCACACCCCGCACCGGAGGGCCAAGGAGGGTGGTACCGCGGGAGCGCGCCGAGGCGGCGCAGGAAAGACACAGCTCTCGTCCCTCCGGACGGAAGGCAGCAAGTCCGCCGGAGGAAGCTCGCTCATGACATCGCCTACGTACCGCCAGGTGCCCGCCCAGGTCGACCTGCCCGCCCTCGAGCACGCCGTGCTCGACTTCTGGCGCGAGCAGAAGATCTTCGCCAAGAGCCTGGAGCAGTCCGAGGGCCGCCCCGAGTGGGTGTTCTACGAGGGCCCGCCCACCGCCAACGGCATGCCGGGCGCCCACCACATCGAGGCGCGCGTCTTCAAGGACGTCTTCCCCCGCTTCCGCACCATGCGCGGCTACCACGTGGCCCGCAAGGCGGGCTGGGACTGCCACGGCCTCCCGGTGGAGCTGGCGGTCGAGAAGGAGCTGGGCTTCAGCGGCAAGCAGGACATCGAGGCCTACGGCATCGCCGCGTTCAACGACAAGTGCCGCGCGTCGGTGACCCGCCACACCGACGCCTTCGCCGAGCTGACGACCCGCATGGGCTACTGGGTCGACCTCGACGAGGCGTACCGCACGATGGACCCCGAGTACATCGAATCGGTCTGGTGGTCGCTGAAGGAGATCTTCGACAAGGGCCTGCTGGTCCAGGACCACCGCGTCGCCCCCTGGTGCCCCCGCTGCGGCACCGGCCTGTCCGACCACGAGCTGGCGCAGGGCTACGAGACGGTCGTCGACCCCTCGGTCTACGTCCGCTTCCCGCTGACCTCCGGCCCGCTGGCGGGCGAGGCGGCCCTGGTCGTCTGGACGACCACCCCCTGGACGCTGGTCTCCAACACCGCCGTAGCGGCCCACCCCGAGGTCGCCTACGTCGTCGCGACCAACGGCGAGGAGAAGCTCGTCGTCGCCGAACAGCTGGTCGGCAAGGCGCTCGGCGAGGGCTGGGAGCCCACCGGACAGTCCTTCACCGGCGCCGAGATGGAGCGCTGGACCTACCAGCGCCCCTTCGAGCTGGTCGAGTTCCCGGCCGAGGCGCACTTCGTGGTCAACGCCGAGTACGTCACCACCGAGGACGGCACCGGTCTGGTCCACCAGTCCCCCGCCTTCGGTGAGGACGACCTCAAGGTCTGCCGCGCGTACGGCCTGCCCGTGGTGAACCCGGTCCGCCCGGACGGCACCTTCGAGGCGGACGTCCCCCTCGTCGGCGGCGTCTTCTTCAAGAAGGCCGACGAGAAGCTCACCGAGGACCTCGGCGCGCGCGGCCTCCTCTTCAAGCACCTGCCGTACGAGCACAGCTACCCGCACTGCTGGCGCTGCCACACCGCGCTGCTGTACTACGCGCAGCCGTCCTGGTACATCCGCACCACGGCCATCAAGGACCGCCTCCTCCAGGAGAACGAGAACACCAACTGGTTCCCGGACACGGTCAAGAACGGCCGGTACGGCGACTGGCTGAACAACAACATCGACTGGGCGCTCTCCCGCAACCGCTACTGGGGCACCCCGCTGCCGATCTGGCGCTGCGAGGACGACCACCTCACGGTAGTCGGCTCCCGCGCGGAGCTGACCGAGCTGACCGGCACCGACCAGTCCGGCCTCGACCCGCACCGCCCGTACATCGACGACGTGACCTTCGCCTGCCCGAGCTGCGCGAAGACGGCCACGCGCGTGCCGGAGGTGATCGACGCCTGGTACGACTCGGGTTCGATGCCGTTCGCGCAGTGGGGCTACCCGTACAAGAACAAGGACCTGTTCGAGTCCCGCTACCCGGCGCAGTTCATCAGCGAGGCCATCGACCAGACGCGCGGGTGGTTCTACACGCTGATGGCCGTCGGCACCCTGGTCTTCGACAAGTCGTCGTACGAGAACGTCGTCTGCCTCGGTCACATCCTCGCCGAGGACGGCCGGAAGATGTCCAAGCACCTGGGCAACATCCTCCAGCCGATCCCGCTGATGGACCAGCACGGCGCGGACGCGGTGCGCTGGTTCATGGCGGCCGGTGGCTCGCCCTGGGCGGCCCGCCGGGTCGGTCACGGCACCATCCAGGAGGTCGTCCGCAAGACGCTCCTCACCTACTGGAACACGGTCGCCTTCCAGGCCCTGTACGCGCGCACGTCGAGCTGGGCCCCGTCCGAGGCCGACCCGGCCCCGGCCGACCGTCCGCTCCTCGACCGCTGGCTGCTGTCCGAACTGCACGCGCTGACCGACCAGGTGACCCAGTCCCTGGAGGCGTACGACACCCAGCGCGCGGGCAAGCTGCTGTCCGCGTTCGTCGACGACCTGTCCAACTGGTACGTCCGCCGCTCCCGGCGCCGCTTCTGGCAGGGCGACAAGGCGGCGCTGCGCACCCTGCACGAGGTCGTCGAGACGGTCACCAAGCTGATGGCCCCGCTGACGCCGTTCATCACCGAGCGGGTCTGGCAGGACCTGGTCGTTCCGGTCACGCCGGGCGCCCCGGAGTCGGTGCACCTGTCGTCGTGGCCGGAGGCGGACCTGACCGCCATCGATCCGGAGCTGTCGCGGCAGATGGTGCTGGTGCGCCGCCTGGTGGAACTGGGCCGGGCCACGCGCGCGGAGTCGGGCGTCAAGACCCGCCAGCCGCTGCGCCGGGCCCTGGTGGCGGCGACGGGCTTCGGCGCGCTCTCCCCCGAACTGCACACGCAGATCACGGAGGAGCTGAACGTCGAGTCGCTCGCCTCCCTCAGCGAGGTCGGCGGCAGCCTGGTCGACACCACCGCGAAGGCCAACTTCCGCGCCCTGGGCAAGCGGTTCGGCAAGCGCGTCCAGGACGTGGCCAAGGCCGTCGCGAACGCGGACGCCGCGGCGCTCTCCCTCGCCCTGCGCGAGGGCACGGCGTCGGTGGAGGTCGACGGGG
The DNA here is from genome assembly GCF_042796855.1 of Streptomyces sp. NPDC057877. Classification (NCBI taxonomy): domain Bacteria; kingdom Bacillati; phylum Actinomycetota; class Actinomycetes; order Kitasatosporales; family Streptomycetaceae; genus Streptomyces; species Streptomyces sp. NPDC057877. The sequence goes on from NZ_JBHVMS010000005.1 coordinate 329,711, forward strand.
AGACGATCACCCTGGCCCCCGACGAGGTCATCATCACCGAGACCCCGCGCGAGGGCTGGTCGGTGGCGTCCGACGCGGGCGCGACGGTCGCCCTCGACCTGGAGATCACCGACGAGCTGCGCCGGGCCGGTCTCGCCCGGGACGCGATCCGGCTGATCCAGGAGGCCCGCAAGAACAGCGGCCTCGACGTGGCCGACCGGATCGCGCTGCGCTGGACCGCCGCCGACCCGGAGACCGTGGCCGCCCTCACCGAGCACGCGGGCCTGATCTCCGACGAGGTCCTCGCCACGGACTTCGCCCAGGGTGAGGCGGACGACACCTACGGCTCGGCCTTCTCGGACGAAGGGCTGGCGCTGACCTTCCGGCTGCGCAAGGTGTAGCCGGACGCGGGGCGCGCGCTCACCCGCGCGCCCCGCGCACCTCAGCACACCCAACGCGATCAACGCAATCAACGCAATCAACGCAATCAACGCGAGTAAAAGGGGCGGGCCCCGGATCGGAATCCGGGGCCCGCCCCTTTTGAACGCTGCCGACGACTACGGCGTACTACTGGCCACGCGGGCCGTCAGTTGTCGTCCTCGTCGATGAGGAACCCGCGCATCGGCGAGGGCGCCTGGCCCATCGGCGACGGACCCTGCGGACGCACCGGCGCCATCGGCTGGGTCATCGCGGGCGACATCTGCTGCTGGCCACCGTAGGACGGACCGGCCGGGGCCGGACCGCCGCTGCCCATGCCCTGGTTGCCGCCGTAGGACGGGGCACCCGCACCGGCCGGAGCCATCGAGGGCGCCGGGGACGGCGGCAGGGAGGCCGCGGCCGGGGTGCGCGGCGGAGCGAGCGAGTCGTCCGCCTGGGTCTCCAGCTGGCGCAGCTGCGACTCCAGGTAGGACTTCAGCCGCGTGCGGTACTCGCGCTCGAAGCCGCGCAGATCCTCGACCTTGCGCTCCAGCGTGGCGCGAGCGGACTCCAGGGAGCCCATCGCGACGCGGTGCTTCTCCTGCGCGTCCCGCTCCAGGGCGTCGGCCTTGGCACGGGCGTCCCGCTCCAGACCCTCGGCACGCGAACGCGCCTCACCCACGATCTTGTTGGCCTCGGCGCGCGCCTCGGCGATCGCCTGGTCGGCGGTCTGCTGGGCGAGCGAGAGAACCCGGGCGGCGCTGTCGCCACCGGGGCCCTGACCGGGCATGCCGGGGCCACCGTGGCCCGGACCGCCCATGGGACCGCCCATCGGGCCGGGTCCCATCTGGCCCTGCATCTGGCCCTGCATCGGGCCTTGGCCCATCGGACCCTGGCCCATCGGGCCCTGGCCCATCGGACCGGGACCCTGCGGACCCTGCCCACCCGGGCCAGGGGGCAGCTGCGGAGCACCGCTGGGCAGCTGGGGCGGACCACCCATGGGGCCACCCATCTGCTGCTGCGGCGGGCCCGATATCCCGGCGGGCACCGGAGCGCCGGGACCGCCAGGACCACCGGGGCCGCCAGGCCCACCCGGTCCGCCGGGACCAGGACCGCGCATGCCCTGCTGGGGGTGCTGCTGCTGGTCCTGCTGCTCCGGGGGCTTGCGCATGTTCTGCTGGTTCTGCGCCGCGGCACGAGTGGCGGCGGCCAGCTTGGCGCGCAGGTCCTCGTTCTCCCGCAGAAGACGGGTCAGTTCGGCTTCGACCTCGTCGAGGAAGGCATCGACCTCGTCCTCGTCATAGCCTTCTCGGAGGCGGACGGTCGTGAACTGCTTGTTCCGCACGTCCTCGGGGGTCAACGGCATCTCTTCACCTCAACGTAGTCGTCGGCATTCGGCAAGACGGTAGGTCACATCGCTCACAGCCGGCTCACCACGGAGATCAGGATGTAGACGATGATCATCAGTACGAAGAAGGACAGGTCGAGCGCCACGCCCCCGAGACGCAGCGGCGGGATGAACCGCCGCAGAAGCTTGAGCGGTGGATCAGTGACAGTGTAGGTGGCCTCCAGAACGACCACCATCGCCTTGCCGGGTTGCCATGAGCGGGCGAACTGGAAGACGTAGTCCATGACCAACCGGAAGATCAGCACGATGAGGAAGCACATCAGCGCGATGTAGACGACATCCAGGACCACGCTCATGACTCGTGCTTCCCTCTCCCCTGTTTCCCGTACTTCTACCAGTCGTGCGGTCGTGCGTCTCAGCTCTGGTTGAAGAACCCGCCCTCTGCGATGCGGGCCTTGTCCTCCGCCGTGACATCGACGTTAGCAGGCGACAACAGGAACACCTTCTGCGTCACCCGCTCGATGCTGCCGTGAAGACCAAACACCAAACCGGCCGCAAAGTCGACAAGTCGCTTGGCGTCTGTGTCATCCATCTCAGTCAGATTCATGATCACCGGAGTGCCTTCACGGAAGTGTTCCCCGATGGTACGGGCCTCGTTGTAGGTCCGCGGGTGAAGCGTGGTGATCCGGTAAGGCTCTCGTTCCGACACGACCTTGGGCATGATCACCGGTGCGTTCTTCTCCAGGCTTGCGCGTTCTTGTGTGATGGACGCCACGGGCGCGATGCGCGCCGGACGCCCTGATTCCGCGGCGAGCGAAGCGGATCGGGGGACGGGGTCGCGCGGCGCGGGCGGCTGTACGACTCGTACCCCTTCGTCCCTTTGGGACTGATGTGAGCCGTGCGACTGGTGGGACGGCTCGTGCCGCCGGTGGTCCCGCTCGGGCTCCGGGTCCAGTTCCGGTTCGAAGTCGTCATCGGGGTCGAATCCCCGGCCGTCGTACCCATCGTCCTCCACGAGGCCGAGGTAGACCGCCATCTTGCGCATCGCGCCGGCCATGCTCTGAGTCCTCCGCTCTGTGGTGGATCGGCTGACGACTGCCAAGTGCCCGCGATCCACGAGGTCGTTATGTCCGCCCTTCGACGGTAATGACCATATTTTCTGCTGTGGTCCGACTTCTTGGCGACGTTACCCGAGCCTGCGGCGGACTCCGAGTACCGCGCTGCCGACGCGCACATGTGTCGCTCCGGCCGCCACGGCCTGCTCGAGGTCCGCACTCATTCCTGCCGAGACCATGTTCGCAGCCGGATGGCTTCCGCGCAGGTGGGTCGACAAATCCATCAACCGCTCGAACGCCGCGCGTTCGCGTCCGGCGTACTCCCCGGTGAGCGGGGCGACGGTCATCAGCCCGGCGAGCCGCAGCCCCTCGGCCGCCGCCACGAGGTCGGCCAACTCTTCGATTCCGGCGGGCGCGACACCGCCCCGCTCGCCTCTCGCGCTCTCCCCCGCGTCGAGCGCGACCTGGAGGAGACACCCGACCTGACGCCCGGCGCGCACGGCCTCCCGCGACAGCGCCGTCACCAACTTCGCACGATCGACGGACTGCACGACATCCGCGTAACCCACCACGGAACGCACTTTGTTGGTCTGCAACTGACCAACGAAGTGCCAGGTGAGGGGCAGATCCGAGCATTCGGCGGCCTTGGGCGCCGCGTCCTGGTCGCGGTTCTCGGCGACATGCCGAACCCCCAGCTCCGCCAGGGTGCGCACATCGCTCGCCGGGTAGGTCTTGGTGACCACGATCAGGGTCACCCCGTCACGGCGGCGCCCGGCGGCGGCGCACGCGGCGGCGATGCGTTCCTCCACCTTCGCGAGGTTCGCCGCGAGTTCGTCCTTACGGTCCGTCATGCCCCATCAGTCCAGCCAGACATAGCCCGCGAGCCGCCCGGTGGTGCGGTCGCGGCGGTACGAGAAGTGATCGGCCGACTCCAGCGTGCACACCGGCGACTGCTCCCGGTCGCACACCCCGAGCCGGTCGAGCTGCGCGTGCACCCCGGCGGCCACGTCGACCGCCGGTGTGCCCCAGCTCGTCACGGCGTGCGCCGCCGGTTCCGCCGCGGCCACCTCCGCGCGCATCGCCTCCGGCACCTCGTAGCACCGGCCGCAGACGGCGGGGCCGGTGCGGGCGACGATCCGGGACGGTTCGGCACCCAGTTCCATCATCGCGCGTAGCGCGGCGGGAACGACGCCCTTGACCAGGCCGGGACGGCCCGCGTGCGCCGCGGCGGCGACCCCGGCGACCGGGTCGGCGAGCAGGACGGGCACGCAGTCGGCGGTGAGCACGGCGAGCGCGAGCCCGCGCCCGGTGGTGACGATCGCGTCGGCCTCGGGAACCGGCCGGTCCCCCCAGGGTCCGTCGACCACCGCCACGTCGGCGCCGTGCACCTGGTTCATCCAGACCACCCGGCCAGCTTCGAGACCGAGCGACTTGGCGGCCAGTTCGCGATTGGTGCGTACGGCCTCGGGGTCGTCGCCGACCGCGCCGCCGAGGTTCAGCTCCTCGTACGGAACGGCGCTCACCCCGCCCCACCGGTCGGTGAAGGCGAAGTGCGCGCCGTTCACGGTGCTCTTGCCGGAGCGCTTTCCTATCACTTCAGGAAGTCCGGGACGTCCAGTTCCTCGGCCGCGCTGTCCGTGTAGCTGCGCGACGGCGGCACCGGCGGCTGGGGCTGGATGTCGTTCACCGGCTCCGGGACGGGCTCCGGCTCCTCCTTGGGCTTGACGCTGCCCAGCGAGCCGAAGGTCGGACGGCTCTCGGGGGCGGGCCGCACCGGCGTGGGCTCCTCGCGCTTGGCGGAGGCCGAGCTGAGGACGTTGTCCCGCTTGGCCGGGGGCTGGCCGCCGTCGAACCCGGCCGCGATCACGGTGACCCGGACCTCGTCGCCGAGGGCGTCGTCGATGACCGCGCCGAAGATGATGTTGGCCTCGGGGTGGGCGGCCTCGCTCACCAGCTGGGCGGCCTCGTTGATCTCGAACAGGCCGAGGTCGGAGCCGCCGGAGATGGACAGCAGCACCCCGCGGGCGCCGTCGATGGAGGCCTCGAGGAGCGGCGAGGAGATCGCCATCTCGGCGGCGGCCACCGCGCGGTCGTCGCCGCGGGCCGAGCCGATGCCCATCAGCGCCGAACCGGCCTCGGACATGACCGACTTCACGTCGGCGAAGTCGAGGTTGATCAGGCCGGGGGTGGTGATGAGGTCGGTGATGCCCTGGACACCGGAGAGCAGGACCTGGTCCGCCGACTTGAAGGCGTCGAGGACGGAGACCTGGCGGTCCGAGATGGACAGCAGCCGGTCGTTGGGGATGACGATGAGGGTGTCGACCTCTTCGCGGAGTTCGGCGATGCCGTCCTCCGCCTGGTTGGCGCGGCGCCGTCCCTCGAAGGTGAACGGGCGCGTGACCACGCCGATGGTGAGCGCGCCCAGCGAGCGGGCGATGTTGGCCACGACGGGCGCGCCGCCGGTGCCGGTGCCGCCGCCTTCACCGGCGGTCACGAAGACCATGTCGGCCCCCTTGAGGACCTCCTCGATCTCCTCGCGGTGGTCCTCGGCGGCCTTGCGGCCGACGGCCGGGTTGGCTCCGGCGCCGAGTCCGCGGGTGAGTTCCCGGCCGACGTCCAGCTTGACGTCGGCGTCGCTCATCAACAGGGCTTGCGCGTCGGTGTTGATGGCGATGAACTCGACGCCCTTGAGACCGACCTCGATCATCCGGTTGATGGCATTGACACCACCGCCGCCGACACCGATGACTTTGATGACTGCGAGGTAGTTCTGCGGTGCTGCCACGTCGAAGGCCTCTCGCCTCGAGTTACGTGCCGCCGAATCCCGGGACGCGCTGCGCCCCGCGATGCGACGACTGATGCCGAATGGGACGGTCCGTAGTGCCGACCCGAACCCTAACGCTGAAGTTTAGGGTTACCAGTGTGTCTGTTCCCTGGAGTCTTCTGAACAGGACACTAAGTCGACAAGTGGCGCACGTTCAACGAACACGCCGAACCTCCCGTTTTTCTTTTCACCCTATGTGATCAGGCGTAGCGCTGCCCAACCAGGGTGCTGGCCTGCGCGGATGTGCGTCAACTCCCCGATGACGCCGGGGCGGTGGGAACGCTCACGTCGAAGTGCCGGGCGCCGGGCGCCGCTTTCATCAGAGCGGTGAGGGTACGGGCCTTCGCCGCGCCCTTCTCCGCGCTCCCCCACGCGACGGTCCGGCCGCCGCTCAACTCCAGCGAGATGGCGTCGTAGGAACGGACCTTGACGACCTGGGTGTCCCGGGCGACGGCGGCCGGGAGGGCCGCCGCGGCGCGGACCGCCTCCCGCACCAGCCGACCCTCGCCGAAGCGCCGCAGACTCGCTCCGGCCGAACCCGAGCGGGAGGGCGCCAATTTCAGCAGCGGAACGCCTCTGATTGCTTGTGAAACCGTGGCGAAACGGACACCTTCATCGTCGACTTCGACGAATCCGCCCGCATTGCCGGAATTCTCCATGAGCAGAACCGGGGTGCGCTCGGCGACTTTCAGCCCGATTTCCCGGGGCCAGGAACGGACCACGTCGACCGAGTCAATTCGGGGCAGCTTCCGGCGCAGTCGGCTCTCGATGGCCTCGGTGTCGAGGGAGACGAGCGGCGTCCCGAGGGGGACGTCGGCGGCCTCGCGCACCTGCCCGGACGTCAGCACGCGCGTGCCGGAGACGGTCACCCGCTCCACGCGCAGCCACTGCGAGCCGTAGAACAGCCAGCCGCCGCCCGCGCCGAGCAGCACCAGGGCGAGCGTCAAGATGATGATCGTACGAAGCCTCGGTGGCCGTAGCCGCCGGACGGGAGGCGGGCCGGACGGCTCCTGCTGACGTGCCCCGCGCTCGGCGGTGGTGGGTCCGGCCACGCTTCCTGCCTTCCGTCATGCGTTCCTAGGGCCTGCCGTGCGGATCATGCCGCAGACGCGGGTCAGCACCGCCGATTTCCTGCGTCCTGACCCGAACGCAGGCTCTAGCGGTGTGCACGGGCGGCGGCGATCGCCTCGTACACCATGCCGACGAGGAGTTCGTCGGCGTCCCGGCGGCCGAACTCGCCGGCGGCGCGGGACATCTCGTACAGCCGGTGCGGGTCGGCCAGCACCGGCAGAACGTTCTGCTGCACCCACTCCGGGGTGAGTTCCGCGTCGTCGACCAGCAGTCCGCCGCCCGCCTTGACCACCGGCTGGGCGTTGAGCCGCTGTTCGCCGTTGCCGATGGGCAGCGGGACGTAGGCGGCCGGGAGCCCGACGGCGGAGAGTTCGGCGACGGTCATCGCGCCCGCGCGGCAGAGCATCATGTCGGCCGCGGCGTACGCGAGGTCCATCCGGTCCACGTACGGTACCGGGATGTACGGGGGCATCCCCGGCATCTGGTGCACCTGCGGCAGTTCGTTCTTCGGGCCGACCGCGTGCAGGATCTGGATCCCGGCCTGCTGGAGCCAGGGCGCGACCTGCTGAACGACCTCGTTGAGGCGCCGGGCGCCCTGTGAGCCACCGGAGACCAGCAGCGTCGGCAGGTTGGGGTCGAGCCCGAACGCCGCGCGCGCCTCGGGGCGTACGGCGGCCCGGTCCAGGGTGGCGATGGAGCGGCGCAGCGGGATGCCGATGTAGCGGGCGCCCCGCAGCTTGCTGTCAGGGGTGGAGACGGCGACCTGGGCGGCGTACCGGGAGCCGATCTTGTTGGCGAGGCCGGGGCGGGCGTTGGCCTCGTGGATGACGATCGGCACCCCGAGCCGCTTGGCGGCCAGATAGCCGGGCAGCGCGACATAGCCGCCGAAGCCGACCACGGCGTCCGCCTTGGTGCGCTCCAGGATCTGCTCGGCCGCCTTGATCGTGCCGCGCAGCCGGCCCGGGACGGTGATCAGCTCGGGCGTGGGCTTGCGGGGCAGCGGCACCGCGGGGATCAGCGCCAGCTCGTAGCCCCGTTCCGGCACCAGCCTGGTCTCCAGGCCGCGCTCCGTGCCCAGGGCCGTGATCCCCACGGTCGGGTCCTGCCTGCGCAGGGCGTCCGCGAGGGCGAGCGCGGGCTCGATGTGGCCGGCGGTCCCCCCACCGGCGAGTACGACATGCACCGAAATTCACCGCTCTCCGGACGAGCGCGCCGGGGCGCGCCGTCGCATCGTGTTCCATCTCCGGGGGCTCCGGTCCGACACCGGGCCTCCAGTCCCCCGCTTTCTACCAAAGCGGGGGTGCCGCATCGCAAGCGCCGCCCGCGCAGCGGGCTCGTCCCGCGCGAAGGCGATCAGCAGCCCGATGGCGAACATGGTCGGCAGCAGGGCGGAACCCCCGTAGGAGAACAGCGGGAGCGGGACCCCGGCGATCGGCAGCAGACCGAGCACCGCACCGATGTTGATCACGGCCTGGGCCGTGATCCAGGTGGTCACGCCTCCCGCGGCGTACCTCACGAAGGGGTCCTCCGTGCGTCCGGCCACGCGGATACCCGCATAGCCTAGAGCGGCGAAGAGGGCGAGTACCGACAGCGTCCCCGCCAGGCCCAGTTCCTCACCGGTGACGGCGAAGATGAAGTCGGTGTGCGCTTCAGGGAGTTGGCCCCATTTTTCCACACTCGCCCCGAGTCCGGAACCGAAGAGTCCGCCGGAGGCGAGCGCGTAGATGCCGTGCACCGCCTGCCAGCAGGAGCCGTCGGAGCCCATCTCGGTGGCGCCGATGCAGCCGAAGCGTTCCAGCCGGTTGGAGTTGGTCTTGATCAGCACCGTGCCGATCAGCGCGGCTACGGCCAGTACCCCGATGAACAGACGGGTGGGCGCGCCCGCCAGCCACAGCAGGCCGAACAGGATCGCCGTCAGGATGATCGCCGTACCCATGTCGCCGCCGAGCATGATCAGGCCGAGCAGCATGAAGGCGACCGGGACGAGCGGCACCAGCATGTGCTTCCACTGCGTGAGCAGCCTCTTGTCCTGCTTGCGGGCGAGCAGGTCGGCGCCCCACAGCACCAGGGCGAGCTTGCCGAACTCGCTCGGCTGGAGCTGGAAGGGACCGCCGACGGAGATCCAGTTCTGGTTGCCGTTCACCGCGACCCCTATCCCGGGCACCTGGACCAGGGCCATCAGGAAGACGGCGCCCGCCAGTATCGGGTAGGCCAGCGCCCGGTGCAGCTTCACCGGCATGCGGGAGGCGGCGTACAGGAGTACGCCGCCGAGGGCCGCGGCCAGCAGTTGCTTGCGGAAGAAGTACGAGCCGCCGAGCGACATCTGGAGCGCGGTGATCTGGGAGGCCGAGTAGACCATCACCAGGCCCAGCACGGTGATCAGGAGGCTGCCGCCGAGGATCAGGTAGTACGCGGTCAGCGGCCGGTCCCAGGCACGGCGTGCCCGGGTGGTCAGCCGCGCCACGGGGTTCTCGCGCGGCGTACGGGGCGGAACCGGCCGACGGGCACCCCGCTGCACGGGCGGACGCCCGGTACGGCTACCGGGCATCGCTACCCCCGGGCCGCGCACCGGACGCGGACTGGCCGAGTGGAGCGCATGACCCAGCCGGACCGGACAGACGGGATGAAACGGGCGTGTTCGATGAGCCGGACAGGCCACGAGATCCCGACCGGCCAGGCCCGCCCGGCGTGTCCCCGGTGCACGTTCGTGCCGTATGGCGCTTCGCGCGTCCCACGGTCCCTCCCAAGGTCGCCCGGCAGGCGGCCGGGTCAGGCGCCGAGTTCGCGAACCGCCTCCGCGAACGCGTCACCGCGCTGGTTGTAGTTGACGAACATGTCCATCGAGGCGCAGGCGGGGGCCAGCAGCACCGTGTCGCCCGGCTCCGCGAGCCGCCGCGCCTCCTGGACCGCCTGGAGCATCGCCCCAGTGTCGGTCCGGTCGACGTCGACGACGGGTACTTCGGGGGCGTGTCGCGCAAGGGCCTCACGGATGAGGGTGCGGTCGGCGCCGATCAGGACGGCACCGCGAAGTCGCTGTGCCGACTTGGCGACCAGCTCGTCGAAGGTGGCGCCCTTCGCGAGTCCGCCCGCGATCCACACGATCGGCTCGTAGGCCGCCAACGAGGCCTCGGCCGCGTGGGTGTTGGTGGCCTTGGAGTCGTCGACGTAGGCGACGCCGTCCACGTCGGCGACGTGCGCGATGCGGTGGGCGTCGGGGCGGAAGGCCCGCAGGCCGTCGCGTACGGCCGCGGGCGGCACGCCGAAGGCGCGGGCGAGGGCCGCCGCGGCAAGGGCGTTGGCGATGTTGTGCGGGGCGGGCGGGTTGACGTCGGAGACCTCGGCCAGTTCCTGGGCGTTCTCCTGCCGGTCCTCGACGAAGGCGCGGTCGACCAGGATGCCGTCCACGACGCCGAGTTGGGACGGCGCGGGGGTGCCGAGGGTGAAGCCGATCGCCCGGCAGCCCTCCTCGACGTCCGCCGCGCGCACCAGGTCCTCGGTCGCCTTGTCGGCCACGTTGTAGACGCAGGCGACGCGATTGCCCTCGTAGACACGGCCCTTGTCGCGCGCGTACGCCTCCATCGAGCCGTGCCAGTCGAGGTGGTCGGGGGCGAGGTTGAGGACGGCGGCGGAGTGGGCGCGCGGGGAGGGCGCCCAGTGGAGCTGGTAGCTGGACAGCTCCACGGCCAGGACGTCGTACTCCTCGTCGCCGAGGACGACGTCGAGGAGGGAGACGCCGATGTTGCCGACGGCGGCGGTGCGCAGGCCCGCCGCCCGCAGGATCGACGCCAGCATCTGGACGGTGGTGGTCTTGCCGTTGGTGCCGGTGACCGCCAGCCAGGGGGCCGCGTCCGGGCCGCGCAGCCGCCAGGCCAGCTCCACGTCGCCCCAGACCGGGACGCCCGCCTTCGCCGCCGCCGTGAAGAGGGGCTTGTCGGGCTTCCAGCCGGGGGCGGTGACGATCAGTTCGGTGCCGTCCGGCAGGGTGGCGCCGTCGCCGAGGCGGACGGTGATGCCGAGCGCCTCCAGTTCGGCGGCCTGGGCCCGGGCCCGTTCGTCGGCGCCGTCGTTGACGACCGTCACGAGCGCGCCGCGGGCGTGCAGCACCTTGGCCGCCGGGACGCCGGAGACGCCCAGTCCGGCGACGGTGACGCGCTTGCCCTGCCAGTTGGTCACTTGTCCGCTGCCCATCCCGCGTAGAAGAGGCCCAGTCCGACGATCACACAGATGCCCTGGATGATCCAGAAGCGGACCACCACCAGGACTTCGGACCAGCCCTTGAGTTCGAAGTGGTGCTGGAGTGGCGCCATCCGGAAGACCCGCTTACCGGTCATCCGGAACGAGCCGACCTGGATGACCACCGACATGGTGATCAGCACGAAGAGGCCGCCGAGGATGGCCAGCAGCAGCTCCGTACGGGAGCAGATGGCCAGGCCCGCGAGGACGCCGCCGAGGGCGAGCGAACCGGTGTCGCCCATGAAGATCTTGGCCGGTGAGGTGTTCCACCACAGGAAGCCCAGACAGGCACCCATCAGCGCGGAGGAGACCACCGCCAGGTCGAGCGGGTCGCGCACCTCGTAGCAGGCGCCGGGGTTGGTCAGCGTCAGGGCGTTGGCGCAGGACTCCTGGAACTGCCAGACACCGATGAAGGTGTAGGCGCCGAAGACGAGGACGGAGGCGCCGGTGGCCAGGCCGTCCAGGCCGTCGGTGAGGTTCACGCCGTTCGACATCGCCAGGATCATGAACAGGGCCCAGATCACGAACAGCACCGGGCCGATCGTCCAGCCGAAGTCCGTGATGAACGACAGCTTGGTGGAGGCCGGGGTGTTGCCGCGGTTGTCGGCGAACTGGAGCGAGAGCACCGCGAAGGCGATGCCGACGATCAGCTGGCCCGCCATCTTCGCCTTGGCCCGCAGACCCAGCGAACGCCGCTTGACGATCTTGATGTAGTCGTCCAGGAAGCCGACCAGGCCCATGCCCGCCATCAGACCGAGGACCAGCAGACCGGAGAAGGTCGGCGAGTAGCCGGTGATCAGCTTGCTCAGGAAGTACGCCGCGATCGTCGCGAAGATGAAGGCGATACCGCCCATGGTCGGCGTACCGCGCTTGCTGTGGTGCTCGCGCGGGCCGTCGTCGCGGATGTACTGGCCGTAGCCCTTGCGGGCCAGCAGCTTGATCAGCAGCGGGGTGCCGATCAGCGTCAGGAACAGACCAATGACTCCCGCGAACAGGATCTGCTTCATCATCGGGCGGCAACCTCACCCTCGGCACCGGTCTCGAGCAGCGCCTGGGCAACGCCTTCGAGACCGACCGAACGGGACGCCTTCACGAGCACGACGTCCCCCGGGCGCAACTCGCTGCGCAACAGGTCGACCGCCGCCTGTGCGTCGGACACGTGCACCGACTCCTCACCCCACGAACCCTCGTTATATGCGCCCAGTTGCAGCCAGGCGGCTTCCCTGCCCCCGACCGCGACGAGCTTGCTGACGTTGAGCCGGACGGCGAGCCGTCCGACCGCGTCGTGCTCGGCGAGCGCCTCGTCCCCCAGCTCGGCCATCTTGCCGAGCACCGCCCACGTACGGCGCCCCTTGCCCATGGCCGCGAGCGCGCGCAGGGCGGCTCGCATGGACTCGGGGTTCGCGTTGTAGGCGTCGTTGACGACCGTCACGCCGTCCGGGCGCTCGGTGACCTCCATCCGCCAGCGGGAGAGGGAGCCCGCCTCGGAGAGCGCGGTGGCGATCTCTTCCGCGGACATGCCCAGCTCATGGGCGACGGCGGCCGCGGCGAGCGCGTTCGACACGTGGTGCTCACCGTACAGGCGCATGGTCACGTCACTGCACCCGGAGGGTGTGTGAAGGCTGAAGGAAGGCTGTCCGGTGTCCGTGAGTCGTACGTTCTCGGCTCGTACGTCCGCTTCGTCGGCCTCGCCGAAGAGGACCACCTTCGCCTTCGTACGGGCGGCCATGGCGCGTACGAGGGGATCGTCGGCGTTGAGGATCGCGGTGCCGCCGTCATCCGCCGCGGGCAGCGCCTCCACGAGTTCGCCCTTGGCCTCGGCGATCTGCTCCCGGCCGCCGAACTCGCCGATGTGCGCGGTGCCGACGTTCAGCACCAGGCCGATCCGCGGGGGCGTGAGGCCGGTGAGGTAGCGGATGTGGCCGATGCCGCGGGCGCCCATCTCCAGCACGAGGAAGCGGGTCTCCTCGGTGGCGCTGAGCGCGGTCAGCGGCAGCCCGATCTCGTTGTTGAACGACCCCGGTGTGAACACCGTCGGCGCCTTGCGCCGCAGCACCTGGGCGATCAGGTCCTTGGTGCTGGTCTTGCCCGCGGAGCCGGTGAGGCCGATGAGGGTCGCGCCGAGTCTTCGGACGACCTCCCGCGCGAGCGCGCCGAGGGCGGTCTGGACGTCGTCCACGACGATCGCGGGCACGCCGACGGGACGTGTCCCAAGGACCGCCACCGCCCCCGCGTCCACCACCTGCCGTGCGAAGTCGTGGCCGTCGACGCGTTCACCGGCGAAGGCGGCGAAGAGGCTGCCGGGCTCCACCTCGCGGGAGTCCCGGACGACCGGTCCGGTCACCCGGACCGACGGATCCGGTATGTCGTGCGTCTGCCCGCCGACGACTGCTGCGATCTCGGCGAGGGAGAGGGCGATCACAAGTTCATCCCTGGGTCTGCTGGATTGCTTCCCGAAGCACCTGGCGGTCGTCGAACGGACGCACCACCCCGGCGATGTCCTGGCCCTGCTCATGACCCTTGCCGGCGACCAGCACGGTGTCCCCGGGCCGTGCGCGGGCGACCGCCGCGGCGATCGCGGCGGCCCGGTCCTCGAACAGGAGCACCTCGCCGCGCTCGTGCACGGGCACGCCCGCCGCGCCCTGGAGCATGGTGGCGAGAATCGCGAGCGGGTCCTCGGAACGGGGGTTGTCGGAGGTCAGTACGGCCGTGTCGGCGAGCCGGGCCACGGCGGCCCCCATCGGGGCCCGCTTGGTCGTGTCGCGGTCGCCGCCGCAGCCGAGCACCACGTGCACCCGGCCCTCGGTCACCTTGCGCAAAGCGCGCAGCACCGATTCGACGGCGTCGGTCTTGTGGGCGTAGTCGACGACCGCGAGGTACGGCTGTCCGGCGTCCACGCGCTCCAGCCGTCCCGGCACGCCCGGCACCGCGGCGATGCCGTCGGCGGCGCCCTGCGGATCGATCCCGGCCGCGGCGAGGGCGACCAGGGCGGCGAGGGAGTTGGCCACGTTGAACGGGCCCGGCAGCGGCGACTTCGCGCGCACGCGCTGGCCGCCGGGGCCGACCGCGGTGAACGTCGAGTCCAGCGGGCCGACGTGCACGTCCTCGGCACGCCAGTCGGCGTCCGGGTGGCCCTCGGCGGAGAAGGTGACGACCGGGACGGTGGCCTCCTTGGCGAGCCTGCGGCCGTACTCGTCGTCGACGTTGACCACGCCGAGTCTGCTGCGTTTCGGCGTGAACAGCTGTGCCTTGGCCCGGAAGTAGTCCTCCATGTCGGAGTGGAACTCCATGTGCTCCGGGCTGAGGTTGGTGAACACGCCGATGTCGAAGACGCAGCCGTCGACCCGGCCGAGCACCAGGGCGTGGCTGGACACCTCCATCGCGACCGCCTCGACACCGCGTTCGCGCATGACGGCGAACAGGGCCTGGAGGTCGGTGGCTTCGGGGGTGGTGCGCTCGGACTTGATGCGCTCCTCGCCGATGCGCATCTCGACGGTGCCGATGAGTCCGGTGCTGTGCGCCGTGCGCAGGCCGCCCTCCATGAGGTAGGCCGTGGTGGTCTTGCCCGAGGTGCCGGTGATGCCGATCTGGAGCAGGTCGTTCCCGGGGTGGCCGTAGAGGGTGGCGGCCAGTTCGCCCATCCGCGCGCGCGGGTCGTCGACGACCAGCACCGGCAGTCCCGTGGCGGCGGCGCGTTCGGCGCCCGACGGGTCGGTGAGCACGGCGGCGGCGCCGAGGCCCGCGGCCTGGGTGACGAAGTCGGCGCCGTGCGCACGGGCGCCGGGCAGGGCGGCGTACAGGTCACCGGGGCGGACGGCGCGGGAGTCGTGGGTGATGCCGGTGACCCCTGGGCCGTTCGGTGGGGCGGTGACACCCAGCTGTCCGGCGAGTTCCGCGAGGGGTGTGGCGGAGACCGTGGCCGGTCGCGGCGGGCCCGGATAGGTCACGGGACCGCCCTTCTGGGTGGTTTGGGACTGATCAGCGTGTGGCACGGCGGTGAGCGTACCGGGCGCACCCGCCTGGGAGCTAAAAAGGGGGCGGGGCGTGCCCTGGTTCCCGGGATCGGGGGTGATCGTGGTCACGGGTGGTTCCTGGTGGCTCGGACGATCATGGCTGGAAAGTGACGGGCAGCTTCGCGGGCGGGGCCCCGGTGGGCGGGACCTGGAGGGACTTCAGGGCGAACTCCATGACCTGCTTGTAGATGGGCCCGCAGATCTGTCCGCCGAAGTAGCTGCCCTCGGTGGCGTTCTGGATGGCGCAGTAGACGGTGACCCGGGGGTTGTCCGCGGGCGCGAACCCGGCGAAGGACGAGGTGTAACCGCGGTAGTTGCCGGTGGCCGGATCCACGCGGTTGGCCGTGCCGGTCTTGCCCGCGACGCGGTAGCCCGGGATGCGTGCCTTGGTGCCGGTGCCCTCCTCGTCGTCCACGACCGACTCCAGCATCCTGGCGAGCGTCTTCGCCGTCTCCTCGCTGACGACCCGGTTCTTCTCCGGTTCCGGGGCGGGCGTGAAGCGTCCGTCGGGGCCCTTGGTGCCGCGCACGAGTGAGGGTTCGACGCGGACGCCGCCGTTGGCGATGGTGGAGTAGACGGAGGCCGCCTGCATCGCGTTGATGGACACGCCCTGGCCGAACGGGATCGTGTACTGCTGCGAGGTGGACCACTGGTCCGGCGGCGCGAGGATGCCCTTGGTCTCGCCGGGGAAGTCCAGGCCGGTGTAGCTGCCGAGGCCGAACTCGCGCAGGTAGGAGTAGAGGACCCTGTTGGCCTCGGCCTGGGTCTTGCCGAGCTGGCCGACGGCCAGGATGGTGCCGATGTTGCTGGACTTGGCCAGCACCCCGTTCAGCGTCAGGTACCAGGTCGGATGGTCGATGTCGTCCCGGAACAGCCGGTCGCCGCGGTGCAGGCGGTTGGGTACGACGACATGCGTGCCGGGCGTGGCGGCCTTCTCCTCCAGCACCGCGGCCATCGACATGAGCTTGGCGGTGGAGCCGGGCTCGTAGGCGTCCTGGAGGGCCGCGTTGCCCATCGCGGTGGCGTCGGCCTGGGAGAGGTCGTTGGGGTCGAAGCCGGGCGAGTTGGCCATGGCGAGGATCTCGCCGGTGCGGGTGTCCTGGACGATGACGTAGCCACGGTCCGCCTTGGACTTCTTCACCTGCTCGGCGATGGCGTTCTGCGCGGCCCACTGGATGTCGCGGTCGATGGTCAGCTCGACGTCGGAGCCGGGTACGGCGGGCGTCTCCCGGGAGCCCACGGTGGGCACCTGGTGGCCGCCGGACTGGGCGTAGCGGATCTCGCCGGGCTTCCCGGCCAGCACCTTGTTCAGCTGCTGCTCGATGCCGCCGCCGCCCTTGCCCTCGGCGTTGACCCAGCCCAGTATCCCGGCGGCGAGTTCGCCGTTGGGGTACACGCGCTTGCTGCTGGGGTCGGAGAACACGCCCGCGAGGACGTTGACGGTGGAGTCGTCGTACTCGGCCTTCTTGGTGAGCGCGGTCTTCAGGTCCTTGATCTGCTTCCAGACCTCGGGGGTCTGACGGCGGGCGAGCAGGACGTAGCGGGTGTTCTTCGTGCGCAGCTTCTCGGCGAGCGCGGCCTGGTCCTGGCCGAGGATCGGCGCGAGGAGGGCCGCCGCCTGCTCGGGACCGTCGCCGATCTTCAGCTGTTCGCGCGTGAACATCGTCGGGTCGGCCGTGATGTCCTCGGCGTCGTCGCTGGTGGCCAGGGCGACCCCGGTGCGGTCGGTGATCTGGCCGCGCTCGGCGGCCAGGGTGTGGACGACGTACCGGTTCCGCTCGGCCTTGGCCGCGTAGGCGCTGGCGTCGACGGCCTGGACCTGGAGCAGCCGCACGGTGAACACCAGGAGTACGAGGGTCAGCCCGAAGCCGACCATGCGCAGCCGGGGCCGGGGGCTGCCGAGCCGCAGCGGGCGCGGGGCGGCGGGGCCGCGGGGCGGGGCGGGGCGCCGGGCTGGCCGGGCGCCGGGTCCGGGGCGCTGACGGCCACCGGGACGAACGGGCCGGGCGGGTCCGGGCACCCGGCGACGCGGCGGTTCCCTGTCGGACACTTCCGTCACCTGCCGGGGGTTGTGGTGGGGAGGGGGAGGGGCGTGCTCGTGTCGGTGGGCGCGGGTGCGGCCGGGGGGCCCGCCGGGATCTCCGGGGTGCTCGTGGTCTGCGGGGTGCTCGTGGTCTGCGGGGTGCTCGTCGGCTCCGGGACGGCGGTGGGGCCCGTGGGCATCGCCTCCGGTGCCAGGACCAGCGGGGTGTAGCGGGAGGTCGCGCGGGCCGGGGCCGGGACGCCCTCGACGGTGCCGTCGGGGTTGAGGAACGCGGGGTCGCCGCCGGGCACCATGCCCAGTTCGCGGGCCCGGCGCTGGAGGGCGGCGGGGGCGGCGTAGGCGTCGATGTCGCGGCGCAGCGACTGCTCCTCGTCGGTGAGTTCCTTCGTCTCCTTCTGGAGGTCGTCCAGTCTGAACGATCCCTCGCTGAGCGCGGAGTTCAGCACCAGTAGTCCGATCAGCCCGCCTCCGAGGAGCAGGACGACGAGGAGGACGAACGGCGTCTTCGCCGCCTGTGTCCCGCCCCGGCCGCGGCCGGACCCGTGCCCCGGTCCGGTCGGAAAGAGCCGGGCGAGCCGGGCGGCCCTCCCCTTCAGTTCGGGTTTCCTACCCACGCGCCCTCCCCCGTGTCCGGCTCACTCGACGTCCTCCCTGATGCGCTGGGCCGCGCGCAGTCGTGCCGGGGCCGCCCGGCGGTTGGCGGCGACCTCTTCCTCGGTGGGAAGTTCGGCACCGCGCGTGAGCAGCTTGAGCCGGGGCTGGTAGCGCTCGGGGACGACGGGCAGGCCGGGGGGCGCGGTGGTGGCGGCCCCGGCCGCGAAGACCTGCTTGACCAGCCGGTCCTCCAGGGAGTGGTACGACAGCACGGCGATCCGGCCGCCCACGTCGAGGGCCTTCACGGCGGCCGGGACGGCCCGTTCGAGCACGGACAGTTCGCCGTTGACCTCGATCCGCAGGGCCTGGAAGGTGCGCTTGGCCGGGTTGCCGCCGGTGCGCTTGGCGGCCTGCGGGAGCGCGTCCCGGATCAGTTCGACGAGCCGCGCGCTGTTGCTGAACGGCTCCTTGTCCCGCTCGCGCACGATGGCGGCGACGATCCGCTTGGCCTGCTTCTCCTCGCCGTACGCCCGCAGGATGCGGACCAGTTCGCCCGGCGGGTAGGTGTTGAGGACCTCGGCGGCGCTGACGCCGGTCGTCTGGTCCATGCGCATGTCGAGCGGGGCGTCCTGGGCGTAGGCGAAGCCGCGGTCGGCCTCGTCGAGCTGCATGGAGGAGACCCCGAGGTCGAACAGGACGCCCGCCACGCGCGGGATGCCCAGGCGCTGGAGCACCTCGGGCAGTTCGTCGTACACGGCGTGCACCAGGGTGGCCCGCTCGCCGTAGGGCGCGAGCCGCTCGCCGGAGAGCCGCAGCGCCTCCTTGTCGCGGTCCAGGGCGACCAGGCGGGCCTCGGGGAAGCGGGCGAGCAGCGCCTCGCTGTGTCCGCCGAGTCCGAGGGTGCAGTCGACGGCGACCGCGCCGGGGCGCTCCAGGGCGGGGGCCAACACGTCCAGGCACCGCTGGAGCATCACCGGGACGTGTCGACTCTGTCCCACCCGTCGCCCACCACCGCCCGTGTTCGCATGCGCTTCGCGCACCATTTGATTCTGGGGCCTCTCAGGTCCGGCCCGCCCGCACGCACCGCCGGGTCCCCGCCCGCTCGTGAAGGGGAGGCCTGCCGGCGCCGGAAGCGTCAGCCGACCGGAGCGGGTGGAGGCCGAGCCGTACGTACGCGGCGCGCACGCGGGGAGATCTCCGGAACACCGCCGGGGTCTCGGGGGATCAGTCCAGCGGGGAGAACCTCGCCTCCCGCTTCGCGTCACTTTAGTCCACCCTGTCTCGCGGTCAATCAACCGGCCTGCGCGTCGCGGCCACCGGCGTGCGCGCGGTGCGGAACCTGGCCGGATCACTCGGACGGGCGTATCCACGCCACTCCTGTGGGTTACCTCACAACAAGCCTCGTTGATGTTCTTTGTCCGCTCTCACAAGGGGCCGGGGCGGCGTGTGACCAGTAACGTCGTCACCATGACGACTTCTGCATCGGTTACCACCGGCTCCGAGAGCGCCGTCCGCGCCGGCGGCACCGTCACCGACCGCCTCGTCGAGGCGAACGAGCAGTATGCCGCCGACTTCACCGACCCCGGGATGGACGCCCGTCCCGTCCTGCGCGTGGCCGTCGTGGCCTGCATGGACGCCCGCCTCGACCTGCACGCCGCGCTCGGCCTCGAGCTGGGTGACTGCCACACCATCCGCAACGCGGGCGGTGTCGTCACCGACGACGTGATCCGCTCCCTCACCATCAGCCAGCGCAAGCTGGGCACCCGCAGCATCGTCCTGATCCACCACACCGGGTGCGGTCTGGAGACCATCACCGAGGACTTCCGCGAGGAGCTGGAGCACGAGGTCGGCCAGCGCCCCGCGTGGGCCGTGGAGGCCTTCCGGGACGTCGACCAGGACGTACGGCAGTCGATGCAGCGGGTGCGGACCTCGCCGTTCCTGCTGCACTCCGACGACGTGCGCGGCTTCGTCTTCGACGTGAAGACGGGGCTGCTGCGTGAGGTCGACCCGGCATGACGCATACTGCGTGACCTGCTGCCACCCCGCTCGTTCTCCGCGAAATCCGGACCGGAATCCGGGCTCCACACGGCACAAAAGGCCGTAAGGCCCGACATATCGCTGCCAGTTGTCCACAGGCGAGTGACACGAAACGGTAACGGCAGCAAGAATGCGGTTGTGGCGTCACGCGGAACTTTTCCCGCGTGGTGTCCGTGTTCCAGGGGTGGGCCGGTTACGCAACGCAGAGCGTCGGCCCGGGAAAGAACGGGCCGAGGAGGGCCGGGTGACGACCTATGACGATCGAGCGAGCCTCACTGATCTGACCGCCACTGTGGATCGGGTCCGCAGTTCGGTGGAAGGAGTGATCGAGGGCAAGCCCGAGGTCGTACGGCTTTCGCTGACCGTGCTGCTCGCCGAGGGACACCTCCTCATCGAGGATGTCCCCGGCGTCGGCAAGACGATGCTGGCCAAGGCGCTGGCGAGATCCATCGACTGTTCGGTGCGCCGTATTCAGTTCACGCCCGACCTGCTGCCCTCCGACATCACCGGGGTGTCGATCTGGGACCAGCAGCGTCAGGACTTCGAGTTCAAGCCGGGAGCGATCTTCGCGCAGATCGTGATCGGCGACGAGATCAACCGCGCCTCACCGAAGACCCAGTCCGCGCTGCTGGAGTCGATGGAGGAGCGCCAGGTCACCATCGACGGGCAGACGTACGAGCTGCCCAGCCCGTTCATGGTGGTGGCCACCCAGAACCCGGTCGAGATGGAGGGCACCTACCCGCTGCCCGAGGCGCAGCGCGACCGTTTCATGGCCCGGGTTTCCATCGGTTACCCCAGCGCCGAGGCCGAGCTGCAGATGCTCGACGTGCACGGCGGCGTGAACCCCCTGGACGACCTCCAGCCGGTGGCGCACGCGCACGAGATGGTCAAGCTGATCGAGGCCGTGCGCGGCGTGCACGTCGCCGACACGGTCCGGCGGTACGCCGTCGACCTGGTCGCCGCCACCCGTACCCACCCGGACCTGAGACTCGGCGCCTCGCCGCGCGCGACGCTGCATCTGCTGCGCGCGGCGAAGGCGTCCGCCGCCCTCAGCGGCCGGGAGTACGCGCTGCCGGACGACGTGCAGGCCCTCGCCGTGGCGGTCCTCGCGCACCGGCTGCTGCCCACCGCGCAGGCCCAGCTCAACCGCCGCACCTCGGAGCAGGTGGTGCAGGAGATCCTCCAGCGCACCCCGGTCCCCGCGGGCCCCCAGCAGAACTCCTTCGGGCTGGGCCAGGGCGGCCCGTACGGCCAGCAGCCGCCCCGGAGGCTGTGATGACCACCGCCGGGACGACGGCCCAGCCGGAGCCCGACCGGGGCGACAAGGGCGGGGTGCGCACCGCCCTGGCCGGTCTGACCACCCGTGGCCGCTCGTTCCTGGCCGCCGGTGTGGCCGCCGCGGTCTGCGCCTACGTCCTCGGGCAGAGCGACCTGCTGCGGGTGGGACTGCTCCTGGCGGTGCTGCCGCTGGTGTGCGCCCTGGTGCTGTACCGCACCCGGTACCGGGTGGCGGGCAGCCGCCGCCTCTCCCCCGCGCGGGTGTCCGCCGGGGCCGAGGCCCGCGTCCATCTGCGGATGGACAACGTCTCCCGGCTGCCCACCGGTCTGCTGATGCTCCAGGACCGGGTGCCCTACGTCCTCGGCCCGCGCCCCCGGTTCGTACTCGACCGGGTGGAGGCGGGCGGGCGCCGTGAGGTGTCCTACCGCGTCCGCTCCGATCTGCGCGGCCGCTACCCGCTGGGCCCGCTCCAGCTGCGGCTGACCGACCCGTTCGGGATGTGCGAGCTGACCCGGTCCTTCTCCACGTACGACACCCTGACCGTGATCCCGCGCGTGGAGCCGCTGCCGCCGGTGCGGCTGACCGGCGAGGCGACGGGGTACGGCGACGGACGGCAGCGCTCGCTCGCCCTGGCGGGTGAGGACGACATCATCCCGCGCGGGTACCGCTACGGCGACGACCTGCGCCGCGTGCACTGGCGCTCCACCGCCCGCTACGGCGAGCTGATGGTGCGCCGCGAGGAGCAGCCGCAGCGCTCCCGCTGCACGGTGCTGCTCGACACCCGCGGCCTCGCCTTCCAGGGCGCGGGCCCGGACTCGGCCTTCGAGTGGGCCGTGTCGGGCACCGCGTCCGTGCTGGTCCACATGCTCGAACGCGGCTTCTCCGTACGGCTGTTGACGGACACCGGCAGCTCGGTGCCCGGTGAGGGCGCCGACGGGTTCGCGGGCGCCAGCCAGGAGTCGGCGGACGCGGCCGGGCTGATGATGGACACCCTCGCGGTGATCGACCACTCGGACGGCACCAGCCTGTCCCGCGCCTACGACGTGCTGCGCGGTGGCAACGAGGGCCTGTTGGTGGCCTTCTTCGGCGACCTGGACGAGGAACAGGCCGCGGTGGCCGCCCGGATGCGGCAACGCAGCGGCGGCGCCCTCGCCTTCGTGCTGGACAGCGAGAGCTGGGTGCGGGAACCCACCGAGGCACCCCAGGCGTTCCACCGGAGCGAGGAGCGGCTGCGGCTGCTGCGCGAGGCGGGCTGGACGGCCGTCAGCGTGCCGCGCGGCGCCGCGCTGGGCGACCTGTGGCGCCAGATGGACCGGGAGCGCACGGGCCTGGCCGCGGCGGGCGGGCCGAGCGGTGGGGAGGGACGGTCATGAGCGGACCGGCACGGATGGCACTGGGCGGGATGGCGGCCACCCTGATGGCGGCCTGCGCCCTGCTGCCGCTGGTCGACACGGCCACCTGGTTCCTCCAGGCGGCCATCCTGCTGGCCATCCAGACGGGCGTGGGCGCGGCGGGCCGCCGGGTGCCGCTGCCCCGGCCGCTGACCGTGCTGGTCCAGGCGCTGGTCACCCTGATGCTGCTGACCCTGGTCTTCGCCCGTGAGTACGCGCTCGCCGGGCTCGTCCCCGGCCCCGAGGTCTTCCGCTTCCTCTCCGACCTGCTGCAACAGGGCACGGACGACGTCAGCCGGTACGCGATCCCCGCGCCGCTGTCCGACGGCATCGAGCTGATGCTCATCGGCGGTGTCCTCGTGATCGGCCTGGCGGTGGACGTCCTGGCGGCCACCTTCCGCAACGCCGCCCCGGCGGGGCTGCCGCTGCTCGCGCTGTACTCCGTGGCCGCGGGGCTGTCCGAGGGCAGCGGTGAGTGGGTGTGGTTCCTGATCGCCGCGATCGGCTATCTGATGCTGCTGCTGGCCGAGGGGCGGGAGCGGCTGTCGCAGTGGGGCCGGGTCTTCGGCGGTCCGGCGCGGGCACCGGGCCTGGAGCCCGGCGGCGCGGTGGCGCCGGTGCGGTCCGGGCGGCGGATCGGCGCGGTGGCGCTGGGCATCGCCCTGGTGGTCCCGCTGGCCCTGCCCGCGATGAACGGCGGTCTGCTGGACGGCGCGGGCCGCGGCGTGGGCGCGGGGGGCGGCGGCGGGGGCACGATCTCCGCGGTCAACCCGCTGGTCTCGCTGCGCGACAGCCTGAACGTGGACGAGGACCGCCAGGTCCTCTCCGTGCGCACCAGCACCGGTGACATCTCCGACCTGTATCTGCGGATCGTCTCCCTGGACGACTTCGACGGCACCACCTGGAAGCCCGCCAAGCGGCAGATCACCGCCGTGCCCGACGACTTCCCGACCCCGGTCGGCCTCGGCTCGACCGTCCGGACCTCCGACGTCCGCACCCGCATCACCACCGCCGACTGGTACGCGCAGGACTGGCTGCCGATGCCGTACCCGCCCAGCGACGTGCAGGTGGACGGCAACTGGCGGTACGAACCGGTCGGCATGACCCTCGTCGGCGACCACGGCCAGAACACCCGCGGTCTGACCTACGAGGTGCGCAGCGTCGACGTGCAGCCGACCGCCCAGCAGCTGGCCGACGCGCCGGAGCCGCCGGGGGCGCTGCAGCGCGAGTACACCCAGATACCCGACTCGCTCCCCGACGTCGTGGCGGGCACCGCCCGCCAGGTCACCGACGGCGCGCGCAACCCCTACGAGCAGGCGGTGGCCCTGCAGGACTACTTCGCCGTGAACGGCGGCTTCCAGTACGACACCGAGGTCGAGGTCGGCAACGGCTCCCGGGCGATCGCCCGCTTCCTGGAGGACAAGCGGGGCTTCTGCGTCCACTACTCCTTCTCGATGGCGGCGATGGCCCGCACCCTCGGCATACCCGCCCGGGTCGCGGTGGGCTTCGCCCCCGGCACCCCGCAGGGCGACGGAACGGTGTCGGTGGGGCTGCGCGACGCGCACGCCTGGCCGGAGCTGTACTTCGAGGGCGTGGGCTGGACCCGTTTCGAGCCGACGCCCACACGGGGCACGACGCCCTCGTACACCGTGCCCAACGCCCCCGGCAACAGCGTTCCGGACGTCCCGGACGTGGCCCGGCCGTCGGACGCGGCGCCGTCCGCGGAGCCGTCGGAGAGCACCAGCTGTGTCCCGCAGGACGAGCGCCGGGAGGTGTGCGGCGGCGCGCTGCCGCTGGACCCGGGCACGCCGGAGGACTCGGGGGCGCCGTGGTACCGCACCGCGGGCTGGGTGCTGCTGGGCGCGGCGCTGGTCGCCGTACCGCTGCTGCCGATGCTGTGGCGGATCAGACGGCGCACGGTCCGGCTGGCCTCGGCCCGGCACGCCCCGGCCACGGCGAGCGCGGTGGCCGGCGGGGGGACCGCTGGGATCGACGGGGAGAGCCTGCCCGGGGTGGTGCTGGACGAGCCGCCCGCCGAGGTGGCCACCGGGCATGTCCTGGCGGTCTGGCGGGAGCTGACGGACACCGCCTGGGACTACGGCATCACACCGGACGACGCGCTGACCCCACGCAAGGCGGCGGCGCGGATCGTTCGGCTCGGGGAGCTGGACGAGGTGACGGCCCAGTCGGTGCACCGGGTCGCCGGTGCTGTCGAGCAGGTGCTGTTCGCCCCACGGCCCCGTGCGGTGAGCGGTCTGGCCGACGATGTGCGCGGTATGCGTACGGCGCTGCGGTCCCGGGCGAGCTGGCCCACGCGGGTACGGGCGGTGCTGGCGCCGCGCTCGGCCGTTCGGGCGCTGTGGGACCTCTCCGACCGCTGGACGGCCCTCAGGGCCCGCTGGGCCGAACGCTTGACGGCGCTGCTGCGGCGGCCCCGCCCGTCCGGACAGCGCGGCGTCTGACACCGACGGGGACGGCCGCACACCACGACGCGAAGGGCGTCCGCTCGATGAGCGGACGCCCTTCGCGTTCTCGCGTCCTTGGGTGCGACATCCGGGGGTACGCGCACGCTTGAGGGGGTTACCGCCTCACGGTGGTAACCCCCTCAAGCGTGCATGATCAAAAGCCGCTGGAGCCGCCGGGAGTGGTCAGTGACCGCCCTGCTCGTCACGGCGCCGCTGCCAGCGCTGCTCGATGCGATCCATCATGGAGCGTCGCTGGCGTCCCTGATGTCG
Organism: Streptomyces sp. NPDC057877; assembly: GCF_042796855.1. NCBI lineage: Bacteria > Bacillati > Actinomycetota > Actinomycetes > Kitasatosporales > Streptomycetaceae > Streptomyces > Streptomyces sp. NPDC057877. Next base: position 354,731 of record NZ_JBHVMS010000005.1, read on the forward strand.
GGACGCTCGGCCGCCGCCGCCACCGCCGCTGGGCTGCTCGCCCGGCTTGGGTGCCTTGCGCCAGCCGGTCACCGCGAGTACCGCGCAGCCGAGCATGACCAGGAAGCCCACCACGCTGAGCCAGACCTGCTTGGCGACCATTCCGGCCATGAGGAGCGCGATACCTACGAGGAAGCCCGCGACCGCCTGGTAGACCCGTCGCCGGGTGTACGTACGCAGCCCGCTTCCCTCAAGCGCTGTCGCGAACTTGGGATCTTCGGCGTACAGCGCTCGCTCCATCTGCTCGAGCATGCGCTGCTCGTGCTCTGAGAGCGGCACGGAGTCCTCCTCATCGTGCAGTCGCCGGGGCGACCCGGGGGGTCCCTTCAGGATAGGCAGGGAATCGCCCCCGTGAAACCCGCCCCTCTACGCCAATTGGCCAACCGGAATCCGCCATGGTCGGTCCGGCTCGCTGAGGATTGGATTCCCCGGCAGCCGACCCGTCATGCCGGGTGGTCTCCCTCGATCATACGGCGACTGGCCGCCGATCGGGGGGCTTGTGGCGTACTCCATGTGCAGCCAAGTCCCTGATCAGCGGCGCGCCACGGGAGGCGGGTCAGCCCTCGGCCGCCCCCTGGGTCTCACCGAGCACATGAAGCTGGGTGGCCACCGCGTGGAACGCCGGAAGCTCGGCGGCGGCGGCCTCCAGCTTCAGCAGGGCGTCGAGGGCGCCGGGCTCGGTGTCCACCAGCACCCCGGGGACGAGGTCGGCGAAGACCCGCACGCCGTGCACGGCGCCGACCCTGAGGCCCGCGCCCTCGACCAGTGCGGTGAGCTGCTCGGCGGTGAAGCGGCGCGGCATGGGGTCGCCCTCGCCCCAGCGGCCGTCGGGGTCGCCGAGGGCCTGCCGGGCCTCCGTGAAGTGCCCGGCAAGGGCGCGGGCGAGCACGGCGCCGCCGAGCCCGGCCGCGAGCACGCTGAGGACGCCTTCGGGGCGCAGGGCGGCGACCGCGTTGCGGACGCCCTCGGCCGGGTCGTCCACGTACTCCAGGACGCCGTGGCAGAGCACCGCGTCATGGCCGCCGCGCTCGACGACGTCGAACAGACCATGGGCGTCGCCCTGCACACCGCGGACCCGGTCGGCGACCCCGGCCTCGGCGGCGCGGCGCTCCAGCGCGAACAGGGCGTTCGGGCTGGGGTCGACGACGGTGACGCGGTGGCCGAGGCGGGCGACGGGCACCGCGAACTTGCCGCTGCCGCCGCCGGTGTCGAGGACGTCGAGCGACTCCCGGCCCGTGGCTTTCACCCGCCGGTCCAGGGCGTCCTGGAGGACCTCCCACACCACGGCGGTACGGAGGGAGGTTCGGGGTCGCATCGGGTCCGACACGGCAGTGACTCCTCGGCGCGGCACCGCCCTTTTCCACGGCGGAGCGAACGGTCTGCCCCGCCTCGTCCGGGAGCCGGACAGGTAGGGCTTCAGGCGCTCCCCACCCTATTGCCTCGGGCCCGCCGCCCGGGCACTCCGGTACCGGGCGCCCGAGGTCGGCGCCCGTGCCCGGTCCTGGGCGGCCCTCGGCCGGTCATCCGGCGTCCGGCATGTCCTGGGCCGGGCGGCGGGGGCCGTCCGTCTCCTCCGCGTCCTGACGGGGCTGCGGGAGGACCGGCTGGAGCACCAGCATGCGCTCGACGATGCGGACGAACATCGCCACGTCGCGTATCAGGTCGTCGGCGTCCCGGCGGCTGGCCGCGCCCTGGATGCCCGCCTCGGCCCGGGCACGGCGCCGGGCTCCGGACGCGAACAGCGCGCTCCACTCGGTCAGCTCGGGCGCGATCTCGGGGAGCACTTCCCAGGCGCTCCGGATCCTGGTCCGGCGCCGGGACGTGGGCTCCGGGCGCCCCCGTGCGGCGAGCACGGCGGCGGCGGTGCGCAGGGCGGCGAGGTGGGCCGTCGCGTACCGCTCGTTCGGGGTTTCGAGGACGGCGGCCTCGTCGAGTCCGGCGCGGGCCTGGGCGAGCAGGTCGAGCGCGGCGGGCGGGGCCGTGGCCCGGCGGAGCACGGGGTGCACATCGCTCGCCGGGCCGGTCAGTGAGGGGGCAGGGCCGGTGGCGCGGCGCCGACGGGCGGCGGCTGCGGACGAGTTGGCCATGACGAACCTCCTGTCGTCTGGGTAACGGCATGGGTGCCGTATGTGCCCATCGTGAGGTATGGCACTGACAATCCGTTCTGACCTGCGCTTTTGCCTCGATCGAAGGTTCGGGCTAGCTTTTGCACTGACCAGTCAGTTCAAAAAATGCCGCCGACACCAGAGGGGGAAGCGTGGGGGAATCGGTGCGGGGACTCGCCGTCACCGCTGAGGACTTCGGGGTGAAGGGCCCCCGCGGGTGGGCCTTCCGAGGGGTCTCCTTCACCGCGGAGCCCGGCTCGCTCATCGCCGTCGAGGGACCGTCGGGGACAGGCCGCACCTGTCTGCTGCTCGCGCTCACGGGGCGGATGAAGGCGGCCGAGGGGACGGCCGTCGTCGGCGACGCCCGGCTGCCGAAGCAACTGGCGGCCCTGCGCCGGGTCAGCGCCCTCGCCCATGTCTCCGGCGTCACGGACCTCGACCCGGCGCTCACCGTCGGGGAGCACCTGCGCGAACGGGCGCTGCTGCAGAGCCGGTTCGGTGACTCGCTGCGCGGGCTGCTGCGGCCCCGTGCCGAGCGCGCGAACGAGGCGCGGCTGCGGATCGACGCCGCCCTGGACGCGGTGGGCTTCGACCGGACGGCCCTGCCCAAGGGTTCGCGGACCGCCGTACGCGATCTGGAGCGGCTGGAGGCGCTGCGGCTGTCGATCGCGCTGGCGCTCATCGGGCGCCCCCGGCTGCTGGGGGTCGACGACACCGACCTGAAGCTCTCCGACGCCGAGCGGCGCGAGGTCTGGGCGCTGCTCGGGGCGCTCGCCGAGGCCGGGACGACGGTGGTGGCGGTGTGCAGCGAGGCCCCCGAGGGTGCCGTCGTCGTGTCCACGGCACCGGCCGCGCGCCACGACGGCACCGGCACCGGCACCGGCACCGGCACCGGCACCGGCACCGGCACCGAGCACGACGACACCGACACCGACACCGACACCGACACCGAGCACGACGACACCGACACCGACACCGAGCACGACGAAGTGAAGGAGGCCGACGATGCGCTCGCCGCTGCTCGCCGCGCTTGAGCTGCGGCGCTTCGGCCGGGGGAAGCTGCCGCGGGCCGCCCTGGTAGCGCTGTTGCTGCTGCCGCTGCTGTACGGCGCGCTGTACCTGTGGTCCTTCTGGGACCCGTACGGCAGGCTGGACCGGCTGCCCGTGGCGCTGGTGAACGACGACAGCGGCGCGACCGTCGACGGGCGGCGGGTCGAGGCGGGCGACGACATCGTCCGGGGCCTGAAGGACAGCGAGGTCTTCGACTGGCGTGAGGTGAGCGCGGCGGAGGCCCGCGCGGGGGTGGAGGACGGCCGGTACTACCTGTCGCTGACCATGCCGGAGGACTTCAGCGCGCGGATCGCGTCCAGTTCGGGGGGCTCCCCGCGGACGAGCGCGCTCCAGGTGCGTACGAACGACGCGAACAACTACATCGTCGGGCAGATCTCACGGACGGTGTTCAGCGAGGTGCGCACGGCGGCCTCCACCAAGGCGTCGCGGTCGTTCCTGGACAAGATCTTCATCTCGTTCTCGGACATCCACGGCGAGACGGTGAAGGCCGCGGACGGGGCCGACAAGCTCAAGGGCGGCATCGGCCGGGCGGAGCAGGGCTCCAAGGACCTCGCCGCCGGACTGAAGGACGCCAAGGACGGCAGCGGCTCGCTGGTGAAGGGCCTGAAGAAGCTCCACAAGGGCGCGGACGGCCTGGAGGACGGCTCCCGGAAGGTCGCGGAGGGCACCCAGAAGCTCGCCGACAAGGTCAACGGCGTCGCGGGGAAGGTGGGCCCCTTCCTCAAGGACAACGAGCGGACCATCGGGGACACCGCCCAGCTCGTCGCCGACTCGGCCGGGACGATCCGGGAGAACCTCGACACGCTGGTGAAGACGGCGCCGACCGCGGCGAAGGACGCCCGCGCGGCGTCGGACACGCTGGACGGCGTCTACGGGGCGCGCTGCGAGGACGCCGTGCTGCCCGACGCGGCCTGCGGCGATCTGGAGAAGGCCAGGGACGCGGCGGCGGACGCGGCGACGATCGCGGAGGACGTGAACACGCTGATCGCCGACCAGGACGGCGACCTGGACACCCTCGACGACCACCTCGCCACCCTGGAGAAGCAGGCCCAGGCGCTCGCCGACCGCGCGCCGCACCTGTCGGAGGACCTCGCCGACGCCGTCTCCCGGATCAACGCGCTGAACGACGGCGCCGGGAAGGTCGCCACCGGCGCCGAGGACCTGCGCTCCGGCCTCGGCACCGCCAAGACCGGCGCGGTCGACCTGGACGAGGGCGTGCGCGATCTGAAGACGGGCGCGGACGACCTCAGCGGCGGTATGTACAAGCTCGTCGACGGGTCGGTGGAACTCGCCGGGGGCCTGCACGACGGCGCCGAGAAGATCCCCGACTACGACGAGCGGGAGCGCGACGCGCGCACCGAGGTGATGGCGGACCCGGTCCAGCTCGCCGCCAGGTCCCTGCACGAGGCGCCCAACTACGGCACCGGTTTCGCCCCGTACTTCATCCCGCTGTCGCTGTGGGTGGGCGCCATGGTGGCGTACATGCTGATCGCGCCGCTGAACCGGCGGGCGCTGGCGGCCGGGGCGTCGGCCTGGCGGATCGCCCTCGCGGGCTGGCTGCCGGTGCTGGCGATCGGGGTGCTCCAGACGATGGGCCTGATGGCGGTGCTGCACTGGGCCGTCGGCCTGGAGATGGCCCGCGCGGGCGGCACGGTGGCCTTCCTGTTCCTGGTGACGGCCTGCTTCGCGGCGATCGTGCAGTGGCTGAACGCGCGCTTCGGGGCGGCGGGCCGGATCCTCGTACTGGCGCTGCTGATGCTCCAGCTGACCTCCGCGGGCGGCACCTACCCGGTGCAGACCAGCCCGGGCTTCTTCAACGCGATCCACCCCTGGCTGCCGATGAGCTACGTCGTGGAGGCCCTGCGCAGGCTGATCACGGGCGGCGGCCTGGAACCCGTCTGGCAGGCGTGCGCCGTGCTGGCCGCCTTCACCGTGGCCGCCCTCGCGCTCACCGCCCTGTCGGCCCGGGGCCGCCAGGTGTGGACGCTGGACCGGCTGCACCCGGAGCTGAGCCTGTGACCACGCCTCCCAAGCGGCCGGTACGGTCCCGGGCCGCGGCTCCTGTGAGAATCAGGGCCATGGAAAGCAGCAGCGCCACGCCGGGGGCGGGCACCCGTCGCGAGGCCACCCGGCAGAAGCTCTACGAGGCCGCCGTCACGCTCATCGCCGAGCAGGGCTTCTCCGCGACGACGGTGGACGAGATCGCCGAGCGGGCCGGGGTCGCCAAGGGCACCGTCTACTACAACTTCGCCAGCAAGTCCGTCCTCTTCGAGGAGTTGCTGCGGCACGGCGTGGGACTGCTGACCGCCTCCCTGAAGGAGGCCGCCGACCAGACCGCGCGGAGCGGCGGCACCCGGGTCGACGCCCTGGACGCGATGATCCGCGCGGGCCTCGGCTTCATCGCCCAGTACCCCGCCTTCACCCAGCTGTACGTCGCCGAGCTGTGGCGCACCAACCGCGCCTGGCAGTCCACGCTGATGGTGGTGCGCGGGCAGGTCGTCGCCGTCGTCGAGGAGGTGCTGGTCGGCGGGGTGGCGGGCGGCGAGTTCAGCGAGGAGATCGACATCCCGCTGACCGCCGCGGCACTGGTCGGGATGGTCCTGGTGGCCGCCCTGGACTGGCAGGCCTTCCAGCCGGAGCGCTCCCTGGACGACGTCCACGCGGCCCTGTCCCGGCTGCTCCAGGGCCGGGTGAGCGGCCACCGGTAGGCCCCCGCCCGGCGGTCTCGGCATACGAAAGCGCCGGTCCAGGATGTGGCCGCGTCCCCCGCGGGCCACGCCCGGACCGGCGCTCCCTCTTGCTCCCCCGTCGGGCCCTCGGTTCCCCCGTTCCCCCGTTGGGCCCCTTCGGTCGTCCCCCGAACTCCCCCGTGCCTCGCTTCCGTCGACCCGGGCCGACGGAAGGAGCGGTCCAGGGCTGGTGCCGTTCCGCCGCCCCGTGTCGGCGGTACCGGCGCCCTGCCCCTTTCCGTGCCTCCACTCTCTCGTTCTCGCAGGTCGCCGCCCATCCGCGCGCCTACTCATCTCTCGCCCTGAGTACCTGTACTCAGCCCTGGGCACTCCGTCCCGCGGCAGCCGGGCTCGTGGCGGGATTGTCAGTGGCGGCCGATAAAGTCGCAGGCATGGCACGGATTGCGGTGATCGGCGCCGGGATGGGCGCACTGGCGGCCGCTGCCCGGCTGGCCGTCGCGGGCCACCGGGTGGCGGTGTACGAGCGTACGGAGACCTACGGCGGAGCGGTGCGCCGACGGGAGCGCGACGGCTTCTCCTTCGACACCGGCCCCGGGCTGCTGCCGCTGCCCGCGGTCTACCGCGACCTGTTCCTGAAGACCGGCAAGGAGCCGCTGGAGGCCCGCGTCGAGCTGGTCCAGGTCGACCCGGCGGCGCGGCACGTCTTCGCCGACGGCACCGGGGTCGCCCTGCCCAACGCCTCGCGCGCGGGCGTCGTCGCCGCCCTGGACGAGGCACTGGGCGCCGGGACGGGCGAGCGCTGGGGCGACTTCCTGGTGCGGGCCCGGGAGGCCTGGGACCGGTCGCGCAGGCCCCTCCTGGAGGAGACGCTGTGGCCGAACTGGCAGGTGCTGGCGGACCGTGAGCCCTATCCGGCGGTGCCGCACAAGCGGCTGCTGCGCACCCGCAGGGCGAGCACCGTCGCGGAGGTGGCCGCCTGGGAGCTGCGCGACCCCCGGTTGGTCGCCCTGCTGGAGAGCCATGCCCTGGCGTACGGCCTGGACCCGCGCACGGCCCCGGCGAGCGCGGCCCTGCTGCCCTACCTGGAGCACGCCTTCGGCACCTGGTACGTCCGCGGCGGCCTGCGGGAGCTGGCCCGCGCGGTGTACGAGCGCTGTGTGGCGCGGCGGGTGGAGTTCGTCTTCGGCGCCGAGGTGGCTCGGGTGCTGGAGAAGGACGGCCGGGCGGCGGGCGTGGAGCTGGCCGACGGCACGGTGGCCGAGGCGGACTTCGTGGTCGCCGGTGTCGCCCCGGAGGTGCTGGACCGGTTTGTCTCGGGCAAGGCGGTACGGGGCGGTGGTGCGGGCGAGGTCCCGCCGCAGCGCGGGCTGCCCAGCCGTCTCACGGTGCTGCTGGCGCTGCGCGGCGGCCGTCCGGAGGGCACGGCCCACCGGACGGTGGTGCATGCGCGCGACCGGAACGCCGAGTTGGACACCCTGTTCGATACGCCGTCGGGGACGGTCGCCGACCCCACGGTGACGGTCCTGCGGCCCGACGACCCGGCGCTGGTGCCGGATGCCGGGCACGAGGCGGTGACGCTGACGTCGGTGGTCCCGGCCGAGGCGGATCAGAGCCAGGACGCCCGCGCCGACGCGATGATCAGCGCCGCGGAGCGTGTCATACCCGGCCTGCGGGACCGCGTCCTCTGGCAGGAGGTGCGCACCCCGGCCGACGTCGCGGAGGCGACCGGCGCGGTGGGCGGTGCGGTTCCGGCACCGGCGCTGGCCGCGGGCGGGGGCCGGTTGCTGCACCCGTCCAACACCACCGGTCTGCCGGGCCTGTTCACCGTCGGCGGCTGGTCGCATCCCGGCGGCGGGCTTCCGCACGCGGGCATGTCGGGCGCGCTGGTCGCCGGACTGATCGTGGAGGGGCCGGAGTTCCGCGGCTCGCGGTGACGCCGCGGAGAGGCGAAAGGGTCCTGCTGGGTCAGAAGCGGTACTGGTCGTCGTAGCCGTTGCCGGTGCCGCCCTGGGGCTGGCCGTCGCCCTGGTACGGATAGGCCTGCTCGGGCGGGACTTCGCCGCCGTAGGGGTCGTCGGTGCTGCGCTGCTGCGGGACCCAGACGCCGCCGGGCGGGGTCTCGCCGCCGTAGCCCCCGGTGGCGTACTGGTCCTGGGTGTAGCCCTGCTGGCCGTACGTCGGGTCGCCGCCGTAGCCGGTGGTGTCGTAGGAGCCGCCGCCGTAGGTCTGGGTGCCGATGTACGGGTCCGAGTAGGCGGCGTACTGCTGCTGGCCGGTGGTGTCGTAGCCGTAGGCCTGCTGGCCGTAACCGGAGTAGTCGTAGCCGTAGGTCTGGTCGGTGGCCTGGGCGGCCGTGGCGTACTGGTCCTGCGGCTGGCCCGGGGCGGCGGCGGGAGCGTCGCCGTATATGCCGTAGGAGCCGGTGTCGTCCGGCATCGGCTGCGGCTCGTAGACGGCGGTGGTCTCGGCGGCCGTGGGGTCGGCGGGGCGGGCCGGGGTGAACATGTCGTCGCGGTCGTAGCCGTCGTACGACGTCTGGTCGCGGCGGTCGTAGGAGCCGTCGTCGTAGCCGTCGCCGGACGCCTCCAGGTCCGTGACCTCCAGGGTCGGGTCCTGGTGCGCCGCCTCGCCGCGGCGGCCCTTGCCGCCACCGAAGCCGGGGCGGGCGGTGACCGCCCAACCGGCCGCGAAGCCGCGCCGGAAGGACAGGGTGACGTAGGTCTGGCCGACCGCGAACGCCATCGCGCCCACCCCGATGACCACGACGGACGTCATCAGCACGCCGACGACGACACAGAGGAAGCCCACGAACGCCAGCAGCCGCCAGCGGAGCCGCGCCTTGTACTGCAGCAGCACCTCGCCGAGCAGCCACAGCGCCACGATGCCGAACGCGATGTAGAGGACCGTCAAGCCCATGTACGCCCCTCTCCCAGTGGCCGCTACGCAGTGTGTCGTACGCCGGTGCGACCGGTCTAGGCCCGCGATGGGCGGTGCAGGCCCAGGTTTTCGTAGATTTCCAGTGTCGCCGTGGAGTTGTTGAGCGTGATGAAGTGCAGACCCGGCACTCCCTCGGCCAGCAGCCGTGCGCAGAACTCCGTAGCGAAGTCGATTGCAATGGAGCGTACAGCGGCCGGATTGTCTTTGGCTGTGAGGATCCGCTCTTTCAGCTCGGGCGGGAAGGCGGCGTTGGTGAGATAGGGCACTCGCTCCAGTGTCTTCACACTGGCGATCGGCATGATCTCGGGGATGATCGGCGTCTCGCAGCCGGTCGCCGCGACGCGGTCGCGCAGCCGCAGATAGTCCTCCGGGTGGAAGAACATCTGCGTGATCGCGTAGTCCGCGCCCGCGCGGCACTTGTCGACGAAGTGGCTGACGTCGGTGTCCCAGTCCGCGGAGCGTGGGTGCATCGCGGGGAACGCGGCGACGCCCACGCAGAAGTCACCGGAGTTCTTGATCAGTTCGACGAGTTCGGCGGCGTAGGTGAGGCCCTGGGGGTGCGGCACCCAGTCGCCCATCGGGTCGCCGGGCGGGTCGCCACGCAGCGCGAGCATGTTGCGGATCCCGGCGTCGGCGTACTGGCCGATGATGTTGCGCAGGTCGGCCACCGAGTGGTCGACGGCGGTGAGGTGGGCGATCGGGGTGAGGGTGGTGTCCGAGGCGATGCGCTCGGTCTGCTTGACGGTGCCCGCGCGGGTGGAGCCGCCAGCGCCGTAGGTCACGGAGACGAAGTCGGGTGCGACCGCCTCGACCCGGCGGAGCGCGTTCCACAGGTTTCGCTCGCCCTTCGCGGTCTTGGGGGCGTAGAACTCGAACGAATAGGTCGTCCTGCCGGTCGCGAGCATGTCGCGTACGGTCCGGGCGTGGTCCGGTCTGGTGGATGCGGTACCGAGGGCCATACGGGCAGGTTAGCCAGGGGGCGGGGCTCACCCAACCGGAGTCTGAAAATATGCCCGATTTGTCGCGATGTTGTCCGCCCCTTGGACAGGCCGGGGGATCGAACAGCGGATCTACGCCGCGCGCAGCCGCTTCGCGAACTCCGCCGCCGCGGCACCCGGGTCGTCGGCCTCGGTGATGGCCCGTACGACGACGACGCGGCGGGCGCCCGCCGTGAGCACCTCGTCGAGATTGCCGAGGTCGATGCCGCCGATGGCGAACCAGGGGCGGTCGGTGCCGAGCGCGGCCGTGTGCCGGACCAGGTCGAGGCCGGGGGCGTGGCGGCCGGGCTTGGTGGGGGTGGGCCAGCAGGGGCCGGTGCAGAAGTAGTCCACGCCGTCCTGGACGGCCGCGGCGGAGGCCTCGGACTCGGCGTGGGTGGAGCGGCCGATCAGCACCTCGTCGCCGAGGAGGGCGCGGGCCGCCGGGACCGGGAGGTCGCCCTGGCCGAGGTGGAGCACGTCGGCCGTGGCGGCGTGGGCGACGTCCGCGCGGTCGTTGACCGCGAGGAGTCTGCCGTGCCGGGCGCAGGCCTCGGCGAAGACCGCCAGGTGCTCCAGCTCCTCGGCGGCCTCCATGCCCTTGTCGCGCAGTTGCACGATGTCGACGCCGCCCGCCAGGACCGCGTCCAGGAACTCGGGCAGGTCGCCCTGGCGCTTGCGGGCGTCCGTGCACAGGTAGAGCCGGGCGTCGGCGAGCTGTTCGCGGGCGGTGGCGGCGGGCATACGTGTTCCCCCGTGGTCGGTGGTGTACGGGCCGCGGGGCTGCCGTGGCCCGTACACCGGGCTGCTGGTCGGATCAGACGGCGAGCGCCTGGGCGCGGCGCTTCACCTCCGTTCCGCGATTCTCGCTCAGGGCCTGCGCGGGGGTGCCGGGCAGGCTCTCGTCGGGGGTGAACAGCCACTCGAGCATCTCTTCGTCGGTGAAGCCGTCGTCCCGCAGGAGCGTCAGGGTTCCGGACAGGCCCTTGACGACCCGGTCCCCGTCGATGAAGGCGGCGGGGACGTGCAGCGCACGGTTCTCGCCACGCCGTACGGCGATGAGCTGGCCTTCCTTCACCAGCTGCCGCACGCGCGTCACCTCGACATCGAGCATCTCCGCGATGTCGGGCAGCGTGAGCCAGGCGGGGACGAGAGCATCGATCTTTGCGTCAATCTCGGTCACGCGAACAAGCCTGCCATCCCCCACTGACAGTCGGAAGTCAGCCCCGCCCACCTGGGGGGACGCGGGGGCGCACGGGGCCGCTCGCGCGGGCGGGCGGGGCGTGGGGGCGCCCACGTGGCCGGAAGCGGGCGTGGGGGCGCCCACGTGGCCGCAAGCGGAGGTGGGGGCGCCACGTGGCCGGAAGAAGCGGAGGTGGGGGTGGGCGCGGCAGGTCGGGGACGGCCACCAGGACGGGCGGCGCCCGGCGGGGAAGCACGACCCGGGGCGCACCTCGGCCGGTAGGTACCGGTGTGGTCGCCCCGCGCGCCCCGCGCGCACGAGGCACAACGCACGGGGCGGGAGCACAGCGCAGGGCGCGGGAGCACAGGACACGGCGCGGGAGCACAGGACACGAGCGCGAGCGCGCACGGGCCGGGGCCGGGCAGCCCCGGGGCCGGGCAGCCGGGGCCGGGCAGCCGGGGCCGGGCAGCCGGGGCCGGGCAGCCGGGCCCGCGGGCCGGTGGCTACGCGGTCGCCGACTTCAGTGGGCGGGCCGGGTCCGTGAGGAGCGTGGGGTTCATTCGGGCGCCCGACTCGATCAGGCGTCTGCCCTGGGCCAGGTCCCTGGGACGGCCCACGGCCAGGAGGGCGGTCAGGCGGTCGCCGCGGAGCCAGCAGACCGTCCAGGCGGGGCCGGAGGGGTCGCCGCGCCAGACGGTGGTGTCGGCGGCGGGGTGGTGCCCCGCGTACTGGACGAAGCGGCCGAACTGCTCGGACCAGAAGTACGGCACCGGGTCGTAGTCGGCGGGGGCCTCGCCGAGGATGTCCGCGGCGACGGTGCGGGGGCCCTGGAGGGCGTTGTCCCAGTGGTGGACGAGGAGACGCTCGCCGTACCGTCCCGAGGGGAAGGACGCGCAGTCGCCGACCGCGTACACGTCCGGGGCCGAGGTGCGCAGCCCGGCGTCGGCCACCACCTCGCCCCACGTGCCCAGCTCGATGCCGGACCCGGCGAGCCAGGCGGTGGCGGGGCGGGCGCCGATGCCGACGACCACGGCGTCCGCGGGCAGCCGGGTGCCGTCGTCGAGGACCACGACGCCGGGTTCGATGTGCGCCACGCGCGCGTGGGTGCGCAGGACGGCCCCGCTGTCGGCGTACCAGGCCGCCATGGGCACGGCCACCTCGGCGGGCAGCGAGCCCGCGAGCGGGCGGTCCGCGGCCTCCACGACCGTCACGGCGCAGCCCGCCTCGCGCGCCGCGGTGGCGAACTCGGCGCCGATCCAGCCCGCGCCGACGATCACGATGTCACGCTGCCGGGCGAGCACCGGCCGCAGCCGCTCGGCGTCGTCCAGGGTGCGCAGCAGATGCACCCCGGGCACGCCCTCCGTGCCCGGCAGCCGGACCGGTTCCGCGCCGGTGGCGACGACCAGGACGTCGTAGGGGACCGGCCCGGCCCCGGTGTCCAGCTCGTGGTCGGCGGGGCGCACGCCCGCCACCTCGCGGCCCAGCCGCAGCTCGATGCCGAGCGCCTCGAAGTCGACGTCGAAGGCGGAGCCCTCGGCCGTGCCGAGCAGCACGGCCTTGGACAGCGGCGGCCGGTCGTAGGGCTGGTGCGGCTCCGCGCCGATCAGCGTCACGGTGCCGGTGAAGCCCTGTTCGCGCAGGGCGACCGCGGTCTGCACCCCGGCCATGCCCGCGCCCACGACGACCACGCGCCGTGGCGTGGACCCTCCCCGTGCCTGCGTCTGCTCGCTCACCTGATCACCATAGACAACTGACGAAAAGTCAGTCATGGGGCGGGCTCGGTGACCTGCTCCACCACACTGGTGCCGCTGCCCTCCTGCGACTCCCACTCCCAGGCCTCCTCCAACCGCACCCGCCCGTCGGGCAGTTCCACGACCGTCGACACACAGTGCCCCGACGACGTGGTGCCGTCCTGCTTGAGCTGCACGTACCGGAAGTCCAGCCGGTCACCTGCCCGGGTCCCCACCAGATGGCCGCGTACGACGTCGCCGCCCGCGTACTCCGCCCAGATCTCGCCCTCCTTCTCGTGGTACGTGAACCGGGTCCGGGTGCCGACCTGACCTGGGGCCTGGTCGGCGACCGGGGCGAGGACGAGGCCGTCGAGCGAGCGCGGCATGGCGGAGGCTCCCTTACAGAGACGTCGCGGCAACAGCTAGGGTGGTGGCCAACGTAAAGCACTCGCGGGAGCCCGGACGCACCGGGCTGAGAGGGAGGCTGGCGGCCTCCGACCGTACGAACCTGATCCGGGTCATGCCGGCGAAGGGAGGGGCTGGACGCCCATGTCGCGTACGTCAGACGTCCTTGTCATCGGGGGCGGAGTCATCGGCCTCGTCACCGCGTGGCGAGCCGCACAGCGCGGGCTCACCACCGCGGTGGTGGATCCGGAACCGGGCGGCGGAGCCGCACAGGTGGCGGCCGGAATGCTGGCCGCCGTCACGGAACTGCACTACGGCGAGCAGACCCTGCTCGGGCTCAATCTCGCCTCCGCCCGCCGCTATCCCGACTTCGCGGCCGAACTCACCGAACTCACCGGCCACGACGTCGGCTACCGCCGCAGCGGCACCCTCGCCGTCGCGCTGGACACCGACGACCGGGCCCACCTGCGCGAACTGCACGCCCTGCAACGCCAGTCGGGGCTGGAGTCCGAGTGGCTGTCCGGGCGGGACTGCCGCCGTCTGGAGCCGATGCTCGCGCCGGGCGTGCGCGGCGGGCTGCGGGTGGACGGTGACCACCAGATCGACCCCCGGCTCCTCTCGACGGCTCTCGTGGCCGCCTGCGAGCGGGCGGGCGTGGTCTTCCGCCGGGCCTGGGCCGAACGGCTCACCGTCGTACGGGAGCGGGCCACCGGTGTGCTCACGCGGGACGGCGATCAGCTCACCGCCGAGCAGGTCGTGCTGGCCGCGGGGAGCCTCAGCGGACGCCTCGCGGGCGTTCCCGACGCCGTACTGCCGCCCGTGCGGCCCGTGAAGGGGCAGGTGCTGCGGCTGGCCGTGCCGGAGCGGTACGCGCCGTTCCTCAGCCGCACCGTCCGCGCGATGGTCCGCGGCAGCCATGTCTACCTGGTGCCGCGCGAGAACGGCGAACTGGTCGTCGGCGCCACCAGCGAGGAACTCGGCTGGGACACCTCGGTCACCGCGGGCGGCGTGTACGAGCTGCTGCGCGACGCGCACGAGCTGCTGCCCGGGATCACCGAGCTGCCCCTGACGGAGACCCGCGCGGGACTGCGCCCCGGCTCCCCGGACAACGCGCCGCTGCTCGGCCCGACCGCGCTCGACGGGCTGCTGCTGGCCACCGGGCACTTCCGCAACGGCGTGCTCCTCACCCCGGTCACCGGCGACGCCATGGCGCACGTCCTGGCCACCGGCGAGCTGCCCGAGGTGGCCCGGCCCTTCACCCCCCAGCGCTTCACCGGAACCCCGGCCCTCATGGAGCAGCCCGCATGAACATCTCCGTCAACGGAGAGCCCCGGCACATCGCGCCCGGCACGGCTCTCGACGCCCTCGTCAGCACGCTCACCGCGGCGCCCTCCGGAGTGGCCGCCGCCCTCAACGAAACCGTCGTCCCGCGCGCGCAGTGGTCCACCACGCCGCTGGCCGAGGGCGACCGCGTCGAAGTCCTCACCGCCGTCCAAGGAGGCTGACCATGGCCGACGATCCCTTCGTCCTCGGCGGTACGTCCTTCACGTCCCGCCTGATCATGGGCACCGGCGGGGCGCCCAGCCTGGAGGTGCTGGAGCGCGCGCTGGTCGCCTCCGGCACGGAGCTGACGACGGTCGCGATGCGGCGCGTGGACCCCTCGGTGCACGGTTCCGTGCTGTCCGTCCTGGACCGGCTCGGGATCCGGGTGCTGCCCAACACCGCCGGGTGCTACACCGCCGGTGAGGCCGTGCTGACGGCCCGCCTCGCGCGCGAGGCGCTCGGTACGGATCTGGTGAAGCTGGAGGTGATCGCCGACGAGCGGACGCTGCTGCCGGACCCGATCGAGCTGCTCGACGCGGCGGAGACGCTGGTCGACGACGGGTTCACGGTGCTGCCGTACACCAATGACGACCCCGTGCTGGCGCGGAAGCTGGAGGACGCCGGATGTGCGGCGATCATGCCGCTGGGGTCGCCGATCGGGTCGGGGATGGGGATTCGCAACCCGCACAACTTCGAGCTGATCGTGGAGCGGGCGGGGGTGCCGGTGATCCTGGACGCGGGGGCGGGTACGGCGTCGGACGCGGCGTTGGCGATGGAGCTGGGGTGTGCGGGGGTGATGCTGGCCTCCGCGGTGACCCGGGCTCAGGAGCCGGTGCTGATGGCTGACGCGATGCGGCATGCGGTGGAGGCGGGGCGGTTGGCCCGGCGGGCCGGGCGGATTCCCGTGCGGCGGTTCGCGGAGGCGTCGTCTCCTGCGGAGGGCCTGGCGGTGCTGGATCCTGAGCGGCCTGCCTTCTGAACCGGCGTGGGTGCTGGCCGTTTCCCTCCGACCCGCGCACCACCCGTTTCCGGGCGGCTGGCAGGTTCACGTTTGCCGTGGGTGGCTCGGCGCCGTCGGCGGCTTCTCCTTCGTGCGTTGCGTCACAGGTACGAATCAGTCCTGGTGCGATCTCGAAGCAAGCGGCCAGGTCTGTCAGTCGCTCCTCGTACACTCACCTGCGTGGACACGACCCTTCAGGACCCTCTCGTCGGGCAGGTGCTCGACGGTCGTTATCGCATCGACGCGCGGATCGCCGTCGGTGGGATGGCGACCGTCTACCGGGCCGTGGACACCCGGCTGGACCGCGTTCTCGCCGTCAAGGTGATGCACCCGTCGCTCGCGACGGACGGCACGTTCGTCGAGCGGTTCATCCGTGAGGCCAAGTCGGTGGCGCGGCTCGCGCACCCCAACGTCGTCCAGGTGTTCGACCAGGGGACCGACGGGGCGTATGTCTATCTCGCCATGGAGTACGTCGCGGGCTGCACCCTGCGCGATGTGCTGCGCGAGCGCGGGGCGCTCCAGCCGCGGGCCGCGCTGGACATCCTGGAGCCGGTGCTCGCCGCGCTCGGCGCCGCGCACCGGGCGGGGTTCGTGCACCGGGACATGAAGCCGGAGAACGTGCTCATCGGGGACGACGGCCGGGTCAAGGTCGCCGACTTCGGCCTGGTGCGCTCGGTGGACACCGTCACCAGCACCACCGGCGCGGTGCTCGGCACCGTCGCCTACCTCGCCCCCGAGCAGATCGAGCAGGGCGGCGGCGTGGACGCGCGCGTCGACGTGTACGCGTGCGGGGTCGTCCTGTACGAGATGCTCACCGGCGGCAAGCCGCACGACGGGGACTCCGCCGCCGTGGTCCTCTACAAGCACCTCCACGAGGACGTGCCGCCGCCCTCGGCGTCCGTGCCGGGCCTGGCGTACGAGCTGGACGAGCTGGTCGCCTCGGCCACCGCGCGCAACCCCGGTATCCGGCCGCACGACGCCGTGGCGCTGCTCGCGCAGTCCCGTACGGCGCGCGGCGCGCTCAGCGACGAGCAGCTGGACATGGTGCCGCCGCAGGCGCTCGGCACGGACCACGGCCACGACAACGCCGAGGACCGCACCAGCGTGCTCCCGCGCTCGCTCACCGTGCCGCGGACGCTGCCCGTCGACGGGGACGCCCCCGACCCGTACGGCCCCCACCTCACCAGCCGCCTGGACGCGCCGCCGCTGCCGCCGCGCCGCCGGACCGGGCTGCCCCGGCGCGGGGTGCTCACGATCGTCGCGGCCGTCCTGCTGGCCCTCGGCATCGGGGCGGGCGTCTGGTACATCAACTCCGGCCAGTTCACCAAGGTCCCCCCGCTCCTCGCACAGACCGAGCAGGAGGCCCGGGACCGGCTCGGCGACGCCGGTCTCGACGTCGGCAAGGTCGAGCGGGCGTACAGCGACACCGTGCAGCGCGGCACCGTGATCAGCACGGACCCGGCACCGGGCAGCCGGATCCGGGGCAACGGCTCCGTCGCCCTCACCCTCTCGCGCGGCCCGGAGACCGTGCAGGTGCCCGACGTGACGGGATACCGGCTGGACAGGGCGAAGGACGTGATCAAGCAGGAGGGCCTGCAGCCCGGCATGGTCACGCGCACGTTCAGCGACGACGTCCCCAGAGGCTTCGTGATCAGCACCGGCCCGGAGAGCGGCACCGAGCTGCGCTCCGGCTCCGCGGTCACGCTCACCGTCAGCAAGGGCAACCCCGTCGACGTGCCGGACGTCCTCGGCGACGACCTGGAGGACGCCCGGGAGGAACTCCTCCGGGCGGGTCTGAAGGTGCGGATCGCCGAAGAGGAGATCCACTCCGGGTACGACGCCGGACAGGTGGCCCAGCAGTCGCCGGGCGCCGACGGCGAGGCCGCCGAGGGCGACACCGTCACGCTGACCGTCTCCAAGGGCCCGGAGATGGTCGAGGTCCCGGACGTGGTCGGGGACAGCGTCGACGACGCCAAGGAGAAGCTCCAGGACGCCGGTTTCGAGGTCAAGGAGGACCGCGGGCTGTTCGGCCTGTTCGGCGACACCGTCGAGGGCCAGTCCGTCGACGGCGGTGAGACGGCGCCCAAGGGGTCGACGATCACCATCGAGATCGGGTGACAAGAGGTCGTACGCACGTGAGCACTCCCCGCAACCCCGTCGGCAGCCACGTCCCGGTCGCCGGTGGACTGAACACCGTAGGACTCGGCTACGCCCGTGAGCTGGGCGCCGAGACCGTGCAGGTCTTCGTCGCCAACCCGCGCGGGTGGGCCACGCCGACCGGCGATCCCCGGCAGGACGAGGCGTTCCGCGCGGCCTGCGCGGCCCAGTCCCTACCGGCGTACGTGCACGCGCCGTATCTGATCAACTTCGGCTCGCACACCGAGGCGACCGTCGAGCGGTCGGTGGAGTCGCTGCGGCACTCGCTGCGCCGTGGCCGGGAGATCGGCGCGCTCGGCGTGGTCGTGCACACCGGCAGCGCGACCGGCGGCCGGGACCGGGCGGTGGCCCTGAAGCAGGTGCGGGAGCGGATGCTGCCGCTGCTGGAGGAGCTGACCCACGACGACGACCCGTTCCTGCTGCTGGAGTCCACCGCGGGCCAGGGCTCCTCGCTGTGCTCGCGCACCTGGGACCTGGGGCCGTACTTCGAGGCGCTGGACGCGCACCCGAAGCTCGGCGTCTGCCTGGACACCTGCCACATCTTCGCGGCGGGGCACGACCTGACCGGCCCGAGCGGTATGCACCAGACCCTCGACCTGCTGGTGGACACGGTCGGCGAGGGCCGGCTGAAGCTGATCCACGCCAACGACTCCCAGGACGTGGTGGGCGCCCGCAAGGACCGGCACGCGAACATCGGCGCCGGTCACATCGGCGAGGACCCGTTCCGGGCGCTCATGACCCACCCCGCGACCGACGGCGTGCCCCTGGTCATCGAGACCCCGGGCGGCAAGGAGGGCCACGCGGCCGACGTGGAGCGGCTGAAGAAGCTGCGGGAGACCGCGTAGGACCTACAGCTCCGGCCCCTCCCCCGGCTCCTCCTGGTACGAGTACCGCTGCTCCCGCCATGGATCGCCGATGTTGTGGTAGCCGCGCTCCTCCCAGAAGCCCCGGCGGTCGGCGCTCATGTACTCCACCCCGCGGACCCATTTCGGGCCCTTCCAGGCGTACAGATGGGGGACGATCAGGCGCAGCGGGAAGCCGTGCTCGGCGGTGAGCAGTTCGCCGTCCTTGTGGGTGGCGAAGATCGTGCGCTCCGCGGTGAAGTCCGACAGGCGGAGGTTGGAGCTGAATCCGTACTCCGCCCACACCATCACATGGGTGACTTCGGGGGCGGGCGGCGCGAAGTCGAGGATGGTGCGGGCCGGGATCCCGCCCCACTCCGCGCCGAGCATGCTGTACTTCGTCACGCAGTGCAGATCGGCCACCACCGTGGTGTACGGCAGGGCCGTGAACTCCTCGTGGGTCCAGCAGTGCTTCTCGCCGTCGGCGGTGGCGCCGAACACCCTGAACTCCCAGCGCTCGGGCCGGAACTTGGGCACCGGTCCGTAGTGCGTGACCGGCCAGCCGCGCTGCACTCGCTGCCCCGGCGGAAGCTCGTACCGTGCTGCTTCTCCTGCTGCGCGCTCCACCGGCTGACCCATGTCTCCATCCTGACAGAACCTGGACGGTGCACCCGACCAGGGTCGGACCAAAACGGTCAACTAGCGCTAAGTATGCACTAACTTACTAAGTGCGCACTTACTGGACGATCTTCTGTACCGGTGCAATCATGCGGCGGCAACCTCCCCATCTGGCAGTCCCGACGTGGAAGGAGCCCCGCATGCAGGGCGACCCCGAGGTCCTCGAACTGCTCAACGAGCAGCTGACCGCCGAGCTGACCGCGATCAACCAGTACTTCCTGCACTCCAAGCTGCAGGACCACAAGGGGTGGACGAAGCTCGCGAAGTACACCCGCGAGGAGTCGTTCGACGAGATGCGGCACGCGGAGGTGCTCACCGACCGCATCCTGCTCCTGGACGGCCTGCCCAACTACCAGCGGCTGTTCCACGTCCGCGTCGGGCAGACGGTCACCGAGATGTTCGAGGCGGACCGGCAGATCGAGGTCGAGGCCATCGACCGGCTGCGGCGCGGGGTGGAGGTCATGCGCAGCAAGGGCGACGTGACCTCGGCGAACATCTTCGAGGCGATCCTCGCCGACGAGGAGCACCACATCGACTACCTGGAGACGCAGCTCGACCTGATCGAGAAGCTGGGCGAGTCGCTGTACCTGTCGACGCTGATCGAGCAGAGCCAGCCGGACGCCTCGGGACCGGGCACGGGCGGCTTCTCCAGCCACTGACCCGGGTCGGGGCTTGCCGTTCAGGCCGCCTCGGCGGTCACCCGCTCCACGGCGGTCTGGTTCGCCACGTCCGCCAGCGGCGACCTGCCCTGGTCGGCCAGCTCCCGGCGCGGGCAGTTGCCGCGGCCGAGGAGTGCCTGGATACGGCGGACACAGCCGCCGCAGTCGGTGCCCGCCTTGCAGGCGGAGGCGATCTGGCGGGGCGTGCACGCGCCGTTCTCCGCATGCTGCTGGACCTGCTGCTCGGTGATGCCGAAGCAACTACAGACGAACATGCGGGGTTCACCTCCCGACAGGGATCAGGGTCGTGCCGTACCGACCCTTGATCGGTGAGGCTAACCTAACCTTACCCGCCGCTCAGGTGGCGCAAAAGTGGAGTGGGGCGCGGATCGTATGTGATCCGCGCCCCAGTCGATGTCCCTGCCCCTGGTTACTGGTCCCGGTACATCTCCGCGACGAGGAACGCCAGGTCAAGCGACTGGCTGCGGTTCAGCCGCGGGTCGCAGGCCGTCTCGTAGCGCTGGTGGAGGTCGTCGACGAAGATCTCGTCGCCGCCGCCCACGCACTCGGTGACATCGTCGCCGGTCAGCTCGACATGGATGCCGCCCGGGTGGGTGCCGAGCGCCTTGTGGACCTCGAAGAAGCCCTTGACCTCGTCGAGCACGTCGTCGAAGCGGCGGGTCTTGTGCCCGGAGGCCGCCTCGAAGGTGTTGCCGTGCATCGGGTCGGTCACCCAGGCGACGGTGGCGCCGGACGCGGTGACCTTCTCCACCAGCTCGGGGAGCCGGTCGCGGATCTTGTCGGCGCCCATCCGCACGATGAACGTCAGCCGTCCGGGCTCGCGGTCGGGGTCGAGCCGCTCGATGTACTGGAGCGCCTCCTCGGCCGTGGTGGTCGGACCGAGCTTGATGCCGATCGGGTTGCGGATCCGGGAGGCGAACTCGATGTGCGCGTGATCCATCTGCCGGGTGCGCTCACCGATCCACACCATGTGCGCGGAGACGTCGTAGAGCTGGCCGGTGCGCGAGTCGACGCGGGTGAGCGCGGACTCGTAGTCGAGCAGCAGCGCCTCGTGGGAGCTGTAGAACTCGACCGTCTTGAACTCCTCCGGGTCGGCCCCGCAGGCGTGCATGAAGTTCAGCGCGTTGTCGATCTCCCGCGCGAGCTGCTCGTAGCGCTGCCCGGAGGGGGAGGACTTCACGAAGTCCTGGTTCCAGGCGTGCACCTGGCGCAGGTCGGCGTAGCCGCCGGTGGTGAAGGCGCGCACCAGGTTCAGCGTGGACGCCGACGCGTGGTACATCCGCTTCAGCCGCTCGGGGTCCGGCACGCGGGCCGCCTCGGTGAAGTCGAAGCCGTTCACCGAGTCGCCGCGGTACGACGGCAGGGTCACGCCGTCGCGGGTCTCGGTCGACTTGGAGCGCGGCTTGGAGTACTGGCCCGCGATCCGGCCGACCTTCACGACCGGCACGGAGGCGGCGTACGTCAGCACGGCGCCCATCTGGAGCAGGGTCTTCAGCTTGGCGCGGATCTGCTCGGCGCCCACGGCGTCGAACGACTCCGCGCAGTCGCCGCCCTGGAGGAGGAACGCCTCTCCCTTGGCGACGGCCGCCATCCGGGCGCGCAGCTGGTCGCACTCGCCCGCGAAGACGAGCGGCGGATACGACTCGAGGTCCGCGATCACTGCGCGCAGAGCCTCGGTGTCGGGGTACTCGGGCTGCTGCGCCGCGGGCAGGTCTCGCCAGGTGTTGCCAGCGGTGGCGCTGGTCTTAGCGTTCACGGTCACGTCCACCACATTACGGGGTCGTGTCGGGCACTCCGCCCCACGCCCAGCAAATGAGACGCCCCGTACGGTCCGCGGACATGCGGTAGGGTCCGTGTCATGTTCGCGCACCCGACCCAGAACTGGTGGTGGCCCGCTCCTCCGGCGGCCCACTGACTGCGCGTACGCAACACTTCGCGAAGGCCGCCCGAGAGGCGGCCTTCGGTGCTTTCCGGATCCGGGCCGTCTCTCCTTCTCCGTTCGAAGGAGTACGACCATGCACCTGCCCGATCTGCTCACCGATCCCCGCCCCTTCGCCCTGCTCCGCCGCCGCGCCCCGGGGCACGACCAGGACACCGTCGAGCTGCTCGTCGGCCCGGTCTCGGTGCGTGAACGGCTCGCCGACCTGCCCGACGAGGGCCTCGCGCTGGTGCCGTTCCGGCAGATCCGCGAGCGCGGCTTCGACGTCCGCGACGACGGCACCCCGCTGACGGTCCTGGTCCCCGAGGAGACCTACGAGATCCCGCTCGCCCAGGTGCTCGAGCTGCTCCCGGCGCACCGGGTGCGGGTCGAGGGCGGCGGCTTCGACGTGGACGACGAGGAGTACGCGGAGATCGTCGGACGGGTCCTGCGGGAGGAGATCGGGCGCGGCGAGGGCGCGAACTTCGTCATCCGCAGGACGTACGAGGGTGAGATCCCCGGCTTCGGCAGAGCGGACGCCCTGGCGCTGTTCCGGCGGCTGCTGGAGGGTGAGCGGGGCGCTTACTGGACGTTCGTCGTGCACACCGGGGAGCGGACGCTGGTGGGCGCGAGTCCCGAGGTGCATGTGCGGATGGCGGGCGGCACGGTCGTGATGAACCCGATCAGCGGGACGTACCGCTATCCCGCCGAGGGGCCCACCCCGGAGCATCTGCTCGGCTTCCTCGCCGACGGCAAGGAGATCGAGGAGCTGTCGATGGTGGTCGACGAGGAGCTGAAGATGATGTGCACCGTCGGCGACATGGGCGGGGTCGTCGTCGGGCCGCGGCTGAAGGAGATGGCGCACCTCGCGCACACCGAGTACGAGCTGCGCGGCAAGTCCTCGCTGGACGTACGGGAGGTGCTGCGGGAGACCATGTTCGCGGCGACCGTCACCGGGTCGCCGGTGCAGAACGCCTGCCGGGTGATCGAACGCCACGAGGCGGGAGGACGCGGCTACTACGCGGGCGCCCTGGCCCTTCTCGGCCGGGACTCCGGTGGCGCCCAGACCCTGGACTCCCCCATCCTCATCCGCACCGCCGACATCTCCCCCGACGGCCGCCTGCGGGTCCCTGTCGGCGCCACGCTGGTGCGCGGCTCGGATCCGGCGGGCGAGGTGGCGGAGACGCACGCCAAGGCGGCCGGGGTGCTGGCGGCGCTGGGGGTACGCGAGCAGCGCCCCCGCGAGGAGTCCGTACGGCCGGTGCTGGCCGACGACCCCCGGGTGCGGGCCGCGCTGGACGGGCGCCGGGCCTCGCTCGCGCCGTTCTGGCTGCGGATGCAGGAGCGGTCGGACGCCCTCGCGGGGCACGCCCTGGTCGTCGACGGTGAGGACACCTTCACGGCCATGCTGGCGCACGTGCTGCGCTCCGGGGGTCTGGAGGTGACCGTCCGGCGGTACGACGAGCCGGGGCTGCGGGAGGCGGCGCTCGCGCACGAGGGCCCGCTGGTGCTGGGGCCGGGCCCCGGTGACCCGTCCGACACGGCCGATCCGAAGATGCGGTTCCTGCGCGCCCTGACCGCCGAGGTCATCGGGGCGGACCGGCACGGGGTGCTCGGCGTCTGTCTCGGGCACGAGCTGATCGCGGCGGAGCTGGGGCTGGAGATCGTCCGCAAGGAGGTGCCGTACCAGGGGGCGCAGACGACGATCGACCTGTTCGGGCGGGCGGAGACGGTCGGCTTCTACAACAGCTTCGTGGCGCGCTGCGACGACGGGGCGGCCACCGGGCTGGCGGCGCACGGCGTCGAGGTCAGCCGCGGCGCGGGCGGCGAGGTGCACGCGCTGCGCGGGCCGGGCTTCGCGAGCGTGCAGTTCCACCCCGAGTCGGTGCTGACGCTGAACGGCGCCGGGGTCGTACGGGAGCTGGTCGGTCAGCTGCGCGGCACGAGCACGTTCTCCGAGCGGCGGCCCGCGCGGTAGTCGAGGACGTTCTTCAGGGTGGCCTCGACGATCTGGCCGACCGCCTCCTGGGTGTAGTACGCCTGGTGGGAGGTGACCAGGACGTTGGGGAAGGTGACGAGGCGGGCCAGGGTGTCGTCCTCGATGGCCTGGAGGGACTTGTCGAGGAAGAACAGGCCCGCCTCCGCCTCGTACACATCGAGGCCGACGCCCGTGAAGCGGCCCGCGCGCAACTCGGTGACCAGCGCGGCGGTGTCGATGAGGCCGCCGCGGCTGGAGTTGACGAGGATGGCGTCGTCCTTCATCGACTTCAGCGCGGCGGCGTCGATGAGGTGCTGGGTCTCCGGCATCAGCGGCACGTGCAGGGAGATGACGTCGGACTCGGCGAGGAGCTGTTCCTTGGGGACGTAGCGCATGCCCAGCCGCATGCACTCGGGGTTCTCGGCGACGTCCCAGCCGAGCAGCCGCATGCCGAAGCCGTGGGCGATCCGGGCGAACGCCTCGCCGATCTTGCCGGTGCCGAGGACGCCCGCGGTGCGGCCGTACATGTCGCGGCCCATCAGTCCCTCGAGGCGGAAGTCGAAGTCGCGGGTGCGGGTGGAGGCGCGCACGATCCGGCGGTTGACGGCCATGGCGAGGGTCCAGGCGAACTCGGCGACGGCGTACGGCGAGTAGTACGACACCCTGGCGACCGTCATGGCGAGCCGGTCGGCCACCGCCAGGTCGATGTTGTTGAAGCCGGTGGAGCGCTGGGCGACCATCTGGGTGCCGCCGGTCGCGAGGGTCTGGAGGACCTGGTGGCCCAGGTCGCAGTTGACGCTGGTGCAGATGATCTCGTGGCCCGCGGCGATGGGGGCCGTGTCCGCGTTGAGGAAGACGTCCAGGCAGCGGACCTCGTGGTGGCCGCGGAAGGCCCGCTCGATCAGGGGCCGCTCGTCCGCCTGCACACCGAATGCCAGGATCTCCACGGGACCTCCCGAAGTCGTGAGCCGTGCGGCTGCCGGTACTGCCGAATATACGATCTTCAGCCGAAGAACACGCCGACCTCCGCGTACAGCTCCGGGCTGACCGTCCGCGGCGGCGCCTTCGCCTCCGCGAGCGGGACCCGGACGATGTCCAGGCCGCGCAGGGCCACCATCCGGCCGTAGTCGCCGTCGCGCACGCAGTCGATGGCGTGCAGGCCGAAGCGGGTGGCGAGCCAGCGGTCGAAGGCGCTCGGCGTGCCGCCGCGCTGCACATGGCCGAGCACGGTGGTACGGGCCTCCTTGCCGGTGCGCCGCTCGATCTCCCTGGCCAGCCACTCGCCGATGCCGGACAGCGGGACCGGGCCGGAGGGGTCCGACTCGTCGTCGTCCCCGGGCATCGGGTCGCCGCCCACCGGCGCGGCGCCCTCCGCGACGACCACGATGGGGGCGTACGACGCCTTGAAGCGTGAGGTCACCCAGGCGCACACCTGGTCCAGGTCGAAGGGCTGCTCGGGGATGAGGATGACGTTGGCGCCCCCGGCCAGGCCGGAGCGGACGGCGGCCCAGCCGGTGTGACGGCCCATCACCTCCACCACGAGGACCCGCATATGGGACTCGGCGGTGGTGTGCAGCCGGTCGATGGCCTCGGTGGCGATGTTGACGGCCGTGTCGAAGCCGACGGTGTGGTCGGTGGCGGCCAGGTCGTTGTCGATGGTCTTGGGCACGCCCACGCAGGGGATGCCGTGCTCCTCGTGGAGCCGGGCGGCGATGGAGAGGGTGTTGCGGCCGCCGATGGTGATGAGCGCGTCGATCTCGTGCTTGGCGAGGTTCTCCCGGATCCGGCGCACCCCGGTCTCGCCCTGCTGGAGGGGGTCGGTGCGCGAGGAGCCGAGGATGGTGCCCCCGCGGGGCAGGGTGCCGCGCACGGCGGGGATGTCCAGGCGCACCACATCGCCCTCCAGGGGGCCGCGCCAGCCGTCCCGGAAGCCGATCAGCTCATAGCCGTACTCCTGCACGCCCTTGCGGACGATGCCGCGGATGACGGCGTTGAGGCCGGGGCAGTCGCCGCCTCCGGTCAGTACTCCGACCCTCATGGGACGTCCCTTCGCCACGGTTGCCGTACCGGGTGTGCCGTGCTGCCGTGCTGCCGTACGGGCCACGCTACCGGGGGCGGGCTACTCCTCGTCGAGACCGCGCTCTATGGCGTACCGGACCAGCTCGACGCGGTTGTGCAGCTGGAGCTTGCCGAGGGTGTTCTGGACGTGGTTCTGCACGGTGCGGTGGGAGATCACCAGGCGCTCGGCGATCTGCTTGTAGCTCAGGCCCTTGGCGACCAGGCGCAGCACCTCGGTCTCGCGGTCGGTGAGCCGGGGCGCGTCGGGCTCGCCCGCGTCGGGGGCGGGCGCGGGCTCGGCGGCGAGGCGGCGGTACTCGCCGAGGACGAGGCCCGCGAGGCCCGGGGTGAACACCGGGTCCCCCGCGGCGGTCCTGCGTACCGCGTCGAGCAGTTCCTCGGTGGAGGCCGACTTCACCAGATAGCCGGTGGCGCCGGACTTCACCGCCTCCAGCACGTCGGCGTGCTCACCGCTCGCGGACAGCACCAGCACCCGCAGGGCGGGGTTGGCGGCGACCAGTTCCTTGCAGACCTGGACGCCCGGCTTGGCGGGCAGGTTCAGGTCGAGCACCAGGACGTCGGGGGCGGCGGCCTTGGCGCGGCGCACCGCCTGCTCGCCGTCCCCGGCGGTGGCCACCACGTCGAGTCCGGATTCGGCCAGGTCGCGGGCGACGGCGTCGCGCCACATGGGGTGGTCGTCGACCACCATGACCTTGATCGGGCCCCGCTGTTCGCTCATCGTGTCTCTGCCTTCCCCCGTGCGGTCGTGGTCTCCTTCGTCCCCTTCGGCACCTTCAGCTCGACCTCGGTGCCCTGGCCCGGCACCGAGATCAGCTCGGCGGTACCGCCGATGTCGCGCAGCCGCCCCCGGATCGACAGCGCCACCCCGAGCCGCCCCTCACCCTCGGCCTGGGCGAGCCGGCCCTCGGGGATGCCGGGGCCGTCGTCGCGTACGGTCACGATCACCTCGTCCGGCTCGTCCTCGACGAGGATCCAGGCCTGCGCGCCCTCGCCCGCGTGCCTGCGGACGTTGTCCAGGGCCGCCCCCACCGCCGCCGCCAGTTCCTCGGCGGCGGCCACGGGCAGCGGCACCGGGGCGCCGGGCTCGGCGAGGCTGACGCGGGCCCCGGCGTACGGCGTCAGCAGCGTGCGCAGGTCGACGGGGCCGTCCCGGCGCTCCTCGGCCCGCGCGGGCGGGACCGCCGCGTCCGGTGCGCGCAGACCGCCGGAGACCAGCGTGCGCAGCGCCACCTCCTGCTCGCCCGCGAGCCGCCCCAGCTCGGCCGCCTCGCCGCCGATGACCGCGCCGCGGCGCTGCACCATGGCCAGCACCTGGAGGACGCTGTCGTGGATGTCCCGCGCGAGCCGCTCGCGCTCCCGGGTCGCGGCCTCGATCTCCAGGGCGCGGGCGAGGGTGCGCTCGGAGGCGCGGGCGACCTCGACGACGTAGCCGATGGCGATGGAGGCGACCCAGACCAGGATCACGGCGTGGACGGTGTCCCGGGTCGGGGAGCCGCGGTGGATCAGGTTGGCGGCGGCGACCAGCGTGGAGGCGAAGGCCGCCCAGCGCCAGCCGCCCTTGAGGGCGAAGGCGAGCACGCTGCCCGCCGTCCATATGGACGGCAGCGTCGCGTTGCCCGCCTCGATGCGCTCGGTGGAGTCGGCGAACCGGGTCAGCAGGATGCCCACCAGGGCGATGGTCAGGTCCGCGGTGAGGAACCGCTTGGTGCAGCTGGCCGCGTTCGCCACCCGGGGCAGGGTGGCCAGGGTCCAGACGACGAGGACGGTGAAGAAGGCCGTGGCGACCCAGGGACGCGCGAACTCGTCGTGGGCGCGGACGAACAGGCCGACCGCGTACACCATGGTCAGCACCCGGTAGCCCGCCAGCGCACGCCACAGCGGCTGCTCGACCGACATCTTCATGACCCGCTCACGCTCGGTCATGTCCCCCACCCCCTGGCCTGGACGGCCCGCCACCCGCGGTACGGCCCGGACTGACGCCGCCGGGCCCGGACCGACGCTACTGGTTCCGGTCGTCCCGCTCGGCCCGCTTCTCCTTCTCCGCCTGTTCCTTCTCGGCCTGTGCCAGCGCGGCCCGCGCCGCCTTCGCGGCGTCCTTCTCGGCCTTCGCCGCCTCCGCGATCTGCCGCTTGGCCGCCGTGGCGTACATGTCGACGTACTCCTGGCCGGAAAGGTTCATGATCTCGTACATGACCTCGTCGGTCACCGCGCGCAGCACGAAGCGGTCGTGTTCCATGCCCTGGTACCGGCGGAAGTCCAGCGGCTTGCCGATGCGGATGCCCGGGCGCATCAGCTTGGGCACGACCTGGCCGGGCGGCTGGATCTTCTCGGTGTCGATCATGGCGACGGGGAGCACCGGGGCGCCGGTGGCGAGCGCCACGCGCGCGAGGCCGCCCGGCTTGCCGCGGTAGAGGCGGCCGTCGGGCGAGCGGGTGCCCTCGGGGTAGATGCCGAACAGCTCACCGCGCTCCAGCACCTCGATGCCGCTCCTGACCGCGGCCTCGCCCGCGCCGCGCGCCCCGGAGCGGTCCACCGGCAGCTGGCCCACGCCCTTGAAGAAGGCGGCCGTCATCCGGCCCTTCAGGCCGGGCGTGGTGAAGTACTCGGCCTTGGCGATGAAGGTGACCTTGCGGTCCAGGACCGCGGGCAGGAAGAAGGAGTCCGAGAAGGACAGATGGTTGGAGGCGAGGATCGCGGGGCCCTCGGCGGGGACGTTCTCCAGGCCCTCCACCCAGGGCCGGAAGACGAGCTTCAGCGGACCCCCGATGGATACCTTCATCGCGCCGTACAACAACCGAGTGCCTCCTGTGTCTGTGGAACAGACCTTAACCCGGAGCCCGCCCAATGGGGCCTGCGGCCCTGGTCGGTGTCAGTGCGGTCGCGTACGGTGAAGCAGACCCGGATCGTTCACGCCCCTCTCATGAACAGGAGACCGAAGGTGCCGGTCCTCCCTGGAGCCGAGCCGTACCGCCATGAAGGCGGAGAGGTCGGCGTACTGCTCTGCCACGGCTTCACCGGTTCCCCGCAGTCGCTGCGCCCCTGGGCGGAGTACCTCGCCGGGCACGGCCTGACCGTCTCCCTGCCCCTGCTGCCCGGCCACGGCACGCGCTGGGAGGACATGCAGCTCACCGGCTGGCAGGACTGGTACGCGGAGGTGGACCGCGAGCTGCGCGCCCTCACCGCGCAGTGCGCCCAGGTGTTCGTCTGCGGCCTGTCCATGGGCGGCGCCCTCGCGCTGCGGCTGGCGGCCAGGCACGGGGACGCCATCAGCGGCGTCGTGGTCGTCAACCCGGCGAACAAGGTGCACGGCCTGTCCGCGTACGCCCTCCCCGTGGCCCGGCACCTGGTCCGCACCACCCGGGGCATCGCCAGCGACATCGCCAAGCCGGGCAGCGTGGAGACCGGCTACGACCGGGTCCCGCTGCACGCCGCGCACTCCCTGCGGAACTTCTTCCGCCGGGTCGACGGTGAGCTGCCGCAGGTCACCCAGCCGTTGCTGCTGCTGCACAGCGCGCAGGACCATGTGGTGCCGCCCGCCGACTCGGCGCGGATCCTCAGCCGGGTCTCGTCGACGGACGTCAAGGAGATCCTGCTGGAACAGAGCTACCACGTCGCGACGTTGGACCACGACGCGGACCGGATCTTCGACGAGAGCATCGCGTTCATCGGCCGGCTCGCTCCCCGTGTCGGCAAGGAAGGGACGACCGCAGGTGGCTGAGCACGAGTCCGACCGCGAGGGCCGCGATCCGGACGAGGCGGGTGTCCCGTTCGACGAGGAGGCCGCGTGGGCCGCGATCGTCGCCGCGTACGGCGACGAGCCGCCGGACCCGCCCGGCTCGAAGCCGTTCAAGTCGGTGGAGGACCTGGCCCTGCTGGAGGCGGAGCCGAACGGCGCCGACTCGGCGGACCCGGAGCCGGGTGACACCAAGACCGACGACAGCAAGGCCGACCCGGCCACCTCCCTGGGCGGCTCGGTGGTCTTCGCCCCCGGGGTGGGCGCCGGTTCCGGTCCCCGTGACTACTCGGTGCCCGAGCCGTCCGAGGAGGACTTCGACCGGGACGACGAGGGCCACTTCGTGCCGCCCGAGCCGCCGCCGCTGCCCGCCGCCGACGCCACCTCCAAGTTCGCCTGGCTCGCGGTGCTCGGCGGTCCGCTGCTGCTTCTGCTGGCGGTGCTGCTCGGCCGGGAGATGACCTGGTGGCTGACGACCGTCGGCATCGGCGGCTTCCTGGGCGGCTTCGCCACGCTGGTGATGCGGATGCGGACGGATGACGACGAGGACGACGATCCGGGGCGGGGGGCGGTCGTCTAGACCGCCCGGCCGCCAGGGCCTGGCTGACGACTCCCGCCTGCTCAGCGACGACGGGAATCGTCAGCCAAGCCCTGGTCCGCCGCGGGTACCTTGAGGGCGGCCAGGACCGGGAGGTGGTCCGTGGCCGCCCTCAGGTCTGCCTCCGTCACACCGGGGTGGCCGAGGGGCACTCCGCAGCCGAGGATCTCGATGGCCTTGGTGGCGAAGATCGCGTCGATGCGCTGGTGCGGGCCGGTGGCCGAGAAGGTGTGCTCCGCGCCCCAGGGGGCTACGGCCCAGCAGTCCCGCAGGTCCTCGGAGAGCCGCCGGAAGGTGCGGCCGCCGGGGCGTTCGTTGAGGTCGCCGCCCGCGACGACGTGCTCCGTGCCCAGCGCGGCGACCCGGTCGAGGAGCATGCCGCCCTGTTCGTAGCGCTCGTCCCGCTGGAGCGAGAGATGGCAGCTGACGACGCCGAGGCGGGCGCCGCCGAAGCGGACGACGGCGGTCGCGAGGCCGCGGCGGTGCTCACCGGGGGTGAGCGGCAGCAGGACGTCCTCGGTGCGCTCGACGGTGGCGCGCAGGGAGCACAGCAGGGCGGGACCGGCGGCCGTGCCGCCGCCCGCGAGGATCACCAGACCGGACTCGGAGGCGAGGCGGGCGAGCTTCTTGCGCCAGCGGAAGAAGCGGGGGGCCTCCTGGACGAGAACCAGGTCGGGGGCGCAGGCGGTGATCACTCGGGCGAGGGCGGCGGTGTCGTCGCGCATCGAGCGGATGTTGTAGCTGAGGACGCGGAGGACGGCGGAGCCGTCGGGCTCCGTGACAGACATGGGGAGCGGCGCCATGGTGATCCAATGTACGCCCAAGGGCCCGGGGCGCGGGGTTCATTGGCGACTGACGGTTCGTCGTGGCTCGTCGCGCAGTTCCCCGCGCCCCTGAGGGCGGACACGTGCCCCGGCTTACATGATCGGGTCGGGCTCCCTGGCCAGGTCGGCGGCGCCGACGAGGCCCGCCTTGTTGCCCAGCTGGGCGGCGATCACGTCGGCCACCGGACGCCAGTTGCCGCCGACCAGCCAGCGCTTGTAGGACTTGCGGATGGGGTCCAGGACCAGGTCGCCCTCGTCCGAGAGGCCGCCGCCGACGATGAACGCGGAGGGGTCGAAGAGGGAGGCGAGGTCGGCGAGCCCGGCTCCGGCCCAGCGGGCCAGCTCGCGGTAGGAGTCGACGGCGACCGGGTCGCCCTGGCGGGCGGCCATGGAGATGTGCTTGCCCTCGATGCCGTCGGGGGTGCCGTCGCCCAGCGCGAGCAGGGTCTCGGCGCGCTCCGGGGTGGCGTTGGCGCGCTGCTTGGCGTACCGCACGAGGGCGCGGCCGGAGGCGTACTGCTCCCAGCAGCCCTGCGAGCCGCAGCCGCACAGCAGCCCGTCCGGGACCATGCGGATGTGGCCGAACTCGGCGGCCACGCCGAAGTGCCCGCGGCGCAGCTTGTTGCCGATGATGATGCCGCCGCCGAGTCCGGTGCCGAGCGTGATGCAGATGACGTTGCGGTGGCCCTTGCCCGCGCCGAACTTGTACTCGCCCCAGGCCGCGGCGTTGGCGTCGTTCTCGACGACGACGGGGAGGCCCACGCGGGCCTCGACCTTCTCCTTGAGCGGCTCGTTGCGCCAGTCGATGTTCGGGGCGAAGTAGACCTCGGAGCGCTGCCGGTTGACGTATCCGGCGGCACCGATGCCCACGCCGACGATCTCGTGCCCGGCGCGCGCGCCCTCCACCGCGGAGGCGATGGCGTCCACGATGCCCTCGGGCGTGCCCGGGGTCGGCACCTTGTGGGTCGAGAGGATGTTGCCTTCCTCATCGACCACGCCGGCCGCGATCTTCGTGCCGCCGATGTCGACGCCGATGGTGAGTCCCATGAATCCCTCAGTTTCGGTCGAGCCCCGCTACGGCCAACCGTACCCGAGTGGCAGGTCAGTCCAAGTCGATGCGCTGCCCTGGGCCGGTGCCCTCGCCGGGATCGCGGGGATCGCTGGGGTCCTGGTCCAGGTCGCCGCCCAGGTCCTCGCGGAAGTCCCTGGCGCCGGACGTCCAGCGGCTCTCCTGGGCCTGGACCGCGGAGCGGTAGGCGGCGAGGAGTTCCTGTCCGGCGGCGGCGAGATGGTCGAAGACGTCCGGGTTGCGTTCGATGACCGGTTCGACGGCGGCCTTGGCCTGCTGGACGACCTGCTGCACCACCTGCTGGGCGGCGGGTCCGGCGACCGCTCCGAACAGCGGGGACTGCAGGCTGGACAGCCTGTCCGTGACCGAGTCGACGAGCTTGCGCAGCTCGTCGGCGGCCGAGCCGGGGGGCCGCCCTTGCTCGGCGCGGCGGCGGGCCTTCTCCGCCTCCAGGTCCTCGGCGCAGGCGGTCGCCCAGGCGTCGGCGTCGGTGGCGCGACGGACCTCGTCGGCCGCCTCCTCGGGAGCTGCGTCGGAGGTGGGGCGCTCTTCGCTCATGGCGGGCTCCTGACTACGGTTCGTCCTTACGACGTTACCCGAACGGGCCTCGCGGATTCACCGTGCCGTCGGCCAGAGCCCGGGGTCCGGCGCGAACCGGACGCACAGCTCGCCGTCGCGCAGTCCGGCGCCCGAGACGGTGCACCGGCGCAGGGCGGAGGGCAGGGGCACGATCCGGTGGAACTGCCCGGCGGTGATGACGAGTTCGTCGCCGCGCCGGATGAGGTCGAGGTCGTCGCGTGCGGCGCCGGGCAGGGGGATGTGCCAGACGAGGACGCCGTCGTCGGCGAGGTGGTCGGTGACGGGCCACTCGACCGTGGGGCGGCTTTCCCGGGGGTTGACGGTGGGCACGGCGAGGGTGGTGAGGTCGTCGCCGCCGCGGGGGTCGCGGCCGAGGTGGTCGACGGTGCGGACGTCGTACGACTCCCGCCACTCCTCCACCGCCTTGCGCTGCTGCGCGATCACCCCGGCGAGCCGGGTGTCCGCGGTCGGCTCCGGGAAGACGCGGTTGGCGACCAGCAGGTCCGTGCGCAGGCCGCGCAGGGCGAGGCCGAGGGTGGCGGTGCGGACGGCGTCCTGACCGGCCGGGGAGGGTTCGGCGACGAGTCGTACGACGGTGTCGCGGTCGGCGAGGACGGCTTCGGCGGCGGCCAGCTCGACGTCCCAGCGGGCCGCGGCCTCGTACAGCCACTCGGCGGGCATGGGGACGCCCGCGAGCCGTCCCAGCATTGGGCGCAGGGCGCGGGCCGCCTGCCGTTCCCGCGGGAGCAGGCGGCGGAGGTAGCGGCGGAGCTGCTCGGGGAGGGCGAGCAGGGCGAGGGCGTGCGGGGTGGGGGGCAGGTCCACCACGAGCAGGTCGTGCGCGTCGTCGGCGAGCGCGGCGTCGCGCAGGGCGCGCAGGAGGGCCAGTTCGGTGGCGCCGGGGAGGGGGGTGGCCTCCTCGGGGTCGAGGCCGGTGGCGCCCAGCAGGTCCAGGGCGGTGGTGGCGCGGTCCTGGAGGGCGGCGAGGTCGGCACGGAATCCGGTCGCCGGGTCGGGGCGCCAGGCGGTCAGGTGCGGCGCGGCCTGCCGTGGCACCGGGCCCGTGGGCGTGCCCAGCGCCGTGCCGAGGGTGTCGGTGGGGTCGGTGCCGAGGACGAGTGTGCGGGTGCCCTGCCTGGCGGCGGCCAGGGCGGTGGCGGCGGCGACGGTGGTACGGCCTGCTCCGCCTGGGCCGGTGATCAGGATGGTGCGCATGGGGGTGAACGGTAACGGACGCCTTTTCGGGTACCCGGCGTCGCTGCTGGCCGGGGGTGGGCGCGGGGCCCGGCGTCACGGGGTGCCGCTGTGCAGACCCGCGGAGCCTTCAGCTCGTCGCCTCGACCCGCTTCTTCAGGCCCGCCAACGCCCGGTCGATGATGACCTTCTCCGCCTTGCGCTTGATCATGCCGAGCATGGGGATCTTGACGTCGACGGTCAGCTGGTAGGTGACCTCCGTCGACGACGGGCCCAGCGGCTTCAGCAGGTAGGAGCCGTCCAGGGAGCGCAGCATCTGGGACTTGACCAGCGTCCAGGAGACCTCGTTGCCCCCGGCCCAGGTGTACTCCAGCGTCTGGTCGTCCTTGATCGCACCCGCGTCCATGACGAGCCGCACCTGCTCCGCCCGCCCCTGCGCGTCCGTGGCGAGGACCTCCGCCTCCTTCACCTCTCCCGTCCAGTCCGGGTACCGGGCGAAGTCGGCGATGACGCTCATGACGTCGGCCGCAGGGGCCTCGATCGTGATGCTAGAGCTGGTGTGTTCCGCCATCGCCGTGGCTCCTCCAGTTACGGTCCGGTGCGGGAGGGTGCCAGGCTACCGCGCGGCACGGAGACCGACGTCACCCCGGCTCACCACTCCAGCGCCCACGGCCGCCCCGTTCCCGCGAAGTGCCCCACGTTCACGCACTCGGTCGCCCCGATCCGCATCCGCCGTACCAACGGCTGGTGCACGTGTCCGAAGAGCGCGTAGCGCGGGCGGGTGCGCCGGATCGCGGACAGCAGCGCCCGGCTCCCGCGTTCGAAACGGCGCGCCACGGTGTCGTAGACCAGCTCCGGCACCTCCGGCGGTATGTGCGTGCACAGCACGTCGACCTCACCGACCGCCGCTATCTTCGCCTCGTACTCCTCGTCGCTTATCTCGTACGGCGTGCGCATGGGCGTGCGCAGCCCGCCGCCGACGAAGCCGAAGACCCGGCCGCCGATCTCCACCCGCTCCCCGTCGAGCACGGTGGTGCCGGGCCCGGCGTACTCCCGCCACAGCGGCGGCATATCGACATTGCCGTAGGTGGCGTACGTAGGAGTGGGGAACACCGCGAACAGTTCGGCGTACTGCTTGCGCACCGCCCGCTCGATCACCGCCGCCCGGTCCGCGCCGATCCCCGCCCACAGCCGGGCCCCGAACTCGCGCGCCTCCTCGAAGCGGCGCTCGGTGCGCAGCGCCACGATGCGGTGCGCGTTCTCCACGCCGAACAGGTCGGGGAAGATACCGCGCGAGTGGTCGGCGTAGTCGAGGAAGAGGACGAGGTCGCCCAGGCAGATGAGAGCGTCCGCGCCGTCACCCGCCCTCGCCAGATCACGCGCGTTGCCGTGCACGTCGCTCACCACATGGACCCGCGTGACCCCGTCACCGGCTCGTGTAAGTGCCATGGCGATCAAGCGTAAGCGCGTGCGGCAAACGTGAACAGTGGCGGCCGGACCTGCGACGACTCGCCAGCCGGGAAACCCGTGGACTACTGTGCGCGCAGCAACACCAACCTGTGTGACGCAGCGAACATCTCGCCGGGACCCCCTGTCGAACAGCCATACCGGCGGGTAACGTCCGGGCAGTCCAGTCGTGCTCTGGTTTTCAACATCCGAAGCCCCGAGCACCTGCCCGAGCCTTGGACCGCACCGTCGCAGCAACACAACGTCGTGGCGCCGGCGCCCTATGAGGAGCAGCAGTCTTGCGCGAGTTCAGCCTTCCGGCTTTGTACGAGGTCCCCGCGGACGGCAACCTGACCGACATCGTCCGCAGAAACGCCGCGCAGCACCCGGACGTCGCCGTGATCGCCCGCAAGGTCGGCGGCGTCTGGCAGGACGTGACCGCCGTCGAGTTCCTCGCCGAGGTCCGCGCCGCGGCCAAGGGCCTCATCGCCTCCGGTGTGCAGCCGGGCGACCGGGTCGCCCTGATGTCCCGCACCCGCTACGAGTGGACGCTGCTCGACTTCGCGATCTGGAGCGCGGGCGCGATCACCGTGCCGGTGTACGAGACCAGCTCGCCGGAGCAGGTGCAGTGGATCCTCAGCGACTCCGGCGCCACCGCCTGCGTCGTCGAGCAGGACCACCACACGGCCGCCGTGGAGTCGGTGCGCGACCGGCTGCCCGAGCTGAAGCACCTGTGGCAGATCGACGGCGGCGGGATCGAGGAGCTGGTCCGGGCCGGGCAGGAGGTCAGTGACGAGACCGTCGAGGAGCGCGGCTCGCAGGCGAAGGCCGACGACCCGGCGACGATCGTCTACACCTCCGGCACCACGGGCCGCCCCAAGGGCTGTGTGCTCACCCACCGCAACTTCTTCGCGGACTGCGGCAATGTCGTGGAGCGGCTGCGCCCGCTGTTCCGCACCGGCGAGTGCAGTGTGCTGCTGTTCCTGCCGCTGGCCCATGTCTTCGGCCGGATGGTGCAGATCGCCCCGATGATCGCGCCGATCAAGCTGGGCTGCCTGCCGGACATCAAGAACCTCACCGACGAACTGGCCGCGTTCCGGCCGACGCTGATCCTGGGCGTGCCGCGGGTCTTCGAGAAGGTCTACAACTCGGCGCGGGCGAAGGCGCAGGCGGACGGCAAGGGCAAGATCTTCGACAAGGCGGCGGACACCGCGATCCTGTACAGCCGTGCGCTGGACACCCCGTCCGGCCCGTCCCTCGGGCTGAAGCTCAAGCACAAGGTGTTCGACAAGCTCGTCTACAGCAAGCTGCGCGCGGTGCTCGGCGGCCGGGGCGAGTACGCCATCTCCGGCGGTGCCCCGCTCGGCGAGCGGCTCGGCCACTTCTTCCGCGGCATCGGCTTCACGGTCCTGGAGGGCTACGGCCTCACCGAGACGACCGCGCCGACCGCGTTCAACCCGTGGGACCGGCAGAAGATCGGCACGGTCGGCCAGCCGCTGCCCGGTTCGGTGGTGCGGATCGCCGACGACGGCGAGGTGCTGCTGCACGGCGAGCACATCTTCAAGGAGTACTGGAACAACCCGCAGGCCACCGCGGAGGCGCTGGCGGACGGCTGGTTCCACTCCGGTGACATCGGCACCCTCGACGAGGACGGCTATCTGCGGATCACCGGCCGCAAGAAGGAGATCCTGGTGACGGCGGGCGGCAAGAACGTCGCCCCGGCCGTGATCGAGGACCGCATCCGGGCACACGCGCTGGTCGCCGAGTGCATGGTGGTGGGCGACGGGCGGCCGTTCGTGGGCGCGCTGATCACCATCGACGAGGAGTTCCTGGGCCGTTGGGCGGCCGAGCACGGCAAACCGGCGGGTTCCACCGCGGCGTCCCTGCGCGACGACGCGGACCTGCTGGCGGCGGTGCAGTCGGCGGTCGACGACGGCAACGCGGCGGTGTCCAAGGCGGAGTCGGTGCGCAAGTTCCGCGTGCTGGGCTCGCAGTTCACGGAGGACTCCGGCCATCTCACGCCGTCGTTGAAGCTCAAGCGGAACGTGGTGGCGAAGGACTTCGCGTCCGAGATCGAGGCGATCTACGCGAAGTAGCGGCCCGGGGCACGGTCAGAGCAGCTTCTCCAGCCGCTCCGCGAGCAGTTCCCACCGCCACCTCTCCTCGACCCACCGCCGCCCCCGCTCCCCCATCCGACGGCGCAGCCCGTCGTCGCCGAGGAGGGTGGTGATCCGGTCGGCGGTGTCCTCCACCGAGCCGCCGCGCACCACCCAGCCGGTCTCCCCGTCCAGGACGGCGTCGGGGGCGCCGCCGGAGTCCCCGGCGACCACGGGCAGCCCGGTCGCGGAGGCCTCCAGGTAGACGATGCCGAGGCCCTCGACGTCGAGTCCGCCGCGCCGGGTCCGGCACGGCATGGCGAAGACGTCCCCGGCGCCGAAGTGCGCGGGCAGCTCGCTCCAGGGCACGGCCCCGGTGAAGCGCACCGACGCGGCGACTCCGGTCTCCGCGGCGAGACGGCGCAGCTGCCTGTCGTAGGGGCCGCCGCCGACGATCAGCAGGACGGCGTCGGGCTGGACGGTGAGTATCCGCGGCATGGCGAGGATCAGGGTGTCCTGGCCCTTGCGCGGCACCAGCCGGGAGACGCACACCACCACCGGCCGGTCGGTGAGCCCGAGCCGGGCGCGGACCTCGGCGCCGCCGGAGCCGGGGTGGAAGGTCTTCTCGTCGACGCCGGGCGGCAGTTGGGCCATCCGCCCGGCCGCCCCGTCGCTCAGCGCGGCGGCGATCCGGGAGCGGGTGTACTCGCCGAGGTAGGTGAGGGTGTCGGTGGAGTCGCCGATGCGGCGCAACAGGCGCCGGGCGGCGGGCAGTTGCGCCCATCCGGCCTCGTGCCCGTGGGTGGTGGCCACCAGCCGCTCGGCCCCGGCCCGGCGCAGCGCGGGCGCCATCAGCCCGAGCGGTGCCGCCGCCCCGAACCACACCGCCGTGCACCCGTGTTCCCGCAGCAGGCCCACGGCCCGCCGGGTGGCGGCGGGCGTCGGCAGCAGCATCGTCGTACGGTCGCGTACGACGGTGAAGGGCTGCTCCGCGTCGAAGGCGGCGGTGGCCTCGACGCCCTCGCGGGTGCGCTTCCAGGTGGAGGCGTAGACCACGAGCCGCTCGGGATCGAGGCGCAGCGCCATGTTGTGCAGGAATGCCTGGATGCCGCCGGGGCGGGGCGGGAAGTCGTTGGTGACGATGAGGGTCTTGCGCATCGAGGCCGACCCTACCCAACGTAGACTCACAGCTCGGCACGGCCGCGCGGGACGGAAGCAGGGGCTCAGGTGGAGAAGACGGATGTGCGGCCGCGTGGGCTGCTGGCGCTGCCCGCGGTCTGGGTGCCGACCCGGCTGTTGCTGCTCCTCTTCGTCTTCAAGGTGTTCGTCTTCCCCGGTCCTGACGTCACCGGCGATGTCTCGGTGATCTACCACGGCTGGTACGAGACGCTGCGCGGCGGAACGTTCCCTCTGGACGACGTCACCTGGCAGTACCCGCCCGCCGCCGCGCTGGCGATCCTCTCCCCCGCGCTGCTGCCCTTCCTCGGCTACGCGGAGGCCTTCTACGTCCTGGTCGTCCTCGCCGACCTCGCGGTGCTCGCCCTGCTGACCTACTCCGGCACCCGGCCGGGCCGCACCCCGCGCGGCGC
Source organism: Streptomyces sp. NPDC057877 (assembly GCF_042796855.1). Taxonomy (NCBI): domain Bacteria; kingdom Bacillati; phylum Actinomycetota; class Actinomycetes; order Kitasatosporales; family Streptomycetaceae; genus Streptomyces; species Streptomyces sp. NPDC057877. The sequence goes on from NZ_JBHVMS010000005.1 coordinate 393,651, forward strand.
CTGGGTGTGGGTGGTGGGCGTGCCGCTGCTCGGGCCGACGGTGTACGCGCGCTACGACGTGATGGTGACCGCGGTGGCGGTGGCCGCGCTGCTCGCGGGCGTCCGGCGGCCCCGGGTGCTGGGCGCGCTGGCGGCGTTCGGGGCGATGCTGAAGGTGTGGCCCGCGATGCTGCTGGTGGGTGTGGTGCGGCGGCGGGCGTGGGCCGCGGCGGCGGTGACGGCGGGGGTGATCGCGGCGCTGTTCACGCTGACCATGCCGGGCGCGTTCGCGTTCCTGACCTTCCAGCGCGACCGGGGCACCGAGGTGGAGTCGCTGGGCGCGCTGGTCTTCCATGTGGCCCGGCACTTCGGCTGGGAGGGCCGGGTCCTGCTGAACTACGGCTCGGTGGAGTTCCTCGGGCCGCACGTGCAGACCGTCAGCACGGTCGCGCTGACGCTGACCGGGATGGCCTTCGGCTGGCTGCTGGTGTGGCGGATGCTGGCGGTGCGGTTCCTGCCGCACACGGCGGCGGACGCGGCCTTCGTGGCGGTGCTGCTGTTCACGGTCACCAGCCGGGTGATCAGCCCCCAGTACCTGGTGTGGCTGGTCGGTCTGGCCGCGGTCTGCCTGGGCTTCCGGGCGAGCAGGATGCACCGCCCGGCCGTCCTGGTGCTGACCGCGTGCCTGGTGACGACGCTGGAGTTCCCGCTGTGGTTCGCCCATGTCGTGGCCAGCGACGCGCTCGGCGTCACCCTGCTGTTCGTCCGCAACGGCCTGCTGGTCCTGGCCACCGTCCTCGCGGCCCGCGAGCTGTGGCGCGCGACGACCCGGCCGGAGGCCGTGGAACCGGTGGCCCCGGTCAGCCGAACTGAACCCGCAGATACGCCCGCCACCGCTCGGTGAACTCCTCGGGCGTGATGCCCAGCACCTCGCGCAGCGCGCCCTCCACCGCCCCCGCCCGCCGCGGGTGCGCGCCCACGGCCCGGTAGAACTCCCCGAGCCGGTCCTCGCCCCAGTTCTCGGCGATCAGCCTGCAGGCCAGCCAGCCGCCCTCGTAGGCCTGCGCGAGGGCGGCGGCGTCGCCGGTGAAGGCGAAGTCCTCGTCGGTGGGCAGCCGACGCGGGCCCCGGCCCTCGGCGACCGTGCGGGCCAGCTCCGGCGCGGCCTCGGCGGGGGTGCGGCCGGTGCCGCGGTACCCGGCCCAGTCCGCGTACCCCTCGGACAGCCACAGCGGGGTGGCGGCGTGGGTGTGGGCGCGGGTGGCGACATGGGTGGTCTCGTGGGTGAGGACGACCTGTCGGCCGACGGCGCCGAGGACGCCGTACGCGTCCGGGTTGACGATGATCCGGTCCGCGGTGGCCCGGGCACCGACCTCGCCGGTGGTCACCGCGGCGATGCCCCGGTAGGCGGAGGCGGGCGAGCCGAGCAGGGCCGCCATGTCGTCGAGCGACTCCGGTACGACGACCACGACGCGTCGGCTCCACCGGGTCCCCCAGGCCTCGGTCACCGCCGGAACCGCCCGGTCCGCCAGCTCGGCGTAGCCGCGCAGCTCCTCGGGGGACTGTCCGATGCCCAGCACCAGGCTGCGTTCACCGCGGACGGTCCGCACCGGGCCCTGGTCCCAGGGCTGCTGGGCGGACTGGTGCGCGGGCCGGTCGGAGACCACGTCCCACGCTCCGTCCGCGTCCCGGGCCAGCTTCAGCACCCGGCCCGTGACGACCGGCGCGGGGTCGTAGCCGTCGAGGCGGTAGCGCAGCCGGGCGTCCGCGGTGGCGGTGTCGCCGGTCAGCCGCAGCCCGGTCAGCTCGTAGGACCAGGCGGCCAGCGGCACCGACCGCAGGTTCCCGAACCCGACCGTGCTGCCCGTGCTCCGGTACGCCGCCAGGTCCCGGTCGAGCACGGCGGCGGCCCTGCGGTCCAGCAGCCGCCGCACCTCCCCCTCGGCCCGGTCGGACGCCGACCCCCCGCCGCACCCCACCAGGGACACGAGCAGCGCACAGACCGCCACCACCGCGGATATCAGCACCCCGAACCCGGGCGCCCGCCCTCGACCAGCCATCTGTCCGATCGTACGGGGGTACGAGCGGCCCGCCAGCCCCTAGATCCTGGTGACCGTCGCGCCCGGGATCATCCCGACCGGGTCGTAGCGCACCGGCGCACCGGGGTAGGGGGCGTGGATCACCTGGCCGTTGCCCATGTACATCGCGACATGGCTGGCGTCGGAGCGGTAGGTCACCAGATCGCCGGGGCGGGCCTGGGAGAGCGGTACCTGCTGTCCGGCGTACCGCTGGCCCTGGGAGGTGCGCGGCAGGGCGACCCCGGCCTGGGCGTAGGACCAGTGCATCAGGCCCGAGCAGTCGAAGCCGCCGGGCCCGGCCGCGCCCCAGACGTACGGCTTGCCGAGCGCGGAGCGGGCGGCGGCGACCGCGGCGGCGGCGCGGCCCGAGGCCGGGACGGCGTTCCCGAGGTCGGGCAGGTCGGTGCGGCCGGAGCGGGAGGTGCGGTCGTAGGCGTCGCGGTCCTCGTCCGGGAGGGAGTTGAGGAGCTGGCGGGCCTTGGCGAGTTTCCGCTCGACGGTGCGCTTGTGCGCGGCGACCGCCTTCCGGCTCTTCTCGAGTTCACCGAGGGAGCGGGTGGCCTCGGCACGGTCCTGGGAGAGTTCGCGCATGGCTTCCTGGAGGTCGGCCAGTTTGCCCGCGTGGTGGACGCTGATGCGGTCCAGGACGGAGGCCTTGTCGAGGTAGTCGGCCGGGTCGGCGGAGAACAGCAGCTCCATGGAGGGGTCGAGACCGCCGGAGCGGTACTGGGCGCCCGCCAGTGAACCGAGCGTCTCCCGCAGGGAGTTGATGTGCTCCTGCTGGCGGGCGACGCGGTCCTGGACGGCGCCGACCTCGTCGCGCAGCGCGTCGGTGCGCTCATGGGCCTTGTTGTAGTCCTCGGTGGCCTTCTCGGCCTGCGCGTAGAGGCGGTCGACCTCGGCGCGGGTGTCGTCGTGCGGCGCGGCGAGCGCCGGCAGGGCGCCGAGGGCGGCCGCGGCGGCCGACAGGACGGAGACCGCGACGGCGGCACCCCGGTTGAAACCGGAGGCCGGTTGGCGGCGATGGGACCCCACGGGAAGCCGTGCTCCTTCCGCTTGCGGACAGGGAAACGCGGCAGACAGTAGCCCCGTGGCGGGGGCGCGGCCAAAGACCTTGGCGGGCACGCACGGTGACGCCCCGCCACTGACGCAGGTCACCGGCGGGGCGTGGGGTCATCGGGGGTCGCGTGAATTCGCCCGAACGGGCGGCATCGTGTCCCGATCTTGGACCGGGCTCAGATGCGCACGCCGAACTGGTACGGCATGTTGTTGATCGACTCGTAGCGCACGACGGTCCCGGTGCGCGGGGCGTGCAGGACCTGGCCGTTGCCCGCGTAGAAGCCGACGTGGTGCAGGTCGCCGTAGAAGAAGACCAGGTCGCCGACTTGGAGGTCACTCTGCGAGTAGATGCGGGGGCCCGCGCTGGCCTGCGCCTGCGAGGTGCGCGGGATGGCTATGCCAGCCTGCGCGAAGGCCCAGGAGGTGAGGCCGGAGCAGTCGAAGGACGAGGGGCCGCTGGCGCCGTAGACGTAGGGCGAGCCGATCTTGCTCTGGGCGGCCGAGTAGGCCGAGGCCGCCCGGCCCGTGGCGGGGGCGCTGGGCGTGGTGAGGGCGGTGCGCTCGCTGGCGCGGGTGGCGCGCTCCTCCTCGGCGGCGAGGGCGGCCTTCTCGGCGGCGGTGAGCGTGTTGAGCAGCTTCTGCGCCTCGGCGAGCTTGGCCTGCACCTCGGACTTCTTCTTGCCCAGTTCGGTCCGGGTGGAGGAGAGGTCCTTGAGCTTGCCGGAGGCCTCGGAGCGCTGCTGGGCGAGTTCGCGCTGCTTGACCTGGATCTTCTTCAGCGCCTCGACCTGCTGGCCGCTCAACTGGTCGAGCGTGGAGGCCTTGTCGAGGTAGTCGTCCGGGTCGGCGGAGAGGAACAGCTGCACGGAGGGGTCGATGCCACCGCTGCGGTACTGGGCGCTGGCCATCGAACCGAGGCCGTCGCGCAGGTCGTTCAGCTCCTCCTGACCGCGGGCGACGTTGTCCTGGATGGTGGAGATCTCCTTCTGGAGCTTCTCCTGCTTCTCCTTGGCGCCGTTGTACTTCTCGGTAGCGTGCTCCGCCTCTTCGTAGAGCTTGTCGACCTTCGCCTTGACCTCGTCCTTGCTCGGCTTCTCACTGGGGGCGGCGTTGGCCGCCTGGGAGCTGAGGGCGACGGCTGCGGCGGCTGCCGTGGTCAGCACGGTCACGCGCGTGCGGCTCGGCTGCTTGGGTCGACGGTGGGACGCCACGGAGGCGGACTCCTTCATGTGAGTTACTGCCCGCTCGGAGGTTCGAGGCCAGACCCTAGTGACCCAGTTGTGATCAGTTCAAATTCTGAGCTGAAAAATCTCGTCACAGCGCTCATTCTTTGCACTTGGGTCACAACCAGTGATACGCCCCTGACACAGTGCTGCACCGCAACCCCATCAATTCCGGCATGACGCCTGAACGTTGCGGTTGGGGTGAACGTCAGGAAAGCCGCGTGCGGGAGAGCGTCAGGAGAGGCGCTTGAGGAGAACCGCCGACGCCACCGGGCGCGCGCCCGCCCGGGCCACCCCGTCGGCGACCTCGCGGTCCGTGGAGGCGACGATGACCGGTCGGCCCGGCGGCTCGGCGCGCACCAGTTGCCGGATCAGTTCGTCGGCGGTGACGCCGGGCTTGGAGAACAGCACCCGCACCCCGCGCGGCGGCGCGAGCAGCACCGGCGCGACCAGTTCGGCCCCGTCGAAGACACAGGTCACCTCGGCGCCGGTCTGCGCGGCGAGCTGGGAGAGCTGGCCGAGCAGCCGCAGCCGCTGCTGCTCCAGGGGCATCTGGGGGTAGCCGGTCTTGGTGACGTTGTAGCCGTCGACGACCAGATGGACCTGGGGCAGCGCCAGCAACTGGTCGAGGATCGCCGGGTCGTGCTCGGACAGCGCGCGGGCGGCGATGTCCTTCGGTGTCATCCGGCCCGGCTCGACCGCGTCCACGGTCTCGGCGGGGCGTACGGAGACCGGTGGCAGCGCCAGCTCCCGGCGCAGCCCCTGGGCCGCGTCCAGCACGGTGTCGAGCAGCAGCCGCACCCGCATGTCCTCGACGCTGCGGCCCTCACGGGCGGCGCGCCGGGCGGCCTCGAGGGCGGCCTCCGCCTCGCCGAGCCGGGCCTTCAGACGCCGGGTCTCGCTCTCCGCGGCGGACACCTGGGTCTGGCCCTCGGCGCGGACCGTCTCCATCTCGCCCTGGATCCTGCGCAGCGCCGCCTCGCCGCGCTTGACGTCGCTGAGGGCGGCGCGCAGCTTGCGGTGAAGCGATTCGGCTTCCTTCTTCGCGCCGTCCAGTTCGGCACGCAGCCGCTCGGTCTCGGTGCGGGTCTGCTCCCGGGCGGCGGTGAGTTCGGCGCGCAGCCGCTCCAGCTCGGCGCGGCTCTCCTCGTCGGCGCGCTCGGCGTCCGCCCGCTGGGCCTCCTCACCGGCGGCGGTCACCAGCTTCACCCAGCCGGTCGGGCGCAGCACGTAGGCCGCGGACGCCACGTCCAGCGGGTCCGCGGCCGGGGGCGGTGAGCCGGAGTCGAGGGCGCCGGTCAGCTCCGGCTGCGCCTCTCTCAGCTTCTCGCCGATGCGCTGGCGGAACAGCGGATCGGTCTCCAGCGCCGCGGCCATCGCGTTGCCCGCGAACTTGGCGCGACGGTTCGGGGCGAACCGGGCGTACTGCCTGAGCTGTGCGGGCAGTTCGGCCACGGTCAGCCCGCCGAAGCCGTCGGCGACGATCTGTACGACCTTGCGGCGCACCGCTTCGGGCAGCGGACGGTCGAGCACCTCAGCGGCGCCGTCGCCCGGCCCCCCGCCTGTGGTCTCCACCATCCGTCACACCTCAATGTCCGTACGGGGCCGCCTCCCGATCAGGAGTCGGCTCCCGGCCTGTCCACCAGCTCCACCTGGTCCACCGCGTTGCACCAGCGACAGCGCACCGACTCGATGGTCTCACTGACCACCTCGCGCTCCTCGACCTTGGGCGCACCGGCCAGGTCGAGGTGGACGTACTCGACGACCTTCGACGAGCGCGTCACGTCGAAGCGGGTGAGGTTGCCGCACAGGGTGCAGCGCCACCGCGTCGTGGCGGTCGGCAGGGGAACCGTCATCGCGCCTGTTCTCTCCTTCTAGTTTCCGTGATGCGCCAGTTTCCCCGGCGCATGTGGCACGTAACCCTACGGCCTGGCGGGGACCCGACGCCCGCCCGCTCGCGGCGGCGAGGCGATCTGTGCGTGCGCGTCCCGTTACGTCATGCTCTATGTCCATGATCAGCGCTTGGAGCACGGTGGCCCTCAGGGCGAGCAGATCGATGCGGCGGCCGACCGCGCCGGTGACCCACACACTGATCGCCCTGTGCTGCCTGATCTTCCTGGCGGGCCCCGCCTCGGGCCTGAGTCCGGCGTACGGCTCCGGGGACGAACTGCTCATCGCGCAGCGCGCCTACTTCCGGCGCTGGGGCGTCGTCCCCGCAGATCTGTTCGAGGGTTCCGCCCGTGCCGTTCTCACCCCCGCGACGGCCCTCTTCGTCCATGGCAGCTGGGTGCATCTGCTCGGCAACATGCTCTTCCTCTACGTCTTCGGCGCGATGACCGAGGAGCGGATGGGCCGCGTGCAGTTCACCCTCTTCTACCTCGGCTGCGGCTGCCTCGCCCTGCTGGGCTACGCGGCCGCCAACGCCGACTCCCAGCAGTCGCTGGTCGGCGCGTCCGGCGCGATCTCGGCGGTCCTCGGCGCGTTCCTGTTCCTCTTCCCCGACGCCCGGGTCACCAGTCTCCTGCCGTTCCTGTTCTTCCTGCCGGTACGGTTCCCCGCCTGGGTCGTGCTGCCCTTCTGGGCGGCCCTCCAGTGGCTGGCGGCGGGGCGGGCCACCCAGGGGCCGGGCGTGGCCTATCTGGCCCACCTCCTGGGCTTCGGCCTCGGCTTCTGCTTCGCGTGGGCCCGCTTCGGCCGTACGACTAGAGTGAAGGCGCCCCCAGCTCCGGCCCCCGAGGGAGAGAACCAGCCGTGATCACCGCGATCGTCCTCATCAAGACCAGCGTGGACCGGATCCCCGAGATCGCCGAGCAGATCGCCTCCCTGGAGAGCGTCAGCGAGGTCTTCTCCGTGACGGGCACGTACGACCTGATCGCGATGGTGCGGGTGCGTGAGCACGAGGACCTGGCGGAGGTCATCCCCGGCCGCATCAGCAAGATCCCGGGCGTCGAGGCGACGGACACGCACGTGGCCTTCCGGACGTACTCCCAGCACGACCTGGAGGCGGCGTTCGCGATCGGGCTGGACAGCTAGGGCGGGCGACCGGTCGGGCCGAGCGCCCACGCCGAGCGGCACCCCCCCTCCCCCGCACTCACCAGATGAAGAGTTCTTCATCCGCCGCTCATCCCACCCACGGCCCCCGGGCGCACTGTCGAGGCATGGTCTTCTCCCGCCGGATGGCGGCGCTCGCCGCTGTCGTGCTCATCCCGCTCGGTATCGCCGCGACGAGCTTCGCGCTGACCGACAGCCCCGACCCGCCGAAGGTGCCGCCCGCCGTGGAGCTGGAGAGCGGTTCGCCCTCGCCGAGCCCTTCCGCGTCGGTGCCGGACGACGAGGTCGTGTCCCGGCCCCCGGTGACCGCCGACAGCCCCACGGGTGACGACGACGATGACGACGACGGACACGGCCGGGACGACGACGGCACCGGTGACGACGGCACCGGTGACGACGGCTGACCGCCCCCGGCGCCGGATCTCCGCCCGGGTCCGGATTCTGCTCTGGCTGCTGCTCGTGATGACGGTCGCGCTCGGGTCGGTCGCGGCGACCACCCGCACGATCCTGCTCAGGGATGTCGACCACCGGGTCAGCGGTCTGCTCGCGCAGGAGACGGGTGAGTTCGCCAACTTCGAGGAACGGGGGCTCGATCCGCAGAACGGTCGGCCCTTCACCGACCCGCACCGGCTGCTGTACGTGTTCCTGGAGCGGCAGTACGCCGATCCCGACGAGGAGCTGATCGGGCTCGTGCAGCGGGCGGGCGAGCCGGACCCCGCGCAGATCAGTCAGCCACGGAGCATTCCGGTGGCGCTCCCGCTGCACCGGGACGCCGAGGCCCGCCGCCGTGTCTTCGACTCGCCGCACTCCTCCGGCACCCTGGACCGGCCCGACGGCGAGATCCGCTGGGCCAAGGTCGAGATCGCGCGGCACGGCAGTGCACCGGACGCCGCGTTCGTCGTCGCCTTCCACCCCGGGCGCGAGCAGGAGGGCGCGGACGACGTCTTCCGCATCCTGCTCGCCATCTCCGGCGTCGCCCTGCTGCTCACCACCGGCATCGGATGGGTGGTCGCCGGACGGATCCTGCACCCCGTGCGACTGGTGCGCGGCGCGGCGGCGCAGCTCACCGAGCAGGACCTCACCCGCCGTATCCCGGTGCGCGGCCACGACGACATCGCCGCCCTCGCCGAGACGTTCAACGCGATGCTGGACCGGCTGGAGCGCGCCTTCGCCGCGCAGCGGCGGTTCGTCGACGACGCCGGGCACGAACTGCGCACCCCGATCACCATCGTGCGCGGTCATCTGGAGCTGATGGGCGACGACCCGGCCGAGCGGGAGGAGACCGTCCGGCTGGTCACCGACGAGCTGGACCGGATGAGCCGGATCGTCGAGGATCTGCTGCTGCTCGCCAAGGCCGAACGGCCCGACTTCGTCACCCCCGAACCGGTCCAGCTCGCCGAACTCACCGCCGACGTCTACGTCAAGGCCCGCACCCTCGGCCCCCGCGACTGGCAGCTCGCCGAGGTCGCCGACCGTGAGACCACGCTCGACGCGCAGCGGATCACCCAGGCGATGGTGCAGCTGGCGCAGAACGCCGTGCAGCACACCGCCCCCGGCCAGACCATCCGCATCGGCTCCCGCGCCGACGGCGGCCGTGTCGAGCTGTACGTCGCCGACAGCGGTCCCGGCGTCCAGCCGCAGGACAGCGAGCTGATCTTCGAGCGGTTCCGGCGCGGCACGGCCCGTCGCGGCGCCCGCGGCTCCGGCGCCGGGCTCGGTCTGTCGATCGTCAAGGCGATCGCCGAGGGACACGGCGGCCGAGTGAGCCTGCGCCCCACCGAGGGCGGCGGCGCCACCTTCGTACTCACCCTGGAAGAGGCACCCACATGAACCGGATCCTCATCGTCGAGGACGAGGAACGCATCGCGTCCTTCGTCCAGAAGGGTCTGCACTCCAACGGCTTCACCACCACCGTCGTCGGCGACGGCGACACCGCCTACGAGTACGCCCTGACCGGCGGCTTCGACCTGGTGGTGCTGGACATCGGGCTGCCCGGCCGGGACGGCTTCACGGTGCTGCGCGAACTGCGCGAGGCCCGCGTCACCGTCCCCGTGATCGTGCTGACCGCGCGGGACTCCGTACGGGACACCGTCGCCGGTCTGGAGGGCGGCGCCGACGACTGGATGACCAAACCGTTCCGCTTCGAGGAACTGCTCGCCCGGGTACGCCTGCGGCTGCGTACGGCGGCCAGGGCGCCGGAGGTGACGGTGCTGCGGTCCGGCTCGCTCAGTCTCGATCTGCGCACCCGTCGCGCCCGCGCCGACGAGCGGACCGTCGACCTGACGGCCCGTGAATTCGTGCTGCTCGAGCTGTTCCTGCGCCATCCGGGGCAGGTGCTCTCCCGCGAGCAGATCCTCTCCCACGTGTGGGGCTACGACTTCGACCCCGGCTCGAACATCGTGGACGTGTACGTGCGCGCCCTGCGCAAGAAGCTGGGCGCGCAGCGGGTGGAGACGGTACGGGGGATGGGTTACCGCCTCTCGGCGTGAAATCCTCTTCATGTCCGGCTCATCGACCGCTCACCGCCCGGGTGAACGCTCGATGACGTGACACTCAACCCACGGTCGGCCATCGCCCTGTGCGCGGCGCTCTCCCTGTGCGCCCTGCTGGCGGTACCGGCCAACTTCCCCTCCCTGGGCGGCGACGCGCGCCTCACCCTCGCCGTGTTCGCGCTGGCGACCTGCGCCTGGATCGGCACCCCGGTCGACGACACCTATATCGCGCTGGGCGCCGGACTCGCGCTCACCGCCACCGGCGTGATCAGCAGCGACACCCTCTTCGGCACCCTCGGCGACCCCACCGTATGGCTGCTGATCTGCGCCTTCGTGCTGGCGGCGGCGGTCACCCGGACCGGGCTCGCGGGCCGGGCGGCGGCGTTCCTGGTCGGCGGGGCCCGCACCGTACGGCAGTTGACGCATCTGACGACGGCCGCGCTGGTCGTCACCGCGTTCGCCGTGCCCGCCACCTCCGGCCGGGCCGCGCTCGCGCTGCCGGTGTTCCTGGCCCTGGCCAAGGCGCTCGCCGACCGCCGACGGCTGGTGGTGATGCTGGCGCTGCTCTTCCCGACCGTGATCCTGCTGTCGGCGGTGGCGACCCTGATCGGCGCGGGCGCCCATCTGATCACCGTGTCGGTGCTGTGGGAGGCCGCCGGGGAACGCGTCGGCTTCACCGAGTGGCTGCTGCTCGGGCTGCCGCTGGCGGTGGTCTCCTCCCACCTCGCCGCCGAGACCGTCCTGCTGACCACCACCCGGCGCGCGGACCGGCGCGGCCCCGTCCACATCACCGCCGAGGAGATCCAGCGCCACAGCGACAGTCCCGTCACCGGTCCGCTGACCCCCGCCGAGAGCCGCTGCGCCCTGCTGCTGGCGACCGTGGTGGTGCTGTGGTGCACCGAGCCGCTGCACCGGGTGCCGCCCGCGGTGGTGGCGCTGATCGGCGCGGTCGTCGCCGCCTCCCCCGCGCTGGGCACCGTACGCCTGAAGGACGCGCTGCGGACGGTCCCCTGGCCGCTGCTCCTGTTCATGGCCGCGACCATGGCGATGGGCGTCGCGCTCACCGACTCCGGGGCCGCCGGGTGGCTGGTCTCCGGGCTGCCCGAGGGCGTCGGGCCGGTCGCCTTCCTGGCGGTCGTCGTGGCGGTCAGCACGGTGGCGCACCTGGCGCTCCAGTCCCGCTCGGCACGCTCCTCGGTGCTCGTGCCGCTGGTGGTCGCCGCCGCCGTGGCCGCCGGGGTCAACCCCGTCGCGGCGGCGCTGGCGTCCACCGCGGCGGCCGGGTTCTGCCACACCCTGCCCGCCTCCGCCAAGCCGGTCGCCCTCTTCGCCGAGCTGCCCGGCACCCCCACCTACACCCCGCGTGACCTGCTGCGGCTGTCCGTCGTGCTGGCGCCGCTGACCGCCGCGCTGGTGCTGTTCTTCGCCGTCGCGGTGTGGCCGCTGCTCGGCGTGCCCGTGACCCCGTGACCTCGTCGTCCCTGAGTTCACTGAGGTCCCTGAGGTCCCTGCATTCCTGCATTCCCTGCATTCCCCGCATTCCCTGAAGGAGACCGCCGTGCTGGAACGAGTCGTCGTGGCCCCCAGTGGCTTCAAGGAGTCCCTGTCCGCCGAGGCCGCCGCCGACGCCATCACCGCCGGGGTGCGCCGGGTACTGCCGGAGGCCGAGATCGACCCGGTCCCCCTGGTGGACGGGGGCGAGGGCACCGCCGCCGCGCTCGCCGCCGCCACCGGGGGGCGGCTGGTCGCCGTGACCGCCACCGGCCCCGTCGGCGCCCGCCTGGGCACCCACTTCGCCCTGCTCGGCACCGACGGGACCGCCGTGGTGGAGATGGCGGCCGTGGCCGGACTCTCCCTCGTCCCCCGGGCCCTGCGCGACCCCGGCGCCACCACCACGTACGGCGTCGGCGAACTCCTCCGCGCCGCCCTGGACACCGGCGTGCGGCGGATCCTCGTCGGCTGCGGCGACTCCGGCACCTCGGACGGCGGCGCGGGCGCGCTCCAGGCGCTCGGCGCCCGGCTACTGGACGCCGACGGCCGCGAACTCCCGCACGGCGGACGGGAGTTGGTCCGACTCGTCCGCGTCGACGCCTCCGGCCTCGACCCCCGGCTACGGGACACGGAGCTGCGCGTCGCCTGCAACCCGTACAACGTGCTGTGCGGCGAGCGCGGAGTGGCCCGGGTCTTCGGCCCGCAGAAGGGCGCCACACCCGCGCAGGTCGAGCAGTTGTCGGCCGGGCTGGAGAACTTCGCGTACGTCCTGACCCGCGACCTCGCCCCGCCCGGCACCGACCTGCGGCAGGGGCCGGGCACCGGCGCCTCGGGCGGGCTCGGCGCCGGGCTCGCCGCGCTGGGCGCCCGGCTGCTGCCGCGCTTCGAGGTGCTCCTCGGCCATCTGGACCTGGACGCCCGGCTGGCCCGCGCCGACCTGGTGATCACCGCCGAGGGCGCCCTGGACCACCAGACGCCGCGCGGGAAGGTCCCCGCCGAGGTGGCCCGGCGCGCCAAGCTGTCCGGGCGCCCGGTCCTCGCCCTGGCCGGGACCCTTGGCGAGGGCGCCCACGAGGTGCCGGGGGTGGACGCCTGCCACGGGATCGTGCCCGCGCCGATGGAGCTGGCCGAGGCGCTGGTGCGGGGCGCCGAGCTGCTCACCGACGCCACCGAACGCGCCGTACGGATAATCCTGCTGGGCGCCCGGCTGCCGACTCACCCGGCGGTCGCGGGCACCCGCCTGCCGTCCGCCGTGCGCTGACCGCACGGCGTGGCCACCAGCTCGCGCACGGCCCGTACGAATCGGTCGACGTGTTCGTCCGGGGTGCCCGCGCCGAAGCTGACGCGGACGGCGTTGAGGTCGCCGGGGGTCTCGCAGTCGCCCTCGGCCGCCGGGTCGCCGCCCAGCAGGGTGCGGACCAGCGGGTGGGCGCAGAACAGGCCCGCGCGCACCCCGATGCCGTACCCGGTGGACAGGGCGGTGGCGAAGTCGGCGCTGTCCCAGCCGTCGACGACGAAGGAGAGCACGCCCACGCGCGGGGCGTCGGCGCCGAAGAGGGACAGGAACCTGACCCCGGGCACATCGGCCAGACCCGCGCGGACCCGGTCGATCAGGTGGCGCTCCCTCGCGACCAGGTTCTCGAAGCCCGCTTCGGTGAGCGCCTGGCAGGCCGAGGCGATGGCGTGGGCGCCGATGACGTTGGGCGAGCCCGCCTCGTGCCGGGCGGCGCCCTCGTGCCAGGCCACCTCCACTCCCCCGTCCGGGCGCCGGACGACACTGCGGCTGGCGCCGCCGCCCGCGAGGTACGGCTCGGCGTCCCGCAGCCAGTCGGCGCGCCCGGCCAGCACACCGGAGCCGAAGGGCGCGTACAGCTTGTGCCCGGAGAAGGCGACCCAGTCCACGTCCAGGTCACGGACGCTCACCGGGTGGTGCGGGGCGAGCTGGGCCGCGTCCAGGACGATCCGGGCGCCGTGCGCGTGCGCGGCGGCGGCCAGCTCGGCCACCGGCCACAGCTCGCCGGTGACGTTGGAGGCGCCGGTGACACAGACCAGGGCGGGGCCGTGCGGGTCACGGTCGGCCAGGGCGCGCTCCAGGAGGGCCACGGCCTCGCGCGGACCGCGCGGGGCGGGCAGACAGCTGACCCGGGCGTGCCGCCAGGGCAGCAGGGCGGCGTGGTGCTCGGTCTCGAACACGAAGACCTGGCACCCCTCGGGCAGGGCGGCGGCGAGCAGGTTGAGGGAGTCGGTGGTCGACCGCGTGAACACCACCTGGTCGTCCTCCCGGCACCCGAGGAACCCGGCGACGGTCCGCCGCGCCTTTTCGAACAGCTCGGTCGACAGCTGCGACAGGTACCCGGCCCCCCGGTGCACGCTCCCGTAGTACGGCGCGTACGCGGCGACGTCGTCCCAGACCCGCTGCAGCGCGGGCGCGCTGGCGGCGTAGTCGAGGGCGGCGTAGGGCACCTCGCGCCCATCGGCGAGAGGAACGATGACATCCCCACCCAGAACGGGCAGCGGGGCACAAACGGATGTGGCGACGGACATGGCGAACTCCCGTGACAGGAAAGAGAGAAGGAGAAGAGGTGCGCGGAGGCGGGGCTCGGCGGCCCTATCGCATTCGCTGGCTCACGGAAGAACTCCTCGACGACCGCGCTTGCCATGAACCTTGCTGTTCACGGCCTGGTCCTCACCCGGGGCACCCCGCCACGGACGGAGGGTTGCCGGACAGCCAGCCGGGGCCTAACAGCTGTCACTCATGACCTGGTACAGCATCCTGCCATACGATCTTCGGTACGCAAGGGCGCGGTCCGGATAATGGACCGCGCCCTTGCGGAACTCACGCGTTGCTGATCGCCACCCAGCGGTCCAGGGTGCGCTTGGCCGCGCCCGAGTCGATGGACTCCGCCGCCTTCTCCATGCCGAACCGGATCCGGTCCACCAGCGGCCCGTCCTCCGGCTCCAGCGCCGCGAGCGCCGCCGCCGAGTTGAGCAGTACGGCGTCCCGCACCGGACCCCGCTCACCGTCCAGGAGCCGCCGGGCGACCTCGGCGTTGTAGGAGGCGTCGGCGCCGCGCAGCGCCTCCACGGGCACCCGGGCGATGCCGACGTCCGCCGGGTCGAAGGCCTCCTCGGTGACCTTGCCGTCCCGGACGACCCACACCCGCGAGGTCGAGGTGGTGGTCAGCTCGTCCAGGCCGTCGTCGCCGCGGAAGACGAGGGAGGAGTTGCCGCGCTCGGCGAGCACCCCGGCCATGATCGGTGCCATCCGGAGCGAGGCGACCCCCACGGCCTGCGCCCGCACCTTCGCCGGGTTGGTGAGCGGGCCGAGGAAGTTGAAGGTCGTCCGGATGCCCAACTGGCCGCGGGCGGCGGCCACATGACGTAGCGCCGGGTGGAACTTCACCGCGAAGCAGAAGGTGATCCCGGCCTCCTCGGCGACCTCCGCCACCCGCTGCGGCGTCAGCTCCAGATTGACGCCGAGCTTCTCCAGCACGTCGGAGGCGCCGGACGCCGACGACGCGGCCCGGCTGCCGTGCTTGACGACCTTCGCGCCGGTACCGGCGATGACGATCGAGGACATCGTCGAGATGTTCACCGTCTTGGCGCCGTCGCCGCCGGTGCCCACGATGTCGACGGTGTCCCCCGGCACCTCGATCACATGGGCGTGCTCGTACATCGTCCGGACCAGGCCGGAGATCTCCTCGACGGTCTCCCCCTTGGCCCGCAGCGCCACCGCGAACCCGGCGATCTGGGCGTCCGTCGCCTCACCGCTCATGATCCTGTCCATCGCCCAGGCGGTGGCGTCGGCGCTCAGGTCCTGGCCGTCCAGCAGGCCGTTCAGCAGAGCGGGCCAGGAACGGCCCGCCGCGGTGTCGCCTCCAGCGGGGGTCACAGCGCTCATCAGCCGCTCCTGATCGTCGTAGAGATGTCGATGGGCCCAGCCTATCCAGGTCCGGGCACGGCGAAGGGCCCCCGTCCTCCCCCAAGCTCCAAGGAGCAGGGGGTAACCCCATCTGGACGGGGGCCCTTCAGCGTGGCGTGGCGAACGCGGGATCAGTGGTGGCCGTGGCCGCTCGTGATCTCCTTGTACTCCTCGACGGTGGGCTTGGCGATCTGCGCCTCCTCGTTGAAGTACGCCTTGCTGAGCTTGACGCGCAGCTTCTCGGAGCCCTTCACCTTGCGCTCCACACCGTTCTCGTCGACCGTCGGGCCGATCTCCACCGGCTTGTACTGCTCGTGCGCCGTGAGGGTGTGCAGCTGGTCCTGGCTGAGCGGCTCGTGGATCTCGATGAACTCACCGTGCGGCAGGCGCTTGATCGTGCCGGTCTCCCGGCCGTGCAGCACCTTCTCGCGGTCCCGGCGCTGGAGGCCGAGGCAGATCCGCTTGGTGACGATGAACGCGATGATCGGTCCGGCGAAGAAGAAGATCCGGACGAACCAGGTGACCGCGTTGATCGACAGGTGGAAGTGGGTGGCGATGAGGTCGTTGCCACCACCGACCAGCGTGACCATGTACATCGTGATCCAGGCGACGCCGAACGCGGTACGCGTCGGGGCGTTGCGCGGACGGTCCAGGATGTGGTGCTCGCGCTTGTCGCCGGTGATCCAGGCCTCGATGAACGGGTAGGCCGCGAAGACCGCCAGCACCAGGCCGAAGAGGACCAGCGGGATGAACACGCCCAGGACGAGCGTGTGACCCCAGAAGTTGACCTCCCAGCCCGGGAAGTACCGGACCAGACCCTCGGCGAAGCCCATGTACCAGTCGGGCTGGGCGCCGGTGGAGACCATGTCCGGGCGGTACGGGCCGATGGCCCAGATCGGGTTGATCTGCGCGACCGCCGCGATGACCGCGATGACACCGAAGACCAGGAAGAAGAAGCCTCCGGCCTTCGCGACGTAGACCGGCATGAACGGCATGCCGACGACGTTCTTGTTGGTCTTCCCCGCGCCCGCGAACTGGGTGTGCTTCTGCACCCACACCAGGATCAGGTGGGCGACCACCAGACCGAGCATGATGCCCGGCAGCAGCAGGATGTGGAACGAGTAGAACCGCGCCACGAAGTCATGGCCGGGGAACTCGCCGCCGAACAGGAACATCGACAGATACGTGCCGATGATCGGCGTGGCCAGGATCGCGCCCTGGGTGAAGCGGACACCGGTGCCGGAGAGCAGGTCGTCCGGGAGCGAGTAACCGGTGAAGCCGGTGAACATGCCGAGGACGAACAGCGTGAAGCCGAACAGCCAGTTGACCTCGCGCGGCTTGCGGAACGCGCCGGTGAAGAACACGCGCATCATGTGCACGAACATCGCCGCGAGGAAGATCAGCGCCGCCCAGTGGTGGATCTGCCGGATCAGCAGACCGCCCCGGACGTCGAAGCTGATGTCCAGCGTCGACTTGTACGCCTCACTCATCAGCTGTCCCTGCATGGGGACGTAGCTGCCGTGGTACTCCACCTCGTTCATCGACGGGTGGAAGAACATCGTCAGGTACACACCCGTGAGGATGATGATGATGAAGCTGTAGAGCGCGACCTCACCCAGCATGAACGACCAGTGGTCGGGAAAGATCTTGCGCATGTTGTTCTTGGACAGGGAGTAGATCCCCAGCCGGCCGTCGGCCCAGTCGGCGAGGCGCTCGCCGGCCGGAGCCTTCCCGCGGGTGCGGGTCTCGGTGTTGGCGGTAGTGCTCATCCGCGCTCCCAGAATGCAGGGCCGACGGGCTCCTCGAAGTCGCCGAGCGCTTCGAGGTAGCCCTCGTCGTTCACGCCGATCCGCAGCTGCGGCAGGGCGTGACCGGCGGGGCCGAAGATGACCCGGGCCCCGTCGGACAGGTCGAAGGTGGACTGGTGGCAGGGGCACAGCACGTGGTGGGTCTGCTGCTCGTACAGCGAGATCGGGCAGCCCACGTGGGTGCAGATCTTGGAGTACGCCACGATGCCCTCGTGCGACCACTCGAGTTCGCGCTTGTCCTTGATGTCACCCGGCTGCAGCCGGACGATCATCAGGGCGGCCTTGGCGATCTCGTTGTTGAAGTCCTCGGCGTGCTCGTCCAGGCCCTCGGGCTTGGCGAAGGTCAGCGAGCCGACGGCGATGTCCGAGGGCCGCAACGGCTCGTGCGTGTTCATGTTGACGAGCAGCTTGCCCTTGCTCCACAGGGTGTGGCGGAGCTTGGTGCCGGGCAGCGGACCGAGGTCGCGCAGCAGGACGACACCGGTGAGCGGAACCAGGGTCAGCGCGCCGAGCATGGTGTTGCGCAGCAGCTTGCGACGGCCCAGCTGCGACTCGCGGGAGCCCTGCCGCCACTCCTCGTGGATCGTCTCGCGCAGCTCGGGCGACGCCTCGACCGGGTGCCGCTCCTGGACCAGCTCGTGGTCGGACATCAGGGTGCGGGCCCAGTGGACCGCGCCCGCGCCGATGGTGAACAGCGCGACGCCGAGCGTGGTGCCCAGCGCGAAGTTCAGGGCGCTGACATGGCCGAACGGGAAGATGTAGACCGACTTGTCGACCGGGATCGACACGAACGCGGCGATGAAGCCGATGGTGGCCAGCATCGACACCGTGAACAGCAGGGAGACCGCGCGCTCGGACCGCTTGGCGGCCCGCTCGTCGATGTCCTGCACCCGGAGTTCGTGCGGCGGCAGGCCCGGGTCGGCGAACGGGTGCTTCTCGTCCGCGACGCCTACCGCGCCGTGGGTGGTGTCCTGCTCAGCGGGCAGGTTCTCTTCTGGCATGTCTTGGCTACTCATGACTTCTTGGCCTTTGCGGTCCGAGCGGCGACCCAGACGGCGACCGCGATCAGTGCGCCCAGACCGAAGACCCAGGCGAAGAGGCCCTCGCTGACCGGCCCGAGGCCGCCCAGCTCCATGCCGCCGGGGGTCTCCGACTCATCGCCGTTGACCGCGTTCAGGTACGCGATGATGTCCTTCTTGTTCTGCTCCGTCAGCGTGCTGTCGGGGAACGACGGCATGTTCTGCGGGCCGGTGAGCATGGCCTCGTAGATGTGCTTCGGGTCGACACCCTCGAGGGTCGGCGCGTACTTGCCCTTGGTGAGGGCGCCGCCCTTGCCGGTGAAGTTGTGGCACTGTGCGCAGTTGTTGCGGAACAGCTCACCGCCGCGGCCGATGTCGGCACCCTCGGCGCTGTACTGCTCCTCGGTCGGCACGGCCGGACCGGAGCCGAGGGAGGCGATGTACGCGGCGAGCTGGTCGATCTCGGCCTGGGAGTACACGTTCTTCTTGCGGGGCACCTGGGCGCCCTGCGAGGTCGCGGCCGGCATCCGGCCGGTGGAGACCTGGAAGTCGACGGCCGCGGCGCCCACGCCGACCAGGCTGGGGCCGTCGGAGGTGCCCTGACCGCCGGTGCCGTGGCAGCTGGCGCAGCCGACTGCGTAGAGCTTCTTGCCCTCTTCGATGGTGAGGGACTGGGCGGTTTCGTCGGCCTGCGCCTTGCCCGCGGGCGCGAACGCGGTGTACAGCCCCCCAGTGGCCGCCAGCGCGAGGAGTAGGACGACGACCGCCGCCAGCGGATGGCGTCGTCGTGCGGAGAGCTTTTTCACGGATTACCCCGGTGTCAGGATCTTCTGCGTCGATGCTTCGGGAAGGTTCGGGAGCGGGCCCGGCTACTTGATCATGTAGATCGTGGCGAAGAGGCCGATCCAGACGACATCGACGAAGTGCCAGTAGTAGGACACGACGATGGCGGCGGTCGCCTGCTCGTGGGTGAATCTCCGGGCCGCGTAGGTGCGGCCGAGGACCAGCAGGAAGGCGATGAGTCCGCCCGTCACATGCAGTCCGTGGAAGCCGGTGGTCAGGTAGAACGCCGAGCCGTAAGCGTCGGAGGAGAGCGAGAGCCCCTCGTGCTTGACCAGCTCGGTGTACTCGTACACCTGACCGCCGACGAAGATCGCACCCATGATGAAGGTGACGATGAACCACATCCGGAGCTTCTTCACGTCACCGCGCTCGGCGGCGAACACGCCGAGCTGGCAGGTGAGGGAGGAGAGCACCAGGATCGTGGTGTTCGTCGCCGAGAACGGGAAGTTCAGGGCGTCGGCCTGTTCCTTCCAGAAATCGGGACCCGTCACCGATCGCAGGGTGAAGTACATCGCGAAGAGGGCCGCGAAGAACATCAGCTCGGAACTCAGCCAGATGATGGTTCCGACGCTGGTGAGGTTCGGTCGGTTGACCGACGGGTGCGCGTGCCCGGTATCTACTGTCGTTGCTGTCGCCACGACCGACATTATGTCGGTCGCTTATCCCGCCCTCACTCCGGGGGGTGCCGTTCGGAGTGTTGCTGGCCCGCGACCGGCCCTGACGAGGTGTTCAGCGCGGCTGTCCGAGGGAGTAGCATCCGCCGTAACAGGCCTTTCCGTACGACGCTGACGTCCCGGAGGAAGCATGCAGCCGACCGCCACGGTGCTGGTCTACAGCGACGACTCAGGCACGCGCGAGCAGATCCGGCTCGCGACCGGGCGACGGCCTGCTCCGGACGTGCCGGTGGTGGAGTTCTTGGAGTGCGCGACGCCGCAGGCCGTGATCCGGGAGCTGGACAAGGGCGGCATCGACGCCTGTGTGCTGGACGGGGAGGCCGTGCCGATGGGGGGCATGGGCGTCTGCCGCCAGATCAAGGACGAGGTGTTCCACTGCCCGCCGGTGCTGTTGCTCATCGCCCGTCCGCAGGACGCGTGGCTGGCGACGTGGAGCCGGGCGGACGCGGCGGTGACCGCGCCGGTGGAGCCGGTGGAGTTCGCGCAGGCGTTGGCCGGGTTGCTGCGGGGGCCCGCGTCGTTGAGCGCCTGAGCGGTGGGGCCGCTCTGATCGCTGGCGGGTTGCGGGTCGTCGGTGGCTGGCCGCGCGGTTCCCCGCGCCCCTTCGGGGGCGTCACGTCGCCGTCGGCTGCAGGCGGGCCGTCTGTTCCTGGTTCGCTCCCTGGGGCGTGCTCCTGACCAGGGCACTGCCTTCGCGCCACTTCTGCCAGGGGACGTTCCAGTCGCCGAAGCCGTTGCCGAAGGGTTCCATGATGTCGCCCTCGGAGTTGACGACCTTGACCAGGTCGCCCTCGCGGACGTTGTCGAAGAACCACTCGGCGTTGGCGGTGCTCATGCCGACGCAGCCGTGGCTGACGTTGGCGGAGCCCTGGGAGCCCACGGACCACGGGGCCGCGTGCACGTACTCGCCGCTCCAGGTGACCCTGGTGGCGTAGTAGACGGGCAGGTCGTACGACTCCGCCGAGCCCTCCGCGATGCCGATGCTGGTGCCGCGCATGCGTACGAAGTACTCCTTGCCGAGGACCACCTTGACGCCGTTGCGGGTCTCGAAGCCGGGCTTGCCCGTGGTGACCGGGATGGACTTGATCTCCTCGTCGTTGCGGTAGACCGTCAGCGAGTGCGAGGCGGCGTCGGCGACGGCGACGACCCGGTCACCGGTGGTGATCTTCAGTGGCCTGGCGGTGCCGCCCCAGAGGCGGTCGCTGACCTTGATGCCGTCGAGGGTGCTGCGCACCTGGACGGTGGCCTCGGTGGGCCAGTACTCCTTGGGGCGGTAGTGGAGTTCCTTGTCCGACACCCAGTGCCAGGCGCCCTCCACCGAGGGCCGGGACTCCACCTTGAGGCCGCGTTCGACGATGGCACGCTGTGCCCTGACCTTGACGGGCTCGCTCAGTTCGGCGGTGAGGGGCTGGCCCACGCCGTAGGTGCCCGACTTGGGGCCGAAGGTGACGTTCAGCCGCTTCTGGGTGAGCGGCCTGCCGGTGTCGAAGGAGAGGACCCGGCGGCCGGGGGCGCCGTCGTCGTCCTCCGTGCTCACCCGGACCGTGTAGTGGGCGTTCGCGGCCAGCGGTGAGGTGCTGTGCCAGCGGCTGCCGTCGGCGGCCAGTTCGCCCGCGACACGGCGTCCGGCGGCGTCCACGGCCGTGACGTCCGTGATGCGGCCGTCAGAGCCCTCGGCGATGACCTCCAGGGGCTTGCCGGGGTCGGCCTTCTTCCCGTCGTCCGTGGGGCCGTTGAAGGAGATCTGGTCCGACGCGTCGTACGGGGCGGACGCCAGTGGGTTGCCGTCACCGCCGCCGCAGGAGGCGGCGCCCGCGCCGAGCGCGAGCACCAGCAGCGTGCGGCCGACGGTGGTGCGGGTGCTGTGACTCATGACCTCACGCTAGGGAGCGCCGTCGGCGTCGGCGCGCCGAGTGACCCGTCCGGGGGAAGGCCAGGGGGCGAAACGACGGAGCCCGGACCCTCCTGACGGAGTGTCCGGGCTCGTCGTACGCGCGGCGTGTGCTACTGGGTGCGGTTCTCACCGCGGTAGTACTCGAAGACCCAGCCGTAGATGCCGACCAGCACCAGCGGGGCCGAGAAGTACAGCAGCCACCAGCCCACCGCGATCGAGAGGAAGGCGAAGGCGCCGCCGATGGCCAGCGACAGCGGCTGCCAGCTGTGCGGGCTGAAGAAGCCCAGCTCGCCCGCGTCGTCCGCGACGTCCGCGTTCTTGTTGTCCTGTGCCCCGGCGTCCACCCGCCTGGCCGTGAAGCCGAGGTAGAAGCCGATCATGATGGCCAGGCCGAACGACAGGAAGAGGGCGGTGGTACCGACCGGTTCCTTCGACCACAGGCCGTAGACGATGGCCATGATCAGGAGGAACAGGCTCAGCCACATGAACAGCTTGCCCTGGATCTTCACTTGCCGGCCTCCTTGCCGCTCGCGAGGACGGCCGCCGACGCACCGCCGGAGCCCAGCTGCTCGTACTCGGTGATCTCAGGGTGGTGCAGGTCGAACGCGGGGGATTCGCTGCGGATCCGCGGCAGGGTGAGGAAGTTGTGCCGCGGCGGCGGGCAGGAGGTCGCCCACTCCAGGGAGCGGCCGTAGCCCCACGGGTCGTCGACGCCGACCGGCTTGCCGTACTTGGCCGTCTTCCAGACGTTGTACATGAACGGCAGGATCGACAGGCCGAGCACGAACGAGCTGATCGTCGAGATGGTGTTCAGGGCGGTGAAGCCGTCGGCCGCGAGGTAGTCCGCGTACCGGCGCGGCATGCCCTCGGCGCCCAGCCAGTGCTGGACCAGGAAGGTGCCGTGGAAGCCGATGAACAGCGTCCAGAAGGTGATCTTGCCGAGCCGCTCGTCGAGCATCTTGCCGGTCCACTTGGGCCACCAGAAGTGGAAGCCCGCGAACATGGCGAAGACGACGGTGCCGAAGACGACGTAGTGGAAGTGCGCCACCACGAAGTACGAGTCGGAGATGTGGAAGTCCAGCGGCGGCGAGGCCAGGATGACACCGGTCAGACCACCGAAGAGGAAGGTGATCAGGAAGCCGGTCGCCCAGAGCATCGGTGTCTCGAAGGACAGCGAGCCCTTCCACATCGTGCCCAGCCAGTTGAAGAACTTCACACCGGTCGGGACCGCGATGAGGAACGTCATGAAGGCGAAGAACGGCAGCAGCACACCACCGGTGACGTACATGTGGTGGGCCCACACCGTCACGGAGAGACCGGCGATCGCGATCGTCGCGGCGATCAGACCCGAGTAGCCGAACATCGGCTTGCGGGAGAAGACCGGGATGATCTCACTGATGATGCCGAAGAACGGCAGCGCGATGATGTACACCTCTGGGTGGCCGAAGAACCAGAAGAGGTGTTGCCACAGCAGCGCTCCACCGTTGGCGGAGTCGAAGATGTGCGCCCCGAACTTGCGGTCCGCCTCCAGGGCGAACAGCGCGGCGGCCAGCACCGGGAAGGCGAGCAGCACCAGCACACCGGTCAGCAGCACGTTCCAGGTGAAGATCGGCATGCGGAACATGGTCATGCCGGGGGCGCGCATGCAGATGATCGTGGTGATGAAGTTGACCGAGCCGAGGATGGTGCCGAAGCCGGAGAAGGCCAGACCCATGATCCACAGATCGGCGCCGAGTCCCGGCGAGCGGACCGCGTCCGACAGCGGGGAGTAGGCGAACCAGCCGAAGTCGGCCGCGCCCTGCGGGGTGAGGAAGCCGCCGACCGCGATCAGCGAGCCGAACAGGTAGAGCCAGTAGGCGAACATGTTCAGCCGCGGGAAGGCGACGTCGGGGGCACCGATCTGGAGCGGCATGATCCAGTTCGCGAAGCCCGCGAACAGCGGCGTCGCGAACATCAGCAGCATGATCGTGCCGTGCATCGTGAACGCCTGGTTGAACTGCTCGTTCGACATCAGCTGCGTACCCGGACGGGCCAGCTCGGCGCGCATGAACAGCGCGAGCACACCGCCGATGCAGAAGAAGGCGAACGACGTGACCAGATACAGCGTTCCGATCGTCTTGTGGTCGGTGGTCGTCAGCCACTTCACCACGACGTTGCCGGGCTGTCGGCGCCGGACCGGCATCTCGTCCTCGTAGTACGAGGGCTCAGCCGCCGAGGCGCCCTGAGGTTCGTTGACGATGCTCACAGGTTGTTCGTCTCCCGGTTCTTCTCGTGGCTCGTCTGCGCGATGCCGGCGGGAACGTAACCGGTCTGCCCCTTCTTCGCGAGGTCCTTGAGGTGCTGCTCGTAGCGCTCAGGGGAGACGACCTTCACGTTGAACAGCATCCGGGAGTGGTCGACACCGCACAGCTCGGCGCACTTGCCCAGGAAGGTGCCCTCCCGGTTGGGGGTCACCTCGAAGGCGTTGGTGTGGCCCGGGATGACGTCCTGCTTCATCAGGAACGGAACCACCCAGAAGGAGTGGATGACGTCCCGCGAGGTCAGGACGAAGCGCACGCGCTTGCCCTCGGGCAGCCACAGGGTCGGGCCCGGGTTGCCGGTCTGCGGGTTCTCCTCACCCGGGGTGCCGCAGGTGTAGACGCCACCGGCGTCGGCCGGGAAGTCCTCCCGGTAGCGGTCCGGGACCGCGTCCAGTTCCTTGGCCTTCTTGGCGTCGCCGGTGGAACCTTCGACGTTCTCGATGTAGTTGAAGCACCAGCTCCACTGGAAGCCGACCACGTTGACCGTGACGTCGGGCTTGTCCTCCAGCTCGAGCAGCTTCGATTCGTCACGGGCCGTGAAGTAGAAGAGCACCGAGACGATGAGAATCGGTACGACCGTGTACAGGGCCTCGATGGGCACGTTGTACCGGGTCTGCGGAGGGACCTCCACCTTGGTGCGGCTGCGCCGGTGGAAGAAAGCACTCCACAGGATCAGGCCCCACACCAGCACGCCGACGGCGAGCGCGGCAGCCCAGGATCCCTGCCACAGGGAGAGGATCCGCGGAGCCTCTTCCGTGGTTGGGGTGGGCATACCAAGGCGGGGGAAGTCCTCCCATGTGCAACCGGTGGCGGTCGCCAGGACCAGGCCCGCGGTCAGTGCCTGCAGCAGCTTCCGCCGCATCGGGCGCCGCGGCGAGCGGTCGGAGCCGTTGGGACTCACGTAGCGCCTTCCCGAGAGTCTCGCCCGCGCGGTCGGCTGCGGCCTTCTCGCTGGTCGGTCGCCGCCCTGCGTCGGGCAGGGGTTTGGATGTTTATGCGGACCAAACCCTAGCCGACGCGTTGTCGGGGGTCGCGAGGAGGGGTGCCTAGTGAGGGGGGTGGTTCGCTGGTTTGGCGGCTGCGGGTCCGTTGCGGTTGTTCGCGCAGTTCCCCGCGCCCCTGAGGGCGAGGCTCCTCACGGACGTTCTAGCGTTGCCGTATGGCCTACTTTGACGCCGCTTCCGCTGCTCCTCTTCATCCTGTCGCCCGGCAGGCGCTGCAAGCCTCACTTGACGAGGGGTGGGCTGATCCGGCGCGGTTGTACCGGGAAGGGCGGCGGGCTCGGATGCTGCTCGATGCCGCGCGAGAGGCCGCCGCGGAGGCGACGGGCTGCCGTCCGGACGAGTTGGTGTTCACGTCGTCCGGGACGCGGGCCGTGCACTCGGGCGTGGCGGGGGCGTTGGGCGGGCGGTGGCGGGTGGGGCGTCACCTGATCGTGTCTGCCGTCGAACACTCCTCGGTACTGCACGCGGCGGAGGTGCACGAGGCCGACGGGGGCACGGTGAGCCAGGTGGCGGTGGGCCGGGAGGGGGCGGTGACGGCCGAGGGGTACGCCGCCGCGCTGCGGCCGGACACCGCGCTGGCGTGTCTGCAGTCGGCCAACCACGAGGTGGGGACCGTGCAGCCGGTGGCGGAGGTGGCCGAGGTGTGCCGGGCGGCGGGGGTGCCGTTGCTGGTGGACGCGGCGCAGTCGCTGGGGTGGGGGCCGGTGGACGGCGACTGGTCGCTGCTCGCGGCGAGCGCGCACAAATGGGGTGGGCCGTCGGGGGTCGGGCTGCTCGTCGTCCGCAAGGGGGTGCGGTTCGCGGCCCAAGGGCCGGTGGACGAGCGGGAGTCGGGGCGGGCGGCCGGGTTCGAGAACATTCCGGCGATCGTGGCCGCGGCGGCGTCGCTGCGGGCGGTGCGGGCCGAGGCGGACGCGGAGGCGGTACGGCTGCGGGAGCTGACGGAGCGGATCCGGGCGCGGGTGGCGGGGGTGGTGCCCGATGTGGAGGTGGTCGGCGACCCGGAGCGGCGGCTGCCCGGCATCGTCACCTTCTCCTGCCTCTATGTCGACGGGGAGG
This sequence comes from Streptomyces sp. NPDC057877, assembly GCF_042796855.1. Taxonomy (NCBI): domain Bacteria; kingdom Bacillati; phylum Actinomycetota; class Actinomycetes; order Kitasatosporales; family Streptomycetaceae; genus Streptomyces; species Streptomyces sp. NPDC057877. The sequence goes on from NZ_JBHVMS010000005.1 coordinate 419,547, forward strand.
CGCTGTTGCACGAGCTGGACCGTGCCGGTTTCTCCGTGTCGTCCGGGTCGTCCTGTACGAGCAGCACGCTGACGCCGAGCCATGTGCTGCGGGCGATGGGGGTGCTGAGCGAGGGCAACGTACGGGTGTCGCTGCCGCCGGGGACCGCGGCCGAGGACGTGGAGCGGTTCCTGGAGGTGCTGCCGGGTGCGGTGGCCGGGGTGCGGGAGAAGCTGGGGGCGCCCGCGGCGGCGCCGGTGGCGGCCGTGGGCGGGGACGCGCTCGTCGTGGACTCCCTCGGCAAGCGCTGCCCGATCCCGGTGATCGAGCTGGCCAAGGTCATCGGGGAGGTGCCGGTGGGCGGCACGGTGCGGGTGCTGTCCGACGACGAGGCGGCGCGGCTGGACATCCCGGCGTGGTGCGAGATGCGCGGGCAGGAGTACGTCGGTGAGGAACCGGCGGACCGGGGTGTGGCCTATGTGGTCCGCCGGTTGTCGTGAGCCGGTGCCGTTACGACAGGTGCTTCTGGACCTCGGCGGCGGCCTCGACGCCGTAGGCCGTGGTGAAGCGGTCCATGAAGTGGGCGCGGCGCAGCTGGTACTCCTGGGTGCCGACGGTCTCGATGACCAGGGTGGCCAGCATGCAGCCGATCTGGCAGGCGCGCTCCAGGGAGACGTCCCAGGCGAGACCGGAGAGGAAACCGGCGCGGAAGGCGTCGCCGACGCCGGTGGGGTCGGCCTTGCGCTCCTCCTGGGGGCAGCCGACCTCGATGGGGTCCTCACCGGCGCGCTCGACGCGGACGCCGCGGGCACCGAGGGTGGTGACGCGGTGGCCGACCTTGCCGAGGATCTCCTCGTCGCTCCAGCCGGTCTTGGACTCGATGAGGCCCTTCTCGTACTCGTTGGAGAACAGGTACGTCGCCCCGTCCAGCAGGACGCGGATCTCCTCCCCGTCCATGCGGGCGATCTGCTGGGAGAAGTCGGCGGCGAAGGGGATGTTCCGGGAGCGGCACTCCTCGGTGTGCCGGAGCATGGCCTCCGGGTCGTCGGCGCCGATGGAGACCAGGTCCAGGCCGCCGACGCGGTCGGCGACCGTCTTCAGCTCGATCAGGCGGGCCTCGCTCATGGCGCCGGTGTAGAAGGAGCCGATCTGGTTGTGGTCGGCGTCGGTGGTGCACACGAAGCGGGCGGTGTGCAGGGTCTCGGAGATCCGGACGGAGCCGGTGTCGACGCCGTGCCGGTCCAGCCAGGCGCGGTACTCGTCGAAGTCGGAGCCCGCGGCGCCGACGAGGATGGGCCGGGTGCCGAGCTGGCCCATGCCGAAGGCGATGTTCGCGCCTACGCCGCCCCGGCGTACGTCGAGCTGGTCGACCAGGAACGACAGCGAGACCGTGTGCAGTTGGTCCGCGACGAGCTGGTCGGCGAAGCGGCCGGGGAAGGTCATGAGATGGTCGGTGGCGATGGAGCCGGTGACTGCGATGCGCACGGCGTGGACTCTCCTGAGGAGTCGGCGGGCCTGGAGGAGGCGTTGACAGTTCACGCTACCCGGTCCACGGGTGCCGCTGAAGCGGCCGAAACTACCCGATAGTAGACCTTTCTTCGCGGCCCCGAGCGTGCCTACGGTTCCGCTATGACGAACCTCAAGACCCAGCGCTCCGTTCCGGCCGACGTGGACGGCGGTCTGGACGCGCTTCTGGGCGACTGCGCGCGGATGGCACCCCATTGGGCGGCGCCCGACCGGATCACGCCGGTGCCCGTCTCCCCGTCCCTCATCCACGGGGTCCGCGTGCCGCCCGCGTCGGCCCGGCTGCTGGCGGCGATGGAGGACTACGGCGACTGACCGGAGCACCACCCTGCGGGGAACCGCGCGCTCGCCCGTTGCGTCCCATCGCTGTCCCCCGTTGAGGGGCATACGGAATACGACAGCCGGACAGCGGACCGGCTGCGCACCCGAAGGAGCGATGCGGTGAACACCGAGCGACCCGACGACGACGCCGCGCGGGACAGGGGTACGGGTAGGGACTCGGCGGACGCCACGACGGACGCGGGCGTCACGGAGGGCGGCGAGCCCGCGCACGGTGACGACGGTGGGTCGCGTGGGCCGCGGCGGTCGCGCGGGCTGGTCGCCGTCGTCGTCGCCGCCGTGGTGGCCGTCGGCGGCGGTGGGGCGTATCTCGCGGCGTCGGCCTCCGGTGGGTCCGGGGCGTCGCCCGGGGCGGACGGGGGGAGTCCGCCACCGCTCGCGCTGGACGGGTACGCCGAGGGCGGCGGAACGCACGGCATCGCGCCGGGCGAGCCCGATCCGAACGGCGTCACCTACCGGGCCTCGGGCGCGCTGCCGGACGGACCCGGCTCGGCCGCCGTGTACCGGGCGCGCGGCGAGGTCACCGAGGCGGAGGTGGCCCGGCTGGCCGCGGCGCTCGGGCTGGACGGGAAGCCGGTGGCCGAAGGGCAGGCGTGGCGGGTCGGCGGGCAGGACGGTCAGGGGCCGAGCCTCCAGGTGAACCGGCAGGCGCCCGGCACCTGGACGTTCCACCGCTACTCCCCCGGCACCGACAACTGCCAGAGCCCCACCACCTGCGCCAAGGACCAGCCCGGCGGCGACCCGGTCGGCGAGGCCGCCGCGAAGAAGGCCGCGGCGCCGGTGCTGAAGGCGGTCGGCCAGGACGACGCGAAGCTCGACGCGGGCCAGGTCATGGGCGCCCAGCGGACGGTCAACGCCGACCCCGTGATCGGCGGTCTGCCCACCTACGGCTGGCCGACCGGTGTCACCGTCGGCTCCCAGGGTGAGGTCGTCGGTGGCAGCGGGCAGCTGAAGGCGCCGGTGAAGGGGGACACGTATCCGGTGCTCACGGCCGACGACACGCTGAAGCTGATGAACAGCACCGCCCCGGGCACCGTCGGCTCCGGGCGCGGCGGCGTCGGCGGCTGCGCCAGCGCCGTACCGCTGGAGGAGAGCGGGCCGTGCGAGGGGGCGACCGGCGCGCCCAGGACCGCCGAGGCCGCCCCGATCGAGGTCGAGTCGGCCGTGTTCGGGCTGGCGTCGCACTTCGTGGACGCGCGGCAGACGCTGGTGCCGTCGTGGCTGTTCGAGGTGCGGGCGCCGGGGGCCGAGGACGGGTTCACGGTGACGTATCCGGCCGTGGAGCCGGAGTTCCTGAAGTCGCCGCGGTCCGAGGAGCCGCCCGCGCGGCCCAGCCCGCGTCCGACCGGGCCGGGAGACGAGCCGAGCACCCGTGCCCTGGACGTCGAGGCCTATACGACCGAGGGGAGCGAGCTGACCGTGGCCTTCACCGCCGGGGTGTGCGCCGACTACACGGTGACCGCGCAGGAGAGCGCGGAGAAGGTGACCGTCAAGGTCATCGAGAAGCCGTGGAAGGACCAGGTCTGCATCCTGATCGCCAAGGTCCACCACCGCACCGTGCAGTTGGACGAGCCCCTGGGCGACCGCGAGGTGGTCGGCACCGACGGCAAGGCGGTCCCCCTGGAGAAGCCGGGCGCGCGGCTCCCGCGCTGACCCGGGTACGACGACGGCGGCGGCCCCTCCATGGAGGAAACCGCCGCCGTCTCGTCGTACCCGATCGTCTAGCTGAAGGAGTCACCGCAGGCGCAGGAGCCCGTCGCGTTCGGGTTGTCGATCGTGAAGCCCTGCTTCTCGATGGTGTCCACGAAGTCGATGGTGGCGCCGCCCAGGTACGGGGCGCTCATCCGGTCGGTGACGACCTTGACGCCGCCGAAGTCCTTGACCACGTCGCCGTCGAGGGAACGCTCGTCGAAGAAGAGCTGGTAGCGCAGGCCGGAGCAGCCGCCGGGCTGGACGGCGACGCGCAGGGCGAGGTCGTCACGGCCTTCCTGGTCGAGCAGGGCCTTGACCTTGGACGCGGCGGCGTCGGTCAGGACGATGCCGTCGGTGACGGTGGTGGTCTCGTCCGATACGGACATCTACATCTCTCCCGGGTTGTACGGAGACTGCTTGCCGACGGTTGCAACCGGCGGGGCCGCGGATTCATTCCGGGGCGGGCGATGTGTTGCCGGTTCCCTTGGTTCCTTCGGTCCTTCTTCATGCTCGCACACACGCCGTGAAGCGGAAAACGGCCCTTTCGGGAATGAATCAGGGTCCCCAGGGATTCATGTCACATAGACGCTATGGCCCATCGTCAAACTGACGTGAACCGGTTATGATAGATAGCGTCAATTCGACGAGAAGTCGAAACGGTGTCCCGCCTTGTCCCGCCGGGTCCGGATCCTCCGGTCCCGGCGAGCCGCAGAAAAGAAAGGGTGCGTGTCGTGACCACCGCCCAGATCCAGGAGCTCGACGTACAGCCGACGCCCCTCGCCCTGCTGCTCCTCGGCCGTGAGGCCGACCCGAGGAGCGAGCGTGGCGTCGAGTGTCCCGGCGACCTGCCCTCGCCGTCCGACCCGGACCTGGTCGAGCGCGCCCGCGCGGCGAAGGAGAGGCTCGGCGACAAGGTCTTCGTGCTCGGCCACCACTACCAGCGCGACGAGGTCATCCAGTTCGCCGACGTCACGGGTGACTCCTTCAAGCTGGCCCGGGACGCCGCCGCGCGCCCGGAGGCCGAGTACATCGTCTTCTGCGGTGTGCACTTCATGGCCGAGTCCGCGGACATCCTCACCGGCGACGACCAGAAGGTCGTGCTGCCCGACCTCGCCGCGGGCTGCTCGATGGCCGACATGGCGACGGCCGAGCAGGTCGCCGAGTGCTGGGACGTGCTGACCGAGGCCGGGATATCCGACGTCACGGTGCCCGTCTCGTACATGAACTCCTCCGCCGACATCAAGGCCTTCACCGGCAAGCACGGCGGCACCATCTGCACCTCGTCGAACGCCAGGCGCGCCCTGGACTGGGCCTTCGAGCAAGGCGAAAAGGTCCTCTTCCTGCCGGACCAGCACCTCGGCCGCAACACCGCCGTCCGCGACATGGGCATGTCCCTGGAGGACTGCGTCGTCTACAACCCGCACAAGCCGAACGGCGGTCTGACCGCCGACGAGCTGCGCGCGGCCAAGATGATCCTGTGGCGCGGCCACTGCTCGGTGCACGGCCGCTTCAACCTCGACTCGGTCAACGACGTGCGCGAGCGCATCCCGGGCGTCAACGTCCTGGTCCACCCCGAGTGCACGCACGACGTCGTCACCGCCGCCGACTACGTCGGCTCGACCGAGTACATCATCAAGACGCTGGAGGCCGCCCCGGCGGGCTCCAAGTGGGCCATCGGCACCGAGCTGAACCTGGTCCGCCGCCTGGCGAACCGTTTCGCTCCCGAGGGCAAGGAGATCGTCTTCCTCGACAAGACGGTCTGCTTCTGCTCCACCATGAACCGCATCGACCTGCCCCACCTGGTCTGGGCCCTGGAGTCCCTCGCCGACGGCAAGCTGGTCAACCGCATCGAGGTGGACAAGGAGACCGAGGCGTTCGCCAAGCTGGCGCTGGAGCGGATGCTGGCGCTGCCGTAGCCGGGTACGGGAAGCCTCACGCTGCCGCAGCCGCGTACGAGAAGGCTCGCGCTGCCGTAGCCGCGTACGAAACAGACGCGTACGAAACAGACGCGTACGAAACAGAAGGGGGCCGCACCGGCAAGGGTGCGGCCCCCTTCGTCGTACGGGGCTAGACCCGCGCGGGCTCCGGCTCCGCCGCCACCGGCGTCTTCGCCTCCCGCTTCGCCGCCCGCTTCCTCGCCCGGCGCTCCTTGCGGAGTTCGAGCATCGCGTAGAGCGTCGGGACCAGGAGGAGGGTCAGCAGGGTGGAGGTGATCAGGCCGCCGATCACGACCACCGCGAGCGGCTGGGCGATGAAGCCGCCCTCGCCGGTGATGCCCAAGGCCATCGGGAGCAGGGCGAAGATCGTCGCCAGGGCGGTCATCAGGATGGGGCGCAGGCGGTGGCGGCCACCCTCGATGACCGCCTCGATGACGCCGTGGCCCTGGGCGCGGTACTGGTTGATCAGGTCGATCAGCACGATCGCGTTGGTCACCACGATGCCGATCAGCATCAGCATGCCGATCATCGCGGGGACGCCCATCGGGGTGCCCGTGACGATCAGCAGGCCGAGCGCGCCGGTCGCCGCGAACGGGATGGAGACCAGCAGGATCAGCGGCTGGACGAGCGAGCGGAAGGTGGCGACCAGCAGCAGGAAGACGATCGCGATCGCCGCCAGCATCGCCAGGCCCAGGTTGGCGAACGCGTCGTCCTGGTCCTCGGAGACACCGCCGATGGAGGCGGTGGCACCGGCCGGGAGGTCCAGGCCGTTGATCTTGGACTGGAGGTCGGCGCTGACCGCGCCGGTGTTGTCGCCGGTCGGCCGGGCGCTGATGGTGGCCGCGCGCTGACCGTCGATGCGGGTCATCGACACCGGGCCGTCGACCAGCTCGACGGTGGCGATGTCGCCCAGCTCCACCGTGCCCAGCGGCAGCTTCTCCAGCTCGGCCAGGGTCTCCGCGGGCCGTTCCGACCTGATCACGACATCGCGCTCGGTGTCGTCCAGCGTCGCCTTCGCGGCGGTCGTGCCGCGCACCGCCTGGGTGACGGCGGCGCCCAGCGTCTGGTCGTCGAAGCCCGCCGCGGCGGCCTCCTCGGTGGCCCGCACCGAGATGCGCGGCACGCTCTGGGAGAGGTCGCTCGTCACGTCGGTCACGTCGTCGAGCGACGCCACCGTCTCGCGGACCTCCTCGGCCGCCTTGCGCAGTACGTCGGCGTCGGCGGCCTTCACCACCACGCTGAGGTCCTGGCTGCCGAAGCCGTCACCGGCGGCGATGGTGGTCGAGCCGATCCCCTTGAGGTCGGCGAGGCCCTCTTCGATGCTGTCGTGGACGTCCTCGTAGGCGGCCGACTCCTCCAGCATCACCTGGTACGAGGCCTGGTTGCTGTCGGTGCCGCCGCCGAAGGCGGCCAGGAAGCCGGAGGAGCCGATGGTGACCTGGTAGTCCTTGACGCCCTCGGTACCGGCGAGCAGCTTCTCGACCTTCCTCGCCTGCGCGTCGGTCGCGGCCAGGCTGGTGCCCGGCGCCAGCTCCTGCTTGACGGTGAGGACTTCCTGCTCGCCCTGGTCGAAGAAGTTGGTCTTCAGCAGCGGGGCCATGCCGAACGTGCCGACCAGGACGACGACCGCGAGGGCCACACTGGTCAGCCTGCGCCGGGTGGCGAACCGCAGGACGGGGACGTAGAGGCGCTGGAGCCTGCTCCTCGCCTCCTTCTCCTCGGCGAGGCGGCGGGCCTCCTCGGCGTCCTGCGGGGTGCCCTTGGGGGCGCGCAGGAACCAGTACGACAGCACCGGGACGACCGTCAGGGAGACCAGCAGGGATGCGAGCAGGGCCGCGGTGACGGTGAGGCTGAAGGAGCCGAACAGCTCGCCCACCATGCCGCCGACCAGGCCGATCGGCAGGAACACGGCGACCGTGGTGAGGGTGGAGGAGGTGACCGCCCCGGCGACCTCGCGGACCGCCTTGAGAATGGCCTCCTCGCGCTCCTCTCCGTAGCCCAGGTGCCGCTTGATGTTCTCCAGGACCACGATCGAGTCGTCCACGACCCGGCCGATGGCGATGGTCAGCGCGCCCAGCGTGAGCATGTTGAGGGAGAGGTCACGCGTCCACAGCACGATCAGCGCCAGCACCACCGACAGCGGGATGGACACCGCGGTGACCAGCGTCGAGCGGATCGACGCCAGGAAGACCAGGATGACCAGCACCGCGAAGACCAGGCCGAGCGCGCCCTCCGTGGTCAGGCCCTTGATGGACTTGGAGACCGCCGGGCCCTGGTCGCTGACGATGGTCAGGGTGGCGCCGGAGCCGACGTCGGCGCGCAGGTCGGACAGCTGGTCGCGGACGGCGTCGGAGATGGCGACCGCGCTGCCGTCGTGGTCCATGGTGACGGCGACGGCGAGGCTGGGCTCGCCGTTGGTGCGGGTCAGGGAGTCGGCCTTGGCGGGCTCCTCCCGCACCGTGGCGAGGTCACCGAGGCGGACGGGCTTCTTCGCGCCCTCGCCGGTGACCATCAGGTCCTCGATCTGCTCGAGCGAGGTCAGACCGCCGCCGACCTGGACGGTGCGGTTGCCGCCGTCCTCGTCGAAGGAACCGGCCGGGACGGTCGCGCCGCCCGCCTGGAGGGTCTGGGCGAGGGCCTGGGTGGTCAGCCCGGCCGCGGCCAGCTCCTTCCCGTCCGGGGTGACGGTGACCTGGAGGTCGCGCACCCCGTCGACGGTGACCTGGGCGACGCCGTCGATCTCCTTCAGGTCCGGCACCAGGGTGCGGTCGAGGCGGTCGGCCAGCGCCTGCTGGTCCTGGTCCGAGGTGACGGCCAGGACGACGGTCGGGATGTCGTCCGTGGAACCGGCGACGACCTGCGGGTCCACGTCGTCCGGGAGCTGGACGCGGGCCCGGTTGACGGCCTGCTGGACGTCGGCGACGAGTTGCTGGGTGTCATTGCCGTAGTCGAAGGACGCCATGATCACGGCGTTGCCCTCGCTGGCGGTGGAGGTGACACCGGTGATGGCGTCGACGGCCTCGAGGTTGTTCTCGATGGGCTCGACGATCTGCTTCTCGACCACGTCAGGGGACGCGCCCTGGTACGGCGCGACCACCGACACCACGGGCAGTTCGATGGTGGGCAGCAACTGCTGCTTCAGCTGCGGTATCGCGATCGCCCCGAAGGCGAGCGCGATGATGGACATCAGCCCTATCAGGGCCCGTTGCGCGAGGCTGAATCTGGACAGCCAGGACATGGGTGAGCGTCTTCCTTCTGTGGCCTGAGCGGGGGACGGGACGGGCGCAGGGGAGCCCGTGCCTACACCCTGAGCCATGCGCGAAGGCCGGTTCGTAGCCCCTGGGTCCATTTCCTGTACGCCGTATACCGCGGGCGCAGTACGGCCCCCCGCCGGTCAGTCCACCCTTGGACGTACCAGCCCCGACTCGTAGGCGATCACCACCAGCTGCGCCCGGTCGCGGGCGCCCAGCTTGGCCATGGCCCGGTTGACGTGCGTCTTCACGGTGAGCGGGCTGACCTCGAGGCGCTCGGCGATCTCGTCGTTGGAGTGCCCGCCCGCGACCTGCACCAGCACCTCACGCTCCCGTACGGTCAGCGCGTCGAGGCGCTCGGAGCGGGCCGGGTCCCGGCCGTCGTCGGCGCCGTCGCCCTGGGCGAGGAACCGGGCGATCAGCCCCTTCGTCGCCGCCGGGGACAGCAGCGCCTCACCGCCCGCGGCCACCCGGATCGCGCTCAGCAGCTCCTCGGGCTCGGAGCCCTTGCCGAGGAAGCCGGAGGCGCCCGCGCGCAGCGACTGCACCACGTAGTCGTCGACCTCGAACGTGGTCAGGATGACCACCCGGACATGGGCGAGGGAGGGGTCGGCGCTGATCAGCCGGGTGGCGGCGAGCCCGTCGGTGCCGGGCATCCGGATGTCCATCAGGACGACGTCGGCGCGCCGCTCCTTCGCCAGCCGGACCGCCTCCGCGCCGTCCGACGCCTCACCGACCACCTCCATGTCGGGCTCCGAGTCGACCAGGACCCGGAACGCGCTGCGCAGCAGCGCCTGGTCGTCGGCGAGCAGGACGCGGATGGTCATACGGGGCCCTTCTCGGAGGCGATGCGGGTCTTGACCTTGACCGGCAGGATCGCATGGACGCGGAAGCCGCCTCCGTAGCGAGGTCCGGTGGTGAGGGTGCCGCGCAGGGCGGTGACCCGCTCCCGCATGCCGAGCAGTCCATGGCCGCCGCCGGTGACGGGCCGGTCGCCGTCGCCGGTGCCGTCGTCGAGGACGGTGATCTCCACGTTCGGTCCCACCCGTACGACGCTCACCTCGGCCCTGGCCACGGGGCCCGCGTGCTTCTGCACATTGGTGAGGGCCTCCTGGATGACCCGGTAGGCGGCGAGGTCGACGGCGGCGGGCAGTTCGGCGCCGTGGTCGACGTGGGCGACCTCGACCCGCAGGCCCGCGTTGCGGAACGTACCGGCGAGTTCGTCGAGGCGGGCGAGGCCGGGGGCCGGTTCGGTGGGGGCCTCGGGGTCGCCGGACTGGCGCAGCAGTCCGACGGTGGCCCGGAGTTCGTTCAGCGCCGAGCGGCTGGCCTCCCGGACGTGCCCGAGGGCCTCCTTGGCCTGGTCGGGCCGCTTGTCCATGACATGGGCGGCGACTCCGGCCTGCACGTTGACCAGGGCGATGTGGTGGGCGACCACGTCGTGCAGATCGCGGGCGATGCGCAGCCGCTCCTCGGCGACCCGGCGGCGTGCCTCCTCCTCGCGGGTGCGTTCGGCCTTCTCGGCGCGCTCGCGGATGGCCTGCACGAAGTCCCGGCGGCTGCGTACGGCGTCCCCGCCCGCGGCGGCCATCCCGGTCCAGGCGAAGATCGCCAGGTTCTCCTGCGCGTACCAGGGCAGCGGGCCGACGAACATCGCGGAGCCGGTCAGCACGGTCATGGTGAGCAGGCCGATGCGCCAGGTGGTGGGGCGGTCGGTGGTGGCGGCGACGGTGTACAGGGCGATGACGGCGGACATCGCGACGGGGGCGCGGGGGTCGCCGGTGACCGACTCGACCAGGGAGAGGGCGCCGGTGAAGGCGAGGACCGCCTTCGGGACGCGGCGTCTGAGCACCAGCGCGGCGGCGCCGAGCGAGATGAGCACCAGGCTGAGCGGGTCCGGGGTGCGCAGGCCCCAGGTGACGCCGTCCTCGCCGCGCGGGTCCACGAAGGACCCCGCCACCATGCAGGCCAGCACACCCGCCCCGAGCGCGGCGTCCAGGGCCAGGGGGTGGGCCTTCAGCCAGTGCCGGGTGCGCTCTACGGTGGGGGTGCTCACGCCTGTTTACGGTACGGCGTCCCCACCAGGGCCGGAACCGCGGTGAGCGTCACACGCCCGGGATCAGGCCGCGATGAGCGTCACACGCCAGGCCGCGGTGAGCGTCACACGCCCGGGATCAGGCCGTCGTCGCTGAGCATCTCCCGGACCTCCTCCAGGGTCGCCTCGGGGGACGGCAGGATCAGCTCCGAGGGTTCCAGGGCGTCGTCGGGGAGGGGGGTGCCCATGCTGCGGACCGCTTCCAGGAGGGCGCCCAGGGTGCGCCGGAAGCCTTCCTCGTCGCCGCTCTGCATCTCGGCGAGCAACTCGTCGTCCAGTTTGTTCAGCTCGACGAAGTGGCTGTCGTCGAGCCTCACCTGCCCCTCCCCCATGATCCGTACGATCACGACGCCCTCCTCGGCGTGAGGCCTACTGCTTGTCGAAGCGCGGGGTGTCCTGCGGCTGCTGCTGGGGCTGCGACTGCGCCTGGGACTGCGACTGACCGCCGCCGCCCTCGATGGCCTGCTGCTGACCACCGGTGCCTCCGGCCAGCTCGGCCTTCATGCGCTGAAGCTCCAGCTCTACATCCGTACCACCGGAGAGCCGGTCCAGCTCGGCCTGGATGTCGTCCTTGGCCATGCCGGAGGGGTCGTCGAGGGCGCCGGAGGCGAGGAGTTCGTCGATCGCCCCGGCCCGCGCCTGGAGCTGGGCGGTCTTGTCCTCGGCGCGCTGGATCGCCAGGCCGACGTCGCCCATCTCCTCGGAGATGCCGGAGAACGCCTCTCCGATCCGGGTCTGTGCCTGGGCCGCGGTGTAGGTGGCCTTGATGGTCTCCTTCTTCGTACGGAAGGCGTCGACCTTGGCCTGAAGGCGCTGGGCCGCCAGGGTGAGCTTCTCCTCCTCGCCCTGGAGGGTCGCGTGCTGCGTCTCGAGGTCCGTCACCTGCTGCTGGAGGGCGGCCCGCCGGGACAGCGCCTCACGGGCCAGGTCCTCCCGGCCCAGGGCGAGCGCCTTGCGGCCCTGGTCCTCCAGCTTGGTGGACTGCTGCTGCAGCTGATTGAGCTGAAGCTCCAGCCGCTTGCGCGACGTGGCGACGTCCGCGACGCCGCGGCGCACCTTCTGGAGCAGCTCCAGCTGCTTCTGGTACGAGTAATCGAGGGTTTCGCGCGGGTCCTCGGCCCGGTCAAGGGCCTTGTTCGCCTTCGCGCGGAAGATCATCCCCATACGCTTCATGACACCGCTCATGGGCTTCGCGCGCCCCCTTCTGACGGACTCCAGCTCTCAGGTCTGCGACAGAACCCACAGTACGGGCCCTGCATCCATTGACGCACTGTTCGGGGACGGATGCGCTCATCCCCAAGGACGACTGCGTACGGAACCGCTCCGGCGTAAGGAGTAGGTGACACCCGGGTGGATACCGGGCGTCTCGGAGTCCCCTCCGGGCGAACCGTCCGCGACGTCCCCTCTGTCCCCTTACAGACGACTGGTGTTGCCGGATCGTTCCCCGCGGGGCTGGGGTCCATGCCCCCGTACCCCGTACCCTTGGGTTTTGTGTTCCGTAGCCGTGCCAAGGAAGAGAAGGCCCCGGGCGCCGACAAGGCGCTGGTGACCGACTCCAAGCAGACCCGTGACCCGCAGGCCCCGAAGGGCAGGCCCACACCGAAGCGGAGTGAGGCCCAGGCCCAGCGCCGCAGCGTGGCCAGTACCCCGACCTCGCGCAAGGAGGCCGCCAAGCGGTCGCGCCAGGAGCGCCGTGCCGCGCTCGACCGGCAGCGCCAGGCGCTGGCCAGCGGTGACGAGCGTTACCTCCCGGCGCGGGACAAGGGTCCGGTGCGCCGGTTCGCCCGTGACTTCATCGACTCGCGGTTCAACATCGCCGAGTTCTTCCTGCCGATGGCCGTGGTCATCCTCGTCCTGAGCATGGTCCGGGTCGCGGCGCTGCAGAACGCGGCGCTGCTGCTGTGGCTGTTCGTGATCGTGCTGATCGTGCTGGACTCGGTGTTCAGCGGCTACCGCCTGAAGAAGCGGCTGAACGAGCGCTTCCCGGACGAGAGCAAGCGCGGTGTGGTCGCCTACGCCCTGATGCGGTCCCTCCAGATGCGCCGTCTTCGGCTGCCCAAGCCGCAGGTCAAGCGCGGGGAGAAGCCCTGAGCGCTTCGCCGTTCTCCGGGGGCGCGGGCGGTCTGCGCGACGTCGTCAGCCAGGAGTTGGTGGCCCGGCAACTGGAGGAGCAGATATCCGGGCGGTTCCCGGTGGGGCAGCGGCTGCGGGTGCTCGACGTCGGGATGGGCCGGGGCGCGCAGGCGCTGCGGCTGGCCCGGGCCGGGCACCAGGTGACCGGCCTCGAACACGACAGGGCGATGATCTCCGCGGCCCGCGCGGTGCTCACCGGGGAACCGGAGGGCATCCGGGAGCGGGTACGGATCATCGAGGGCGACGGCCGGGACACCGGCGTGCACTTCCTGCCCGGCAGCTTCGACGTGGTCCTCTGCCACGCCGTCCTGATGTACGTCGAGGAGCCCGACCCCCTGCTGGCGGGCCTCGCCCGCGTCCTCGCCCAGGGCGGCCTCCTGTCGGTCCTGGTCCGCAACGGCGACGCCCTCGCCATGCGCCCCGGTCTCTCCGGCGACTGGGCGGGCGCGCTGGCGGCCTTCGGCTCGACCGCGTACCGCAACCGCCAGGGCGTCGACGTCCGGGCGGACCGCCTGACCCCCCTCACCGCCACCCTCGCGGGCATCGGCGCCCCCCTGCACGCCTGGTACGGCGTGCGCGTCTTCACGGACACGGCGGCGGAGGACGCGGCCCTGCCGGGGGCCCCGGTCCTCGAGCGGTTGCTGGCGGCGGAGGAGCGGGCGGGGCGGACGGATCCCTATCGCGGGGTGGCGGCGCTGTTGCACCTTTGCGGGGTACGGGGCTGAAGCGGGGGGCCGCGACGCCCGTTCGGGTCAGCCGGACGGGCCCGCGCCGCGTGCTCGGCACAGACTCGGGGCATGGACGTTTCCCGAATCCCTGCTGGTCGGCGGCTCGGAGTGGCCGCCGTCGGTTGTGCGTGCGCGCTGGCCCTCGGCACCGGGTGCTCGGGCTCCGGAGTTCCGGTCTCCGTGGCGGAGGAGCGGAAGGTACCGAAGGCGACCAGCGACCTTCAGGATGACTACCAGAAGGTGATCAGGGACGTCCTGCCGTCGGTCGTGCAGATCCAGGCGCGGGACGATCTCGGCTCGGGGGTCGTGTACGACGACGACGGGCACATCGTGACCAACGCGCACGTCGTCGGCAGGGAGAAGACGTTCCAGGTGACGACGGCGGGCAACGAGAGCCCGCAGGCCGCGAGGCTCGTCTACGCCTATCCCGAGCAGGATCTCGCCGTCATCAAGCTGGACCGGGTGCCGGACGGGCTGCGGGCGGCCGAGTTCGGGGACTCCTCCAAGGTCGACGTGGGACAGATCGTGCTCGCCATGGGGTCGCCGCTGGGGCTGTCGTCGAGCGTGACACAGGGCATCGTCTCGGCGACCGGACGGACCGTCAGCGAGGGCCGTACGGGCGGCGCGACCGGCGCGACCATCAGCAACATGATCCAGACCTCGGCGGCGATCAACCCCGGCAACAGCGGGGGCGCGCTGGTGAACCTCGACAGCCGGGTCATCGGCATCCCGACGCTGACCGCCACCGACCCCGGCGGGTCGGGCGACGCGGCGCCCGGGATCGGGTTCGCGATCCCGGCGTCCACGGTGCGGACGATCGCCGACCAGATCATCGAGGACGGCCGGGTCACCGACTCCGGCCGCGCCGCGCTCGGCATCACCGGCCGCACGGTCATCGACGACCAGTACCGGCCCAACGGGGTCGCCGTCGTCGAGGTCGCCCGCGGCGGGGCCGCCGCCGAGGCGGGCATCCGGGCCGGGGACGTCATCGTGCGGCTCGGGGACTCCGACATCACCACCATCACCTCCCTGGCGGAGGCGCTGGCCGCGCTCAAGCCCGGGGACAGGACGAAGGTGACCTTCACCCGGGACGGCGACGAGCGGACCGTGGAGGTGACGCTGGGCGAGCAGTAGCCACCCCGCCGTGGGCGGGGTGGGCTGCTCAGGACTGGTCGGCGTGCAGACTCATGGGGCCGTAGATCTCGGTGCGGTCCTCGAACAGCCGCACCTGGTCCGCGCCCCCGGCCAGCAGGTCCTTCCAGTTCTCCCCGAGCCAGGACTCCGCGTCGCCCTGCGTGGTGAACTCCTCGGGCTGTACCGCGGGCTGGACCTCCGTCCCGTCACCCTTCTCGAACCGCCACGTCCATGCCGCCATGTACGCCTCCCAGATGTCAGCACCGGCAGAGAACCCGGAGCCGATCTTCACCGGCTCCCGCCCGAAGCCTAGGGCCTGTCCGGCGGATCAGGTCACGGAAAACCAGCGGCGTCCGATAGGCGCAGGTGAGCGGGGGCCTGAGCGTCCCCCCTGCTCCAGGGCTTCCGGGAGGGCGCGCCGGACCCCGCGTCCGCGACATGATCCGCCGGACAGGCCCTCGTCGGGCGCGCAGGAGCAGCGACGGCACGGGAAGATCAGGGCGTGGAACTGACACTGCTCGGCACTGGTGCCCCAGAGGGCCTGCCCCGCCCCGACTGTCCCTGCGCGGCCTGCGCGACCGCGCTCGGCCCCGACTCCCGGGCGGCCACCGCGCTGCTCGTCGACGGGGCGCTGCTGCTCGATCTGACCCCCGGCGCGGCGTTCGCGGCGGCGCGGGCGGGACGCTCGCTGGGCGGCGTACGGCAGGTGCTGTTGTCGCATCCGCACGACGGACCGGCCGTCGAGGTCCCGGCCGGTGTGCCGCAGCCCGGGCGGGTGCCGGACGGGCGGGAGCTGGCGCTGCTGACGGGACACCGGGTGCGGGCGGTGGCGATGGACGCGCCGGGCACGGGGTACGCCGTCACCGGGCCGGACGGCCAGCGGCTGCTGTATCTGCCGCCGGGTGGCGCGCCCGCCGGTCTGGAGGAGGGTTCCGGGGCGAGTGAGGCCTACGACATGGTCCTCGCCGATGTGGTCGGGCGGCCCGACGCGCTGGCCCGGCTGCGGGCCGTCGGGGCGGTCGGGCCGACGACGGACGTGATCGCCGTACACCTCGACCACGACGTGCCGCCGGGCGCCGAACTGCGCCGACGGCTCGCGGCCGCCGGGGCGCGCGCCGTGCCGGACGGTACGACGCTGATGGTCGGCGTCTACGAGGACGTCCCCGACGTGCCCCGGCGGACCCTGGTGGTGGGCGGGGCCCGCTCGGGCAAGTCGGTCGAGGCCGAACGGCGGCTCGCGGCCTTCCCCGACGTCGTCTACGTCGCCACCGGCGGCACCCGCGGCGGGGACGGCGAGTGGGCGGACCGCGTCGCCGCGCACCGGGAGCGGCGGCCGGGGTCCTGGCGGACGGTGGAGACCTGCGATCTGGTGCCGCTGCTGAAGGACGACGGGCCGCCGCTGCTCATCGACTGTCTGTCGCTGTGGCTCACCGACGCGATGGACGCCGTCGGGGCGTGGGACGACGCCGAGTGGGCGGACGGCGGGGAGCGGGCGCTGCGGGAGCGGGTGCGGGAGCTGACCGAGGCGGTGCGCGGCGCCCGGCGGATCGTGGTCGCCGTGTCCAACGAGGTCGGCTCGGGGATCGTGCCCGCCACGGCTTCCGGTCGGCGGTACCGGGACGAACTGGGGCGGCTGAACGCCGGGTTCGCGGACGAGTGCGAGCAGGTGGTGCTGGTGGTGGCGGGGCAGGCGGTGGTGTTGCGGGGGTGAGGGGCGGGGTGCGTCAGCGTGGTCGGGCCGGTGTGCGGGCGATGACCCGGTAGCTCGTCGCGAACGGGGCCGGGCGGGGCGGGGTGAGGATCGCGCAGCCCTGGGCCTTGAGTTCCGCGTGGAGGTTCTGGCGTGGGAAGAGGTGGAGGGTGTGCGGGGGGCGGGGGGCGAGGCGCAAGGGGGCGGCCGGGTCGGTCAGGTGCAGCAGGAGGTGGCCGCCGGGGCGCAACACCGTGAGGGCGGCGCGGAGTTCGGCGCGCGGGTCGGGGGTGTGTTCCAGGTGGTGCAGGATGCTGACCACGTCGTAGCGGGCGCGCAGGTGGGCGGTGAGGGCGGGGGTGGCCAGGGGGCCGACGTAGGCCTCCTCGACGTGCTCGGCGGCGCGGGCCTTCAGGACGCGGGGCGTGGGGTCGGTGCCGTCGAACGACGTGTACGGGAAGAACTCCACGGCCGCCCGCGGGAACCCGGCCTCGCCCGTGCCCACGTCCAGCCAGCTCTCCGGTTCCGTGAGGGGCAGCATCGCGCGGGCCGCCGCACGGTGACGGCGGCGCGCGGAGGCGGGGCGGGGGGCGGCCGGGTCGTGGTCGTAGAACGCCATGCCCTCCGCGGTGAGTCGGGGGTTCTGGAAGACGTGGGCGCAGTCCCGGCACTCGTCGGTGGTGAGCCCGCCGCGGGCCGGGGGGCGGGTGTAGAGGCGGGTCGAGGCGCACCAGGGGCAGTCGGCGCGGCGCGGTTCGAAGAAGCGGTCCGTGTCCAGGGCGAGCCGGGTGAGGTACGCCGTGCGGCGGCGGTCGGTCGCGAGTCGGGCGAGGGGGGCGGGCATGGTGACTCCCGGCGGCGCGAGGACGTATGAAGAAGATCAGCGCGATACGTACCCACGTGATCACATACAGCAACATATGTCGCTGATTAGCGCGAAGCTGGACTTATGGGATCGCGATCTCGCCCGCAACGGCTCCGTCCCGTGGTGGTCGCCAGGTGGCGCCGCCCTGTTCGACCGGGGGCGGTACTGTTCGGCGAATGAGTTCGCTGAATCTCGACGACTTCACCGATCTGATCGAACGCCCCGACAGTGCGGTGCGCCGCGATGCCGAGGCGCGCCGGGAGCGTCAGATCGTGCCCCCCGGATCCCTCGGGCGCCTCGACGACCTGGGCGAGTGGCTGGCCGCGGCACAGGGTGCCGTGCCGGTGCGGACGGTCGAACAGCCCCGGGTGGTGCTCTTCGCCGCCGACCACGGGGTGGCCGAGCTGGGGGTGTCGGCGCGGCCCGCGGGCAGCGCGGCCGAGCTGGTGCGGGAGATCCTCGATGGCGGGCGGCCGGTGTCCGTGCTCGCCCGGCGGCTCGGGGTGCCCGTCAGGGTGGTCGACATGGCGCTGGACTGCGACCCGGGCACGCTGCCCGAGGACGTCGTACGGCACCGGGTGCGGCGTGGCAGCGGCCGGATCGACATCGAGGACGCGCTGACCGCCGAGGAGGCGGAGGCGGCGTTCCTGGCCGGGGTGGCGGTGGCCGACGAGGAGGCCGACTCCGGGACGGATCTGGTGGTGCTCGGCGATGTGAGCGTGGGCGGCACCACGGTGGCGGGCGTGCTGGTGGCCGCGCTGTGCGGGACCGACGCGTCCGTGGTGACCGGGCGGGGCGGGCTCGCGATCGACGACCTGGCGTGGATGCGCAAGTGCGCGGCGATCCGGGACGCGCTGCGGCGGGCCCGGCCGGTGCTCGGGGACCAGTTGGCGCTGCTGGGCGCGGTGGGCGGGGCCGACGTCGCGGCGATGACGGGCTTCCTGCTGCAGAGCGCGGTACGGAAGACGCCGGTGGTCCTGGACGGGGTCGTGGCCGCGTCCTGCGCGCTGGTGGCCCAGCGGGTCGCCTTCCGGGCGCCTGACTGGTGGCTGGCCGCGCACAACAGCGGGGAGCCGGGGCAGGCCAAGGCGCTCGACCGGATGGCCCTGGAGCCCCTGCTCGACCACGGGGTCCAGGTCGGCGAGGGCGCGGGCGGCCTGCTGGCGCTCCCCCTGGTCCAGTCCGCGGCGGCCCTCGCGGCCGAACTCCCCGAGAAGCCGGAGCCCAAGCCGGAGGAGCCCGAGGCGAAGGAGCCCAAGCCGGAGGAGCCCGGGGCGGAGGCCGAGGGCGGGACCGAAGGCGCGGCTACGGCGGAGTAGCGGACGGCGGTCACCGGAGCCGGGCGGCGGCCACGGGAACCAGGCCCCCGGCTCAGCCCTCCTTCGACGCCCCCCGCTTCCCTTCCACCTCCGCGTCCGGCTTCCCGCCCAGCCAGTCCCCCAGCGCCCGCGCTGGCCCCGCCCACCGGCGGTCGTGGTGGTACGCGCGCAGGGCCGCCCGGGCGCGGGCCCGGTGGCGGTGGGTGTAGAAGCGGTTGGCCCACGGGGAGTCGGGGCGGGCCAGGCGGACCGCCCCGACCAGGGCGAGGACGGGGATGATCACCCCGAGGATCGCGATCCGGGTCTTCCCCTTGGCGAGGGCGACGAGGGAGAAGACGAAGTTGAACGCGACCGTGGAGATCACCGAGCCGCGGTTGTCCAGCTCGTCCTCCGTGAGGCCGTTGACGCCGAACGGCGAGAAACCGGCGAGGACCAGCCCGACCATCGCCGCGGTGAGCACGACCACCTCCACGCTCTGGCGGCCCGCCTCGGTCCAGTACACGTCGTCCAGGTGCAGGATCAGCGCGAACTCGTCCAGCACCAGCCCCACCCCCATCCCGAAGATCACCGCGGCCACCGCACCGCCCACGCCCTGACGCCCCGCGGCCACCGCGCCGAAGCCGCCGATGACGGTGAGGAGCACACCGGGGACGACATGGTGGATGTGCAGACCCCCCTCCGTGCTGACGTTGCGGAACGGGCCTTTTCCGGCGCGGATGAGACGGGTGATCAGCCGGGTGACGAGGAAGGTCAGGACGAAGGCCGCCAGTGCCAGCAGGAGCGGGAGCTTCCCGGGCTCGACGATGTTTCGGTACAACCATGTGCCCATATGGACCAGTTTGCCCGGGTGACGGGCTCGACCCGCCGCTCGCGTAGCCTTCGGGCGTGTTCACCTCTCCCGCCTCGCACGGTCTCCGGTTCGCCTTCGGGACCCTCACCGTTCTGCCCGTCAGAGTGACCCGCTGGGACCGCGAGGCGGCCCGGGGCGGGATGCTCACGGCCCCCGTCGTCGGGCTGACCGTCGGCTGCGGGGCCGCGCTGGTCGCCGTACTGCTGCTCGTGCTCGGGGCGAGCCCGGCGCTCGCCGCCGTCGGTGCCGTCGCGACGCCCGCCGTGCTCACGCGCGGGCTGCACCTCGACGGACTGGCCGACACCGCGGACGGACTGGGCAGCGGGAAGCCTGCCGAGGACGCCCTGCGGATCATGAAGCAGTCGGACATCGGACCGTTCGGAGTGCTCGCCCTCGTGTTCGTGGTGGCGGGTCAGATCGCCGCGCTGGCCCAGGTGTACGACGTTTCCCGGGCGCGCGGCGCGTTCGTGACCGTCACCGCCGCGGTCGTCGCCCGGACGGCGCTGACGCTGGCCACCCGGGCCGGGGTACCCGCGGCCCGGCCGGACGGGCTCGGCGCGGCGGTCGCCGGGGTGGTGCCGGTGCGGTGGGCGGCGGGCGTGGCCCTGGTCGTCGTGGGCGCGGCGGCGGCCGTCGCGGGGGTGTCGTTCGGGGCCTACGAGATCCTCCCCGCCGTCCTCGCCGTCCTCGCCGCCCTCGCCGTCGCCGAGTTGCTCCTGCGGCACTGCACGCGCCGCTTCGGCGGGGTGACCGGGGACGTCTTCGGCGGGGTCGCCGAGAGCACCGCAACCGCCGCGCTCGTCGCGATGTCCCTGTCACTGGGGTGACGCGGTGTCACGCCCCAACGCCTGAGCCTCGGGGGGACCTTCATGCCCAAGCTGCGTCGCGCGGTGGCCTGGTTCATCGACTTCGCACTGGTGGTCGCGGCGGCCTCGCTGCTGGCCGTGCTCACGTTCCACCGGATGTCCACGCTCGTCGCCGACGTGCCCGACCTCGCCACCCGCGGCGGCTGGGAGCTGCTGACCTCGCGCGGCGATGTCGTAGCGGCGTCCCAGGGGCTCGGGCTGTCGCTGTGGAACAAGTCGGTGCTCTACGTCGAGCAGGCCTTCGGGGCGCTGATCGTGATCACCTTCCTCTACCAGTGGGCCTGCCTGGCGCTGCTCGGGCGCACGGTCGGCAAGGCGCTGCTCGGTCTGAAGGTGGCGTCGCGCGGGCCGGGGCGGGCGGCGCTGCGGGCCGCCGTCAGCACCACCGCGGACGTGGTCGTCTACGCGGTGGCCTGCGTGCTGCTGATCGAGGGGCGGATCCTGCTGTCGGTCGTGGTGTGGGCGGGGGCGGTGACCGTCTTCTGCCTCAACGCGCTGCCGGTCCTCTCCCCCGCCGGGCGCTCCCTCGCCGACCGGATCGCCGGTACGACGGTCACCGCGCTGGGGTTCAGCAGGCCCGCCGCCACACCCCCAGCTCGTACTCCTTGAGCATCGAGCTGAGCTGCAGACGGCGGGCCTCGGGGCAGAAGTCGCGGGTCGGCAGCTCGTACTCGACGTGGAAGACGGCCTTGTCCGCCGCGATGAACGGCTGCAGCGTCTCGCACTCGCCGTACTGGGCGCACTGCTCGTTGACCGCGAAGTCGAAGTCGTCGACCAGCTCGGGGATCTGGTCGAGGTCGTTCTTCAGGCCGACGGCCAGGCCGCGGTCATGGGCCAGCTCGGCGATGAGGCGGTTGTAGCGGAGCTGGTCGGCGGCGGTCAGGTCGAAGCCGGTGCGGTTGCGGTAGCCGTCCATGTTGTCCGGTTCGACCGCGTCGAACCCCTTCTCCTTGCACATGTCGATCCGGGCCGCCATCAGCGGCTCCAGGACGTCGGTGCGGCGGATGTCCAGCCAGCGCTCGCCCTCCCAGCCGTTGCCCCGGCCCAGCACCGACCGGGGGAATTCGTCCGCGTCGGGGCGGAAGTCCTCCCAGGCGCCGGTGGAGAGGTAGCAGATGACCTTGCGGCCGTCCCGGTGCAGCGCGGCGACGGTGTCCGCGCCGTGGTCGAAGCCGTCGATGTCGTAGACCGGCACGTCCACGGAGGAGTCGAGACGGCCGCTGAGCTGCCACTGCCAGTCGGTGCCGGGCCTTGGCTGCCACCGCGGGCCGGGTGTCCCGTCGTCCGGTCCGGATGACGAGGTACAGCCCGCGAGCAGCAGGACGAGCAGGGTGACGAGGAGGATCGGGCGTCTCACCGGGTGGGCTCCAGGGTGTGCGGCAACGTACCCCAAGCATGCGGGATCACCGGCGCGTTCAGCGGTGGGCGGTCGCCCTGCCCAGCAGGACGCAGACCAGGGCGGTCAGCACGACGGCCGCCGTGCCGTGGACGGCGAGGCCCGTCCACGGCGGGGCGCCGGTCGTCAGCACCGCCGTCTGGGCCAGCGCGGCGGCGGCGCAGACGACCGCCGCTCCGGCGACCGCGCCGAAGGACTGGAGCAGCAGCCCCGTCCACAGCACCACGCCGAGCAGCAGCAGCCCGGTCAGCCGGGCGGCGGACAGCGCCGGGGCCGGGTGGTGCGGCCAGAGCGCCGTGGTAGCCAGGGTCAGGGTGAGCAGGGCCGCCAGATAGGCGGTGAGACAGGCCAGGACCGTACGGGCGGTCGCCCGCCAGAAGGCGCGGGGCGTGCTGGTGGAGCGCAGTCCGGCGAGGCTGCCGCTGCGGAACCGGTACAGCAGCCATTCGGCGGGGCCCATGCTGAGGGTGAGCGCCACGGCGCCGACCGGCCGCCCGTCCCCGAGCGCCGTGTGCAGGATCAGCACGCCACTGCCGAGGCCGAGGACGGCGTACGGGAGGGAGGCGGCGAGCCTCGGTGCCGCGCGGTCGGGTCGGCGCCGGACCGGGGCGCCGAGCGCGCCGAAGGGGAGCAGCGCCGTCAGCCCTGCCGTCCAGCCCTCCCCCGGCCGCCGTGGCGCGGGCACCACCGCGCGCACGGCGAGCACCGTCACGGCCGTCAGGGAGCCGAGCAGCAGGAGCAGCCGGGCGGGCTCGGATACGGCGGTGAGCTGGGTGGCGAGGGCGCCCGCGGCCAGCGGCAGCAGCGCGGCGAGCAGGGCGCGTTCGCGGCCCAGGACCAACAGGGCGGTGGCCGCGCCCAGATAGCAGGACTGGCCCGCGGCGACGGCGAGCACGGCCGGGTCGGCGGTGCCCGCGGCGGCGAACACGGTCAGCGTGCCCAGCAGCGCGCCCGCTGGTCCGCCCCGCAGCAGACAGCGGCGGGCCGCCGCGCGGTCCCCGAGGCCGAGCCAGGAGTAGGCGCGGTGGGCGAGGCCCTGGTTCCACGTCCAGCTGGTGAGGGCACCCGCGAGCAACGGGGCGGTGGCCGTCGGGTGGAGGGGGGCGCCGAGGATGTGGGCGAGGCCGGGGAGGGCGAAGACGACGCCGCGCAGCAGACAGCCGAGGAGGCCGGTCCGCCAGGGGTCGTGGAGGGGGCCGTCGGGTTCGGGTCGGCGGCGGTCGGCACGGGCGTAGAGCTGCTCGGCGAGCGCGAAGGAGTCCCGCACGCCGTACCGCTCGCGTATCCGCTCGTCGGTCAGGCCGTCCGCCTCCAGCAGGGCGGCGATCTCGTCGGGGTGGACGGCGGCGGCGAGGAACTCGGCCAGCTCGTCGGCGAGTTGGTCGACGGGGGCGGGCCGGGCCCAGCCGGGGGTGGTGCGCGGCCGGGGGACCGCGGGGGTGCCTGCGCTCACCGGGCGGCCTCGTTGACGGCCGTGCGCCACGGGTCGCGCGGCTGGAAGGTCCACTCGGTGAGCATCGCCACGGTGGGCTCGTGGTGCGGCTCGGGCAGGCCCGCCAGTTCCCGGTAGATGGTGTGGAAGCCGTCCACCGAGCGGCGCAGGGTGAAGCGGTCGACGACCCGCTGCCGGGACAGCGCGCCCAGTCGGCGGCGGCGTTCGTCGTCGCGGAGCAGGGTGAGCGCGGCGGCGGCCATCTTCTCCGGCTCGCGCGGCGGCACGACCAGGCCGGTGTCGCCGACCGCCTCGCGCACTCCGCCGACGTCGGTGGAGACCGTCGTACGGCCGCAGGACATGGCCTCGATGAGGGAGAACGGGAAGCCCTCGGAGATCGACGACAGCATGACGACGTGTCCGGCCGCGTACGCCCGCCGGACGTCGGTGACGCGGCCCTCGAAGGTGAGGCCGTCGGTGACGCCGAGTTCGGCGGCGAGCTTCTCCAGGCGGGTGCGGTAGGCCTCGCCGCCCGGTGGGACGGGGCCGAAGAGGCGCAGGCGGGTGGCGGGGATCTCGGCGCGGACCAGGGCGTAGGCGCGGATCAGGGTCTCCAGGTCCTTGATGGGGTCGACCCGGCCGCACCAGGTGAGGGTGGGGATGTCGGGTTCGGGTCCGGCGTGGGGGAAGGCGTGCGGGTCGACGCCGTTGTACACCGTGCGGATCTTGTCGCTGTCGGCGCCGCCGCGCTCCTCCCAGCGGCGGTTGTACTGGTTGCACGGTGTGATCAGGTCGGCGGTGCGATAGCCGTGTGCATTGAGTTCACGGTAGAAACCGAGCATGAAGGCCTTCACCGGCCAGCGCTGGGCCTCGCGCCGGTAACCGAGGTATCGCTCCCTCAGGTAGATGCCGTGCTCGGTCAGGAGGAAGGGCACACCGTCCAGTGCACGGGCGGCGAGCGCGGGGAGGGTGGCGAGCCCGCTGCTCGTGGCGTGCGCCACCGAGTCCGCCGGGATCCGCACCGCCAGCGGGCGCAGGGCGTGCTCCAGCAGGTCGGTCGCGGTGAGCGCGTCGTGCACGGAGGGGCGGGCGGTCGCGGTCGGCAGATGCGGCATCGTCCAGATCCACATCAGCGAGCGGAGGGCGGCCTCGGTGCGGAGCGCGGCGGACAGCCGTCCGTCCCGGGCGAGGTGCGCCAGTTCGTTGAAGGCGTCTTCGAAGTCGCGGGCCGACCGCGGGTCGAGGACGGAGAGCAGGAAGCGTTCGTAGGAGTCGAGGAAGCGGCGGCGGGCCGCGCCGTACGGGGGGCGCCGGTGGCCCGGGCGGGGGCCCCAGGTCGGCACGGTGGTGTGCTGGCGGACGTTGGGCGGCAGGTCCCAGGCGAGGGGTTCGCGGCCGGTGCCGGTGAGGGATATGAGGTGGAAGTCGATGTCCGGGATGCCGTGGATGAGGTGGTGGCACCAGGTGCTGACGCCGCCGTGGGCGTGGGGGTAGGTGCCTTCGGTGAGCAGGGTGACGGTACGCAATGCGGCGGGCTCCTTCTGCGGCGTCCGTAGGGGTGCTGATGCCGTCGACCGGGTGCGGGTGCGCTGTGGCGGTCGCGCAGTTCCCCGCGCCCCTCGCGAAGAAGGTGCGCTGCCCCTAGGGGAGCTGGAGAGTGACTGTCGACTGGAGTGCCGCGGGGAGGGTCCACGCTGAGCGTCGGCCCGCGTACGGGGTGCCGAACGGCTCGGTGGTCAGCAGGAGTTGGCGTCTCGTGCCCTCCGGGGCCGTCAGGGGGACGTGGGTGCCCGAGGGGGCCGCGATCGTCACCGTCCTGCCGGTTCGGTAGGCCGTGACACGGCCGTCCGCGAGGGCCTTGTCCCAGGCCGCTCGGCGTTGGAGTTCGGTGCCGATGGCGGCGTGCCGGGGGTTCTCCAGGGGGGTGTTGGCGGCGAACAGGGCGCGGTAGTCGGCGAGCACCCTGTCCATGACCGGGTACAGGATGCGGTCCTCGGCCAGGTTGGACTGGTGGGCGTAGTGCGGGCGCGGGTCGTTGCCGAGCGCGTGGCCGAGGGCGGTGCGGGCCTCCTGCGGCACGATGTGGGTGTCGTAGCCGGTGGCCGGGTCGAGGGGGCGCAGACAGGTCGAGGCGGGGTTGTTCTCGCAGCCGCCGCTGCCGCCGTCGGCCCGCGCGGTGTGGACCCAGTTGTACTCGTCGGCCATCTCGGCCTCGGTGCCGGTGTTGTAGTACACGTTCATCGGGTGGCGGGGCACGGTCAGGGCCGCGCCGACGGGACGCTGGGCGGACTCGCGGGAGTTGTCGGAGGCGATCCACCGCACGCCGGTGTCGGCGAGGGCGCCCGCCAGGTTCGGGTTGTCGGCGGGCTGCTGGGGCAGCGTGCGCAGGCCCGAGTGCTCGCCGGTCACCAGCTCGGCGCGGTCCACGGGCAGGCCCCTGGCCACGGCCCAGTCGTGGTTGGCGCGGATCTGCGCGGCGATCTCGGCGCGGCCCAGGTACCGCACCGAACCGTCGGCGTTCCGCGCGCAGTTCCACGGCACGGTCGAGGTGTCCTGGACACAGCCGAGGAAGGGGTGCGTGTAGGTGTGGTTGATCCAGCGGTACCGGGCCCGGTCGGCGAGCAGCCGGTCGGTGAGCGCGTCGGTGCCGCCGTGCTCGGCCCTCCACTCCTCCCCCGAGCCCGCGTTGTAGACCATGTCCATGGTGAAGCCGCTGGCCCGCTGCCACTCGGCGGCGTACGCGGCGTCCGCCGCCGTCATCCGGATCGGCGTGCCGCCCGCGCCGTCGCCGTCCGCGCAGTCATGGTCGCCGGGGGTGCAGTCGCGCTCGGTGTCCCAGCGGGCGTCGGAGGCGAACACGTCGTCGACGTGTACGGCGAAGTAGTTGCGGTCCCGGCCCAGGTGGACGCCCTGGGTCAGCCACTCCACGATGCCGCGGGCCAGCACCCGGAACTGCCGCTGGTGCCGGTGGTAGGCGAAGGTCACCACCAGCTCCCGGCGCCCGTCGTGCGCGTACTCGCCGACCAGGCTGCCGCGCCCGGCGCCGGGCACCTCGGTGTCGACGTAGCTGGTGAAGCCGGTGCGGGGCCGGGCGGCGTAGCCGTAGCTCTCGCTGACGTCCGGGGCGTTGTCCTCGAAGGCGAAGGCGCCGTCGAGGTAGCCGAACCAGCCCGCCTTCCCGGCGGCGGTGACGGAGGCCTCGCGGCCGTCGAGGGTGCCCGCGTAGCCGCCCTCGCCGGTGGGGTCGAGGCCGACTCCGGGGTGCGCCCACGTGTAGGCGTCGACCTGCGGGATGCCGTACGTCCGCTGGTAGTCCTCCAGCGCGGTCTGCTCGGCGGAACCCGCGCCGAACGGCGTCTCGTTCGGGACGACGACGCCCTGGTACCTGGCGCGGGGCGTGCCGTTCACCGTGTCGCTGAGGAAGGCGGCGGTGACGGCCGGGCGGTCCGGGTCGGTGAGCCGTACGGCCGTGTACGGGACGCCCGTGCTCCTGAGCTGGGCGGTGATGGCCTGGACGGGGCTGTCGCCGTCGTCCACCACCAGGACCCTCAGGTCGATACGCGGCTGGGCGGCGGCCGTGGCGGATCCGGGCGCCCCCAGCCCCGCCGCCAGCAGCCCGGCCGCCGCCGCGACGGCGGCCAGGCCTCTCGTGTGTCCCCGTCCGCGCGCGCGGTGCGCCATGGTCGTCGTCCCCCCAGTGGAAGTCACGCGAAACGGCGAGCGACGCGCTCACCGGAACCCGTCGAGTGTGACTCAGGTCCTCGAATGCGAGGATCAGGAACGGACGACGACGCCACTCACCGGTGAACGCCCGGAGGAATGAGCGAACGCACATACGCGCGTAGGCTCGTCCCCGACGTGGCCCGCCCAGGTGAGGACAGCACTGAGGGCTGCGTCTAGGGTCGACTGTTCGGGCCCGGTCGACCCGACCCGTTCGGCCACCGCAACTTCACATCGGAAGCGAGATTTCACCACCGTGACTGCTCTCACTCTCAGCACCGCCGCGGCGCCCGGCCTGCGGGCCGACGCGATCGTGATCGGTGTCGCCAAGGGCGACAAGGCCCCGGTCGTCGCACCGGGCGCCGAGGCCGTGGACAAGGCCTACGACGGCAGGCTCGCGGGCGTCCTGGAGACGCTCGGTGCCTCGGGAGCCGAGGGCGAGGTGACGAAGCTGCCCGCGCCGCCCGGATTCAAGGCGCCGCTCGTGGTCGCGGTGGGCCTGGGCGCACAGCCGCAGAAGGGCGCCGAGTACGACGCCGAGGCGCTGCGCAAGGCCGCCGGTGTGGCCGCCCGCGCCCTGGCCGGGACCAAGAAGGCCGCCTACGCCCTGCCGGTCACCGACGCCGCCGCGGTCGGCGCGATCGCCGAGGGCGCGCTGCTCGGGGCGTACTCCTTCGACGCGTACAAGGAGAACGGCAAGGACCCCAAGGGGAAGAACGGCAAGGCCCCGCTCGCCGAGGTCGCCGTGCTCGGTGGCAAGCCCCGTGACAAGGCCCACAAGGCGGCCGTCGAGCGGGCCGCCGCCGTGGCCGAGGAGCTGAACCGCGCCCGCGACCTGGTCAACACCCCGCCCAACGACCTCAACCCGGAGTCCTTCGCCGCCGTCGCCCAGGCCGCGGCCAAGGAGCACGGCATCAAGGTGCAGGTCCTCGACGAGAAGGCGCTCGCCAAGGGCGGCTACGGCGGCATCCTCGGCGTCGGCTCCGGCTCGGCGTCCGCGCCGCGGCTGGTGAAGCTGTCGTACACCTCCTCCAAGGCCAAGAAGCACCTCGCCTTCGTCGGCAAGGGCATCACCTACGACTCCGGCGGCATCTCGCTGAAGCCCGCGGGCCACAACGAGACGATGAAGTGCGACATGAGCGGCGCCGCGGCGGTGTTCGCGGCCGTGGTCGCCGCCGCGCGGCTCGGCCTGGAGGTCAACGTGACCGGCTGGCTGGCGCTGGCCGAGAACATGCCGTCCGGCTCCGCGACCCGGCCCGGTGACGTGCTGCGCATGTACAGCGGCAAGACGGTGGAGGTGCTCAACACCGACGCCGAGGGCCGTCTCGTGCTCGCCGACGCGCTGTGGGCCGCCTCCCAGGAGAAGCCGGACGCGATCGTGGACGTGGCGACGCTGACCGGTGCGATGGTGCTGGCGCTGGGCAGCCGCACCTTCGGTGTGATGGCCAACGACGACGCGTTCCGGTCCGCGATCGTGGACGCCTCGGCGGAGGTCGGTGAGGCGTCCTGGCCGATGCCGCTGCCGGAGCACCTGCGCAAGGGCATGGACTCGCCGACCGCCGACATCGCCAACATGGGCGAGCGGATGGGCGGCGGGCTGGTCGCCGGGCTGTTCCTGCGGGAGTTCGTGGGCGAGGGGATCACCTGGGCGCACCTGGACATCGCCGGTCCCGCGTTCAACGAGGGCGGGCCGTTCGGGTACACGCCGAAGGGCGGGACGGGGTCCGCCGTGCGGACGCTGGTGCGGGTCGCCGAGCTGACGGCCGCGGGTGACCTGGGCTGACGGGCGCCCACTGAGCAGGTGGCGGGTGTCGTCCCGCGGCCGCGGGAGCGTGGGGGGCTGGTCACGCGGTTCCCCGCGCCCCTGAGGGGGCCGGGTGGCCGTGGGCCGACACCAACCCCACGCCCTTGTCACGCCCTCCCCCCGGCGCCGGTCCTGTACGTGGGGTGTCTCACACCCCGGCCCCGCGTCTCGTTGTAGCCCGACAGGTGCGAAGATGGGGCTCGGCAGGACAGGGCCCCACCAAGGGCCGAAAGCAATAGAGCGGCCGGACACCAGCCGCCGACCGGTCACCGCAGACCGGCGTGGCGCACATGCATGGAGGACGTGACGTGGCGAACGACGCCAGCACCGTTTTCGACCTAGTGATCCTCGGCGGTGGTAGCGGTGGTTACGCCGCGGCCCTGCGCGGGGCGCAGCTGGGCCTGGACGTCGCCCTGATCGAGAAGGACAAGGTCGGCGGTACCTGCCTGCACCGGGGTTGCATCCCCACCAAGGCCCTGCTCCACGCGGGTGAGATCGCCGACCAGGCGCGCGAGAGCGCCCAGTTCGGTGTCAAGGCCACCTTCGAGGGCATCGACGTACCGGCCGTCCACAAGTACAAGGACGACGTCGTCTCGGGTCTGTACAAGGGCCTCCAGGGGCTCATCGCCTCCCGGAAGGTCACCTACATCGAGGGTGCGGGGCGGCTGTCCTCCCCGACCTCCGTCGATGTCAACGGCCAGCGGATCCAGGGTCGCCATGTGCTCCTGGCGACCGGTTCCGTGCCGAAGTCGCTGCCGGGCCTGGAGATCGACGGCAACCGCATCATCTCCTCGGACCACGCCCTCGTCCTGGACCGCGTGCCGAAGTCCGCGATCGTCCTCGGCGGCGGTGTCATCGGCGTCGAGTTCGCCTCCGCGTGGAAGTCCTTCGGCACCGACGTCACGGTCATCGAGGGCCTGAAGCACCTCGTCCCGGTCGAGGACGAGAACAGCTCGAAGCTTCTTGAGCGCGCCTTCCGCAAGCGCGGCATCAAGTTCAACCTGGGCACCTTCTTCCAGAAGGCCGAGTACACCGCCGACGGCGTCAAGGTCACCCTCGCCGACGGCAAGGAGTTCGAGGCCGAGGTCCTGCTGGTCGCGGTCGGCCGCGGGCCGGTCTCCCAGGGTCTGGGCTACGAGGAGGCCGGGGTCGCCATGGACCGCGGCTACGTCCTCGTCGACGAGTACATGCGGACCAACGTCCCGACGATCTCCGCGGTCGGCGACCTGGTCCCGACCCTCCAGCTCGCGCACGTCGGCTTCGCCGAGGGCATCCTGGTGGCGGAGCGTCTTGCCGGTCTGAAGGTCGTCCCGATCGACTACGACGGTGTGCCGCGGGTGACGTACTGCCACCCCGAGGTCGCCTCCGTCGGCATCACCGAGGCCAAGGCCAAGGAGATCTACGGCGCGGACAAGGTCGTCGCTCTGAAGTACAACCTGGCGGGCAACGGCAAGAGCAAGATCCTGAAGACCGCGGGCGAGATCAAGCTCGTCCAGGTCAAGGACGGTGCGGTGGTCGGCGTGCACATGGTCGGCGACCGTATGGGCGAGCAGGTCGGCGAGGCCCAGCTGGTCTACAACTGGGAGGCGCTGCCCTCCGAGGTCGCCCAGCTGATCCACGCCCACCCGACACAGAACGAGGCGCTCGGCGAGGCCCACCTGGCCCTCGCGGGCAAGCCCCTCCACGCCCACGACTGAGCCTTCGGTCAACGGACGCGACGACACAGACTTCCGCAATTCGTTAGGAGCAACCGAAACCATGGCGGTTTCCGTAACCCTTCCGGCGCTCGGTGAGAGCGTCACCGAGGGCACTGTCACCCGCTGGCTGAAGGCCGAGGGAGAGCGCGTCGAGGCCGACGAGCCGCTGCTCGAGGTGTCGACCGACAAGGTCGACACCGAGATCCCCTCGCCCGCCGCCGGCGTGCTCGCCTCCATCAAGGTCGCCGAGGACGAGACGGTCGAGGTCGGCGCCGAGCTGGCCGTGATCGACGACGGCAGCGGCGCCCCCGCCGCCGCCCCGGCGCCCGCCGCCGAGGCCGCTCCGGCCCCGGCCCCCGAGCCCGCGCCGACCCCGACGGCCGCCCCGGCCGCGCAGACCCCGGCCGCGCCCTCCACCGAGCAGGCCGCCCCCGCTCCGGCCCCGACCGCCGAGGCGGCGGCCGGTGGCGGCTCCGCGGAGGGCACCGACGTGGTGCTGCCCGCGCTGGGCGAGTCGGTCACCGAGGGCACCGTCACCCGCTGGCTGAAGTCGGTCGGCGACAGCGTCGAGGCCGACGAGCCGCTGCTCGAGGTGTCCACGGACAAGGTCGACACCGAGATCCCGGCGCCCACCTCCGGTGTGCTCCTGGAGATCGTGGTCGGCGAGGACGAGACGGCCGAGGTCGGCGCCAAGCTGGCCGTCATCGGCGCTCCGGGCGCGGCTCCGGCCGCCGCCCCCGCTCCGGCCGCCCCGGCTCCGGCGCCCGCCGCCGCTGCCCCGGCCGCCCCCGCGGCTCCGGCTCCGGCGCCCGCTCAGGCCCCTGCGGCCCCGGCCCCTCAGGCCCCCGCGGCCCCGGCCCCCGCCGCCGCTCCGGCCCAGCCCGCCGCCCCGGCCCCCGCGCCGACCCCGGCTCCGGCTCCGGTCACCCCGGCTCCGGCCGCCCCGGCCGCCGCGCAGCCGACCGACGAGGGTGCCTACGTCACCCCGCTGGTGCGCAAGCTCGCCGCCGAGAACGGCGTCGACCTGTCCGCCGTCAAGGGCACCGGCGTCGGTGGCCGCATCCGCAAGCAGGACGTCCTCGCCGCCGCCGAGGCCGCGAAGGCCGCCGCCGCCCCGGCTCCGGCCGCCGCCGCTCCGGCTGCCGCCGCCAGGAAGGCGCCGGTCCTGGAGGCGTCCCCGCTGCGCGGCCAGACCGTGAAGATGCCGCGGATCCGCAAGCTCATCGGCGACAACATGGTCAAGGCCCTGCACGAGCAGGCCCAGCTGTCCACGGTCGTCGAGGTCGACGTGACCCGTCTGATGCGCCTGCGCGCCCAGGCCAAGGACGCGTTCGCGGCGCGCGAGGGCGTCAAGCTCTCCCCGATGCCGTTCTTCGTCAAGGCCGCCGCCCAGGCGCTGAAGGCCCACCCGGTCATCAACGCCAAGATCAACGAGGCCGAGGGGACCATCACCTACTTCGACACCGAGCACATCGGCATCGCGGTGGACTCCGAGAAGGGCCTGATGACCCCGGTCATCAAGAACGCCGGTGACCTCAACATCGCCGGTATCGCCAAGGCCACGGCCGAGCTGGCGGGCAAGGTCCGCGGCAACAAGATCACGCCGGACGAGCTGGCGGGTGCCACCTTCACCATCTCCAACACCGGTTCGCGCGGTGCGCTCTTCGACACGATCATCGTGCCGCCGGGCCAGGTCGCGATCCTCGGTCTCGGTGCCACGGTGAAGCGCCCGGCCGTCATCGAGACGGAGGAGGGCACGGTCATCGGCGTCCGCGACATGACCTACCTGACCCTCTCCTACGACCACCGCCTGGTGGACGGCGCCGACGCCGCCCGCTACCTGACGGCGGTCAAGGCGATCCTGGAGGCGGGCGAGTTCGAGACGGAACTCGGTCTGTAACCCCGCCGCGAGGCCCTGCGGCGCCCCCGTCCGGAACTCTCCGGGCGGGGGCGCCGTGCGTTACCAGCTCGTGTAAGTCTCGTCTCACCTGCGCGAAAGCGACCCCGTGCGCCCTTCCCGGACGGCCAGGCGGCCGTATTGTTACTCAACGTCAAAAGCCCCCGGGGGCCTGTGGGCCCCTCCCTAAGGAGCCCCTCATGACCGCGCCCGTCATCCACTCGCTGCGCGAACAGATCCGCGAGCACATCCTCGAGGGGATCATCAGCGGGCGCTGGCAGCCGGGCGAGCGGATCGTGGAGCGGCGGATCGCCACGGAGCTGGAGGTCAGCCAGACGCCGGTGCGGGAGGCGCTGCGCGAGCTGGAGTCGCTGCGGCTGATCGAGTCGGCGCCCAACAAGGGCGTCCGCGTGCGGAACCTGACCGCCGCCGACCTGGAGGAGAGCTATCCGGTCCGGGCCGGTCTGGAGGCGATCGCGGCGGAGCTTGCGGCGGCGAAGCTGGCCGACGACTGCTCGGCCCTCGAACCGCATGTCACCGCCCTCTACGAGGCCGACCGCAACTCCGACGGCACGGCCCAGGTCCGCCACACGGTCGCGTTCCACCGCGAACTGGTCCGCGCGGCCGGGAACTCGGTGCTGCTGCACACCTGGGAGGGCCTGGGCATCGAGGTCTTCACCGCGCTGTCGATCCGCTGGCTGGGCACGGTCCAGCAGTCGTACGCGGAGGAGCACGAGGAGTTGGTGGCCGCGTTCCAGCGCCGGGACCCGCGGATCGCGGACCTGGTGAAGGCGCATGTCCTGGGCTGCGCGCCCCGGCACGAGCGCTGAGCGAGCCGGTTCCCGGAAGTACTCCCGGTTTGACCTAGTGTGACCGGCATGTCGG
The DNA here is from genome assembly GCF_042796855.1 of Streptomyces sp. NPDC057877. NCBI lineage: Bacteria > Bacillati > Actinomycetota > Actinomycetes > Kitasatosporales > Streptomycetaceae > Streptomyces > Streptomyces sp. NPDC057877. The sequence continues at coordinate 452,780 of NZ_JBHVMS010000005.1, forward strand.
ACATGCCGCACGGTGCGCACGGCACACCCCCCACCGCCCCACCACGCTGGGACCGGATCAAGGAGTCACCGTTCCTCCCCGCCACGGTGCTCGCGCTGATCGTCTCCGCGGCGGCGGGCCTGTTCGCGTGGTCGTACACGTACGCCATGGCCGACCCGACCCCGCGCTCCATCCCGATGGCGGTGGCGGGCCGGTACGAGCAGGAGCGTGGACGGGCCTTCCTCGACGGCATGGAGAAGGCGCTGAACGCGTCCGTCAAGGTGCACGCCTACGACACCATGGCCGAGGCCCGGGCGGCGGTGGAGGAGCAGGACGTGTTCGGGATCTTCGACGTCCGGGACGACGGCCGGGCCGTCGAACTGCAGCTCTCCAGCGCCTCGGGGGCCTCGGTCGCACAGGTGCTCGCCGAGGCCGCGCCGGTGGTCGGCCGGGAGACCGGGGTCGAGGTCACGCTGCGGGACGTCAAGCCACTGCAGGAGGGTGACCCGCGCGGGCTGGCCGTGTTCTACATCTCGCTGGCGGCCGTGATCATCGGGTTCGTCGGGGCGATCCAGCTCAGCGTGCACGCGCGGGCGCTCAATCCACTGGAGCGGATCGCGTTCACGATGGCGTACGCGCTGCTCGGCGGGCTGGCGATCGTGACGGCGGTGGACTGGGTGCTGGGGGCGCTGGAACTGCCGTTCCCGGAGTCCTGGCTGATCCTGGCGCTCACGATGTTCGCCAGCGGCATGGTGTTCACCCTGTTCAACACGCTGATCGGCCGCTGGGCGATGCTGCCGACCTGGGGCCTGATGGTGCTGCTGGGCAACCCGTCGTCGGGCGGCGCGGTGTCCTGGGCGCTGCTGCCCTCGCCGCTGGCGACGATCGGCCGCTGGCTGCCGCCGGGCGCGTCGGTCAACGCACAGCACACGGCCGTGTACTTCCCCGGCCATCAGCACGTCCTGCCGTATCTGGTGCTGGCCGGGTGGGCCCTGCTGTCCTGCGCGGTCTTCCTGAACTGGTCGCACCGGCATCCGGGCGGCAGGCCGTAAGGTCGTCAGCGCACCCGCGTCATTCGAGCAGGGCTCCACTCAAACGCTGCCCGACCTGCGTAAACCCTTCGAAAGCAAGGCACCGGGTGCCCGGCGCGAAGGCACCGGGTGCCGACTTTCTCGTTATCAAGAGATTTTCCACCTCAACCCTTTGATCGATCATCGATCAGCGGGTTACAGTCGCCGACGGGCTTCCACCCAAGCCCTAGCCCTGTCCTGCCAAAGACCTAGGGCAACCCCGAACCCTTACCGATGAGGGCACCCCCTTCGACTGAGGAAGGCGGCGACATGACCGACCCCCACGCCATCCAGCCGAGCGAGCTGGACCAGCTCCCGGACCGCGACCCCGAGGAGACCGCCGAGTGGCAGGCCTCCCTGGACGCCGTTGCCAAGGCGGCCGGGCCGCACCGTGCCGCGTACCTGATGCGCCGCACGCTGGAGCGTGCCGAGGGGACCGGCGTCGCCCTGCCGAAGCTCCTCGAGACCGACTACGTCAACACCATCCCCACCGCCGCCGAGCCCTCGGTGCCCGGTGACGAGGAGATGGAGTCCCGGATCACCGCCTGGAACCGCTGGAACGCGGCGGCCATGGTGACCCGCGGCTCGAAGTACGGCGTCGGCGGCCACATCGCCACCTTCGCCTCCGCGGCCTGGCTCTACGAGACCGGGTTCAACCACTTCTTCCGGGGCAAGGAAGCCGACGGCTCCGGCGACCAGCTCTACATCCAGGGCCACGCCTCCCCCGGCATCTACGCCCGCGCCTTCCTCGACGGCCGTCTGAACGAGGCGCACCTGGACAACTTCCGCCGCGAGTCGGGCGGCGACGGCCTGCCGTCGTACCCGCACCCGCGCCGCCTGCCCTGGCTGTGGGAGTTCCCCACCGTCTCCATGGGCCTCGGCCCGCTGTCGGCGATCTACCAGGCGCGCTTCAACCGCTACCTCACCCACCGCGGCGTCAAGGACGTCTCCGCCGCGCACGTCTGGGCCTTCCTCGGCGACGGCGAGATGGACGAGCCCGAGTCGACGGCGGCCCTCGCGCTGGCCGCGCGTGAGGAACTGGACAACCTCACCTTCGTCATCAACTGCAACCTGCAGCGCCTCGACGGCCCCGTCCGCGCCAACTTCAAGATCGTGCAGGAGCTGGAGGCCCAGTTCCGCGGCGCGGGCTGGAACGTCATCAAGACGCTGTGGGGCTCGGCCTGGGACGAGCTGTTCCAGCTCGACACCACCGGCGCGCTGGTACGACGGCTGCGCGAGGTACCCGACGCGCAGGTGCAGACGTACCAGACCCGCGACGCCGCCTACATCCGCCAGGACTTCTTCGGCGCCGACCCGGCGCTGGTGGAGATGGCGAAGCTGCTGAGCGACGACAAGATCCTGGAGTGCTTCCACTTCTCGCGCGGCGGCCACGAGTCCCGCAAGGTCTACGCCGCGTACCGTGCCGCCCTCGCCCACAAGGGCGCGCCGACCGTGATCCTGGCGCAGACCGTCAAGGGCCACACCCTCGGTGCGGGCTTCGCGTCGAAGAACGCCAACCACCAGATGAAGAAGCTGACGGTGGACGAGTTCAGGACGATGCGCGACCTGCTCGGCCTGCCGATCGCCGACAGCGCGTTCACCGACGGCCAGGTCCCCTACGCCCACCCGGGCGCCGACTCCCCCGAGGTGCGCTACCTCCAGGAGCGCCGCGCGGCCCTCGGCGGTCCGGCCCCGGCCCGCCGGGTGCACCCCGTCGCCCCGCTGCCCGCGTCCGCCGACAAGGCCTTCGCCGCCTTCGACAAGGGCTCCGGCTCCCAGAACGTGGCCACCACCATGGCCTTCGTCCGCCTGGTCAAGGACCTGGTCCGGGACAAGGAGACCGGCAAGCGCTGGGTGCCGATCGTCCCCGACGAGGCGCGCACCTTCGGCATGGAGAGCCTCTTCCCGTCCCTGGGCATCTACTCGCCCAAGGGCCAGACGTACGAGCCGGTCGACCGCGACCAGCTGATGTACTACAAGGAGGCCAAGAACGGCCAGATCCTCAACGAGGGGATCACCGAGGCCGGTTCGATGGCCGACTTCATCGCCGCGTCCACCGCGTACTCCACGCACGGCGAGCCGATGATCCCGTTCTACATCTTCTACTCGATGTTCGGCTGGCAGCGCACGGCCGACCAGATGTGGCAGCTCGGCGACCAGCTCGGCCGCGGCTTCCTCATCGGCGCCACAGCGGGCCGCACCACCCTGACCGGTGAGGGCCTCCAGCACGCCGACGGCCACTCCCCGGTGATCGCGGCCACCAACCCGGCCGCCCTCACCTACGACCCGGCCTTCGCCTACGAGGTCGCGGCGATCGTCAAGGACGGTCTGCGCCGCATGTACGGCGAGGCGGCGCCGGGCGAGGACCCGAACGTCTTCTACTACCTGACCGTCTACAACGAGCCGCTGCCGCAGCCCGCCAAGCCCGCCGGGCTCGGCGTCGACGAGGGCATCGTCAAGGGCCTGTACCGCTTCAACACCGCGGAGTCGGCGGGCCTGACCCCCGCGGCGAACGCCCCGCGCATCCAGCTGCTGGGCTCCGGTACGGCGATCCACTGGACCCTTCAGGCGCAGAAGCTGCTCGCCGAGGAGTGGGGGGTGGCCGCCGACGTGTGGTCGGCGACGTCCTGGGGCGAGCTGCGCCGGGACGCGCTGGAGGCCGACGCGGCGCTGCTGCGCGGCGAGGAGCGGGTGCCGTACGTCCGGCAGGCGCTCCAGGGTGCCGAGGGCCCGGTGCTCGCGGTCTCCGACTACATGCGCCAGGTGCCGGACCAGATCGCACAGTGGGTCGAGCAGGACTACACCTCGCTGGGCGCCGACGGCTTCGGTCTGTCGGACACCCGGGACGCGGCCCGGCGGCACTTCGGTGTCGACGCGCAGTCCATCGTCGTAGCGGCGCTGGCGCAGCTGGCGCGGCGCGGTGAGGTGAAGGCGACGGCCGTGAAGGAGGCGCGCGAGCGCTACGGGCTGTGAGCCCCTGAACGGCTGTGGGCTCCCCGCGCGGGGAGCCCACAGCCGTTCCTCACTCCGCGGTGGGGATGCCGGTCTCGTCGGGCTCGGGGCCCGGGTCGGGATGGCCGCGCAGCCGGATGATGGCCAGCACCAGACCGCCCCACACGATGAGAATCGCGATGATCATCATTGCGATGGCGCCTCCGGACATCAGCTCTCCTCCCTCCCGCGCCGGTGCTTGCGTTCATGGGCCGCCTGCTCCTCGGCGGTCTCCATGTCCAGGTCGATCAGTCCGCCCGTGGCCGCCCGCCAGGGGATCAGGGAGAGCAGGATGCCGACGACCAGCGCGCCGATCGCCACGCTCCAGCCCGCGCCCAGCAGGAAGCCGGTGGAGTAGCCCTCGTAGTTCTCGTCGAACTCGTCGCGGAGGCTGTCGACCATCATCCAGCCCAGCACGATCGGGGTGATGACGCCGAGGCAGATCCGCCACCAGTGGCCGAGCAGGATGGCCGAGGTGGCGTCGGCGTCGCGCTGCAGCTCGGGCAGTTTGCGCATCACCCAGGCCACCCAGATGACGCCGACGAGTCCGGCGAGCGCGATGCCGTACTGGTTGATGAAGTGGTCGGAGGCGTCGAGCAGATAGACGCCCTCGTCGGTCGGGAACAGCAGGATCGACACCACGGCCACGGCGCCGCCGACGCCGAGGACGGCGGGGAGGCGGTGCATGCCGGTGCGGTCCTGCACGGCGGAGACCACCACCTGCACGATGGAGATCAGCGAGGACAGTCCGGCGATCACCAGCGACACGAAGAACAGGACGCCGAACGCGCCGCCCAGCCACATCTCGGAGATGACGGTCGGGAAGGCCACGAAGGCCAGTCCGAGCCCCGCGGTCGCCACCTCGCTGACCGGCACGCCGTTCGCCTGCGCCATGAAGCCGAGCGCCGAGAAGACGCCGATGCCCGCGAGGATCTCGAAGGAGCTGTTGGCGAACCCGGCGACCATCGCGGAGCCGGTGAGGTCGGCGCGGCGCCGCAGGTAGGAGGCGTAGGTGACCATGATGCCGAAGCCGATCGACAGCGAGAAGAAGATCTGCCCGTAGGCGGCCACCCAGACGCTGCCGTTGGTGAGTTCGGACCAGTCGGGGCTGAAGAACGCGTCCAGGCCCCTGGCGGCGCCGTCCAGGGTCAGGGCTCGGATCACCAGGGCGCCGAAGAAGACCAGCAGCAGCGGGATGAAGATCTTGTTGGCCTTCTCGATGCCGCGCCGGATGCCGAACGCCAGGATGACCAGCACCACCACCCATACGGCGATCAGCGGCCACAGCACCCCGGGGACGTAGCCGGAGACGAAGCCGGGCTTCTCGGCGGCGCCGAGGAAGTCGCCGAAGAGGAAGCCCTCCGGGTCGTCGCCCCAGGCCTCGTCGACGGAGAAGCCGACGTAGCGGATGGCCCACGCGATGATGACCGCGTAGTAGGTGGCGATCACGAAGGAGATCGCCACCTGCCACCAGCCGAGCACCTCGGCCGGGCGGGACATCTGCCGCAGCGCGGCCGGGGGTGAGGTCCGGTATCTTCGGCCGATCGCGTATTCCATGATCAGCAAGGGGATGCCCGCGGTGAGCAGGGCGATCAGGTACGGCAGCAGGAACGCGCCGCCGCCGTTCTCGTAGGCGACGGCCGGGAAGCGCCAGATGTTGCCCAGACCGACGGCGGAGCCGATCGCCGCCAGCAGGAATCCCGTACGGGTCGACCATTGTTCGCGGGGCTGTTTCGCCATGTGTCTGTCCTAGGTCAGGGACGTCCCGAGTGAACCGCTGAACCTGTGAAACGTGAACTGCCACGACGTTAACAGCGGTTCGCGGATCACCCCAGGGTGTGTGCGCCCAGGCAGGTGACGGGCGGGCACAATGGCGGTCATGCGTGCCGCCCGGCTGATCAAGATGGTGCTGCTGCTCCAGTCCCGCCCCGCCATGACCGCGGCCGAGCTGGCGCGCGAGCTGGAGGTGTCCGAGCGGACGGTCACCCGGGACGCGCAGGCCCTGTCGGAGGCGGGCGTCCCGGTCTACGCCGACCGGGGGCGGACCGGCGGCTACCGGCTGATCGGCGGCTACCGCACCCGGCTCACGGGGCTGCACCGCAGCGAGGCCGAGGCGCTGTTCCTGTCCGGGGTGCCGGGGGCGCTGCGGGAGATGGGCTTGGAGGACGCGGCGTCGGCGGCCCGTCTGAAGGTGTCGGCGGCCCTGCTCCCCTCCCTGCGGGACGCCTCCCGCACGGCGGCCCAGCGGTTCCACCTCGACGCCCCGAACTGGTTCCGCGAGCCGAGGACGCCCGAACTCCTCCCGGACGTCGCCGAGGCGGTGTGGGACGACCGCCCCGTCACCGCCCGCTACCGGCGCGGCGAGCACGAGGTCTCCCGGGAGCTGGAGCCGTACGGCCTGGTCCTGAAGGCGGGCGTCTGGTACCTGTGCGCCCGGGTCGCGGGCCGCGCCTCCTACCGCGTCTACCGCATCGACCGCTTCACCGCCGTCCGCCCCGGCACCGACCGCTTCGACCGCGACCCCGACTTCGACCTGCCCGCGTTCTGGGCGGAGCGCGCCGAGCAGTTCGCGCGCTCGCTCCTGCGGGCGGAGGTCGTCGTACGCCTGTCCCCCGCCGGTGCGCGGCGACTGCCCCACGTCATCGACTCCCTCTCCGCCCGCGAGGCCCTGTCCACCGCTGACGCCCCGGACGCCGACGGCTGGGTCACGGTGACCGTCCCGGTGGAGTCCGAGGAGGTCGCCCACGCTCAGTTCACCTCGCTGGGACCGGAGGTGGAGGTGCTGGCGCCCGAGCCGCTGCGGGCGCGGTTCAGGCAGGACGCGGAGAGGCTGGCGGGGCTGTACGCGGGGTGAGCGGGGCTGTACGCGGGGTGAGCGGGGCCGTACGCGGGTGAGCGGGGCCGTACGCGGGTGAGCGGGGCCGTACGCGGGTGAGCGGGGCCGTACGGCGGGGTGAGACGGCTGATAACGATCCGCCGTACTCCACGTGCGCGGCCCCCGTGCAGGGATGATGCTGGACGCGTGATGGACGAGATGGAGTTCTGGGAGCTGGTGGACACCAGTCGTGCGGACGCGGAGGGTGATCCGGAGGAGCAGGCCGATCTGCTGGTGGAGCGGTTGACGCTGCTGGATCCCGAGTCGGTGCTCGACTTCGCCCGTCACTTCGAGGCCCGGTACAACCGCGCCTACCGCTGGGACCTGTGGGGCGCGGCGTGGGTCCTGCTCGACGGGGCCAGCGACGACGCCTTCGACTTCTTCCGGTGCTGGCTGATCGGGCAGGGCCGGGAGGTCTTCGAGGGCGCCCTGCACGACCCGGACTCCCTCGCCGGTCTGCTGGACGACTTCGACGAGGAGATCGACGGCGACGGCGAGGAGCTGGGCTACGCCGCGGACGAGGCCTACGAGCAGCTCACCGGTACCGTCGCGCCCGACCTGGGCATTCCGCCCGCCACCACGGAACCCGAGGGCACGCCGGTCGACTTCGAGGACGAGCGGGCGCTGGCCGAGCGGTATCCGCGGCTGTGGGACCGCTTCAAGGAGTGAGCTTCGGCGGTTGACGCAGCGGGGCCGCGTTCGCCTGGGCCAGCGCCGAGGCCGTCGCGGTCGGCGGGCCCAGGACGATCGTCGCTATCGCGCAGACCACCTTCCAGGCGCTGCTCATGATCCCCACCTCCGGGTGTCGGGTGTCCCCGACGGTAGGGAGCGGGTCTGGGCGGAGCCTGCGCGTCGGCTGTCCCCGGCCTGTGGGCCGCCGGTACGGCCCTGGAGGCGGGCCGCCCGCTCGCGGATCTCCGGCAGCCGGGCGGCGAGGGCGGCGCCGGGGCAACTGGTCATGTAGCCGTCGCTGTGCCCGGCGAGGGCGGGCAGGGTGGCCCGGGTGCCCGCGGTGTACCGGCTGCCGCTGTTGCTGGACACCAGCCGGACCCGGCTGCGCGGGTCGGTGCCCGACAGCCCCAGTTTCCAGGCGGCGACCGCGGCGATCGCGTCGGTCATCACACGCGGCACGTCCGCGCCCGCCGTGAAGGTGCCGAGGGCGGCGATGCCCGCGGTGCGGTGGTTGAAGCCCTGGGTGTGGGCGCCGGTGACGGCGCGCTCGACGCCGCCCGCGCGGCCCTCGTAGATGGTGCCGCAGCGGTCGACGAGGAAGTTGTAGCCGATGTCGTCCCAGTCCCGGGCACCGGTCTGCCCGGCGTACAGATCGCGGATGATGCGGGGCGCGTCCGCGCAGTCGTAGCCGTTGGGCGAGTCGGTGTGGTGGACGAAGACGCCGACCACCTTGTCGTCGTAGCGCGGGGGCGGCTGTCCGCGGCTGCCGCCCGCCGCCACCCAGACCGAGCGGGGCAGGATGTGCGGCCGGGGCGCGCTGTGCGGGGCGGCGCGCACCTCGCGCCGCCCGGCCGCCGCGGAGACCGCGCTCTCGACGCCGTTCGCGCACAGCGCGAGCGCGGCCACGGCGGCGAGCCCCGGCAGACAGCCGAGGACCACCCGGGCCGGGCGGGGTATGCGGACCGGGCCGCGGTGCGGCGGCGGACGCCGGTGCGCCGCGCGCCGTCGGCCGCCCCGCGCCCGGCGGAGCCGCTGCGCCGCCCGGAGCTGCCCCGTTCTTCGCAAGACACGCATGATCCCACTGTCGGGGTGATCCTCCGTGCCCGCGATGTGTGCTGTGCCACCTGGTGGAACCATCGTCCCGGTCCGCGGCGTTTTCCGGAGTACACACGCTGATCGGTGGCTGATCACTGGAGCCCTGCCGCGCGTATGAAGGCGTGGAGGGTTCCGAGAGAAGGGCGGCTCCGTGGACCTGCTGGACATCCTGTTGCTGCTGGTGGCCCTGGCGTACGCCGGGTCCGGGTACCGGCGCGGGCTGGTGGCGGGCTGTGTCTCGCTCGCCGGTTTCGTGGGCGGCGCGGTCATAGGCGTGTGGCTGCTGCCCTGGGTGATGGATCTGGTGGCCTCCGACGGCGGCACCGCGGCGACGGTGACGGCCGTGTTCACGGTGCTGGTCCCGGCGGTGCTGGTGCACGAGCTGGCGGGGCGACTCGCGCTGCGGCTGCGGCGCGAGCTGGAGCGGGGGCCGCTGCGGGTGGCGGACGGCGTCGGCGGAGCGCTGGCCGGTTCGGTCGCGGTGCTGATCGTGGCGTGGGTGGCGGCGAGCGTCCTGGCGGCCTCCTCGTCACCGCTGCTGACCTCCGCGATCCGGGACTCCAGGGTGCTGGGCACGGTCCAGGACGCGATGCCGGACACCACCCCGGCGTGGTTCTCGCGCGCCACGTCCGCGCTCACCGAGGCGGGCTTCCCGCAGGTCTTCAACCCCTTCGAGAACGAGTCGACGGCCGAGGTGGCCCGCCCCTCCGGCGACAGCGTCACCGCCGCCGCGACCGAGGCCGCCCGCACCAGCACGGTCAAGGTGGAGGGCGTCTCCGGCACCCAGGGCCGCGAGGGCAGCGGGTTCGTGTACGCGGCGGAGCGGGTGATGACCAACGCCCATGTGGTGGCGGGCATCGACGAGCCGACCGTCCGGGTCGGCGGGGTGGGACGGGCGTACGACGCGCGCGTGGTGCTCTTCGACCCGGACAAGGACGTGGCCGTGCTGTACGTGCCCGGGCTGAACGCCCCGGCGGTGTCCTTCGTCGAGGACGCGGCGCGCGGTGACGCGGCGGTGGTCGCGGGGTATCCGCAGGACGGCGGGCTCGACCTCCAGGCGGCGACGGTGGCGAACCGGGTGCGGGCCAACGGCCAGAACATCTACAGCGACGACACCGTCACCCGCGAGATCTACTCCATCCGCTCCACGGTGCGCCCGGGCAACTCCGGCGGCCCGCTGCTGACCACCGGCGGCGAGGTGTACGGCGTCGTGTTCGCCCGGTCCACCTCGGACGCCGAGACGGGCTATGTGCTGACGGCCGCGGAGGTCGCCCCCGAGGCGGAACGCGCGGCGCGGGCGACGGCGGCGGTGGACACCGGCGCGCTGGTCACGTCCTGAGCACCTCCGTGGGTCACACCAGTGACCTGCCCATCAGCACATCGTCGACGTACTTCCCGGCCAGCCGGAACTCCTCCGGCTGGACGCCCTCCACGACGAACCCCTCGGACTCGTACAGGGCGCGCGCGGGGACGTTGTGCCCGAGCACCCGCAGGCTGATCCGGCGGGCGCCCAGGCGACGGGCCTCCGCCACGGCGGCCCGCACCAGCGCCCGCCCGACGCCCCGGCCGCGCGCCTGGCGGGCCACGGCGAGGCCGCGTATCTGGCGGACGTGCGCGTTGCTGGCCAGCTCGGTCGGGAAGCCGAGCCGGACATAGCCGACGACCTGTCCCGCCCGTTCGGCCACGAAGTGGTCGAACGGGCGCACCCGGTCGGTGAAGAAGGGGTCCTCGGGCCGCGGCCGGGGCGTGACCGCGTGCAGATGCGACCAGGTCACGAGGTCGAGCCGGGCCAGCGCCTCCTCGTCCTCGGGCACGGCACGGCGGATGCGAAGCTCGGGCTGCGGCATGCCGGTCAGCCTACGTCCGCCGATCGCCCGTCTCACCGGGGCTCTCGGGGGGTGGCGACGGCATGATGGGGGCGTGGAGTCTTCCAGGATCGCGGTGACCGGTGCGTCCGGTCTCATCGGCAGTGCCCTCGTACGGTCGCTGGCCGCCGACGGCCACGAGGTGGTGCGCCTGGTGCGCCGGGCGCCCCGGTCCCCGGACGAGGTCCGCTGGGACCCGGAGCGGGGCCACGTCGACCCGGCGGCGCTCGCGGGCTGTGCCGCGGTGGTGAACCTCGCCGGTGCCGGGATCGGCGACCACCGCTGGACCGCGGAGTACAAGAAGCGGCTGCGGGACGGCCGGGTCAACGGCACCCGGGCCCTCGCCGAGGCGCTGGCCGCCCTCGACGACGGGCGCCCGCGCGTGCTGCTCAACGGCAGCGCGATCGGCTACTACGGCGACACCGGTGACCGCGCGGTCGACGAGGACGCGCCCGCCGGGGAGGGCTTCCTGCCCTCGCTGTGCGTGGCGTGGGAGGGGGCCGCGGCGCCCGCGCGGGAGGCGGGCGTGCGGACGGTGTTCGCGCGGACCGGTCTGGTGGTGGCCCGGGAGGGCGGCGCGTGGGGCCGGTTGTTCCCGCTGTTCCGGGCCGGGCTGGGCGGGCGGCTGGGCGACGGGCGGCAGTACTGGTCGTTCATCGCGCTGCACGACGAGGTGGCCGCGCTCCGGCACCTGCTGGACCGCGACGACCTGTCCGGGCCGTTCAACCTGACCGCCCCGCGGCCCCTGACGAACCGTGAGATCACCGCGGCGATGGGGCGGGTGCTGCGCCGCCCGACGCCGTTCGCGGTGCCCGCGCCGGTACTGCGGGCCGTGCTCGGGGAGCTGGCCTCGGATGTGCTGGGCAGTCAGCGGGTGCTGCCCGCGCGGCTGTCGGAGTCGGGGTTCGCCTTCGCCTTCCCCGGGATCGAGGACGCCGTCCGGGCCGCGAGCTGACCACTGTCGGGAAGCCGACAGACGCATGTGACCGTATGCGACCGTCGTGCGACCGTGCCCTGTCGATGCGCGACTGTTCAGGACCGATCACCGCCCTAACCTCGAGCCGAACTCGGGTATCCCCGGAGTCCGTTGGGGGCATGACGTCTCCAGCGGCCGCCCAACCTCGAGGAGGGGCACGTGCTTGAGCCCGCGTTTCAGGCGGATGTCGTCGTCGTGGGAGCCGGGGTCGCCGGACTCTCCGCGGCCCATCGGCTGACCCGTGCAGGAGTGAGGACCGCCGTCCTGGAGGCCGCTCCCTGGGTCGGCGGCCGGATGTCGACCGAGAAGGTCGACGGCTTCCGGCTCGACCGGATCGGACAGCTGCTCTCCACGTCGTATCCGGAACTCCGGCTGACCCCGGGGCTCGGCGCCCTGTCGCTGCGCGCCTTCGCCCCGGGGGTCCTGCTGCACAGCGACGGCCGACTGCGGCATACCGGCACCCCGGCGGGCGGCGGTAGCGCGCGGGGCGCACTCCAGGCGGTGCGCGCCCTTGCGAGCGCCCCCCGGGCGGTGCCCGCGCCCCGGAGCCGCTCGGGGGCCTCCAGGGACCGTACGGGCCCCTCCTGGAGCCGAGCGGGCACGCCCCTCGGTGGCCCCCTCGACCAGGCCCGTCTCGGCGCCGCGCTCGCCCGGATCGCCGCCACGCCCGTCGAGCGGCTGCTGTCCCGCCCGGAGCTGCCCGCCAGGCAGGCCCTCGCGGCCCGTGGTCTCCCGGCCCGCACGATCGACGGCTTCGTCCGCCCGCTGCTCGCCGCCCTGCTGTGCGACCCGGAGCTGACCACGTCCAGCCGGTGCGCGGACCTCGCGCTGCGGGCGTTCGCGAGCGGGCGGCTGTGTGTGCCGGAGGGCGGCGCCGACGTGCTGCCGGAGCTGCTGGCGGGGGCGCTGCCCCCGGGCGCCGTGCACACCGGGGTGCGGGTCACCTCGGTGTCCACGACCTCCGTCACCACCGCCGACCACGGCGAGTTCCGCTGCCGGGCCGTGCTGCTGGCCACCGACGCGCGGGCCGCCGCCGAGCTGCTGCCGGGCCTGCGCGTGCCCGACTTCCACCCGGTGACGGTGGTCCACCACACCATGGCCGAGCCGCCCGCGACCGGCGCCGCCCTGCTGCTGGACGCCGACCGCCGCGGCCCGGTCGCGCACACCGCCGTGATCAGCGCCGTCGACCCGTCCCGGGCCCCCGCGGGCCGCGCCCTGGTCGCCTCCACGGTGCTGGGCCCGCCCCCGCCGGGTGTGGACACCGCCGTACGCACCCATCTGTCCCGCCTCTACGGCACCTCCACCGCCCCCTGGGAAACGCTCGCCGTGCACCACACCGCCGAGGCCGTCCCGGCGATGCGGCCACCGCACGACCTCCGGCGGCCGGTACGGCTCATGGCGGGCCTGTACGTGTGCGGCGACCACCGGGACACCAGCACCGTCCAGGGCGCCCTGCACTCCGGCTACCGGGCCTCGGCGGCGATCCTGGCGGACCTGGGCGCGGCCGGTTCGATGCACCAGGCGGACCCGGCGCCGACGGCGCGCGAGACCCCGGCCGCGGCCTGACCCCCACGGCGCGCGAGACCCCGGCCGCGGCCTGACCCCGACGGGGCACGCGGCGTCAGCCCAATGCCGCCGCCACCCGGTCCCGGTACCCCCGCACCGGGGCGGCGTCCTTGTACGGCTCCAGCCTCCGCTCGAAGTCCCTGACGTACTCCACCGCCCGCACCGACCGCATCTCCGCCGCCTGCCCGGCGGCCTCGGCGGCCAGCTGGCAGGCCTGGTCCAGCTCGCCGAGGCCGAGCCGGGCGGTGGCCAGCACGATCCGGCAGAACAGACGGCTGCGCGCATAGGACGGGGCGCGCAGCTGCAACGAGCGCTCCGCGTGCTGCGCTGCCGCGCGGAACTGCTGGAGGTCCCGGTGGCAGTGCCCGAACTCGTCGGCGAGCTGCGCCTCGTCGAAGAACCGCGCCCAGTGCGGCACCTCGTCGCCGGACCGCGCGCCCTCCAGCGCACGCTCGGCGCGCACCAGGGAGGCCGTGCACGCCCGCACCTCGCCGAGCACCCCGTGGCCGCGCGCCTCGGCGGAGTGCAGCAGCGCCTGCACCACCGGCGGCGCGGAGGCGCCGATGCCCTGCTGGGCCACCCGCGCGAGCTGCACGGCCTCCCGCCCGTGCCCGAGGTAGACGGCCTGCCTGCTCATGGTGACCAGCACGTACGAGCCGTAGGCCCGGTCCCCGGCCGCCTGCGACAGCCGCAGCGCCTGCACGAAGTAGCGCTGCGCGAGCCCGTGCGCGGCGATGTCGTACGACGTCCAGCCCGCGAGCCGGGTGAGGTCGGCGGCGGCCGCGAACAGGCGGCGGCCGGTCTGCTCGCCGTAGCTGCCGCGCAGCATCGGCTCGCACTCGTGCTCCAGATAGCGCACCAGGGCCTGCCGGGCGTGGCCGCCGCCGTAGGCGTCGTCGAGGGTGCGGAACAGCTCGCCCACCGAGCGCAGCGCGGCGATGTCGCCGCCGGTGACCCGCTGGCCGGGGCCGCGGTCGGCCTGGCTGCCGCGCTGCCGGGGCACCGGGGGCAGCCCGGGCACCGTGACCGTCGGCTTGCCCACGCGGGGCTGCGCGGGCACGCGCGGGGCGGGCTCGCCACGGGCGACCTTCTCGTCCGGCCGACCGATCAGCCAGTCACGGCTGGGGACGACGAGACCGGCGGCGGTGAAGGCGATCTTGCGCAGCTCGGCATGGCTGCCGGAGTCCTTGCGCCACAGACCGCTGACGATGTCGATGGCCTCCTCGGGGGTGGCGGCGAACTCCAGCCCCGCGTAGACGGGGGCGCAGGCGTCGAGCCCGAGGTCCTGGGCGGTCAGACGGCGCCCCAGGCGCCGGGTGAACACCTCGGCGATGAGCGCGGGTGTGGTGCCGCGTGGCTGCTGTCCGCGCAGCCAGCGGGTGACGGATGTCTTGTCGTATCTGAGATCGAGGCCGTGTTCGAGGCCGAGCTGGTCCACGCGACGGGCGAGACCTGCGTTGGAGAACCCCGCTTCTGCGATGAGCGCGGCGAGCTGGCGGTTGGGGGTGCGCTGCGCGGGTCGTTCCGTCATCTGCGGTGCGGTCTCCTGCCTTCCAGGCGCTGAAGTGCCCGGATTGCCTGTGAGCAGCCCTTATGGCCTCGTGAACGGCGCGAATGTAGCGGAGAGTAAGCGGCTGATCGCACACTTCGACGTTCATTCATCCGATCGTGTGAGGATTGCCCGCAGAGCTGACGCCCGAGAGGGAGTCGTACAGTGGCGTAGGCGCGTTTCATGCCTTACGACCTAGGGAGGCGCTTGCCGTGAGTGAATTGCGGTTCGTCCGCATGGGGTTCGGCGCGGATGCCGTCGAGTACCGGGAGGCGTGGGACGAGCAGCGCCGGGTGCACGCGGCCCGGTTCGCCGACGAGATCCCCGACACCGTGCTGCTCCTCGAACATCCCCCGGTCTACACCGCGGGCCGCCGCACGGCGGACAACGAGCGCCCCCTCGACGGCACCCCGGTCGTCGACGTGGACCGCGGCGGCAAGATCACCTGGCACGGCCCCGGCCAGCTGGTGGGCTACCCGATCCAGAAGCTGCCCCGCCCGGTCGACGTCGTCGCCCACGTCCGGCGCCTGGAGGAGGCCCTGATCCGCACCTGCGCGGAGTTCGGCCTGGAGACCACCCGGGTCGAGGGCCGCAGCGGCGTCTGGGTCCTCGGCGACCCGGTGGAGACCCGCCCCGCGCTCGGCGGCCTCTCCCTCGACTTCGACCCCCGCCTGCACGACGACGAGTTCGACCCCCGCCTCAACGGCCCCGAGTACGCCCCCTCCAACGCGGGCCAGCGCCGCGAGGACCGCAAGATCGCCGCGATCGGCATCCGGGTCGCCAAGGGCGTGACGATGCACGGCTTCGCCCTCAACGTGAACCCCGACAACGTCTGGTTCGACCGCATCATCCCCTGCGGCATCCGCGACGCGGGCGTCACGTCCCTCGCGGGCGAACTGGCCCGCGACATCACGGTGGCCGACGTCACGCCGGTCGTCGAACGCCACCTGCGCGACGTCCTGGAGCACGCGGACCTGAAGCCGCGCGACATCGAGAGGACACCGGCGACCGCCAGCCCGTCCGGCGCGTGAGGACGAGGCCGTCCAGGCCGAAAGCGGAGGCCTGGGGGGCGGTAGCCCCCAGCAAGGCCAGCACCGACGCAGGCCGACAAATCAACGGGCGTACCCTGAAGAACGCCGAAGAATCAATCGCTAGGGAGCCGGTCGTGTCCGCAATCGCACCCGACGGACGCAAGATGCTGCGCCTGGAGGTCCGCAACAGCCAGACCCCCATCGAGCGCAAGCCCGAGTGGATCAAGACCCGGGCGAAAATGGGCCCCGAATACACCCAGATGCAGAACCTCGTCAAAAGCGAGGGCCTGCACACCGTCTGCCAGGAAGCCGGCTGCCCCAACATCTACGAGTGCTGGGAGGACCGCGAGGCCACGTTCCTCATCGGCGGCGACCAGTGCACCCGGCGCTGTGACTTCTGCCAGATCGACACCGGCAAGCCCGAGGCCCTCGACCGTGACGAGCCCCGCCGCGTCGGCGAGTCCGTGGTCACCATGGACCTGAACTACGCCACCATCACCGGCGTCGCCCGCGACGACCTGGAGGACGGCGGCGCCTGGCTGTACGCCGAGACGGTCCGCCAGATCCACCAGCAGACCGCCGGACGCGAGGGCGGCCGGACCAAGGTCGAGCTGCTGGCCCCCGACTTTAACGCGGTCCCCGAGCTGCTGGCCGAGGTCTTCGCCTCCCGCCCGGAGGTCTTCGCGCACAACGTCGAGACGGTCCCGAGGATCTTCAAGCGCATCCGCCCCGGCTTCCGCTACGACCGCTCGCTGCAGGTCCTCACCGACGCCCGCGACTACGGCCTGGTCACCAAGTCGAACCTGATCCTCGGCATGGGCGAGACGCGTGAGGAGATCAGCGAGGCGCTGCGCCAGCTGCACGAGGCGGGCTGCGAGCTGATCACCATCACGCAGTACCTGCGCCCCTCCGTGCGCCACCACCCGGTGGAGCGCTGGGTCAAGCCGCAGGAGTTCGTGGAGCTGAAGGAGGAGGCCGAGCAGATCGGCTTCTCCGGCGTGATGTCCGGCCCGCTGGTCCGCTCCTCCTACCGCGCCGGCCGCCTGTACCAGATGGCGGTCGAGAAGCGCGGCGAGTACATCGCGGCCCAGGCGGTCTGACGCTCCGTCACCACCCGCACGGACCAACGGCATACGACAAGCGTGTGAATTCGCGCACAAGAAGCTACCTGCAAGTAGCGGCCGATACGACGCGGTCCTGACCGTCCTCGCAGTTGAGGACGCCCGTCAGGGCCGCGTCGGCGTTTCCACCCGTCCCGCCAGGCCTTCATGGGCGTTTGACCGGTCAGTCACGCCCTGGTAACACCGAACAGTGACCCTGGCCTCACGCCATGTGCACCACTACCCAGAGCCCGACCGAGGGGGACCCCCATCATGCAGGCCGCGCCCGTCCGAGCCACCGCGATCCCGTCGCTCACCGAGGCACTGCGCGCCGTCGAGTCGCTGCTCATGAGCGGCGGCCAGCGCACCGCCCGCCGCAACGCGTGGGCCTCCGTCCTGGAGGACCGCCGCCGGGCCAAGGACCGCATCGAGGCCGAGCGCGTCCTCGCCCAGGCCCTCACCACCCGCTCCTCCTGACCGTCCCCGCCACCCCTTCCGCCCCCTCGCCGGACACCGCCGTCGTCGGCGCTGCCGGGGCCACGTAGACTTCGAGGCATGGCGAGGAAGGAAACCGCAGCGGACGCTGCGAACCCCGGGCGACTGAAGCAGATCGCTCTGACCTACAAGATGACCCGCAAGGCCGACAAGAAGATCGGTCTTGTACTCGCGGCTGTCGGAATCGTCACCTTCGGTGTCTTCCTCGCGATCGGCTTCTTGATCGGGCACCCCATCTATCTCGGCATCCTGGGCCTGCTGCTCGCCTTCCTCGCGACGGCGATCGTCTTCGGGCGCCGGGCCGAGCGGGCGGCCTTCGGGCAGATGGAGGGCCAGCCGGGCGCCGCAGCGGCCGTGCTGGACAACATCGGCCGGGGCTGGACCACGACCCCCGCGGTGGCGATGAACCGCAGCCAGGACGTGGTGCACCGGGCCGTCGGCAAGCCCGGCATCGTGCTGGTCGCCGAGGGCAACCCGAACCGGGTCAAGAGCCTGCTGGCCGCCGAGAAGAAGAAGATGAACCGCATCGTCGCGGACGTCCCGGTGCACGACCTGATCGTGGGCAACGGCGAGGGCATGGTCGAGCTGAAGAAGCTGCGCACCACCATGGTGAAGCTGCCCCGCGTCCTCAGCGGCCCGCAGATCACCGCCACCAACGACCGGCTGCGCGCGCTGGGCGACCTGATGAGCAACATGCCGCTGCCCAAGGGTCCGATGCCCAAGGGCATGCGGATGCCGAGGGGCGGCCCGAAGCCTCGCTGACCCCCGCACGACGGATACGACGATGGGGGCGCCCGGATCACACCGGGCGCCCCCATCGTCGTATCCGCGCACCGGGTCTCAGATCCGCACCTCGACCGTGCGGGCCAGCCGGTCGTGGAGGCCGCGGCCGTCGCGGTCCCAGATCAGGGCGGGGACGGCGAGGCAGAGCAGGGCCGAGCGCAGCACGGCGGGCAGCGGGCGCACCAGGCCGGTGTCGAGGGAGACCACGCGCAGGCCGAGCAGCCGCTTGCCGGGGGTGGAGCCGATGGTGCCGACGGTGAGGGTGCTCAGCACGAAGAAGATCAGCAGGGCCCAGTTGCCGGTCGCCTGTCGATAGCCGTCCGTGATCAGGCCGTATGCGATCAAGAGGCACAGGCCCCAGTCGACGGCGAGGGCCGTGAGGCGCCGCCCCGGCCCCGCGATGGACCCCGGTCCGGTCTCCGGCAGACCCAACTGCTCACCCCGGTACCCGAAGTCGGCACCGGCCTCCTCCAGGGCCGCGCGGGGCCCGGAGAGCCACGATCCGATTGCTCGCCTCTTGTCCACCCGTACAAGGTACCGACCGCGCATTCGAGAGGACCACGGCGGGGTGTTCCGGAGCTACGGTGGAAGCAGCCCGGTTAACTTGTGCGAAACAAATGGGTCACGCCCGAGAAATCACGCGTCCCTAGGGTCGAGGTCAGCGTGTGCCACCGCACTGGCCGCACAACGAACTACCACCCCGGCGGGACGGTCGGGAGTAGGAGGAGCTGGATGTTCCAGAACGCCGACGAGGCCAAGAAGTTCATCGCGGACGAGGACGTCAAGTTCATCGACGTCCGCTTCTGCGACCTCCCGGGCGTCATGCAGCACTTCACGGTGCCCGCTGAGGCGTTCGACCCGACCGAGGAACTGGCCTTCGACGGCTCCTCGATCCGGGGCTTCCAGGCCATTCACGAGTCCGACATGGCGCTCCGCGCCGACCTGTCCACCGCCCGCGTCGACCCGTTCCGCCGGGACAAGACGCTGAACGTGAACTTCTTCATCCACGACCCGATCACCGGCGAGCAGTACAGCCGTGACCCGCGCAACGTGGCGAAGAAGGCCGAGGCGTACCTGGCGTCGACGGGCATCGCCGACACGGCGTACTTCGGCCCGGAGGCGGAGTTCTACGTCTTCGACAGCGTGCGCTTCGCCACCTCGTCGAACGAGTCCTTCTACCACATCGACTCCGAGGCGGGCGCCTGGAACACCGGCGCGCTGGAGGACAACCGCGGCTACAAGGTCCGCTACAAGGGCGGCTACTTCCCGGTCCCGCCGGTCGACCACTTCGCCGACCTGCGCGCCGAGATCTCCCTGGAGCTGGAGCGGTCCGGCCTGAAGGTCGAGCGCCAGCACCACGAGGTGGGCACCGCCGGTCAGGCCGAGATCAACTACAAGTTCAACACGCTGCTCGCCGCCGCCGACGACCTCCAGCTGTTCAAGTACATCGTGAAGAACGTCGCCTGGCGCAACGGCAAGACCGCGACCTTCATGCCGAAGCCGATCTTCGGTGACAACGGCTCGGGCATGCACGTCCACCAGTCGCTGTGGAGCAACGGCGACCCGCTGTTCTACGACGAGCAGGGCTACGCCGGTCTGTCGGACACCGCCCGCTTCTACATCGGCGGCATCCTCAAGCACGCCCCGTCGCTGCTGGCCTTCACCAACCCGACGGTGAACTCCTACCACCGCCTGGTCCCCGGCTTCGAGGCCCCGGTGAACCTGGTCTACTCGCAGCGCAACCGCTCCGCCGCGATGCGCATCCCGATCACGGGCTCCAACCCGAAGGCCAAGCGCGTCGAGTTCCGCGCGCCCGACTCCTCCGGCAACCCGTACCTGGCCTTCTCCGCCCTCCTCCTCGCGGGCCTGGACGGCATCAAGAACAAGATCGAGCCCGCCGAGCCGATCGACAAGGACCTCTACGAGCTGGCCCCCGAGGAGCACGCGGGCGTCCCGCAGGTCCCGACCTCCCTCCCGGCGGTCCTGGACTCCCTCGAGGCCGACCACGAGTTCCTGCTCCAGGGCGATGTCTTCACCCCGGACCTGATCGAGACCTGGATCGACTACAAGCGCACCAACGAGATCGCGCCGCTCCAGCTGCGTCCGCACCCGCACGAGTTCGAGCTGTACTTCGACGTGTGATCGACACCCACCGTGAGGGGCGTCACCCGGATCCCGGGTGGCGCCCCTCGGGCGTTTTCGGGCGGCGCCTCCCGCAAACCACGCGGACGAGGGATCCTGTAGGTGAACGATGAATCGTCGAGAGAGGCGAACGGGGATGACCGAGCAGGGCGACTCCGAACGGGAGTTCGACATCAAGTGGGCCGACGAGGCCGAACACAAGGAACCCTCGGCACGGGCCCGCATGCTCGCCGAACGCTGGAAGCACGAACCACCGGGCCCCGTCCCGTTCCGCCCGGAGCCGGAGGGGCGCGGACGCGTCCGCGGGCGTACCCGCGGGCGTACCCGCGGGCGAATACGGCGGGAGAGGTCGCCGTGGATGTCGGTCGCGCTCGTCTTCGGGATCATGGCGGCGGTGATCCTGCTGCTGGGGTACGCCGACTTCCGGGGGTGATTGCCGCGACTGAGGTGTCCTGCCGGGCCTAGCATTCCGGAAACGGCTGGTCAGGGCGCCGAAGCGGTCGCGCCGAGCGAGCCGACGGCGTAGTGCTGTGGCCGCTGCTCGGCCAGCCGCAGGGTGGGGCGCCGGAGGGACGCGGGCGCTGTCGCGGGAGGTGCCAGGCAGGCGTAGGCGGGGGCGGGCGTTTTGCGCCCTTTGGTTCGGGCTGGTGCACACTGGCAGTGGAGTGCGCGTGTATGTCCAGGACTGCGGGGTGGTGCACCATGCACAGCCGCTTCCGGAGTGATCGGCGGCTGACGGCGCGGATGTCGGTCACGCTGTTTCTGCTCGGGTTGTTGTACGTGGCGTTCATCGCCGCGTTGATCGTGCTGCTGAAGTCGTGGGTGCTGGTGGTGGTGATCGCGGCCGGGCTGCTGGGGGCGCAGTACTGGTTCTCGGACCGGATCGCGTTGTATGCGATGCGCGGGCGGGTCGTGGAGCGGGAGGAGTATCCCGAGCTGCATGCCGTGGTGGACCGGCTGAGTGCGATGGCGGACATGCCGAAGCCGGTGGTCGCCGTCTCCAACATGGACATGCCGAACGCCTTCGCGACCGGGCGGAACGCCGATCACGCGGTGGTCTGTGTGACGGACGGGCTGATGCGGCGGTTGGACCCCGCGGAGCTGGAGGGCGTGCTGGCGCACGAGCTGTCGCATGTGGCGCACAAGGACGTGGCCGTGATCACGATCGCCTCCTTCCTCGGGGTGATCGCCGGGCTGATCGTCCGGTTCGCCTTCTACTCGCAGCTGTTCGGCGGGGGGCGGCGGGACCAGAACACCGCCGTCGTCTTCATGGCCGTGATGGGCGTCTCCGCGGCCGTCTACGCGATCAGCTTCCTGCTGATCCGGGCCCTGTCCCGGTACCGGGAGCTGGCGGCGGACCGGGCGGCGGCCCAGCTCACCGGTCGGCCCTCGGCGCTGGCCGCCGCGCTGACCAAGGTCACCGGGGACATCGCCAGGATCCCGACGAGGGACCTGCGCACCGCGCAGGCCTTCAACGCCTTCTACTTCACCCCCGCCCTGGGCCGCGAGCCCAGCATCGCCCGGCTGCTCTCCACCCATCCGAGCCTGGAGCAGCGGCTCGAGCAGCTCGGGCGGATGTCGGCGGAGCTGGGTGAGGGGACGGGCAGGTGACATGGGGCGGCTGATGGACATCCTGCTGGGCCGCACCAAGCCGGTCGCGCCCGATCTCGACCAGTTGTTCGCGCTCCCGTCGGCGGCCATCACCCTCCAGGCCGCCGCGTCCTTCACCCCGACCGGCCACGGCGCGGTGTGCTTCGCCACCGTCGAGGGCGGCGCCTTCGACCAGCTCCACCGCGAGGTGCGGGCCCTGCTCGACGCGGACGCCGACCGCCGGGGCGCACCCGTGCGACTGGAGCGGGACGACTACGGCTACTCCTGGCTGGTCTCCCGCCGCTCCCCCGACGAGCTGCCCCAGCTCGTCACCGATCTGCACGCCGTGAACAGCTCCATGGAGATCAACGGCTTCGGCCCGCAGCTGCTGTGCTCCCTCGCGGGCTTCCGGGACGAGGGCGGGCGGCCCCTCGCGCTCGTCTATCTCTACAAGCGGGGCACCTTCTACCCGTTCGCGCCGCTGCCCGGCGGCTCCGGACAGCGGCGCGACAACGCGCTGGAGCTGCAGATCAAGGCCGTCCTGGCGAACGACCTGCGCATCGAACAGGACCTGGGCCGCTGGTTCCCCCTCTGGGGCGCCCCCGGTCTGTGACTCAGCGACCGCTGCGCTCCCTGCGGTACCGCCGCTCCCACTGCGCCTGCTGGTCCCGGCGCTTGCGGTACGCCTTGTACGTCGCGGGCGCCGCACCGGCACCGGGAGCGGTGCTGCCGGTGCTGCCGGTGGTGCCCCGCCCGTACTTCACGTACAGGTAGAGCAGCGCGACCGCGGCGAGCCAGTAGGTGTGGTTACCGAATCCCAGGACGACCAGGACGGCCGTCCCGGAAAGCACGACTGCGTTCATGGCTGGCCTCCCTCGGACGTGCGTTGGGGTGGTTGACACCATGAGCGTAGCGCCGGGCCGGTGGGGGGACGCATCCGGTTTTTCCGCTGTGCGGGACGGCCAACGCCGGGTGCCCGCGTGCGCGGCGGGCACCCGGCGTCTCCCCCTCAGCGGCTGTAGCGGATCAGTGCGCGCACCATGTGGCAGGTGGTGTCCGACGGCGGATGCACGCCGATCAGTTCCGCGGTGCTCCGTATCGTCTCGTTGCGGGCCTGGTTCGGTACGTACACGCCCGAGTCGAGCAGGGCGATCGCCAGGCGCATGGCCTTGAGGCGGCGGTTGTGCGTGATGTACCACTCGCGCGGTCGGCCCGGCGGCAGTGGGTGCTTCTCCACGGGTGCGTACGGCAGGTCGAGCAGGACGGGACGCCCCGCGGTGGACTGGGTGGGCAGCGCCTTCGACTTGAGTGCGGCAGCGGGCACAGGCGACCTCCTGTCGCGGTCAGAGCCCCACCGGGACAGTTCCGGTGGAACTCTCGAACACTGCTTACAGTTTACCGCCCACCACTGACAATCAACCGTGCCTGACTCGGCATCAACATCGCAGGTAGACAGGTGGATCAGGGGTGTTTCGGGGCGGGCTCCTGAGGCCGGTGGGGGACTTCGGAGAAATCGAACAGAGCTGCCTCTGCCGTCAGTCGGCCAGCACCTTCGCCTCCACCTCCGGGTCCAGTCCCAGCCGTGGCCGGTCCGGGCGCTGCGGGGCCGTGCCGCCGATGCTCCGCAGCCAGGTCCAGGTGTCGGCGACGGTCTCCGTCACCGGGCGGCAGCGCAGTCCCGACGCGAGGGCGCGGGAGACGTCCGCGTTGTGCACGGCGGCGTGCAGTTCGCTCGCCGGGGGCACCCACACCGGCAGCTGCGTCCAGGGCTCGATGCCCGCCGCCAGTACCGCGTCGGGGTCCGTCCAGCGCAGGTCGGCCGAGCCGCCGGTGACCTCCGCGCAGGCCTCCAGCAGTCCGGCCGTGGTGGTGTGACCGGGCGCGCTGACCAGGTTGTACGGGCCGCTCAGTCCCGCCGCCACCGCGTCCAGGGTCCATGCGGCCAGGTCGCGGACATCGACGTACTGGAGCGGCAGGTCACGCGGGCCGGGGGCGAGGACGGGGCCGCCGCGGGCCATCCGGCCGAGCCACCACGGCAGTCGGCCCACGTTCTCGTACGGCCCGAGGATCAGTCCGCAGCGCACGAGCAGCGAGCGGTCCGTGCCGAAGGCGTCCAGGGTGGCCAGCTCGCCGCCCCGCTTGTCGCGCGCGTAGTCGGTGGCGTCGGCGTCCGGGGAGGCGCCGTCGACCAGGGGCGCGTCCTCGGTGAATCCGGCGGACGGCGGCCAGGCGTACACCGAGCAGCTCGACACGTAGGCGTACCGGCCCACCCGGTCCCGCAGCAGCCGTGCCGCGTCCCGGACCGCGCGGGGCGCCGCCGACCAGGTGTCGACCACGGCGTCCCAGGTGCCGCCCTCGGCGAGGGCGGTGAGTCCGTCGGGGTCGGTGCGGTCGCCGTGCAGCGACCGCGCTCCGGCGGGGGGTTCGTGCCGTCCCCGGTGGAAGACGGTCACCTCCCAGCCGCGTTCCAGGGCCGCGTCCACCACGGCCCGCCCCACGAACTCCGTACCACCCAGCGTCAGAAGCCTCATGCCGGTGACTCTGCCCGGTGGCCGGACGGGGCGGTAGCCCTGTATGCCGTCAGCAGAGGCCCCGGCCCGCCTCAACCCACCAGGCGCTTGCGCCACTCCAGCGGGGTGACCGTGATCGCCTGACCCGGGCTGCCGTCCCAGCGCGTCGACAGCCCCACCGCGCCGAGCGAGGCCACGACCTCCCGGCCGACGGCCGCGGTCGTCTCCTCGGAGTCGTCGAAGCCGCCGTAGTAGAGCGTGAGGCCGTGTCCGGCCGCCACGTGTTCCGAGGCCTGGGTGGGGAAGAAGACGAAGCCGCGCGCCCCTTCGCGCTCCGCGCCTATCTCCGCCAGGCCGCAGCCGCGGCAGCAGGTGAAGTTCTCCCGGGCCGTGACGCCGCTCGCGTCCAGCGCGGCGAAGGCGCGCATGAGCCGCTCCGGGTCGGTCTCGCCCTCCCACGCGCGCTGTTCGGCGACTCTCTCCAGCCACAGCCGGTCCACGAGCTGCCAGGCCTGGTCCCGGGACACCGGCCGCCGCTCCCCGTCGGCCAGGTGGTCCTCGGCGGCCTCGGCCAGTTGCTTGCGCGTGCCGTACCCGCAGCGCAGCAGCTCCCGCACCCGGGTCTCGACCTTCTCGCGCACCTCGTCCGGCAGCTCGGGCACCTCCTCGCGGGGGCCCACCTCGACCGGCTCCCACGCGACGCCCGCGTCCCAGCCGTCCGTCTGCCGTGCCCAGCCGGTGACGAGGTCGGCCACCCGGCGCGGATCCGTGAGGTTCGTACCGAAGAACTCCCGCGCGCCTCTTCGGTGCTCGAGCCGGTAGTCCCCGCCCGTCTCGTGCCACACCTGGGCGAAGACGTCCGGGAGGTCCGGCACCCGCTGCACGACCAGCCAGCGGTCGCCGTCCGCCCCGATCCGCTCCACCAGCTCCCGCAACCCCGCCGCGGAGAGCCGCAGATGTGTCTGCCAGTTCTCCGTCTCGACCTTGATGTCCAGTCCCCCGTCGGTCTCCATGCCGTCCACCATGCCACGCGCCACTGACAACGAAGGGCGCCCGCCGAATCGGCGGGCGCCCTGCGGGGGAAGCTGGCGGATCAGACCTGACCGGCCTTCTCCAGCGCCGAGCAGCAGGTGTCGACGAGGAGGCGGGTGACCACGTAAGGGTCGACGTTGGCGTTGGGGCGGCGGTCCTCGATGTAGCCCTTGCCGTCCTTCTCGACCTGCCACGGGATGCGCACCGAGGCGCCGCGGTCGGAGACGCCGTAGGAGTACTTGTCCCACGGGGCGGTCTCGTGCAGGCCGGTGAGGCGGTCGTCGATGCCCGCGCCGTAGTTCTTGACGTGGTCGAGCGGCTTGGAGCCCTCACCGAGCGACTCGCAGGCGGTGATGATCGCGTCGTAGCCCTCGCGCATCGCCTTGGTGGAGAAGTTGGTGTGCGCGCCCGCGCCGTTCCAGTCGCCCTTGACCGGCTTGGGGTCGAGGGTGGCGGAGACGCCGAAGTCCTCGGCGGTGCGGTAGAGCAGCCAGCGGGCCACCCACAGCTGGTCGGAGACCTCCAGCGGGGCCAGCGGGCCGACCTGGAACTCCCACTGGCCGGGCATGACCTCGGCGTTGATGCCGGAGATGCCCAGGCCCGCCTTCAGGCAGTTCTCCAGGTGCGCCTCGACGACGTCGCGGCCGAAGATCTCGTCGGCGCCGACACCGCAGTAGTAGCCGCCCTGCGGGGCCGGGAAGCCGCCCTCGGGGAAGCCCAGCGGGCGCGAGCCGTCGAAGAAGGTGTACTCCTGCTCGATGCCGAAGATCGGCTCCTGGGCGGCGAACTTCTCGGCGACCTCGGTGAGCGCGGCGCGCGTGTTGGAGGAGTGCGGGGTCATGTCCGTGTTGAGGACCTCGCACAGGACCAGGATGTCGTCGCCGCCGCGGATCGGGTCGGGGCAGGAGAAGACCGGCTTGAGCACACAGTCCGAGGCGTGGCCCTCGGCCTGGTTGGTGGAGGACCCGTCGAAGCCCCAGATCGGCAGCTCCGCGCCCTTGGCGTCATCGGCCAGGATCTTCGTCTTGGAACGGAGCTTGGCCGTCGGCTCGGTGCCGTCGATCCAGATGTACTCAGCCTTGAAGGTCACGGGCCACTTCCTTCGGGGGTGGGTCTGGGCGCGCTTGCGGGTGCTGCGGCGCTGCGGCACTGAGGCGCCGCGCTCATGTGCCCGGCAGCCTGTCAACAGGCGATTTCCCGATCATTGCCCGTTTGTGAACCCCGTGTTACCTGGTGGTGGTGTGGCCGGGCTCACGCCGTGAGGCCGGGCCGAGTGCGCGACCCCCAGGCGGCGACCGCCGCTCGCGCTCCCCCGGACCCGGCCGTACGACGGCTCGTATGCGATGGGTGTACGGCGCCGTGGAGGGGGCACCGGCGAGGTGACGCCCCCCGACGCCACCTCGCCGGATTCCTCAGCCCACCTTCTCGATGACCGCCCGGCGGATCAGGAACTTGCCGGGCTCGCGGACCTGCTCGAAGGCGGCGTTGTTCAGCAGGACGCAGCTGCCGGAGACCGAGGTGACCTCCACGGTCGTGGACTTGTCGTTGTCCAGGTTGGTCACCTTCAGCTTCGTACCGGCCGGGAACTGGTTGCTGGACGCGGCCGGGGCGCCGTCCTCGCCGGAGAGGGTGACGGTGGAGCCGTTGCACACCTGCTCCCCGGAGGCGACGGCACCGCCCCCGCCCGCGGCGGGCTGGGACGGCTGCGCGGGCTGGGAAGGCTGCGCGGGCTGGGAAGGCTGCGCGGGCTGCGACGGCTGCGCGGGCTGCTCCTGAGGGTCCTGAGCCGACCCCCCGATCGCCTCGCCGACCTCGCACCCGGACGCCTCCTGCTGGAGCCGGATCTGGGCGATGACCGCCTCACGGTTGGCGATCCGCGCCTCCGACTGGGCGTCGGGCGCGGCCCGCTGGCCCTCGATGAAGCGCTGGTTGTTGCCGAGGGCGGTGGCGAGCCCCTGGCAGACGGTCGAGTCCGCGGCGGACTGGGCGGCGTTCGAGGTGCTCGCCATGACGAAGGCGCCACCTCCCGCCACCGACGCAGCGCTCACCAGCAGCGCGATCTTCTTCTTCGTACCGAGCGTTCGCCTACGCGACATGCGCGCCTCCTGAAGAGGTCGGGGAGCGTACGCCGCTAGGTACGAGATATCGAACGAGGTCACTCAGCGGTCACGGAGGAGACCCGAGTGACCTGGGTCACCCCCGGGACAGCGCGTCCCGTACGGCCTCGTCCGTCCGCGCCACCACCGCCGTACCGTCGTCCGCGGTGATGATCGGCCGCTGGATCAGCTTCGGGTGCTCCGCGAGCGCCGCGATCCACCGCCCCCGCGCGCCCGGCTCCCGGGGCCACTCCCTGACCCCCAGTTCCCTGGCGACGGCCTCCTGGGTGCGGGTGATGTCCCACGGCTCGAGGCCCAGGCGGTCGAGCACGTCCCTGATCTCGTCCTCGCTCGGTACGTCCTCCAGATAGCGGCGGACGGTGTACTCGGCCCCCTCGGCGTCGAGCAGTCCGACGGCGGCGCGGCACTTGGAACAGGCCGGGTTGATCCAGATCTCCATGCCGGTCACGGTACGGCGTGAGCGGCCCGCCGATCCCGTCCGCGCCCCGCCACCCGCCGCACCGGATCAACAACTGCCGGTGCTCGAAAGGCAGTTGAAACGCGTGTTGCTCAGGAATCTCTCATCAATTTCCGTGACGGCTGAACACCGGTGGGACCGACTCCGTATGGGAGGGCGCCGCTTCACTCCTGTCGGGCGCCTCGATGCCCCGCAAGGGATGCCCCGCAAGGAAGTCAGAGGAGTTCCATGGGACGCAACACACGAAAACGCCGTACGCCGCTGGCCACCAAGGCCATAGCCGCATCGGCGGCCCTAGCGCTCGGTGGGGGCGGGCTGATCTGGGCGAACTTCTACGCCTCGGCGCATGAGTCGGACAGAGGCCAGAACCGGGTCAAGACGACGGGCGCGCAGATCGCCACGATCTCCTGTCCGGACGTCGGCGAGCAGCTGAGGAAGGTGCCCCGGCGGGCGCGCAACGGTGTCGCCAGGGAGCTGGCGAGCCTCGACAAGCAGATCACCGAGGCGTACGCCCGGCTCGCGTCGACGCGTCGGGCCCAGGAGGGCGACCCGGCCTTCGTGCAGAACGCCATCCTCAGCCCGCTGAAGTCCAAGCGCGTCGCCACCATCGACCGCATCGGCATCAACGTCCGCCGCGCGGGCGGCACCACCCCGAGGTGGCTCGGCAAGCTCGCCGAGTGCAAGGGGATGGGCGGCGACGAGGTCAACAACGGTGGCGGCCAGAGCCCGCCCGCGAGCGGGGAACCGAGCCAGGAGCCGTCCGTCGATCCGAGCCAGGACCCCGGTCAGGGCGACGGCGGCGGCGACGGCGGTCAGGTCGGGGACAACGGCAACGGCGCCGCGGGACCGTTCGCGGACGACTTCGTCGACATCACCACCGTCGAGCCCAACACCCCGCCGTCCAACGGCAACGGCTTCGCGGCCAACGGCGACTCCGGTTCGCAGGGCTCCTTCACCACGGTCTGCGGTGTGAACGAGAACAACAAGTTCAACACCGACAACCTGATCGTCGCCCCCGGCGTCGACAACGGCGCCCACCACCTGCACGACTACGTCGGCAACCAGGGCAACGACGCCTTCGCCAGCGACGAGGACCTGGCGAACGCCGACACCTCCTGCCAGAACCAGGCCGACAAGTCGACGTACTACTGGCCGGTCATCCGCGTCCAGGACGGCACCCAGGAGTTCGACGCGGGCGAACTCGGCGGTGGCCTCGAAGGCAACGTCGGCCGGGTGGTGAAGGCCAGCCAGGCCGAGATCAGGTTCGTCGGCAACCAGCAGGGCGACGTCGTCGCGATGCCGAGGTTCCTGCGCATCATCACCGGTGCCGCGAACGCCTTCACCAACGGCGACGCCAACGCCAACGCGGCCTGGAGCTGCACCGGCTTCGAGGACCGCCAGCTGCGCGACAAGTACCCGATCTGCCCCCAGGGCAGCCAGGTGGTGCGCACGGCCAACTTCCAGAGCTGCTGGGACGGCCAGAACATCGACAGCGCCAACCACCGCGACCACGTCGCCTTCGTCCAGCAGGACGGCAGCTGCCCGCAGGGCTTCCAGGCCATCCCGCAGCTCCAGATCCGGCTGGTGTACGACGTCCCGGCCCCGGTCATCGAGAACGGGCAGATCCAGGCCCCGTTCGCGGTGGACGGCTTCCCGGAGCAGCTGCACAAGCCGATCACCGACCACAACGACTTCATCAACGTCATGGACGAGGACCTGATGAACCAGGTGGTCGAGTGCATCAACACCGGTGAGGACTGCCAGTAGCGGACCCCGTGAAGAACCGGCGGCGGGATCTCCCGCCGCCGGTTCTCGCGTGCTCAGCCCTCGTGGTGGCCGGAGCCGTGCCCGCCGGAGTGGTCCGTCCCGATCTCGATCTCCCCGCCCAGCGTGGAGCGCAGCGACGTCATCATGTCCTCGTGGCCGACGGCCAGCCACTTGCGGCCGACGAGGTAGAAGCCGCCGTAGTCCTTCGCCTCGTTGATCCACTCGCGCTGGCCGCGGTCGGTGGCGAAGGTCAGCAGGACGTACTTCTCGCCCTTGGCCTTCCCGGCCGCCTCCTTGCAGAGGGCCTGCCGCAGCTCGTCGGCGTCGATCTGGATGTCCGGCTCGCACTTCACCTCGGCGGCCAGATGCTCCAGGCTGCCGGTCGCCGTCTCCGGTACGGCGTCCCGGTCACCGTCGGAGCCGCAGCCCGCGAGCGCCAGGGTCAGCGCGGCGCCGCTCACGGCGAGCATCGGTCGGGTCAGCCTCATCTGTTCCTCCGGTCCGTTCGAAGCGCACACGTGTGCCGTACTCCGATACGGGCGCGGGGCACCGCCTGCTCAATGCCGGTGTCTGGCACTCGACGGACCACTCGGACAGGGGCCAGGTGATCTGACGGTAGACGTCTCGGCGGTTCCTGACGGGCAGAACCCAGCGGACCTCGGCCATGGATTCGACCACCGGATCACTCAT
Organism: Streptomyces sp. NPDC057877; assembly: GCF_042796855.1. Taxonomy (NCBI): domain Bacteria; kingdom Bacillati; phylum Actinomycetota; class Actinomycetes; order Kitasatosporales; family Streptomycetaceae; genus Streptomyces; species Streptomyces sp. NPDC057877. The sequence continues at coordinate 483,132 of NZ_JBHVMS010000005.1, forward strand.
GTTGCGCATGTAGCACAGGTACATGAAGTACAGAGGGCGCCAGGTCCGCCCCGGGTGACCAACCGCCGCCTCGTTCGTTGCGCTGGGCGTGCAGTCACAGGATGTCGCCCCGCGCCCCGCCCCCACCGACCCGGTCGTCGACGTCGAACAGGCCGAGGCCGCGCTCGTCGAGCACTATCCGCGGCTGGTCCGGCTCGCCTACCTGGTGCTGCCGCCCCGCCTCGGGCGCAACCGGCGGGTGCTGACCGCGCACGCCCTCGTCCAGCGCGCGCTGCCGAGGGGCCGCACGTCCGCTCCGGTGATCCCGGCCCAGTCCAGCGGCCGGGACGGCGACCCGGGGTACGCCTTCGTGCGGCTGCGGGTGCTGCGTACGGCGCTGGAGGCGGGGCTGCCGCTGACGTTCCGGGCGTGGCCCAAGCGGGCGCAGCTGCCGGTGCCGCTGCCCCAGGTGTGGGGGCTCCGACTCTTCCCGCGCTCCGGTGGCGCCGACGAACTCGCCCTCGACCAGCGGCTGTCCGCCCTGTCCGCCCCCGCGCGAGCCGCGTACGTCCTGCGCGGTCTGGAGAAGCTCCCGGACGGCGACGTACGCGAGGTGCTGACCGGCGCGGGCGTCGAGGACGTCGACGCGGCGCTGTGCGAGGCGGACGGGGTCCCGGCGCGGTACGCGCTCCTCGACTCCCCCGAGTTCGACCCCTGCTCGCTGCAGGCCCGGCCCACCGACCTGATGCGGCGCCGCCAGCACGCGAAGGCGGCACTGGCCGCCGCTGCCGCCGTCGCCGTGTGCGGGGCACTGCTCGGGCTGCCCGGCGACGGCTGGGCCCCGGACGGCGCGGCGGCCCCGCCGTACGCCCGGAACCCGGCCGCCCAGGCCGCCCTCGACCCGGCGCACCTGACCCGGGTCGCGCCCGCCGCCTGGCGCACCTCGGCGCGCACCGACTTCTCCGTGTGGCCCGCCCGCGGCACCCTCACCGACGACAAGGCCCTGCTGCGCCGCGCCCTCGCCGTCTGGGCCCGCCCCGGCGAGACGGTCCAGGTCTCCGCCACCCCCGGCACCCCGTCCGGCGGTCCCGCCGGACCGCCCCACCTGCTGTACGCGGGCGAGGTCGACGCGGCCCGTGTGGTGATCCTCTACGACGGTCTGCGCATCGTCCGCTACGCCGAGCCGAAGGACGGCACGGCGGGTGCCGCGCTCGACCTCGCCCGCGTCGACGGCGCGACCCGGGCCGAGGCGGGCGCGGTGGTCCTGCAGCGCACCGACGGCAACGTCCGCTACCTCACGGCGCCCTGGGTGACCGGGGCCGCCGAGCGGGACCTGCTGAAGCCGGGGTCCGGTGCGATGGACCTGACGCTGGCGGACGGTGTCACCTCGCCGCTGGCCAGCCCGGCGGCCCGGTCCGGCGCGTGCACCTCGTGGAACGCGCTGCAACTGACCGACGGCTCCGGCACCCGGATGACCACCGACCTCGGTGAGCTGGTGCCGGTCCGGCTGACCACCGGCCACCCGGACTCGCCGCACGACGCGACCGGTGCGGAGGAGCTGCGGGCCTGGGCGCCGTACGCGTGCTCGCTGTCGGCGGCGCGCGGCAACGGCGTCCGGTCGGTGAACGCCTGGCAGTTCACCGAGCAGCCGCTGCCCGACGCGAGCGGCTCGGCGGCGTGGGTGTGCACCCGCGCCGACACCTGGCGGGGCGACGGGGCGCGGGTGCTGGCGCAGTTCCGGACCCCGGGCGGCCGGTACGGGGCGGTGGCGGCGAAGGCCGGGGACAGCCCGGCGTGCGGGGCGCGTGATCCGCATGTGCTGGCCGGGGTGCTGTGGAAGTCGCCGGAGGGTTCCTGGTACCTGCTGGCCGCGGGCGACCGGGAGACGGTGTCGGTGCGCACGACCGGCGGCATCGAGGCGTCCGCCCAGGGCAATCTGCTGGTCGCGAAGACCGAGCAGGGCGCGCGGGCCGAGCTGGCGGGGTCGCTGGAGGACGGGCGGACGGTCGGCGGGCTGCGGTAGTCCGCGGAGGGTCGCGGAAGGTCGCAGAAGGTCGCAGAAGGTCGCGGAGGGTCGCGGCAGGGTCGCGGAAGGTCGCAGAAGGTCGCGCACGAGGGTTCCGCGTCGACTTACTCGTCAGTACATTGACGCCATGTCTAACAAGCATGCCCGGCCGCCCCGGCCGGTCGAAGCGGAACGCATACCGCTCAAGGCGCGGAAGGTCTCCTTCTCCTGGGACGGCACCCCGCTGCGGCGACTGGTGCTGAACGCGCACGAGCTGGACCGGCGCGGCGCCGATCCGACCATGCTGGACCTGCTGCGCTGGCACGGCGCCGAGGAGGTCGAGCACCGGTCGGTCGCCTTCGAGCTGTTCCTGCACCTGGACGGCGACTACCGGCGCCGGGTGCGCACCTGGGCGGTGGCGTTCTCGGCGCTGGTGTTCCTGTGGCAGCGCGGCGCCCGCTTCTTCATGGCGAACGATCCGACGCTGCTCGACGGGAAGGCGTCCCTGAAGGCCTTCTACCTGCGCGGCAGACAGGGCGCCCTGCCCTCCTCGGGTGACATGCTCAGGTCCATTCCGCGCTATCTGAGCCGCGCCTACCACCCCTCGCAGGAGGGCTCCACCGCGCAGGCTGTCGCCTACCTCGCCGCCTCCCCCGCCGCGCTCGCCGCGCTCGCCGCTGAGAAGAGGGCCGCGTGATGCCGTCGGTCAGGCCGCGCACGCTCCTGGTCGTCGCGGGCGCAGCCCTCGTCACCCGACGCGCGCTGCGCCGCCGTATCCGCAGGTCGCCGCTGTGGCCGATGCCCGCGCTCGAGCGGCCGGTCAGCGGGCGGCCCCGGTCGCGGGCGCTCGCCCTGCTGGTGACCGCGCACGAGGAGATCGCCGAAGGGGTCGTCCGGCTCCGTCTGGAGGGACACGACCTGCCGCGCTGGCAGCCCGGCGCGCACCTCGAACTCGTCCTGCCCTCGGGGCTGGTGCGGCAGTACTCCCTGTGCGGCGACCCGGAGGACACCTCGTCGTACACCGTCGCCACCCGGCTGGTGCCCGACGGGCGGGGCGGCTCGCGCGAGGTGCACGAGCAGGTACGGGAGGGCATGGAGATCGAGGTACGCGGGCCGCGGAACCGCTTCCCGCTGGCCGGGGCGGACTCGTACGTCTTCGTCGCCGGGGGCATCGGGATCACCCCGATCCTGCCGATGCTGCGGGCGCTGCCCGAGGGGGCCGGGTGGCGGCTGCTGTACTGCGGGCGGAGCCGGGCGTCGATGCCGTTCCTGGAGGAGGTCGAGAAGCTCGGCGCCCGAGACGGCGGCGACCGGGTCACCGTCGTCGCCGAGGACGAGGACGGGCGGCCGGATCTGGACGCGTTCCTCACCCGCGTCCCCGCGGAGACCGCCGTCTACTGCTGTGGCCCCGAGGGGCTGATGGCCGCCGTGGAGGAACGGGTGCCCTCCGTGCACACCGAGCGGTTCACGCCACGGGCGGCGGGCGGTGGCGCGTTCGAGGTCGAACTGCGGCGCAGCGGACGCACGGTGACGGTGCCCGCGGACACCAGTGTGCTGGCCGCCGTGCGCGCCGAACTGCCGGGCACCGCCTACTCCTGTGAGCAGGGGTGGTGCGGGACCTGCCAACAGCGGGTGCTGGAGGGCGAGGTGGACCACCGGGACGAGCTGCTGACCGACGGGGAACGGGCCGATTCCCTGCTGATCTGTGTGTCCCGGGCCAGAAGTGACCGTCTTGTGTTGGACATGTGAGGGAACCGCGAAGCATTCACGGTCGATCCGGTCCGTTCGCGGCCGGATCCGATCGGTAAGGTGTGCTCATGACTACCGGGGTGCGCCGCAGGATGGGAGTCGAGGAGCGTCGACAGCAGTTGATCGGCGTCGCCCTCGAACTGTTCAGCCGTCGTTCCCCCGACGAGGTCTCCATCGACGAGATAGCGTCGGCCGCGGGCATCTCGCGCCCGCTGGTCTACCACTACTTCCCCGGCAAACTCAGCCTGTACGAGGCCGCGCTGAAACGGGCCTCGGACGATCTCGCGGATCGGTTCGTGGAGGCGCACGAGGGGCCGCTGGGGGCGCGGCTGCTGCGGGTGATGCGCCGCTACTTCGACTTCGTCGACGACCACGGGCCCGGCTTCTCGGCGCTCATGCGCGGCGGCCCGGCGGTGGGCTCCTCCACGACCAACGCGCTCATCGACTCCGTACGGCAGGCCGCGTACGAGCAGATCCTCTCGCACCTCGGGGTCGAGGAACCGCCCGCCCGGCTTGAGCTGGTGATCCGCTCCTGGATCTCCCTCGCCGAGTCGACGGCGCTGATCTGGCTGGACGGCCGCCGCATCCCGCGCGCCGAGCTGGAGACGCAGCTCGTGCACGACTTCGCCGCGCTGGCGGCGGTCAGCGCCGCCTACGACGACGAGATGACGGCGGTCCTGCGCCGCGTACTGAAGGACGAGCCGGGCGACGGGCCGTTCGGGGACCTCGCGGCCCGGCTGATCGCGCTGGCGTCCTGACGGGTCAGACGACCGCCTTGTGGTACGAGGCGTCCAGCTCCCGCACCTCGGCGGACAGGTGCAGGGTGAGCCCGTCGACGGGCTCCACGTGCTTGCGCAGCAACTCCACCACGGCCTCGGTGAGCTTGGCCTTGGTCTCCTCGGCGCGTCCCGGCAGCAGGGCGAGGGAGACGTTCACGATCGCGTGCCGCTCCGGCTCGGCCCCGACCACCTCGTCCTCGTGGCGCAGGATCCGGGTCTTGCAGGCCTCGATCCGTGCCGCGGCCGTCTCCACGACCACCGGGTGCAGCGCGAGCGCGAACTGCTCCCAGTCGATGTGGTCGAGGGCGGCGGACCGTTGGACGGTGATCTGCGGCATGGGAGGGGCTCCTGTTCCGACACCTGTGCGGGCAGGGCCACCCTAACCGCAGATCACCGCCCTTCGATCAGCGTGTGAACACGGCCACCGTCCGGCCGGGCACGGTGAACGTGCCGGTCGCGGCCTCGTACGCCGCCTCCTTGACCACGGCGTCCGCGCCGGAGGCCTGGACCGGGTGCAGCCGGTAGCCCGCGTCGGCCAGGGAACCGACCCGCTGCTCCTTGGTGTCCGGGGTGGCGTTGAAGACGACGACCAGGTCACCCAGGGTCATGGTGATCACGCCGGGCGTCTCCTCCGTACCGGACAGCGGGAAGGACAGCCGGGACTGCACCTGCGTGGCCGTGTCGAGCGAGAAGTCGCCTTCCGTCGAACGGATGCTCAGCAGGTCCCGGTACGCCGCCGAGGCGCCCTCGATCTGTGCGCAGCCGACGCCGACCTGGGTCAGCAGCGGCCTGGCGTACGGCCACTTGGACTGGTTGTCGGCGGCCGGGGGCAGCCCGCGCCCGAAGCCGTTGCCGTCCGCGCAGTCCCAGTGGACGGCGTTGAACCAGTCGCCGCTGTCGTAGGAGTTGCGGTCCAGGGACTTGGAGCGCAGCAGGTCGGTGCCCGCCTGGGACAGCGCCGGGCCCTGCGAGAGGGTGGCGGTGGCCATGGCGAGGACCTGCATACGGGCCCGGTCGGCGGCGCCCACCGAGGCGGGCAGCTTGAAGGCGAGGGCGTCGAACAGGGTCTCGTTGTCGTGCGCGTCGGCGTACGCGAGGGCGTCGCCGGGCGCCGCCGCGTATCCGGCGGGCGAGCCGTTGTAGTCGACCTGGGAGCCCTTGACCTCCGTGCCGCTGGTGTCGGTGAAGCGGTAGTCGGCGAGGTTGCCGGACAGGCCGACCTTGATGAGGTCCTGGTAGTGCAGGAGCCGGGCCTTCTGCTCGGCCTCGGTGCCGTTGGCCGCCGAGGAGTTGGGCTCGGTGTAGAGGCCGGAGGCGAAGCCCTGCACGCCGGGGTCCTCGTCGAAGGGGCCGCCGCCGCGCACGGCGTCACGGGCGCGGTCGGAGAAGGTGGCGATGCCGGTTCCGGCCATGTTCTTCTGCGTGGCCTGCTCGAAGCGGGCGTCGTCGGCGACCTCGCCGAAGTTCCAGCCCTCGCCGTAGAGGATGATCTTCTTGCCGTCGACGCCGTCCTTGTCCGTCGTCAGCGCGTCCAGCGCCTCGCGGACGGCGAGGATGTTCTCCTTCGGGTGGTGGCCCATCAGGTCGAAGCGGAAGCCGTCGACCTTGTACTCCTTGGCCCAGGTGACGATCGAGTCGACCACCAGCTTGCCCATCATGGCGTTCTCGGTGGCGGTGTTGGCGCAGCAGGTGCTGTTGGCCACCGAGCCGTCGGCGAGCAGGCGCTGGTAGTAGCCGGGCACGATCCGGTCCAGGACGGAGGTCTTCGCCTGGCCGCTGGCGGCGGTGTGGTTGTAGACGACGTCCATGACGACCCTCAGGCCGTCCTCGTTGAGCGCCTTGACCATCTTCCGGAACTCGACCGTACGGGCCGTCCCCTCCGGGTCGGTGGCGTACGAGCCCTCGGGGACCGTGTAGTGGTACGGGTCGTAGCCCCAGTTGTAGGCGTCCTTCGCGGCGGCCTTCGCCACGCACTCCTGCTGCCGCTCGGAGTCGGCGGGCAGGGCGGCGAGGTCGCAGTCGACGGTGGCCTGGTCGCTCCGGCGCTCGGGGATGGTGGCGATGTCGAAGGCCGGGAGGAGGTGCACGTACGAGGTGCCCGCCTCGGCCAGCTTCCTCAGGTGCCTGCTGCCGTCGCTGTCCTTGTCGGTGAACGCCAGGTAGGTGCCGCGGTGGTCGGCGGTGGTGTCCTCGACGGAGAAGTCCCGGATGTGCAGTTCCTGGATCTGCGCGTCCTTCAGCGGGACCGCCTTCGGCTTGGTCAGGCGGGACCAGCCGCCCGGGGTCAGCGCCCGGTCGTCGAGGTCGACGACGAGGCTGCGCTCGGAGTCGGTGGTGAGGGCGACCGAGTAGGGGTCGGTGACCTTGTTGGTGACGACCTCGCGGACGCCGGGCGCCCACACCTTGACGACGTACCGGTAGGCCTTGCCCTTCCATGACGTCGGGCCGGTGACGGACCAGACGCCGGTGGAGTCGTTCCGCTTCATCGCGACCGTCGTGCCGCCGATCTCCAGGGCGACGCTCTGCGCGGTCGGCGCCCAGACCGCCAGGGTGGGACGGCCCTTGCGGAACGTCGGCCCGAGGTCGGCCTTCGTGGCGTCGTAGAGGTCGTCGAGTACGGCGCCGATCTGCACGCCCGTCGCCGCGAGCACCGCGCCGTTGGCGGCGCGCTGGGAGGCGACGACCTGGCCGCGCAGGGCCGCGCGGACCCGGTCGCGGTCGCGCGGGTCGACGGACCAGGCGGTGGCGTCCTTCAGATGCGGGAACTTCGCCTTCTGGGCGTCGGTCAGGGTCGTCTTCGTCAGTCGCAGCCAGCGCTCGTCGGTGCTGGTCAGCGTCCCGTCGGTGACCTTGATGGAGCCGGTGCGGGAGGACAGCAGCTGGGTGGAGGCGGCTGCCTCCGAGCCGTTCCAGGCGAGGGTGTTCCGGTCCAGCCAGACCGCCTTGGAGGTGGTCAGGTCGAGGGCCGCCGCGGAGCCCTTGGGCTGCGGCAGCAGGTACTTCTCCTGCCCGCTCAACAGCCACACCTCGTGGCCGTCGGCCTTGAGGTCCAGGGCCTGGTCGGTGGGCAGGTCCTTCTCGTCGCCCTTGTGGATGATGTAGCTGAGGCTGGTGGCACCCTCGGTGAGCGGCACCTCGAAGACCGCGCCATAGGCGTCAGTCCGCACCGGCTCCAGGGGCTTCGACCAGTCGGTGGGGTTCGCCGCGCCGGACCAGACGTGCAGGCCCCAGCCGTCGTAGTTCCCGTCGGCGCGGTGGTAGTGCAGTACGGCCTTGCTGGTGTCCTGCGCCGGGTAGTCCGGGCGCTCCGTGCGGACCGTCTCCTTGCCCTGCTCGATCCAGACCTCGCCGGTCTTCGTGACGTCGATCGAGCGGTCCGCGGCGACGTCCTTGTTGCCGTCCTTGTCGATGACGAGGAAGCCGACGTCGGAGGCGCCGGGCTTCAGCTTGACGTAGGCGAAGGCGCCGTAGGCGTCCCGGCCGGTGAAGGGGTGGCTGTCCGGCCACTCGGTGGCCTCGCCGTCGGCGAGGTCGCCCCAGGCGTACAGGCCCCAGTCGTCGTAGTTCCCGTCCTCCCGCTGGTAGTGGACGACCGCGTAGTCACGGGAGGACGCGGTGGGGACCTCGGGGGCGGGCGGGGTGCCGGTGGTGGAGGCGGCGGTGGCGCTCGCGGTGCGGCCCGCGGAGTCGATCACGACCGCCTTGTAGCGCAGGGCGGTGCCGGGGGCCACGTCCTTGCCGATGGTGTGGGTGACCTTGTAGGGGGCGTGGTCGGCGGAGCCGAGGGTGTGCCACTGTCCGTCGCCGGTCTGGGCGGCGAAGACGACGCGGTTGAGCTGGCCGCCTCCCCCACTCTCGGCTTCGCTCGAGCGGGAGGTGCCCCCAACGTCGGCGGTGACCTCGACGGTGCCGGTGGCGCCCGCTGCCGGGGCCCTCAGGGTGACGGTCGGCTTGGTGGCGGGCCTGGCGAGGGCGCCTGCCGCCTTGAGGACGATCGCGGAGCCCGCCGGGACGGTGACCGTGACCTTCCGGTCGGCGCCGGACCTGACGGTCGCGTCGGTGCCGTACAGGCCGCGGAAGGTCATGTCCGGGGAGCCGGTCGCGAAGGTCGCGGTCTTCGCCTCGCCCGCGTTGTTGAAGGCGACGAGGTACTCGGTGCCCGACTTCGCGTCCGTGCGGGAGACGGCGTACACGCCCGCCCCGTCCGCCGCGTAGCGCTCGGTCTGGACGCCGTCCGCGAGGGCCGGGTGCGCCTTGCGCAGCTTGGCGAGGGCGCTGATCTGCCGGTAGAGCGGCGCGCTGGTGTCGTAGGCGTCCTCGGCGTGGGTGCGGTCGGTGCCGAGCTGGTCGTCGTCGAGGTAGTCGGCGGTCTTCGAGGCGAACATCGTCTGGCGGGCGTCCTTGTCGCCGCCCGCGCCGGTGAAGCCCTGCTCGTCGCCGTAGTAGATCACCGGGTTGCCCCGGTTGAGGAACATCAGCTCGTTGGCCAGTTCGGCCCTGCGCACCAGCTGGGCGTCGGAGGCGTCCGGGCCGTCCTGCTTGAGGAAGGTCCCGATGCGGCCCATGTCGTGGTTGCCGAGGAAGGTGACCTGCTCGTACGCGTTGGCCGTGCCGGACGTGTACTTGTAGTCGTCGCCGAAGACGGCCGCGAGCTTGCGGGCGCTGCCGCCCTGGGAGGCGTAGGCGCGCGCCGCGTCCTGGAAGGGGAAGTCGAGGGTGGAGTCCAGGCGGCCCTGGGTGACGTACGGGGAGGTGACGGCGGTGTCCGCCGAGTACACCTCACCGAACATGAAGAAGTCCTCCCGGCCCCTCTTCGCCGCGTAGGCGTCGAGCGCGGTGGCCCACTGGGTCCAGAAGTCCATGTTGACGTGCTTCACGGTGTCGATCCGGAAGCCGTCGATGTCGAAGTCCCTGACCCACTTCTGGTAGATCTTCTCCATGCCCTCGACGACCTCGGGACGCTCGGTCCACAGGTCGTCCAGGCCGACGAAGTCGCCGTAGGTGGCGGACTCCCCGGCCCAGAGTCGCCCCGGTTGTGGTACATCGTCGGGTCGTTGAGCCAGGAGGGCACCTTGGCGTTCTTCTTCGCGGCCGGGACGACCGGCGTGCGCGGGAAGGAGCCGGAGTCGACGGCGGGGAAGTCCCGGCTGCCGTCCGCGTAGTCGGCGTCGTCGAAGGGCTTGCCGTCCTTGGTCAGGTACGGGAAGGCGCCCTTGGAGAGGTAGTCGTAGGACTTCTCCTCGTAGTCGACGACGTCGGCGGTGTGGTTGGTGATGACGTCGAAGAAGACCTTCATGCCCTTGGCGTGCGCCTTGGAGATCAGGGTCTCGAGGTCCTTGTTGGTGCCGAAGTGCGGGTCGACCTGGGTGAAGTCGGTGATCCAGTAGCCGTGGTAGCCCGCGGAGGCGTTGGCTCCGGTGCCCTGCACGGGCTGGTTCTTGAAGATGGGGGCGAGCCAGAGGGCGGTGGTGCCGAGGCCCTTGATGTAGTCCAGGCGCTGGGTGAGGCCCTTGAGGTCGCCGCCCTGGTAGAAGCCCTTGTCGGTGGGGTCGTAGCCGGTGCTGAGCCGGGTGCCGGTGAGGCCGCCCCTGTCGTTGGCGGTGTCGCCGTTGGCGAAGCGGTCCGGCAGCACGAAGTAGAACTGCTCGCGGGTGAGGTCGTTGCGGGCCGCCGTCTTCGCCAGGGCCGCGTCGGAGGGCGGCGGGGGCGGGGCGGCCTGCGCGGCCAGGGGCTGGACGAGGGCCGCGGCGAGCGCGGCGGCGGTGACGGCCGCGATCCGTCCGGCATGCGTGGTGCGGCGCCGCGGGGGCACCGGCCTTCTCGGTATCACAGGCGGAAACTCCTTGCGCATACGGCTCATTCGGGTCCGACCCCTGCGCCACGGGACGGCTGCGTCGCCGGGCGTCGGCGCGACCGTATCGCCGTCGTAAGTCTTACAGCAAGGGCCGTGAAAGTAACGGTAAGGATTTTCACGGCCCTTGCCCGTGGAGGCGGCTAGCAGCTGGACTTGCCCGCGTACACCGCGAGCGCCGTGTTGCTGCCGAGGGTGGCCGTGAGCTGGCCGGAGCCGTTCACGGTGACCGTGGTGTTGCTCTGGACGTTGCAGTACGTGCCCGCGGGGAGCGACGTCTGGTAGGTACGGGTCAGGGAGCCCGACTCGTGGTTGATGGCGACGAAGCCCTTGGCGCCGCGGCCGAAGGCGATGGCGTCGTTGCCGTTGTCCCACCAGTTGGTGACGGCCGTACCGCGGGTGGCGTTGCGGAAGGCCACCATGCGCTGGATCTCGGGCCAGGCGTGCTGGCACTTCCAGCCGTCCTGCCAACAGGCGTTGACCGTGCCGCCGTTCGGCGGACCGGCGTCGTGGTCGCTGAACTCGTAGCCGGAGTTGATGTCGGGGGCGCCGTAGGGCCAGGCCAGCATGAAGACGTTGGCGAGGGTGTAGTTGGCGTTGTCCTTGTAGCTGAGCGTGGAGCCGTTGCGCTCGGTGTCGTGGTTGTCGACGAAGACGCCCGCGACGGAGCTGCTCATGTAGCCCCAGCCCTCGCCGTAGTTCCTCAGGTAGGCGAGGTTCTCGTTGTTGAAGACCCGCTTGAGGTCGTAGGCGTAGCGGAACTCCTGGACGTCGCCGGTGCCGGTGTACTCGGTCGGCTGGACGGCCTCTCCGGCGCCGTGGATGGCCTCCTGCTTCCAGTAGACGCCGGGGTTGCTCAGCCGGGACTTGATGTTGGCCAGGTCGGCGGCGGGCATGTGCTTGGCGGCGTCGACGCGGAAGCCGTCGACGCCGTACGAGAGGAGGGTGTTGAGGTACCCGGCGATCGCGGAGCGGACGTAGTCCTCGCCGGTGTCGAGGTCGGCGAGGCCGACGAGTTCGCAGTTCTGGACGTTCCAGCGGTCCTGGTAGTTGTTGATCTGCGAGGTGCAGTTGTCGAAGTCGTACGAGGAGTACAGACCGGGGTAGTTGTACTTGCTGTACGACGAGCCGCCGGTGCCGGTGCCGCTGCCCGCGGACATGTGGTTGATGACGGCGTCGACGACGACCTTCACCCCCGCCGCGTGACAGGTGTTGATCATGTTGCGGAAGGCGGCGGTGTCACCGAGGCGCCCGGCGATCTTGTAGCTGACGGGCTGGTACGAGGTCCACCACTGCGAGCCCTGTATGTGCTCGGCGGGCGGGGAGACCTGGACGTAGCCGTAACCGGCGGGGCCGAGGCGGTTGGCGCACTCGGTGGCGACCGAGGCGTACTTCCACTCGAAGAGGACGGCGGTGACGTCCTTGGTGCCGGGCGGGGAGGCCTGTGCACTGGTCGAGTTCATGACAAGAGCGGTGGCGGCGGTGACCGCCGCCAGCGCTCCGGCGAGGATTCTGCGTGCCATGTGGGGAGTTCCTTCGACGTTGAAGGTTCTTGGTTGAAGGTTCTTGCTGAAACCTTCAGAAAGGTTGCGTGACGCAGATGTTAAACGCCCGCCGCCCCAAAGGGCAGCGGGCGGTACCGAATTCAATTGAAAATCTTGCGGGGCGGCCGGGCCGTCGTCAGGTGGTGGCCCACCACACCGTCGTGTCGGCCGGGACCTTGACCTCGCCGTCCGCCTCGGACACCTCACCGCTGGCGAGCAGCACCCGCCCGCGCACCGGAGCCGTCACCGACTCGCCGGTGGTGTTGGCGACGCAGACGAACTCCCCGCGCCGGAGGGCGAGGACGCCCTCGGGCGCCTTCAGCCACTCCACCGCGTCGCCCGCGCCCAGGTCCGGCCGCTCCCGGCGGATCGCGAGCGCGGCGCGGTACAGCTCCAGCGTGGAGTCGGCCACGCCGGTCTGCGCCTCCACGCTCAGCTCGCCCCAGCCGTCCGGCTGCGGCAGCCAGCTGCCGCCGTCACCGAAGCCGTACGACGATCCCGTACGGGTCCACGGGATCGGCACCCGGCAGCCGTCCCGGAAGCCGTCCTGACCGGCGCCACGGAAGTACGCCGGGTCCTGGCGCACCTCGTCGGGGAGGTCGACGACGTCCGGCAGGCCCAGCTCCTCGCCCTGGTAGACGTACGCCGAGCCGGGCAGCGCCAGCATCAGCAGGGTGGCCGCGCGGGCCCGGCGCAGGCCCAGCTCGCGGTCACCGGCGAGGCGGATCTGGGTGCCGAGGCCGGGCGGGTTGGCGAACCGGGTGGCGTGCCGGGTGACGTCGTGGTTGGACAGCACCCAGGTGGCGGGGGCGCCGACCGGGCGCATGGCCTCCAGCGTGCGGTCGATGACCGTGCGCAGCTCGTCGGCGTCCCAGGCGGTGGACAGGTACTGGAAGTTGAAGGCCTGGTGCAGCTCGTCGGGGCGGACGTAGTGGGCGGTCCGCTCGACGGTCGGGGTCCAGGCTTCCGCGACGAAGATCCGCTCGCCCGCGTACTCGTCGAGGATGAGCCGCCACTGCCGGTAGATCTCGTGCACACCGTCCTGGTCGAAGAACGGCATGACATCGTTGCCCAGCAGCTTCAACTGCTCATGGGATCCAAGGTCGGGCAGCCCGTCCGCCTTCACCAGCCCGTGCGCGACGTCGATGCGGAAACCGTCGACGCCCATGTCCAGCCAGAAGCGCAGGATGGAGCGGAACTCGTCGCCGACGGCCGGGTGGTCCCAGTTGAAGTCGGGCTGCTCGGGGGCGAAGAGGTGGAGGTACCACTCACCGTCCGGGAGCCGGGTCCAGGCGGGGCCGCCGAAGATGGACTCCCAGTCGTTGGGCGGCAGTTCGCCGTTCGCGCCCTTGCCGGGGCGGAAGTGGTACCGGTCGCGCAGCGGGGAGCCGGGGCCCTCGGCGATCGCGCGCTTGAACCACTCGTGCTGGTCGGAGGAGTGGTTGGGCACCAGGTCGACGATGATCCTCAGGCCCAGCTGGTGGGCGTCGCGAATCAGCGCGTCGGCGTCGAGCAGGGTGCCGAACATCGGGTCGACGGCGCGGTAGTCGGCGACGTCGTATCCGGCGTCGGCCTGCGGGGAGGCGTAGAAGGGGCTGAGCCACACGGCGTCCACGCCGAGGTCGCGCAGATACGGGAGGCGGGTGCGTACGCCCTCCAGGTCGCCCATGCCGTCGCCGTTGCTGTCGGCGAAGCTGCGCGGGTAGACCTGGTAGATCACGGCGTCCCGCCACCAGTCGTGGCGGCGGCCGACGGTGGCGACGGCACTTGCGGTCTGGGCGGTCGGGGCCGGGGCGGCGGAGTGCTGCTGGCTCATGTCGTCCTTGGTGTCTAACGGGGTTCGGGTCATCTGGCTCGCTGAGCGTGCGGGTGACGAGGCGGCCGCGGTGCAGCGGGGTCGGATGGGCACCGCGGCCGCCACCCGCGCGGGATCAGGCGCGCGGGAGCTGCTCGGCTCGCATGGGGCGGTCAGCCCTTGGTGCCGCCCGCGGTGAGGCCGGTCACCAGGTTCTTCTGCACGAGGTAGAAGAACGCCGAGACGGGTATGGCGACCAGCACCGCGGTGGCGGCCATGAGGTTGCGCTGGGCGTCGTGCTCGCTGATGAAGCTCTGCAGGCCGACGGCGAAGGTGTACTTCGTGTCGTCCAGCAGGAACGTCGTGGCGAAGGCGACCTCACCGAACGCGGTGATGAAGCTGTAGAAACCGGCGACCGCGAGTCCCGGCTTGGCGAGCGGCAGGATCAGCCGTACGAAGGTGCCGAAGGGGGACAGTCCGTCGACCCGGCCCGCCTCGTCGATCTCGAACGGGATGGTGTCGAAGTAGCCCTTCATCAGCCAGGCGCAGTAGGGCACGGCGGTCGAGCAGTAGACCAGGACCAGGCCGAGGTAGGTGTCGATGAGCTGAAGCTCCGACAGGATCTGGTACATCGGCACGATCAGTACGGCGATCGGGAACATCTGGGTGACCAGCAGGACCCACATGAACTTCTTGTAGCCGGGGAAGCGCATGCGGGAGACCGCGTAGCCGGTGGTGGCGGCGATCATCACGCCGATCACGGTGGTGCCCAGCGAGACGATCAGCGAACTCTTCAGCCAGTGGAAGAAGTTGGTCTCCTGGAGGACGAAGACGTAGTTGTCGAACGTCATCTTCCCCCAGATGCCCCCGGGGTGCAGGTAGTCGTCCTTGTCCGGGCCGAGGGAGAGGAAGACCAGCCAGGCGATCGGGAACAGGGCGACGAGGCTGGCGACGGTGAGGATGCCGTGGGACGCGATCCTCGCGCCGAGGGTGCCCTCGCCGCGGCGGCGCGCCTTGCGGGGCGGGGTCGCGGGGGTCTGGTCCACCGGAGCAGGGGTGGGGGTGGTCGTGGCGCTCATGGGGACTCCTGCCTCAGATCGCGAGCTGCTGGTCATTGCGGTTCAGCCAGCGGCGGTAGAAGGAGGTGAAGACGATCAGGATGGCCAGCAGCAGGATGCCGTAGGCCGCGGACTCGGCGAACTCGCGCGGCTGCTGTCCGAAGCCGAGCTGGTAGGCCCAGGTGACCAGGATCTGGGCGTCGGGGGCGGTGTTGCCGAACAGCAGGAAGATGATCGCGAACTGGTTGAAGGTCCAGATCACACCGAGGAGTACGACGGTGGAGCTGACGGACCGCAGACCGGGCAGGGTGACGTAGCGGAACCGCTGCCAGGCGCTCGCGCCGTCCATCTCGGCGGCCTCGTAGAGGGTGGAGTCGATGGACTGCAGGCCGCCCAGCAGGGAGACCATCATGAACGGCACACCGCACCAGGTGTTGACCATGATCGCGGCGAACCGCTGCCAGAAGGTGTCCTCCAGCCAGAGCGGGGTCGGCAGGTGCAGGGTCTCCAGGGCGGAGTTGATGATGCCGGAGTCGGCGAGCATGAAGCGCCAGCCGAAGACGGTGACGAAGGTGGGCACGGCCCACGGCAGGATCAGGATCAGCCGGTAGAAGGTACGGCCGCGCAGCTTCTGGTTGAGCAGCAGGGCGAGGCCGAGGCCGATGGAGTAGTGCAGGGTGACACAGGCCGCCGTCCACACGATCGTCCACAGGAAGTGCGACCAGAACCGGTCGTAGGCGGTCTCACCCCACAGGATGTCGGCGTAGTTGTCGAAGCCGATGAACTTGTAGGTGGCCTCGATCTCGTTCACGCCGATCGTGCGGGCGGTGTTGAGGCTGTCGGCGTCGGTGAGCGTCAGGTAGAAGCCGTAGGCCAGCGGATACAGCACCAGTACGCCCAGCACGACGATCACCGGCGTGATCATCGCGTAGGCGTACCAGTACTTCCGGTAGCTCTGCTTCAGGCGCCGGCCCAGCCCGGGGCGCGGCGCGCGGTCACCGCGACGCTTACCGGTCGCGCGGTCGATGGCGACTGTCATGGTTCGCACTTTCTACAAGATCCGGGGGTGGGACCGGGCGGGGCCGAGACCTTTGACGGCCTCGGACCGGGGTGACCTCGGGCCGGTGCCCGGGGTCGGGGCGGGGGCGGGGCCTGGGGCGGGGGCCCTGGCCCGGTGGCTCCGGGCCTGGGGCCTTGGCCTGACGGCCGGGACCGGGGTGGCTCGGGCCTGACGGTCCTGGCCGGGTGGTCCTGGCCTGGCGGACCGGGCCGGGGTGGTGTCTGGGCTGGGTGGCTTCCGGCCTTGCGGCCTTCGGCCGGGGGTGGCCTCCGGGCGGTGGCCTGGGACCGGGGTGGTCCGAGGACAGGACCGGGCGGTTGTGGCCAGGCCGGGTGGGCTGTGGCCAGGCCGGGTGGGCTGTGGCCAGGCCGGGTGGGCTGTGGCCAGGCCGGGTGGGCTGTGGCCAGGCCGGGTGGGCTGTGGCCTTGCGGCCCTGGGCCGGGGTGGTCTCAGGCCAGGTGACCTGACACCGGGAAGCCCTCAACCCTGCCGCGCTCCTGGCTGGGAGGCCTCCAACCCCGCCGTAGTTCCCGGCGGAGGCCGTACGCCCCGCGACGGGGACGTGCGTCCGTAGCCGGAAGGTGACCGGTAGCCGAGGCGCGGGCCACAACCGGAGCGGAAGCCGCGACCCAAGGTGCTGGCCACAGCCGGAGGCGCGAGCCGTGAACGGACCTCGGGCCCAACCGCGACCCGAACCACCCACAGGCCGGTGGCCGCCGGATCTCTCCCCCCAGCTGACGGGGAGATCCGGCGGCCACACGGGCTTACTTGGTGAAGTCAGGGACCAGCTTGGCGATCGCGATCTCCGCGTCGCTCAGGCCCTTGTCCAGGGACTCCTTGCCGCCCGCGACCTCCAGCAGCTCGTCGTCGAGGGGGCCCCACAGGGAGCTGTACTCGGGGAGCGCCGGGCGGGGCTGGGCGGCGGACAGGACGGTCTGGTAGCCCGCGATGCCCGGGTCGGCCTTGACCTCGGCGGTGTACGCGTCGTCACGGGTGGGCAGCGTGGAGTTCTTCAGGGCGATGGTCTCCTGCGCCTTCGCGGAGGTCATGAAGTTCACGAACTTCAGCGCGGCCTCCTGGTGCGCCTGGTCCGAGCCCGCGTAGACGGACAGGTTGTGACCGCCGGTCGGGGCGCCCGCCTTGCCGGAGGAACCGGCCGGGACGGTGGCGATGCCCAGGTTCTGCTTGTCCTGGAACGCGGAGCCCTTGTAGAAGTTGGTGATCTCCCACGGACCCTGGACGATCGACGCGACCTTGCCGTTGACGAACGCGTCCTGGATGTGGGCGTACGCGTCGGCGGTCGTGTCGGCCTTGTGCAGGCCCTTGCCGTCGAAGAGGTCCAGCCAGGTCCCGTAGCCCTTCTTGGCCTCGGGCGAGGTGACCGTGATCTTCTTGGCGTCGGCGTCGACCGTGTCGGTGCCCTCGCCGTACAGGAAGGACTGCGCGTAGTAGGCCTGGGTCGAGCCCCAGTAACCGTCGACGCCGGTCTTGTCCTTGATCGTGGCGGCGGCCTTCTTCAGGTCCTCCCAGGTGGTGGGCGCCTCGACGCCCGCCTTCGCGAAGAGTTCCTTGTTGTAGACGAGCGCCAGGGTGTCCGTGGTGAACGGCACGCCGTACGTCTTGCCCTCGTACTTGGCCTGCTCGATCAGGTTCGGCTTGAACTTGGCCTCGTCCGCGAGCGCCTCCGTGCCGTCCAGCGGCAGGAAGAAGCCCTTCTTCGCGAAGGCCGGGGTCCAGCCCACCTCGGAGCGCAGCACGTCCGGGGCGCCCTTGGAACCGGCCGCCGTGTCGAACTTGTTCTGCGCCTGGTCGAAGGGCACGTTGACGTACTTGACCTTGACGTCCTTGTTGGCGGCCTCGAACTCCTTGACCAAGGCCTGGTACGTCGGCGCCTCGTTGGTGGCGTTGGAGGTGTCCCACCAGGTGATCGTGACCGGCCCGTCGGCCTTGTCGCCGCTGTCGCCGTCTCCGCCGCAGGCCGTCGCCGCGAGAGCGAGGGACGCCACCAGCGCGGTGGCCGCTATGCCACGCCGCATGAGTTCTCCTTGAGGGTAAAGCCCGTGTGGTGCAGGGGGCGGTCCCGTCGTCCGTCCCTGCCGACTTGCCGACTGCGCCGTTGCCGCCGCCGGGCGACGTGAACGTAACAGCGATGCAATGCTTGCGAAAGACCTTGCAGAAAAAAAGTGCAAGAGATCTCGCAAGTTATCCGTCCGTGACCCGCTCTCGACCGTCGCGAGACCGCTTCGCGGCCAGTCCGAGACCGGTTCGGGACTGGATATTCCTGGGATGGGGCGGCATACCGCAGACTTGTGCAAGACTCTGCAAGCTCTTGCCATTCAGATTTCGAGGGGCCGCGATGAGGCAGCAACCCGCAGGGGGCCGTGCAACGGCTCGCACCCGGCGTCCGGTTGGTGTGCAAGGTGAGAGTCGCCCGGTACAGTCCACCCCTGTGACCACACGGCTTGCGGACATCGCTGCGCAGGCGGGGGTGAGCGAAGCGACCGTCAGCCGCGTCCTCAACGGGAAGCCGGGCGTCGCCGCCACCACCCGCCAGTCCGTGCTGGCCGCCCTCGACGTCCTCGGCTACGAGCGTCCGGTGCGGCTGCGCCAGCGCAGCGCGGGCCTGGTCGGGCTGATAACCCCGGAGCTGGAGAACCCGATATTCCCGGCCCTCGCGCAGGTCATCGGCCAGGCGCTGACCCGGCAGGGCTACACCCCCGTCCTCGCCACCCAGACCCCGGGCGGATCCACCGAGGACGAGCTGACCGAGATGCTCGTGGACCGCGGGGTCGCGGGGATCATCTACGTCTCCGGTCTGCACGCCGACACCACCGCCGACATGCAGCGCTATGAGCAGCTGCGCGCCCAGGGCGTGCCGTTCGTGCTGGTGGACGGCTTCTCGCCGAAGGTGCAGGCCCCCTTCATCTCCCCCGACGACCGCGCGGCGATGACCCTGGCGGTCACCCACCTCGCCTCGCTCGGCCACACCCGGATCGGTCTGGCCCTCGGCCCGAAGCGGTTCGTGCCGGTGCAGCGCAAGATCGAGGGCTTCGTGCGCACCGTGCAGGACCAGCTCGGCCTGGACGCCGCCACCATCGAGTCGGAGCTGGTCCAGCACTCCCTCTACACCCTGGAGGGCGGCCAGGCGGCGGCCACCGCCCTGATGGACCGCAACTGCACCGCCGTGGTGTGCGCCAGCGACATGATGGCCCTCGGCGCCATACGCGCGGCCCGCCAGCGCGGCCTGGAGGTCCCCACCGACATCTCGGTGGTCGGCTTCGACGACTCCCCCCTGATCGCCTTCACCGACCCGCCCCTGACCACCGTCCGCAAGCCGGTCCCGGCGATGGGGCAGGCCGCGGTGCGCACGTTGCTGGAGGAGATCGGCGGGACGCCCGCACCGCACAGCGAATTCGTGTTCATGCCGGAACTGGTGGTACGCGGATCGACCGCTTCGGCCCCTGGTGACCGGAATCGTCCTTAAGTCGGAGAGTCGTAGGTGGCGTCTAGTACACGGGTAGCAGTCGTACGACTGCGGGCGGTGTAGAACGTGCGTCCGGAACCCGACCGCGGGATGATCGGGGCAGGAAGCATTCTCTGGCAGACTCTGTGCCCATGGGTGACACGACCGTGACGACAAGGGAAGGCCGCGAAGCGGTCGTTCCACACCCCGTCACGGACGAAACGGGACAGATCGAGGAAGGCGTCCCGGAGCGGACCCCGAGGCGGACCTTCCTGCGCCGCCTGCGCGCCCCGCGCCGCCCCCAACTCTGGTTCGAGATCCTGCTGATCGCGGTGAGTTACTGGACGTACTCACTCGTCCGCAACGCCGTACCGGAGCAGCGCGCCGAGGCCCTGCGCAACGCCGACTGGATCTGGCGGGCCGAGGAACAACTCGGCCTCGCCTTCGAGCAGTCCGTCAACCATGCCGTGAACTCGGTGACTTGGCTGATCATCGGCATGAACTACTACTACGCGACGCTGCACTTCGTGATCACCCTGGGCGTCCTGGTCTGGCTCTACCGCGCCCACCCCGGCCGCTACGCGGCAACCCGCCTGGTGCTCTTCGCGACGACCCTCGTCGCCCTGGTCGGTTACTACCTGTACCCGCTGGCTCCCCCACGGCTGATGACCAGCGGCGACTTCGTCGACACCGTGCTGGTGCACCAGACCTGGGGCTCGATGGCCTCCGGCGACCTGAAGAACATGTCGAACCAGTACGCCGCGATGCCGTCGATGCACATCGGCTGGTCCCTGTGGTGCGGTGTGACGATCTTCGCCCTCGCCAAGGTGCCCTGGGTGCGCGTCCTGGGCCTGCTCTACCCGGCGGCCACGCTGGTGGTCATCGTCGCCACGGCCAACCACTTCTGGCTGGACGCGGTCGGCGGCACGGTCTGCCTCGCCTTCGGCTACACCGTCGCCCGCCTCTGGTACGGAGCCTTCCCGCACAGCCTCCCCCGCCGGATCCCGGACGCCCGCCGCCGCCCCGCCTTCGACGTACGCCGTCTGCTGCCCGCCGCGTCCCGGGGCGTCCACGACCGTCCGCTTCAGGAGGCCGCCGCCGCCCGCAACGCCTCCACGAAGGCCCCCAGCGCGGGCTGAACGGGCGCGGTCCGCCGTACGGCCGCGTGGATGGAGCGCGACGGCTCCGGCTCCCTCACCGGGCGTACGACCACCTCCGGATGCCGACTGCCGAGGCCGAGCCGCGGGATCAGCGCGACGCCCAGTCCCGCCGCGACGAACCCCTGCGCGGTGACGTAGTCCTCGCTCTCCACCACGAACCGGGGCCGGAACCCGGCCGTCTCGCACGCCGACAACTGGGCGTCCAGACAGGGCCCGGGCCACTCACTGCCCACCCACGGCTCCGCGGCGAGTTCGGTCAGCGGCACGCTGCGGCGCGCGGCGAGCCGGTGCCCCTTGGGCAGTACGGCCAGATAGGGGTCGTCCAGCAACGGCAGCAGCCGTACGCCCTCGTACCCGGACCCCGTACCGCCCACGCCCGGCACGACCACCAGCGCCAGGTCCGCCCGGCCCTCCCGCACGTCCGGCAGCGGGTCGGGGTCGGCCAGCTTCAGGTCGATCCGCACCCCCGGACGCGCGGCCCGGAGCCGCGCCACCGCCGGGGCCACCAGGGCCGCACCGGCCGTCGCGAAGTACCGCACCGCCAGCCGCCCGGTCCGCCCCGCCAGCAGATCGGCGAGCCCGGCCTCCGCCTGGGCCAGCTGCCGCCCGATGGCGTCGGCGTACTCCGTCAGCAGCAGCCCCGCCGCCGTCGGCCGCACCCCGCGTCCGACCCGCTCCAGCAGCTCGGTCCCGGCCTCCTTCTCCAGCGCCGCGATCTGCTGGCTGACGGCGGACGGCGTATAGCCGAGCAGCCCCGCCGCCCCCGTCACGGAACCACTGCTCACCACGGCCCGCAGCACCTGCATCCGACGCACATCCAACATGCAGCCCAGCTTAAAGGTCCATGCAGAACATTTCACTTGTCCTCAATACGGGGGTGCCGCGACCGTGGAGCCATGTCCCCCGCCTCCGCCCTGCGCATGGCCGTCCTCGCCCTCCTGTGGGGCTCCGGCTTCCTGTGGATCAAGCTCGCCCTCGACCACGGCCTCAGCCCCGCCCAGATCACCATCGCCCGCTGCGCCCTGGGCACCGCGACCCTGCTGCTCCTGGCCCGCCGGGCCGGTCACCGCCTGCCGCGCGGACGCCGGGTGTGGGGGCGGCTGGCGGTGGCCGCCCTGCTCTGCAACGCCGTTCCCTTCGCCTTATTCAGCGTCGGCGAGCAGACCGTGGACTCCGGTGTCGCGGGCGTCCTCAACGCGACCACCCCGCTCTGGTCACTGCTGATCGGTGTCGTACTCGGCACCGACCGCCCGCTGCGCCCGCTCCGGCTGACCGGTCTGCTGCTGGGTTTCACCGGCACGCTGCTGGTCTTCGCCCCCTGGCACCGCTCGGGCCTGCTCGGCTGGGGCGCCCTCGCCCTGCTCGGTGCCGCCGCGAGCTACGCCGTGGCCTTCGCGTACATGGCCCGCCACCTCACCGACCGGGCCGCTCCCCTGGGCCTGTCGGCGGCGCAGCTCCTCGCGGCCACCGCGTGGACCACGCTCGCCCTGCCCGCGGCCGGTCCGCTCCACCCCGACCCGACGGCGCTCCTTGCGGTCACGGCACTCGGCATCCTCGGCACGGGCGTCACCTTCCACCTCAACTACCGCCTGATCGCCGAGGAGGGCCCGACCACGGCGGCGACGGTCGGCTACCTCCTGCCGGTCGTCTCGGTGTCCCTGGGCGCGCTGCTGCTGGGCGAGCAGGTCGGAGCACGGGTGGTGACGGGGATGGCGGTGCTGCTGGTGGGCGTCGCGCTGGCGGGACGGCGGCCCGGTCACCGCGCGACGAGGGCGGCTCACGCCCCGTAGAACAGCTCCTCCACCACGCCCCGCGCCCGCCGCGCCGTACGCCGGTACCCGTCCAGCATGTCGCCCGCCCGCCCGGGCCCGTACCCCAGGTACCGCCCCACGGCCGCCAGTTCCCGTACGTCCGTCGGGAAGGTGTCCGCGGCCCGCCCGCGCACCAGCATCACCGCGTTGCGCACCCGGGTGGCCAGCACCCAGGCCTCGTCGAGGATCCCGGCGTCCTCGGCGGACAGCAGCCCGGCGGCGAGGGCGGCGGCGAGCGCCTCGCGGGTGCGGGTGGTGCGCAGCCCCGGCACCTCGGCGCCGTGCCGCATCTGGAGCAGCTGCACGGTCCACTCCACGTCCGACAGCCCGCCCGGCCCCAGCTTGGCGTGCAGCTTGGGGTCGACGCCGCGGGGCAGCCGCTCGGTCTCCATCCGCGCCTTCAGCCGCCGGATCTCCCGTACGGCCTCCTCGTCGAGCCCGCCCGCCGGGTACCGCAGCGGGTCGACCAGTGCCACGAACCGGCGCCCCAGCTCCTCGTCCCCGGCGACCGGTTCGGCCCGCAGCAGCGCCTGCGCCTCCCAGACCAGGGACCAGCGGCGGTAGTAGGCCTCGTAGGACTTCAGGGTCCGCACCATCGGCCCGGACTTGCCCTCCGGCCGCAGGTCGGCGTCGATGAGCAGCGGCGGGTCGGCGCTGGGGAGTTGGAGCAGGCGGCGCATCTCGGCGACGACCCGGTTGGCGGCCTTGGCTGCCTCGCCCTCGTCCGCGCCCTCCCACGGCTCGTGCACGAACAGGACGTCGGCGTCGGAGCCGTATCCCAGTTCATGGCCGCCGAACCGGCCCATGGCGATGACCGCGAACCGGGTCGGCAGGGTGTCGCCCCAGCCCTCCCGGACGACCGCGCGCAGGGTGCCCGCCAGGGTGGCGGCCGTCAGGTCGGAGACCGCACCGCCGACCAGGTCCACCAGGGCGCCCTGGTCGGCCTCGGCGGGCTGGGCCTCGGTGCCGTAGGAGCCGACGATGTCGGCGGCGGCCGTACGGAACAGCTCCCGGCGGCGTACCCCGCGCGCGGCCGTGACCGCCTGTTCGGCGCCCGGGGCGCGGCCGACCGCGGCGAGGATCTCCTGCTCCAGATGGCTCCGCTCGCGGGGCGCGAGCCCGCCGCCGTCGCCGTCCCCGAGCAGCGCCACCGCCTCCGGCGCGCGCATCAGCAGATCGGGGGCGAGCCGCCCGGCGGACAGCACCCGGGCCAGGTTCTGTGCCGCCGCGCCCTCGTCCCGCAGCAGCCGCAGGTACCACGGGGTCTTGCCGAGCGCGTCCGACACCTTGCGGAAGTTGAGCAGTCCCGCGTCCGGCTCGGCGGAGTCCGCGAACCAGCCCAGCAGCACCGGCAGCAGGGTCCGCTGGATCGCCGCCTTGCGGGTGACGCCGGAGGCCAGCGCCTCCAGGTGCCTGAGCGCCGCCGCCGGATCGGCGTACCCGAGCGCGACCAGCCGCTCCCGCGCCGCCTCCGCGCTCAACCGGGCCTCGCCCGGGGCGAGCTGGGCGACGGCGTCGAGCAGTGGCCGGTAGAACAGCTTCTCGTGCAGCCGCCGTACGACGGCGGCGTGCCGCTTCCACTCGCGGTTCAGCGTGGTGACCGGCTCCGTGCGCAGGCCCAGCGAGCGTCCGAGGCGGCGCTGGTCCTCCTCCGCCTCGGGGACGAGGTGGGTGCGGCGCAGCCGGTACAGCTGGATGCGGTGCTCCATGGTGCGCAGGAAGCGGTAGGCCTCCGCGAGCTGGGCGGCGTCCGCGCGCCCGACATAGCCGCCCGCGGCGAGGGCCTCCAGCGCGTCCAGCGTGGTGCCGATGCGCAGGGAGGCGTCGGTGCGCCCGTGCACGAGCTGGAGGAGCTGCACGGCGAACTCGACGTCGCGCAGCCCGCCGGGCCCGAGCTTCAGCTCACGCTCGACCTCGGCGACGGGGATGTTCTCCACCACCCTCTGCCGCATCTTCTGCACGTCGGCCACGAAGTTCTCCCGCTCGGCGGCCTGCCAGACCAGCGGCTCGACGGCGGTGACGTACTCCTCCCCCAGCTCCAGGTCACCGGCGACCGGGCGGGCCTTCAGCAGTGCCTGGAACTCCCAGGTCTTGGCCCAGCGCTGGTAGTAGGCGAGGTGGGAGGCGAGGCTGCGCACGAGCGGGCCGTTGCGTCCCTCGGGCCGCAGATTGGCGTCGACGGGCCAGATCGTCCCCTCGACGGTCGTCTCGGAGCAGATCCGCATCATGTGCGAGGCGAGCCGGGTGGCGGCGCGCAGCGCCTTGCCCTCGTCGGCCCCGTCGACGGCCTCCCCCACGAAGATCACGTCGACGTCGGAGACGTAGTTCAGCTCGTGGCCGCCGCACTTGCCCATCGCGATCACCGCGAGCCTGCACAGCGCGGCGTCGTCGGGCGCGGCGGCGCGGGCGATGGCGAGCGCGGCGCGCAGGGTGGCGGTGGCGAGGTCGGCCAGCTCGGCCGCGGCCTGGGCCACATCGGTGGTCCCGCACACGTCCCGGGCGGCGATGGACAGCAGACAGCGCCGGTAGGCGACACGCAGCGACACCGGGTCGGTGGCGCCGTGGAGCCCCCGCTCGAACTCCTCGACCCCCGGATGCAGGTCCCGCGGCTCGTACATGACGAGGGCCTGCCAGTCCCCGGCGTGCCGGGCGAGGTGGTCGGCCAGGGCGGCGGAGGCGCCGAGCACCCCGAGCAGCCGGTCACGCAGCGGCTTGGCCGCTATCAGCGTGTCGAGCAGTTCGCGCCGGGCGGTGGGCGAGGGCTGCGCCTCCAGGAGCCGTACCAGCCCGTGCAGCGCCAGGTCGGGGTCGGCGGTCGCGCCGAGCGCCTCCAGCAGCACCGGGTCGTCGCGTACGGCGGCCAGCTCGACGCTGTCGAGCAGGCGCTCGGCGGCCGACGGGTCGGTGAAGCCGTGCCGCAGCAGCCGAGTGAAGGTACTGCTCCTGCGCCCCGGCGCCGTCATGACCGGCCTCCTGTCGACCGTCGTGGGATCAAGGTCTCGATGTGCTTGAGCGTAACCGGACCGTCTTCGCGGGGCACCGATGAGTTCGAGGGGTGGAACGGGTCGGTACTCCACGGACACCGGCACCCTTCGGAAGCGACAAGGACGGAGCTGTCATGCGCACCCCCCGAGCCGAGCTGGACCCCCGATACAGCAGTGCGGGCGCGGTGGCGCCCGACTGGGCCGAGACCGAGGCGCTGCTCGCGGCGGCGGAGCTGTTCTGGATCTCGACGGTACGTCCGGACGGGCGGCCCCATGTCACCCCGCTCCCCGCGGTCTGGGCGGACGGCGCCCTGCACTTCTGCACGGGGCCGGGCGAACGCAAGGCCCGCAATCTCGCCGAGAACCCGCATGTCGCGCTGACGACCGGCACGAACATCTGGAACAAGGGCTACGACCTGGTGGTGGAGGGCGTGGCGGAGCGCGTCGCCGACGACGGCACACTGCGGGAGCTGGCGGCGGCGTGGGAGGCGAAGTACGGCAGCTTCTGGCACTTCGAGGTCCGCGACGGCCACTTCCACCACGGCCCGGGGGACGCCGTCGTCTTCTCGGTGGCGCCGGAGACCGTTTTCGGCTTCGGTAAGGGGGAGCCGTTCAGCCAGACGAGGTGGCGCTTCGAGTGACGCCGCCCGATGCGAGGAGCCAGGCCATGGACATGACCCTGGAAGTGATCCCCCTGCCGGTGAGCGACATCGACCGCGCCCGGGACTTCTACCGCGACAAGGTCGGCTTCCACGTCGACATCGACGAGGAGGTCATGCCCGGCTTCCGCGTCGTCCAGCTCACGCCCCCCGGCTCCGGCTGCTCGATCGCCCTCGGCAACTCCATCTGGGAGCTGACCCAGGGCTCCCGCCCGGCCCCCGGCACCTACCAGGCCCTGCAGCTCTGCGTCGCCGACATCAAGGCGGCCCACGAGGAACTGACCGCACGGGGCCTGGAGATCTCCGAGCCGGTCCAGTACAGCCCGCAGGACGGCGCGACGTTCATGTACTTCACGGACCCGGACGGCAACGGGTGGTCGGTGCAGGAGTACCGGCGGCGGGCGACGGAGCCGCTGCACCAGTTGCTGGCGCAGTTGGCGGCGGAACAGGGGTAGCCGGGGGCCGCCCGGCGTGACGGACGGCCCCCGGCGGAACTCACGGAACCTCAGGCGTACGTCTCGAACTCGGCGATCCGGGGCGTGCCGTTGGAGCCGGTGATCTCGAAGGTGATCTTGCTCAGGGTGGTCGGGGTGAGGGCGATGACGCCCGCCCCGCTGCCGGTCTTCAGCACGGCCCCGGTGTCGTGGTTGACGACCCTCCAGGAGCCGATGGCGCCCGTGGCACCGGCGGCCTCACGGATGTTGATCGAGGAGACCTTGGTCGGGGAGCCCCACTTGATCGAGACGGAGCCGGTCGATCCGCTCGGCGACCAGTAGGTGCTCATGTTGCCGTCGCGCACATTGCCGTAGCTGGTCCCGTCGGCCTTGCTGGAGCCGTCGGCGCCGGCGCCGAGGCTGAGGTTGGTGCCGGTGGGCGGGTTGGTGGGGGTGGGGGTCGGGTCGGTCGGGGTCGGCGTCGGGTCGGTCGGCGTCGGGGTCGGCGTCTGCGGGGTGCAGTTGCCGTCCGAGACGCGCAGCCCCTTGTTGGCACCGGCGGTCTGGCTCACCACGCTCGGCACACAGCTCGCCGCGTCCAGCGAGTAGGAGTACGGGATGCTGACGCTGGTGTTGGACGTGGGGTTCGGCCCGGCGGGGTTGTTGTCGCCGCTGCGGCTCGACCAGGTCACGTTGTCGAAGATGTTGCCGCTGACCTGCCAGTACCCGGCGGCGTCGGTGTAGAAGGTGCCGAGGACGTCCTTCGAGTCCTTGAAGTAGTTGTTGTCCACCTTGGCGCGGGCACCGGCGCGGGAGTTGATGCCGGACTCGTTCAGCTGGACGTAGTGGTTGTTGTAGATGTGGGAGATGCCGCCGCGCAGCAGGGGCGTACGGGAGTCGATGTTCTGGTACAGGTTGTGGTGGAACGTGACGTAGCCGTTCGACGTGTCGCTCTCGCTGGACCCGATGAGCCCGCCGCGCCCGGAGTTGCGCAGGATGCTGTACGACAGTGTCACGTACTGGGTGTTGTCCTTCATGTCGAAGAGACCGTCGTAGCCCTCCGACTCACCGCCCGACGCCTCCAGTGTGACGTGGTCGACCCAGACGTTGCGGACGCCGCTCTCCATACCGATGGCGTCGCCGCCGTTGGAGGTCGGGGACCCCGACTTCTTGACGTTCTTGACGGTGACGTTCTGGATGATGATGTTGCTGGCCTCACGGATGTGGATGCCGAGCTGGTCGAAGACGGCCCCGCCCCCGACGCCGACGATGGTGACGTTGCTGATCTGCTTCAGCTCGATGACACCGTCTGCGGTGTTGCAACTGCTGCCCGACACCTTGCTGGTGTTGCCGTGGTTGATCGTGCCCTCGACCTGGATCGTGATCGGGGTGCTGCTGCTGGCCCGGTTGCACAGGGCCGTGTGGATCGCGGTGCCGGTGGTGGCCCGTACGGTCTGGCCGCCCGCGCCGCCGGTGGTGCCGCCGTTCTGGGTGGCGTACCCGGTGGCGCCGGTGGTGGCCGCCGACGCCGTGGGCATCGACAGGGCCACACCGGTCGCGGCTGCGACGGCTCCGGTGGCCAGTACCGCGTAGAGCCGCAGTGCGACTGGTCGCTTCATGCTTGCTCGCCTCGCCTTTCGTCTTCAACTGACGGACTTGCCGGGTGACTTGCTGACGGCTCTGTGCCGCGTTGCATGTGTTGGGCGCGCTTATGTCATGGGCATGTCAGCTGATCGTCGGCAAGGCCTTGCGGGTGCCACGACGTTCGCCTCCACCGGAACTGCCCCATGGATCGGGAAAGCGCTTTCTGAACTTCTGCTGCGCGAGGGTATGGGTAGGGCCGACCGGTGACAAGACTTCGCGCGGCGCCGGGAGTGGATGACCGACACTCGATGACCCGCTTATCGACCGCTAAGCCAGCGTCTGCCTTCGACGCACCAGGCGGACAACCCGCTCAACTCCCCGCACACGGCGGTCTTCTACACCACCGCGACGGTTGACGCCCCGACCTCACACCCCTACGTTACCTAGCGCTCGCTAAGGAACGCATTCAGCCGTAGATCCATGGCACGGGACCGAGGAGAGGCCATGCGCAAGAGCACCACCACCTGGATACTGACCGGATCGGCGGTGGTCCTGGTGGCCGCCTCGGCCGTCACCCGGTTCACGGTCTATCCGGCCCTGCACCAGGTACCGGCCGACACCAGGAGCACGTTCCGCTACGAGGGCACGGCCACCCTGCTGAACCCGGCGGCCCTGGAGTCCGGCGACCTGACCAAGGCGTTCCTGGCGGATCTGCCGGTGACCCTGGACCGCCGCATCGAGGTACGCGACACCGACGGCCGCACGGCCGTGATCGCCGACGACGCGGTACTGCGGGGCCGCGACGGCACCGAGTTGAACACCTCCGAGCACACATGGGCGGTGGACCGCCGCGACCTCACGGAGCGCGAGGCACCCGAGGGCTCCACGGCCGAGCGGCACGAGGGCTTGGTCATCGCCTGGCCCCTGTCCCCCGAGCGCCGTGACTACCGCTTCTGGGACACCGGCACCCAGCAGGCGGTCCCCGCCCGCTACGACGGCACGGAGACGGTGTCCGGCCGCGAGGCCCACGTCTACGACATCCAGGCCACCGGCCCGCTCACCGACCCGGCCACCGCGGGCGCCCTCCCCGCCGCACTCCCCCGGCAGGTGGTGGCGGCCCTGGTCGCGGGGCGGCCCGGACCCGCCGAACGCCCGGACGAGGCGGCCCTGGCGTCGCTGCCGAAGAACGTCCCCCTCACCTACGTCTCCACGACCGAGCGGCGCGGCTGGGTGGACGCGGACACCGGCCTGTCCCTGAACGGCAGCCTGCACCAGAGGGTGCTGGCCCAGACGGAAGGCCCCGACGGCCCGCTGACGCTCTTCCCGGTGACGGACGTCGACGTCACGGGCACGGAGAAGTCGGTGGCGGCCCAGGCCGACGACGCCGCCTCCGCCGGACGCCTGCTGTGGCTGCTGGGCACGGGCGGCCCGCTGGGGTTGCTGATCCTGGCCCTGCTCCTGACCGCGTTCACCGTCTGGCGAGCCCGCCGCCACCCCACGTCGAGGGTCTGATCTGCCTCTCCCTGTCGGCGCCCGGTGGAGCAGACCGAGGAGGTTGGTCCCGGAGGGCACGCCCGCCGTACGGACCGCGGGTTCGGGGGCGTCCTCGACCTTCTTGGCGATCGAGTCGCGCAGGTAGTCGAGGAAGCCGCGCAGAACATCGGTCTCGCTGTCGCGGGTCCGGGGTGGTGGGGTGTCGGCGCGAGGCCGCTTCCCGGGGCTGGCGGACGGGTCAGCGAAGCCCTATGCCGTCTCCCGCCACCCATTGGTGATGGGCAACCGCCGGTCCTTCCCGAACCCCTTGGGCGAGATCTTCGTCCCCGGCGGATACTGCCGCCGCTTGTACTCGGCGGTGTCGACCAGACGGAGTGTCCTCGTCACGAGGTCGCGGTCGAAGCCAGCCGCGGTGATGGCGTCGGCGCCCTCGTCGCGGTCGACGTAGCGCTCCAGGATGGCGTCGAGGACCGGGTAGTCCGGGAGGGAGTCCGTGTCGACCTGGCCGGGGCGGAGTTCCGCGCTCGGGGGCTTGGAGATGGAGTTCTCCGGGATGGGCGGGGTCTCGCCGCGCTCCGCCGCCGCGCGGTTGCGCCACTTGGCGAGGCGGAAGATCGAGGTCTTGTAGACGTCCTTGATGGGGCCGTAGGCGCCGACCGAGTCGCCGTAGAGGGTGGAGTAGCCGACCGCGAGTTCGGACTTGTTGCCGGGGGCGAGGACGATGTGGCCCTCCTGGTTGGAGATGGCCATCAGGAGGGTGCCGCGCAGGCGGGACTGGAGGTTTTCCTCGGCGAGGCCGGTCAGGTCCAGGGAGCCCATGTACGCGTCGAACATCGGCTCGATGGGGACGGTGCGGAAGTTCAGGCCGGTGCGGCGGGCCAGTTCCGCCGCGTCGTCACGCGAGTGCTCCGAGGAGTACTTCGACGGCATCGAGACGCCGTAGACGTTCTCCGCGCCCACCGCGTCGCAGGCGATCGCCGCCACCAGGGCCGAGTCGATGCCGCCGGACAGACCGATCAGGACGGAGCGGAAGCTGTTCTTGCGGACGTATGCGCGCAGGCCCGTCACCAGGGCCGAGTACACCTCCTCGTCGTCGTCGAGGCGGTCGGCGTAGCCGCCGGGCAGCTCCGCGGAGTACGGCGGGAGCGGCTCCTCGGACAGCACCACGCGGTCGATGCGCAGGCCGTCGTCGACCACGCCGGTCGGGGCGTCCGGGAGCGCGGCGGGCAGGTCGAGGTCCAGGACCACGCACTCCTCCGCGAACTGCGGGGCCCGCGCGACCACCTCCCCGTCCGGGGCGACGACGATCGAGTCGCCGTCGAAGACCAGTTCGTCCTGGCCGCCGATCATGGCAAGGTAGGCGGTGGTGCAGCCCGCCTCCTGGGCACGCTTGCGGACCAGCTCCAGGCGGGTGTCGTCCTTGTCGCGCTCGTACGGGGAGGCGTTGATGGAGAGCAGGAGGCCTGCCTTCGCCGAGCGGGCCGCGGGGACCCGGCCGCCGTCCTGCCACAGGTCCTCGCAGATCGCGAGGGCGATGTCGACACCGTGCAGCCGCAGTACGGGCATGCTGTCGCCGGGCACGAAGTAGCGGAACTCGTCGAAGACACCGTAGTTCGGCAGGTGGTGCTTGGCGAAGGTGAGGGCGATCTCACCGCGGTGGAGTACGGCCGCGGCGTTCTGCGGGGCGCCCGCGGGCTGGCCGTACTTGGGCTGGGCGGTCTCGCAGCGGTCGAGGTAGCCGACGATCACCGGCAGCTCGCCGAAGCCCTCGTCGGCGAGGCGCGCGGCGAGGGAGCGCAGGGCCGCGCGGGACGCCTCCACGAAGGACGAGCGCAGGGCGAGGTCCTCGACGGGGTAGCCGGTGAGCGCCATCTCCGGGAAGGCGACGAGGTGCGCTCCCCGCTCGGCGGAGTGCCGGGTCCAGCGGAGGATCGTCTCCGTGTTTCCGGCGAGGTCACCGACGCGTGCGTCGATCTGGTTCAGAGCGAGGCGAAGTTGAGGCACGCGCCCAGTGTAATCGTCAGAGCGACGCGATGGGGTGGCGTGTGGCGCGGGCCACCCGTCAAGGCTCCTCACGACCGCGGCTTCGCGCCCCGCTCCTCCAGCATGTCCGCCATCAGCGCCATCTCCGAGCGCTGGCCCTCGATCATGTTCTGCGCGAGCTGCATCTCCACACCGACCGTGCACTTGTCCACACAGCCCTCCGCCATGTGGACGCCGCCCTTGTGGTGGTCGGTCATCAGCTGGAGGAAGAAGACCTCGGCCCGCCGCCCGTTGAGCGTGCCGAGCTTCTTCAGCTCGGTGTTGGTCGCCATGCCCGGCATCAACGCCCCGTCCTCGCCCGGCGGCATGGAGCCCATGCCCATCCAGGTCATCGGCGGGTCCGCGGACACCTTCGGCAGCTCCCACAGGTCCAGCCAGCCCAGCAGCATGCCCCGCTGGCTGGCCTGCGTCTGCGCGATGTCGTACGCCAGGCGCCGCACGTCCTCGTCGTCGGTGCGGTCGCGCACGATGTACGACATCTCCACCGCCTGCTGGTGGTGGACGGCCATGTCGCGGGCGAAACCGGCGTCCGCGGAGTCGGCGGCGGGCGGCTCCACACCGGAGCCGCCGTCCCCCGCGACCGCGTACGTGATCGCCCCGGCCGCGACGAGCACCGTCGCCGCGGCGCCCGCGATCAGACCGGCCTTCGCCCGGGTCACTCGGACAGCCCACCCGTGCAGGCGGCGCCCTTCTCGGGCGTCTGCTCACCCTGGACGTACTTCTCGAAGAACTTGCCCACGTTCGGGTCGTCAGCGCCGGTCACCGTGCGCTGGTGGCCCCAGGCGGTGAGCAGGACCGGGTCCTTCTGGTCCTCGACCGGGCTCATCAGCGTGTACGGCGTCTGCTTGACCTTCTCCGCCAGCGCGTCGACGTCGGCCTTCGGGGCCTTGCTGTTGTACGTCACCCAGACCGCGCCGTGCTCCAGCGAGTGGACGGCGTTCTCGTTGTTGAGGGCCTTGGTGTAGACGTCGCCGTTGCAGTTCATCCAGGCCGCGTGGTGGTCGCCACCGACCGGGGGCGTCACCGGGTACTTCACGGACTTGGTGACGTGGTTCTGGGACAGCGTGCCCTTCCAGGTGCTCACCCCGTCCGACCCGGCGACCAGCTTGCCCGCGGTCTTGGAGTCGGTCGCGGAGTCCGAGTCGTCGGACGACTGGACGAGGATGACACCGCCGACGACGAGGGCGGCCACGACCACCGCGGAGGCCGTGATCGTGAGGATGCGGCCACGGCGCTCGCGGGCACGTTCGGCGCGCCGCATCTCCTCTATTCGCGCCTTGCGCGCGGCGCTGCTCTTGTTCTTGGCGGAACCCATGGGGCTGGCCCTTCTGGGGAGGGGAGGACGGTCGGTTCGCTGATCGTAATGGGGGACCACTGTGGTCTCGTAGGGTGGTCACAGGAATGGCCCGATAGCTGCGGGAATGCGTGGTCCGGTGGGGCGGTGGTGGACCGCGGGGGACGCGTGGGGGCGGCGGGGCCGGGTGGGGCGGCGGCCGACCGCCGGGGACTCCCGCACCGCCCTGCCATTACGGATGTCGGTGCGGCCAGGCAAGATGGGCTGGAGAGCCCGGGGAGCCGTACACCTGCCGTATCTGAGGCGTTCAGACCGGGGTCGGCCGGGCGATCAAGGTCCGCAACGCGCATGAAATGGTGTTGTGGTGGGATGCTCAGGAGCCCGACCGCCTCCCGAGGGACCGGAGACAGGCGGCCTGACCAGCAAGGATGGGGAAGCGGAAGATGGACAAGCAGCAGGAGTTCGTGCTCCGGACGTTGGAGGAGCGCGACATCCGGTTCGTACGCCTGTGGTTCACGGACGTGCTGGGCTTCCTCAAGTCGGTCGCCGTGGCCCCGGCCGAGCTGGAGCAGGCCTTCGATGAAGGCATCGGCTTCGACGGCTCCGCGATCGAGGGCTTCGCCCGGGTGTACGAGTCCGACATGATCGCCAAGCCGGACCCGTCCACCTTCCAGATCCTCCCGTGGCGCGCCGAGGCTCCCGGCACGGCGCGGATGTTCTGCGACATCCTGATGCCGGACGGCTCCCCGTCCTTCGCCGACCCGCGCTACGTCCTCAAGCGCGCCCTGGCCCGCACCTCCGACCTGGGCTTCACCTTCTACACCCACCCGGAGATCGAGTTCTTCCTGCTGAAGGACAAGCCGCTGGACGGCTCGCGGCCGACCCCCGCCGACAATTCCGGCTATTTCGACCACACCCCTCAGAACATCGGTATGGACTTCCGCCGCCAGGCGATCACCATGCTGGAGTCGATGGGCATCTCCGTCGAATTTTCCCACCACGAGGGCGCCCCGGGCCAGCAGGAGATCGACCTGCGCTACGCCGACGCGCTCTCCACGGCCGACAACATCATGACCTTCCGCCTGGTCATGAAGCAGGTCGCGCTCGAGCAGGGCGTGCAGGCCACCTTCATGCCGAAGCCGTTCTCGGAGCACCCGGGCAGCGGCATGCACACGCACCTCTCCCTCTTCGAGGGCGACCGGAACGCGTTCTACGAGTCCGGCGCCGAGTACCAGCTCTCCAAGGTCGGCCGCTCCTTCATCGCGGGCCTGCTGCGGCACGCGGCGGAGATCTCGGCGGTCACCAACCAGTGGGTGAACTCGTACAAGCGCATCTGGGGCGGTTCCGAGCGCACCGCGGGCGCGGGCGGCGAGGCCCCCTCCTACATCTGCTGGGGCCACAACAACCGCTCGGCCCTGGTCCGCGTCCCCATGTACAAGCCCGGCAAGACCGGCTCCGCCCGCGTCGAGGTCCGCTCCCTGGACGCCGGCACCAACCCGTACCTCGCCTACGCCGTCCTCCTCGCCGCTGGCCTCAAGGGCATCGAGGAGGGCTACGAGCTTCCGCCGGGCGCCGAGGACGACGTCTGGGCCCTCTCCGACGCCGAGCGCCGCGCGATGGGCATCGAGCCCCTCCCCCAGAACCTCGGCGAGGCCCTCACGCTCATGGAACGCAGCGACCTGGTCGCCGAGACCCTCGGCGAGCACGTCTTCGACTTCTTCCTGCGCAACAAGCGGCAGGAGTGGGAGGAGTACCGGTCGGAGGTCACGGCGTTCGAGCTGCGGAAGAACCTGCCGGTGCTGTAGGGGCGGGGCAGGGCGGGTTCACCGCCGGTCGGGTGGAGGGGGCCGACGGTCCAGGACTGTCGGCCCTCCGTACGTCGGCCGATCCCGCGGTGCTCGAGCCGGGCTCGTGTGGGGAGCGGCGACGCGGCCGTGGCTCACCGGTTCACCGTGGTCTCGTGGTCGACGCGGGACAGCTTCTCGGGGTTGCGGACGGCGTAGAGGCCGGTGATGAGGCCGTCGTCCATGCGGGTGGCGAGGACGGTGTCGAGCCTGCCGTCCAGGCGCAGCGTGAGGGCCGGGCCCGTTTCGATGGCCCGTTGGAACGCCTCGAGCGTGCTGCGGGTCTCGGCCGGAGAGACGACCTCGCGCGGTCGGCGCGCGGCGACGTGGGCCCGCGCCCGGTGCGCGATCCGGCGGACCGCGACCGGGTGGCTCGGCTGTCTTCCGTGTCTGCTCGTCCATCGTCGGCTCCCCTGCTCGCTCTCGGCCCGCTCTCGGCCGTGTCACGCAACGACCACCACCTCGAAGAGAACCTCGCCGCGGCGGACCTGCACCTGACACGGGCCCAACGCGAGCGCCTCGACCGGCTGCGGGAGCGGGTACAGGCGGGCCGAAGGATCAGCCCACGTCCAGTGCTCGCCGCGCCGCGTTGATCGTCTTGTGGGCGTCCGCTCCGTAGAGGGCGGATTCCCGCAGGGTGTTCCACACGCGGAGATACGTCGCGATGGTGTCGGCGTCGTCGAGCCATAGTTCGGCGTGCCAGTCCTCCACGATCACGCGGCGTTCGTCGTAGATCCAGAAGCCGTTGCCCGCATAGATCTTCAGGGACGCCGTGAACGGCACGATGCCGAGTTCGACCGTGTCCAGTCCGATGACACTGGCGAGGCGGTCCAGTTGGGCAGCGAGTACGGAGGGTGGGCACACCCTGGCGTGGAGGGCCGCTTCCCACAGCAGGATCCTGTATCTCCTGCCCGGCTCGTAGAGTCCTTCCTGTCGTCGGATCCGGGCACGAACCGCGTCCTCTGTGTCGCGGGGGGACTGCATGAGACCGGAGTGCCGGGTGAAGACGTGCCGGGCGTAGTCGGCCGTCTGGACCATGCCCGGGACAAGGCTGTTCTCCCAGATCGTCAGGACACGCGTACGAGCGTGCTCGGCGGTGAGGGCGTCCTGGACGGGCTTGTGTCCGGATGCCAACTGCCGTCGCCATGAGCGGATGTGGGACTCGAAGCCGCGCAACTGGGCGGTCAGACCGTCGGACGCCTCCGGATGGCCGGTTGCCTCCGCCCAGGCGGTCAGCTCCTCGGTCGTGGCGGTCTGCTTGCCGTTCTCCAGTTTGCTGACCTTGGACTTGGTCCAGCCGGAGCCGAGGCGCTCGGCCAACTCGGCTCCGGTGAGCCGACCATCAGGGGAAGTGAGCCTGAGTTCCCGGAGCCGTATGCCCAGGGCTTCACGGGCCTGCTGATAGTCGGTGCCCACCGGACCTCACGTCGTTTCTAGGCTGGCGTGAACTGATCGTACGGAATCGCATAGTGCCAGGCCGCGTCGCGTACCTGGCAGTAGCGGTTCACCGCCGCCGGTTCGGTGATGAGTTCGGCGCCGGTCAGGTTGTCGTTGTCGTCGAAGACGAGCCGGGCGACCAGCCGTGAGTCGAAAAGCCAGAAGTCCTCGGCGGGCAGGCGCAGACGCTCGGCCTCGGCGCGCGTCAGACAGCGGATGTCCTCGCCGACAGCGCAGTTCCGTACGGCGTTGTCGAGCAGGTAGAGCTGGCCCTGTGTGGCCGGGGTGTCGACGAGTCGCACCCGCTCGAAGCGCTTGGCCTGCTCGGTCTGCGCCCGGACGGTGCGGCACCAGGAGTCGTCGTAGTCCCACCGCACGGCCTCTCCCGCCGTGAACTGGGCCCAGGTGTCCGTGTCCTCGTCGCTCGCGTACCGGCGGCGGGTCTCCAGACGCCAGGCGGTGTGCTCGAAGGTCTGGAAGAGCCGACTGAATTCGTCAGTGGCGTTGACGAGCCTCGGACTCTCATCGCGAGGCCCGAAGTCGACGAGCGTGTTGCGCGGCACGACCACGGCCACCTCGCCCTTGTCGAAGTGGCGGAGTTGATCGAGATCCTCGGGGGCCGTGAGCGGCGGCCCGTGGACGATGATCTCGCCGGAGTCGAGGTCTTCATGCACACCGGGGCAGCTTGCGCCGCCCGAGCCGGTGCCGTTGAACCGGAGTCGTCGCATCCTCTTCCTTCCATCCAGAGTCCAGAGCGGTTCGGCTGAACCAGGCTCTCCCGGATCAACGGTTGAGACGACCAGTTGGCGCGCCCCATACGTGAAACTTCGCGCAACTACGCCAGAGGGTCAAGAAATGCACCGAAACACACGGTGCACTGAGCAACTCCTGCACTCTACGGTCCCGTTCATGGCCACGGAGAACGCAGCGCAGGCCGCTGACTTGCTCAACACGCTCGTCCTAGACACGCAGAGCAACAGACTTGGCTACGTCATGGGTCATCTCGGCCCGTACCTACAACTCCGCCCCCTCACCGGCGGCCGAGAATGGGACGCCGACCCAGCATGCGTCCGCCCCGCCACCGACGAAGAACCGCTCCGGGCCATACGAGAACGCACCCGCGCCCTCAACGCGGCCAGCGTCAAGTGGGGTCGCTTGCAGCCGTGAGCGAGCGAAGGGCCGACGCTCGGTGAGTGTCGGCCCCAGGTTCCGCCCGGTCAGGCCTCAGTCGTCCGCCACCACATCACATGGTCCGCCGCGTCCGCCACCGGCTCGATGATCTCCCAACCCTCCACGATCTGTCCGCCCTCCAGCCGCCAGATCTCGACTCCCGCGATCCCCTGGCCCGCGTCGGGGAGTCGGCGGTGGGAGTGCATCACCACGTGGTCTCCGTCGGCGAACACGTGGTGGATGTCGACGTGCAGGGCGCTGATCGGCAGCGCGCGGACGGCGGTGAGCCATTCCGACTTGGTGGAGGTGGTCGAGTCCGGGCGGTGGTGGACGAAGTCGTCGCGCAGCAGGGGTTCGAGGACGGCGGTGTCACCCGTCTTGATCAGCTCGGCCAGGGTCTGTTCGATGATGCGCTTGTTGTCCGTGGTCGTCGTCATGGACGCAGTGTCGGCACGGGGCGCGACGGTTGTCGATGAAGTCGCGTTTCATGGCGTCCGGCGGCACGAGGACCTAGCCTCGGTGATCGTGTACACGGTCGGGGAGCTTCTACGGCAGTGGCGGCAACGGCGGCGGCTCAGTCAGTTTGATCTGGCGATCGCGGCCGATGTCTCCGCCCGTCATGTCAGTCTCATCGAGACCGGCAAGTCCAACCCGAGCGCCGACATGGTGCTCCGGCTGGCGGCGCAGCTCGATCTGCCCCTGCGTGAGCGCAACCGGCTGCTGCTAGCGGCGGGCTTCGCGCCCCGGTACGCCGAACGGCCGCTCGGCGACGACGCGTTGGCGGCGGCCCGGGGCGCGCTGGAGAAGGTGCTGCGGGCGCACGAGCCGTATCCGGCGATCGTCATTGACCGGCGGTGGAATGTCGTGATGACCAATCGCGGCGTCGAGCCCTTCTTCGCCGACGTGCATCCCGACCTGCTCCGGCCGCCCGTCAACATGGTGCGGCTGGGACTCGACCCGCGCGGTCTCGCCCCGCTGCTCGTCAATCTGGATGACGTGCGTACGGTGTTCCGCACCCGCATCCTGCGTCAGCTCGCCACCGCTCCCGATCGCGAACTCACCGACCTCTACGAGGAGTTGCTGACGCCCGGCGTGGAGGACTCCGCCAGCGTGCCGGTCGACTCCGGCATCGTGATTCCGATGGTCGTCCGCTTCGACGGGCGGGAACTGCGGCTGTTCTCGACCATCACCACGTTCGGGACCCCCACGGACATCACACTGGACGAGATCGCGGTCGAGTCGTACTACCCGGCGGACGCGGAGACCGCCGAGTACTTCACCCGCAGTAACGGCACGGCCTCCGGCAGGGACGTCACCACGCCTCCGTCGCCAGCCACGCCGCCACCGCCGCGACCGCTACGAGGGTCCCGTTGAGACCCGTCTCCTTCGCCTCACCCCGCGAGAGGTGGAAGCCCGCCGCCAGTACTTGCAGCACCGCCAGGCCGATCGCCGCCGCGACGGCCAGCGACGGGGCGACGCCCGTCAGGGGCGGGAGTACCAGGCCCGCCACGCCTACGATCTCCACGACCCCGATCAGGCGGACCACCGGCATCGGTGTCGTGTCCACCCAGGCCATCATCGGGGCCAGCCGCTCCCTGCTCTGGACCGCCTTCTTGCCGCCCGAGTAGGCGTAGAAGAGTCCCAGCAGTACGGCCACGATCCAGTACGCCACGGTCATGCGTCCCGCCTCCAACCCGACAGTCACGTCTTGTGAGCAGGGCCATCATGGACAACCATCGGAGGGCCTACAAAAGGCACATCCGTGTGCCTGGCCGCCACCAGGAAGAGTCCGTGGGAGCCCGATGTCCAAGTACGAGAAGGCCTGTCTGATCCGGGGCGACGGCGGCCGTGCCGTTCGCGGCATCCTCGACCGCATCGGGGACAAGTGGACGCTGCTCGTGGTCGCGACCCTGCACGGGGAGCGGATGCGGTTCAGTGAGTTGCTGCACCGGATCCCGGGGGTCTCCCAGCGGATGCTGACGCTGACCCTGCGGCACCTGGAGCGGGACGGGCTTGTCGAGCGGACGGTGTATGCCGAGGTGCCGCCGCGGGTCGAGTACGAGTTGACGCCGGTGGGGCGGACCCTGATCGAGCCCGCCGTCGCGCTCGCCGAGTGGGCCATCGAGCACAATCCCGACATCGAGCGCAGTCGGGACGGGTACGACGAGGGCCGCGCTGCCCCGAGTCGTCAGCCCTGAAGCGACGACGCCTCCGTCCGCTCCGGCTTGTGCGTCGCCACCAGGCGTTCACGGCCGAGCGGTGAGGTCTGGCGGTGGTCCACCGCGTACGCCACTCCCGCCACGCCCAGGCCCAGCACCGCCAGGCCCGCGCCCGCGACCGCCGGGGACGTCACGCCGAGGCCCGCCGCCAGGGCGAGGCCGCCGATCCAGGCGCCGCCCGCGTTGGCGAGGTTGAAGGCGGCCTGGTTGGCGGAGGAGGCGAGGGAGGGGGCCGAGGCGGCCTTCTCCATGACCATGAGCTGAAGGGGGGAGCCGGTGACGAAGGCCGCGGTGCCAAGGAGGGTGACCGCCAGGGCCGCGGTCCACGGGGTGGTCATCAGCGCCGGGAACAGGGCCAGCACCAGCGTCAGCGACGTCAGGCCGCCGAACAGGGTGCCCCGTAGCGAGTGGTCCGCCAGGCGCCCGCCCAGCAGGTTGCCGATCGTCGCGCCCACGCCGAACAGGGCCAGCAGCAGGGTGACGCTGGCGTCCGTGTAGCCCGCGGCGTCCGTGAGCATCGGGGTGATGTAGCTGTACGCGGCGAACAGCGCGCCGAAGCCCGCGACCGTCGTGCCGAGGGAGAGCCAGACCGGCAGGGAGCGCAGGGCTGTCAGTTCGCCGCGCAGGCCCGTCGCAGGGGGTGCGCCCTTGGCCTCCGCCGGGATCAGCAGCGCCAGGGACGCTATCGCCGCCAGGCCGATCGCGCTGACCGCGAGGAAGGTCGCCCGCCAGCCGAACTGCTGGCCCATGAGGGTGGCGGCGGGGACGCCCGCGATGTTGGCGACGGTGAGGCCGAGGAACATCAGGGAGACCGAGCGGGCCTTGCGTTCGGGGGTGACGAGGGTGGTGGCCACGACCGCGCCCACGCCGAAGAAGGCGCCGTGCGGCAGGCCGCTGAGCAGACGGGCGGCCAGGAGCCAGTGGTGGTCCGGGGCCAGCGCCGACAGCGCGTTGCCCACCACGAAGAGGATCATCAGGGCGATCAGGACCGTGCGGCGGGGCATCCGCGCGGTGGCCGCCGCGAGCAGCGGGGCGCCGATGACGACACCGAGCGCGTAGGCGGAGACGAGGTGTCCGGCCGCGGGGAGGGAGATGTTCAGGTCCGTCGCCACGTCGGGCAGCAGGCCCATCATCACGAACTCTGTGGTGCCTATGCCGAAGGCGCCTACGGCCAGGGCTAGCAGGGCCAGGGGCATGGAGGTGGAGGCCTTTCCGGGTGGTGTTCCAGTCATCATATGTTCAGATGCGGAACAAACTCTCCCGGGCCCAGTATTCCAGCAGATCAGCCGGAGACTTCCAGCCGGTTAAGACTCCGTGGCCAGATCCACCCGCGCCGCCACCGGCAAGTGGTCGCTGCTCGTCTCCGGCAGCGTCCAGGAGCTGACCGGTTCGATCCCCTTGACCATGATCTGGTCGATCCGGGCCATCGGGAACGACGCGGGCCAGCTGAAGCCGAACCCGCTCCCCGCCGCGCCCTGCGTGGAACGCATCTGGCTCGTCACGGCGTTCAGCGCGCGGTCGTTCATCGTGCCGTTCAGGTCGCCGAGCAGCACCACCCGCTCCAGGCGCTCGTCGGCGATGGCCTCGCCGAGGGCGTCGGCGCTGTGGTCGCGCTGGCGGGCGGTGAACCCGGCCTCCAGCTTGACCCGTACCGAGGGAAGGTGGGCGACGTAGACCGCGACCGGACCGGCCGGGGCGGTCACCGTGGCGCGCATCGCGCGGGTCCAGCCCAGCTTGATGTCGACCGAGCGGACGCCGCTCAGCGGGTACTTGCTCCACAGCCCGACCGTGCCCTGTACCGAGTGGTACTTGTACGTCGACGCCAGCGCCCGCTCGTACACCGGGACCGCCGTGGCCGTCAGCTCCTCCAGCGCCACCAGGTCGGCGCCGGACGCGGCCACGGCCTGGGCGGTGCCCTCGGGGTCGGCGTTCTCGGCGTTGACGTTGTGGGTGACCACGGTGAGGTCACCGCCGGTGACGGCGGCGGCCTTGTCGGTGAGCAGCCCGCCGAAGAGGTTCAGCCAGACCACCGAGGGCACCAGGACCGCGATCAGCGCGCTGGCCGAGCGGCGCACCAGGGCGAGCAGGAGCAGCACCGGGATGCCGAGGCCCAGCCAGGGCAGGAACGTCTCGGTCAGGCTGCCGAGGTTGCCGATGGAGTTGGGGATGTGCGCGTGCACCACCATCACCAGGGCGAGCAGCAGCGCGAGCGTGGCGAGGACCAGACCGCGGCGCCACACGCGCCGGTCGGAGCGCAACGTGCCGAGCAGGCGTGTCGCACGGTCGGTCAGGCGTCGCAGCGCGGAGCCGCGGCGTTCGGGCCCCGAGTCGCCGTTGTCCGTCTCCGTCACGTACGCCTGCTGCGCCATACCGTCGCCTCGCTACCTGCCGTGCACTCCGTCATCTCCCGCGCCTAAGACCCTAGGGGATGATCGGCTCCGTTCTCGCCGTCCCATGACGGCCGTACGGAAGTCGAGGACGACTCGTCCGGTGCCGAGGGTTCCGGGGCCGGGTGATGAACGCGCTGTCTGTGACGCAACACGCACACTACGGGGCGGCGGACGGCGGGCTGACGGGACGTAGGCCTTCGAGCAGGGTGTCCACGATCTGTTCCGCGAGGCCCTCGGGGAGGTCGGCGGTGCGGCGCAGGACGGAGCGCACCAGCATGGGGCCCACGAGGATGTCGTAGAGAAGCTCCACGTCGAGGTCGGCGCGCAGTTCGCCGTCGCGCTGGGCGCGGCGCAGCACCTCCAGTCCGGCGCGGCGGCGGGGGGCGATGACCGTGCTGTCGTAGGCGGCCCAGATCTGGGGGCTGCTTTTCATCTGCGCGCGGACGTTGTGCAGGATCGCCGAGGAGCGGCTGGCCAGGCCGCGGCGGCGCAGGTGCTCCAGCAGGACCACGAGGTCGTCGCGGGCGGAGGTGCCGGGGAGTTCGGGGTCGGGGGGTTCGGCGGCGCGCAGGACGTCGACGAAGAGTTCCTCCTTGCCGCGCCAGCGGCGGTAGATGGTGGCCTTGCCGACGCCCGCGGTGCGGGCGATGCGTTCGATGGAGAGTTCACCGAGCGGGACGCCGTCCTCCAGGAGCCTCATCGTGCCCTCGATGATGGCGCGCTCCACGGCCTCGCTGCGGGGGCGGCCACGGGTGGGGCCGTCGTGTGGGGGGTGGGGGGCGGCGATGCTCACGGTGGCGCGTCCCTTCGTCTTCCTCTGGTCTCGTGCTGCCTCGTCCTGCCTCGTCTTCATACCTTGACCGTGCGGGCCGCGGGGTCGGCGGCCGGGTCCCGCCGCCTGCCCGGCAGGAACAGCGCCACGACGACCGCGCCGAGGAGCGCGATGCCCGCGCCGCACAGTGCGGTGACGTGCATGGCGTGCAGGA
This sequence comes from Streptomyces sp. NPDC057877, assembly GCF_042796855.1. NCBI lineage: Bacteria > Bacillati > Actinomycetota > Actinomycetes > Kitasatosporales > Streptomycetaceae > Streptomyces > Streptomyces sp. NPDC057877. The sequence goes on from NZ_JBHVMS010000005.1 coordinate 525,924, forward strand.
AGGCGTCGTTGGCCGAGGCGGCGAGGGGCGCGCCGGTGGGGCCGAGGCGGTCGGCGACGGCGAGGGTGGCCTCGATGGACTCCCCCGCGGTGTGCCGGGCGGCGGCGGGCAGGACGGTCAGCTTGTCCTCGATGCCGGTGCGGTAGGCCGCCGAGAGGACCGAGCCGAGTACGGCGATGCCGAGGGCGCCGCCGACCTGGCGGAAGGTGTTGCTGAGCGCGGAGGCGGAACCGGCCTTCTCGCGCGGCAGGGACTGCATGATGACGACGCTGACCGGCGTCATGATGTGCGCCATACCGGTGCCCATCAGGAGGAACACGATCTCCAGGAACCAGATGGGGGTGTCCGCGTCCAGGGTGGCGAACGCGCCCAGCATCGCGGCGAGCAGCACCATGCCGCCGGTCGTCGTCGCCTTGTTGCCGAAGCGGTCGACGACGAGGCGGGCGCGGGGCGCGAAGACCAGTTGGGCGAGGGCCAGCGGCAGCATCAGCAGGCCGGTCTCCAGGGGCGAGTAGCCGCGCACGCTCTGCGTGTAGAAGACGGCGAAGAACGTCACGCCCATCAGCGCGAAGAACACCAGCGAGATGGCGACGATCGCGGCGGAGAAGACCTTGTCCTTGAAGTAGGTGACGTCGATGGACGGGTGGTCGCTGCGCGCCTCGAAGACGACGAACGCGGCGAGTACGGCGAGTCCGGCACCGATGGCCGCCAGCACCGTCACGTCCGTGAAGTCGGCCAGCTCACCGCCGCGGATGATGCCGTAGACGAGCAGGACCAGGCCTACGACGGACAGGGCGACGCCGACGGGGTCGATACGGCCGGGGGCCGGGTCGCGGGAGTCGGGGACCAGCCAGACCATCAGTGCGAGGGCGAGCAGCACGATCGGCACGTTGACGAGGAAGACCGAGCCCCACCAGAAGTGCTCCAGGAGCACGCCGCCGGTGATCGGGCCGATGGCTATGGCGAGGCCGACGCCGCCCGCCCAGATGCCGATGGCCTTGGGCTGTTCGTCGCGCTCGAAGACGTTCATCAGGACGGCGAGGGTGGCGGGCATCACGAAGGCGGCGCCCAGGCCCATCACCGCGCGGTAGCCGATCAGCTCGTTCGGCGAGGAGGCGAAGGCGGCGAGCGCGGAGCCGACGCCGAAGACGACGAGCCCGCCGAGCAGGACCCGCTTGCGGCCCAGCCGGTCGCCGAGGAGACCGGCGCTGAACAGCAGGCCCGCGAAGACGAGGGTGTAGGCGTTGATCGCCCACTCCAGCTCGCTCTGGGTGGCGCCGAGGCCGGTGGGGGCCGGGGTGGAGATCGTCTTGATGGCGACGTTCAGGATCGAGTTGTCCAGGACGACGATCAGCAGGCTCAGCATGAGCACACCGAGGATGGCCCAGCGGCGCCGGTGCACCGCTTCGGGCACGCCTGAGGGAGTTGTCATGCCGTCGAGCCTAGGCGACTTACGATACGGATCGGTCTCGTATCGTAAATTTTTACCCGTCTCTTAATCGCCTCACCAACGTGACGGGGGTCCCCTAGCCGCGTCTGGCACGAGGTGCCACCATGGAGGGGATCCGGGGACACCGTCAGGGTGCCTCGAGATGACGTAAGGAGCCGGTGCAATGACGCAGCTTTCGGCTGCCCAGCCTGGGAAGACGGCAACCTCCGACGGCAGCAAGGCGCTGTACGGGGGCAAGGGCACCCGCCGCATCACCGTTCGCGACATCACCGCCGCCAAGGAGCGCGGCGAGAAGTGGCCCATGCTCACCGCCTACGACGCGATGACCGCGTCCGTCTTCGACGAGGCCGGGATCCCGGTCATGCTCGTCGGGGACTCGGCGGGCAACGTCCACCTCGGGTATGAGACCACCGTGCCCGTCACGCTCGACGAGATGACCATGCTCTCCGCCGCGGTGGTCCGTGGGACGAAGCGGGCCCTGATCGTCGGCGATCTGCCGTTCGGCTCGTACCAGGAGGGTCCGGTGCAGGCGCTGCGCTCGGCGACCCGGCTGGTGAAGGAGGCGGGCGTGCAGGCCGTGAAGCTGGAGGGCGGTGAGCGGTCGTACGAACAGATCCGGCTGCTCGTCGAGTCCGGCATCCCGGTGATGGCCCACATCGGGCTGACGCCGCAGTCCGTCAACGCGATGGGGTATCGCGTGCAGGGGCGGGGCGAGGAGGCGGCGCAGCAGCTGTTGCGGGACGCGAAGGCCGTGCAGGACGCGGGGGCGTTCGCGGTGGTGCTGGAGCTGGTACCCGCGGAGCTGGCGGCGGAGGTCACGCGTACGCTGCACATCCCCACGGTGGGGATCGGGGCGGGGGCGGCGACCGACGCGCAGGTGCTGGTGTGGACGGACATGATGGGGCTCACCGGGGGGCGGGTGCCGAAGTTCGTCAAGCAGTACGCCGATGTGCGAGGGGTTCTCGGGGATGCCGCGAAGGCGTTCGCTGAGGACGTCGTAGGCGGAACGTTCCCCTCGGAGGAGCACTCCGTCCACTGAGCCATTGCCGCACCACCCCCGGGCAGCCCGCCGATCATCCCCCGTCGGCGGGCTGCCCCCTTGCCGGGCGCGTACCCGCGGCTCTGTAGGGCCTCTGTCGGTGATCTGTCGGTAGGCCCTGGCACCGTCTCTCCCATGACGCGAATCGATACGACGACCAGGGGCGCGGCAGTGGCCGTGCGGGGGCTGGTCAAGCACTACGGGCAGACCAGGGCGCTGGACGGGGTGGATCTGGAGGTGCGGGAGGGGACCGTGATGGGGGTGCTCGGGCCGAACGGGGCCGGGAAGACCACCCTCGTGCGGATTCTGAGCACGCTGCTCCAGCCGGACACCGGGGAGGCGTACGTCGCCGGGTACGACGTCGTGCGGCAGCCGCGGCAGTTGCGGCGGGTGATCGGGCTGACCGGGCAGTACGCGTCCGTGGACGAGAAGCTGCCGGGGTGGGAGAACCTCTATCTCATCGGGCGGCTGCTCGACCTGCCGCGCAAGGAGGCCCGCGCGCGGGCCGACGAGCTGCTGGAGCGGTTCTCGCTGACCGAGGCGGCCCGGCGGCCCGTGCGGACGTACTCCGGGGGCATGCGGCGGCGGCTGGACCTCGCCGCGTCGATGATCGGGCGGCCGGTCGTGCTGTTCCTGGACGAGCCGACGACGGGACTCGACCCCCGTACCCGCAACGAGGTGTGGGACGAGGTGCGGCGCATGGTCGGGGACGGTGTGACCGTGCTGCTGACCACGCAGTACATGGAGGAGGCCGAGCAGCTCGCCTCCGAGCTGACCGTCATCGACCGCGGCCGGGTGATCGCGGGCGGCGGCATCGAGGAGCTGAAGGCGAAGGTCGGCGGGCGCACCCTGCGGATCCGTCCGGCCGACCCGGTGCAGCTGCGTCCGCTCGCCGCCGCCCTCGACGGGCTCGGCATCACGGGCCTGGCGACGACCACCGTGGACGCCGAGAGCGGCACGCTGCTGGTGCCGGTGCTCAGTGACGAACAGCTCACCGCCGTCATCGGCGCGGTGACCGCGCGCGGGGTCACCCTCTCCTCCCTCAGCACCGAACTGCCCAGCCTGGACGAGGTGTTCCTGTCCCTGACCGGACACCGTGCGAGCGCCCCGCAGGACGCCGTACCCGGTCCCGAGATCCGTGAGGAGGTCGCCGTATGAGCGCCACCACCCTGCCCTCCGGCCCCCGGGCCGACAGCCGGATCTCGCTGCGCGGGCACCTCCGGCACACCAGCGCCCTGGTCCGGCGCAACCTGCTGTGGATACGGCAGGACCCGGAGTCCATGTTCGACGCGATCCTGTTCCCGGTCGTCTTCACCCTGCTGTTCGTGTACGTCTTCGGCGGGTCGATCGGGCAGTCCCTGGGCGGCGGGCAGGAGGCGTACGTGCAGTACGTCGTGCCCGGGCTGATGGCCATGATGGGCATGAGCATGGCCCAGGGCGTGGGCACCGGCTTCAACCAGGACTTCAACACCGGTGTGATGGACCGCTTCCGGTCGCTGCCGATCGGGCGGGGCTCGGTGCTGTTCGCGAAGATCGCGGTGGAGATGCTGCGGATGCTGTTCGCCACCACCGTGCTGCTGATCGTCGGTGTGCTGGTCGGGTTCGACATCACCAACTGGGGCGGGCTGCTCGCGGCCGTCGGCCTGTCGGTGGTGTTCGGCTCGGCGCTGATGTGGGTGTTCATCACCCTCGGCGTGATGATGAAGAACGCCCAGTCCGTGCAGGCGATGGGCTTCCTGGTGCTGATGCCGCTCCAGTTCGGCTCGTCGATCTTCGCGCCGACCGACTCGATGCCGGGCTGGCTGCAGAACTTCACCGACGTCAACCCGCTCTCGGCGCTGGCGGACAGCGCGCGCGGGCTGATGGTGGGCGGCCCGGTCGCGGGCGACCTGTGGCTGACGCTGGCCTGGTCGGTGGGGATCACGGCGGTGATGGCGCCGGTCGCGATCCACAAGTTCCGCACCAAGAACTGACCGGCGAACGGCCGGAGCGGTCATACGAGGGCGACGGCCTCCTCCGCGGAGAGGGCGCCGCCCTCCTCGTACGCCTTGGTGTACTCCTCGGCGGACAGGGCGCCGCGCACCCGCTCGGTGGTCCGCCGCAGTGCCGTGCGCTCCAGGGCGGAGAGCCGGTGTCCGGGCGGCAGTTGGGCGTCGGCGGCGCCCAGGCAGCGGGCGGCGGCCCCGGCGTCGTCCCGCCCGGCCAGGGCGATGGCGGTGAGGACCAGGTACGCCGACGTCATCTGCGGGGCCATCGCGCGGGTCAGCGGGTCCCGGGCCAGCTCGATGCCCTGCCGCGCCTTCTCCCGGACGTCGTCGTACCGCTCCTCGAGGGCGTCCAGCCAGGCCTCCAGGCCGAGGATGAAGGCGTCGAAGACGAGGAAGTTGGCGAGGGAGAACTCCTCGCGCAGGAGCCGGACCTGCTCGTGGGCCTCCTCGATCCGGTCGGAGATGCTGAGCCAGCCCGCGAGGAACACCCGGGCGGCGGGCAGCGCCTCGTTGGCCCGGCCGTCCTCCGAGTCCAGCACCTCCCGCAGCAGCCGCTCACCGCGCTCGGTGTACCCGGCCTCCAGCAGGGTGCAGCCGAGCCGGGCGGCGAGGACGGCACGCTGGGCGCGGGCGCCGAGCCGGTCGGCGTGCTCCATGGCCGCCTCGTAGTCGGCCGCGGCCTCCAGGCGCCGACCGCAGCCCTCGGCGGCCTCGGCGCGGGCGGAGAGCGCCTCGGCGATGCCCCAGGTGTCGCCGAGCCGCCGGTAGATCTCCAGTGCCTCGTCGGCGTCGCGGAAGGCGTCGTCGGCGAGCCCGGTGCGGTGGGCGAGCAGGTTGGCGCGCATCTGGAGGCAGGCGGCCAGCTCCCAGTCGTAGCCCGGCGTGGCGCGGCAGGTGTCCACGGCGGCCTGGAGGACGTCGGGCAGCCGGTCCATCTGGCCGGTCAGCATCACCGCGTAGAGCCACAGCATGCCGGGGACGCGGCAGACCTGCGGCTGGCCGGGTTCGTAGACCTCGGCGATGACGCGCAGCTTGCGCTGTCGGTCCTCGGTGTTCCAGCTCTCCATCTCGGTGTCCATGCAGGCCATGTGGGTCAGGTGCGCGCCGCGCCGGGCCTCCGCGAGCACCTCGCCGGTCCAGGGCGGTGGCTGGGCGGTGCAGCGCTCCCAGACCGGTTCGGCGCGGCGGACCGGTGCGGTGAACGGGTCGGGGCCGAGGGCCATGACCTCGATCGCCCAGTTGCGGGCCTCGATGCGCAGGTCCCGCAGCTGCCAGTACCAGCCAAGGGACAGCACCAGGCACAACGCCTCCTGCTCGTCGCGCCGGGTGACGGCGTGCCGCAGGGCGGTGCGCAGGTTCTCGTACTCGCGCTCCAGCAGGGTCACGGCGGCGAGCTGGCCGGAGCCGCGCAGCAACGGGTCGGTGACGCGGGCGAGTTCGCGGTAGTGCGTCAGATGGGCGCGCTCGGCCTCGGCGCGGTCCCCGGCCTCGTCGAGGCGTTCGCCCGCGTACTCGGCGACGGTCTCCAGGAGCCGGTAGCGCATGCCGTCGTCGTCCGAAGGGGCGGCGACCACCAGGGACTTGTCGACCAGGGAGCCGAGCGCGTCGAGGGCGGCGGGGCCGCAGACGGCCTCGGCGGCGGTGAGGTCGCAGCCGCCCGCGAACACCGACAGCCGGCGCAGGACGTCGCGTTCGTCCGCGTCGAGCAGTTCCCAGGACCAGTCGACGACGGCCCGCAGGGTCTGCTGGCGGGGCAGGACGGTGCGGCTGCCGGAGGTGAGCAGCCGGAAGCGGTCGTCGAGCCGGTCGGCGATCTGCCGGGGGGTGAGCATACGGAGCCGGGCGGCGGCCAGTTCGATCGCGAGGGGCAGTCCGTCGAGGCGGCGGCAGATCTCCGCACAGGCCTCCGGGTCGTCCTCGGTGCGGAACCCGGGGCGGGCGGCGGCGCCGCGGTCGGCGAGCAGGCGCAGCGCGTACGGCTGCGGCAGCGGGTCGACGGGACGCAGTATCTCGCCGCTGACGCCGAGGGGTTCGCGGCTGGTGGCCAGCACCGTCAGGTGGGGGCAGCGGGCGAGCAGGTCCTCGACGAGGTGGGCGGCGGCGTCGACGACGTGCTCGCAGTTGTCGAGGACGATCAGCATGCGCCGCTTGCCGCAGTGCTCGACGAGGCGTTCGAGGGGGTCGTCGTGCCGGTCGCCGCCGACGGCGCGCATGCCCTCGGCTCCGGCGCCGTAGAGCACGGTCTCGCGGGCGCCGACGGCGGTCAGTACGGCCTCCGGTACGGCGGCCGGGTCGTCGACGGGGGCCAGCTCGGCCAGCCACACCCCGTCGGGTGCGGTGTCCCGTACGGTCTCGGCGGTCTCCTGCGACAGCCGGGTCTTCCCGGCGCCGCCCGGCCCGAGCAGCGTGACGAGCCGGGCGGCGGCGAGGTCCTGGCGGATGGTGTCGATGTCCGTCTCGCGCCCGACGAAGGAGGTCAGCCGCGCCCGCAGGTTCCCGGGCGGCCGGGCCGGGGCGGGGGCGGGCGGGACGTCCTGCGGGCGCAGCAGCTCCGCGTGCAGCGCGCGCAGTTCGGGACCCGGGTCGGAGCCCAGCCGGTCGGCGAGCAGCCGCCGTACGTCCTCGTAGGCGGCCAGGGCCTCCGCCGTGCGCCCCGTCCCCCGCAGCGCCCGCAGCCGCATCGCCTGGAGGGGCTCGTCCAGCGGCTGGCTGTCGCACAGCGCGGTCAGCTCGGGCAGCACCCGGTCGGCCTGTCCGAGGGCGAGCGCGGCGGCGAGCCGGGCCCGCCGCACCTCAAGGCGCCGGGTCTCGCAGCGGGCCGCCTCGGCGGCACGGTCGGGCAGGTCGGCGAGGGCGGGCCCGTGCCACAGCCCCAGCGCGTCGTCGAGCACCCCGGCCGCCTTCACGGCGTCCCCGTCGGCCAGCGCCCGCAGCCCCTCCTCGGCGAGCCGCTCGAACCGGTGCAGGTCGACGTCGTCGGGCCCGGCCGCGAGCCGGTACGCGCCGTCCGCCGAGGTGACCGCCTCGGCCCCGAGCGCCCGCCGCAGCCGCCCGACCAGCGCCTGGACGGCCGCCGGGGCGTCCGCGGGCGGGTCGCCGTCCCACACCTCGTCGACCAGCAGACTCACGGGCACCGCCCGCCCCGCCCGCAGCGCCAGCACGGTCAGCAGCGCGCGCAGCCGCGCGCCGCCGACCGGGACGGGACTGCCGTCGGAGCGGAACGCCTGGGTGGTGCCGAGGATGCGGTAGCGCACGTCGTCCATTGTCACCGGGACGGCGGGGGCGCCGCCTCCGGGTTCACCCTCGCCTGGATTGTCGGTCGCCGGGTACGGTCGACCCCACCCGGTCCCCCACGTCAGGAGCCCCATGACCACCGCCACCGCCCGCCCCAGCGACCGGCGGATCAGCCCCGTCTTCCTCGGCATCCTGGCCGTCGCGGCGGTGACGGGCTGGGCCACCTGGACCGGGTTCGCCGAACAGCCCGGCGTCGCGGTCTTCTTCTTCGTGACGGCGGCCTGGGTCGTCTCCCTGTGCCTGCACGAGTACGCGCACGCCCGCACCGCCCTGCACAGCGGGGACATCTCGATCGGCGCCAAGGGCTATCTGACGCTGAATCCGCTGAAGTACACGCACGCGCTGCTGAGCATCGTGCTGCCGGTGGTGTTCGTGATCATGGGCGGGATCGGTCTGCCCGGCGGGGCGGTCTTCATCGAGCGGGGCCGGATCCAGGGCCGCTGGCGGCACAGCCTGATCTCGGCGGCGGGCCCGCTGACGAACGTGCTGTTCGCCGTCGTGTGCACCGCGCCGTTCTGGCTGGACGCCCTCGACGGCGTGCCGCGCGACTTCCGGTACGCGCTCGCCTTCCTCGCCCTGCTCCAGGTCACGGCGGCGATCCTGAACTTCCTGCCGGTCCCGGGCCTGGACGGCTACGGCGTCATCGAGCCCTGGCTGTCGTACGACATCCGGCGGCAGCTGGAGCCCTTCGCGCCGTTCGGGCTGCTGTTCGTGTTCGCGCTGCTGTGGCTCCCGGCGCTGAACGGCGCGTTCTTCGACATGGTCGACGCGGTCCTGCGCGGACTGGGCATCGACGAGGTCGACACCTACTGCGGCTTCGAGCTGTACCGCTTCTGGCAGGGCACCAACGAGTACTGCTCGGTCACTCCGTGACGGACGCGCCGCGGGTGGCCTTGCCGCGCTTCATGTAGTACCACCACATGTTGGACGACAGGCCCGCCAGCAGCACCCATACGATCCCCAGCCAGCTGCCCTGCACGAAGGACAGCACGGCCGCGGCGGTGGCGAGGACACACACGACGAGGGCGTACAGGGCGAGACGAGGCATGGCGAGGGCTCCTGTCGGGGACTGCTGCTCCAGTTGCTGGGCTGCCGTCCAACAGTGTCCCCCATACGTCATACGTCCGTGACGCGGAGCCCCGCGTGCGCCTTGTAGCGGCGGTTCACCGAGATCAGGTTGGCGACCAGCGACTCCACCTGGTGGGCGTTGCGCAGCCGCCCGGCGAAGATGCCCCGCATGCCGGGGATGCGCCCGGCGAGCGCCTGCACCAGCTCCACGTCGGCGCGCTCCTCGCCCAGCACCATCACATCGGTGTCGATCTCGTCGATCTCCGGGTCCTGGAGCAGCACCGCCGACAGATGGTGGAAGGCGGCGGCGACCCGGGAGTCCGGCAGCAGCGCGGCGGCCTGCTCGGCGGCGCTGCCCTCCTCCGGCTTCAGCGCGTAGGCGCCCTTCTTGTCGAACCCGAGCGGGTTGACGCAGTCGACGACCAGCTTGCCCGCCAGTTCCTCGCGCAGTGACTCCAGCGTCTTGCCGTGGCCCTCCCACGGCACCGCGACGATCACGAGGTCAGCGCGCCGCGCGCACTCGGCGTTGTCGGCGCCCTCGACGCCGTACCCGATCTCCTCGGCGGCGGCCTGCGCGCGCTCCGCCGCCCGGGAACCGATGATCACCTTCTGTCCGGCCCTGGCGAGCCGGTAGGCCAGGCCCTTGCCCTGCGGCCCGGTCCCGCCGAGCACGCCCACGACCAGCCCGGAGACGTCGGGCAGGTCCCAGGGGTCCTTGGCGGGAGCCTTCGCGGGCTTCTGTGCAGCACTGTCGGTAGAGGTCATGGGCCGACTCTACGTCCGTGCCGCGCGCTGGCCTCAGGTGAAGCGCGTCACGGGGAACGTCCGGAACCCGATCCGCTCGTACGCCCCGAAGTCACCGGTCTCGTACAGCAGCCCGACCGTGTCCGCGTCGACCCGCACCAGGTCGGAGTAGGCGGCGGGCAGCCCGTCGACGGGGCAGGCGTTCCGCCAGGTGGTGCCGCCGTCGGTGGAGGCGCGGACGGTCATCAGCGCGCGGAGGCCGGGGTCGGCGGGGCCGGAGTAGAGGAGGACGTCCGGGTCGCCGAGGTGCAGCACGCTGCCCTGGCAGACGGGGCCGGTGAGGCCCGCCTGCGGGCGGAAGGGCCTGACCAGGGTCCGTCCGCCGTCCGTGGAGTGGGCGTCGGCGCGGTTGCCCGGGGAACGGGAGTCGTTGCGGGTGTTGAAGTAGACGCGCCCGTCGGGGAGTTCGGCGGCGGTGGTCTCGTTGGCGTTGATGTAGCCGTCCGTGTTCTGGTCGAGGTAGCCGAGGTACCAGCTCTCCCCCGCGTCGTCGCTGAGCAGGCAGTGGCCGCTGTTGTAGTGCGGCTCGGCGCCGGTGTCCGCCGCGGTGGGCGGCAGGGTGTGGTTGCCGGGGACGACGACGCGGCCGGTGCGCAACTGGATGCCGTGCCCGGGTGTGGTGGCGTACCAGCGCCAGCCCGGCTGCTTGACCTGCTCGGTGATCTCCCTGGGGGCGGACCACGTCAGGCCCTCGTCGTCGCTGTGCTGCACCCACACCCGGCGGCCGTCGGCCTCGGTGACCTTGCCGTGCAGGATGAGTTCCTCGGACGCGGCGGCGGCGGAGCGGACGTGGACGAGGAGGACGCGTCCGCTGTCCAGGACCACGGGGGCGGGGTTGCCCGCGAGGTCGATGCCGTTGGCGGCGACGACCTGCAGCGGGCCCCAGGTGCGCCCTCCGTCCGCCGACCGTTTCATCACGATGTCGATGCGCCCCCAGTCCCGCGCGGACTCCACCCGCCCCTCGCAGAAGGCGAGCAGCACACCCGGCCCCGTGGCGACGACGGCCGGGATCCGGTAACTGGCGTACCCCTCCTGCCCGGCGCGGAACGGGACGGCGGCCACGGCGGCGGCGTTGACAGTGGCGTTTTCCGGCATGCGCGACTCCTCGGCTGTGACGACGGTCCGGCACGACTGCCCGGCTTGGGCGAATTCGAGGTGAACTCGGGGTCACGAGTGTCCCGTTACGGCAGGATGCGTGCGTATGGATGCCGTACGGGTCGCGCTGCTGCGGGAAGTGCTCGCCGGGACCGAGTGGCTGGGGGCCACCCGGAGATTCGCGGGGGCGCTGCGGGGGTCGGTGGTGTCGTACGGGGGCGGTCTGCTGCTGGTCGGGACGCCGGAGTACGAGCCCTGGCACCTGGCGGCCCATCTGGTGGACGAGGCGGCCTGGTCCGGGACGCCGGAGCTGGCCCCGACCCTCGTACGCCATGCCGCGCGCCCCACGGATCCCGCGCACCTGGCGGTCGGGCTGGGCAGGATCGAGGCGGCGCGGCGCGGTGAGACGCTGCTGGTGGTGGCTCCCGGCGAGCCCGGCGGCACCCTCCTCGAGCGGGTGCACGACGCCCGCAGGTCGGGGGCGACGGTCCTCGCCCTGGGTTCCGGCGACCACGATCTGTCCGCGATGGCGCACGAGGCGCTGCCCGTGCGCGAGGGGTCCGAGCTGGATCTGGACACCGTGCAGCATCTGGTGAGCGCGGCGGCGGGCGAGAACCCGCTGCCGACGCAGACGGGCACGCGGCGGCTGCGCGACCGGCTGACCCGGCTCGCCGACCAGCTGACGGCGCCGCCACCGCCGCGGTGGTGACACGCGCCACTGCGAAATCCGTTGCCTCGGGCAAGTCACGCCACGGACGATGACTCCTTGTGACCTCTGCCCCTCCCCCGGCCCCTTCCGGCCTGCGCGCCCTCCTGCCCGACCTGGCCCCCTGGCGGGCCTCGCCCGACTTCCGGCGCCTGTGGGTTTCGGGGCTGATCACGAACTTCGGGAGCTTCCTGACCTTCGTGGCGCTCCCGGTGCAGATCAAGGAGGAGACCGGGTCGGCGGCGGCCGTGGGCGCGATCGGCGCGGTGGAGCTGGTCCCGCTGATCGTCTTCGGCCTCTACGGCGGTGCGCTCGCCGACGCCCTGGACAAGCGCAGGCTGATCCTGTGGACGGAGGCGGGGCTCGGCGTCTGCTGCGCGGTGCTGCTGGGCAACGCGCTGCTGCCGGACCCCGCGATCTGGCCGCTGTACGTGGTGGCCGCGGTCAGCTCCGCGCTGGTGTCGGTGCAGCGGCCCGCCCTGGACTCGCTGATCCCCCGGATCGTGCGCCACGAGCACCTGCCCGCCGCCGCCTCCCTGAACGCCCTGCGCTGGCAGGTGGGCGGTATCGCGGGACCCGCGCTGGCGGGCGTGGTGGTGGCGTTCGCGGGGCTCGGCTGGGCGTACGCCGTGGACCTGGCGACCTTCGCCGTCTCCGTCGTCCTGGTCCTCGGCCTCTCCCGGGCGCCCGCCTCCCACGAGGCCGCCCGGCCGTCCCTGCGCGCCATCGCCGAGGGCGCGGCCTACGCCTGGCGCCGCAAGGAACTGCTGGGCACCTACACCATCGACCTCGCGGCGATGTTCCTCGCGATGCCGCTCGCCGTACTGCCGTTCCTCGCCGACGAGTTGGACGCCGAGTGGGCGCTGGGCCTGATGTACGCGGCGATCCCGGCGGGCGCGCTGCTCGTCAGCCTGACCAGCGGCTGGACGTCGCGGGTGCACCGGCACGGGCGGATGGTCGTGATCGCCGCCGCGCTGTGGGGCCTGTCGATAGCCGCGGCGGGCACGGTGCACGACATCTGGCTGGTGCTCCTCTTCCTCACCCTGGCGGGCTGCTGCGACATGGTCAGCGGCGTCTTCCGCAGCGCCATGTGGAACCAGACCATTCCCGACGAACTACGTGGCCGCCTCGCCGGGATCGAGCTGCTGTCCTACTCCGTGGGCCCGCAGCTCGGCCAGGTCCGCGCGGGCGGCATGGCGGCCTGGGCCGGAGTCCGCACGTCCGTGTGGTCGGGCGGCCTCCTGTGCGCGGCGGCGGTCGGCCTCCTGGCGTTCTGCCTGCCGAAGCTGATGACGTACGACGCCCGGACGAACGAGCACGCGGTACGGCTGCGGGAACAGCGGGAGGCGGCACAGGCGTCGGCCTGACCGACCGCCGCGCCCGCGCCGGGCGCTCTCCGAGCGGGAGGTAGGGCCGCCTGGCCAGCACGCCCCTGCCCGGGAGCCCGCTCAGTCGTCGCCGGAGGCCGCGCCAGCGCGGGGCGTTTCCCACCGGGCGCCACTGACCGAGCGGCACGCCACCGCCCGAACGGCACGCCACCGCCCGAGCGGCACGCCACCGTCCGAGCGGCTCCATCAGTCGCCGCCGGGGGCCGCGGCTGCGGCGTGCCCGGCGCGCGGGGCGCCCCCTCAGTCGTCGTCGGACGCCGCCGACGCGTCATGCCACCGCGGGTCGTTCTCCCACTGCAGGTTGCGTTCCCGTGCGGTCTGCATCGCGTGTTCGGCCTCTTTGCGGCTGGGGTACGGGCCGAAGCGGTCCTTGGCCGGGCACTCCGGGCCCTCCTCCACCTTCTGGTGCTCCAGGCAGTAGTACCACTCGCCCGGTTTTCCGACCGTGCGCTTCTTGAACAGGGCCATGACCGGCTCCTTTCGCCAGGGACATGGTCTCGTATGCCCGCTGGTTAGACTCGCTGGCATGTCTGGCCAGTCGCTGCTCGTACCAGGGGAGCTGTCTCCCACCCGTTCCGTACCCGGAAACATCCGCCGTCCCGAGTACGTGGGCAAGCCCGCACCCACCCCCTACACCGGCCCGGAGGTGCAGACCCCGGAGACCGTGGAGGCGATGCGGCGGGCGGGGCGGATCGCCGCGCGGGCGATGGCGGAGGCGGCGAAGCTGATCGCGCCCGGTGTGACGACGGACGAACTCGACAAGGTGGCGCACGAGTACATGTGCGACCACGGCGCCTACCCCTCCACGCTCGGCTACCGCGGCTTCCCCAAGTCCCTGTGCACCAGCGTCAACGAGGTCATCTGCCACGGCATCCCGGACTCCACGGTGCTGCGCGACGGGGACATCGTCAACCTCGACGTGACGGCGTACATCGGCGGCGTGCACGGCGACAACAACGCCACCTATCTCGTCGGCGAGGTGGACGAGGAGAGCCGTCTGCTGGTCGAGCGCACCCGGGAGGCCCTCACCCGCGCGATCAAGGCGGTCAGGCCCGGCCGCCAGGTCAACGTCATCGGCCGGGTCATCGAGTCGTACGCCAAGCGCTTCGGCTACGGCGTGGTCCGGGACTTCACCGGCCACGGCATCAACTCGTCGTTCCACTCGGGCCTGATCATCCCGCACTACGACAGCCCGCACGCGACGACCGTGATGCGGACCGGGATGACCTTCACCATCGAGCCGATGCTCACCCTGGGCACCCATGAGTACGACATGTGGGACGACGGCTGGACGGTGGTCACCAAGGACCGCAAGCGGACGGCCCAGTTCGAGCACACGCTCGTGGTCACCGAAACGGGCGCGGAGATCCTCACGCTCCCCTAGGTTCAAGGCCCGCCCTGCCGGGGCGGGCCTTTTCTTGTACTCTTTTACCGACAGACTGTCGGCAAACCTGTTGACTTAGGTAAGCCTAACCTTAGAGGATGGGCGCATGGACTCCTTCTCGACAGTCATCCGCACCGCGACCCACGAGGCCCACGTCGAGGCGGAGACCTCGACGTTCATGAGCGATCTGCTCGGCGGCAGGCTGGGCGTGGCGGCGTACGCGCGCTACACCGAACAGCTCTGGTTCGTGTACGAGGCCCTGGAGGCCGACGCCGCACGGCTGGCGTCGGACCCGGTGGCGGGCCCCTTCATCCAGCCGGAGCTGCTGCGGCTGGGGTCACTCGCCCGGGACCTGGAACACCTGCGCGGCCCTGACTGGCGCGACACCCTGTCCCCGCTGCCCGCGACGACGGCCTACGCGGCCCGGGTGCGCGAGTGCGCCGAGCGGTGGCCGGGGGGATACATCGCCCACCACTACACCCGCTACCTCGGCGACCTCTCCGGCGGCCAGATCATCCGCGACAAGGCGGAGAAGACCTGGGGCTTCGCGCGCAAGGGCGACGGCGTCCGCTTCTACGTCTTCGACGAGGTCGCCAACCCGGCCGCCTTCAAGCGCGCCTACCGCCGCCTCCTGGACACCGTCACCGCCGACGAACTGGAGAAGCAGCGCATCGTGAGCGAGTGCAAGAAGGCGTTCGCGCTCAACTCGGCGGTCTTCCGGTCACTGGGCGAGGAGTTCCCCCTGTCGGCCTAACGCACCTTGTCGGCGGCACGCACCTTGTCGGCCTGACGCACCTTGTCGGCGTCACCCACCTTGTCGGCCTCACGCACCTTGTGGGCGTCGAGCAAAAGGTTCCCGCAACGCAAAAGGTCCCCCTCGCGCACCTCGCGCGAGAGGGACCGCGAGCCCGCTCAGTAGTGGCCGTCGCAGCGCGCGCCGCCCCACTCCACCTCGGCGGTCTCCATCTCGATCTCACCGTGGTACGGGCTGCACGCGTGCCCGCTGTTGAACGGGTAACGCTGACCCTCGTCGTCACCGGCGGAGGCCGTGGCCGCGCCGGTGGCGGTCAGGGCGGCGGTCAGGGCGGCGGCGGCCAGAACAGAACGAATACGCATGGGACACCTCTCGTGGTGCGGGTCGGTCACGCCCAGAGGTCCCCTTTCACCACCGACCGCACACGCGGTTCCACCCATACGGACGCCGCTCAGCGCTCCAACCGGACCCGCCCGCCGATCTCGGTCCAGCCGTACGGCTGCGGCGCGGTCAGGATCTGCGACCCCAGCCCCTGGGTGATGTTGAGCGCCCGCCCCAGCCGGTCCGTGAGCAGCAGCGCCGCCGCTCCGGTCGCCTCGTCCTCGTCCACGCCGTCGCCCCGCCCGGGAAAGGCGCGGGCGCGGACCCGTCCCGCCGCCTCGTCCTCCCAGGCCCAGGCGTAGACCCACTCCCCGGCGGGCGGCACCGGCAGCTCCTCCACCTCACGGGCGGTCGGGTACTGCCGCAGCGTGCGCGGCGGAACCCACTCCGCCCGCGCCTCGATCCAGCTGAACTCCCCGTCCAGCCTGGCCCCCACCACCCCGGCCGGGGTGACCAGCTCGGGCACGTCGAGCAGCCAGGCCGTCCCGACGCACGGGTGACCGGCGAAGGGCAGCCGCACGCTGGGCGTCCAGATGTCGACGACGCCGCGCTCCGGGTCGTCGACGAACACCGTCTCGCTGAAGCCCAGCTTCGCCGCCAACGCCTGCCGCTCGTCCGCCTGCGGGACGCGGGACCCCTCCCGGACGACACCGAGTTCATTGCCGTATCCGCCGTTCGGCGCACAGAACACGCGCAGCACGTCATAGTCAGTCACGTCGGCATTCAAGCATCACGGACGGGCCCCTTCCGCCGTGTGACGAAAGGGACCGGGCCGGAGCGCTGGAGGCTACGCCTCGGTACGCCGTCGGCGCACCGCCAGCACCACACCCACACCGCCCACGACGGCCACCGCGGCGGCGGTGCTCAGACCGGCCACCGGGACGCCCGCGCCGGTGGCGGCGAGGCCGCCGGTGACACCGCGGGTGGTGGAGCCGGTGACGCCACCGGTCCCGCCGGTGGTGCCGGTCCCGCCGGTGGTGCCGGTCCCACCGGACGTGCCCGCGGAACCGCCGTCCCCGCCCCCGCCCGGCAGCGAGGCGTCCTCGGTCAGCGCCACCGCCAGGTCGACCGGGTCGAGCGCGGTACCGGCCGGGTAGAAGCCGCCGAACGCCTCCGCGCCCGCGGCCGTCAGCTCGGCGGTGACGTCGTCCAGGGCGACCACGTCGTCCTTGGCGGTGAGGTCCTCGGCATCGGCGGACAGTTCGGCGAGGACCACGTCCCGCGACTTCTCGCCCAGGCTGGTGACATCGGCGGTGAGTTCGCCGCC
This sequence comes from Streptomyces sp. NPDC057877, assembly GCF_042796855.1. Lineage (NCBI taxonomy): Bacteria > Bacillati > Actinomycetota > Actinomycetes > Kitasatosporales > Streptomycetaceae > Streptomyces > Streptomyces sp. NPDC057877. Next base: position 542,542 of record NZ_JBHVMS010000005.1, read on the forward strand.
GTCGCCGTCGACGGTGACCTCGAGGCCGCTGAGGGTCAGGTCGAGCCCGTAGTCGTCGCCCTCCTTGTGGCCCTTGAAGTTCACGGCGCCCTCGAAGGCGGCGGCCAGGACGTCGCCGTCATAGGTGCCGGTGGCGTCGGCGAAGGTGAACACGCCGTTGTCGGTGGCCTGCGACGCCCCCCGACACGGTGATCCCGCCCTGCGCCACACCGTCCACGACATAGGTACGGAAGGACTGCTTCACACCCCAGGTGAGCGTGCCGCCGACGATGTCACCCTCGGCGGGAGCCTCGGTGGAGGGGCTCGTGGACACGCTCGTGGAAGGGGTGGCCGACGGGCTCGCGGTGGTGGAGGGCGACGGCGGCTCCGGCTTGGTCTCCGTCGCGCTCGGTGAAGGCGTCACCGACGGCGACGGCGACCCGGTCTCCGACTCCGTCGCGCTCGGCGTGGGCGACGGCGACCGCTTCTGCACCACGCTCAGCGGATCCCCCGCCGCCCCCGCGTAACTCGCGCTGCCGAAGACGCCCGCGGCCTCCTCGGTGAGCGTGGTGGCCATGTCGGTCATCGCACGCGTCACCGTGACGTCGGCCAGCGGCACGTCCTGGGTGGTGGTCCCGCCCTTGGTGACATCGGCGGTGATCTCGGCGGCACCGCTGTCGAACCGTACGTCGGACAGGGTGATCTCGAAGCCGTGCGCCGTGGACTCGATGTGCAGACCGCCCTCGAAGGCGAGGGAGACGGCGTGCGTGGTGGAGTCGTAGCCGCCCCTGCCGTCGACGAAGGTGAACGGGCCGTTCCCCGCGGCCTGCGAGGCCCCGCCCCCGGGGGTGAAGGTACCGGCGGCGTAGGTGGCCACGTAGGTGCGGTACGACTGCTTGATGCCCCAGGTCAGCTCGTAGCCGGAGAGCGGGACTCCGGCGGCCGAGGCGGTGCTGGCGCCGAGGGTGCCGAGCGCGGTGGCGCCCAGCGCGGTGGCGGTGGCCACGGCGGCGGCGAGGGCGGTGGTACGGCGACGGGATCTGGCGGGCATGGTCGGGTCTCTCCTCGGTCGTCAGGGAAGGTCAGTCGTCTTCGGGGGTGGGGGCCTCGGCGGTGCTGCGGCGCCTGTGCAGGGCGTACGCGGCCACCGCGGCCACCAGCAGCGCCGCCAGTCCCACGAGGGGCAGCGACAGCCCGTCGTCGTCACCGGTGCTGGCGACGGGCCCGGTGGCGGGGGGCGTCGAGGGCGACGCGCTCGGCTCCGGGGTGGTGGCGGAGCTGCCCAGGTCGGGCAGCGGGGGCAGGTCCGCGTCCCCGGTGAGGGCGACGGCGAGCGACACGGGGTCCATCGCCGTCCCGGCCCGGTACATCCCGCCGAAGGCCCGCGCGCCCTTGCCGGTGAGCTGGGCGGGCGCCTCGGTCACGGAGACGAGCCCGTCCCTCGCCTTCAGTCCCTCGGCGGCGAAGGTGACCAGCGCGACCCTCTTGCCGCTGAACTCCGCACCGGCCACGTCGGCGTAGAGGGTGCCCTCGCCGTCGGCGACGGTGACGCGGACCCGGCTCAGCCTCAGGTCGAGGCCGTGTTCGCCGGTGAACCGCACGGCGCCCACGAAGGCGGCGTCGAGATCGCCGCCCCGGAACGTCCCCTCCCCGTCCGGGAAGCGGAACAGCGCGCCGCCGTCCTCGGCGCCGTCGGAGAGGGTCCACTTCCCCCGCGCGATGTCACCGGTGACGTACTCGCGGAAGGTGCGGCGCACGCCCCAGTCGACGGCGCCGTCCCGGAGGGCGCTGCCCGAAGCGGGCTTGTTCGTGGCCGACTTGGACGGGGTGGGCGAGGCGCTGGTCGGCGCGGGTGCCGTGGTGGGCGCCGACCGGATGTCCGCCGAGAGGCTCACCGGGTCCAGTGCGGTCCCGGCGGTGTAGTAACCCGCGAAGGACCGGGCGCCCTGGGCGGTGAGGGTGGCGGGGAGGTTGTTCAGGACGACGGAGGTGCCGCCGCCCTGCATGTCGATGCCGCCCAGCGAGAGCGTGGCGAAGGGCACTTGGCTGGACGTGGTGACCTGTCCGCTGCCGCGGGCCTTGCTGACGATGTCGACGTACAGGGTCCCGCCGCTCCCGGCGATACGGACGCCGGGGTTGCTGAGGGTCAGGTCGAGCTGGTGGGTGCCGTCGCTCTCCCGGTGCCCCAGGAAGCGCACCCCGCCGGAGAACGCGGCGGTGAACGCGCCGCTGTCGGCGTCGTAGGTGCCGCGTGCCGAGTGGAAGCGGAACTGGTTCTGGCCGACGGTGGCGGCGCCGCCCGTGAGGGAGTAGCTCCCGTTCGCGACGGGCCCGGTGACATAGCTCTGGAAGGAGGACTTGATGCCCCAGTCCAGCCGCCCGCCCTGCACGGGACCGCTGGCGGCCCGCGCGGTGCCCGCCGGGAGCAGGGCTCCGAGTACGGCGAGACAGAGCGCGGCCAGCAGGCCGTACCGGCGTGGTGGCGGGGGTGGGGACATGAGGGACCTCCAGGGCCTCCGGCAGGACGTGCGGAACCAGCCGCCGACCCGACGGGCCCCAGCTAGCAAGGTAAGGCTAACCTAAGCTGCAGCGGGGGATTCCGGAAGGTCCGGATCACGCCCGCCACGGAGAGGACGGGACGACGGTGCGAGGCAAGCCCAGACGACCGGTCGGCGCCCTGGTGGCGGTCCTGGCCCTGACGACCACGGCCGCGTGCGGGGACGGCGGCGGAAGCGACGGCACCGCGCCACCGGCCCGGGTCGCCAACCGGGTCGAGCCCCTGGAGAACCCCCCGGCCCCCGACCTCCCCGTCACCGTCACCTCCGCGGACGGCAAGCAGGTGACCATTCGTCAGGCCGACCGCGTGGTCCCTCTCTCGGGCAGCCTCAACGAGATCGTCTTCAGCCTCGGGCTCGGCGAGCGCGTCGTCGCCCGTGACGTCTCCGCCACCTTCGAGCAGGCGCAGAAGCTGCCGCTGGTCACGCGCGGCCACGACGTCTCCGCCGAGAGCGTGCTCTCCCTGCGGCCGGACCTCGTCCTCGCCGAGGAGACGACCGGCCCCGCGGAGGCGGTCCGGCAGATCCGGGACGCCGGGGTCCCGGTCCTGGTCGTCGCCCCCGCCGAGGGCCTGGACGACGTGGGCCCCCGCATCGGGACCGTGGCCGACGCCCTGGGCGTACCGTCCGCCGGTCGCGAACTGGCCGACCGCTCCACGGCACGCGTCACCGCCGTACGCGCCACGGTCCCCGCCCGCGACCCCAGACCGCGCGTCGCCTTCCTCTACCTGCGCGGCTCCGCCTCCGTCTACCTCATCGGCGGCAGCAACTCCGGCGCCACCTCGCTCATCGAGGCGGCCGGGGCGGTGGACGCGGGCGTCGAGTCGGGGCTGACGAAGGACTTCACCGCCCTCACCAGCGAGGCCCTGGTGAAGGCCGCGCCCGACGCGATCCTGGTGATGAGCAAGGGCCTGGAGTCGGTCGGCGGCGTCGACGGCCTGGAGGAGATCCCCGGTGTCGCCCAGACCCCGGCGGGCATGGACCGCAGGGTGGTGTCCGTGGAGGACGGGGTGCTCCTCAACTACGGGCCGCGCACCGACCAGGTGCTGGAGTCGGTCGTCGAGCAGCTCTACGCGACGGACGGTGGCGCGTGACCGTCCTCGGCAAGGCTCCGACGCGGGACGCCGCCGAGCGCCCGACGCCGCCGCCCCGCGGACGCCGTGGCGCGGCCTGGCCGCTGACGGCGGGGCTGGTCGCCGCGCTGCTCGCGCTGGTCCCGGTGGCCGGGGGCATCGGCGCGTACCCGATCCCCGCCGGTGATGTCATCGGCTCCGTGCTGCACCGGGCCCACCTCGGTGGCGCCGAGCTGGACCGGGTGGCCGAGTCGGTGCTGTGGAACGTCCGCTTCCCGCGCATCGTGCTCGCCGTGCTCATCGGGGCGTCCCTGGGCTGTGCGGGCGCGCTGATGCAGGGCGTGTTCGGCAACCCGCTCGCCGAGCCCGGCACGATCGGCGTCTCCCTGGGCGCGGCGGTCGGCGCGGTCGCCGCGATCGCGCTGGGCCTTGACTTCCTGGGCAACTGGACGCTTCCCGCGATGGCGTTCGTGACCGGGCTCGGCACCGTGCTGCTGGTCTACTCGACGTCACGGGCGGGCGGCCGTACGGAGGTCGTGACGCTGATCCTGACCGGGATCGCGGTGAACGCGTTCGCCGGGGCGCTGGTCGGGCTGTTCGTCTTCCTCGCGGACACCGCCGCGGTGAACCAGATCGCGTTCTGGCAGCTCGGCTCCCTCGCCCAGGCCACCTGGCCGAAGGTGCTCGCCGTCCTGCCGTGCGCGGCGCTCGGTCTGGGCCTGGCCCCGCTGTACGCGCGCCGCCTGGACCTGCTCGCGCTGGGCGACCGGTCCGCGCGGCACCTGGGCGTGGACGTGGAGCGGCTGCGCCTCGTGCTGATCCTGGTCGTGGCGCTGCTGACGGCGGCGGCGGTCAGCGTCTCCGGGGTGATCGGCTTCGTCGGTCTCGTCGTGCCGCATCTGCTGCGGATGGCGGCGGGCCCCGGCCACCGCTTCCTGGTGCCCGGCAGCGCGCTGGGCGGTGCGGTGGTGCTGCTCGGCGCCGACCTCGCGGCGCGTACCCTCGCCGCGCCCGCCGAGTTGCCGCTCGGGGTGCTGACGGCGCTGGTGGGCAGCCCGTTCTTCTTCTGGCTGCTGCGGCGCACCCGCCGCAGGCAAGGGGGCTGGGCCTGATGCCGCTGTTCCGCACCCGCCGCCCCGTGCCGCCGCCCGCGCCGACCCCGGGCGACGTCCTGGCCGAGGCGGCAGGCCTGTCCGTCCGGCTGGGCGACCGCACCGTGCTGGACGGCGTCGACGTCACCGCCCGCGCGGGCGAGGTGCTGGCGCTGGTCGGCCCCAACGGCGCCGGAAAGTCGACCCTGTTGAGCGCGCTGGCCGCCGACGTGCGGCCCGCCGCCGGGGTCGTCCGCCTGCACGGCCGCCCGGCGGACGACTGGTCCGCGCCCGAACTCGCCCTGCGCCGGGCCGTGTTGCCGCAGGCGGCGGTGCTGTCCTTCCCGTTCACGGTCGAGGAGGTCGTCCGGATGGGCCGGGCGCCCTGGGCCGGGACGCAGGCGGAGGAGCAGGACGACACGGCGGTGGCCCAGGCGATGGCGGCGACCGAGGTGACCGCCTTCGCCCTACGGCCGTTCTCCGCGCTCAGCGGCGGTGAGCGCGCCCGGGTCGCGCTCGCCCGGGTGCTCGCCCAGCGCGCCCCGCTGCTGCTGCTCGACGAGCCGACCGCCGCGCTGGACCTCAGACACCAGGAACTGGTGCTGCGGTTGTGCCGGGAGCGGGCGCGCGCCGGGGACGCGGTCGTGGTCGTCCTGCACGACCTCGGACTCGCGGCGGCCCACGCGCACCGGGCCGCGATCCTGCACGCGGGGCGCGTGGCGGCGGACGGTGCGCCCGCCGAGGTGTTCTCCGACGGCCTGCTGTCACGGGTCTACGACCAGCCGGTGGAGGTGCTGCCGCACCCGCGCACGGGCGCGGTCCTGGTGACCCCGCGCCGGGACCCCTGACCGCTGGCACGCGCCGCTTCCCGCCCCGGTAGGGTTTCGCCTCCGGGAAGGGGAAGGTGAAGGAGCCCGATGAGCCCGATGAGCAGGGAACGCAGGCGTGGCCGCAATGCGCTCATAGCGGCCTCGGTGACCGCTTTGTCGTTGACGGCGAGCGGTTGCGTGGTGGTGCACGGGGAGCGCGAGGTGCTCCCCGCGACGACCAAGGCGGAAGCGGCCAAGGCGCTACGGCAGTTCACGGCCGCGTACAACGACGCCGACGAGGCCTACGACAGCACCCTCGACGCCGACTACGTCACCGGGCCCCTCGCCGACATCGACAAGGCCCGGCTGACGGCCGGTCGCGCCAACAACCCGGGCGGCAACCCGTCGCACACCCCGCTGGAGCTGACGGACGCCAAGTTCACCATCCCGAAGAAGGCGGGCTGGCCGCGCTGGTTCCTCGCCGACGCGCGGGGCAACAAGGGCGGTACGGCGCGCTGGCTGCTGGTGTTCGTACGGGACTCGCTCGACGAGCCGTGGCAGGCGTCGTATCTGACGCTGGTCGCGCCCGGCAAGGTGCCGGAGTTCAAGACGGACCGGGACGGCTGGGCCGAGCCGGTGCCCGTCGGCTCCGCCGGACTGGCCGTGCGCCCGGCCGACCTGAGCAAGGAGTACACGTCCTACCTGGGCGACGGCGGCGACACCTTCGAGCCCGGCACCCACACCACCGCATGGCGTGAGCTGCGCGAGAAGAACGCCACCAAGCCGGGTCTGGCAACGCAGTACATCGACGAGCCGCTGGCCAACGGCGACTACGCCCCGCTGGCGCTGCGCACCAAGGACGGCGGGGCGCTGGTCTTCTTCGCCACCCGCCACTTCGAGCGCCAGACCGCCGCACCGGGCACCGAGGTCCCCGTCCCGAACGACAGCGTGCTGGCCCTGACCAAGGGCGAGATCAAGCAGTCCCTGACGATGGAGTTCATGTCGAACGAGGTCGCCCTCGACCCGAAGCAGGGCACGGGCGCGGACGGGGTGACGGTGCTGGGGCGGATCCAGGGCCTTACGTCGGCGCAGGGGGAGTAGCGGTCCCGTCGTCTCAGCGGCGCAGCGGCCAGGCGCCGCTCGGATGGTCGGTGTCCTGGGCGACGTGGCGGGCGCAGGCGTCGGTGAGGGTTTCCAGGAGGGTGAGCGGGTCGGGGAGGGCGTGTTCCGGGCCGCGCACCCAGTGGACGTCGAGGCCGTCGCCGGGGAGCCGGGACGGGGGGACGAGGACGTAGGAGCCTCGGCAGTGCCAGCGCAGGCCGGGGTGTTCGTCCATGGTCTCGGGGTGGCAGTCCAGCTCGCAGGGCCACCACTCGTCCTCGTCCTCGGGGGTGCCGCGGGTGAGGGTGAAGAAGAGCATGCGGCCGTCGCCGGTCTCGGCGACCGGGCCGACCTCGATCCCGTCGGCGAGCAGCCGGGCCAGCGCCTCGTGCCCGGCCTCCAGGGGGACGTCCAGGACGTCGTGCACCATGCCGGTCGCGGTGATGAAGTTGGCCTGCGGCTGGTGCCGGGCCCAGCGCTCGATCTGGGCGCGGTCGGTGGTGGACTGCGTCTGCCAGGCGAACGACACCGGGTGCCGGGCGGGGGTGGGACAGCCGACGCGGTCGCAGGAGCACCGGTAGCCGGGGGCGGGGTGCGCGGCGGGCGCCAGCGGCAGTCCCGCGGCGGCGGCGGCGAGCAGCAGGGCCTCACGGCCGGTGTCGTCGGCGGCGGCCTCCTTGGGGCGGCGTCCGCGCAGCCACTGGGAGAGTTTGCCCTGCCGGCCGGTGCGACCGCCGTACTCCGCGCTCATCTATCCCCTCGCCTCGCCGTTGTGCGGACAGCATGCCCTATCGTCCCACCATCCTGCGCCCTGGGGGGCCGCCGTTCCCACCCGTAGACGGCGAGACGGCGGGACGAGAGATGTCCCACACCGCGCTCAGCGGGGCGCCAGGCCGCCGAGGGCGTAGTCGACGAGGGTGTCCGTGTACGCGTACGAGATCGGTCCGGTGTGCTGGAGCCAGCGCTGGGCGAGCGGGGAGACGAAGAGTTCCAGGGCGATCCGGGGGTCCACGTCGGGGCGTACCTGGCCCGCGTCCTGGGCGGCGCGCAGGCGGCGCACGTACAGCTGGAGCTGCGGTTCGAGGAGCTTGGCGACGAACTCGCGGCCGAGCTGTTCGTTGACGACGCCCTCGGCGGCGAGGGCTCGGGACGGGGTCTCGAACTTGGGGTCGAGCAGTTCGTCGACGGTGGCGCGCAGGACGGCCTTGAGGTCGGCGGCGAGATCGCCGGTGTCCGGGATGGCGTACGCGGCGTCGGGGTCGGCGTCTGGGTCGGCGGCCTGTTCGGCCGCCTGTTCGCTGAGGTCGAGGAACGCCTCCAGCAGGACGTCCCCCTTCGACGGCCACCAGCGGTAGATGGTCTGCTTGCCGACTCCGGCGCGGGCGGCGATGCCCTCGATGGTCGTCTTGGCGTAGCCGACCTCGCCGACCAGGGCGAGCGCGGCGTCGTAGATGGCGCGCCGGGACTTCTCACTGCGGCGGGTGGCGTCGGGGCGGCCGGGCTTGGCGGGAGCGGGTTGGTGGGCCATGGCCTCGAATTTATCAGGTTGACAAGACGGTGCGTCTCGCCGCACCCTGAGGGAGTGCTACGCGAGACGATACGTCTCGTTCTCGACCATCTTCGAAGGGAGCCTCACCATGGCCCGAGGCGGATCCGGAAACATGCTGGGCGTCGGCGGCACCCGGCGGAACCTCGGCCGCAAGGCCCTGCGGGGCGGCGGCCGGAGCGGCAAGGTCGGCGGGGGTGTGGACCCCGCCGCCCAGAAACGGGAGCTGCTGCGCAGGCTCCAGGAGAGGAACAGCGCGGAGAAACGGGACTGACCGCGGCTCACGCCGGAGGCCAGGCGTCTCCCCAGTCGGCGTCACGGGCGGCCTTGTAGAGCGGCCCGTGGCGCTTGGTCACGGTCGTGCGGCCCAGGGCGGGCTCGTGTTCGCACAGGTCCAGCAGCACCTGGCCCTTGCGGATCTGCGGCTTGCGGACGACGCGGGAGGCGGCCGGGACGGGCGGGAAGCGGGTGGCGGCTACGTAGGAGAACTTCTCGTCCTCGTACGCGAGGGAGCCGCCCTTGACCTGCCGGTGCAGGGAGGACCGGCTGACCCGGGCCGCGAAGTGGCACCAGTCGGTGCCGGGGACGATCGGGCAGGCCGCGCCGTGCGGGCAGGGCGCGGCGATGTGGAACCCGGCGGCGAGCAGGCGGTCACGGGCCTCGATCACGCGGGTGTAGCCGTCGGGGGTGCCGGGTTCGACGATGACGACGGCCTGTGCGGCGCGGGCGGCGGCGTCGACGACGGCGGTGCGGTCGGGGGCGGTCAGCTCGTTGAGGACGTAGGAGACCGTGATGAGATCAGTGCTCTCGATGGTGAGCGCCGCTCCGATCCGAGAGCGCTGCCACTGCACGTCCCGCAGGTCCGGCTGGGCGGCGGCGATCTCCCGCCCGAGGGCGAGCGCGGGCTCGGCCCAGTCGAGCACCGTCACCGGCCGCGCCCCCGGCCACACCGCACCGGCCGCCCAGACCGCGGCGCCGGTCCCGCCGCCGACGTCCACCTGACGGCCCGGCGCCCACTCGGGCACGGCCGCCGCGAACTCCGCCAGCGCCGACCGCACCGCCGCGAAGGTCGCGGGCATCCGGTACGCCGCGTACGCCACCACGTCCGCCCGGTCCCGCAGGATCGGCGCGTCGGTGGGGGTCCGCCCCCGGTAACTGGCGATCAGCCGCTCCACGGCCTGCCCGGCCTGTCGCGGCGGCAGCCCGTCGAGCAGCCCGGCGAGCGAGTCACGCAGGGCGTCGGCCACGGGCACGGGGAGGGGGACGTTCACCCGGCGATTCTCTCAGGTCCCCGGCGGCGCCGATCCCCCCGCCGCCCGCACCGCCCGGGCCACCCGCGTCCCCGCCGCCGCCCTCGGGCGGCTGTCCGGGGGACGGCGTCTGGGGTGGACGGCGTTGGTGAGCAGGATCAGGAAGGTGTCGGTCGCCGGGTCCAGGACCAGGGACGTGCCGGTGAAGCCCGTGTGGCCCGCCGCGCCGCGGCCCGCCAGCTCGCCCATGAACCAGGGCTGGTCCAGGGCGAAGCCCAGCCCGGGCGGGGCGAGGAGGAGTTCCACGAAGTCGGGGCCGAGGATGCGCGCGGGCCCGTACGCGCCGCCCGCGAGGAGGGCGCGGCAGAAGACGGCCAGGTCCCGGCCGGTGGAGAACAGCCCGGCGTGACCCGCGACGCCGCCGAGCGCCCAGGCGTTCTCGTCGTGGACGACCCCCCGCAGCATCCCCCGGTCCGCCTTGGCCCACGGGCGCCGCTGGTCCTCGGTGGCGGCGGCGCCGGGGCAGGGGCCGAAGCGGGTGGCCGTCATGCCGAGGGGGCGGGTGACGCCGTCGCGCAGCAGGACGTCCAGCGGGCGGCCGGTGACGCGTTCGAGGACGTACTGCAGGAGGAGCGGGTTCAGGTCGGAGTAGCAGTAGGTGCCGGGCTCGGTGACCGGGGCCTCGGCGCGCAGCAGGGCGAGTCGGCCCGCCTGGTCGGGGCAGTCGTACAGGGGCAGTTCGGGGCGTAGGCCCGAGGTGTGGGTGAGGAGTTGGCGGACGGTGATGCCGTGCCGGGCGGCGGCGCGGAACTCCGGCAGGTAGGCGCCGACGCGCGCGTCTATGCCGAGCGTGCCCCGCTCGATCTGCTGCACCGCGGCGACGGCCGTGAACAGCTTGGTGAGGGAGGCCAGGTCGAAGGGCGTGTCGACGGTCATCGGCACCCGCTCCCCCGGCGGCAGTTCGACGCCCCGGTCCGTCACCGGGTCGTGGGCGGCGTACCGCACGGCCCAGCCCGCCGCCTCCTGCACGGCGAGCACCGGGCCGCGCCCGGCGACCACGACGGCACCCGCCGCCCAGGGGTGCTCACCGGTGGTGAGGCGCTGGACCTCACGGACCAGGCGGCGCAGTTCCGTGGGGTCGAGTCCGGCCCGTTGCGGGGTGCCGGTGCGCAGTCTCGGCGCGCTCAGCTCTCTGCTCCCTCCAGGCTCGGGCGGGCCCGCCACGGACGGCACATGCCGACGAAGAAGGCCACGCCCACCAGTGTGGCGGTCAGCTGGACGACGGCCATCGGTACGGCGGTGTGTTCCCCGGCGATTCCGACCAGCGGCGAGACGATCGCGCCGATGAGGAAGCCGGACGTGCCGAGCAGCGCGGACGCGGACCCGGCGGCGTGCCGTACCCGCAGCAGCGCCATCGTCTGGGTGTTGGGCAGGGTGATGCCCATCGCGGACATCAGCACGAACAGCGCGGCGGCGACCGGCACCAGGCCGACCTCGCCGAAGACGCCCAGCGTCATCAGCAGCAGCGCCACGGCGGCCAGCACGATGATGACCAGGCCGACGCCGAGCACCCGGTCCAGGCTGACCCGGCCGACCAGCACCCGGCCGTTGAGCTGTCCGGCGGCGACCAGGCCGATGGAGTTGAGGCCGAACAGCAGGCTGAAGGTCTGCGGGGAGGCGCCGTAGATCTCCTGGACGACGAAGGGGGAGGCGGCGACGTAGGCGAACAGGGCGGCGAAGGTGAAGGCGCCGGAGAGCATGTAGCCGGTGAAGGGCAGGTCGGCGAGGAGGCCGCGGATGGCGCGCAGGGTCTCGCCGATGCCGCCGGAGTGGCGCTCGGCGGCGGGCAGGGTCTCCGGCAGCCGGAACCAGACCACGGCCGAGAGCAGCGCCCCGACCACGGTCAGCACGACGAACACGCCCCGCCAGTCGGTCACCCGCAGGACCTGTCCGCCGATGAGCGGCGCGATGATCGGGGCGACCCCGGAGATCAGCATCAGGGTGGAGAAGAAGCGGGCCATGGCCATGCCGTCGTAGAGGTCACGGGCGACGGCGCGGGCGATGACGATCCCGGCGGCGCCCGCGAGCCCCTGCACCAGCCGGAAGGCGACCAGGGTCTCCACGGTGGGGGCGAAGGCGCACAGGGCGGTGGCGAGGACGTACACCGCGAGGCCGATGAGCAGCGGGCGGCGGCGGCCCCACCTGTCGCTCATCGGGCCGACCACGAGCTGCCCGAGCGCCATTCCGGCGAGGCAGGTGGTGAGGGTGAGCTGGACGGTGGCGGCGGGGGCGTGCAGGGAGCTGGTGACCTCCGGCAGGGCGGGGAGGTACATGTCCATGGCCAGCGGGGGTGTGGCGGTCAGGCCGCCGAGGACCAGGGTGACGAGGAGGGAGGCGTGGCGGGGGGAGCGGGTGGCGGCCGGGTCCGCCTTCGGGGGGCGCCCGCGCGGGGCCGGTGCGCTGACCGCCGGTGCGCTGACCGCCGGTGCGTCCGCCCGCTTGGGCTCCCCTGCGGCCCTCCCCGCGAACTCCCTTGACGCGCCCGACATTTCCGATATTTCTGATACGTCCGGTATCGATGCCCCTGGCTCGGGCATGTGCCCCTCCCTCTGCGAGTGATCCGCGACCTATGCTCTCAGCTCGTACAGGTGGTCGGAGCCGGGTCGACCGTGCGAACGTCGGCGGCCGGACCGGGAGCGAGGGAGCAGGGCGGGCGGATGACGGACACAGCGGGCAAGGTGCGGTGGGGAGTTCTGGCGACCGGTGGGATCGCCGCCGCGTTCACGGCGGATCTGGTGGATCTGCCGGACGCCGAGGTGGTGGCGGTGGCCTCGCGGTCGCAGGCGTCGGCGGACGCGTTCGCGGAGCGCTTCGGGATCGACCGGGCGTACGGCGACTGGGCGGCGCTGGCGGCCGACGCGGAGGTGGACGTGGTGTACGTCGCCACCCCGCACTCGGCGCACCGGGTGGCGGCCGGGATGTGCCTGGAGGGCGGGCGCGCGGTGCTGTGCGAGAAGCCGTTCACGCTGAACGTGCGGGAGGCCGAGGAACTGGTCGCGCTGGCGCGCGGGCGCGGGGTCTTCCTGATGGAGGCCATGTGGATGTACTGCAATCCGCAGGTGCGGCGGCTGAAGGCGCTGGTCGAGGACGGCGCGGTCGGTGAAGTGCGCACGGTGCAGGCGGACTTCGGCCTGGAGGGGCCGTTCCCGCCCGCGCACCGGCTGCGGGACCCCGCGCAGGGCGGTGGCGCGCTGCTCGACCTCGGTGTGTATCCGGTGTCGTTCGCGCAGTTGCTGCTGGGTGAGCCGTCGGACATCGCGGCGCGAGCGGTGCTCTCGGATGAGGGCGTTGATCTCCAGACGGGTGCGGTGCTCTCGTGGGAGAGCGGTGCTCTCGCTTCGGTGCACTGCTCCATCGTGGGCGGTACGGCCGGGATGGCGTCGATCACCGGTTCCCGGGGCCGCATCGACATCCCCGACGGCTTCTTCCACCCCGAGACCTTCGTCCTGCACCGGGACGGCCGCGACCCGGAGGTCTTCGCGGCCGACCCGGCGGACGGACCCCGCAACAGCTACAGGCACCAGGCCCGCGAGGTGACGCGGGCGCTGCGCGCGGGCGAGACGGAGTCGCCCCTCGTCCCCCTCGACGGCACCCTCGCCGTGATGCGGACGCTGGACGCGATACGGGAGCGGGTGGGCGTGCGCTACCCGGGCGAGAACGAGGGCGAGGACAGGGGCGAGCCCGTGGCGGTCGCCACGCCCGCCTGAGCCGTCAGGCGGGCTTGAGCCGTCAGGCGGGCTAGAGCCGTCAGGCGGGCTGAGCCGTCAGGCGGGCCTGAGCCCTTGGTCGCCGACCTCGGTGACGAAGGAGGCGGCGGTGGTCAGCGGCGCGTCCGGCGTGGTGACGTACGGGACGGTCCTGAAGTCGGCGCGCGCCGCCTGACGGCCGAGGGTCACCGTGACGTACCCGCGCTGCCCGTTGTAGAAGCGCAGGTGCGGGTTGGCGGCCATGAGGGTGGCCCAGTTGGCGGGCTGGGCCGAGCCGTTGCCGCCGCTGCTGACCGAGGTGGCGACGATCTCCGTGCCCAGGGTCCTGGAACCCTCGTCGGCGAAGTCCCGCTTGATGTCGAAGCCGTAGTGCACATGCACGTCACCGGTGAGGACCATCAGGTTCTCGATCCCGGCCGCCTCCGCCCCGGCGAGCACGCGCTCACGGGAGGCCGGGTAGCCGTCCCAGGCGTCCATCGAGACCCGGGACGGCAGCTCGGTGGAGTTGTACCGCCGCGAGAAGGTGACCTGCTGCGGTACGACGTTCCACAGCGCCCCGGACCTGTGCCACCCGTCGATCAGCCAGCGCTCCTGGGCGTCGCCGGTCATGGTGCGCGAGGGGTCCTCGGAGTCCGGGCCGGGGAACTGCCAGCCGTCCCCGTAGGCCTGGTTGGAGCGGTACTGGCGGGTGTCGAGGACGTCGAACTGGGCGAGCCGCCCCCAGTGCAGCCGCCGGTAGAGCCGGAGGTCGGGTCCTTCGGGGAGCTGCGGGCGGCGCAGCGGCATGTTCTCCCAGTAGGCCCGGTAGGCGGCGGCGCGGCGCAGCAGGAACTCCTCCGGCGGGACGCTGTTCTCCGGGGTGTCGTCGGCGTAGTTGTTCTCGGTCTCGTGGTCGTCCCAGGTGACGACGAAGGGGTGCGCGGCATGCGCGGCGGCGAGGTCGGCGTCCGTCTTGTAGAGGGCGTACCGCAGCCGGTAGTCCTCCAGCGTCACGGTCTCGCGGTTGAAGACGTCGGGCAGCGTGCCGGTGGCGTAACCACGGGCGCCCGCCGCCGAGTTGACGGCGTACTCGTACAGGTAGTCACCGAGGTGGAAGACGACGTCCACGTCCTCCCGCGCGAGATGCCGGTACGGCGTCCAGTACCCCTGGTCGTAGCGCTGGCAGGAGACCACGCCGAAGGTCAGCCCGGTGACCTTGGCGCCGGTGCCGGGGGCGGTGCGGGTGCGTCCGGCCGGGCTGATCCAGCCGCCGGTGCGGAAGCGGTAGTGGTAGACGCGGTTCTCGGCGAGGCCGTCGACCTGGGCGTGGACGGTGTGGTGGAACTCCGGGTGGGCGGTGGTGGTGCCGCGTCTGACGATCCGGCGGAAGTCCTCGTCGAGGGCGACCTCCCAGGCGACCGGGACGCGCCGGGCGGGCAGTCCGCCGTCGGGCTGGAAGGGGGCGGGGGCGAGCCGGGTCCACAGCAGCACGGAGCCGGGCAGCGGGTCGCCGGAGGCGACGCCCAGGGTGAACGGGTCGTCGGCGATGCGGGCGGGGTCCAGCTCGGCGGCGGCGGCGGTGCCCGCGCCGGGCAGGTTCACCGTGAAGGCGAGGGCCGCGGCGGCGCCGGTGAGGGTGAGGAAGCGGCGGCGGCCGAGGTGGCGGGCGGCGGCACGGAGTTCGTGGTCGTGCCTGAGCGGTGACTGACGGGGTGTCATCGGGTCCTCCCTGCGGAAGTGGACGCAGGGGGCATTCGAGTGGCCGGGAACGACCTCCGTTTGCCGCGGACATGACCATCCCATTGCGGAACGATGAGTTCCGCAGCGCTGCTCCACCCGTACGCTGCGGACTCATGAACTCGACGCAAAGCACCCCCGACGCCCCGCGTGTCGCCATCGTCACCGGGGCGTCCGTGGGCCGAACGTGCCCGCGTTGCTGAACAGCAGGTCCAGACCGGCCGTAGCGGTCGCGTACGGCGGTGAAGAGGGCGTCGACGTCCTCGGGGCGTGAGACGTCGCAGCGCACGGCGAGGGACGTGCCGCCGGGGACCAGTGCCGCCGTCCCGTCGAGGGTGTCCGGGTGGCGTCCGGGCGGCGTCCGGCGAGGGCCACCGTCCAGCCGGTGCGCGGCAGTTCGACGGCGACCGCGCGGCCGGTGCCGGAGCCCGCGCCGCCCGGAGGCAAACGGGGAGGTCGCCCCGGAACCGGTGACGGACGTGGCCGATGTGGCGCGCACGGTACGGCACATGGCGGAGCTGCCACTGGACGCGAACGTGCAGTTCGCGACGGTCCTGGCGACCGGGATGCCGTACATCGGGCGGGGCCGAGTCGGACACCGGCCGGTGATCAGGTCCTCAGCGTGCGCAACTTACACAAACGGAATTTGACCATCCGCCCCATTGCGGCCGGTGGCGGGCTTATGCTCAACTCTCCTCCACAAGAGCTTCACACTTGGAGCGTCCAGCCTCCGCAGCCACACCGAGGGGGGAGGCGGCAGCCGTCCCACGGCACCGGGTGGGGGTGGGCCTCGCGCGGGACCGCGAGGTGCACACCGGGACCGCGGGACGGCTGCCGCGCCATCCTTGGCGTCGGCCCTCGGCGCGGGCCCTATGCCTGGCCGGTCTCGAAGCGGGAGATGTGTCCGTCGCCCTCGACGACGAAGTCCCACCGGGTGCGCATCTCGCCCCAGGTGTCGTTGCTGTAGCGGGCGATGAGGGAACGGCCGCCGTTCGACTCGTTGTCGACCTCCATATGACCGTGAGTGGAGAAGATCTCCCGGTCGATCCAGTCGTCCAGGTCACGGTCGGCGCCGTCGTCGGCCATCGTCGCGTCGGGCGTGAGCAGCGCACGGAAGCCCTCGAGGTCGTGGGCGTTGACGGCGGCGACGAAGGCACGGACGGCCGGGTCGCTCAGCCTCGCGGTCTGAATCGTCATGCGGGCCAGCCTCACACCGGTCGGGGTGGGCCGCCACCGGAGGCGGTACGGCGAACCCGCCGGACGGCACATGCACCCGAACGGCCGCCTGGCGCCGTCCGGCGGATGTCGGTGGGAGCGGGCGGTGCGACGGTGGGAACGCGGGACGACTCCTCTTCCGTTTCCACCGCTTCCCGGGAGACCTCATGACCTGTTCCTGTTACAACCGCGTCGACCTGGGCCTGCTGCTGCTCCGGCTGGGCACCGGCGGCGTGCTGGCCGCGCACGGCGCGCAGAAGCTGTTCGGCTGGTTCGGCGGCGGCGGGATCGAGGGGACCGGCCAGTTCATGGAGTCCGTCGGCTACCGGCCGGGCAAGGCGAGCGCGACGGCCTCGGGCCTCGCGGAGGCCGGGGGCGGCACTCTGCTGGCACTGGGCCTCGCGACCCCCGCCGCGGGCGCGGCGGCGGCCGGTGCGATGTCGGGCGCGGCGGCCGTGCACGCCCCCAACGGCTTCTTCAACCAGGGCGGCGGCTACGAGTACGCCGCGTCCCTCGCCCTGGCCGCCACCGGCATCGCGGTCGCGGGCCCCGGCCGCCTCTCCCTCGACCACGCGCTCGGCCACACCTTCAACCGGGGCTGGATGGTCCCGGCCGCGTTCGCGGTGACGGCGGCGGCCACGGTGGCGGTGGTGGGGGCGCGGGTCAAGCGGCTGCAGAAGGCGGCGGAGGGCGACCAGGAGCCGCTGTTCGAGGAGTGAGGCGCGACTCCGGCAGCACATGGCAGGCTGCGGGCATGACCGACCAGGCCGCACGCCCCGCCCCCACCGCCACCACCGCACCTCCCACCGCCACCACCGCACCTTCCGCCGCCACCACCGCACCTCCCACCGCCCCCACCGCACCTCCCACCGCCCCCTCCCCCTCCGACCTGTGGACGGACGTCGAGGCGCTGTGGGCGTGGGTCGACGCCAACCGGCCGTGCGACGGCCGCGAGGGCCTGCTGCTGCGCATGCTGAAGCTGACGGAGGAGGTCGGCGAGGTGGCCCAGGCCGTGATCGGCGCGACCGGCCAGAACCCGCGCAAGGGCGTCAGCCACACCTGGGACGACGTCCAGTCGGAGCTGTGCGACGTGGTGATCACGGCCCTGATCGCGCTGCGGACGCTGACGCCGGAGGCACGGGAGGTGTTCGGGCGCCATCTGGCGGGGGTGAAGGCGCGGTCGCTCGACGGGGTGTCCGGTGAAGTGCCCGGCGGCGCGTCCGATGGGGCGTCTTAAACGGCCCTTAACTGCCAGTTAAGCGCCCCCGAGACCCCGCCGAACCGGTTGGTCGCCCCCGGCGCCGTCACTAGCATCGGAACCCGGCTGAGAGCGCTCTCACTCGCACTCCCCGCCGAGTCCCCCTGCACGCAAGTCGCCCTGGAGACCCCCCACATGACCGCACGTCACCAGCGCCGCCTCGGCCGCCGCAAGCTCCTCTTCGCCCTCGGTGGAGCGGCCGTGGCGATCCCGGCCGCGGCCACCCTCGCCCCGTACGCCCTCGCGGACGACCCCGGCACCGACGCCGCCTCCCTCCCCCTGACCGTCGTCAACGACACCGGCGCCTTCGGCGACGGCGAGGTGCACCTCTACATCGTCGGCAACCAGGACGGCCGCCAGGTCCGGGTCACCCCGGACGGGACCCTGGCTCCCGTCGCCCTCTCCGACAACGGCGCCGACGGCTTCACCGACTACGCGATCACCCTGTCCGGCAGCGGTGGGACCCGGCTGTCACTCCCCCACATGTCCGGCCGCATCTACGTGGCGCTCGGCGCGAAGCTGAAGTTCAAGGCGGTCACGGACGGCGCCGGGAACGCGGCGCTCCAGTACCCGGCGGGCTGGGTGAAGTCCGACCCCAACTACGGCGTGCTGCACGACTGCGCCGAGTTCACGTTCAACAGCGCCGGGATGTTCTGCAACACCACCATGGTCGACATGTTCAGCGTGCCGCTGGCCATCCGGCTGACCGGCGCGAAGGACCAGACGACGGGCACGGTACGCCCCGGCGGCCGGGCCGCGGTGTTCGACGCGGTACGGCGGGAGGCGGAGTTCGCGCCGCTGATCGTGGACGACACGCGCGTGATCGCGCCCGGCCACGGTCTGGACGCGGGACTGTTCCCGAAGGACTACCTGGCCCCGTACATCGACGAGGTGTGGAGCACGTACACCGGCAGGGACCTCAAGGTCACCACCAACGCCGGAACCTTCACCGGCCGTGTCCGCGCCGACCGGCTGACCTTCGACGGCCCCGCCCAGGTGTCCTTCGCCAGGCCGTCCACGCGGGACGTCCTGTTCTGCGACGGCGCCCTGGCCGCCCCGAACGACGGCACGACCGGCCCGGTCGCGGCGATCCTGGGCGCGGCCCTGAACCGCTCCACGCTCCTGTCCTCCGCCACCCAGCCGACGACCGACCCCGCCACCTTCTACCGGACCGGCCTCACCAACCACTACTCCCGCGCGGTCCACGCGGCCACCGAGGACGGCAGGGCGTACGGCTTCGCCTTCGACGACGTGGCCGACTTCGCGTCGTACATCCAGGACACCGCGCCCACCGGCATCCGTCTGACGCTCACCCCCTTCTGAGCCGCGTGCGACGGCCGTCGGCTACGTTGACCTTGCCTCGGGGGAGGCAAGGAGGGGCACATGGACGCGCAGGACACCGCCGGGAGGCTGCGGGCGATCCGCGACGAGCTGTCGGACCGCTTCTACGAGCGGGCCGACGTGGTGCGGACGCTGGTGGTGGCGTTGCTGGCCGGGCAGCACTCGCTGGTGCTCGGCCCGCCCGGCACGGCCAAGTCCGAGCTGGCCCGGGAGCTGACGGGCCGGATCGAGGGGGCGACGTACTGGGAGATCCTCCTGTCGAAGTTCACGGCGCCGACGAGGATGTTCGGCCCGATCGACGTCGCCGCGCTGGCCCGCGGCGAGTACCGCCAGGTCTTCGACGGCCGCGCCACCACCGCGCACGTCGCGTTCATCGACGAGATCTTCAAGTGCTCCACGGCGGCGCTGAACGAGACGCTGGGCTACCTCAACGAGCGCATCTACCACCCCGAGAACGGCGGCGAGCCGATCCACTGCCCCCTGATCGGCGCCATCACGGCGAGCAACGAACTGCCCGGCGGCGAGGACGCGGCGGCGATCTACGACCGCCTGCTGGTGCGGATCGAGGTCGGCTACCTGGCCGACCCCTCCAACTTCGCCGCGCTGGTCCGCTCCGCCGTCAGCCGCCCGGCGGCCCCGGTCCGCACGACGATCGAACTGACCGGGTTGCAGCGCGCCGTGACCGAGTCCGTCCCGGCCGTGGACGTCCCCGACGCGATCGTGGACGCGGTGTGCACCCTGCGGGCCGCCCTGCGCCGCAAGGAACTCGTCGCCTCCGACCGCCGCTGGCGGCAGTCGGTGCGGCTGCTCCAGGCGTCCGCGTTCCTCGACGGCCGCCCGGCGGTCGCCGAGACCGACCTGTCGGTGCTGACGCACGTGCTGTGGGACTCCCCCGCCCAGCGCCCCGTCGTCGAGCGCGAGGTACTGCACCTGGTCAACCCGGACGCCAAGGAGGCGCTCGACCTGGCCGACGTCATCGACGAGCTGGAGACCCAGCTCGACGCCATGGCCGGGCAGTCCCGGGAAGCGTTGAGCGACTGGGTGATCAAGAACGCCCACCACAAGCTCGCCATGGCGGGCAAGCGGCTGGAGAAGCTCCGCGAGGAGGCCGCGAACGCGGGCCGCTCCACGGCCGCCATCGACCGGGTCACCGGCCGCCAGCGCGCGGTCCGCGCCCGCGTTCTCACCGAGGCGCTCGGGGTGGACGCGAGCATGGTGGAAGCCCAGCTCTGAGCATGGGCGGGCTGAGTCATGATGAGATCGACGGGCTGGGAACGATGAGTCCGGCACCCAGCAGGCTCGACGAGCTGGCGAGCCGTTCCGGACCGTGGCTGGGCGGCCCGCCCGCCACCGCCTCCGGGCGGCACACCACGGCCGTGGTCGCGGACCGCTTCGACCGGATCACCTGGCGCGACACCTACGAGCAGTCGGCGGGCCTGCGCGAACTGACGACGGAGCTGTACGAGCACCACGACCGCGCCCCCGACCTCCTGACCGACGTGTTCCTGGCCGCGTACCAGGCCGCCCCGCGGTTGCGCGACCGCGCCGAGATGGCACCCTCCCATCTGCTCAACCACCACATCACCACCACCCTGATGGAGTCACCGGAGTTCACCGAGCTGCGCCGGGAGACGGCGGGCGACCCCTACGCCGCCGCCATGGCCGTACTCGCCCAGGGCTCCGCGCTGCGCGGGCTGCTGGAGCGCTCCGGGGAGGCCCGGGAGCGGGCCGCGCGGGCGAGTCGGGCGCGGCAGGCCGCCGAGAGCGCGGCGACCGCCGTGCAGGAGGCGCTCCAGCGGGCCGCCGACGAGGCCGCCGAGGACGGCACCGTGCCGCCCACGGCCGCCGACGCCGTACGACGGGCGATCGAGGCCGCCGAGGCAGCCGCCCGGCAGGCCGCCGATGCCGCGGCGCAGGCCGTGGCGGCGGCGGTCCCCGGTGTCCGTGCCACCGCGCGGAACGCCGCGGGCAAGGCCGTCGCGGCCGTACGGGAGGAGGCCGCGCTGATGCGGGCGTGGGGCGTCGCGCCCGGTGAGACGGAGCGGATGCCGTTCGAGCGGCGCGCCCGACTCGCCGAGCGGCTGCGCACCAGCCGTCTCGCGGAGTGGGCCGAACTGATCGGCCGCTTCCGGCAGATGGCGAGCGGCGAGCGCGCCCGCAGGGTGGAGAACACGACCGGAGAACTGGTCGGCGTAACGCTGGGCGATGACCTCTCCCGCGTCATCCCCTCAGAACTGGCGAGCCTGGGCCTGCCCGCCCTCCGCGCGGTCTTCGCCGCGCGCTACGCCGCCGGGGAGCTGATGCTCTACGACAGCCAGGGCGAGCGGACCAGCGGCCAGGGCGCCGTCATCGCCTGCGTCGACACCTCCCACTCCATGTACGAGGCGGGGCCCGGCGGGGTGACCCGGGAGGCGTGGGCCAAGGCCTGCGCCCTGGCCCTCCTCGACCAGGCCCGCCACGCCTCGCGCGACTTCGTCGGCGTCCTGTTCTCGGCCGCCGACAAGGTCCGCGTCTTCCGCTTCCCGGCCGGTGAGCCCGCCGACATCGCACGGGTCCTCGACTTCGCGGAGACGTTCCTCGGCGGCGGCACCAGCTACCAGGCGCCGCTGTCCGCAGCCGGTGCCCTGCTGGAGGAGGAGTTCGACGACACCACCCGCGCCCGCGGCGACATCGTCCTGATCACCGACGACGACTGCGGGGTCACCGAGGACTGGATGCGCGCCTGGAACGCCACCAAGCACCGGCTCGGCTTCCGCGTCTTCGGCGTGGCCATCGGCACCCCGCGCGCCGCCGCGACCGGTTCGGTCCTGGAGGCCCTGTGCGACAACCTCCGCACGGTGGAGGACTTCACGGACGTCCATGCGGCGGCTGACCTGTTCCGGATGATCTGAAGGTCGGCGCGCCACGCAACGGAAGGGGCATGTCCGTCCCGGAAGCCCGTCGGGCCGCAACAACGCCTGGGAGCTTGGGCACGTGCCGATCCCGACCGGCGCGTGTGACACGTCGGTCGGCTGTCAGCGCGGGCAGCATGGCCGGATACCGCGTACTCACCGCCGCGAGGGAACTTCCTCCTCGATCGTTGAGTGCTGGGCGGATCAGCCGGAAGGTCCGCGTCTGAGGCGGACGAGTACGGGAAGCGGGCGCGTCCTCCGGCAGGAGGGCGCGCCCTTCGGCAGGAGAGCGCGTCCTTCGGCAGGAGAGCGCGTCCTTCGGCAGGAGAGCGCGTCCTTCGGCAGGAGGGCGCGCCCGCCTCGGCCCCCGGCTCGTCGGGAGCAAGGCCCGGAGCCGGGTGCCGTCAGGCGCCGCGCCGGAGTCAGCAGCAGCGGCCAGGGGACTCGCGCTCGAGTCGCAGGGTGCGCAGTCGCTGGTACTCCCGGCGGGTCGGGAGCGGGGCGTCGGGGTGGTGGCGGCGGTGGCGTGCGCAGTAGCGCTCGTACTCCGTCTCGCCGGTCACTTCCCGCGCGTACCAGAGCACCGTGGCCAGCGCCTTCCGTACGACGCTCATGAGCCCGTCCCCACCAGGGAGTCGCTGCCGCGCTGCTCCGGCACGTCGATGCGGGACTCGACGTACGGCACCTCGGTCGTCGGCAGGGGCTCCGGGGACCGGATGGCGCGGACGCACACCACCGCGCAGTTGACCAGGACGATGAGGACCAGCAGCAGGAAGACCGCCATGAGAACGCCGTCCACGGTGTTGTTGAGGACGATGGTGTGCATGTCGTCCATGTCCGTGGCACCCGGCAGCAGTTCGCCCGCGTCGATGGCGTCCGCGTAGACGTCCCGCTGGGCGAAGAACCCGATCTTGGGGTCGTCCGAGAAGATCTTCTGCCAGCCCGCGGTGAAGGTGACGACCACGTCCCAGGCCAGCGGGATGCCCGTGACCCACGCCCAGCGCAGCTTGCCCGCCTTGATGAGCATGGTCGTGGTGACGGCCAGCGCGACCGCGGCCAGCAGCTGGTTGGCGATGCCGAACAGCGGGAACAGCTGCTTGATGCCGCCCAGCGGGTCGGTGACACCGGCGTAGAGGAAGTAGCCCCAGGCGCCCACGACCAGGGCGCTCGTGATCCAGATGCCCGGCTTCCAGGTGACCCGGCCGATCGGCTTCCAGACGTTGCCGAGCATGTCCTGGAGCATGAAGCGGCCGACGCGGGTACCGGCGTCCACCGTGGTCAGGATGAACAGCGCCTCGAACATGATCGCGAAGTGGTACCAGAAGGCCTTCATCCCCGCGCCGCCGAGCACGCTGGCGAAGATCTCCGACATGCCCACGGCCAGGGTCGGGGCGCCACCGGAGCGGCCGACCAGCGTCTCCTCCTCGACGGCCGCGGCAGCCGCGGTGAGCTGGTCCGGGGTGATCGTGAAGCCGAGGCCGCGGACCGCCTCGGCGGCGCTGTCCACGGTCGGGCCGAGCAGCGCGGCCGGGGAGTTCATCGCGTAGAACAGGCCCGGCTCCAGGACACAGGCGGCGATCAGCGCCATGACGGCGACGAAGGACTCCGTGAGCATGGACCCGTAGCCGATCAGCCGGACCTGGGACTCCTTCTGGATCAGCTTGGGGGTGGTGCCGGAGGAGACCAGCGCGTGGAAGCCGGACAGGGCGCCGCAGGCGATGGTGATGAACAGGAACGGGAACAGCGATCCGGCGAAGACCGGTCCGGCGCCCGTCGAGGCGAACTCGGTGACCGGCTCGGCCTTGAGGGTCGGGGCGGCGATCACGACACCGACGGCCATCAGGGCGATGGTGCCGACCTTCATGAAGGTCGACAGGTAGTCCCGCGGGGCCAGCAGCATCCACACGGGCAGCACGGAGGCGACGAAGCCGTAGCCGACCAGGCAGAACACCAGGGTCTCGGGGCTCCAGACGAAGTACTCGGCCAGGGAGGAGTCCTGGACCCAGCCGCCGCCGAGGATGGCGAGCAGCAGCAGCGCCACGCCGATGACGCTGGTCTCGACGACCTGGCCCGGCCGCAGGTAGCGCAGGTAGAAGCCCATGAAGAGGGCGATGGGGATGGTCATGGAGACCGAGAAGGTGCCCCACGCGGACTCCGCCAGCGCGTTGACGACGATCATCGCGAGGACCGCGAGCAGGATGATCATGATGGCGAAGACACCGATCAGCGCGGCGGCACCGCCCACCCTGCCGATCTCGTCCCGGGCCATCTGACCGAGGCTCTTGCCGTCCCGGCGCATGGAGAGGAACAGCACGATCATGTCCTGGACCGCACCGGCGAAGATCACGCCGACGATGATCCACAGCGTCCCCGGCAGATAGCCCATCTGGGCGGCCAGGACGGGGCCGACCAGCGGGCCCGCCCCGGCGATGGCCGCGAAGTGGTGGCCGAACAGCACCCGCTTGTCGGTGGGGTGGTAGTCGACACCGTCCTCCAGCCGTTCGGCGGGGGTGGCGCGGGTGTCGTCGACCTCGAGGACCCGGCGCGCGATGAACCGGGAGTAGAACCGGTAGCCGATGGCGTACGACCCGAGGGCGGCCATCACCAGCCAGACGGCCGAGATCTCCTCGCCCCGGGACAGGGCGACCACGGCCCAGCCGACCGCCCCCACCAGGGCGACGGCGGTCCACACGAGGATCGACTTGGGGGCCATCCGGGACCGCCGGGAGGGCGGGCCCTCCGGCGCCGGGTGGGCGGATTCGGGCATGGCTGATGCGGGCATGGCGGCTCCTCGCCGGGGCGGCGGTGGGATGGGGATGTAGGCAGGGGTGGTACGTGTGCGGCGGCGACGGATCAGGGATCGTCGCTGCCGTGCCTGGTCAGCGCGTACGCGGCGAGCAGACAGAGGCCGCACCCCGGCACCCAGGCGAGCTGGTACCAGTAGAAGAACGGCGTCCCCGCCAGCCGCGGGCTCGCACCGGCGTACCAGGGGACCCACAGCAGACCTGCGGCGGGCGCGAGGAGCAGTACGGCGATCGCGACGCGCCGCAGCCGGTGATGGGCCGTCTGTGCCATCGCTCACGCTCCTCTCCCGCTCTCTGTCGGTCTGTGCAAGAGTTGCCGACCCGGCGGAGACGGTTGACAGCGGATTTCCAGAAGATTTCCCGCCGTTTCCCTGTCCTCCGAACCGGCCCGCCGCGCAACTCTCCCGCGAGGGCACAGGCACACCAGGGCTCAGCCACACCAGGCAGAGGCACACCAGGCACAGGCACAGGCACACCAAGCACAGGCACAAGCACAGGCACAGGCACAGGCACAGGCACAGGCACAGGCACAGGCACAGGCACACCAAGGACGGTGACCCATGGCCGACGGCGCCATGACCGCGACGTTCCTCGCCGTGATCGGCGGAGCGTCGCTGCTCGCCGTGACCGCGCGCCGTCTGCGCCCCAGCGACCGGCTGCCGTCCCTGGAGGGCTGGGCGCTGGCCGACCGCAGCCTCGGCCCGGTGTGGACCTGGTTCCTGCTGGGCGGCACGATCTTCACGGCGTACACCTTCGCGGCGATACCGGGACTCGCGTACGGCAACGGCGCGCCCGCCTTCTTCGCGGTGCCGTACACGGTGATCGTCTGCCCGCTCGCCTTCGTGCTGCTGACCCGGCTGTGGAGCGTGGCCCGTCGGCACGGGTACATCACCGTCGCCGACTTCGTGCGCGGCCGGTACGGCTCGCCGCCGCTGGCCCTGGTCGTCGCGCTGACCGGCATCCTCGCGACGATGCCGTACCTGGCGCTGCAACTGCTCGGCATAAGGGCGGTGCTGACCGCCGGGGGCGTCTACTCGCGGGGCGCGGCCGAGGACCTGGTGATGGTGGTGCTGTTCGCGGGGCTGGCGGTGGCCACCTACCGGCACGGGCTGCGCGCGCCCACCGTCATCTCCGCGCTGAAGGCGGTCGCCGTCTTCGTCTCGCTCACGGCCGTCACCTGGCTGGTCCTGGCCCGCCTCGGCGGCCCGGGCGAGGTGTTCGACGGGGCGGCGGAGCGGCTGGGCGGACCCGCGCTCCTGCTGACCCCCGAGCAGCAGCCCGCGTACGCCAGCCTCGCCCTCGGTTCCGCGCTCGCCCTGCTGATGTACCCGCACGTCCTGACCGCCGGTTTCGCCGCCGACAGCCCGCGCACCCTGCGCAAGGTCGCCGTGGCCCTGCCCGCCTGGACGGGACTCCTCGCCCTGTTCGGCTTCCTCGGCATCGCGGCGCTCGCCACCGGGGTACGGGCGCCGGAGGGCGGCGCCGAGGCGGCCGTACCCATGCTGGTCGACCGGCTGATGCCGGGGCCGCTGGCGGGACTGGTGTTCGGCGCGATCACCGTGGGTGCGCTGGTCCCGGCGGCGGTGATGTCGATCGCCGCCGCCACCAGCTTCGTACGCAACGTCTACGTCGAGTACGTGCATCCGACGGCCACGCCCAAGCGGCAGGTACGCATCGCCAAGGCGGTGTCGCTGACGGCGAAGCTCGGCGCGGTGGCGTTCGTGTTCGGACTGCGCGACCAGGCCGCCATCAACCTCCAACTCCTCGGCGGCGTCTGGATCCTCCAGATCTTCCCGGCCGTGGCGGTCGGTCTCTTCACCGGACGCCTGCATCCACGAGCCCTGCTCGCCGGGTGGGGCGCGGGCATGCTGGTCGGCACGTTCCTGGTCGTACGGGAGGGCTTCTCGTCGGTCGTCGCGCTGGGCACCGGCCCGTTCGAGGTCTACGCCGGGCTCGCCGCCCTCCTGCTGAACCTGGCCGTGGCCGTCGTCGGCACCGCGGTCCTCGAGCGCCTCGGCGTCCCGCGCGGCGCCGACCTCACCGACCTGCCGTCGCGCCTGACCGTCAGCCGGCGTCCCGAGACGGGAGCGAACAACCCGTGAGACAGCACGTGAGACCCACGACCCCGATGGCGGTGCCACTCGCCCCGGCGGTGACCGACCCAGCCGAGCGGGAGCGCGAGACGGGCGTGGCCCGTCTCTTCGAGCTGCACTACACCTCGATGCTCCGCCTCGCCGTGCTGCTCGGCGCCGACGACCCGGAGAACGTCGTGGCCGAGGCCTACTACCAGATCTACCGCAAGTGGCGGCGGCTGCGGGACGTGGAGGCGGCGGAGGCGTACCTGCGCTCCACCGTCTGCAACCTGACCCGCATGCGGATACGGCACCTCCAGGTCGCCCGCAAGCACGTGGAGAACCCACCGGAACTTACCGACGAGACCGTCGCCTCGGCCGAGAGCACCGCGCTGCTCCGCGACGACCAGCGGGTGCTGATCGACGCCCTCCAGCAACTGCCCGCCCGGCAGCGGGAGGCACTGGTCCTCCGTCACTGGCTCGGCCTGAAGGAGAGCGAGATCGCCGCCACGATGGGCATCTCCTGCGGCTCCGTCAAGACCCACACCTCGCGCGGCCTCGCCGCCCTGACCCAGGCGATGGAGACCCGGCGATGACGCACCGAGACACGACGCCGTCGCACGGCACCAGCCCCGACCGCACGGAACAGGAACTCCAGGAGTCCCTCGCCGCCCTCGCGGGCGCCGTCCACCCCCCGCCCGACGCCTACCGCACGGCCCGCGGCGAGTGGCTACGCCGCGAACGCCGCCGCCGGGTCATCCTGACGGTCCTGGTCGCGGTGGTGTTCGCGGTGGCGGTGCTGATCGGGTTGTGGGTGCTGAACCGGGCGCCTTCGGAGCCGGGGGTGATCTTCTCGGGGACGGGGGCCGGGACCGGGGCCGGAAGCGTGCTATCCGCTCATCCTCCCGGTTGGCGGGGTCCCTGAGAAACGGGACGTGCCGAGGAGCCTTGCTGACAGACCAGTCTGGGTGTGCTCCGGGTCTTTCCCGGCGATTAGGCCGTGCAGCCCTCCGTTGCCCGACCTGCCCTGCGGCGAGTGGTTCCGGTCAGCATCGTGTCTGTCCGCGTCGGTACACCGTTTCTCATCCCTTCAGCTCACGTTGCCGGTCAGGGCATCGAGGAGTGCGATGGCCTCGCGGCGGCTCAGCAGCTCGTGGAAGCGCTCGTTGCGGAAGTTCCGCAGGCACGCGTAGCAGCTGCTCTCCGGGCCGCACTCGCAGGCCGACACCCGGGCAAGCGCGGCAGAGACAACCGGTTCGAGCCGCTCACCCATGGACACGGCGTTGCCCGCGCCCCCCGGAGTGGTGTCGAAGAGCAGCAGGGACGGCATACCGTCAGTGCCGGTGTGAATCGTGCCGTCGATGTCGTCGCGGCTGATCTCCAGGTGCGCGGCAGCGCCTTCGAGCAGTGCGTACAGGCCGGAGCGCAGACGGGCCGCGGTGGCGGTCAGGGCCGTGAGCGGGGCCAGATGGATCTGGAGGAAGTCGGTCTGGTATCGGTGAGCGAGGGAGACGACACGGAGAGGGCCCGTGCACTGGGTGTCTTTCAGCAGGTGCGAGTGGCCTCCGCTCGGAGGCCCGGCCTGAGCGTGCGGACGGCCCCAGCCACACCAGTCGCAGATCTGGTATCCGGCACCGGCCGGTCCCTCGGAGACGACCACCATCTCCCCCCGCGTGCCCGCCGACCACGACGTGGTGTGGCCGGAGACGAAGGTGGTCACGCCTTCCTGAAGGTCGGCGGTGTCGGTGGACATGTGGACGTCGCCGTACCAGGACCGTCGTGGCGGGGTCTGCCCCGGCCGGCGCTGTGGTCCGCGCGCGGCGACGAAACCGTAGATCGGTTCGACGTACCGGCGTTGGGCACCCGCGGACTGCGTGCCGCAGGCCGCGCAGACGGGGTCCACGGGTTCGGTGGCCTCCCGGTAGCGGCCGCAGGCCGCGCACACCGCGTAGTGGCGGCTGACCAGTTCGCGGTCCGGCAGCCGGTAGACACCGGCGGACGCCCACAGGTGGCCGCCCGCCACGATCTCGGCCCCCGGGGCGTACTCGTGCACGGCGGCGCTCAGGTCACGGGTGAGTTCGAGTTGCCCCGCCACGGCGCCGCCCTCCTGGGGGATGCGCAGTTCGACGGTGTCCACGGGGAAGCCGTACTTGGGCAGCACGTTGCGGTTGGCGAGGACGCCGAGCAGTTCGCGTTGGGTGAGGTTGCGGATGACCTTCTCGTACATCTCCGCCTGCCGGTACTTGCGGGCGGCCGCCGCCTGGTCGCGGCGTTCGCTGTACGCGGTGACGTCCTGGTCGAGGATCTGCTGTGCGGCCCGCAGGAGCCGGTCCAGTTCGGCGACCCAGTCGCCGGAGTCGATGCCGATCTCTTCCTGGACCTGCTCGGGGAGGACCCGGCGCAGGGAGGCCATGACGCTGTCCGGCACGGGGGTCAGCCAGTCGCGCACGGTGTGGGCGGCGATCTCGGCGGTGGTGTCGTCGGGGAGGAAGAACTCTCCCGCCCTGCGCCAGATCCGGCCTCGTTCGTCCTTCATGGCACGGAAGAAGGCGGCGAGGGCGATGGAGTGGGCGTGGCGGCGGTCGATGCGGACGTTGTCGACGGGGACGATCGGGGCCCGTACCTCCCCGGCGATCATCCGCTCGGGCTCCGCGAACCGGGCGAGGTCGTGGGGCCGCCGCTGCGCGTAGGTCAGCACCAGCGCGGCCGAGTCGGCGCGGCGGCCGGCGCGACCGGCGCGCTGGACGTAGTTGGCGGTGGAGGGCGGCATGTTGCGCAGCACGACGGCCTGGAGTTCACCGACGTCGACACCGAGCTCGAAGGTCGTTGAGCAGGACAGGGCGTTGACCTGCCCTCGGACGAACTCCCCCTGGATCTCGGCGGCCTTCTCCCCGGTCCACTGCGCGGTGTGCTCCTGAGCGCGCAGGGGAACGGGGTCGAAGGTCAGGTAGAGGCGCCGCAGGTGCTCGTCCGTCTCGGGCGACGGCTTGAAGTCCTCCAGGTGACCCGTGCAGCGCAGCGTCGGGCACACACCGCGCACGGAAACCGCGGTGATGCGGCGGCAGCGGTCGCAGACGTACAGCGGACCGCTCTCCGCCGTCACCGGCCGCAACCGCAGCCAGGTGTGGTCGAGTCGGCGGACGACGCCGATCCCCGGTTGGCTTTCGGACGGCAGCCAGTCGGCGAGGTGACCTGTCGTGAGGTCGGTCCACAGGCGGTTCAGGACGTCGAGGGCGGCGGCCCGTCGCTCGCCCTGGTGACCAAGGGCGTCCAGTACGCGTACGAGGTAGTCGACACGTCGGTTCGAGGCGCTCGCGGCGCTGGGCAGCCAGCTGATCACCCTGCGCTTGGCATCGGAGCCCTGGGAGCGGACCCAGATCGGCCCCTTGCGTGGGGCGAACGCCTCGTCGCCCGCGTCGACGTCCTCGGGCATGGTGAGCGCGCCCTGGTTGCGGAGGGTGCGCAGGAGCTCCTGCAGCAGCAGCCACGCCTCGTCGTCCGTGAAGCCGAGTGAGGTGAGGGCGGCGGGCGGCTGCCAGAAGGGCTCGCGGTCGATGTCGATCCGGAGCAGGCCGAGGCCTTCGAGTGACTGTCGGTCGTCGAGGCTGAGCACTTCCTGCGTCACCCACAGGGCCACTGCGCGCTGCTTGGTCTGGCGGGAGTCGTTGCGGCGGAAGACTCCGGCGCGGTCGGCGGCGCGGATGGTGTGGGCGACGAGGTCGTCGATGTGCAGAGGCTCGTCCGCGTCGGGGCAGCCCTGCTGGACGGCCTGGGTGATCAGGCGCCGGTGCTGGATGCGGGTGTAGGAGTCCTCCAGGTAGGGCGCGAAGTAGGCGGCGGCCTGTCGGCTGTCGCTGAAGAACAGCAGCTTGCGGCCCTGTCCGGGCAGTGCCGCGGCCGGGCCGTCGGTTGCCGCAGGCAGCGCCTGGTAGAGGGCGGTGCTGAGGACGGCGGCCGAAGCCTCGTTGCCCGCCTCGAACAGTCGGATCATGCCGTGACCGCGCGCTCCACAGGCGAGACATGCGGCCGGGGCGCCCTCGTGGGTGTCGAGTTGGTGGACGCGGCGCAGTTCGGTGCCACCGCATCCGGGGGCGGTGCAGGATGCCGTGGTCGCGGGGTGCACGGCCGCGCAGCGGGTGCACAGTCTGCGTTCCTTGAGGCCACCCTTGGCGCTGTCGCCGAGTGTCTCGTCGTCCTCGTCGGCACCGGAGTCCGAGCCGTCCCCGTCCAGGAGAAGCCAGGTGTGGGGGCTGTTGGGAGACTTGCGGTGTGTGAGGCGGGCTTGTGCCCCCTTGCCGGTGACCGTGCCGTGCAGGTGTACGGCACCGCAGCGGCGGCAGGCGCCCAGCTCGAAGGAGGGGCGGGCACACCGCGCGCAGGTCTCGTGGCGGGCCAGGTCGAGGTGAGGTCCTGCCGGGTCGAGGCAGGTGAAGGCGCCTTCCGTGGCGCGTGCGAAGAGGTGGTAGCGGGCGGAGAGCACAGGAGCGCCGTCGGTGTCGGTCACCTGGCTGGCGAGTTGGATGAGGGCGGTGACCGCCGCGGGTCCGACGGGGTCACCGGGGAAGACGTCGCGGGCGATCTCGTTCATGGGCCGGGGTCCTTCGGCAAGGGCCCGGCGCAGAGCCGCGGTGCCGGCCTCGGCGGCGAGGGCGGTGGCTGCGGTCGTATCAGCGGGCAGGCCGTGCATGCGCGCGGCCGACACGATCTCCGGTTCGGGGTCGGCGGTCGTGGCCAGACGCAGGTACTCGGTGGTCGGCAGCGGCCCCCAGTGCGGACCATCGGGTGTGGCGACCCGGGTGGCGGTGACGAGGTCCTGGGCGGCCGGGTCGCTCGCGTCCCATCGGAAGGGGACGTCGAAGAGGGCCTGGGCGAAGGCGGTGACGGCGGCCGGGTTCTCCTCCGCGCCGACGGTGGCACTGGTGGCGATGGCCTGTATCTCCCGACCTTGCCCCACACGGTCCTTGAGGCGGCGCAGCAGCATGGCGAGTTCCGCGCCGCGCGCTCCGTCGTAGACGTGGGCCTCGTCGACGACGACGAACCGCCAGGATCCCGCCTGCTCTCCCTCGAAGAGGTCCATGTCCTGGGGGCGGAGGAGCAGGTACTCCAGCATGGCGTAGTTGGTGAGCAGGATGTGGGGCGGTGCGGCGCGCATCTCGCGTCGGCTGAGCAGTTCGTTGGGCAGGCGCGGTTCGCCGGGGTTGAGCTGCTCGAAGGTGTCGGCGGCGCGCTGCGGATCGTCCTTGGTGTCACCGGTGTAGCGGCCGAAGGTGATGTGGGGGGTGTCGGCGAGCAGTCGGCGCAGCCGCTTCATCTGGTCGTTGGCCAGGGCGTTCATCGGGTAGAGCAGCAGGGCGCGGACGCCGGGGCCGAGGGTGCCGCGGGCGTGTTCGGCCGCGAGGGCGTTGAGGACGGGCAGGAGGAAGCTCTCGGTCTTGCCGGAGCCGGTACCGGTGGCCACGACGAGGTTGCGTCCGGCGACGGCCTTGCGCAGCGCCTGTTCCTGGTGCCGGTACAGGGGTCGGTCGGCGGGCAGTGCGGGGCCGGTCAGCTGCCGGAACGCGGGGTCGAGTACGCCCTCTGCGATGAGCTCGTTCAGGGTGGCGCCCGGCGCGTAGGCGGGGGTGGCCTCCAGCAGGGGCCCCTTGGTGAGAAGTGGGCTGGTGTCAATGGCGTGGGCGAGGGCCTCGGCCAGCCGGGGCTCGCGCAGGGGCAGCAGGGAACGCAGGTAGCGCCGGTAGGTGTCGCTGATCATTCGGGAGGTGGCGAGCGGGTCGAGGCTGTGCACGGGAGGCTCCGATGTAACGGTTGGCTTCGGACGAGCGGTGCGGCGGTACCACTGCGGTACGGGTCGGACGGGAATCGGTGGTCAGCCGGTGCTGCGCACGGCCTCCGCGGTGACCAGACATTCCGCGAGGGCGATGTCGACGGCGGTGAGATCCGGTGCGTGGGAGGCGAGGGGCGTCCACAGGTGGCGAAGTCCCCGTTCCAGGCCGGCGGCACGGCCGTCACCGGCGGCGGCGAGCCTCGCGATCAGCGCGCATCCCAGGGACAGTTGAGGAATCCGCATCCAGGCTTCGCCCGGCCCGTGCAAACGGCCGGGGTCCCGTCCGCGGAAGGCCTGGGCCAGGTCGGGGTGTCCGTCGTTCAGAAAGATCTCTACGGCGTCCAAGCCGTCGTGGAACTCCTCACGTGCGGCGTGGTACTGGAGGTCCTTGCGGGCGCGGAACGCCCGCCAGGCAGCGTCGGCACGGGTGTCGGGGTCCAGAAGACCCCGTGGGACGACACGGGCGCTGCGCCACACGGCCCGCTGTTGGAGTTCGGGGAGCTGGTCGAGGGCACGGGTCTGGGTGTCGAACCGGCCGACCGCGCCACTCCGATCCGCCTGCCCGGCCAGGAGTGCGACGGCGCTGTCGCCCAGGAACTGGCTCACCTCGCCGAGGAGTTCCGCTTCCTCCGGGTACAGCTCCCCGACGTCGTAGGCGAGGTCACCGGAGAGGTACGGCAGCAACGGGGCCGTGAGCAGCAGCGCGCACAGGGGCGCCTGCCGCCAGACGTGACGTACCAGGGCAGGGTTCGCCACCTCCCGTATCCGTAGGGCCGCGAGACCGCTGCCGGCGAGCACGGAGGCGAGTTCGCCGGAGCGCAGTGCGGTGTCGGCCGCTCCCGTGAGGGCGGTGGGACCGGCGTCCGCGAGGGCGCTGCGGCATTCCGCCGGTGCCGTCTCTCTGGCTCCGCACGCCTGCAGGTCGCGTCCGTGGGCGGCCACGATCCACTGGTAGGGAATCGCGTCGGTGTCGCGCGGCAGCGCACCGTGCCCAGCCAGATACTCCGAGACCCTGGCTCCGGTTCCCTGGCTGGCGGCGGAAATCCACGGGGAGGAACGGCGCAGCACGAGGGTGTCGCGATCGTGCAGTCGGGGCCACCCGGGAGGCGGGGGTGTGGGGACGCCCGCCTTCAGGTGCACGATCAGGGGGCCGAGCGACCGCCAGGCCGGGGGTAGCGGGATTCGGCCGCTCTGGTCGACAGTGGCGGTCAACGGGGGTTCCCACGGGGCGAAGACGGCGTACAGGCGGGCGGTCAGTTCGCCTGGATGGCGCAGTCCCCGCAGCAGCAGTCCGCCGCCGTCGGGTACGACGCTTTCCGCGATGGGCTGGGTGCGTACGGTCGCGACATGGATGCTCTCCCCCGCGACCAGCAGCCGTATCTCGGCCTTCGCGCAGTCGCGCATGGTGTCCGCCAAGGCCGCCAGTGAGTACCGGAGGTCTCCCCTGCGCGTGCGGGTGCGGCGTTCCGGACGCAGCGTGTGCAGGGTCGTCCCCTCGACGACCAGGGCCAGCAAGGGCGTCACCGCCACCGCCTGTTCGGGCAGGCGGACGGTCAGGGCGCTTTCCCCTGCCAGGTCCGTCGCGTCGATGTCGAGCGGCCGAATGGACCAGGTCAAGGGCTGACCGTCGAGTTCGAGGCGGACCTCGGAGTGCGGGATGCGCGCCTCGGCGGCGAACCGACGGACCCCGTCGGCCAGGACCAGCCTCTTGGTGATCTCGTACGGACTGAACGCGACGGCGTGTGCGGAGGGGATGACCGGTCCGTCGGCGCCGAGCGTGATCCGAGCGGGGGCGAGGCCTCCGTGCGGGGCGAGCAGGCGCCACTCGGCGGTCGGTTGGGCCGTGATGCCCTCGGCGAGGAAGGCCGCCAGTCGGCGCCCGCGCCGGGAGCCGACGCGGTGGACGAAGATCTCGTACGGTCCCAGAAGCGGGCGGGGGACGTCCTTCCACGGGTCGAGGAGCGCCCCGGGGGCGCCAGTGTGACGGACGAGAGGCTCCCCGTGGCCGGGGCGGCGCACTTCGGCCTGCCAGAGTCGCGTGTCCGGTTCGCCCTGCCGTCGCGGGAGCCGGAGAGCGGGCGGACAGTGCCACACGGGCGTCCCATCGTCACCCGTGATCCAGCGCAACGTCGCACCGCCCTCCCAACCGAGCGGCCGTCCGGCTGCGACGTCCAGCCAGCTTTCCGCAACCGCGGCGGAGGCCCGCACTCGCCTCACC
This sequence comes from Streptomyces sp. NPDC057877, assembly GCF_042796855.1. Lineage (NCBI taxonomy): Bacteria > Bacillati > Actinomycetota > Actinomycetes > Kitasatosporales > Streptomycetaceae > Streptomyces > Streptomyces sp. NPDC057877. Next base: position 577,052 of record NZ_JBHVMS010000005.1, read on the forward strand.
CCGGTCAGTGACACCCTGCTCAGAGTCCAGCCGTTCCAGCCGTACGGGGTGGGCAGTTCCACAACCCCGGGGTCGGCACCCTCGATCAGCAGGGCGCCCGCGTGCAGGATGCAGATCTCGGCGGCGGGCAGGGGCTCGTCCGGGGGAATGCGGTGGCCGTCGGCATCGAAGGCCAGCAGGGCGGTGTCCGGGTCCACGACGGCCGAGACATGTGTGGTTCCCGTCGCATCCGTCGCCTCGACGCGGCGCACGGGGCCGGGCAGCACCCAGTAGGGCGGCTGGGCCGCGAACACCTCACCATCGGCGGACAGTTGCCAGTCTCCGGGGCCCGGCTCGCCGGGCAGGGTCAGCAGCACACTGCCCGCGCCGGGACCGAGACGGAGCTCGGGGGGACGGGCGGCGCCGCGGGACGAGGCCACCGAATCGTGCACCGCGGTCGGGGCGCGCCATGTCCAGCCCAGCGAACGGGCGGCCTCGTGTGCGGCGCGGCTCCACTCACCGGCGCTCTCCGGGGCGGCTCCTTGTGCCCCCAGGTCGGGGCGTGCCGCGAGCACGCGCGCGCGTGCGTCGGCCACCAGACGGGCAAGTTGCGGACCGTCGGTCAGGGCCACGGTGTGGACCGCGCAGGCGGGCCAGCGTGCGAAGACCGTGTCGCGGGGGAGGTCGGAGTGGTCCGCGAGCAGCCGGTACGCCACCAGCGCCTCTAGGACGAGCGCGGTCCTTACGGCGGCGACCGGTTCCGGACCGCCGACGGGCGGCTCCCCCGCCTCGCGCCAGGCCCGCTCGCAGTCGTCCAGCAACCGCGTGGGATCGACCAGCATGTCCCGCCCCTCCCCGCCTCGGGCGTACGCGCTCTCGCCCGGGACCGACCATCGCTGTACGTTCTACCATTCCTTCACATATGAGGCATGGGGAGCCGCAGGTGAACGGTGCGCGCCACCCGGGGCGTGACTGCTTGTCAGTGGGGCGTGGTGCAATGCGAGAAGGCTCGTCGCACCGCGGTACGGCACATGGGGGGGCACGCTGATGACGACGGACACCGAGGCCGGGACGCCGACCGTGCTGCATGAGGCGCTGGTGACTGCCGCGGGGCCACAGCGAGCCCTGACTCCGGTGGCCTTGCGGGGACTGCTGGTCGGCGTGGATACCGCGGTGGTGGCCGAGGTGCTGGGCCGGGTGATGGCAGAGGGCGTCGCGCTGCCTCCGGCCGCGGTGGCCGCGTTCGGTCTGCAGGGCGGTTCCGCGGCCCCGGCCGCGCCGGAGACACCTGCGACGAGCAATCCGCCCAGCGACACGCGAGGTGAACGCGGCGTTCCAGCGGAGTCGGAACCACGCAGACCACCGTGCTTCACCCTTGAACTGCACCAGGACAGCATGCTGGACCTTTCCGCGTTGACCGTACGAGCGCTGGGTTCCGACGTTCCCTCCGGGTCCCGGCCGCCCTTGCGGGCCGAGAGGCCGTACGAGACGCCCGTTGACCCCACGACCGCATCTCCCGCTCCGGCTCCGCCGCGCCTCCGGTCCGAGCCCGTCGCCGGGCCCTCGGAGGAGGACACCTCTGCACCTCTGGCAATGTTCGACGCCTTCAAGCACTACCGCAAGCAGATCAACAAGTTCCCGCTGCTCTCCCGGCAGCAGGAGGCGGAGCTGGCCCAGGCCATCGAGGCGGGACTGCTGGCTCGCGAGCAGTTGGACGAGTCCGGCAGACAGGTCGCCCCCAAGCTGCGGCGTGAACTGGAGCAGCTGGTCCGGCTCGGGGAACGGGCGTTCACGGACTTCGCCCAGGCGAACCTCCGGCTGGTGGTCAGCACGGCCACCTGGTACACAGGCCGCGGACTGGACCTCCTGGATCTGATCCAAGAGGGCAACCTCGGTCTGCTGCACGCCATCGAGAAGTTCGACCACCTCAAGGGGCACAAGTTCTCGACGTACGCCGTCCCGTGGATCCGGCAGGCGATCACACGGGCCCTGGCGGACAAAGGCCGCACGGTGCGTATTCCCGTCCACGCGTACGAAACGCTGGGCGCGCTGCGCAAGGCGGCACGGGAGTTGGGGCACGGGTCACCCACCGACGCTCTGCCCCTGGTGGCCGCCCGCGCGGGTGTCACCGTTGACGAGGCGCACGTCCTACTGGCCCGGGTCCGCCGAACACTGCCCATGGAAGACTTGACCGAGTCCATCGGTGACGACGCCCTGCACGAGGAAGCGGACCGCAGCATCCACGGACCGCACTGGACCGACCCGGACTTCTACTACGGTGGCCTGTCCCCGGAAGAGGTCCGTGAGCTGCTCAACTGCCTCTCCGAACGAGAGCACCGGGTGATGACCCTCCGGCTCGGACTCGACGAAGGCCCCGAGCTCACTCTCGACGCGATCGGAGCGGAGCTGAACGTTACCCGGGAGCGGATACGCCAGATCGAGTCCAAGGCCCTGACGAAGCTGCGGGAGCGGATCGACGAGTACCGGAGCATCCACGCCGCCCGTGCGGTCAGCGAGCCGTCGCGCGCCACACCGGGCGACGTGGACGGGCCTCCCGCCGAGTTCGCTTCCGACGCCCCCTGCGTGCGTCGGACGGTCTACCAGCCCGGGATCATCGTGGTCGGCCATCAGACGATTCACGTGGGCCTGCAGTGGCACGCGAAAACCGTAACCGTCCTGGTGGCGGACGAATGGTTCCGGGTGATGCACGACGGGCGCGTGATCACGACGGTCCGTCGCCACCGCGCGGGAGTCCGCAAGATCCACGGGGCTCCGGACTGACGCGGTGCCGGAGCCCGCGCTCGGCATCACGCCGCGAGGAACGCACTGGCCCGCCCGCTGTACGACACGTACAGCGCCTCGCGCGCCCGGGTGCAGGCGACGAACAGCAGGCATCGCTCGGCGGCCAGGTCGGTGGTGTGCTGGATGCGGTCCACCTCGGCCGGGGTGACGGCCGGCCCGAAGGGGAACGCGGACCGGGTGACTCCAGTGACGGCGACGCACCGGTACTCCAGGCCCTTCATGCTGTGCAACGTCGACACCCGTACCCCGACCGCGCTCTCCGGTTCCCCGTCCCGCACCCGCACCACCGGGATGTCGGCCGCGGCGAGGCGGTCGTGGAGCTTGCCCGCCAAGGTGTTGAAGCGGGCGCAGACGGCTATGTCCGAGGGTACGACCCCGGCGTCCATCCAGTCGCGCACTCGGCGCACGACCGCATCGGCCTCCTCCTTCTCACTCCCGTGCCCCTCACACACGGGCTGTGCGCCGTGCAGCAGCGAGCGGTATCCGGTGAGGGTGTCGTGGGCGTCGCCGGTCAGGTCGGCGACGGGCTCGCTGTCGAGCAGGCCGCGGGCCCAGCGCAGGATCTCCTCGGTGGAGCGGTAGTTGACGCGCAGTCGTCCGCTGCGTCCAGCGACGGAGATGCCGAGAGAGCGCAGCGAGACCCGGGCGTCGTAGATCCGCTGGTGCGGGTCGCCGGTGACGAACAGGTCGTCGGGGCCCTCCGCGGCCAGGACGCGCAGCAGGCGCCACTGCGCCGGGTGCAGGTCCTGCGCCTCGTCCACGACGACATGGTCGTACGACGGTCCCGCACCGGGCTTGTCGCGCAGCAGCCGGGTGGCCTCGGCGCAGACCTGGAGCCAGGTGTGCGCGCGGTCACGGGTCAGGCCGTCCTCGAACAGGGTCACGGCCTGCCAGACGCGCCGCCGCTGGGTCTGCCCGAGCGCGCTGCCGCGTCCACGCCGGTCGCACGCCAGGTACTCCTCCTCGCTCCGCAGGTCCTGGGCGAGCACCACGTGCCGGTACTCCTGGGACAGGAACGCCTCGTTCCAAGGCAGTTCGAGGCGGCGGACCACGCGCTGCCAACGGGTGCGCTCGTCCCGGTCACCGAGCGCGGCCCCCGGGTTGCCGCGCAGTTGCCGTACGACGCGGTGGGCGACGGCGTCGACGGTGGTGACGTCGACACGGGCGAGCAGCGCCGGGTCGTGGTCGAGCAGCAGGGCGAGGCTGCTCTGGAGGGAGCGGGCCAGGGCTCCGGTGTAGGTGGTGAGGAGGACGCGCGTGTCGGGTGCCCGGTCCAGGAGGTGCTTGACCCGGTGCAGGGCGACGACCGTCTTTCCGGTGCCGGGGCCCCCGGTGATCTGGGCGGGTCCGGCATAGCTGGGCCGGTATGCGATGCGCCGCTGGGTCGGGTGGAGGAAGATCCGCCAGGCGGCGAAGGGCTTGGTCAGGATGTCGGCGAGTTCGTCGGGGCCGGTGACGAGCGCGATGCGGCTGCGGGTGCGGGTGACGGCGGCGGCCAGGTCGTCCCCGGTGGTGTCCTCCCGCACCGCGCTCTCGGCGTCGGTCGTCTTCTGGCGTACGGTGACGAGGTCCCGGTAGATGTCCTCGGGGTCGAGGCCCTCGGCGAGCAGCCACAGCGCCTCGTACTGGTCCTCCGGCATCAGCGAGCCGAACGCCTCAAGCTGCGCCTTGCTGGTGACGGTTCGGGCCGCCCGCAGGGTGACGTCGTCGACGCCGAGGTGCCGCAGGACGGTGTCCGACCAGGGAGCGAACAGGAGTTGGGGGGCCGCGGCGGCCTCCTGGGCGAAGAGCGGGGTGATCTGCTCCATCGCGGTCAGGTCGCGTACTTCGAGGCAGCGGGTCACGGAGTTGACCGTGTAGAGCCGTCGGCGGGCCCAGGAGTAGGCCTTGTCGTGGGGGACGACGTGGACGAAGACGAAGAGGTCGCTGCCGTCGTCGGGTGCGAGGAGGACGATCCGCAGCCCGTCGTCGACGCGGATGGTCCGCATCCGCGGGTCGCGCGAGCTGACCACCGACTCCAGGTGCAGCCCCTTGTCCGCGTGGAGTTGCGCCACCGTCAGCTGCTGGAACTTGGCCATTGCCTTGTGGACGCGGGCGCGGGCCGGTTTGTCCAGCCGGTCGACGCCCTCCCAGAACGTGTTGGTGATCGCGATCTGCGGCATGTTCCCCACCCTTCTACATCACTGACCGACAGAGTATCTGTTGACTCAGTTCACGAAAACCTCCATGATTCGAGGGCAGGAGTTGCCGCACGACACGGTGACCCGCACCTCGCAGCGCACCGAGGAACTGAAGCGCCCCTGACCGTCAGAGGGAAGCCCTAAGGTCCTTCCCAGGTGCTACGACCAGTCCGATCACCGAGGGGGACGCCGTGCAGGCGAAGGAAACACTGTTCGCCGATCTCGTGCAGGGGAGGGCCCAGCAGTTCCAGGTGCCGCTCTATCAGCGGACGTATTCCTGGACGGAGAAGCAGCTCAGACAGTTGTGGAGCGACATCCTGGAGCAGGCCGAGCTGCTGGAGTCCGGGGAGAAGGCGAGCACGCACTTCCTGGGGTCCGTAGTTCTCGCGCCGTCACCGCAGAACGAGGCAACGTTCCCCCGCTGGCTCGTCGTCGACGGTCAGCAGCGACTGACCACGCTCTCACTCGCCCTGGCCGCGATCCGCGACCACATAGCGGACGCCGTGCCGGACGAGGCCGAACGCATCGACGAGGAATACCTCATCAACAAGCGGAAGAACGGCAGCGATCACTTCCGGCTGCTGCCGACCCAAGCCGACCGTACGCAGTTCGCCGCGTACGTTCGAGGGCCGCTCTCGGAGCAGGCCGCCGACGGAGCCGTCGCCGCGGCCTACCGCTTCTTCCGCCGTAAGCTGGTCGAGGCTGCCGATCCGGCTGCCCCGCAGGACGTGTTCCGCATCGAGCAGGCCATCACGTCCCGGCTGACACTGGTGGCGGTCACCGCCGAGCGCGGTGACAACGTGCACCGGATCTTCGAGTCGCTCAACAACACCGGCCTCAAGCTGAGCCAGGCCGACCTGCTGCGCAACTACCTGTTCATGCGGCTGCCCACCCGCGGTGAGCATGTGTACGAGACGTACTGGCTTCCCTTGCAGGTCAGTCTGAGCAACGACGAGCTGGAACAGCTCATGTGGCTTCAGCTGGTACTCAACGGGGACGACAGGGTCCGGCGCCAGGACCTGTACGCGGCTCAGCAGCAGCGCTTCGAGCGCGGTGAGGCCAGCGAGGCGGAGATCGAGGCGTACATCACGGAGTTGTACCGGCGCGGCGCCCTCTTCCGGCGGTTGCTGCGCCCCCAAGAGGAACCGAACGCGGCCGTCCGCGCCCATCTGCACCGCTTGGACACCTGGCAGGCCCAGGTCACCTACCCCGCCCTGATGCTGCTGCTCGACCGGCGCGAGCGCGGAGACCTGAACTCCGCGGACACGGCTCGGGCGATGTCGTACGTCGAGAGCTTCCTGGTACGCCGCATGATGTGCCGGGTGCCGACGAACAACCTCAACAGGATCTTCCAGGCGGTGCCTGGGCAGCTCCCGTTCGACATGCCCGTCGCCGACGGGCTGCATCAGCTCCTCTCCGCCGAGAACCGCTTCTGGCCCGATGACGACGAGCTGCGCGAGAAGGTCCGGACAGCACCCTTCTACAAGTTCGGACGCGGGCACCAGCGGAAGATGGTGCTCCAGCGGCTGGAGGAGAGCTACGAGCATCCCGAGCCGGTCGACTTCGCCGCCGCGCAACTCACCGTCGAGCATGTCATGCCGCAGTCGCCGGGCGACGAGTGGCTTCGGATACTGAGCGAGGACGTGGTCGACGGCGAGAGCGCGGAGGACCTGCACTCCCGGCTTCAGCACACGCTCGGGAACCTGACGCTCACCGCGGTCAACTCCGAGCTGTCCAACCACCCCTTCAAGCGCAAGCAGGACCTCCTCCAGAGCAGCCACCTGGAGATGAACCGCCGCATCGCGGCCACAAAGCGGTGGGGCGCGGACGAGATCCGCGCCCGTGCCGACGATCTCGCCGACCGCGCGATCGCGCTGTGGCCGGCTCCGCTGCGCGGAGTCGGCCGAGCGGAGCGGAGCCGGGACTGGAACCTGGCCCACCAGGTGCTCGCGGCGCTCCCCCACGGCACCTGGACGTCGTACGGCGACCTCGCGGCGTTCATCGGCTCCGGCGCCCAGGCCGTGGGCAGCCATCTGGCCAATACGCCGGGGGTGGCCAACGCGTACCGGGTCCTCACCTCTGAGGGCAAGGTCTCCGACGGTTTCCGCTGGACACCCCACGACGTGGGAGGCGATGTCCGCGCCCGGCTGACTGCCGACGGCGTCCGCTTCACGGCCAACGGTGGCGCCGATCCGGCCCAGCGCCTCTCCGCCGACGAACTCGCTGTGCTGGTCGGCGGCGCTGAAGACGACCAGGCCGACGGCGAAGCGGACACGGCGCAGGGCACACCGGAGAATCAGGGAGAAGAGACACACGCCGACCAGTTCTACGCTCAGCTCGTGGCGGAGAACTCCGACGAGAGGCGGTTCTTCCGGCGCCTCGCAGCGCATGACTCACCCGAGACCGTGGAGGCGGTACGCGCGCTGTTCGCCCACTGGGAAGAACTCGGCGGCTCGATCCGCTGGGTGGGAAACGACACCATGAGCAGCGCTTTCCTAATGCTGGGTGAGCTGATCGCCCCGAGTCGCTTGATCTCGCCGCTGAGCTTCATGCCGGGCGGCGGGTGGGCCGCCTCGGCGCACGTCGGCCTCCAACACCTGACCGGAGGGGAGGCGTTCACCGACCGCGCCCTGCGTGCCGACTTCCTAAGGCGCCTCAACGAACTTGAGGGTGTCGACCTCCAGGACAGACAGCCGGGGCCGGACCCCAGCTTCCAGTTGTCCGTACTGGAGAAGGACCGCAACCGTGAGCTGCTCCTCGAGGCTCTGACGTGGTTCCGAGAGCGCTGGGAGAGTCGGGACACAGACTGAGACTGGGACTCAGGGGGAGGCACCCCGGCCGATCGTCATGAGTCGAAGAGTGCCCCTTGGCGGTCCGCCCCTCGCCATGGGGTGCGAGCGAGGACAAGGCCCCTTACCTCAGCCGCGCCCGCCTGGCGTAACAGGCGGGCGACGGCCTGCATCTGCTGGCCGGTGGTGAACAGGTCGTCGAAGAGGAGGATGGTGCGGTCCTGTAGGCGGCGCTCGATGCGGATGGCCTTGGCGTGGGCGGCGGCCGCGAGACGCTTGGCCTCACGGTTCCTTCCGGCCGAGCGCTCGGTGTCCACCGGCTTGACCAGGACCGGGGACGTCGGGAAAGGCCAGCGGCCAGCCGTGTCCTCGACGGCGGCGGCCCCGAGGATCGTCTCGATGTGCTGGATCGGGGTGCGCCCCGTCCAAGTGGGGTTGCCGACGACTAAATCGACGTCGGCCATCCGGTCCGGATTGCGCTCCATCCACCCGACGACCAGGCGCCCGAAGATGGTGGCCCAGCCCCAGGCCCCGTCGTACTTCAGGCGCCGGACCGCGTTCTCCAGGTCGCCCGAGAACATCGCGATGGCGTCGACCCGACTGAACCCCCGTTCGTCCGGGGATAGTTCGCATAACGCATTGGAGCAGCGGCGTGCAGTTCCAAGGGCCTGGCTGCACACCGGGCAGTGCGCGTCGGGGACGGGTTCCAGGGAGTGGGCGGCGCAGGTGGCGCAGATGGAGGCGCTGCCGCCCAGGTAGTACGGGCAGCGGGCGCAGTGCGGGAAGCCGAGGGGTTCGAGTCCCTCGACGCGTCTCACAGGATGGCCAGCGCGAGTTGCTGGCGCTGCTCACCCGCCTTGCGCATCTGTTCCGCTCCGGCCAGCCCCTCCAGTACGTCGCTCAGCTGGTCGACCACGGTCGCACGCCCCTCCTCCAGCATCTTCGCCGCCCAGGGCTGGGCGGCGACCAGAGAGCGCAGGAGGAATGCCCGTTTGCCGTGCTCGGAGGCGATGCGCGCCTGCATCTTCGCGCCCGAGGTGCGGGCGGCCTCAATGACGACCGTGCCCTGGGTGAAGCCGCTCATGGTGACGTTACGGCGGGGGAAGGTCCAGCGGGCCGGGCCGGACGTCGGCCAGAACTGGGAGACGACGGCGCCGCCCTCGGCGACGATCCGTGCGGCGAGGCTCCCGTTCTCCGCCGGGTACATGGGCGCGGCGATCCCCGTGCCGATCACGGCGACCGTCCGGCCGCCCGCGTCGAGGGTCGCCGTGTGGGCGGCGGTGTCGACCCCCCGGGCCAGGCCGGACGTCACCACGACCGAGTGCTCGACCAGCCCGCGGGCCATCCGAGCCGCCCGCCTGCGTCCGTCCTCGCTCACGTCACGCGTCCCGACGACGGCCACGGACCGGGCGTCCCGGTCCTCCAGGTTCCCGCGGACCCACAGGAAGGGCGGCAGGTCGGGGATCAGGCGCAGGTTCGCCGGATAGTCGTCGTCCAGGACGGTGACCAGGCGGGCACCGGCCCGCTCGGCGGCCTCCGTCTCAGCGGCCACCCTCGCCTCCTCGTCGTGGAGGGAGCCGAGCGTCGCACCCAGCAGTTCCTCGGCCTTCACGGCCGCCTTGGACTTCTCGGGCACCCGTCCCCGGTACAGCTCATCGAGCCCGCCCGGCCTCTGCGCGACCCTGGCCAGCAGTTTCCAGTCAAGCGTCTCGCCCTCGTGCCTGAGGGCACACAGCAGGAGCAGGCGGTGCTGCTCGTCCGTGATCGTCGTCTTCATCCTTCTACTCCGTCGCACATGTTCGAAGGACGCAGGGCGTCTGGTTCCGGCCTCTCGGCGCGTTGCCTCAGTATGACCTGGCAGCGCGGCCCTCGTGAGTCGAACAGAAAATAGCTCGCGCGTTCTATTCTCCTCACGCATGTTACTGCCGGGTCGCGGGCGCCCGCCAGAGGCACTGGGCCAAGACCGTCTCGCCATACGGGTCCCTCGTGGGCGAGGCCGCTCGTCGCGCCCGGCTCACCTCATGTCGACGGGTCCTCGGCTGCCTGGTCGGCTGCTTCGTCGTGCCGCGGTTCGGACTGCTCCGGCCGTCCCCGGAAGGCGGCCCCCTTGGCTGTCCGCGATTCGACGCGTTCCACGATGCGGTCGACGACCCGCTGAGGGTCCTTCCACTTCAGCGCCAGCCGGTCGTGGTCCATCCCGTGTTCGGAGACGATGTCCCGCAGCTGTTCGAGGCCGAGCTCACCCAGGCTTGAGCGGAGTCCCGTCTCGCCTGCTTCGGAGAACACCGCGAACGGGTCGATCACCCCCGGAGCCCGCCGACTACGCCTCGGGCGTTCGGCCGACCGAGGCGCCGTCTGCGGATCGGGAGGCGTCAGCGCCTTGGCCAGTGCTCTGGCGAAGCGGGTCGTGCGTGCGGCTTCGGACGCCACCACGCCGAGGACACGCGCGAGCGTCGCTGCGAGCTCCGGGTCGGACGCGCCGAGCTTGATCAAAGCTTCCTCGGCCTCCCGCACCTGGGCGCTCAGGAGACCACCGCCGTCGGGCCGATTGTCGCTCTGCTCGGTCACGCCTTCTCCTCGACCAGTTCGATGAACTCCTGCGTCATGGCACGGAAAGCGTCGAATCCGCCCTGGTACCCGTACTTCTGCCGCAAAGTACCGCGACCGACGAACTCCGCCGAACCGGCGATGTCGTTCTTCTCCGGGATGAAGGTCGGCAGTACGGCGGGGAGCTTCTTGTCGCCCTGAAGCCGCCTGACGGTGTTCCAGTGGACCGTCGAGTTGGCCTTGTATTTCGTGATGACGATCCCGATCTCGTTGATGGTCTCCCCCAGGTCGTCCGCGAAGGCCCGCACACGCCGCTGGATCTGCGGGATTCCGTAGGTGGACAGGACATCGGGAATGGTCGGGATGATGTATCCCTCCGAGATGCGCAGACCGTTCAGAGTGACGATTCCGAGGTTGGGAGGACAGTCGACGAGCACGTAGTCATAGTCATCAATGATTTTCCGGGTCGCCTTGCGCAGGAGATCGGTGGGGTTGTTGGCGTGGAAACGCCCCCTGGGCATGGACGCCAGGCGATCCTGGACGTCGATGAGGTCCAGCGAAGAAGGCAGGAGGTCCACCTTCGTCACCGCATCGACCGATGAGACATTGCGCTGGAGCGTCTTCTCCAGGTCGAACTCCAAAGGCTCGTCCTCGGGGCGGAGCGCGTCCTTGAACAGGGTGGCCAGGGTGTACCCCTCGTCGTTGAGCTGCTCCCACCTCTCTTCCCCGATCAAGACCGTCGTCAGATTGGTCTGCGGGTCGAGATCGACCACCAGGACCCGCTTGCGGAACTCCGCGGAGAGGAACTCCGCGAGCCCGGCCGTGGTGGTGGTCTTCCCGACGCCGCCCTTGAGATTGATGGTCGAGATGACATGGGCTTTGGGAGCCATGTGCTTCTTCCTCCGTTTGAGGTAGCGCCGAATCTGACTCGCCCGGAAAACCGGCCCGCTCCGCAGGTCCGCGACGGGAACGGGGAAGTGTTTGTCACGGGCGCGCCAATTCGCCACGACCGTCCGACCGACCTCCGCCATCTCCGCCACTTCGAACAGTCCGACGAGTTGGTCCTCCGCCTCGGGCATGTCTTCCATGACATCTCCCCGTGAACGGCCTTCACGATTTCCCGCTCATCGTGAAGGCCGTTCACAATCACGGTCAACGCTCAACTTCGGTGAGCGGAAGCGCAGTTGAGTTCACGCGCCCCCTTTGAGCGCGGGTTTGCGCCGGGTGTACTCGGCCCAGACCGTCTTGCCGCCGAGGTGGTGGGGCTCGCATCCCCAGGCATCGGCAAGCGAGGCGACGAGGAGCAGGCCGCGCCCGGACTCGCCGTCCCCGCCTGGTGCCGGTTGGGGCAGGTGGTCACCCCGGGCGTCCGTGACCTCGATGCGCAGGGTGTCGGCCGTAAGGGTCAGGGCCAGGCGGGCGTGGCGGCCCGGCGCGCTGCCGTGCAGGGCAGCGTTCGCGGTGAGTTCCGCGATGAGGAGGGAGGCCGTGGCCGCGTCCTCTTCGTCCGCCGCGACCTCCGGGCAGTCCTGCTGGTCAGCGAGCCAGCGTTCGGCGGCGTGGCGGGCGGTGTGGGCGCCGTGTCTGTTGGTGGGGAACGTGAGGTGGAAGTGGTGGATGGTGTCGCTCGGTTCACCGGTGACGGTGACGGTTTGCTGGATCACCTCACCGAGCGTGACGGAGTGCTTCTACTGTGTGGAGGGTGCGAGGCGGTACGGAGGGTGACTGTCCCGGTGTGGGAGGCGGGATGTACGGGCGTACGGCCGTGACCTGGCCGGATGTTCGGCGGTTCGCCCCTGGTGCGACGGAAGTGGGCGGTGGTACGGAATGGTGGCACGGGCGGGCGGTTCGGGGGTTCCCATCGGCGGTGAGGCGGACGGTACGGACGAGGTGGCCGACCTGTTCCGGGCACTCGGGCGGCAGATCAAGGTCGCTCGGGTACGGGCCGGGATGAGCCAGAGGGAGCTGGGCGACCGGCTCGGGTACGGGGAGGAGACGATCTCCTCTGCCGAGCGGGGGCGGCGGACGCCTCAGCCTGACCTTCTGGTCGCGGTGGATGAGTTGCTGGGGTGTGGGGGGCTGCTGGCTTCGGCTGCGGAGGATGTGGAGCGGGCGAAGGCGAGGAGGAGGGTGCGGCATCCGGAGTGGTTCCGGGATTATGCGCGGTTGGAGGCGGAGGCGGTTGAGATCCACGACTACAGCGCGCTCGCCGTTCCCGGACTCTTGCAGACCAAGGCGCACGCTCAGGTGGTGTTCCGGTCTCGGCAACCCTTGTTGGACGAGGAGACCGTCGAACAGCGTGTGGCCGCACGGTTGGACCGTCAGGAGATCTTCAAGCGTTGGCCGCCGCCGTTCACGACGTTCACCATCGAGGAGTCAGTCTTGCGCCGCCCGCTCGGCGGGTGGGACGTTCATGGCGAGCAACTTGAAGCGCTGCTGAGGTTCGGCGGACTACGCAGTGTCGAACTCCAGGTGCTGCCGATGGACCGCAAGGAGCACCCCAGCCTGGGCGGGCCGTTCATTCTGCTCACGCCGAAGGGCAAGCCACAGGTGGCCTATCTGGAGGTGCAGCACATCAGCCGGTTGATCACCGACCCGGACGAGGTCCGTATTCTTGCCGCACGCTACGGCAGCATCAGGGCGCAGGCGCTCACGCCAGAAGAGTCACTGACCCTGATCAAGAAGATGCTGGGAGACCGATGAACGCCGAACAGCCAATAAGGCTGGAGTGGTTCAAGAGCACCTACAGCAGCGGCGAAGGGGGTGCGTGCGTCGAGGTCGCCGCCAACCGGACGGCCGTCCGCGTACGGGACTCCAAGGAACCGGGTGATGGTCCGCAGCTCGCGTTCACGCGGGGCGCGTGGGCCGGGTTCGTCGCGGACCTCGGGCGGGACGGGCTCTGACCGACCCACCCGAGGCTACGGCGCTCAGGCCGCGTGACGTGGCCCCTTCCCCGGCGGCGGGTCCAGTACGGTTCGGTACTCGCCGCCGGTTGCGCGCGCCTCCCCCATGCGGTCGTAGATGTCGAGGATGAGGTTCTTGGTGCGGTAACCACCATGGGCGGCCTCTTCATCGCTTTTGAGGCGCGAGAACGTGTCCATGACGTACTCCGCATCGTCGCGGGCCAATCCGTATAGGTGGAAGAAGGCAGCGTCCAGCTCTGCACGCAGCAATCCGCGCCTATCCTCATCCCACCGGAACGGACGCCCCTCGGCACTGATGGCTCTTGCGAAAGCCTCCATGTCGCAGGCGGTGTAAACAAGTTCCGCCACTCTCACGGCAACCCACTCAGCCACTGTTTCGCCCCTGCTCCATGCACACGGCTGCTCGCCCGTCTCAGGGCTGGGCACTGGAAGCTGGTAGACCGTGAAGAACTTCAGGTGTGTACCGCTGAACTTCTGACGCGCTACGAAGTCGAGCACGTACGAGGACAACGACGCTTGGAGCAGCGCGGGATTGCCGAAGGAAGGCAACATCAACAACGTGCCGTCAGGAACGGCGGTGCGGTGCAGAGCAGTGTTGATCATGGTGCGGCGATCCGAGGTCCGGCAGATGTCACGCCACCCCAGCAGCCAGTCCTCGTACCAATCCTTGTCCGCCAGCCGCGACTTGACCCCTGGCCACATGATCGGGTTCAGCTTCTTGTCCCGCTTGCCCGAGTCCACATCGAACTCCGGCACCCAATACCGGGGCAGCGGCGCGAAGTCGGGGTCGTCGTGCTGTTCCGGCGTCACGCGCGGCAGGGTGCCGACGTTAGCCTGGGCCTGGGTCTGGCCCTCGTACGTGCCGAGGCGGTGGTCGAAGTGGTGGAGCATCTTCGCCTCGTACAGCGGGAGATAGCGGCGCGTCTTCCCTTCCTCATCGATGCGCGCGAAGACGTTGCCGGTCAACTGCCAGCCGTCGTCAACCAGTTCCTGCTTGCCTTTGAACAGGTGGGAGTCGTTCGACATGTGGAACATGGTCATGAACGTCAGACCCCACGGGTTGGTCCCGCCCCAGCCGTTCTCGTCCGGCTCCTTCATCAGCACCGGGACCCGGCGGTAGATCCCGAGGGTGATCTCCGCGTCCCGCCGGGTGCGGAACACCGGGAGCGTGCCCGTGTTGGGGTTGACCAGCAGGATCTCCTCCGGAGGCATGGCGAACCGCCGACCGTCCAGGTCCTCCATGTACCGGGTGCCGAAGGCGAAGGACGCCTCATCGACGCGCGTACCGACGCCGGTGACCGTGAGCAGGGAGAAGCGCACCGAGTGGTGCACGTCCCGGCTGAGGATGAACGCCTCGTTCTCGAAGTCGAGGAACGACGCGAGCCGCGCCGTACGCACCAGGTCGGAGAAGAACGGCGCCGTCGTCGCGTCGGTGGCGATGCCCGTCGGCAGGACCAGGCCCAACCGCCCCGTCGGCGCGATGCCCAGGGAGGCGGCCTCGGCGAAGACGGCGTACGTGTTGACGTCGCCCCGTCCGGCCAGCGGGAAGCGGCCCGAGCCGCGCAACAGGTGGCTGACACCCTCGGAGAGGCGGCGCGCGTCGATGAACTCGGCGTGCAGCGTGCGGTCCGCTTCCTCCTCGCTCTCGGCCAGCGCGTCGATCATGCGCTCGCGGGCCGCCTTGTTCGCGGCCTTCGCGATCTTCTCGTCACGGGTGGCGAAGAACTCCTGTTCCTGGAGCTTGACCCGCTCCCACGGCGGATTCCCCAGCACACAACTGAACCCGCCCTTCCACCCGGTCCGCTGGTCCACGCCCGGCGCATTCACATCCGCCGGAACCCGGAACACCTCCGGGAACTCCAGGTGCCAGTGGAAGAACCGGTACTCCTCCCGCAGATCCTTGATGTGCTTCAACGTACCGTCGGGCAGGCTCGCGCCGCCGCCCTCGGAGTGCAGGGTCAGCAGTGACTGCGTCGTCAGCGCGGGCGGCGTCGCCATCTTCGTCTTCTTCCAGACGAACGCCGCGCACCACGCGTCGGCCAGCTCCACCGCGCGGGTGTAGTCCCGGGACGTGGTCAGCTCGCGGTACGCCTTGGCCTGGTTCTGGACGTCCTCCAGTTCCAGCGAGTCCGTCCCGGTGATCGCCGAGACCTTCTCGCCGAACTCCGCGTTGGACTCGGCCAGCACCTCCTCCTCCGCGAACAGGGCATCTTGGTTCGCCCCGTGGCGCAGCGCTACCTTCCACGCGGTCCGCTCCGCCGCGTTGCGCTTCTTCAGGTCGGTGACGTGCTTGGAGTCGTCGCCCTCCAACGGCTTGAACGCGTCGTCGGGCAGGCCCTCGCCCAGCAGCTTCGGTGTGGTGCCCAGCAGGCCGTTGCCGTGCTTGATGTGGGCGTCGAGGAACGTGAGCGGACGGCCCGGCTCCATCGCCTCGATCCACAACGACACCTTCGCCAGCTCCACGGCCATCTTGTTGAGGTCGACGCCGTACACGCACCGCGCGACCACGTCACGCAGCGCGTGCCGGACGTCCTCGGCACTCGGTTCGGGGTCGTCGGTGCGGATCTCGGCGAGGCGGCGGGCGATACGGCGGGCGGCGGCGACCAGGAAGTGGCCGGAGCCGCAGGCGGGGTCGCACACCGTCAGGGCGAGCAGCGCGTCCTCGCGCTCCTTCTTCGTCGTACCGGACTTGACCGCCTGCTCGATCACCGGGTCCAGGGTGGAGTCGAGCAGGCAGTCGATGAGGGGGGACGGGGTGTAGTAGGAGCCGGACGTCTTGCGGTCGTTGCCGTCCAACTTGGCCAGGACGTACTCGTTGCCCTCGCCGAGGCGCGGCTCCAGTTCGAGCAGGGACTCGTAGACCGAGCCCAGCTCGTCGGCGCCGAGGTGGCGGTAGTCGACCTTGCGGGGGCGGCCGAGCTTGGCGTCGTACACCTCGGACAGGGCGCGTACGGCCTCGTACAGGGACTGGTTGGACAGGCTGAGGCCGTCCAGGACCGCGTCCGTGGCGGTGGGCTCGAACAGGCCGCCCAGGGCCGGGAGCCCGAGCTCGGGGCGGCCTCCCGGTGTGCCGAGGCCCTTGATGACCAGCTGCAACGCCTGCCACTGGTCGCCGTGCAGGGTGCCGGTGCGGCGGGCGACGCGGCGCAGGCGGGCCGTGGAGAAGTACTTCTCGTACGTGTCGCGGGCCCGCTCGGTGGCGTCGGGGTGCAGGAGCAGGTCGCGGTCCTCGGTGACGAAGAGGAACAGCAGGCGGTAGGCGAGGCGCAGCAGGGCGGGGTGGAGGTCGTCGCGGACGTTCTTGTCGCGGGTGCGCAGGGCGTCGCGCAGGGCGGCGTTGTCGGGGTGGGCGATCAGCCCCGTGCCGATCACGGTCAGGGCCTTCTCGACGCCCTTGCGGAGTTCCTTCAAGGCGCGGGTGCCGGAGTCGATGGCCTCGGTGCGCCACTTCTCCAGGGGGCAGGTCGCGGCGGGCTCGCCCTCGGCGCGGGGCTCGAAACGGGTGCGGTGCAGCAGGCGCCACAGGAGCACGAAGTCGTCGGAGCGGTCGCCGTCGAAGATCGCCCGGAGGTCGAACTCGATGAACGCGGCGCCGGTGAGGGACGCGGACTCGCGCAGCAGGCGCAGCTGGCGGCCGTTGGAGAGGACCCCCCAGAGGGTGGAGTCCGCCGAGCGGTTGAGGTACTCCTGCACCATCGACTGGGGGGCCTGCTTGGCCAGTTCGGTGGTGCGCGTGTCGAGGGGGACGTTCCAGCCGGTGAGGTGGACGGGGACGTGCGCCCAGTGGTGGCTGACCTCGAAGTCCTTCTCACGGTCGTGGGAGGGCAGGCCGGGCGCGGGGACGGGCGCGAGGGCGCCGAAACCGAGCTGCTCGAAGAGGGGCAGCAGCCAGCGTTCGGTGGTGACGCCGACCGCGTGCACGCCGGGGTCGGCGTCGGCGCCGTCGCGGGCCAGGGCGTCCTGGTAGGCGGCCCACACGCCTCGCAGGTAGCCCCAGGAGCGCTCAGCGGCGTCCCGTACCGAGTCGCCCTTGGCGTACAGGCGGTAGTCGGCGGGCTTGGAGCCGGTCTGCTCCTTGCCCTCCTTGATGCGGACCAGGAGGTCGTACGGCAGGAGACCGCCGACGGTGGCGACGGTGTCGGTGACGAGGGTCCTGGCGGTGCTCATGCGCCCACTCCCTGGGGGAACGTCGGGGCCGGGCGGTAGTGGTACACGCCCAGGATGTCCGGGTCACCCTGCGGGACGACCTTGAGGCCCGCGAGGCGGGCGCGGGAGGCGGTGCGGACCCTGCGGTGCGAGGCTTCCAGAGTGCGGCCCAACTCGGCCGACTGGGCCCGCAGTTCGGGCATGATCGCCGAGAGGGCGGCCAGGATCCCGGCGATGTGCTCGGTGGCGAACTTCGGGTCGGTGTTCTGCGTGGCGCGGGCGTCGAGGAGGGCCAGCGCCTCGTCCTCCGGCAGCCAGTCGGGGGCGTCGGGTTTGCCGCGGTAGGCGACCACGCGTGCGTCCTCGGCGAGCTGCTCGCGCACCGAGCCGTCGCGGGCGGGCAGGTTCAGCTGGAAGCGGTGACGCACCAGCAGGAGCGTGGTGTTCCGCTCCACGGCCGTCGTACGGACGACTCCGCAGCGGCGGGCCGGGCGCTGCCACTCGGGGACCTTGCCGACGTCGTCGAGGGCCGCGTCGAGGACGAAGCGGGCGACGGCGGCCACCACCGGGTCGGTGCGAGTGAGAGCGGCCTCGCCGCGCGGGGCGCTGGGGGCGTCGTGGAAGACGACCGGGCGGGGGTGTCGGGGGCCGAGCGCGTGCGCGATGGTGTCCCGCAGGCCCTGCGGGAGGGCGTCGGTGTGCGCGGTGAAGCCGCCCTGTTTCGTGGGGGCGGGCATACCGCGCAGGGCGCTCAGGGCGCGGCGGGTGAAGTCCCTTACCTCTTCGCCGGTACCAAGCGCGGCGCGGATCTCGTCGACCTCGGCGGCGACCTCGTCCTTCTTGATGGTGAGCTGGGCGTACCGGGAGCGGTGGCGCTTCTCCCGCTCGGCGGAGGACTGCCAGGCGATCTCCAGCTGCTCGGCCACGTCCTCCTGCGCGAACAGCCCCTCCTGCTCGTATGCCGACCGCTCGCCGCGCAGGATCAGGCCCTCGAAGACCGCCTGCATGGCGCTCTCGGACTCCTGCGGCACGGGCACGGAGATGCCAGTGACACGGCGGATGCGCTCGTGCTTGCGCAGCAGGACGTTGAGGACGATGCCGTCCACGGGGTTGTCGGCACCGTACAGGGTGAGCGCCTTGACGACGTCGGTGCGCTGGCCGAAGCGGTCGACGCGGCCCTCGCGCTGCTCGTGGCGGGTCGGGTTCCACGCGAGGTCGTAGTGGAGGACCGCGTCGAAGGACTCCTGGAGGTTGACACCCTCTGAGAGGCAGTCGGTGGCGACCAGGACGCGGCGCTCGGGCGCGGGGTTGCCTTCCTCGTCGGTGCCGGTCAGCTCGGCGATGCGGGTGACACGCTGGTCGGGCGAGAGTTCGCCGGTGACGGAGGCGACCGCGACCGGGTGCTCCGTGCCCTTCTTGTTGAGCACCTTTTTGAGGTGGTCCGCCACGTAGTCGGCGGTCGCGATGTAGCGGCAGAAGACGATGGGGCGGTAGCCCTGGTCGAGGAGGTCGGAGACGGTTGTGATCAGCTTCTTCAGCTTGGCGTCGCGGGTCGGGCCGTAGAGCTTCTTGGCCGACTCCACCATCGCGATCAGACGGGCCCTCTCCTCGTCGTCGACCTCACTGTCGCCGTCATCGGCGGCGGCCGCGGGCAGCCGTGTGCCCGGTACCGCGTCCGCGGACTCGGGGGTCTCGCTGTCGGCCGGGTCGGAGACGGTGCGCTCCCCCGTGCGGTCCGCCTCGGCGGGGGTGTCCGCCTCCTCGACTCCGGCGCGCGTGTTCAGGGACTGCACCGCGGCGGCCGGGGAGGAGGACAGGGTACGCAGCAGGGCGAGGGTGGACCACCAACGCTGACGCTGCTGGAGGGCGCCGTCCGCCGCGCGTACGGTCTCGCGGGCGTACGACAGGACCTCGTCGAGGAGCCTCTTGTAGTCGCGGTGCAGGGTGTAGGCGGTCTCGGCGGTGTCCCGGGAGGACGGGAAGTGGGCGCCGTCCTGGAAGTCCTCGCGGATGTCGGCGCGGCGGCGCTGCACGAAGAACTCGGCGAGCAGCCTGCGGCCCGCGTCGGTGTCGAGGGGCACGGCGGCCAGGCGGTCGTCGAGCAGGCCGATCAGGCGGCGGAAGGGCTCCTCCTTGCCGCTGTGCGGAGTGGCCGTGACCAGCAGGAGGTGACGGTCGGTCCGGTCGGCGAGGGCGCGCAGCAGTGCGTACCGCTGCTGGGACGAGCGGGCGGACGCGCCGACCGTGGTGTCGGAGACGCAGGAGTGCGCTTCGTCGACGATCACCAGGTCGGGGCAGTTGCGAAGGAAGTCTTCGCGGTGGCGGGGGGACTTGATGAAGTCGGTGGAGACGACGTACGCGCCGTCGGGTCGGAACACCGAGTGGCCGTACGGGGTCTCGCGCTCCAGGCGGCCGATGGTGGACGGCAGCACGAGGCGGGCGTCGACGCCGAACTTGCCGTACAACTCGGCCCTCCACTGCTCTGCCAGAGCGGGCGAGCACAGCACGACCAGGCCCCGGGCGTCGCCCTGCGCCAACAGCTCGGCGGCGATCAGCCCGGCCTCCACGGTCTTGCCGATGCCGACGTCGTCGGCGATCAGCAGCCGTACGGTGTCCTGGCGCAGCGCCATCAGCAGGGGGACCAGCTGGTACGGGCGCGGGTCGACGGCGATCGAGGCGAGGGCCCGGAAGGGGCCCGCGCCGGAGCGGAAGCCGATGCGCAGGGCGGTGCGCAACAGCCTGGCCGCCTGCTGATCGCCGAGGTCGGAAGGGGTGGGCGGGGCGAAGGTGGCGGGGACCACGGTCTCCAGGCCGGGCAGGACGCCCGCGATGTCGTCATCGGCGCCGCCGAGGGGGCGCAGGACGAGCAGGTCGGGTGTGGAGTCGGGCAGCACGACCCACTCACGGCCCCGGGCGTGGACGAGGGAGCCGACGGCGTACTGCCGGGACGGCTGGGCGGCGGTGGTCATGCGGGCCTTCCGAGGTCAGGACGGGAAAGGGTCGGGACGGAGGGCGGCCGATAGGGTCCGCCCTTCGTTCCCCGTGTCAGCGGCGCGCTTCGCCGAACACAGAAGGGTAGTCGGCGACGGCCTTCGACCAGTCGTCGTCGTAGCGGATGCGGATGACCTCCCAGCCGATCTCCTTCAGCCGCTCGGCGGCCTCCTCGTCGCGCAGCGTCGTCTCGGCGTGGTCGTGGTGCGGGCCGTCGACGAAGACCGCTACCGGACCGAAGGAGGTCTCATAGACGAAGTCCGGCTTGGACAGGGCCGCGCTCAGCTTCACCTGCTGCTGGTCGGGCAGGCGGTGGCCGTGGGTCCTCAGGTAGGCGACGAACCGCTCCTCCAGGGAGGAGTCGGCGCCCTTGATGAGCGCGTCGGCGTGCTCGTCGCGGGTGCGGCCCGCGTGGCTGGAGCCGACCTCGCCGCCCGCGAAGTCCATCAGCAACTGCTTCACCAGGTGGCGGTCGATCATCCGGTGGTGGCGCTGGTTGCCGAAGGAGAGCAGGCAGTCGTAGCAGCCCTTCTCGCACGGGTCTCCGTTGCGCTTCTCGGCTCCCCGGTCGCGCCCGACCTGGTCGAAGTGCGCGATCTCCAGGGCCCGGCGGGCGGCGCGGGCGAGCGCGTCGGGCTCGGCCTGGAGGCGGCGCAGGACGCCCGCGCCGCCCTCGGCACTCTCGATGAACAGCAGCCGCTCGCGGGGACCGTCGTGCGGCGGCAGCTCCTCGGTGTCCAGCTCGGAGTCCTCCAGCTGGAACTCGGCCTCGATGCCCCGCTCCAGCGCGTACTGGAGGGTGATCGCGGTGTCCTTGTCGACGGGGGCCGCGAGCTTGAGGACCAGGATGTTGCGGGTGTCCTGGACGTACGGGATGACGGGGATCTTGCGCACGGCCTTCTCCGCGTCGGCGAGGCCCTCGTCCTCCACCGGGGTCTCCCGTCCGGGCGCGCTCGTGCCGGGCCTGCCGGTGGAGCCGGCCAGCCACTGGCCGGTGACCGGGTCGAGCCAGAAGCCGATCTCGCCCTTGGCGACCGAGCGGCGGTAGCCCAGGTTGGTCAGCCGGACGGTGGCACTGTCGCCGTAGACCAGCTCGGCGAGGAGGCGGCCGGCCGCGGCTTTCGCCTCGGCGCGCAGTGAACCGTCCCGGCCGTCGTCGTGCTGCTTGAAACGGTAGGAGATCTCCACCGCGTACCCCGTGCGCTGGCGCTCCTCCTCGTCGGAGGAGATCCGGTCGCGGCGGTGGGTGAAGACCGTGTGCAGGTGCAGCAGCCCGGTGCGGGGGTCTCCGTACGCGCTGCCGCAGCCCAGGCAGGTGTCCTCGCGCTGTTCCTCGGGGGACAGATAGCCACAGCTCTGGCACACCTTGGCGCTCTCGGTGGTCAGTTCGCCGCTGGTGTCCGGGGGAAGCTGCACCCGGTCCACCTTGAAACGGCTGCCCTCGTGGTAGATCAGCGCGCCCGGCCCAAACTCGCGGATCGCGATGAAGCGGGACCGCTGGAGGTAGTCGCCCTCGTAGCCGCGGCTGGTGCGGCCGGTGCCGGGGATGTACGCGGCGAGTGGCAGCCGGGGGAAGGAGTAGCCGGGCAGGAAGCCCTCGGAGGCGAAGTAGCGGTACGGGTAGAAGTCGGACAGCACCGTGCGCTCGCCTCCCTGTCTGTTCTCCAGGAGGGCGATCTGGTTCTCCGCCTGGGCGCGGCGGCGGACGGCCTGGGCCTGGGAGCGGCCGGTCGCCGTGCGGTTGCGGATGTTGTCGTGCTGGATCTCCCGCTCCTCCAGGGCCTTGCGGTACAGGTTCCGCCAGCGTCCGCACTTCTCGTCGAAACGCCCGGGGGCCTTGGTGACGGTGTCCTCCAGCCACTGCTCGTGCCACCAGGACGTCTCGCGCAGGGCGTCGACGCAGCCCGCGAGGACGGTGCGGGCCCGTACCAGGGCGCGCTGCTGGGCGGCCGGGCGACCGATCTGCTCCCGTACTCCGGTCAGCAGCTCCAGCGAGGGGGTCTTGCCGTCGGTGTCGAGGATCCTGGTCATGGTGCGGCCGAGTTCCAGGCCGGTCTCGGCGAGCCAGATGGCGTGCACGTGCGACGCGAGCAGGTCCTCGTTGGCCAGGTCGAGGCGGGGCGGCGCCACAGTGCCGGCGACCATCTGGTCGGAGCGGCCGTTGAAGTAGTACTGGTCGTGGCTGTTGCCGGTCGCGCAGTACGTGGTGACCAGGGCGGGCTGGCCCGAGCGGCCCGCGCGGCCGGAGCGCTGGGCGTAGTTCGCGGGGGTCGGCGGGACGTTGCGGAGGTTGACGGCGTTGAGGCTGGCGATGTCGACACCGAGCTCCATCGTCGGCGAGCAGTACAGCAGGGGCAGCGGCAGCCCCTTGCTGAACAGGTGCTCCCGTTCCTCACGGACCTCGGGATGGACCTGGGCGGTGTGCTCGGCGGCGTGCAGTCCGGCGAAGGTGGACGCGACCTCCCTGTACAGGCCCTTGAAGAAGGCGTTGACGCGGGGTCCCCGGCCGGTGCGGTAGGTGCGGCGCAGCCGGTCCACCGCGCCGTGCTCGTCGTCGCGGGCGTGCCAGCGGATCACCGGGTGGTGGATCTGGTAGCCGGGGTCCTCGCCACGACCTTGGGTGACCCGGCTCAGGACGCCGCCGTCGGCGAGGATGTCGAGCAGGTCGCGGATCACGTCCTGGGCGTCGTCGAGGGAGAGATCGTGGTTCCAGTCCGGGAAGGTCTCCGACTTGCGGACGTGGCGGCCGAAGGCGGTGCGGCCGGTGAGGTTCAGCTCGCTGCGGGTGCGCCCGGAGCGGCCGGGCCGGCCGGAGCGGGCCACCGCGACGCCGGGCGCGGGGGGCGCGGCCTCGGTCTCCGCGATGGCCCAGGCGTCGTTGAGCTTGGCGGACTCCTTGCGCAGCTCGTTGAACTTGGCCTCGGTGAAGTACGGGGTGTCCACGGCGCGCTGGCGGCGCAGTTCGTCCATGAGAACGCGCGCCAGGTCGAGCCGGGTCGCCGGAGTCGCGGTGCGCAGCGGCCCGGCGGCACGCTGCCAGCGCTCCTCGTCCTGGGCGATCTGGTCGAGCCCCGCGTACTCCAGGCCCAGCAGACCGGTCTGCTCCAGGTTGGGCATGGTGACTCGCCAGCCGCGCTCCAGGTCGAGAAAGAGCCGGTACTCGGCCACCTGGGCCAGGGCGCTCAGCGTCTCCTCGGCGAGCGCCTCCACCTCGGTGGGGTTGTTGGCGTATTCGTGACGGGCCAGTCCCATGGCGGCCACGACCTCCTCGCCCAGCCGCTTCCAGCGCAGGCCCGCCTCTCCCGCCTTCAGCATGGCGCGGTAGAGGGCGCCGCGCAGCTGGGTGACCATGACGAAGTCGTTGAAGTGCCCCGCCTGCAGGCTGGCATCCTGCCTGTTGTCGACGAAGGTGAGCAGTTTGCGTGCGTCCTCGTCGAGTTCGTCCGCGGGCAGGCTCTTGAGGTGGCGGACGATGGAGGCGCTGACGACGGAGGTGGCGGTGGAGCGGCCCTCCTGGTCGAGCGTCATGAGCTTGGCGAAGTCGCGCTCCCTGACCTGCTCGTAGCTGACCCCGCACTCCAGGCAGAACAGGAACGGGGCGGGTACGTAGGCGGCGTACAGGGCGTCCCCGTCCTTGTTCACCGCCGTGCCGTCGGGCCTCACCCACACCGGCTGCGGGGCGCGCTTCTTGCGGCTCGTGGTGAGGACGGGCGTGCCCTTCTTCGGGTCGAGGGTGAGCCAGCTGTCGGGGAAGCGGCGCTGGTCGATCGCGTCCGTGACACGCTCGGGCCACGGGTTGGAGGCCGAGAGGTAGAGGTAGCCCTGTTCGTCGTCCGCGTCCTCACGGGTGCGGAAGGAGACCGTGCCGTCGTCGCTCTGCTCGCGGGCCACGGTGAGGTACTCCTGACCGCACTCGCGGCAGAAGGACAGCGGCAGCAGGAGCTTCTCCGGCTCTCCGGGCACCCGCTGCTGGTAGGTGCGGGTGATGTGGCGGCTGTCCGCCGGCTCCAGGGAGACGTATGCCGAGCCGCCCTTGGAAAGGAACTGGTGGAGGCGGAACGCGAACAGCGCGCGGTCGTCAGCGTCGCGGGCCTTCGTGCCGGCCCGGAGCGTGGACCGGATGGCCTGGGCGCAGGCGGTGTACCGCTCGTCGTCGGGCGCGTCGCGCGGGACGTCGAAGGCGTCCTCGCGCAGGGCACGCGCGGCGAGTTCCACGGTGGTGGGTTTGGCACGCACCAGCAGGCGGGTGCCGTCCTCGTCGGTGGTCTCGGTGAGACCGAAGGCGGTCTCGACCCAGCGGGCCAGCGGGTCGGCCTTCAGTGCGTCGTACTCCAGCGGCGGGTTGTTCTCGCTTACACAGGCGGCGAGTTCGGCACGCGTGGGGGGCTTCTCGCCGGTCGCGCGGACCAGGGTCTCGCCCACCACCCGGTCCGGGGAGATCTCCGTGTCGAAGAGCGTGGAGGCGACCTCGGCGACATCACGGCGGCGGGCGGCGGGGGTGCCCTTGGTGGACATGGTGGCGGAGGTGCCGACGCACTGCAGGGCGGGCGACTCGCACGCCTCCCGCACGCGCCGGACCAGCAGGGCGACGTCGGCGCCCTGACGGCCGCGGTAGGTGTGCAGTTCGTCCAGGACGAGGAAGCGCAGGCCCTTGGCCCGGCCGATGAGCTGCTTGCGCTCCTCGGGGCGGGTGAGCATCAGTTCCAGCATCACGTAGTTGGTGAGCAGGATGTCCGGTGGCGTGTCGAGGACCGCGTCCTTCTCGGACTGCTTCTCCTGGCCGGTGTAGCGGGCGTACGTGACGGGCTCGTTGCCCTCGCCGTATCCGGCGGTGAGGAACTTCTTCAGCTCGCCCCGCTGGCTGTTGGCCAAGGCGTTCATCGGGTAGACGATGATCGCCTTGATGCTCGGGGGGTCGCCAGGCCGCTTCTCGCGCAGGATGCGGCTGACGATGGGCACGATGTAGCCGAGGCTCTTTCCGGAGCCGGTGCCAGTCGTCAGGACGTACGAGTCCTTCGAGTCGGCGGCCTCGATGGCGTCACGCTGGTGCCGGTGGAAGCGGATGGGACGGACCGTCGCACCTTGCTTGTCCTTGCCGGTGCGGAAGATCCGCTTGCACTCGGGGTGGAGGAGGCCGAGGTCGTCGGCGAGGTGGTCGACGGTGCCGCCGCTGGCGAAGCTCGGGTTGAGCGAGAGCCAGGGGTCGGGCCACTGGTCGCCGTCGGCAAGGGACTTGGACACCTGCTCGCCGATCCGTGGGTCGTCGATCACCACCGATCCGGACGTGTACTCCTTGTAGTCCCGGATGAGCCGACGGTGCACCTCGAAGACGTCCACGTGATCCTCACTAGCTCCCGACGTAATCCACGCATCACCGTAGTGGGTGAGGCACACGGGACGAACCGCCCCGTCGTCACCCCATTAGAGCAAGAACATGTGAACTCAGTCAACAAATAAAGCGTCGTCCGAGGAGCATTCGAAGCGCCGCCGTGCCACACTCTCCCTGACACCAGCCCGGGCAGGGCGCGGCAGGGCACGGACACGGAGGGGACGGGCCGCAGCGCGAATGGACACCGGAACACTGATCGCCGGTCGCTACCGGATCAAGCGCCTCATCGGCCGGGGCGGCATGGGAGTCGTCTGGCTCGCCCACGACGAGAACCTGGGCCGGGACGTGGCATTGAAGACCATGAACGTCGATCCGGGACTCACCGAGGAGCAGCGCGCCCGCGACGCCGAAAGGTTCCGCCGGGAGGCGCAGGCCGTCGCGCGACTCGACCACGCGGGCCTCGCCACCGTCTACGACCTCGGCGAGGAGAACGGCACCCGCTTTCTCGTCATGCAGTACGTGATCGGGCCCCCGCTCGACGACCGGATCGCCGAGGCAGCCCCGCTCTCCATCGAGGAGACCGCGTCGATCGGCGTCCAGATCGCCTCCGTCCTGGGCTCGGTGCACGCCCGCGAGGTCGTGCACCGCGACCTCAAGGGCAGCAACGTGGTGATCCGCACGGACGGCGTGGTCAAGGTCCTGGACTTCGGCGTCGCCGCCTTCCTCGACCCGGACACCACGGGTCTCACCACGACCGGCGAGCGCCCCGGCAGCCTGGAGTGCATGGCGCCGGAACAGGTACAGGGCAAGCCGGTCGACCCGCGCACCGACCTGTACGCACTGGGCTGCCTGCTGTACGCGATGCTGACGGGCGAACCGGTCTTCACGCACGAGTCCGAACTGATGCTGCCCGGCATGATCCTTGAGCAGCCGCCCGTCCCGCCCGGCAGGCTCCGCGCGGGCATCCCCTCCGAACTGGAGGCTCTGGTACTCCAGTTGCTGGCCAAGGAGCCCGACGAGCGGCCCGCCCACGCCGGTGAGGTGTGGCGGCGCCTCGCCGTGTGGCTGCCCGAGCGCCGCACCCCCGAACAGGCACTCGTCCCGTGGGCCGAGGTTGACCCGCTGCGGCCCTTCACCCATCCGATGGGGCCCGAGGCCCGGCCGGTGCGGGCATGGACGGCATGGGGGCGGAACGGCCGACCACGGCACTGACCCTCGCGCCTCGCCGGTCGGAACGCGACACACGCGCCAAACCCGCCTTTTCGCATCTGTGAACAAAGTCAATGGTCATGTACGCTGACGGGTGCAGTTCGGAGCAAGGGTGACTTGATCGCACACCCATCACCGAGGGGAAAGTCCTCCCTCCACCAGAAACGCCCTGGGAGTGTAGATGTCCACGTCGCGCGCCGTACCGGTGACCTTGGCCGAAATCGCCCGCCTAGCGGGTGTGGGACGAGCCGCGGTGAGCAACTGGCGGCGACGGCATCCGTCCTTCCCCGAACGGATCGCGGGCACCGACGCCAACCCTCAGTTCTCCCTGACCGACATCGAGGGCTGGCTGCGCGACAACAAGAAGTTGAAGAGGTCCGCCGAGAGGGAATGGCTCTGGCCCGCTTTCGAGGCGCTCGGCGGGCGTGACGAGACCGGGGCCACGATCGCCGAGGTAGGACGCCTCCTCTCCGGGCGGGTGACCGACAAAGGTGAGGGGATCCGTGCCGACACCCGGGAACTGATCGAACGGGCCGTGGATCTCGGGCAGCGTGAGGGGGCCACGGAGACGTTCGCGTTTCTGCTGCGCCGCTGGCTCGACGTCCATGTGCGCCAGATCGCCACGACCCCGGAACCGCTGGCAGCACTCATGGCACAACTCGCCCTCGGGGCGGCCGACGGCATGGCGGGCGACAGCCCGGACAGCTCCGGCGGCACCACGGTCATGGACCCCGCCTGCGGCCCCGGGCACCTCCTCCTGGCCGCGGCCGACGCCGTGCGGGCGTCCGGCGGCGAGGCGCTCACACTCCTCGGCAGTGACCGGGACGCCGTCCTCGCCTCGCTGGCGGACGCCCGCGTGGCCCTCGTCGAGAACGGGGGACAGGAGGGGAAGGAGCGGGCGCAGGTCTCCGTGCGGGCTGCGGACTCCCTACGCGACGACCCGTTCTCCGGCACCCCCGCCGACATCGTCCTGTGCAACCCGCCCTTCAACGAACGGGACTGGGGATACGAGGAGTTGGCCACCGACGCCCGCTGGAGTCACGGTCTTCCCCCGCGCACCGAGCCCGAACTCGCCTGGGTCCAGCACTGCCTGGCCCAGCTGCGGCCCGGCGGCGCCGCGGTACTGCTGCTGCCGCCCGCCGTCGCGGCCAGGAAGGCCGGCCGCCGCATCCGCGGCTCGCTGCTGCGCACCGGGCAGCTGCGGGCCGTCATCGCGTTGCCGCCGGGCTGCGCCGCACCGCACAGCGTCTCCCTGCACCTGTGGGTGCTGCGGATGCCCGCCCCCGGGGAAGGCACACCGATGGGCGATCGGCTGCTGGTCGCCGACGCGGCCTCGCGCTTCCCCCGGGACCCGGAGGAGAAGTGGACCCCCGACTGGGCGGCGATCAGCGCTTTCGTGCGCGACGCCGTCGACTCCCCACAGGCCCCTGCCTATGTACGACAGGTGCCCGTCATCGAACTCCTCAACGACGAGGTCGACCTGACGCCTGGACGTCACATTGCTCCGTCCCCGGCGGACACCGCACCCCGACTGGCGGCATCCTGGCGGGAGTTCACCGGACTCACCGCGAAGGTGAACAAGTCGGCCAGGCGGCTCGCGGCGCTCGACCTCGCCACGGGCGAGGCGGACACACCGACGGCGACCACGGTCGCCGAGCTCGCCCGGGCCGGGGCGCTCACCCTGCTCGGCGGCCAGCAGCCACCGGAGGATTCGATCCACGTCGGCCCGCCGTCCGCCGACGGTATCCCCCTCCTGACCATCCCCGATCTTCTGGTGGACGGCGAACCCCGCAACTGGCTCGCTCCCGGCACCGCGGCAGCCGACGAGGCCGTGATCGCCGAACCCGGGGACATCGTGGTGGTGGGCGCCGCCCGCGCCTTCTCCGCCTGGGTCCACGCGGGTCCGCCGACCGCCCTCGGCCCACAACTGCACGTCGTGCGCGTACAGCCCGAACAGCTCGACGCCTGGTTCCTCGCCGGTTCACTGCGGGCTCCCGCCAATGCCCGGCAGGCCGGCACCCACACCACAAACTCATCCCGCATCGACGTCCGCCGTCTCCAGATCCGCCAGCTTCCCCTCACAGAACAGCGGCGCTACGGACAGGCGTTCCGCGAACTCACCGCCTTCGACGGGCTGTTGCGCCGCGCGGCCGACCTCGGCACCAGCCTTGTCCGCGACCTCGGCGACGAACTGGCGGCCGGACGCCTGGCGAACCAGGCGTAGCGCATCGGCTTCGCTCACACCAGCCGACCTCACGCCTCCGTGTGCCTGGGCTCGGCCAGGCGGGCCGTGAGCTGGGTGTCGACCGCGTGCCGTACGGCCTCGACGCGAGCCGCGAGTTCCGGTGGCAGTCCGGCGGCGGTGCGGCCCGCCGTGTCAACCGCCGCGATGGCCTCCTCCAGTTCCCCGAACGTGAGCCGGCACTCGGCCGTGCGCAGCCGGATCAGCGCGCGGTCGGCCCGCTCGGCGGGGCCGTCCCCGTGAATGAGATCGTCCTCGACCGTCTGGTAGAGGCGGGCCGCGACGCCGAAGTTGCCGGAGAGGCGGAGTCCGTCCGCAGCCCTCTGCCACACGCGACGCACCAGAGGGCGCCGCTCACCCCACTCCTTGCGTACCCGTCCTGTCAGACCGTGCAGCCGGGCGGTCGCGTCGCCTGGCTCACCTGACGCGATCTCCGACTCGGCCTGTGCACAGAGCTGTTCCACCTCGCGGGCGTCCAGCCACTCATCGGCCGGTGCGGACGTGCCGGGCAACGCGGGAGGGACCGGCCGGGGACGAACAGCCCGCTCCCGCGGCCGACGCATGGGGGCGGTGGGGTCGGGGTGGGTACGGGGCCTGGGCTCGGAATCGCCGACCCCCGGGGCGAACGGGTTGAGGACCTCCAGGACCTCGTCAACGGCCGGGCGCCGCTCGGGCTTCTTGGCGAGCATCCGCAGCACCAGATCGTCGATCGGCTCCGGGATGCCCGCGGCGTACGTGCTCGGTGGCAGCGGCTCCTCGTTGAGGTGCTTGTCGGTCAGGCCGGACTCCGCGCCCAGCGGGAACGGGGGCCGCCCGGTGAGGAGTTCGTAGAAGATGCAACCGAAGCAGTAGACGTCCGTGCGCGTGGTGGGCTCGCGCTCCAGGAGCTGCTCCGGCGCCAGATATCCGCGGGTGCCAAGCGTCGAGCCGTGCGCCGTGTAACGGGTGGCGTCGGCGTGCAGCGGCTTGGCGATGCCGAAGTCGATGAGGACGACCCACCCCTCTTCATCGATCATGATGTTCGCGGGCTTGAGGTCCCGGTGCACGACCGGGAGCGTGTGCGCGCAGGCCAACGCCCCTGCCACCTGGACGGCGACGGCAACCGCCGTGGCCAGGGGCAGAGGGCTGTGCTCATCGAGGAAGGTCCGCAGACTTACTCCGGTCACCAGGCGCATGGCGATGTAGGGGACGCCCCGGTGCGATCCGCTCCCGTACAGTTCGGTGATGCCCGGGTGGTCGAGCGTGCCCAGGAGGTTGGCCTCGCGCCGGAACCTGGCATTCCTGACGGCGAGTTCGGCCTCCAGCTCGTACGGGTCGAGGCAGTACAGGTCCTCGGAGTCGTGGCGCAGGAACTTCACCGCCACCTCCCGCCCCCCGGACACCTCTGCGGCCCGCCAGACCTGGGCCATCCCGCCCTTGCCCAGAGAGTCCTTCAACTCGTAGCGCCCGTCGACCAGATCACCCACGCCGGGCCTGTACGTATCCGCGTCCACCACCGTGCCCCTTCGCACCACTGCGCATCAGACCCACCAGCGTACCGTGAAACATTCTGACCGCGAGCCGTGCATGGACTAAGTTCACAGCCCTGTGCCATGCTCAGGGGGTGCCCGGAGGTCCTCGGACTCCCGTTGCTCTGGGCACCCTCCTGCCCATGCCGCCTCCACGGGGGTCACCATGCAGAACCTGCCCGGCGTCGCAGGCGACAGCTGGCTCATCAGGGCGAGCCCCCGGATGGCCCGGCCCGACGACGCGGCCTGTCCCACCCACCGACGCACCGCTTTGCGGCCCCTGCTCCTCGCCGATCCGGCCGTGCCGTTCCGGCGGCCACCCCGCGAGGAGTTCGGGTTCGGCCCTCTGTTCACCGCCCTTGACCTGCTGGAACACGAGGGATGGTCCGTGGAGCGGGTACGCGAGGAACTGCGCCGCACCCACGGCCCCTTCCGGGGATGGGGCGCCCCGGTCCACCCCGCCCACCTGGCGTGGACCGCCCACGCCCTGGAGCGCTACGTGGCCGCCCGTACCCGTGAACAGGCGGCCGCCGCCGAGGCCGGGCTGCCTGAGACCAAGCCGGTGAAGCAGCCATGGACATGGCGCACGCGCCGCACGGACGCTCCCGACGCGCGCGGCGCCCGGCAGTACGAGCACACCCTCTGGGGCCGTATGTACGCCTCCTCCGACGGCAGGGTGCGCGACCTGTGGCTGCCTTCCATGGGCCGGGCCAAGACCGACCGCCCCGACGCGGAACTCGGCGCCGTCGCACAGGTGATGGCCTTCGGCGCGCCCACGCCTCGCCGCAAGCAACGCGCCCACCCTCCGCCCACCGCGACCGAGAGCGCCCGCCTGCCCCGACTGGTCCGCGTCTTCGACATCGGGTGCGCCGACGGGTCTGTGGAAGAACTGCTCTCCGCGGACCCCGCCGAGGCGAGGCAGCGGTTCAGGGACGACGCCGTACCTGCCTTCGTCACGGCTGCCACCGAGCTCGGCGTGCAGCCCGGGGAGAGCTGTGTCGACTGCAAGGCCATCGCCGGCTGCACGGAGCTGAAACGCGCCCCGCGGCTGTGGGGCGGGCGCCCTCCGACTCCCGCCCGCCAACGCCGCTCTGTCTCCGCCTGGGACCTGCGGCTGTACGCCGAATGCCCGGCCCAGTACCACCTGGCGCGGCGACTGCACCTCAATGACCTCTCCGCCGAGGACCGGGGGGCACGGCGCGGCAGAGCCGTCGACGCCTGGCTCGACGCAGAGCACGCCGATCGCCCGGTGCGCGGCTGCCGGGACCGAGCGACCCCCGAACCGACGGCGGTACGGGCCAGGGCCGGACTGGACGACGCCTCCGCACGCGAGGCCGCCGGGATGCTCGCGGAACACCGGCTCCTGTGCCCCCTCAACGGACTTGACGCCGACGAGCAGGTGCTCGTACAGCATCGGGTCACGGCCTACGTGCCCGAACTCGACATCGTCGTCCTCGCCGTACCCGACCTGGTGTACACCCACCGTGGCCGGTGGATCTGGCGCGAGACCAAGACGTCGGCTCGTCCGCTGTGGGAACGCGAGGCCCTGCTCCACGCCTATCCCCAGCTCGCTCTCGGCGTCCTGCTGTTCCACGCGGGAGCGCTGGGCGATGACCCGCGCCGCTCCTGGGTCGAACTGGAGCACCTACGCGAAGGCCACGGGGAAAGTCGCCTCGAAACCATCGACCCCGGCCGCGCCGAGAACGTCGACGAGGCCCGGGCCGTCATCGCCGGACTCTCCCAGCCACTCCTCAATGACACCACCTACGAGCCGAGGACCGGACGCCACTGCCACGGCTGCCAGGCCCGGACCTGGTGTCGGCCCGGCACCGCCTACGTCACCGACCATCCGCGCCCGCCGAGCCCCGACGCGCGGACCTCGCCGCGAGGAGACGCCCCGCCCCATGCCTGACCAACAGCTCGTACCGGACTGGCTGTCCAATCCCGATGTCGTCCTCCTGCGGGACGTGGCCACCGCCGTACTGCACCTGGCGGCCGTCGACTGCCTCGACTCCTTCACCCTGCCCTACCCGGCCAGCGCCCAGCGGGCCCTGGACGCCCTGGTACTCCAGTGCCTGCGCAACGGCGCCAAGCCCCCGGCCGGGGTGCCCGAGATGATGCGCTGGGCCCGCGCCCGTCCCTTGGGCAGCTGGCCCCTGGACCGACTGCCCACCGACCTGTTCGACACCGCGGACCGGCTGATCGACGAGGATTCCGGAGAGCCCTCGCAGCTCTGCCACGAGCTCGCCGTTCGGGGATACGGCGACAGCACCGGACGGCAGTACGACCGCCTGGTGATCCACGAGGCCCTGCGCGCCTGCCGGGCCGTGTCGTCACCCGAGTCGTACACGGCGTTCCGTCGCCTCCTGGTGAATCGGCCCGTCCTCACCGAGGCGGACTGGGCAGAGGTGAGCACCGACCTCTTCCTCGACCCCGTGCGCTTCCTCGTCGAGGAGATCTACGCCCCCGTCCCGCTCGGGTTCCGCCGGGACGGTGCGTACCTGTGCTGTCACCGCTGCCTGACCCTGCTCCATCCGGTGTCCGACACCGAGTGGTGGTGCGAGCGCGACCAGTGCCGACACCAGGGCCCCCCACCGCACGGCCGGGAACTCGTCGCGTCGGAGGTGGGCGAGCTGCGTCAGCTGCGGAAGCCCTTGCGGCAGTTCGTCACCGGCCCAGGACGTGCCGAAGTCTGCCTGGAGGGCGAGCTACGCGCCCTGGGCCTCACCGTCGAGATGTGGCCCGGCTTCGACGCGTACGACCTTCGCATCACCTTCCCCGACGGTCACGTGTGGGCCGTCGACGTCAAGGACTGGGCACACCCCGCCTTCCTCGGACGCGCCGCCGCCGCCGTCAGGCCCGAGCCTCCGTACGACGAAGCCTGCTGGGTGGTGCCCGCGTTCCGGGTGCGCGCCCGCCGTGACTATCTGGCCGTGTACGCCAAGGAGCGGGGCGCGGGGGCGGGCGGGCTGCGACTGCTGACGGACGACCAGCTGAAACGGACGGCACGGTTGCGGCTGTCCGGCGAACGTGGGCCGGACGCCTCCATCGCGCCCCTGCACACCGTGCCCCCGGCCAGGGGGCACGACGGGGCACGCACAGCGTCGTCCCGGTCCGGAGACCAGACGGCGGCGACCGACGACGCCGGGAAGAAGGGAGCAGACCATGCGTGACCGCAGCAGCTGGTACCAGCCGGTCGTCGCCGCACTGAGGCCATGGCCCGAAGAACACGCCGGGACCCGGCCCGCTCTGCTCTGCCAGGTCGAGCTCGCTCTGCGGCTGATGGAAACCGTGGCGCCCGGTCACGCTGCCCGCGGGGCGTGGACGCTCCTGTGCGGCTACGGCCTCGCCTTCGCGCGGGCCTCGAAGCTCCCCACTGGCACCACCGAACAGGTCGCGCTCGCCGCGGCCCGACACCTGCTCTGGCCGATGCGCCGCGGCCGGATGTGGCAGCAGAGCCTGGACGCCTACCTGGAACTGCCCGAACGGCTGCGCGCGTACCGCGTCCCGGCAGCAGGGGAGCCCGCCTACCGGGTCCCCCTCAAGGTGGCGGCCGACCGCTTCACCACCTACGACGACGCGCTCGCGAACCTTCCCGGCTTCGGCACGAAGGTTCTTCCCCCAGCGCAGGCGGGCGAACATCGCTTCATGGACCGCCGCCACCGGCGGACTTCCGTCACCGTCCCCGCCGATCTTGTGCGGGACCCATTCCCCGGCCACCCCCTCACCACCGAACGCCCCGCCACAGCAGGCCCTCTCGACGTACCTCTCGACGAACTCGCCGACATCGCACGATGGATGGACGCGGAGGAGCAGCGGCGCGCGCTGAAGGCCGGGAACTGGGAGCAGCGTCTCGCCCAACTCGACCTCGACACCCGTACCCCGGACGGGACGGTCTTCGAAGCGGCGTCCGCGCTGCCGCTCGACCGGCTCACCCACCTCGTCGGCATGGTCGGCGCCGGCAAGTCGACCTTGATGACCCTGCTGGCCGTCTGGGCGCACCACAACGGCCTGCGCATCACTCTCGTCGTCGGCGACGTGGCCGAACAACTGACGCTGACCGAGCTGTTTCGCACGCTCGGCCTGAACGCCGCCCTGGTGCAGGGGGGCACGACGCGGCCCCAGCACACCCAGCGGCTGCACCGCAGACTCGCCGCACGGGGAGAACACTCCCTACTGGCTCACACCGGACCCGCCTTCGCCCACCTCAGCACCGCCTGCCCGCTGGACGCCCTGCGCGCACTCGACGCGTCCGAACCTCTGCGCTACACCGACGCGCCCTGCGGTGCCCTTCACCCCACCCGGCGCCAGGGGACCGCCGAGGAGCCTGCGGCCGAGCGCGCGGTACGCGAGCTCGAACGAGCCCGAGGCGCCGTCGACGGGGAGGGCGCCACGGACGACACCGACACCGATGAGGAGGACCTGGGCACCCCGCACGCCTGTCCGCTGTGGAGCGTCTGCCCCCGGCATTCCGCTGCGCGTGACCTCGTGGACGCGCTGATCTGGGTGGCCAACCCAGCCAGTCTCGTCCAGACGGCGGTTCCGCGTCAGCTGAACGCCGAGCGCCTGCGCTATCTGGAGCTGGCCTGTCTGCGCAGCGACATCGTCGTCGTCGACGAGGCCGATCGTGTACAGATGCAGCTCGACCAGATGTTCGCCCCGTCGGCCACGCTCGTCACCACCGGTGTCTCCGACTCGTGGCTCGACCAGCTGCAGACCCACGAGATCGCCGAACTCGCCCGGCAGGGACGGCTGCAGCTCTCCGACCAGGACGTGGAACGGTGGTCCGCCGCCCTGGACGTCGTTGGTTCGGCCGCGGACCGGCTGTACGCCATGCTCATCGACGACGGAAGCCTGCGGGACTGGGTGCAGATCGACTACTTCAGTGCATGGACCCTCCAGGAGAAGCTGCTGCACGCCTGGTACCCGCTCACGCGGGACCAGGCCGCCGGGCGGCCGGACATCACGAACGAAGGGGACGTCGAGGACGAGAGCGCACTCTACGAGGACGAGGACGGGCTCGAGGCCGATGTCGACTCCCCCGTCCCCGACGCTCCCTGGGCAGAGCGACGCACCGAGATCACCGAGTTCTTCGACACGTTCCGCGACGATCCGCTGGGCGGACGCGGCCCCTACGGAACCCCCGCCGACGAGCTCACCGCCCTCGCCCACGACGTCCTGCACACCCTCGACGAGAAGCGGACACGGCGCCGTGTCCGCGCGCTCCTCGACTCCTTCCTTGTCGGAGCGCCGGGCCCGGAACAGCGGCCCGTGCCCGCTGCCGAGCGAGGCAACAAGCCTGCCCCCGAGGACCTACCACTCACCGAGGAGTGGCGTGACCTCAACGCGCGACGTCTGGAGTTCACCCTCGTCCTCGCCGCCCTACACCAACGCCTGGACCGGGTGACGTTCCTCTGGCCTCAGGTGGAGGCAGCGCTACGGCTGGACTCCGCGGCCCACGAGCTGACCCGTCGCCCGCCCCTCGACTACGCGCCACTGCTGCCCGAAGCACCCATGGGCAACGTCCTGGGCTTCCAGTACCTGGTGGACGAACGGGCCGCCGCCCGCAACAAGGACGGACACCGCACCGGCACCCTGCGCTTCTTCCGTTGCGCGGGCGTGGGCCGGGAACTGCTCCTGGGTCTCTCCCAGCTCGGCGCCGACCCGGGCCGCGGCACGGCAGGCCCGCACGTGCTGCTGATGTCGGGCACCAGTTGGGCAGGCACCTCCACCCGGGCACACGTCCTCGCCCCCGTCCAGGCCGTACTGAAACCGCAGCCCAAGGCTCTCGACGCCATCCGGAAGACGGTTTTCCGCCCCGAGTTCCTGTACGACGCCGCAGGACAGCCGATCCGGCTCTCCGGTCAGGATCCCGACCAGCGCGAGGACGTCCTGCGTCTGATGGTCGACCGGCTCGCCCGGCCCCGGAGCGACGGCAATTCCTCCCCTCTCCAGAGTGAACTCGCGCGAATTTCCGACCAGCGCCGCAAACGTGCCCTGCTCCTGGTGGGCAGCTACGCGGAAGCCAAAGTGGCCGCCAGCGCCCTGAACGAGATCCCGCGCTGGCGTGGCCGGGTACGCGTCCTGGCCGCCGATGACGCCGAACTGGAGGCCGCCGTCGACGGGACGGCGCCGACGCGGAGCCAGGCGCCGGGCACGGGATCGGGTGCGGGAGCGGTCCGGCGTGGGGACCTCGCCTCCTTCGCCGACGACCCGGACGCCGAACTGCTCGTGGCGCCCCTCCTCGCCGTGGAGCGAGGACACAACATCCTCACCGCCCCCCAACGGCCCGGCGAGGAGAAGGTGGCGGCGTTCGGGACGGTGTTCTTCCTGGTCCGCCCACACCCCCGCCCCGACGACCTCTCCCTGGCAGTCTTCGCCATCAACGACTGGGCAACGCGGTTCGTACGCGGTCAACTGAAGCTGGCGAACGAAGGGACGTTCAGCGACATGGTCACCCAGGCCGGGGACCTGAACGCGGCAGGCAGCGCCTTCAGAACCACCGCACGCGGAGTGTGGCGGCACGTACTGTCACGGCCCTACATCTACTCCTCGCTCTCCGATGACGAGAAGGCGTCCTTCGTCTGGGACCAGCTCGTCACCATCTGGCAGGTCATCGGCCGCCTCGTCCGCGGTGGCGTACCCGCCCGCGTCGTGTTCGTCGACGCGGCCTTCGCACCGCGACTGGCCGCAGCACAGGCCCCCTTCACAGGCCAGAGCCGTCGTCCACGCCGCGCAGGTGACCCGGGGCTGCTCCTCCGACTGCGGGATGTCCTGGCGCCGTACTTCGCCCAGAGCGACACCGACACCGTCGCGTACGGCGTGCGCATCGACCCCGCCGACGCCGCACTCGTCAAGCTGCTCTACAGCCCGCTGTACGAAGCACTGTGCGCCATGGGGACGTCACCGGGCCCGCGAGCGGCGGACTGACTGACACCCCCAACCGCCGCCTTGGCCAGTTCCTTTGGCCGGGCAGGCGTACCCGTCCAGGTACGGACATCGCTGGGAGAACCAACATGTACAAGAACATCCGCCGATCCGCGTACCACCTGGCCGAGGAGGACACCCCCTGGACCGAGGACTTCCACGCGCTGCCCTTCCCCGAACACTGGCATACCGGACTCCTCGAACTGCACAACCACGGGCGGGACGAGCAGAAGCGGCAGCCGACGCTGCCCACCCGCCGACTCGACGGCGTGCTCCAGACCCTCGCCCCCGACGTGATCGTCCGCCCGCGGCCACGTATCCCGGTCGAGCCGGGACCGCCAACCGCCGAGGACTTCTGGATGTACGTACCGGCCTCGGTGCCCGACCCCCTCCCCGGCCGTTCCATGCAGCAACTCCTCGACGCCTGGCTACGCACCCTCGGTCCCAAGGACTCCGCGCAGGATCCCCGGTACCGCTCGCTGTTGCTCGCGACCAGCATCGAGCTGCAGCAGAACCTGCCCGAGTGGCAGCCGGTCAGCGGCGTCGAACTCCTCACCGCCCCGACCACCCGGGGCGGTACCGCCGCCCCAGAACCACGCCAGTTCCAACTCGCCACCGACGCCCTTGCACGCCGCATTCTGACCCTCGACCCCTTCCCGTTCGAGGGAGGGGAGCTGCGGTTCCGGGCGCTGCCCCGGGGACCTCGCGACCAAGGCGCGGAACTCATGTCGCAGCCGCTGTGCCGAACCGTCAAACGCAGGGAGTGGTGGTTCTCTGTCCTGCTGAACATCTCCCTGCACACCACGCCGTTCGACCCCAGGCCGCGTCTCCACCTGCACTGGGGTGTACGCCGCTGGGCGACCCACCCCCGGACCACCACCAAACACCTCAACCTGCCCTACCGGGAGGCCACCACCGTCTACCTGCGGCCCACCATCCCCTGGCTGCCCGGCGCACCGGCCACCGAACGCTACGCACTGGCACGACTGCGCCGCGACCGAGCCGCCGACACGTTCGTCTGGTCGGAGAACGACACCGCCGGCATCCTGCGCGGACTCAGCCTCGCCGGCAACTTCCCCGACCCCGAACAGCTCCTCACCGAACCGGTCTCCTGGATCGGCGAGGGCCGCGGCGTCCGGGCCGCCGTAGTCCACAGCACCAGGATGGGCAAGCATGAGATCGGTACCGGCTTCATGCCCAATCAGCGGGCCCAGCTCACCGAATGGGCCGAACAGGCTCTCCCTGAAACACTGGCCCGGGTACCCGACCTCACGCGCGGACGCGGCAAGGGCATCGGCGCGCCGCAGAACCGGCGGCCCAAGCCCAGGACCGACGAGGCCAAGAAGGCCGAGCTGCTGCGCGAGACCCAGGCACGGCGCGTAGCACTCGCGGCACAGGCCCGGATCGCCTCCCACGGCCCGGAACACACCGGCCCGCCCGTGGTGGAGGCTCGGCTGCTGTGGCAGTCGCCCGAGGTACGCGGCGAGGCGGTGGAACAGTTCGCCAAGGCGCTGGGCCTCGACGGCGACGGCGGCGCCAGTGCCGCCGACATCACGGACCGGGGCTTCGACGAGGCCACGCCCGGAGCACCGGTCGTCCTGGAGTGGCGGACGGCGGAGGTCACCCTCCGGCTGCGTTGCCTGCCCTTCGCCGACGGGCTGGGCGACCGGCTAGTGCCCGACCCAGAGGTCAAGGGCAAGGGCGCTGCACTCGCGGCGGCCGTCGCTGAACGGCGCCGTGCCCTGCGCGCCTGGCTCCGCGCGGACGGTGCGGACCCCACCCGCCCTGAACTCGCCCTCGTGGAAGTCGCTCACCGCAGTACGTTCCGCCCAGCGTCGACGGACCCCAAGTTCGCCATCCGCCTCGGGTGTGCCGACGCGGGCGTGCTGACTCAGTTCGTCGTCACCCCGTCCACCGACCGGCAGATCGACAATGCGGACAGTCTCGACCACCGCACGTGCAGCTCGTGGCTCGACGGACTGCGCCAGCTTGGTGTCCGCGTCCTGCCCCAGCACACCCTCGGTGAGGACCTTCCGGACTCGCTGCAATACGCGGCGGTGTGGATGGTGAAACGTCGCAAGGACGGCCCGACGCGGTTGCCCAAACACCTGCCTGTGGCCGTCCTCGTCACACCGCTCCCCGCCGGGGACGGCCTCGCAGCGGTACGCGGCTGGGATGACACCGCGGGGGAATGGGTGCCCTATCCGCAGTTCCTCCTCGCTCTGGTGAAACAGGCGGAGATCGACCCCGAAGCGTTCTCGGAACCCGAGCCTCCAGACGATGAGCCACGTCCCGATGCCCCTAAGGTCACCGGCAAGCAGTGGCGCAGCAACCTCGCTCAACAGCGCAGAGAGACATCAACGTTCCTCCAACGCGTGCTGCACTCCCTCCGAGGGCAACCCACCGCACTGATCACCCACGCTCAGAACAGCCGACTGCACTGGCCATGGCTCCAGGACGGCCAGACCGAACGCGACCTGATCAAGACGGGCCACGCCCCGGCAGGACGACTGGACGACGAACTGCGCCTCGTGCGTGTGCGCGGAAGCGGCGGTCGCGAAAGTGCCCAGTGGTGGGGTGCAGCCGACCCGGGCAGGCCCCACGGACAGCCGGCGGGCTTCTGGGCCCCGCATCCCCGGCAGCGATACGGGGACAGGGCCTGGTCGCGCGAGCGGGTCTTCTACAGCACCACCGAACGCCCTGGAACCCACGCGGTCTCCCCCGCACTCGACCGCCTCGCCACCCGAGTCAACGCGGCAGGCAACCTCACCTCGCAGGCAGGCACCAGCGCCTGGAACCCGACCCTGATGGAGATCGCGGTACTGGGCTGCCACGGAGCCGACGACTCCGCGGTCCTCATACGGGAAAAGCCCGACGACCCCGAGGCGCTGGCCCTCGCCATGCACCAGCTCCGCCAGGCCCCGGACTACGCCGCCGCCCTGTCTCTCCCCCTCCCTCTCCACCTCGCGGGGCTGGCCCAGGCATACGTCCTCCCGACGCTCGCCGACGGCGACCGAACTCTGAACGAGGAGTCGGACACCCCTGCTGGAGACCAGAACCTGGAGGACCCCGACCTCGCCGACGCAGCCGGACTGTCCACGACGCCGGACGACGAGGCCATGACTGCCGAAGACTGACTGTGACAACCCGCCGCCCGGGTCACCCGTGCCTGCGCCGGGCGGCGGCGTGCCCCCCCCAGGCCGGGCACTCAGCCTCCAGAATGCAACAACCAGTGCGCACGGAGGCCGGATCCACACGTCGAGGTCAAGGCCCCAGCTGCCGCCAGCCCTCTCCGGCGACTTGGCGATCTCACTCATCGAACCCACCGCCGGGCACCGGGCCCCAGTGCACATCGCGTGCACACTTGCGCGGGAACTCCCGGGAACTCGCAGGTAGAAGCGGAATGTGCCGAGACACGACAGAAGGCCCCGACCAGGCCATAAGGCCAGGTCAGAGCCTTACTGGCAGACGAGTCGGGCTGTACGCCGGGTTCTGTCCCCCGGTCCCTCGCGGGTGCCGGGGCGACGGCCATCCATCTAGGACCGACGTTGCCGTCGGCCTCGTGCGGTCTACCCGCGGACTCGGGCGGGCAGCCCTCGGACGTCCGCGCAGAAACACCGGGGTGTTTCCTCTTGACCTTGCTCCGGGTGGGGTTTACCTAGCTGCCCAGGTCACCCTGGGCACTGGTGGTCTCTTACACCACCGTTTCACCCTTACCGAGGACCGAGGTCCCCGGCGGTTTGCTTTCTGTGGCACTGTCCCGCGGGTCACCCCGGGTGGCCGTTAGCCACCACCCTGCCCTGTGGAGCCCGGACGTTCCTCGGGGAGTCCCCGTCAGGGGGATTCCACGCGGCCGTCCGCCCGGCTCGTCTGCCGTGTGGACCATGGTACCGGGCGGGTGGGGCGGCGTGGTGCCGCGGCCGTCGCGAGGACCGAGCCCGCCAGGATCAGGGCGAAGGCCACGGCGACCGTGGTGGTGAGCTGCTCGTCCAGGAAGACGGCTCCCGCCGCCACCGCCACCGCCGGGTTCACGTACGTGATGACCGTCGCCCGCGTCGGGCCCACCTCCTTGATCAGCTCCAGGAAGGCGACGAAGGCTACCGCCGTGCAGATCACCCCCAGGGCGAGCAGCGACAGCAGGACCTCCGTGGAGGGGAGGGTGGACGGGGCCGTCAGCGCCGCCGCCGGGGCGTACACCAGCGCCGCCAGCGCCAGGCACGGGGCCGTCAGGTGGAGGGACGGGACGTCCCGGAGGTGGCGGGCCGCGATCAAGGGCGCCGTGGCGTAACCCACCACCGTCAGCAGGACCTCCGCGAGGGAGCGGGCGTCGCCGCCGGTGAGGTGCGGGACCGTGAGGAACGCTACGCCCGACAGGCCCAGGGCCAGGCCAGTTACGCGGCGGGGGCCCAGCCGCTCCGTCTCACCGAAGAAGCGGGCCAGGACCACGCCGACGATCGGGACGCCCGCGATCAGCAGTCCGGCCGTCGAGCTGGAGAGGTGGCGTTCCGCGTCCGTCAGGGTCCACCAGGGGCCGATGATCTCGATCACCGCGAAGGCCAGCATCGGTTTCCAGTGGGACCGGACGGTGCCACCCAGTCCCCCTTGCCTCAGCGCGAAGGGGAGCAGCAGGGCCGCGCCCAGCGCACAGCGCGTGAACACCACCGTCGACGGGGACACCTCGTCCACCGCCACCTTGATCAGCAGATAGGGAATGCCCCAGATCACTCCCATCAGGGAGAAGAGGAACCAGCCGCGTGCAGTCATGCGGTGAGTGTCGGCCGCCTCAGCCCCTGCTGTCTTGAACGCTGTTGCGGTACGCCGCCGGGGTGACCCCCAGCACCCTCCGGAACCAGCGTGTGAGGTGCGCCTGGTCCGCGAAGCCCACCAGGGTCGCCGCTTCAGCCGGGCGCAGGCCGCCCTCCAGCAGGGCGCGTGCCCGGTGCACCCGGTGCTGGGCCAGCCATGCGTACGGCGGCAACCCCATCGTCGTACGGAAGGCGCGGAGCAGTTGGTAGCGGGAGGAGAGACCGAGGTCTGCCGCCAGGGCCGACAGGGAGGGTGGGGACGTGACGTCGTCCGCCAGGCGGTCGCGTACCGCGTGGGCTATGTCCTTCGCACCCGGGATCGTGTCGTCCGTCGCACGGGCCGTGGAGTGGCGGCGGGCCAGTGCCGTGAGCAGCCAGGGGAGGCGGGATTCCGTCTCCAGGGGGTCGGGGCAGGTGCTGAGATCCGCGTGCGCTCGACGTAGGGCCGTGGCCAGTTCCGGGTCGTTCAGGAC
The DNA here is from genome assembly GCF_042796855.1 of Streptomyces sp. NPDC057877. Lineage (NCBI taxonomy): Bacteria > Bacillati > Actinomycetota > Actinomycetes > Kitasatosporales > Streptomycetaceae > Streptomyces > Streptomyces sp. NPDC057877. The sequence goes on from NZ_JBHVMS010000005.1 coordinate 619,903, forward strand.
CGGGTCGCGGAAGTGCGGGAGGATGCCGCTCAGGGTGCCTTCCGTGAGCAGGGCCGGGGTCGCGTACAGGGCTCGGTAGGAGTAGCCCTCGGGCGCTGCGGGGCCGCCCGTGTGGGTCTCTCCCGGTTCCAGTACGACAATGCTGCCGGGGCCCGAGTGGATGCGTCCGCCCCGGTAGGCGATGACCTCCAGGCCGCCGACGGTCACGCCGACCGTGAACTCGTCATGCGCGTGCGGGGCGTAGACGTGGCGGTCGAAGCGGGCGGTGAGCAGGTCCAGGGGTGGGCCGTCGTGGCCCAGGCGGGCCCTCGTCCACAGTGCCTTCTCTCGCCCGTTCACCGCGCCCACCCCCTGGTCACAGGGATCAGGGCATCAGAGGAAGTCTGATGTGTCCAGTTCGAATGCGAAGGGGGTGGGGAGGGCCAGCGGTTTACCGAAGGGGCACGTGCAGTGTTGGCGGTACTCCCCCTTCTCCGGATCGCTGAAGAGCGTGACGGAGGCATCGCTGCGGTCAACGAGTAGGTAGAGCGGGACGCCGCCCCGGGCGTAGCTGCGACGCTTGGCCTCACGGTCAGCTCGGGGCCTCGACGAGGTCACCTCAAGCACCATCGCAACTCCGTCGCAGGGCATCCACGGGTCCGCACCCCGGTAGAGGCGCAACTCCCTGGGAGCAAAGGTGCCATCAGGGATGACACGATCCCCCAAGCGGGCATCCCCGCCCTGCAGGGTCAGCCCTTTGTTCCCGGAGAATTGCATCTCGACCCGGGACTGCCTGATCACCTGGCTGAGGATCAACCCGATGTAGTCCTCGTGGTCCCCGTCCGGCGGCGGTGTCACAACGATCTCCCCCTCAATCAACTCCGCCCGGAAGCCCTCCGGGGTGTCGAGAGCGAGAAAGCCGTCGAGCAGGACCTCTTCCTGCGTGAGCGGCTCGTGGGCCATGGCGGTCATGTCACGCCCCTCCTTCGGTCGCTCGTCAGACTGGGACATCGGTTGATCACCTGTCCTGGAGATCGGGATCCGCTCACTCGATCGTGGCACACGACCCCCCACGCCGTACCCTGACCAAGGTCCCGCCACCCGAATTCGCTGAAACGGAGACCCCGTGCTCGTCCTGCTCCCCCCGTCCGAAGGCAAGGCTCCCTCCGGCGGTACCGGTGCCCCGCTGAAGTCGGAGTCGCTGTCGTCGCCGGAGTTGGGGGCGGCTCGGGAGGCGGTGCTCGGGGAGTTGGTCGCCTTGTGTCAAGGGGATGAGGAGAAGGCCCGCGAGGTGCTTGGGCTGAGTGAAGGGCTTCGGGGCGAGGTCGCCAAGAACGCCCGGCTGTACGACGCTCCCGCGCGGCCCGCCGGGGAGGTGTACACCGGTGTGCTCTACGACGCCCTGGGGCTCGGCTCCCTCGATGCCGCCGCCGGGCGGCGTGCCGCGCGGGCGCTGTTGATCTTCTCGGGACTCTGGGGTGCCGTGCGGATCAGTGACCGGATTCCGTCCTACCGGTGTTCCATGGGGGTGAAGCTGCCGGGGCTGGGGGCGCTCGCCGCACACTGGCGGGCGGCCATGGCCGACGTTCTGCCGGACGCCGCCGGAGACGGGCTCGTACTCGATCTGCGGTCCGCCGCCTACGCCGCCGCCTGGAAGCCCAAGGGCGAGGTCGCCGCGCGGACGGCGACCGTGCGGGTGCTGCACGCGCCGACGCGGAAGGTCGTCAGCCACTTCAACAAGGCGACCAAGGGGCGGATCGTGCGGAGTCTGGTGACGGCGGGGGTCGAGCCCGGTCACCCCGCCGAACTCGTCGACGCCTTGCGTGATCTCGGGTACCAGGTCGACGTTGCCGAGCCGTCGAAGGGCGGGACCGCCTGGCGGGTGGACGTGCTCGTGGACGAGGTTCACTGACACCGACGCCGTTGCGTTATTTGCAACGCTCATTGCATGCTCTGCCGCTCCTCGGCACTATGACGCCATGGCCTCCGTCCTTGACCTCGCCCCCGTCATCCCCGTCGTCGTCCTGGACGATCCCGCCGACGCCGTACCGCTCGCGCGGGCTCTCGTCGCCGGGGGGCTGCCCGCGATCGAGGTGACCCTGCGGACACCGGCCGCGCTCGACGCGATACGCGCCATTGCCGACGACGTGCCGGACGCCGTCGTCGGGGCCGGGACCCTGCTCACTCCGCGGCAGGTCGACCTCGCCGTCGGCGCCGGGGCGCGGTTCCTCGTCAGTCCGGGGTGGACGGATGCGCTGCTCGACGCCATGCGGGGGGCCGGGGTGCCTTTCCTGCCGGGGGTTTCCACCGCCACGGAAGTGGTCGCGTTGCTGGAGCGCGGGGTACGGGAGATGAAGTTCTTCCCGGCGGAGGCGGCCGGGGGGACGGCCTACCTGAAGTCCCTTTACGGGCCCCTGCCACAGGTTCGCTTCTGTCCCACCGGGGGGATCGGCGTCGACTCCGCGCCCCGTTACCTCGCGCTTCCCAACGTCGGCTGCGTCGGCGGCAGTTGGATGCTGCCGGGGGATGTCGTGGCCGCGCGGGACTGGGGGCGGGTCGAAGGGCTGGCGCGGGACGCCGCCGGGCTCAGGTCCGCAGGTGCGAGGTGTCGTTGAGCAGGCGGACGCTGGCGTTGCCGTCCGCGTAGTACGCCACCGCTGATAGGGAGGCCGCTGACAGTTCCATGCGGAACAGGGACTGGGGTGGGGCGTCCAGGGCCAGGCGGATCAGCGTCTTGATCGGGGTCACGTGGGTGACCAGCAGGACCGTGCGGCCCGCGTACGCCGCGATCAGCTTGTCCCGCGTCGCCGCGATGCGCGCGGCCGTCGCCGTGAAGCTCTCGCCGCCGCCGGTCGGGGCCACGTCCGGGGAGGCGAGCCACGCGTTCAGGTCCTCCGGGTGGCGGTCGCGGGCCTCGGCGAAGGTCAGGCCCTCCCAGGCGCCGAAGTCGGTCTCGCGCAGGCCGTCCTCCACCGTCACGTCCAGGCCCAGCCGGGCGGCGACGATGGCGGCGGTCTCGCGGGTGCGGGCGAGCGGTGAGGTGACGATCGCCTGGATCGTGCCGCGCCTGGCCAGCAGCGCCGCCGCGCGCTCGGCCTGCTCCCGGCCCACGTCCGACAGGGACGGGTCGGTGCCGCCACTGCCGGAGAACCGCTTCTGGGGGGTGAGCGGGGTCTCGCCGTGGCGCAGGAGGACGAAGGTGGCCGGTGCGCCCATGTCGGGGGCGCCCCAGCCGACCGTGGGCGTAACTGTCTCAGTCGCCTCTGCCGTCGCAGGCGCGACTACCTCCGCCGTCGCAGGCGTGTCTGCCTCAGCCGCCTCCGCCGCCGCAGGCGCGACTACCTCCGCCGTCGCAGGCGTGACTGCCTCCGCCGCCACGGAGGTGGCCGCCGCGACCGCACGCGCCGCGCGCGTGTCCGCCCCCGCCCCGTCCGCCCCCGCCCTGTCCGCCCCGGCCGCCTCCGCCACCCCCGCGTCCATCGCCCCGTTGGCCAAGCGGTCCGCCCGCTTGTTCTCCTCCCGGGGGATCCACTCGTACGTCACCCGCCCCGGCGGGAACACCCGCGCCGCCTCCGCCGCCAGCGGCTTCAGGTCAGGGTGCTTGATCTTCCAGCGGCCCGACATCTGCTCGACGACCAGCTTGGAGTCCATCCGGACGTGGACCGTGGCGGCCGGGTCCAGTTCGCGGGCGGTGCGCAGACCCGCCAGCAGGCCCCGGTACTCGGCGACGTTGTTGGTGACCGTGCCGAGGTACTCGGCGGTCTCCGCCACCGTCTCCCCGCTCGCCGCGTCGACCACCAGCGCGCCGTAGCCCGCGGGCCCGGGGTTGCCCCGTGACCCGCCGTCCGCCTCGACGATGAACTCCCGCACGCCCCGAGACCCCCTACAGGCCGGAGTCGGCCGTGCGCACCAGGATCCGGCGGCAGTTCTCGCAGCGCACCACCTTGTCGGGGGCCGCGGCGCGGATCTCGTTGATGTCCGTGATGGCCAGCTCCTGGCGGCAGCCCTGGCAGGTGCGCTGGTAGAGGCGGGCCGCGCCGATGCCGCCCTGCTGCTCGCGCAGCTTGTCGTAGAGCTTGAGCAGATCGGCCGGGACGGCGCCCGCGATGACCTCGCGCTCCTTGGTCACCGTGGCCACCTCGCCGTCGATCTCCTCGAAGGCGGCGTCCCGGCGCGCGGTCGCGTCGTCGATCTTCGACTGGACGGAGGACACCCGCTCGGTCAGCTCCTCGACCCGCTCCTGCGCGGACTCACGGCGCTCCATGACCTCCAGGACCACGTCCTCCAGGTCGCCCTGGCGCTTGGCGAGGGAGGCGATCTCGCGCTGGAGGTTCTCCAGGTCCTTCGGAGAGGAGACGGCGCCGGAGTCCAGCCGCTTCTGGTCGCGGGCGGCGCGCTGGCGCACCTGGTCGACGTCCTGCTCGGCCTTGGTCTGCTCGCGGGCGCAGTCGCTCTCCTCGGTCTGCGCGGCCACGAGCAGGTCGCGCAGCTGGGTGTGGTCCTTGGTCAGCGACTCGATCTCGGCGTGCTCGGGCAGGGACTTCCGCTTGTGCGCCAGCTGCTGGAGGCGGACGTCGAGGGCCTGGACGTCGAGGAGTCGGATCTGGTCGGCGGGCGCGGCGTTCAGTTGGGGGCTCCAGGTGAAAGGGAAGGGGAGTGGCTGGTCCAGGGGTCGGTGACCGTCTTGGAGACATGGACGCGGAGGTCCCAGCCATGGCGGTCGGAGATCTCGTCGAGCTGGGCGGCGCCCTGCTCGCACCAGGGCCATTCGGTGGCCCAGTGCGCCGCGTCGAGCAGCGCGCAGGAGCCACCCGCACGGGCCTCGGATACGGGGTGGTGGCGGAGGTCCGCCGTGAGGAAGGCGTCGACCCCGGCGGCGCGTACGGCGTCGAAGAGGCCGTCGCCGGAGCCGCCGCTCACGGCGACCGTGCGGACGAGCGCCTCGGCGTCGCCCGCGACGCGGATGCCCTGCGCGGTGGCGGGCAGCCGTGCGGCGGCGCGGGCGGCGAACTCGCGGACGGTCACCGGGTGGTCCAGCTCGCAGATCCGGCCGAGGCCGCGGCGGCCGTCGGGGTCGCCCGTGTCCGGCACCAGGGGGCGTACGACCCTCAGGTCCAGCGCTCCGGCCAGCGCGTCGCTGACCCCGGGGTCGGCGGTGTCGGCGTTGGTGTGGGCGACGTGCAGCGCGATGTCGTGCTTGATCAGGGTGTGCACGACCCGGCCCTTGAAGTGCGAGGCCGCCACGGTCGTCGTTCCGCGCAAATAGAGCGGGTGGTGGGTGACCAGCAGGTCGGCGTCCAGCTTCACCGCCTCGTCGACGATCTCCTGGACGGGGTCGACCGCGAACAGGACCCGGGTGACCTCCTGGTCGGGGTCGCCCACGACGGTGCCGACCGCGTCCCAGGACTCGGCCCGCTCGGCGGGCCACAGGTTCTCCAGCGCGGCGATGACTTCTGACAGACGGGGCACGGGGAAAGGCTACCTGCCCGTTCCCCGGGGCTGAACCGATGGCGGGAGGCGTACCGGCCGCCCGTCCCCGCCCAGCACATTCGCCTCTGTTTCCTCAGGTGAATCGTTCCGTGGCCACCCTTATGTGTGAAGCGCGTGCTTGCCGGTCCCCCGTCTGTGCGTACGAAAACTAGCTTCGTCGCCGGAGGTGACCGAACGATGACGGCCTGTGCGATCGAAGCCACCGAGGCGGGGGACGAGGACGCGTTCGTTCCGCGTGCCGGGTGTGTGCTCACCGTGGACGGCGCCTACGCCGCCCGCCTCGCCCGCCGCGGCGACGCCTGGTTCCCGGAGCGCTGGACCCTGGACGGGCCCGAGCCGTACGCCGTGCCGCTGCCCGGGAACCAGCCCGAGGAGCCCGGCAACGAGGTGCAGCCGATGGGTGACGGACGGGTGCTCATCCGGCGCTTCGCGGACGGGCGGAATCATTTCTCCTTGCTCTACCCGACCGGCCCCGGCACCGGTGAGCTGCCGCTCGGCGCCATCGAGTGCCCGGACCCCGGCTCCCGGCTGCGGCTGCTGCCCCCGGCGCCGGGCGGGGACAAGGCGTACGCCCTCGCGGTGGGCCCGCGCTCGAGCGCGGTGTGGCTGGTGGTGGGCGGCGCCTTCGGGCCCGAGCATCTCGCCGAGGTGCCGGGGCGGTGTTCGGGCGGGGTGTGGCTGGACCGTACGGGGCGGATGCTGGCCCTGGACCGGGAGGCGGACGGCCGGACCAAGACCGTCGTCGTCGACCTGGAGCGCGGGGGCGAGATGTCGCCGCTGCTCCAGATCGCCGACGACAGCGACGACCGGCTGCTGCTCGCGGACGCCGACAGCGGGCTGCTGGTCGTCCGTTCCGACGCTCCGTCCCCGGGGCACGCCCGGCTCGGCTGGGGGGTGCTGGGCTCCACGCTGCCGGTGCGGTTCCCGGAGTGCCTGCGGCTGCCGGACTGCGCGGTGACGCCGTTCGCGATCCAGCCGGGGCAGACGCTGACGCCGGAGAGCTGTGCGGTGGCGCTGCGGGTGGACGGTCCGGCGGGGAGCTGGGTGGTGGTGTGGCGGCCCGTCGCGCGGCGGGTCCGGCATGTGGCCGCGCCCGAGGGGTGGCTCGCGGGCGCCGGGCTGTGGACGGCGGACGGGGTACTGCGGCTGCCGTACGCCACGGACGCGGTGCCGTGCGGGGTGGCGGCGGTGTGCGAGCCCACCCGCACCCCGGGGTCCGGTGAGCCCGCAGCAGGCGGCCCACCGCCGGAACCGGACCCTCCGGAACCGCTCACCCCCCGCCCCGTCCCCCTCCAACAGGCGCCCCTCGCCCGTCTTGTAACGAAGTAGTGGCGGTTGGCGTGGCCGCCTGGATTCGCCCCGTGGTGGGCCGGTTAAACTCGCCCGGCTGTAGGAAAGATCATGTTGACGGGGTGAATTCTTCCGATGAGCGACGCAAGCACGTCCCAGCCGCTGCCCGACAGCCAGGAGCCCAACGGCCACGGCAAGCACCGGGGCCCGCTTTCGGCACACGACGCCGAGGCGGCTCCGCGCGGCCGACACCGCAAGCCGGTGCAGCAGCAGACCGAGTCGGCCGCCTGACGACCAGTCAGTCACGGCCGCCCGGAAGGGCGTTACGTTACGACGGCCCCGCTCGTCCCTCGTGGAGGAGCGGGGCCGTCTCGCTTGCTGCCGCGCCCCTCCTCCCCCCGCCTCAGCCCCAGCACCTCCACCGCCGCGAACGTCTCCCCCTCCGGCCGCCCTTCGAAGTGCGGGGTGAGCAGCGCGTCCAGTTCCTCATGGCTGAAGGTGTCCTGCTTGCTGTCGAACCGCGCCCGCACCCTGGGTCGTTCGACGACGGCCACCATGCCGCCGTGCACCACCAGCACCTGTCCGTTGACCCGCCCGGCGGCGGGCGAGGCGAGATAGCCGACCAGCGGGGCGACATGCTCGGGGGCGAGTGGATCGAGGCCCTCCCCCGGGTCCGCCGCCATGCCCCTGAAGACGTCCTCCGTCATCCGTGTCCGGGCGCGCGGGCAGATGGCGTTGGCGGTCACGCCGTACTTGGCGAGGGCGTGGGCCGTGGAGGTGGTCAGCCCGATGATCCCGCCCTTGGCGGCGGCGTAGTTGGGCTGCCCGGCCGAACCGGCGAGGAAGGCCTCCGAGGAGGTGTTCACGATCCGCCCGTACGTCGCTCCCCCGCCCGCCTTGGCGCGCTCCCGCCAGTGCGCCGCCGCGAAACGGGTGGTGTTGAAGTGTCCCTTGAGGTGGACCCGTATCACCGCGTCCCACTCGGCCTCGGTCATGGAGAAGACCATGCGGTCGCGCAGGATGCCCGCGTTGTTGACGAGGATGTCGAGCCTGCCGAACTCCCGCACCGCGAGGCCGACCAGTTCGGCGGCGTGCCGGAAGTCGGCGACGTCCCCGCTGTGGGCGAGTGCCGTGCCGCCCGTCGCGCGGATCTCGGCGGCGGTCTCCTCGGCGGGGCGGGCGGAGGCAGTACCGGAGCCGTCGCGGCCGGGCTGCCCGAGGTCGTTGACGACGACGGCGGCGCCGAGCCGGGCGAGTTCGAGCGCCTCGGCCCGGCCGAGCCCGCGCCCGGCGCCCGTGACGATCGCGGCGAGCCCCTGAAGCGGCAGCGTCGTGGTGCCCAGCGCCATGGTGACCCCGTCCCCCTCAGATCTCGATGGACGTACGCAGGGCGGTCCCCGTGCGCATCTGGTCGAGGGCCTCGTTGATGTCGGCGAGCGGCACCCGGTGGGTGATCAGCCCGGCGAGGTCGATCCGTCCGGCCCGCCACAGGGCGATGGTCCGCTCGTAGGAGCGCAGCACGTCACCGCCGCCGTACAGGGACGGCAGGATGCGCTTCTCGTCGAAGAACAGCTCGAACATGTTGAGTTGGAGGAAGTCGTCCATGGCGCCCGCGCCGACGACGACCAGGGTGCCGCCGCGCCGGGTGTTCTCGTAGGCGGTGCGGGCGGTGGCGGAGCGGCCGACGACCTCGAAGACGTAGTCGAAGCCCTCGCCCGCGGTGACGCGCTGCTTGGCGTCGGGCAGTTCGTCGGGGGAGACGGCCCGCGTCGCGCCGAACCGCAGGGCGGCCTCGCGGCGCGAGGCGACCGGGTCGACGGCGACGATCTCGGCGGCGCCCTTGAGCCGTGCGCCCTGGACGACGGAGATGCCGACGCCGCCGCAGCCGATCACCGCGACCGACGAACCCGCCGCCAGGTCGGCGGTGTTGAGGGCGGCGCCCAGGCCGGTGGTCACCCCGCAGCCGATCAGCGCGGCGATGTCGTAGGGCACGTCGTCGGGGACCGGCACCGCGCACCCGGCATCCACGACGACCTCCTCGGCGAAGGTGCCGGTCCCCGCGAAGCCGAAGACGTCGCCGGTGGGGCGGCGGAAGTTGGGCGTGCCCGCGTTCATGAAGCCGGTCAGGCACAGCTCGGTCTGTCCGCGCTTGCAGGACGGGCAGGCGCCGCAGGCGGGGAGCCAGCAGACGACGACCCGGTCACCGGGCTTCAGCGCGCTCACGCCCTCCCCCACCTCCACGATCTCCCCGGCGCCCTCGTGGCCGGGGACGAACGGGGCGGGCTGCGGCAGGACGCCGCTCATCGCGGACAGGTCGGAGTGGCACAGGCCGGTGGCGCGGACCCGCACGCGCACCTTGCCGGGGCCGAAGCCCGTCGTCTCGACGTCGTCGAGGACCTCCAGCTTCTCCTGGCCGGTCTCGTGCAGTACGGCTGCGCGCATGGTGCGGCTCCCCTCGAGGGTCAGGTGTGCTCTACGACGGTGTCGGCGAGGGCGGGCGCGTCGTCCCGTTCGACGGCGCTCACGGCGACCTGGACGGTGGTGCCGGACGTCCGCCACATCCGGACGCGCAGGGTCTCGCCCGGGTACACCACCCCGGCGAACCGCGTCCGGTACTCCCGCACCCGGGTCACATCACCGCCGAGCAGCGTGTCGACGACCGCCTTCAGGGTCATGCCGTAGGTGCACAGCCCGTGCAGGATGGGCCGCTCGAACCCGGCGACCTTGGCGAACTCGGGGTCGGCGTGCAGCGGGTTCCAGTCCCCGGAGAGGCGGTAGAGCAGGGCCTGGTCCTCGCGGACGGCGCGCTCCACGGTCCGGTCGGGCGGCCCGGTGGGGGCCTCGGTGCGGGCGGAGGGGCCGCGGTCGCCGCCGAAGCCGCCCTCCCCGCGCAGGAAGATCTGCGCGTCGTTGGTCCACAGCGGGCCGTCGGCGTCGGCGACCTCGGTGCGCAGCACCAGGATGGCGGCCTTGACCTTGTCGTACACGGCCGCGACGCGCGAGGTGGCCGTCGCGGTGCCCTCGGCCGGGAGGGGGCGGTGCAGGGTCAGGATCTGGCCGCCGTGCAGCACGCGGGCGAGGTCGACCTCGATGCCGGGCATGGCCAGCCCGCTGATCACGCCGGGGGCGCCGGAACCGGCGACGGTGGCGAAGCTCGGCAGGACGTGCAGCCGGGACTCCAGGGTGTAGCGCAACTCGTCGGGGTCGGTGGCGGGCAGGCCCGCGCCGATGCCGAGGTGGTAGAGCAGGACGTCCTTGGGGGTCCAGGAGATCTCGCCGGTCCGGGGTTCGGCGGCGAGGGCCTTGGCTGCGTCGATGGGCATGGGGCTCCTGACGTGACACGGTGGTGAGACCTCGGTGCGGCCGTCCGCACCGTCGGCCGCACCGAGGTCGTCTTCGGGGCCGCGGAACCCGTCCGTTCTAGAACGCGTTCCAGTCCAGCGACCCTCTGTATAGCCCAGCCAGCGGCACTTGTGAAGGCTGCTGACGGTGCGTCAGCTCGGCAGATGCCAGGACATCTGCCCCTCCCAGGGCTGGCGGAGCGGCTCGCGGCGACAGGCGGGCGGTTGACGGCGAGGGCGGGGCCGGGCGGGGGCTTCCTGGCCGGGGGCGGAACTGCCGGTGGACGGCGAAGCGGCGGAGGACGCCGCGTTCCCGGCGCGCCCGGAACGCCCGACCGCCTCCGACCGCCTCCGACCTGCCAACCCACCCCGACGGGCCTACGCTTGCCCCGTGAACGAGATGCCCCGGGACCACCGCCCGGCCAAGTGCCTCCGGGTGCTGCTCGCCGAGGACCGGCAGATGCCGCGCGGGGCGCTGGCGGTGCTGCTCGGGATGGAGCCGGACATCGAGGTGGTGGCGCAGGTGGCGGCCGGGGACACGATCGTGGACGCGGCGCTCGTGCACCGCCCGGACGTGGCCCTCCTCGACATCGAACTGCCGGGCGGCAGCGCCCTGGACGCCGCCGCCGAGCTGCGCGACCAGGTGCCGGACTGCCGGGTGCTGATCCTCACCACCTTCGGCCGCCCCGGCCAGCTGCGCCGGGCGATGGCGGCCGGAGCCGCGGGTTTCCTGGTCAAGGACGGTCCGGTGGAGGAGCTGGCGGCGGCGATCCGCAAGGTGCTGACCGGCGAGACGGTGGTCGACCCGGCCCTCGCCGCGGCGGCGTCCAGCGCCGGGCCCGGTCCGCTCACCGCGCGGGAGTGCGACGTGCTGAAGGCGTCCGCCGACGGCGCGACCGTCGCCGACATCGCCGCCCGGCTGCGTCTGCCGGAGCCGACGGTGCGCGACCACCTCTCCGCCGCGATCGGCAGGACGGGCACCCGCGACCGCGCGGAGGCAGTGCGCGAGGCGCGCCGCCAGGGCTGGCTGTGAGCAGAGGCGCGGCCGGGCGCGGGAGTTCGCCTTCGGGGGTGGGGCGGACCTCCCGGAGCTGGAGCTAGACCCCCACCGCCCCCGTCCGCCGCAGCACCCGCAGCGACCCCGTGGCCGAGACCTCCGTGAACGACCCGGAGTCCAGTGCCCGGAGGTAAACGCGGTAGGGCGCCTGGCCGGTGAACTCGTCGACGGGGTCCGGGAAGACGTCGTGGATGACGAGGAGGCCGCCCTCGGCGACGTGCGGGGCCCAGCCCTCGTAGTCGGCGGTGGCGTGTTCGTCGGTGTGGCCGCCGTCGATGAAGACCAGGCCCAGGGGGCTGCCCCAGACCTTCGCGACCTGCGGGGAGCGGCCGACGACGGCGATGACGTGGTCCTCCAGGCCCGCCCGGTGCAGGGTGCGGCGGAAGGTGGGCAGCGTGTCCATCAGGCCGATCTCGGGGTCCACGGTCGCCGGGTCGTGGTACTCCCAGCCGGGCTGCTGCTCCTCGCTGCCCCGGTGGTGGTCGACGGTGAGCGCGGTGACCCCGGCGGCGCGGGCCGCGTCCGCGAGCAGGATCGTCGAGCGACCGCAGTACGTGCCGACCTCCAGCAGCGGCAGCCCGAGCCGTGCCGCCTCCCCGGCCGCCGCGTACAGGGCGAGGCCCTCGTCCACGGGCATGAACCCCTTCGCCGCCTCGAACGCGGCCAGGATCTCGGGCTTGGGTGCCGCGGTCATGGGGTGTGCCTTTCGGTCGTACGGCGGGACGCTCACCGGCACGCTACCGTCAGCGCACCCGCGCCGTGGCCTCCGCGGCCTCCGTCGCCTCCGTCGCACGCGCCAGGTTGGCGTCCTCCTCGCTGCTCGCGCGGAGCTGGGGCCCCGCGGACGGGCGGGTGCGGGGCAGGAAGAAGGCCAGCAGCAGGCCGACGGCGACCGCGGCCGTGGCGATCGCGAAGGAGACGCGGAAGCCGTGCATGGTGGGGACGGCGACACCGCCGACGTCGTTCGCCGTGCTGGCCAGCACCATGCCGACGACGGCGCTGGACACCGACGTACCGATGGACCGCATGAGGGTGTTGAGGCCGTTCGCCGCCCCCGTCTCGGACGCCGGGACCGCGGAGACGATCAGGGCGGGCAGCGAGGAGTAGGCGAGGCCGATGCCCGCGCCGAGGACGACGGAGGTGACGACGGTCTGCCAGGCCGCGCTCATCAGGCCGAGGCCGCCGCCGTAGCCGATGGCGATGACCAGCAGGCCGGTGAGGAGGGTGGTGCGGGGGCCGTAGCGGGCCGAGAGGCGGGCGTAGAGCGGGGCGGTGAACATCATCGTCAGGCCCAGCGGGGCCACGCACAGGCCCGCGACGACCATCGACTGGCCGAGGCCGTAGCCGGTCGTGGCGGGGAGCTGGAGGAGCTGGGGCAGGACGAGGGAGACGACGTAGAAGGAGACCCCGACCATGATCGAGGCGAGGTTGGTGAGCAGCACCTCGCGGCGGGCGGTGGTGCGCAGGTCGACCAGGGGTGCCTTGCGGCGCAGCTCCATCAGGCCCCACAGGACGAGGACGACCACCGCCGCGACGAACATGCCGAGCGTCAGCGGGGAGGACCAGCCCCAGTCGCTGCCCTTGGTCACCGGGAGCAGGAGCAGCACCAGCCCCGCGGACAGGCCCAGCGCGCCGGGCAGGTCGAAGCCGCCCGAGGCGCGTACCGGGGACTCCGGTACGGCGAGGAGGGTGAGGGCGATGGAGAGGACGCCGAGGCCCGCGGCGCCGTAGAAGAGGACGTGCCAGTCGGTGTGCTGGGCGACGAGGGCGGCGCCGGGCAGGGCGAGTCCGCCGCCGACGCCGATGGAGGAACTCATCAGCGCCATCGCCGAGCCGAGGCGTTCGCGCGGGAGGGTGTCGCGCATCAGGCCGATGCCGAGCGGGATGGCGCCCATGGCGAAGCCCTGGAGCGTACGGCCCACGATCATCGTCAGCAGATCGCTGGTGACGGCGCTGACCAGCGCGCCGACGACCATCACCGCGAGGCTGGCGACCAGCATCCGCCGCTTGCCGTAGAGGTCGCCGAGGCGGCCCATGATCGGGGTGGCGACGGCGCCGGACAGGAGGGTCGAGGTCAGCACCCAGGTGGCGTTGCTGGGGGCGGTGTCGAGCAGTTGCGGCAGGTCCTTGATGACCGGCACGAGCAGGGTCTGCATCACCGCGACGGCGATGCCCGCGAAGGCGAGCACCGGGACGACGGCCGGGTTCGGGTTCGTCCTGGCGGTCGGCCGGTCGTCTGTCGTCGTACGGGGCATTGAGGGTGACCTTCCACGTCGGATACGTGGGAAGTGAACTCCGTCTACCCGGGCAACTATTCCAGGCTCTAACCACTCTCTTCGAATGTTTCGAGAAGCATCACGAATCTTCAGGGCGGAATCCGGCCGACCGACACGCTTCAGCCATCCATGATTCCAGGACGTCACGCCCGTTGACGGCCCCACAGCCCGCCCGTACCGTCTCCGCATCCATTCGGAAACAGGACCGAAACTTTCGGGAGGCAGTTCCGACATGCGTACCAGCCATACGAGCGTGACGTCCCGCGCCCGCCGCGCGGTGACCCTCGGTCTCGCGAGCCTGCTCGCCGCCGCCGGGGTCACCGCCCTGTCCGGTACGGCGGAGGCGGCGAGCACCCTGGGCGCGGCGGCCGCCGAGAAGGGCCGCTACTTCGGCACCGCGGTCGCGGGCAACCGCCTGAGCGAGGCGCAGTACGTCTCCACGCTCAACACCGAGTTCAACTCGGTCACGGCGGAGAACGAGATGAAGTGGGACGCCGTCGAGCCCAGCCGCGGCACCTTCACCTTCGGCGCGGGCGACCAGATCGTCAACCACGCCCAGAGCCGGGGCATGTCGGTCCGCGGCCACACCCTGGTCTGGCACTCCCAGCTGCCCAGCTGGGTCGGCAATCTCGCCGCCTCCGAGCTGAGGTCGGCCATGAACAACCACATCAACCAGGTCATGGGCCGCTACAAGGGCAAGATCCACTCCTGGGACGTGGTGAACGAGGCCTTCCAGGACGGCTCCAGCGGCGCCCGCCGCAACTCGCCCTTCCAGGACAAGCTCGGCAACGGCTTCATCGAGGAGGCCTTCCGCACCGCCCGCGCCGCCGACCCGGCCGCCAAGCTCTGTTACAACGACTACAACACCGACGGCGTCAACGCCAAGAGCAATGCCGTCTACAACATGGTCCGCGACTTCAAGTCCCGCGGCGTGCCGATCGACTGCGTCGGCTTCCAGTCCCACTTCAACAGCGCCTCCCCGGTCCCCTCCGACTACCAGGCCAACCTCCAGCGCTTCGCCGACCTCGGCGTCGACGTGCAGATCACCGAGCTGGACATCGAGGGCTCGGGCACCTCCCAGGCCAACAGCTACAGCAACGTCGTACGGGCCTGCCTGGCCATCTCGCGCTGCACCGGCATCACCGTCTGGGGCGTCACCGACAAGTACTCGTGGCGCAGCAGCGGCACCCCCCTGCTGTTCGACGGCAACTACAACAAGAAGCCCGCCTACACCGCCGTACTGAACGCCCTCGGTGGCACCAGCGGCGGCGACCCGGGCGGCCCGGGCAACCCGGGCGCGGGCTGCACCGCCACCTACAGCAAGGCCGAGGAGTGGAGCGACCGCTTCAACGGCCGGGTCACCATCACCGCGGGCAGCTCCGCGATCAGCAACTGGGCCGTGACCGTCACCGTCACCTCACCGCAGCGGATCGCCACCACCTGGAACGGCTCCCCCACCTGGGACTCCAGCGGCAACGTCATGACCATGCGCCCGAGCGGCAACGGCAGCCTGGCCGCCGGGGCGACGACCAGCTTCGGCTTCACCGTCATGAAGAACGGCAACAGCGCGCCCCCGGCCATCGGCGCCTGCACGGCGTCCTGAGCGGCTCCACCTCCCCGGCCTCGGCCGTGCGGCCCCTGGTGGTCGTACGGCCGAGGCGTCTTCCGGACGGCCGCCGCGGCACCCCTTAGGGTGTCAGGCGTGTCCTACACCGGCCCCGGCTTCGACCCGCCCCGCCCCCGCCGCTCCCGCCTCCGCAGCCCCCTGACCGTGGCGGTCGCGGCGCTGGTGCCGGGGGCGCTGCTCGGGTGGGTGGTGTACGAGGCGGTGGGTGGCTCCGGGGACGGCGGTGACGGCCGTACGACGGTGTCGTCCTCGGCGGCGGGGACGCCCACGGAGGCGACCTCCTCGGCCGCGCCCTCCCCTTCCGACGACCCGAAGCCGGGCCCCAGCCCCACCACCCCCACGCCGACCGAGCCCGCCTCCGGCCCCCTCAAGGGCAAGGTCGTCGTCATCGACCCCGGCCACAACCCCGGCAACTTCGAGCACACCGCGGAGATCAACCGCAAGGTGGACATCGGCACCGGCAGCAAGGAGTGCGACACCACCGGCACCGCGACCAACGACGGTTACCCGGAGGCCCGGTTCACGCTCGACGTCTCCCGGCGGCTGCGGGCGCTGCTCGAAGCGCGGGGCGCCACGGTGAAGTTGACGCAGGAGGACGACCGGCCGTACGGCCCGTGCATCGACGAGCGGGCGCGGATCGGGAACGAGGCGGACGCGGACGCGGTGGTCTCGGTGCACGCCGACGGGTCGGCGGCCGGGAACCGCGGCTTCCATGTGATCCTCCCGGCGGCCGTCGAGCAGGGCGCCGCCGACACCGGGCCCATCGTCGGCCCGTCCCGCGACCTCGGTGAGCGCATCGCGGGCAACTTCGTGCGGGTCACCGGCAGCGCGCCCTCGAACTACGTCGGCGACGGCACCGGACTGGTCACCCGTGACGATCTCGGCGGTCTCAATCTGTCAACGGTTCCCAAGGTGTTCATCGAGTGCGGCAACATGCGCGATACCAAGGACGCGGCACTGCTGACCAGCGGCGCCTGGCGGCAGAAGGCCGCGCAGGGGATCTCTGAGGGAATCGTGAGTTTCCTGCGCGGGTAGTGCTCAGCGCGCTGATCCCGGCGGACAGCCTTCGGGGGCGGACGATAGTGTCGGCCCTACGATGTGGGGCCACCCCCGCGCTTCACACCACGGCCGCACGGCGACATGGTGTCAGCGACGCCTCCACCGATGACGAGACGACTGACGAAGGACCTGAAGTGAATATCCGCTCCCTCACTAGAGGCGACGGCGTGGTGATCGGAGCAGCGGTATTGCTGTTCATCGCGTCGTTCCTCGATCTGTACTCGATCGACGGGGCCCCCGACAGCCTGGACGTTCCCAGCCTCTGGAGCAGCGGGCCGGTCCTGCTCGGGGTCGTGCTCGCGGGGATCATCGGCGCCGCGCTCATCGTCGTCGCCCGGGGTCTGCCGCAGGCACCG
Organism: Streptomyces sp. NPDC057877; assembly: GCF_042796855.1. Lineage (NCBI taxonomy): Bacteria > Bacillati > Actinomycetota > Actinomycetes > Kitasatosporales > Streptomycetaceae > Streptomyces > Streptomyces sp. NPDC057877. Next base: position 636,378 of record NZ_JBHVMS010000005.1, read on the forward strand.
AAGGTCGCGGGCCTCGACATGGCCCAGTTCGGCATCGCGTTCACCGTGTTCGCCGCGTGGAGCGCCCTCGGCAACATCTTCGACCCGGCGGGCGGCGCCGACAACTTCGACGGCGCCTCGGACGGTCCCGACGCGGGCACCGGTCTGATCCTCGCCCTGATCGCCGCCCTGGTCATGGCCGCGGCGGCCGTCGCCACCCCGCTGGTCCCCGCCCTGAAGGCCGCCCTGCTCGGCGCCCCGCGCCCGGCCGCCCCGCAGCCCTACGGCGGTCAGCCCTCCGGTGGCTACGGCTACCCGGGCGCCCAGCAGCCGCAGCCGCCGTACGGCGGTCAGCCCGGTCCCGGACAGCCCGGTCCCGGACAGCCCGGCCCGGGTCAGCCCTTCGGCGGTCAGCCGCAGGCGCCGCAGCCCCAGGCCCCGCAGCCGCAGGCCGCCGCCGCGCAGCCGCCCGCGAGCGACTTCTCGCCGTTCTGGTTCGCCGTACCGGTGCCGCGTCCGCTGTTCGCGGAGGACGGCTCGCAGACGACCATCGCCGAACTCGCCCCGGGCACCTGGTACCTGGCCGTCGAGCAGCGCGGCCCGTCCCTGGTCGCGCAGACGCAGGACGGCCGCCGGGGTGTCCTCCAGGACACCAGCGGTATCCAGCGCGGCTGACCAACGGAGCACGCGCCAACGGCCCCTCGCCCTTCCGGGTGGGGGGCCGTTGCCGTACAGTCCCCCTCCCCGATGGCTGACCGGCAGTCAGGAGGCGGTGCGGATGCGGCTCGGGCTCGCCCTCGGATACTGGGGCCGCGGTCCCGATCCCGGTCATGTCGCGCTGGCGCGGGAGGCCGAGCGGCTCGGGTACCACTCCGTGTGGACGGCCGAGTCCTGGGGGTCCGACGCCTTCACCCCGCTCACCTGGATCGCGGCGCGGACCTCGACCATCAGGCTGGGGACGGCCGTCGCGCAGATGGCGGCGCGCTCGCCGGCCACCACCGCCATGCACGCCCTCACCCTCGACCACCTCTCCGGCGGACGGATGCTGCTCGGCCTCGGGCTGTCCGGGCCCCAGGTGGTGGAGGGGTGGTACGGGCGCCCGTTCCCCAAGTCGCCGCTGACCGCGACCCGCGAGTACGTCGACGTCGTACGGCGGGTGCTGCGGCGGGACGCGCCGGTCGCACTCGACGGGCAGTACCACTCCCTGCCCTACCGGGGCGCCGACGGGACCGGGCTCGGCAAGGCGCTGAAGTCCATCACACATCCCCGGCGCCCCGATCTGCCGGTGCTGCTCGGCGCCGAGGGGCCCAAGAACATCGCGCAGACCGCCCGGATCGCGGACGGCTGGCTGCCGCTGTACTGGTCCCCCAGGCGGGCGGGGATGTACCGGGAGCCGCTCTCCGACGCGCCCGAGGGGTTCCTGGTCGCGCCCATGGCCCGGGTCAAGGTGTGCGCCGATGTCGCCGAGGGGCTGCTGCCGGTGAAGGCGATGCTCGGCTTCTACATCGGCGGCATGGGGCACGCCAGGCGGAACTTCCACGCCGACCTGATGGCCAGGATGGGGTACGAGGAGGAGGCCCGGCGGGTGCGGGAGCTGTTCCTGGCCGGGCGGCGGGAGGAGGCGGTGGCCGCGGTGCCGGACGCGTTCGCGGACGAGATCTCCCTCGTCGGGCCGCGGGAACGCGTCGCCGAGCGGCTGGAGGCGTGGCGCGAGGGGCCGGTGACGGATCTGCTGGCGCTGTCGCCCGACCCGCACTCGCTGCGGGTACTGGCCGAGCTGAACACGTGAGCCCCGTTCAGCGGAAGATCGCCACCGGCTCCAGCGTCAGCTCGCCCCGCGTCCGGTCCCAGGTCCACACCTTGCCCAGGCACCGCGCCCGGAACTCGCCGCTGAAGTACTCCTCACCCCGGAACCCCTCGCGCAGCCCCTCGGCCTCGCAGTAGATCCGCACCTGCGCGGTCGAGCCGTCGCCGCCGTAGGGGGCGCGCAGTTCGATGGCGCCGTCCTCCCGGCGGCGGGCCGAGAACAGGCCGGTGACCGACACGAAGGACGACATGACGGCGGTCAGCGGGACCCGGCCGTCGCGGTCGCCGCCGAGGGCGTCCCTGAGGTCCCGGTTCGGCACCAGCACCCCGGTGGTCAGGTCGACGTCGACCACCACGTCCTCGTTGCGCATGGTGTCCATCAGCAGCCGTATCACCGTGATGGGCGTGCTCTGCTGGATGTAGGCGGTGACGCGCTCGCGGGTCACGTCCCGGGACGCCTTGCCGCCGCCGAGGCCGAACTTGCCGAGCACGTTGACACCGCTGGTGACATTGGTGCGGTCGGCGACCTCCTGCTCGAGCGCGGCGGAGAAGCCGCCGGTCTGGTAGAGGTCCATGACCCGGTTGTCGTGCAGGAACAGGCACATGCCGTAGCCGGTGCGCCCGGCGCGGCGCCGTCTGCGCACCAGCCCGAGCCGCAGCAGCGCGTACCGGACGAGCACGGCGACCGGGACCGCCGTCAGCGCCCAGACGACCAGCCACGGCCACCACAGGCTCCACCACTGACTGTCAGTGACACCCACGGATCTCCTTGAACGCGTCGGAGAGGGAGGAGAGGCCCGCGTCGACCATGCGGCCGCCGGTCGCCGCGGCGGCCCGCCGCAGCGCGGCGGCGTCGGCCTCTCCGAACTGGACGGGGAAGGTGGGCACTCGGTCGGCCTCGGCGCCGTATCCCCGGTGGCGGCGCAGGAACTCCTCGTAGCCGATGCCGGAGTTGTTCTCGCCGTCCGTCATCAGGACGATCGCGACGGGCCGTCCGGGCTCCTCACGGACGGCGGCGACGGCGGTGCGGTAGCCGTGGTCGAGCGCGGTCCACACGGCGGTGGCGTCGTCGTAGCCGCCCTCGGCGACGGTCTGCTGGAGCGCGCGCAGATCGGCGTCGCCGCGCACGGTGACGGTACGTTCCTCCAGGATCCGCCCGCCGAACCGTACGACGGTCAGGCGCTCCCCGCGGTAGAAGCGGGCGAACTTGCCGGTGGAGGTGCGGTCGGCGCCGCTGAGCCCGGCGAAGGCGGCGCGCAGGTCGGCCATCCGCTCGCCGCGCATGGAGGTGGAGAAGTCCAGCACGAACACCACCTGGTCGGCGGTCTGCCGGGTCGGGTCGCCGTAGTCCGCGACCAGGCGTTCGACGATGGTGAGGCGGTCGGGGAAGGAGAGCGCGTTGCCGATGTCGGTGCGCAGGTCGGCGGTGGGCTCGACGTCCTGGTTGACGGGACGGCGGTGGGTGCCGGACATCAGCTCGCGCTGCGCGTCCGCGCCGAGGAGCCAGTCGACGGCCTTGCGGTAGGCGTCACGCTTGCCGGGGTCCAGGAGCAGCAGCGGGAAGTCGGACAGCACCATGCCGTCGTCGGGGTGGACGATCTCCAGCGGGCGGTCGAGCTTGCCGGTGGCGTTGACGGAGAGCAGTTCCGACTCGTGGGCGATCAGGGCGTTGGCGTCGTCCTGGCGGTCCGGGTAGGTGGCGGTCAGCTCGCGGGAGGCGGGCGCGGTGAGGGTGTGGCCGGAGCGGAAGCCGCGCAGGCGGTCGCAGGTGACGTCCTGCTCGCGCAGGGCGGTGCCGGTGCCCGCGGCGGCGGTGGCGACGCCGACCAGCGCGGCGCGGCCGGTGTCGCTGACCCGGGGGTCGGCCATGCCGAACCGCACGGTGCCGTCGGCCGCGGCGTCCGCGACGTCGGCCCAGGAGATCCGGCCGCCGGGGGCGTCCGCGCGCAGCCTCGTCGCGGTGTCGGGGGTGAGGCCCACGACGACGGGTGAGCGCATGATCGGCGTCGACTCGGGGCGGGTACGGCCCTCGTCGCGCAGGCGCAGCAGATAGGAGCGGTCGGAGGCGAGCCAGGCCAGGTCGTAGCCGTCCTGGCCCTTTCCGGTGAGGTCGGCGGTGGCCTCGTAGGTCAGCTCCAGCTTGACGCCGGTGTCCTCTTCCAGGTCGTCCAACAGGGGTGCGACGTCGGCGAGTTCGGGGCTGGCGATGACGCGGAGGGTGGTGGTGTCGCCGCCGGTGCAGGAGGTGAGGGCGGTGGTGAGGAGGAGTACGGCCAGGACGAGACGCGGCAGGGCCCTCATGACGCGTCCCGCACAGGTGGGTCGCAGTCGCCGACGTAGTCGATGATCTCCTCCAGGACCTCCAGATCGGGCTCGTACACCTTCGTCCGGTCGGTGTTCTGGGCCGGGGCCTGGATGCCGTTGTCGCGGAGGTGGGCGTTGAGCTGTTCGCTGGTGCCGTCCTCGCCGGAGAAGCGGACGCGGAAGCCCAACTCCATGGCGCGGCGGCGCAGTTCCTTGTCCTGCTCGATCAGGCGGACCAGCCGGTCGCCCTCGTCGGTGAGGCCGATGAGCTGGGGCTCGGTGAGGGCGTAGGGCGTGGGGTAGAGCAGGACGCGGGTGTCGTCCTGGGTGCCGTGCTTGTCGTGGTGGGCGATCTGGTGGGCCAGGTACTGGTGTTCGTAGAGCACCGCGATGGGGGCGATGCTCTCGCCGATGTCGGAGAAGTAGCTGTCGGCCTGTTCGTCGGCCCACATGCCCTGGAGGCTGATGAAGGGTTTGATCTTCCGGCCGACGTCACGGACCTCGGCGGCGAGACGGGTCTCGTCGGTGTGTTCGGCGCCCGGTGTGCTGTTGCCGTTGGCGACGAACGCCAGGATGCTCAGGTACGTGCCCGCGGAGTTGGACTCGCAGACGTTGGAGGTGCGGACCAGGACGCGTCCGCTGTTGCTGCGGCCGGTGAGGGCGTCGTAGCCGATGCCGTTCCAGTGGTCGGCCTTCTCCTCCTCGCCGTCCCGGTGGTCCGGCGGGCCGTCCTTGCCGTCGAGGAGCCGGGTGAACTCCCGCATGTCGAGGTTGTAGTAGAGCGTCTTGGCGTCCCCCTCGGCGGGCTGCCGCTCGGCGACGCCCGCCTTGACCAGGGTCTCGGCGTAGTCGCGGAAGGTGGCCAGGACCAGCGGTGTGACGAAGGGCCGTACGGAGCGCACCGAGCGGGTCTGGCGGTCCAGGATGAGCTTGGCGGCGGGCTGGCCGGAGGGGAAGACGGCGTCCATGCCCTTGAGGGACTGGGTGGCGATGCCCCGGGAGCCGAGCCGGTGGACGTCCACGCGGATGCCGTGCTCGAGTAACAGGCGCTGCACCTCGGGGTCGCGGAAGTAGTCGCTCTTGGAGGCCATGCGGGCCTCGATGGTCGTGATCGTCTCGAAGGGCCGCAGGGTGTTCCCCGTGACCAGCAGGGAGATCAGACCGGCGAGGGCGAGGGGCAGCGCGACAACGACATGGCGGGGAACCTGACGGCCGGGTCGCCGATGGCGGGTGGCGAGCCGGGGTTCTTCTACGGTGGTGACTGGTCTGGGCTCGTCGGGCACCGGCGCTCCTGCCTCTCCAGGGGTCAGGATCATCAGCGACCACCCCGAACGTCAACTGTCGGAAGAACAAACTCCGTTCGAACCCCGAGCGAACGGCGAACGACGGCGCGCGCGGGTTTCAGTGTGCCCGCGGCGGCTACCCGCAGGGCATGTCCCCCGGATATCGCACCGGTTCCCAGGCAGGTCGGGTCATCGCCATCGTCGCCGATGTGATGGCGCTGATCCTCGGCCTGTGGATCCTGATGTACCTCCTGGACGCCAACCGCGCTAACGACTTCGTGCAGTTCGTCCACGACGTCGCCCGCTGGCTGGCGGGCTGGTCACACGACCTGTTCACCTTCGACGAGGAGTGGGCGAGGGTGGTGTGCGGGTACGGCCTGGCGGCGGTGGTCTACCTGGTGGTGGGCCACGCGGTCGCGGGACGGCTGTACCGCAGGCACTAGCGCCTGTCGCCGCTTCGTCAGCAGCAGTCCGTGTCCACGTCGTCCAGACCGCGCGGCAGCTGGTCGCCGCCGAAGACCGAGCAGGTGGCCTCGTCGCCGCCGAGCGCGGCCACGGCGAGGAGCAGCGAGCCCGCGGTCCAGGAGGTCAGTTCCTCCGGCCAGATCACCTTGTCCTCGAAGACCAGGCCCGTCCAGTACATGCCCGACTCGGTGTCGCGCAGTTGCTGGATGGACTGGAGGATCTCCAGCGCGCGGTCGGACTCGCCGACCGCCCAGAGCGTGAGGGCGAGTTCGGCGGACTCGCCGCCGGTCACCCACGGGTTGGGGACGACGCAGCGCACGCCGAAGCCGGGCACGACGAAGCGGTCCCAGCCCTCCTCGATCCGCTCCTTGGCCTCCGCGCCGGTCAGCGCGCCGCCGAGGACGGGGTAGTACCAGTCCATGGAGTAGCGGGCCTTGTCCAGGAACCGCTCGGGGTGCCGCCGGATCGCGTGCCGCAGGGTGCCCAGCGCCAACTCCCAGTCGGGCTGGGCCTCTTCGCGCTGCTCGGCGATGGCGAGGGCGCAGCGCAGGGCGTGGTGGACGGAGGAGCAGCCGGTGAGCAGGGCGTCGGAGGTGGCGGTGCCGTCGTCCTCGCGGCGCCAGCCGATACGGCCGTCCGGCTGCTGGAGTTCGAGCACGAACTCGACGGCGGCGTGGACGGTCGGCCACATGCGGTCGAGGAAGGCGTCGTCGCCGGTGGCGAGGTAGTGGTGCCAGACGCCCACGGCCACATAGGCGACGAAGTTGGTCTCGCGCCCCCGGTCGGTGACGGCGGTGGCGTCCCCGTCGGCGTAGGCGGCGTACCAGGAGCCGTCGGCGTTCTGGTGGCGGCGCAGCCACTCGTAGGCCCGCTCGGCGGCCTCGTGTTCACCGGCCGCGTCCAGGGCCATGGCGGCCTCGGTGTGGTCCCAGGGGTCGAGGTGGTGCCCCCGGAACCAGGGTATGGCTCCGTCCGCGCGCTGCACCGCGAGCAGGGCGCGTACGGTCTCGGCGGCCTCGTCGGCGGTGAGTACGCCGGGCAGGACGAGGTGGTCGGTGCGGGGGGTGGTCACTTGGCGTCCGCCTCGGGCACCCGCGGGAGGTGGGGCTTGGTGGCGTACGCCACGAAGCTCTTGCCGATCAGCGGGTTGAGCGCCTGCTCGGCGACCCGGGTGGCCAGGGGCTTCTTCATGATGTCCCAGACCAGCAGCTTGTGGTACGCCCGCACCGGCAGCACCTTGTCGTTGTCGACGCCGAACGCGCACTTCAGCCACCAGTACGGGGAGTGCAGGGCGTGGGCGTGGTGGGTGCCGTAGGGCCTGAGACCGGCCTCGCGCATCTTGGCCAGCAGTTCGTCGGCCCTGTAGATGCGGATGTGCCCGCCCTCGACCTCGTGGTAGGCGTCGGAGAGGGTCCAGCAGACCTTCTCGGGGCCGTAGCGCGGGACGGTGACGGCTATCCGGCCGCCCGGCTTGAGCACCCGGACCATCTCGGCGAGGACGCCCTTGTCGTCGGGGATGTGCTCCATCACCTCGGAGATGATCACCACGTCGAAGGACTCGTCGGGGAACGGCAGCGCGAGCGCGTCGCCCTCCATGGCGGTGGCGGTGGCCCCGGCGGGCGCCTCACCGGCCTCCCGCATCGCCGCGAACCACTTGGCGACCTCGCGGATCTCCTCGCCGTTCTGGTCCAGCGCCACGACGCGCGCGCCACGCCGGTAGCACTCGAACGCGTGCCGCCCCGCACCACAGCCGAGGTCCAGGACACGGTCCCCCGGGGCGAGCGGGAACCGGGAGAAGTCGACGGTCAGCACGTGGCCCTGCTTTCGGGGTAGACGCTGGTGACACGGGGCGAGGCGGTGGGGGCCTCGGTGGGCGCGGCGGACGCCGGGAGGTCGGACGCCGGGGCGGGAGCCGAGGCCGCGGTCGAGACGGAACCCCGGGTACGGGCGATGGCCTCGCGGTAGTGAGCCACCGTCCCCTGCGCCGCCCGGGCCCAGGTGAAGTGCCGCAGGACGCGCTCGCGGCCCGCCGCGCCCAGGCGTGCCCGCAGGTCGGGGTCGGCCAGCAGGCGGGTCAGACCGGCGGCCAGGGCGTCCGCGTCGCCGGGAGGCACCGCGAGGCAGGTCTCCCCGTCGCGTCCGGCGACCTCGGGGATCGCGCCGCCGGTGGTGGCGAGCAGCGGCGTTCCGGTGGCCATGGCCTCGGCGGCCGGGAGGGAGAAGCCCTCGTAGAGCGACGGCACGCACGCGACCTGCGCCGAGCGCACCAAGTCGACCAGTTCGGCGTCGGAGATGCCCTTGACGAAGTCGACGGCGCCCTGGAGGCCGTAGCGCTCGATCACCCGCGCCACCGGCCCCTCCTCGGGCCGCTTGCCCACGACGACGAGGTGGGCGGTGGGGTGCTCGGCGCGGACCTTGGCCAGGGCCTCGACGAGGAAGACCAGGCCCTTGAGCGGCACATCGGCGCTGGAGGTGGTGACGATCCGCCCCGGCACCCGCGGCACCGACGGATCGGGCGAGAAGAGGTCGGTGTCGGCGCCGATGTGCACGACGTGGACCCGGTCCTCGCGGACGCCGAGGTGTTCGACGATCTCGGCGCGGGAGGTGCCGGAGACGGTGAGCACGGAGGGCAGTCGGCGCGCGACGCGCTTCTGCATCCGGGCGAAGGCGTACCAGCGCCGCACGGACCACCGGCGGCCACGGGTCGGGGCGGCGTCCAGCTCCAGCCGCCGGTCCACGGTGATGGGGTGGTGGACGGTGGTGACCAGGGGGGCGCCGATGTCGCCCAACAGGCCGTAGCCCAGGGTCTGGTTGTCGTGCACGACGTCGAAGTCACCGCGCCGGGCGCGCAGATGGCGGCGGGCGCGCAGGGAGAACGTCAGGGGTTCGGGGAAGCCGCCGGTCCACATCGTGGCGACCTCGAGCGCGTCGATCCAGTCGCGGTACTCGTCGCGGCCCGGCGTGCGGAAGGGGTCGGGCTGGCGGTAGAGGTCGAGACTGGGCAGCTCGGTGAGGGTCGGGCCGCCCGGGGACTCGTCGAGGACGGGGTACGGCTGGGCGCCGATGACCTCGACCCGGTGTCCGAGGCGGGCCAGCTCGCGGGAGAGGTGCCGGACGTAGACGCCCTGGCCGCCGCAGAACGGGTTCCCTTTGTAGGTGAGGAGTGCGATGCGGAGCGGTCGCAAGCCGTCGGCGGCGAGGTGGTCCTGACGGGGACCCGCCTGACTGGCCTCAGCGGTCACTCTGGGCCCCCTTCTGCCTGCACTTCGCGAGACTACGCCGGGACGCTAATCTAGAACAAGTTTCAGACTTGATCGTCCGGAGGGTCCGAATCTACCGGCAGGTAGGTGGGCTGTGACCAGTGGATCAGGTGATTCGCGCCACGGCGCGAGCCCGTCCACACACGGCGGAGCGGACAGAGTGGGCAAGGTGGAGAAGGTGGCCAAGGCGGATGTCGGCAGCGCGCGCCCCGACGCGCCGCCGCTCACCGAGCGACAGGCGGCCCGGCGCCGCCGCATCCTGCACGCCTGCGCCCAGCTGGCCAGCCGGGGCGGGTTCGACGCGGTGCAGATGCGGGAGGTCGCGGAGTCCTCCCAGGTGGCCCTGGGCACGCTGTACCGCTACTTCCCCTCCAAGATCCACCTGCTGGTCGCGACCATGCAGGACCAGCTCGACCACATGCACGGCACCCTGCGCAAGAAGCCGCCCGCGGGCGAGCGGGCGTCGGAGCGGGTGGCGGTGACCCTGATGCGGGCCTTCCGCGCCCTGCAGCGCGAGCCGCACCTGGCCGACGCGATGGTCAGGGCGCTCACCTTCGCCGACCGCAGTGTGAGCCCGGAGGTGGACCAGGTCTCCCGGCAGACGACGGCGATCATCCTGGAGGCCATGGGCCTGACCACCCCGCCCACCCCCGACCAGCTCTCCGCCGTGCGCGTCATCGAGCACACCTGGCACTCGGCCCTCACCACCTGGCTCTCGGGCCGCGCCTCCATCGCCCAGGTGCGGATCGACATCGAGATGGTGTGCCGCCTGATCGACCTGACGGAACCGGTCATCGACGCGGAGCCCCAGCGGGCATAGGAAACGACCTACGAGGCGGGTTCCCTTCGCCGGTATTGTCCGGATCAGGTGGTGGGGGTCGCCTTCCAGGCGTACGCCTCGCGGTCGTACGTCCTTCCGGCCTCTCAGCCCGACCGTAGACGTCGGCACCAGCGGAAACCCGTACAACTCGGTCTCTCGCCAGAGTCGGCTACTCCGGTCGAACTCCCTCACTCGTCTCGTAGGCCTACAAACAGAGTAAATCGGTCACCTTCCCGTGCGCTAGTCCTCCGGCGGGAAAATCGGCTCCCCGCTGCCCAGCAGCTCGATCGAGATGGCCTCCACGGGGCAGTTCTCCGCCGCCGTCAGGATCTCCTCGGCCGCGTCCACCACCGCCTCGACGGGGTGGGACTGGCGGCCCGTGTCGAGGCGGAAGGCGGTCGGGGCGTGGTGGACGCACTGGGCGGAGCCGACGCACAGGGAGCGGTCGACCTCCACCCGCCAGCGGTCGCCCATCAGCGCACCGCCTCCTCGTACCCGGCCGGGAGGTGGATCATCTTGTGCTCGAGATAGGCGCCGTAGCCCTCGGGACCGAACTCCCGGCCCAGTCCGCTGTCCTTGTAGCCGCCGAACGGGCCGAGCATGTCCAGGCTGAAGGTGTTCACGGAGTAGGTGCCGGTGCGCACCTGCCGGGCGACGGCGACGCCCCGCTCGGTGTCCGCCGTCCACACACTGCCGCTCAGGCCGTACGAGGAGTCGTTGGCGATCTTCACGGCCTCCGCCTCGTCGCCGTACGGCAGCAGGCAGATCACCGGGCCGAAGATCTCCTCGCGGGCGATGCGCATGGAGTTGTCGACGTCGCCGAAGAGGGTCGGCTCGACGTACCAGCCGCGCTCCCGGCCCGGCGGGCGTCCGCCGCCCGTGAGGATCTTGGCGCCCTCCTCCTGGCCGATGCGGATGTAGTCCAGATTCCGCTGCTGCTGGCGCCGCGCCACCAGGGGGCCCACCTGCGTCGCCGGGTCCAGCGGGTCGCCCACCACCAGCGCGCCCGCCGCCGCGGTGAACGCCTCGGCGAACTCGTCGTAGCGCGAGCGCGGGAGCAGGATGCGGGTCTGGGCCACGCACGCCTGGCCGTTGTTCATCCAGGCCGCCGGGACCACCCCCGCCACCGTCGCCGCCACGTCCGCGTCCGGCAGGACCACGGCCGCCGACTTGCCGCCCAGCTCCAGCGTCACCCGGGTCAGGTTGCGCGCCGCCACCTCCATGACCCGCCTGCCCGCCGCCACCGAGCCGGTGAAGGCGACCTTGTCGACGCCGGGGTGCCCGACCAGGTACTCGCTGACCTCGCGGTCCGCCGGGAGGATCGACAGCACACCCTCCGGCAGCCCGGCCTCGCGCGCGATCTCACCGAGGACGTACGCGTCCAGCGGTGACTCCGGGGACGGTTTCAGTACGACTGTGCAGCCGGTCAGCAGCGCCGGTGCCAGCTTCGCCGCCGCCACGAACTGCGGGACGTTCCAGGGGACCACCGCCGCGACCACCCCGACCGGTTCGCGCCGGACGAGGATGCGGCCCAGGACGCCGTCGCGCCCCTCCTCGTACACGTAGTCCCGCGCGACCGTGATCGCCGCGTCCCACACCATCATCGCGCCCAGCGCCTGCGCGAGGACGCTCCAGGAGTACGGCGACCCGTTCTCGGACGAGATCACGCGGGCGATCTCCTCGTGCCGGGCCGCGATGCCGTCCTTGATCCGGCTGACGACCGCGATCCGCTCGTCCAGGGGCAGCCGCGGCCAGGGCCCCTCGTCGAACGCCCGGCGCGCCACCGCGACCGCCCGGTCCACGTCCGCGGGCGCGGCGTGCGGCACCCGGCCGATGACGTCCTCGGTGTGCGGGGAGACCACCTCGATGACGTCCCTGCCCAGGGGGTCGGTCAACTCCCCGCCGATGAAAAGCTGCCCGTGCTCCGTGACCTCGGTCATGGCCAGTCCACCCCTGACGATCCATCAGATTCTGTGGTCACTGGCACTGATAGCAGCTCCGGGGCCCGTCGTCCACGGCTCCCGCACCCCCAATGGAAACGTGTTCTAGTTATAGTGACCGGGCGGACAGGCCCGCGCGGCACGGCGATTGGGGAGCCCATGGCGCAGGTGCACGACCACGGCGGCGGCGTCACCTCCGTCCAGGTCCCCATCCCGGACAACCCCCTCGGCCACACCCTGGTGTACGTCGTGGACACCGACCGCGGCCCCGTCCTGATCGACACCGGCTGGGACGACCCGGCGTCCTGGGACACCCTCGCCGACGGCCTCGCGGCGTGCGGCACCGCACCGGCCGAGATCCACGGCGTGGTCATCACCCACCACCACCCCGACCACCACGGCCTGTCGGGCCGGGTACGGGAGGCGTCCGGGGCCTGGCTCGCGATGCACGCGGCGGACGCCGCCGTCGTACGCCGCACCCGCACCGCCCGCCCCGAGCGCTGGCTCTCCTACATGGCCGCGAAGCTCACCGCCGCGGGAGCCCCCGACGACCACACCGGGCCCCTGCGCACGGCGCGCACCAGCCGCCTCCCCGGCCTCTCCCCCGCGCTGCCCGACCGCGACATCACCCCCGGCGAACTCCTGCCCCTCCCCGGCCGCCGCCTGCGGGCCGTCTGGACGCCGGGACACACACCCGGCCATGTCTGCCTGCACCTGGAGGAGGAGCATCCGGCCCGGCTGCCCGGCCACGGCCGCCTCTTCTCCGGCGACCACCTGCTGCCCGGGATCACCCCGCACATCGGCCTGTACGAGGACCCGGACGACACGACGGTCACCGACCCGCTCGGCGACTACCTCGACTCCCTCGAACGCGTCGCCCGTCTCGCCCCCGCCGAGATCCTCCCGGCCCACCAGCACCCCTTCACCGGCGCCCCGGAACGGGTGGGCGGCCTCCTCGCCCACCACGAGCACCGCCTCACCGACCTGCTCGCCCTGCTCACCACCCCCCTCACCCCCTGGCAGCTCGCCACCCGCATGACCTGGAACCGCCCCTGGCCCCAACTCCCGCACGCCTCCCGCACGATCGCCGTCGCCGAGGCCGAGGCCCATCTGCGGCACCTGGTGAAGCGGGGCCGGGCGGAGGCGGTGGCGGGGAGCGAGCCGACCGCGTACCGGGCGCTGTAGGCGACCGGCAGGCGTCCCCTGAACTACGGACCGGTAGCATGGCCCGGTCGTCATCACATCCGTACGGGGGGAAGCCGGTGCAAATCCGGCGCTGACCCTTCCCCAAGTTCCTCGACTTCGCTCGGACAGGGGATGCCCCTATCCGTGAACCGCCGCAAGGCCGGTGAGCCGGAATGCCCCGGACGGCGAAAGTGACCGGCTCAAGCGCACCGGCGTCCGGCCGGTGTGCGGCACCGTCGAGGCATACGGAGCCGAGCCGCCGGGGGTGCCCCGTGCTGCCCGGCTGCCCGAGCAGCACAGAGAGGCACCCGCCGATCATGAACATCCGCCGCAGTGCGGCGGCCCTGGCCGCCGTCGCCGTGATCGGCGCCGCCGCGGCCCCGGTCGCCCACGCCGCCGACCCGTCGCCGTCCCCGTCGCTGCCGTCCGCCCTGTACGGCACCGCCGACCCCACCTACGACGGCGTCTGGCGGCAGTCGCTGGCGCTGCTCGCCCAGGACACCGCGGGGGTCACGCCCGCCGCCGAGGCCGTGGCGTGGCTGGCCGCGCAGCAGTGCGACAGCGGCGCGTTCGCGCCCTTCCGGGCCGACCCGGGCCAGCCCTGCGACGCCGGGACCGCCGTCGACACCAACCAGACCGCCGCCGCCGTCCAGGCCATGGCCGCCCTCGGTGGCCACCAGGCCGTGACCGGCAAGGCCGTCACCTGGCTGAGGTCCGCCCAGAACGAGGACGGCGGCTGGGGCTACACCCTGGGCAGCCCCAGCGACGCCAACTCCACCTCCGTCGTCATCGGCGCGCTCGCCGCCGTCGGCGAGAAGCCGGAGCAGGTCGAGAAGGGCGGCAAGTCCCCGTATGACGCGCTGCTGGCGCTCTCCATACCCTGCGGGGAGGACGGCGGCGGTGCCTTCGCCTACCAGCCCGACAAGAAGGGCAAGCTCGTCGCCAACGCCGACGCGACCGCCGCGGCCGTCGTGGGCGCCCTCGGCAAGGGCCTGACCGGCGCCGACCCGAAGCCGGGCGGCACCGAGCCCACCTGCGCGAAGGCCACCGGCGCCGGGCAGGCCGCGCGCAACGGCGCCGCCCACCTCGTCGACGCCCTCGGCGAGGACGGCCACCTGATGTCCGCCCTGCCCGGTGCCGAGGACCAGCCCGACTACGGCAACACCGCCGACGCCGCCCTCGCCCTCGCCACCGCCGGACACGCCGACCTGGCCGCCCCCGCGCTGCGCTGGCTCGGCGACCACTACCAGGGCTGGGCCAAGCAGTCCGGCCCGGCCGCGTACGCGCAGCTGATCCTCGCCGCCGACGCGGCCGGGTTCGACGTACGGGACTTCGACGGCAGCGGCGACGACCTGGTCAAGCGGCTGAACGCGACCGGTCCGGCGCCGGAGTCGGCGGAGTCGGGCGCCGAGAAGGCGGCTCAGGAGGAGGCGGAGAAGGACGACGACTCCGGCTTCGGCGTGCTGTGGACGGTCGGGGTGTTCCTCGTCGCCGGTATCGGCATCGGCTTCCTGATCAGCGGCCGCAAGAAGGGCCCGTCGCAGCCGTGAGGTCCCGCCGCCGTGCCGCCGCCCTGCCCGCGCTCCTGCTCGCCGCGCTGCTGGCCGCCCTCACGGGCGCGGCCCCGGCGCGGGCCGCGGGCTACCGCTACTGGTCGTACTGGGAGCGCGAGGGCGACCGCTGGACGTACGCCAGCCAGGGCCCGTCCCTGGTCCGCCCGTCCGACGGCGACGTCCAGGGCTTCCGCTTCTCGGTGAGCGAGAACTCCCAGGACGCCGCCCAGCCGCGCGGCACGGCGGACTTCACGGCCATCTGCGCGTCCACGCCCGCGCGGGACGGCCGCAAACGCGTCGCCCTCGTCCTCGACTTCGGCACCCGCGCGGACGCCCCGTCCGGCGAGACCCCGCCCGCCCGCCGCACGGCCTGCGCGAGCGTGTCCCCGGACGCCTCCGCCGCCGAGGCCCTGGCCGCGGTGGCGAAGCCCCTGCGCTACGACACCAACGCGCTGTTGTGCGCGATCGCGGGGTATCCGGAGCGGGGATGCGGGGAGCAGATAGCGACGGAGGACGGAGGCGCGGCGGAGCAGGACGGCGACGGGGGCCCGTCGCTGGGTCTCCTCACGGGCGCCGGTGTCGTCGCCGTGCTCGCCGCGGCAGCGGTGTGGCAGGCCCGCCGCCGTGGGTGAGCGTGCCGCCGTCCACCCCGGCGCCTGGTGGCTGTGGTCCCTCTGCCTCGGTACCGCCGCCACCCGCACCACCAACCCCCTCCTCCTCGGCCTGCTCATATCCGTCTCCGCGTACGTCGTCGCGGCCCGCCGCCCGGACACCCCCTGGGCCCGTTCCTACGGCGCCTTCGTCAAGCTGGCCGTCGCCGTGCTGCTGATCCGGCTGGTGTTCGCGGTGGCCCTGGGCTCCCCCATCCCCGGCACGCACATCCTGCTCACCCTGCCCGAAGTCCCGCTCCCCGACTGGGCGCGGGGCATCCGCCTGGGCGGCAAGGTGACCGCCGAGGGGCTGGTCTTCGCGCTGTACGACGGGCTGCGCCTGGCCACCCTGCTGATCTGCGTCGGCGCCGCGAACGCCCTGGCCAGTCCCACCCGGCTGCTGAAGTCACTGCCGGGCGCGCTGTACGAGATGGGGGTCGCGGTGGTCGTGGCGCTCACCTTCGCGCCGCACCTCATCGCGGACGTGCGGCGGCTGCGTGCCGCCCGGCGGCTGCGGGGCCGACAGGACAGGGGCATCCGGGGCCTGCTCCAGGTCGGGCTGCCGGTGCTGGAGGGCGCCCTGGAGCGCTCGGTCGCCCTCGCCGCCGCGATGGACGCGCGCGGATACGGCCGTACCGCCGCCGTCCCCGCCGCGGTCCGCCGTACGACGGCCGCGCTCACCCTCACCGGCCTGCTCGGTGTCTGCGCGGGCACGTACGGCGTGCTGACGGCGGCGGGCGGCACGTACGGGCTGCCGGTGCTGCTGGCCGGACTCGCCGCCGCGCTCGCCGGGCTGTGGCTGGGCGGCAGGCGCACCCCGCGCACCCGGTACCGCCCGGACCCCTGGGACCTGCGGGCCTGGCTGGTCGCCGGGTCCGGTGCCGGGGTCGCCGTGCTGCTGGTGCTGGCCGCGAGCCGGGACCCGGCGGCGCTGCGGCCCGGGGTGGTCCCGCTGGTCGCCCCCGAACTCCCGCTGTGGCCCGCCGCCGCCGTACTCCTCGGTCTCCTCCCGGCGTTCGTCACCACCCCCGCGAAGGAGCCCTCGTGATCCGCTTCGAGGACGTGACCGTCACCTATGACGGGGCCGTCGAACCCACCGTCCGTGACGTGGACTTCGAGGTCCCGGAGGGTGAACTCGTCCTGCTGGTCGGCCCGTCGGGCGTCGGCAAGTCCACCGTGCTCGGCGCGGTCAGCGGGCTCGTCCCGCACTTCACCGGCGGCACCCTGCGCGGCCGGGTCACGGTCGCGGGCCGCGACACCCGCACCCACAAGCCGCGCGAACTCGCCGACGTGGTCGGCACGGTGGGCCAGGACCCGCTGTCCCACTTCGTGACGGACACCGTCGAGGACGAACTCGCCTACGGCATGGAGTCGCTCGGCCTCGCCCCGGACGTGATGCGGCGCCGGGTGGAGGAGGCCCTCGACCTGCTGGGCCTCGCGGACCTGCGGGACCGCCCCATCGCCACCCTGTCCGGCGGCCAGCAGCAGCGGGTGGCGATCGGCTCGGTGCTCACCCCGCACCCCCGGGTGCTGGTCCTCGACGAGCCGACCTCGGCCCTGGACCCGGCCGCCGCCGAGGAGGTCCTCGCGGTCCTCCAGCGGCTCGTCCACGACCTCGGTACGACCGTCCTGATGGCCGAACACCGGCTGGAACGCGTCGTCCAGTACGCCGACCAGGTCGTCCTGCTGCCCGCGCCGGGCGCCCCGCCGGTCCTCGGCACCCCGGCCGACGTGATGGCCGTCTCGCCGGTCTTCCCGCCGGTGGTCGGCCTGGGCCGACTGGCGGGCTGGTCGCCCCTGCCGCTGACCATCCGCGACGCCCGTCGCCGGGCCGCGCCCCTGCGGGAGCGCCTGAGCGGGGCGGCACCGGCACCGGCACCACCGATGCCGCGCCGACCCGGTCCCGCGCCCTCCCCGCTCCGGGGCCTCCCGCGCAAGCGCACCCCGGCCCCCGCCCCCGCGGCCTCCGCCGCCGAGGCACGCTCCCTCGCCGTCCGCCGGGGCCGGGTCCCCGCCCTGCGCGGTGTCGACCTCACCGTCTCCCCCGGTGAGACCGTCGCCCTGATGGGCCGCAACGGCGCGGGCAAGTCCACCCTGCTGTCCGCGCTGGTGGGCCTGGTCGAGCCGACCTCCGGCACGGTCCGCGTCGGTGGCGCGGTCCCGCACCGGACGCCGCCGCGGGACCTCGTACGCCGTGTCGGTCTCGTACCGCAGGAGCCGCGGGACCTGCTGTACGCCGACACCGTGGCCGCCGAGTGCCGGGCCGCCGACGAGGACGCGGGGGCGGCGCCGGGTACCTGCCGGGCGCTGGTCAGCGGGCTGCTGCCCGGGGTGGGCGACGGCACCCACCCACGGGACCTGTCGGAGGGGCAGCGGCTCGCCCTGGCGCTGGCGGTCGTGCTGACCGCCCGGCCGCCGCTGCTGCTGCTCGACGAGCCGACCCGTGGCCTGGACTACGCGGCGAAGGCCCGGCTGGTCGAGGTGGTGCGGGACCTGGCGGCCGAGGGGCACGCCCTCGTGCTGGCCACGCACGACGTGGAGCTGGCGGCGGAGATCGCGCACCGGGTGGTGCTGCTCGCGGAGGGCGAGGTGATCGCGGACGGCCCGACGGCCGAGGTGGTCGTCTCCTCCCCGTCCTTCGCCCCGCAGGTCACCAAGATCCTCGCGCCGCAGCCCTGGCTCACGGTCACCCAGGTGCGGGGGGCGCTCGCATGACGCCGCCGCGGCGGGACCGGCAGGCCCGCGCCATCCGCCTCGGCCCCCGCTCTCTCGCCGCGCTCCTCCTGGTCAGCGCCGTGGGTGTGGCGGCGGTCGGGTGGCCCTTCCTGGTGCCGCCCGAGTCGCAGGTGGCCGCCCACGCCAAGGACGCGCCGTGGCTGTTCGCGGGGCTGCTCGTGCTGCTCGTGGCGGTGGTCGCGGCGACGATCGCCGAGTCCGGGCTGGGGCCCAAGGCGGTCGCCATGCTCGGGGTGCTGGCGGCGACCGGGGCCGCGCTGCGCCCGATCGGCGCGGGGACGGCGGGCATCGAGCCGATGTTCTTCCTGATGGTGCTCAGCGGCCGGGTGCTCGGGCCGGGCTTCGGCTTCGTCCTGGGCGCGGTGACGATGTTCGCGTCCGCGCTGCTCACCGGTGGGGTGGGGCCGTGGCTGCCGTTCCAGATGCTGTCGATGGGCTGGTTCACGATGGGCGCGGGGCTGCTGCCGGGCCCGGACCGGCTGCGCGGCCGGGGTGAGCTGCTGCTGCTCGCCGCCTACGGCTTCCTGGCCGCCTTCGCCTACGGCACCGTCATGAACCTCGCGGGCTGGACGTTCATGGACACCAACGCCTCGAACATCGCCTTCGACGCCGACGCGGACGTGGCCACCAACCTGGCGCGCTTCGTCGCGTACTGCCTGGCGACCTCGCTCGGCTGGGACCTGGGACGCGCCGTCGTCACCGTCGTACTGACGCTGGTGCTCGGTCCGGCGGTGCTCAGGGCGCTGCGCCGGGCGACGCGGCGGGCCGCTTTCGAGGCGCCGGTCACATTCGACCGATCCGCTGGGTAGGGAGTCGTGCGCGGGTGGTTACTCACGTGGTGAACCACCCCACATGACCCAGATCACCAACGAGGCCGCCTAGTAGCCGATCCGGCCTGGCATGCCCTCGACATTACCCGCGCTGACCTGGGGTTTGAGACCCAGGTCACAGGACGGATGATCCGCCCACATGCGACCACAACTAGTAAAAGGGGTCATTGCGGACCCCTTCCCGGCCTGCTTCTCTGGATGACGTCGCACGGCGCCGACGAGCCCCCAGGGCCGCGGCGCCAGCGCATGCCCCCGCCGCGCACCGCGTGGTCACGGCACGCCGCGACACCACCGTCCCCGAAGAAAAGGTTCACCGTGCCCGCCACCTTCATCCGTCGCATCGCCGCCCCCAAGAAGGCCCTCACCGGTCTCGCCGTCGCCGCCGCCACCGCCGGTATGGCGCTGAGCGCCGCTCCGGCCCACGCCGCGACGACCGCTTCGGCGTCGGACGCCAAGGCGATCGCGAAGCAGATGATCCCGGACACCACGCAGTACAACGCGTTCAGCAAGATCGTCCAGCACGAGAGCGGCTGGGACGTCGACGCCACCAACCCCAGCTCCGGCGCCTACGGCCTGGTCCAGGCCCTGCCGGGCTCCAAGATGGCCTCGGCCGGTTCCGACTGGAAGACCAACGCCAAGACCCAGATCGAGTGGGGTCTCGACTACATGAACGACCGCTACGGCAGCCCGGTCGGCGCCTGGAACTTCTGGCAGGCCAACGGCTGGTACTGACCGGCACCCGCGCACCGCGCGACCCCTTGGTACGAAGGCGGCGGCCCCCGATCCCCGGGCCGCCGCCTTCACCCTTTCCCTCGGGCGTCAGGCGCTGACCCGCAGCTCCTTCACCCCGTTGATCCAGGCCGAGCGCAGCCGCCGTGGCTCCCCGACGAGCGTCAGTCCCGGCATGGCGTCGGCGACGGCGTTGAAGATGAGGTCGATCTCCAGCACCGCCAGGGACTTGCCCAGGCAGTAGTGCGGTCCGCCGCCGCCGAAGCCGAGGTGGGGGTTGGGGTCCCGGGTGACGTCGAAGGCGCCGGGGTCGTCGAAGACCTCGGGGTCGTGGTTGGCGGAGGCGTAGAAGAGGCCGACCCGGTCGCCCTCGGCGATCCGCCTGCCGCCGAGTTCGGTGTCCTGGGTGGCGGTGCGCTGGAAGGAGACGACGGGGGTGGCCCACCGTACGATCTCCTCCGCCGCGGTCGCCGGGCGCCGCCTCGTGTAGAGGTCCCACTGCTCGGGGTGGGTGAGGAAGGCGTGCATGCCGTGGGTGATGGCGTTGCGGGTGGTCTCGTTGCCCGCGACGGCCAGCATCAGCACGAAGAACCCGAACTCGTCCGAGGCCAGGTTGCCCTCGTCCTCCGCCGCCACGAGCGTCGTCACGATGTCGCGGGCCGGGCGGCGTTTGCGGTCGGCGGCCATGTTCATGGCGTAGGCGATCAGCTCGGTGGCCGACTCCTGGCCGACCTCCTCGGTGATGGCGTACTCCGGATCGTCGTAGGCGATCATCCGGTTGGACCACTCGAAGATCTTGGCGCGGTCGTCCTGCGGTATCCCGATCAGCTCGGCGATGGCCTGGAGGGGCAGTTCGCAGGCGACCTCGGTGACGAAGTCGAACGGCCGGTCCTGGGCGCGGGCCCGCTCGACGATGGCGTGCGCCCGCGTCCGCAGCCGGTCCTCCAGCGCCCGGATGGCGCGCGGCGTGAAGACCCGCTGCACGATCTGCCGGACCCGGGTGTGCTCGGGCGGGTCCATGTTGAGCAGGATCAGCCGCTGGGCGTCGATGGCGTCGCGCTCGATGTGCTCGTTGAAGCGGATGATCGCGGTGTTCGCGGTGGACGAGAAGATCTCCGGGTGCGTGGAGACATAGCGGACGTCGGCGTGCCGGGTGACGGCCCAGTAGCCCTCGTCCTGGAATCCGGCCAGTCCCGCGCGCTGCGGGATCCAGCGGACCGGTTCCGCCCGGCGCAGCTCGGCGAACTCCGGCAGCGGCACACGGCGGTGGAGCACGTCGGGGTCGGTGAAGTCGAAGCCGTCGGGCAGCGCCGGGCAGGGCATGGGCAACTCACTCCAGCCATCTGACGGTCCATCAGAAGTTGCCGTGACGGTAGTGAGGGAGACCGAAGACCGCAAGACCCGTGCGGCGGCGGGCTGCAGACCCCTTGCGGTCATGGACGCCGCGTCAGCAGACTGCAGACAGAACTAGAACACGTACTAGTTACTGGTTCTGAGCCGCCTCCACGACGAGAGGACCGCCCCCATGGCCGCCGAACCCGTCATCGTCGAAGCCGTCCGCACCCCCATCGGCAAGCGCGGCGGCACACTCGCCCAGCTGCACCCCGCCTATCTGCTGGGCGAGACCTACCGCGAACTCCTCGGCCGCACCGGCATCCCCGCCGACTGCGTGGAACAGATCGTCGGCGGCACGGTCACCCACGCGGGCGAGCAGTCCATGAACCCGGCCCGCACCGCCTGGCTCACCATGGGCCTGCCCTACGAGACGGCCGCGACGACCGTCGACTGCCAGTGCGGCTCCTCGCAGCAGGCGAGCCACATGACGGCCAACATGATCGCGGCGGGCGTCATCGACGTCGGCATCTCCTGCGGCGTGGAGTCCATGTCGCGGGTGCCGCTGGGCTCCGGCTCCAAGCACGGTCCGGGCAAGCCCTTCCCCGACGAGTGGAACGTCGACCTCCCCAACCAGTTCCAGGCCGCCGAGCGCATCGCCCGCCACCGCGGCCTGACCCGGGAGAACGTGGACGCCCTCGGCCTGCTCTCCCAGCAGCGGGCCGCGCACGCCTGGTCCGAGGAGCGCTTCAAGCGGGAGACCTTCGCCGTGCAGGTCCCCACCACCGAGGAGGAGCAGTACGCCGGTCAGGGCATGTGGCGCCTGGTCGACCGCGACGAGGGACTGCGCGACACCTCCGCGGAGGCGCTGGCGGGCCTGAAGCCGATCATGCCGACGGCCGTCCACACCGCGGGCAACTCCTCCCAGATCTCCGACGGCGCCGCCGCGATCCTGTGGGCCTCCAAGCGCATGACCCGCGCCCTCAAACTCCGCCCCCGCGCCCGCGTCGTCGCCCAGGCCCTGGTCGGCTCCGACCCGCACTTCCACCTCGACGGCCCCATCGACGCCACCCGCGCCGTCCTCGGCAAGGCGGGCATGTCCCTGCGCGACATCGACCTCGTCGAGATCAACGAGGCCTTCGCGGCGGTCGTCCTGAGCTGGGCGCGCGTCTTCGACCAGGACCTGGAGAAGGTGAACGTCAACGGCGGCGCGATCGCCCTCGGCCACCCGGTCGGCGCGACCGGGGCCCGCCTGATCACCACCGCCCTGCACGAACTGGAGCGTACGGACAAGGAGTTCGCGCTGGTGACGATGTGCGCGGGGGGCGGGCTGGCGACGGGCACGATCATCCAGCGGCTCTGACCGCTCGGGCGGGCGTGCGCCGTCGCGGGCGCCGGTGAGCGTGGCGGGGTCCCACGGCGGCAGCCCCGGCATCGGCAGACGACAGACGGCAGACGGCAGTAGACAGATGGCAGACGGCAGTCGGCAGACGGCAGACGGCAGTAGACAGACGGCAGTCGACAGTCGGCAGTCGGCACCGAGCGTGCGAGCGTCAGGCGGCCCGTTCCCATTCCGGTGGGCGGTCCGCCGCGGCGCGTTTCTCGCGGGACCGCAGGACGGCCCAGGTGACGGCCGACGCGCAGGCGGCGTACCAGGGCAGTGGCCAGGCGGTGTGCCACCAGGCGGGTGAGGGCGCGAGGAGCAGGTCCGTCGCGGCGGTGAGCATGCCCGCCGCCAGGCTCCAGCACAGCAAGCGGCCCGCGTGACGGGCGGTGGACAGGGGTGACCTGCCGGGGTGGGGCATCGCGCGACGTCCTTCGGAGAGCCCTGGGAAGTACAGAGCAGGAGTACGGATCAGGAGCACGGAGGAGGACTCCGGGCCCCTGGACGTCGTAAGTGTGCAATGCACGAAAGGGCTTACTCCAGGTATGACCATGATCGGTCATCAGTCGGTCATATTTGCCCTTT
Organism: Streptomyces sp. NPDC057877; assembly: GCF_042796855.1. NCBI lineage: Bacteria > Bacillati > Actinomycetota > Actinomycetes > Kitasatosporales > Streptomycetaceae > Streptomyces > Streptomyces sp. NPDC057877. Next base: position 659,219 of record NZ_JBHVMS010000005.1, read on the forward strand.
CACTCGGCCGCCACATAACGGCCCTCCGCCGAGGAACTCGCCGACCCGCCCCCCTTCCCGTCCCCGTCCCGCGCCTGGGGGCGGGCCCGCGGCCCCTGGAAGACGAACGCCAGCCCGAAGCCCGCCGCGACCACCACCGCGCCGCCCACCGCGTCGAGGACCCAGTGGTTGCCGGTCGCGACGATGGCGGAGGCGGTGAACAGGGGATGGAGGAGGCCGAGGGCCTTCATCCACGCCTTCGGGGCGACGATCGCGATGATCACCCCGCACCACAGGGACCAGCCGAAGTGCAGCGAGGGCATCGCCGCGTACTGGTTGGTGAGCGCGGTCAGGGTGCCGTAGTCGGGCTTGGTGAAGTCCTGGACGCCGTGGACGGTGTCGATGATGCCGAGGTCCGGCATCAGGCGGGGCGGGGCGAGGGGGTAGAGCCAGAAGCCGACCAGGGCGAGCAGGGTGGTCAGGCCCAGGGTGGAGCGCGCCCAGCGGTAGTCGACGGGGCGCCGCCAGTACAGGATGCCGAGGACCGTCAGCGGGACCACGAAGTGGAAGGACGTGTAGTAGAAGTCGAAGAAGCCCCGCAGCCAGTCGATCTTCACCACGGCGTGGTTGACCGCGTGCTCGATGTCCAGGGCGAGCGCGCGTTCCATGTCCAGGATCTGCTGGCCGTGCGCCTCCGCCCGCTCCCGGCCCCCGGAGATCGTGCCGCCGGTCGCCGCCAGGCGGACCTGGGAGTAGGCGGCGTAGGTGACCCGTATCAACAGGGCCTCGAGGAGCAGGTTCGGGCGGACCAGGACGCGGCGCAGGAAGGGCAGCAGGGGGATGTGGCGCCAGCGGGTGGGGACCGGTGGGGCGTACTCCGTGGGGATGGGCTCGCGGAAGTACGGGGAGCCGCGCAGCAGGAAGGGTACGGCCGTGGCGGCGGCCAGCGCGGCGAGCAGGACGATGTTGTCGCGCAGGGGGTACAGCGCCGCCATGTTCGGCAGGATCCACTTCGCGGGCAGCGACATCACCAGGATGACCGCGACCGGCCAGACCAGCCGGTCGGAGGCGCGTTTGCCGACCCGCCCGACGACCGCGAGCAGCACCCACAGCAGCTGGTGCTGCCAGGCCGTGGGCGCGATCAGGATCGCGGCGCAGCCGGTGACGGCGACCGCGAGGAGGAGTTGGCCGTCGTGGGCGTAGCGGACGGCGCGGCGCAGGGCGAGCACCGCGACGGTCGCGCCGATGAGCAGGAAGAGGGCGATCTCCAGCGGCCCGGACAGGCCGAGCCGCAGCAGGGCGCCGTGCAGGGACTGGTTGGCGAGCGCGTCGGCGCGCCCGCCTAGACCGACGCCCGCCAGATGGTGGACCCAGTAGGTGTACGAGTCGTGCGGCAGCGCCGCCCAGGCCAGCGCCGTACACCCGGCGAACGCGGCCCCGAGGGACGCGGCGGCCCGGCGCCGCCCGGTGAACCACAGCAGCGCGGCGAACAGCAGCACGGTCGGCTGGAGCGCGGCGGCAACGCCGATCAGCGCGCCGCTGGCCCGCTCACCGCGCACGACGAAGCAGCCGAGGAGGACGAGCAGGACGGGGATGATGCTGGTCTGGCCGAGCCAGAAGGCGTTGCGCACGGGCAGCGACAGCATCAGCAGACAGATCGCCACGGGCGCCGCGAACAGCGACGTACGGCGGCTCACCGGCTGCGGCAGGGCGCGCGCGGCGACCAGCCCGAGGGCGGCCACCAGCAGCAGCGTGCCGAAGGTCCAGCCCCAGCCGAGGGCCTGTTCGGCCGAACGGGTGAGGGGCTTGAGGACGAGCCCCGCGAACGGGGTGCCGGTGAAGCGGGTGGAGTCGTAGAGCGAGCCGGTGACGTGCAGGACGCCGTGCGGGCCGACCCAGGTCTCCAGATCGGTCAGCCGTTCCCCGCGGGGGGTGCTCAGGACGACGGTGATCTGCCGTACGGCGAGGATGGCGGCGACCACCCACAGACCCGCGCGGGCCAGCCGCAGCCGAGCCCCGGCCGTGCCCACGGCCGTCGCTCCGAGCGGCTCCGGCGGTCTCCCGGTGCGTTCCACGTTCGCCACGCCTAGTCGGCCCTCCCACCCCGTCCGTCCCACGCGGCTGGCGCGCGGGATCGATCCCTTCGCGAACCCCCGAACTGTATGAGGCTCGCACCACCCCCGGAGGGAGACGCAGGCCATCCCCGCTTCACCTGACGTCCGACCTTCCTTTGTCCCGAAGACGATAGTGCGGCGGGGTTCGGGTTGCTTCCACTCGACGCGATATGGATCACATACGAAGGCCTACACGGGATTACCCTCTTTAGGGAAACTAGTTAGGGTTTCTAAACAGGCATACGAGAGGCAGAGCGTATGAGCGAGTCGAAGACCTGGGACGCCGTCGACGATTACTTCTCCGGCCACCTCGCCCCCGACGACGAGGTGCTCCGGGCGGCCCTGCGCGACAGCGAGGCCGCCGAACTGCCGCACGTCAACGTCAGCGCGCCCCAGGGCAAGCTCCTCCACCTGCTGGCCCAGCTCCAGGGCGCCCGGACCATCCTGGAGATCGGCACCCTCGGCGGCTACAGCACCATCTGGCTGGCCCGCGCCCTGCCCGCCGACGGCAGGCTGATCTCCCTGGAGTACGACCCCCGGCACGCCGAGGTGGCCAGCCGCAACATCGCCCGCGCGGGCCTGGAGAAGCTCGTGGAGGTGCGGACCGGCCCCGCCCTGGACGCCCTCCCCCAGCTCGCCGACGAGAACCCGCCCCCCTTCGACCTGGTCTTCATCGACGCCGACAAGGCCAACAACGCCAACTACGTCGAGTGGGCCCTGAAACTCACCCGCGCGGGCAGCCTGATCATCGTCGACAACGTCGTCCGTGGCGGCCACGTGGCCGACATCGGCAGCACGGACCCCGCCATCCGCGGCACCCGCGCCGCCATCGAACTCATCGGCGCGCATCCCCGGCTGGACGGTACGGCTGTCCAGACGGTGGGATCGAAGGGGTACGACGGCTTCGCGCTGGCCCGGGTGCTGGGCTGAGGCACCGGGGCGCGCCGCCCGGTGCCCCGCGTCAGACCTCGTGGTAGAAGCCGACGTTCACCGTCCGGGGCCCCGTGCGGTCCTGGATGACCAGCTCGCCGTTGCCGCCCCTGGGCAGGGGGACGGTCGTGCCGTAGACGAGGGGCTGGGCGTACTCGCCGACCGTCAGGCGGACCTCGGAGGACGGGTCGGGCTGGGAGCCGCGCAGCCAGCTCACCTGCCAGGTGCCGTCCGGGCCGCACACGAACTCGAGGTGGACGCGGGAGACGAACAGCCAGTCCTGCGGCGTCGCGAGGCGGCACACCGCGCGGTCCCTGCCCACCCGCAGCACGGCACCCGGGTCGCTGGGCGCGTCGGCCATGAGCATCCCGGCCGTGGCGCCCTCGTCCGCCCCCGAGACGGTGGCCATGGTGAGTTCGAGCACGTGCGCTCCCTGTGAGGTGTCCCCGCGCGGCGGCGTGAGGGTCCGTCGAACGTCCTTGGGCGGCGGCCGCCTTGGGCGCACCGCCGCCGAATGATAAAACGCCCGGCCCGGTCCCGTCCGGCACAATGGGTCCATGACCGAGCGAAAGCCACCGGGTGTGCCGTTCGAGTCGTGGGTGGACAAGCAGATCCAGGACGCCCAGGCCCGCGGCGACTTCGACCGGCTGCCCGGCGCGGGCAAGCCCCTCCCCGACCCCGCGGGGACGTCGTACGACGAGAACTGGTGGATCCGGCAGAAGCTCGCCCGCGAGGGCATCTCCGTGCTGCCGCCCGCCCTGGAGCTGCGCAAGGAGGCCGAGGAAGCCCTCGCGGCGGCCCTGCGGGCCCCTTCGGAGCGCCTCGTCCGGGAGATCATCGCGGACGTCAACGCCAGGATCCGCGACATGCTCCTCAAGCCACCGCCCGGCCCCCCGCTGGGCCGCAAGCCCTACGACGTCGAGGACGTGGTGCGACGGTGGCGGGAGGGCCGGGCGGAGTGACCTGGGGGTCCCTACTGGTGACTTGAGGTTTTCCGCTGGTGACCCGAGGTCCCGACTGGTGACCTGGGGTTCCCTGCTGGTGACCTGGGGTCCCTACGGGTGACCTGGGGCTCGCTACTGGTGCAGTAGCCGGTCCGCCAGTTCGCGGTAGTCCCGCAGGGCCAGCCGGAGTTGTTCCGTGTCGGCCGTCGTGGTGCGCTCCTCGTCCGTGTCCTGCCAGGACATGCGGAGGGTGCGGCGCCGCTGGGTCACGGCGTCCGTGAAGCGCGCGGCGATCTCCTCCAGTGCGTGGTCCGCCTCCTCCACGGCGGACCGGGGCCCGTCGATGAAGCCGGAGACGGCGTGCTCCATCCGCCGGGTGAGCTTGTCGCTCTCCTCGTGCGGGAGGAGGGGGGCGCGGTGGGAGCCCTCGGCGGTGGTGCCGTGGGCCGCGTGAGCCCCATGGGTCCCGTGACCCGCGGGCGCCGCGGCCTCGGCCACACGCGCCGCGTGAGTCCCCTGCGACCCAGGGGCCCCAGTCGCCCCAGGGCTTCCAGGAGTCCCAGGCACACCCTGCGCCCCCGGCGCACCGGACATCGTCCCGTGCCCCGTGATGTCCTCCCGGCGCTGCGCACCCCGGTCCGGGTTCTCGTCGAACGCGCCGGTCGGCCGTGTCGCGTCGGACATGTCCTCAACTCCCCTTCGGATGCCGCCTGCCGAAGGCCCACGGCAGATGGGCCCGGCCGCCCGCGTGGGCCGGGGCACGCCGCTCACCGGTGTCCCCCGCCGGGGTCCGGCCGGTGTCGGTGTCGTCCTGGCGGGACGGGGCCACCAGGTCCTCGAACAGGGCGCGGGCCTCGACCATGGCCTCGCGCATCTCCTCGGTGACGGCGCCCGCGTCCCGCCCCTCGGCGGGACGCCCGTCCGCCGTCCCGCCGACGGGCGCGTGGGCGACGCGGTGCACGTGCCGGTAGCCGTTCACATGGTCCGCGTGGTGCACGGACAGCGCGGCGAGCTGTTCCTCGTACTGCCCGCCGTCCGGGAAGCCGCGCGCCCCGGCGACCTCCGCGAGCAGCCGGTCCGCCTCGGACACCGCCTCCCGCGGCGAGTCGACGAAGCGCTCCTGCGCGGCCGTCCAGCGAGCCTCGAACTGCTGGCGCTGGGCGGGTGCCAACGGCCGTTCGCGCAGGTCACCATGGCGCTCCAGACGCCCGGCGAGTTCCCGCTCGGCCGCCTTGGCGTCGCCGTCGTGCCGCGCCACGACCCGGTCGTACTCGGGTCCGAAGCGCCGCTTCAGAGACGTACCGCCGACGCCGCCGCGGCGGGTGCGCAACCCCATCACGGCCGCCGCGACGATCACGACGGCCGCCACGATCACGATCAGAGCAATGATCCAACCAGTGGACATGAATGCCTTCCGGGTTCTCGACCCGACCGGCCGCACGGCCGGTCCGCCTGCCGGGTTGCCCCGGTGACGGCACTCAAACGGTTCGTGAAGGCCGCCGCGCCGACCCCACAATGACCGGCATGGACACGACCGAGGCCTGGACCGTCGCCCCCGAACCCGTGGGCTCCCCCGTCGCCGCGGCCCTGTGGCGGGCGTACTACACGGAGGTCAGCGACCGCTGGTACCTGCTGCACGAGGGCCACCGCACCGACCCCGCCGAACTGGAGCGGGAGATCGCCGCCGACCCCGGCGAGGGCCTCGCCCCGCCCGCCGGACGCCTGCTGGTGGCGCGGTACGGCGGGACACCGGCCGGAATGGCGGGCGTACGGCTGCTGGACGCGACGACGGCCGAGCTGAAGCGGGTGTTCGTGGCCGAGGGCATGCGCGGCCGGGGCGGCGCCCCGCTGCTGGTGACCGCGGCCGAGGACGCCGCCCGCGCGCTCGGCGCGACCCGGATCGTCCTCGACACCCGCAGGGACCTGGTGGAGGCACGGACCCTGTACGCCCGCCTCGGCTACCGCGAGACCCCGCCGCACAACGCCGAGCCGTACGCCGACCACTGGTTCGCCAAGGACCTGCTCAGCGCGAGCGGGCCAGGGGCCGCGGCCGGTCCTCGTGCGGCTGCTCCCGCGTCGAGCCGCACAGCTCGTCGTTCAGCTCCCTGACCAGCTGCACCAGATCGGTGGGCCGGTCCGGCCCCCACCAGTCGCCGAGCAGCTCGGACAGCGACTCCTCGCGGGCCCGCGCCAGCCGCTCGGCGACCGTCCGCCCCGCCTCGGTGTGCCGCAGGTCCAGGCCCTCCCGGACGGCGAGGCGGCGCTCCTCGAGCTGCCGGGCGGCCTCCAGGATGACCGGCAGCGGGACGGGGCTCTGGTCGGCCAGCACACCCGGTTCCACCGAGCCGTACTTCTTGATCCGCAGCAGCATCCAGCTCGCCGCGGGCAGCAGGTCGTAGCCCGCGCGTTCGGTGATCCGCCGGTAGATCTCGCGGCGGCCCTCCCGCGTGCCGAGCACCGACAGCGCGCGGCACACCTCGTCGTACGACGACCGCTCCACCGGATTGCTGGCCAGCGTCTCGCTGACGTCGGGCGCCGTGACCGAGCCGCGCAGCCGGTCCTCCCTCAGGAACCAGGCCAGCACGAAGCCGAGGAGGGCGACGGGGGCGGCGTACAGGAACACGTCCGTGATGGCGGTGGAGTACGCCTCCAGCGCGGGCGGGCGCAGTGGCGGCGGCAGGGCGGCGATGCCGCGCGGGTCGGACTCCAGACCCTCGACGGAGGCGCCGGGCGGAAGGGCCGTGCCCCGGAAGGCGTCGGTCAGCTCGTCGCCGAGGCGCCCCGCGAAGACGGTCCCGAAGACGGCGACACCGAACGACGCCCCGATGGACCGGAAGAAGGTCGCGCCGGAGGTGGCGACGCCGAGGTCCTCGTACGAGACGGCGTTCTGCACGATCAGCACCAGCACCTGCATGACCAGGCCCAGACCGAGTCCGAAGACGAAGAAGAAGGCGCTCATCTCGGCGGTGGAACTGTCGGCGTCCATCTCATGGAGCAGCAGCAGCCCGAGCGCGGTGATGCCCGTCCCGGCGATCGGGAACACCTTCCAGCGGCCGGTGCGGCTGACGACCTGCCCGGAGCCGGTCGAGGCGATCAGCAGCCCGAACACCATCGGCAGCATGTGGACGCCGGACATGGTCGGGCTCACGCCGTGCACGACCTGGAGGAACGTCGGCAGGTACGTCATCGCCCCGAACATGGCGAACCCGACGATCAGGCTGATGACGGCGGAGAGCGTGAAGGTGCGGATCCGGAACAGCTTCAGCGGCAGTACGGGCTCGGCGGCCCGGCGTTCGACGCGCACGAACGCCACGGTCAGCACGGCCGCCAGCACCACCAGCCCGATGATCTGCGGAGAGCCCCAGCTCCAGGTGGTGCCGCCGAGGGAAGCCGCGAGGACCAGGCAGGTGGCCACGGAGGCGATGAGGAAGGTGCCGAGGTAGTCGATGGTGTGCCGGGTCCGCTTGGGCGGCAGGTGCAGCACGGTCGCGATGACGGCGAGCGCGACGACGCCCAGCGGCAGGTTGATGTAGAACACCCAGCGCCAGCTGAGGTGTTCGGTGAACAGCCCGCCGAGCAGCGGCCCGAGCACACTGGTCGCCCCGAACACGGCCCCGAACAGCCCCTGGTAGCGGCCACGGTCGCGCGGCGAGACCAGATCCCCCACGATCGCCATCGACAGCACGATCAGCCCGCCACCGCCCAGCCCCTGCACCGCCCGGAAGGCGATGAGCTGCGGCATGTCCTGCGCCACGCCGCAGAGCGCGCTGCCGACGAGGAAGATCACGATCGCGGTCTGGAACAGCCGCTTGCGCCCGTACTGGTCGCCGAGCTTCCCCCACAGCGGGGTCGCGGCGGTCGACGCCAGCAGATACGCCGTCACCACCCAGGAGAGATGGTCCAGGCCGCCCAGTTCACTAACGATCGTCGGCAGCGCGGTGGCCACGATGGTCTGGTCGAGGGCGGCGAGCAGCATGCCGAGCAGCAGCGCGCCGATCGAGACGAGCACATTGCCGGGAACGTGCTCCTCACCCCCCGCACCGGGTGGCCGGTTGTCACGCACGTTTCTCGCCATACCGTGCGTCATATCGCGCGGCTCCCCCGCCATGAAGACCTCCCGGGGCTCTTGTGACACCTTCCATCGTGGCCGCTGTGTCCGGTTATGGCCTGTCGAGTCCGATGGGAAGAGGTCCTTCCGCAGGTCGACGCGCTGATGAGGGGGGATCGCGCGAAGGCGGTGTGCTCGCGGTCTGCATAATCTGTGGAGTTCGCAAGGGGAGGAACGAACGCATGGCCGAGCCGAAGGGGCATCCGTGCCCGCAGTGCGGGGCACACCGGGGGACGGACAACACCCCGTCCTGCGCATGCGGCCGACAGGCGTCGGACGCACTGCGCCATGCCCGTACGGCGGAACAGGCGGCGGCGGAGGACTTCGACCCGCTGCGGATCCGGCCGTACGTGGACCTGGAGGGCGACGGGGCGGACGCGGGGACGCCGGAGGCTCAGCCGTCGCCCGCCGCCCCGGACGCCGAGGACACCGCCGCCGAGACGACCGTGGCCCCACACGCCGTGCACCCCGCCGCGCCTCCCACGGCCGAAACGACCGTGGCCCCACACGCCGTGCACCCCGCCGCGCCTCCCACGGCCGAGACGACCATGGCCCCACACGCCGTGCACCCCGCCGCGCCTCCCACGGCCGAGACGACCATGGCCCCACACGCCGTGCACCCCGCCGCGCCTCCCACGGCCGGGACGGCCCCGCTGCCGACGCCCCTCGCCCCCTCGGGGACCGAGCCGAGCGCCACGGACCTACGGCTGTTCGAGGCCGGTGAGGGACCGCCGCCGAGCGCGCCGGACGCGCCCGTCACCAGTGGGCGCGGGCCCCGTCGGCGCCGTACCGTGCTGCTCGGTGCGACCGCCGCGGTCGTCGCGGTGGTGGCGGCTGCCGGGCTGGCGAACGGGGTGTTCTCCTACGACGCCCCGACCAGGGACGACGCGATGCCGCAGGACGTGCGGGAGGCGGTTCCGGACACCCAGTCCACCGAGTCGTCCTCGGCCCGCCCCTCCCCCAGCGGCACCTCATCGGCCACCGCCTCGGCCTCCGCGTCCCCGAGCCCGTCGACCAGCGAGAGCGCCTCGCCCTCGGCATCCGCGTCGAGCGCCGAACCGTCCACGTCCACCTCACCGAGCCCGTCGTCCACGCCGACCAGCCCCCCGCCGACAGCCGCCGCCACCGGCACCCTGAGCCCCACCGAGGAGGACGACCAGCCTTCCCCGGGCCCCGTACTCCGCCGCGGCGACCGAGGCCCCGAGGTCACCGAACTCCAGCAGCGCCTCCGGCAGTTGTGGCTTTTCAACGGTGATGCCAACGGCTACTACAGCCGCCACCTCGAGGATGCCGTCCGCACTTACCAGTGGTCCCGCGGCGTCCAGCCCGACGAACTCGGCGTGTACGACGTGAAGACCAGGGCCAGGCTGGAAGCGGAGACGTCGGAGCCGTAGGGCGCGTCAGGCGGCGCCACGGCGTGGGCGGGTCCAGCCGGGCCGAACCCGGGGCCTGCGAGCCGACGGAAGACGAGCAACGCCCCGACCGGAGCCACGGAGCTGTCCCGACGTACAGCCCCACCACGTGGACGCGACCCACTCCGGACCGGGGCCGCGGATCAACGAAGAGGCCAGAGCCACACCGGAACCGGAGACACGGCAGCCCCGGCCGGGGACGCGGGCCTCACCGGCATACGGCATCGCCACACGGACGCGTTGGCCCACCACCCCGGATCCGGTGTGGCCCGTAGCGGAGCCGAACTCGCCGACCGGGCACGGAACCGCCCCGCCCCTCACCCCAGCCGCGCCGACGCGACGCGACCCCCGGCCCGCGACTCAGCCCACACCCTCCACGTGCAGCCGTATGACCCCGTCGACCGCGTCCACCCGCACCTGCGTCAGATCCCGGACCACCACATCGGGCCGATGGATCCCGGCCCGCGGCCCGACCCCCACGACCCGCATGCCCGCCGCGCGCCCCGCGGAGATCCCCGCGCCCGAGTCCTCGAAGACGACGCAGTCCGCGGGCGCGACGCCCAGCTCCGCCGCCCCCTTCAGGAAGCCCTCGGGGTCGGGCTTGCTCGCCCCGACGGACTCCGCGGTGACACGCGTCTCGGGCATCGGCAGCCCGGCGGCGGCCATGCGCGCGGTGGACAGCGCGACGTCGGCGGAGGTGACCAGGGCGTGCGGCAGACCACGCAGGGCGCCGAGGAACTCCCCGGCGCCGGGCACGGCGACCACGCCCTCCACGTCGGCGGTCTCCTCCGCGAGCATCCGCGCGTTGTCGGCGTGGTTCTGCTCCATGGGCCGACTGGGCAGCAGCAGCGCCATGGAGGCGTACCCCTGCCGCCCGTGCACGACCTTCATCACCTCGTCGCCGTCCAGCCCGTGCCGCTCGGCCCAGCGCCGCCAGACGCGCTCCACGACGGCGTCCGAGTTGACGAGGGTGCCGTCCATGTCGAGCAGGAGGGCGCGGGCGGTGAGCACGGTCGTGGCCGTCATCGGCAACTCCAAAGCGCGGGGAAGGGGCCCAGGGGCGGCCCCCGGGGGAACAAGGCGGCCCCGCCCGCCGGTCAGGGAAAACGGGCGGGAGCCACTTTGTTTCTCTACGGTACAAAACAATTCCGGCATCCCGCCACCACCGTCACCGATCCTTGACCTGATGTTCAGCTGGGCAGCCCCCACGCGGGGGCTCGCGCAGGCCGTCACCCGGCCACGGCCTCCCACAGGCTCCACAGCCCCAGCGCCAGCATCAACAGCGCCGCGATCTTGGTGATCAACCCCAGCGGCACCCGCTTCATCAGCGCCTTTCCACCGACGATGCCGAGCCCGGCCACCGCCCACAGCGCGAGCACCGCGCCCAGCCCCACGGAGAGCGGGCTGTCGTAACGGGCGGCGAGGTTGGCCGTCATGATCTGCGTGAGGTCACCGAACTCCGCGACCAGGATGAGCATGAATCCGGCCCCGGAGACCTTCCAGAAGGACTGGTCCTGGGGCCTGCGGATCTCCTCGTCACCGTCGTCGTGCTTCATCAGCAGCATCGCGGCGCCCCCCAGGAACAGCACCCCGGTGAGCGCGTGCACGAGCTGCTGCGGCAGCAGCGTCAGCACGCTGCCCGCCGCCACGGCGAGCGTGACATGCAGGGCGAAGGCGGCGGCGACGCCCACGAAGACGTACGAGGCGCGGTACCGGGTGCCGAGCACGAGCCCGGCGAGCGCGGTCTTGTCCGGCAGTTCGGCGAGGAAGACGACGCCGAAGGTGAGCGCCATCACGGTCAGGCTGATCAAGGGTTCCTCAATCGGTCGGGGCCGCCCCCGGCGAGAGTGCTGAGCCCTTCGGACGCGACACCTCGGCAGGGACAGCACACTCGGCACCCGCGCCACGAGGGCACGGGCGTGCACTGTCTGCCGAAGGTCTCGCTGGCCGGTCCCACGATCGGGACCCGCCTCCGGGCGCCGGCCCAGCTGAGCTGAGCAGTATGTCGACGGTCCGGCGAAGAGCTACTCCCCTTCTGCGCGCTCCATGGTACGCGACGCCCGCGCCCCACCCGCGATCAGAAGTTCGAACCCGACCTTCACCCCAAACGTGTCCCGATCCCCGTCCGGAACCTTGTCGTGTCATGCACACGTCATTAGCTTCTTACCGCACGCACACCTGTACGCAACGCCCCACCGCGAGCATTCCCACGCTCGCCGCCAACACCCCATCCCCCAAGGGAGTTCGCATGTCCAAGTTCTACGCGCGTCGACGGCTCAGCATACTCGCCGCCCTCACCGGCTTCGCGGCCTTCGTCGGAATCTTCACCGGCCCGACCGCCTCCGCCGCGCTCCCCACCCCGGTGAGCGGCGCCACCGCCCGCTCCTACCTCGCCACCCTCCCCGTCCGCGCCGAGGACCGCACCGGCTACAACCGCGACCTCTTCCCGCACTGGATCACCATCAGCGGCACCTGCAACACCCGCGAGACGGTCCTCAAGCGGGACGGCTCCGGCGTCGTCACCGACTCCTCCTGCGCCGCCACCAGCGGCAGCTGGTACTCCCCCTACGACGGCGCCACCTGGACCGCGGCCTCCGACGTCGACATCGACCACCTCGTCCCGCTCGCCGAGGCCTGGGACTCCGGCGCCGGTTCCTGGACCACGTCCCGCCGCCAGGCCTTCGCCAACGACCTGACCCGCCCGCAGCTCATCGCCGTCACGGACAACGTCAACCAGGCCAAGGGCGACCAGGACCCGGCCACCTGGATGCCGTCCCGCACCGCCTACCGCTGCACCTACGTCCGCGCCTGGGTGCAGGTGAAGTACTACTACGGCCTCTCCGTCGACTCGGCCGAGAAGAGCGCGCTGACGAACTACCTCGCCAGCTGCTGATCCACGCCCCCTCCGGGTCGATTCCCGGAACCGCCCCGCCCGCTTCCGTCGTTCCGTACCGTACGGGGCGACGACGGAGGGTGAGCCGAAGGGGCGTGCCGGAGGCGAGGCGACGAACGCGCGGAGGCCCGAAGGGCTGAGCACGTTCCTCGCCTCGCCTCCGGCTGAAGCGCCCCGGAGGCGAACCCGACCAAGAGAAACGCGGGTGATCAACCATGGCGGAACTACGCCTCGGGCCACTGCTGAGATACGCCGACGACTCGTCCGCGACCATCTGGGTCGAGGCGAGCCGCCCGTGCGCCGCCGAGGTGCGCTGCCCGGACGGCACCGGGGGCAAGGCCCCCACCTTTCAGATCGCGGGCCACCACTACGCCCTGGTCCAGGTGACCGGCCTCACCCCGGGCACCTCGACGCCGTACGAGGTGTTCCTGGACGGCGAGCGCGTGTGGCCGCTGCCCGACTCGCCCTTCCCGGCCTCGGTCATCCGCACCCCGGCCGCCGACGCCTCCGGCACCGTACGGGTCGCCTTCGGCTCCTGCCGCTGGGCCGCCCCGCCCGCCGACGAGCAGGACACCGTCGGCCCCGACGCCCTGGACACCCTGGCCTCGCGCATCGCCGCCGACCCGGACGGCGAGCGCCCCGACGTCCTGCTCCTCCTCGGCGACCAGGTGTACGCCGACGAGGTCTCCGCCCCGACCAGACGCTGGCTGGCCGCCCGCCGCGACCTGGACGAACCCCCGGGTGCCCAGGTCGCGGACTACGAGGAGTACACCCACCTCTACTACGAGTCCTGGCTCGACCCGGAGATCCGCTGGCTGCTGTCCACCGTGCCCAGTTGCATGATCTTCGACGACCACGACGTCATCGACGACTGGAACACCTCCGCCGCCTGGCTCGCCGACATGCGGGCCACGCCCTGGTGGCGGGAGCGCGTGCTGAGCGGCCTGATGTCGTACTGGGTCCACCAGCACCTGGGCAACCTCACCCCCGCCGAACTCGCCACCGACCCGGTCTACGACGCCGTACGCGCCGCCCCCGACGGCACCGACGTCCTGCGCGCCTTCGCCGACCGCGCGGACGCCGACCCCGCCACGGTCCGCTGGAGCTACCGGCGCGACTTCGGCCGCGTACGCCTGCTGATGGCGGACACCCGCGGGGCCCGGGTGCTCGACGAGGACGCGCGCTCGATGCTCGACGCGGGCGAGGCGAAGTGGCTGCGGGAGCAGGCGCTGGACGCCCCGGGCTCGTACGACCACCTCCTGATCGGCTCCTCGCTGCCCTGGCTGCTGCCGCATCTCGTGCATGACGTGGAGGGGTGGGACGCGGCGCTGTGCCGGGGCGCGAAGGGGGCGCGCTGGGCGCGGTTCGGGGAGCGGCTGAGGCGGGCGGCGGACCTGGAGCACTGGGCGGCGTTCCCGGAGTCGTTCGACGCGCTGGCGGCGCTGGTCGCGGAGGTGGGGAGCGGTGCGGGGGCGCCCGCGACGGTGTGCGTGCTGTCGGGTGACGTGCACCACGCCTACGTCGCCGAGCCGACCTGGCCGTCCGACGCACCGGCCGTGCCCGACGCCCGGGTGGTCCAGCTCACGTGCTCCCCCGTGCACAACTCCGTACCCCTCTCGATCCGCCTCGGCTTCCGCTTCGGCTGGAGCGCGGTGGCCCGGGGGCTGGGGCGGATGATCGCCGGGCACGGGCGCATTCCGCAGCCGTCGATCGACTGGCGTCGCACGGGCGGCCCCTGGTTCGGCAACCAGCTCATGACGCTGACGCTGCGCGGCCGTTCGGCGCGGCTGCGGCTGGAGCGGGCGGCGCGGGCGGGCCGGGGCGCGCGGCCCGGCCTGCGCACGGTGACGGAGACCGAGCTGGCCCCTTGACCCCGCCCGCGCCTGTGGTCACCGCCCCGCCGTGACCCATCCGAACGGCACGGTGAAGCAGCCGATCCGGTCTCCCGCGCCGCCCTGTTCGTCGTGGATGACGACCGAGGACGCCTCCCCGCGCCGGAAGCCCCAGTCGTGATGGGCCTCGGCGTGCCCGGCGCCCTGGTGGTCGGCCCGGAAGTCCAGCCAGACCTCGTTGCGGGGGTTGACGGCGGCCGGGTCCGTGGAGGGGCGGTGCTGGTAGTGGCCGCCCGCGGCGGCCGGGTCGTCGGCGCAGGGCTTCTGGTGGACGTGGACGCCGTACCGGAAGTTCGGCCGCATCCCCGTGACCCGCAGCCGGACCGAGGTGGCCCCGCCGGGGTCGGTCCGCTGGCCCACCTCGATCCGGGCGCCGTGCGGGACCAGCATCTGGTCGTAAGTGACCGCCGCGGAGGCGGTGTGGGAGATGGACGGCTCGAACCTCGCGTCCGTCCGCAACGAGTAACCCTCGACCCCACCGCCGGTTCCGGCCGCGAGCACGGCCGCGACGACGGCACCTGCGCTTGTCCCTGCCACCATGATCTGTACGTTCCTCACCTGGACGACGGAGAGCGGGTCTGCTGAGCACCGCTCCCCTCCGTTGGTACGGGAGTGACGGGCACACCGCCCCTCGCGACGGGCAGCCGGGTGAAGGCACGGGCCGCGGGGGCGGGGCGTTTGCCGCCGGACCTGTGAACGGGGCGTTGTCCACCGGACCTGTGAACGGGGCGTTGTCCACCGGACCTGTGAACGGGGGTCGTGAACCGGACATGCGTGAACAAGCCACATCGAACACACAAGCCCCCTGTGCACCCACTGTCACACCCCGGGCGTACGCTGTATGGCTGTCATAGGCCCGTCCTCCGCACTCCGTACGACACGACCGCGGCAAGGCCAGGCCCACGGGGGAGTAACGGGGAGTCGCGGTGTTGGAGAGTATGGGGTCACTGACCGGGAGCCCCTGGATCTACGCCGTGGTGGGCGCGTCGGTCCTCCTCGACGTGTTCGTGCCGGTGCTGCCGAGCGGGGTGCTGGTCATCATGGCCGCGACGGCGGCTGCCGCCCAGACCGCCGCGCACTACGTCCCCGACATCCTCGTGCTGACCCTGTGCGCCACCACCGCCTCGGTGCTGGGCGACCTGGTCGCCTACCGGCTGGCCTGGCGCGGTGGCCCGCGCCTCGACCGGGCGCTGTCCCGCTCCCGTCGGCTGAGCAGCGCGCAGGAACGTCTCGGCGCGGCCCTGGCCAAGGGCGGCGGCCTCCTGGTCGTCCTGGCCCGTTTCGCGCCCGCGGGCCGCTCGGTCGTCTCCCTCGGCGCCGGTGCGGCCCACCGCCGCGTCCGTGACTTCCTCCCCTGGTCCGCGCTGGCGGGCCTCTCCTGGGCCACCTACAGCGTCGCCCTCGGCTACCTCGGCACCCACTGGCTGGGCACCCCGTGGCTGGCCACGGCGGTCTCGCTGGTGGCGCTGCTGGGCGCGGGGGCGGTCGCGACGTACGTGGTGCGGCGCCGCCCGGCGTGAGGGTGGGCCGCCCGGCACGGGGGCTACGCCCGAGCGGCGGCGCCCCGTATCTCCAGCCCGGAGAGCAGGTCGGCGGTGGCCTCGGCAATGACGTCCACGGCCCGGTCGAACACCTCCTGGTTGTGCGCGGCGGGCGCCCGGAACCCGGAGACCTTGCGCACGTACTGAAGGGCGGCGGCGCGGATCTCCTCCTCCGTCGCCTCCTCGGGCAGCGCGGGCGGACGTAGCGTCTTGATGCTGCGGCACATGGTTCCAGTGTCACCTTCCTGAACGTTTCCGGCACAGGCCTCCCGGCGATCCGGTCCACCTGCCATGATCACTTCTGGCGGCCACCGTTCCCGGGGCCGACCGACGAGAGGAGCCACTCAACATGGCACAGGACACACAGGCCGCGCACGACAAGCCAACCGTCGCGATCCTCGGCCCCGGCGGCGTGGGCGGCCTCCTCGCCGCCCTGCTGGCCCGCTCCGGCCACCGGGTGATCTGCCTGGCCTCGGAGACCACGGCCGACACCCTCCGCACCCGCGGACTACGCGTGCGCAGCGGCCAGTTCGGCGACTTCACGGCGACGGTGGAGGCGGACACGGAACTGCGCGAGCCGGTGGCGGCCTGCCTGATCACCGTAAAGGCGACCAGCCTGGACGCGGCCCTGACCCGCATTCCCGCGCACACCATCGGCGACACCCTCCTGGTCCCCTTCCTGAACGGCGTGGAACACCCCGCCCTGCTCCGCGGCCACTACCACCCCAGCCAGGTGGCCCCGTCCACCATCCGCGTGGAGTCCACCCGCGTCACCCCGGGCGAAATCGAACACGGCAGTCCTTTCGCCCAGATCGACCTGGCGGGCGACGCGGTCCCCCGAGCCCGCCTCGACTCCCTGGCAACGGCCCTCACGAACGCGGGTGTCACCACCCAGACCGTGGACGACGAGAACGCGGCCCTCTGGACGAAGATGACGTTCCTCGCCCCGATCGCCCTGCTCACCACCCGCTACGGCCTCCCGCTGGGCGAGGTCCGCAGCCGGTACCGCGAGGAGCTGACCGCACTGGTCACGGAGACCGCCGCGGTGAGCGAGGCCTGCGGCGGCCCCTCCGACCCCGAGGGCGCCCTGGCGCGCTACGACACCTTCCCGCCCGGCAACAAGACCTCCATGCAGCGGGACGCGGAGGCGGGCCGTCCCCTCGAACTGGACGCCATCGGCGGCGCGTTGCTCCGCGCGGCGGCCCGGCACGGCATCGAGGTCCCGACGGTGACCCGCCTGGTGGCCGACCTGACCCCCGCTACCGCCTAAGCGGCGCTCTCCCCCACCTCGACCCGCCAGTCGTTGCATCTGATCGGATTCCCCTTCGGATACTCGAAGTCGACCTCACCGAGCAGGCTGAACCCGGCCCGACGGCACACGGAGTTCGACGCGGCGTGCGTCACCTTGGGATAGGCGTGCAGATACCGATGCCCACCGGCCGCCCGGGCCGCCTCGACAACGGCCCGGGCGGCGGCGACGGCCAGCCCCCGCCCCTGGAACTCGGGCAGCACCCCCCACCCGGCCTCCCACACGGCCCCACCACGCCAGTCCCGCTCCCAGAACCCCACGGACCCCACGGTCAGCGCCTCACCTCCCACGACCACCCGATACATCCGCCCGCCACCCCCCGCAGCGAGATACCGCCGATGCCGCCCGAGCACCCGCTCCTCACTCTCGGGCCCGCCCAAGTGCTCGGTCATCTCCGCGCTGTTGAGCCTGCGCAGCAACCACAGATCCCCGTCCCCCCACTCCACGAGCCGCACGGCCCCACCGACTCCACAGCCCCCACCGCCCACGTCACCCATGGCGACCACACTAGAACGAGGCTCTGACACTCCCCCTAAAACTCGCACCCCTAAATCGAACAGGCGTAGCATTGGCCCGTGGCTACGACCTATGACTTCCCCAGCGATCTCCTCGCCGGTCAGGAGGAGCTGCATCAGGTCCGGGCCGAGCTGTCGGCCCTGCTGAAGCGGCTGCCCTGGTCGGTCGAGCCCCTGGACGGCTTCAGCGACGACAACGGCTGGCGCAAGGTCGAGCGCCCCGCCTCCCCCGGCTGGACAGCCGACGAACAGGCAGAGGTCGAGAAGCTCCGCCGCCGCGAGCACGAACTGGCCGTCTTCGTCAGCACCCACCGCTACTGGTCCCAACTGACCGGCCCGGACCGCATAGCGGCCCGCTCCCACCTCAAACACGCCCACGAGCCACCGCCCGCGGAGCCGGAGTGAACCCGAGACCCCGACCGGAACACCGGTCGGGGTCTTCGTTGTGGCGGACGAGGACGGTTCAACGTCAGAAGACAACCGAACCCCCCTTACCAAACAGCCGAACCCCCCTTACCCGCCCTTCACAGCCGATACGTTCCCCGTCCACGCGAAGCACCGCCAAGGGGGGCGACATGAGCCAGCAGCACCCACCACAGCCCGGATGGGGCCCACCGCAGCGACACGGTGGACCTGGCACCGGGCGAGAACATCTCCGGCACCGTCACCGGCAAGGGAACCTTCAAGCCGCGGTACGTCACCTACCCGGACGGCCTGCTCGGCGACCCCGTACGCACGGACGTGTCCTGACCCGCGCGGGACCGCTGAGCGACAGGAAGGGCTCGGACATGCGAGAGGCCCCGGGGACACCCCGGGGCCTCTGTTCACTTCCCGTGGGCGCGGACGGTTTCGAACCGCCGACATCCTGCTTGTAAGAGCGGCTATCGCCACCTCAGCAAGTGGTGGACTGCCAGGACTTGACGGTTGGACGCCCAGGTCAGGCGCCGTTTCGGCCGGTCCGTCGGGCACTCTCGCTACCCCTGCGCACAGTCTCGCTACACCCTGCCTACTCGACCCCATCTCCTAAAAATCCCCTAAACGATCAAGGCGTTCGCCCAGCTCAGGGGCCGGGAGCGAGAGGTGGGCGACTCCCGCGCCGGAAGCCCGACCAGGGCGCGGGAGTCGCCCCAAGTGCCGGACCGCCGAGGGGGGCACCTCTACGGACGGCCCGACACGCCTAGGTGGGATGGGCACTTATATGTCTAACAGTGACCAGCGATCGCTGTCAGTCACCCATCCGTGTGAACATGCGTTCGATTCTCAGACCGTACCTGTAGCCCTGCGGCATATGCCAGAGAGGACCGCAGGGCCAGAGAGACAAAGATCGCCAACGATCAAGAGCGACAGTTTAGGTACTGACACATGATCGGCACCCGGATTCGGTTTGTCGAGTGCCCGCCCGCCGAACACCCCGCCCCGCCTGGGTCCACCAGGAACAGCTCGCCCTCGGCCAACGCATCGCCGCTCACCGACGCGCAGCCCACCTCTCGCAAGAGCAACTGGCCGAACGCGTCGGCGTCGAACGGCGAACTATCCAGCGCTACGAGGCCGCGGTCAGCGACCCGAGGTACGCCGACCTCCTGCTCCTGGCGCGCGCCCTCAACATCCCGCTCGCCGAACTGGTGCAGTGAACGGCCCCGGCCGGTTACGGGGGCATCCCGGCCGGGGCCTGCCTGAGGGGTGGTCAGCCGTTCTTCCCGCCGAACCTCCTGCGGTTCTTCCGGCTCTTCGCCCGGCCACCCCTATTGAGCGTGGCGCGCTCCGGGGGCTTGGTCGCTACGTGAGCGTGAGGGCAGTGACGGCAGTCATACGCGTACCGAGGGGACGACTCGTGCGCCGGTCGCGCCTCAAACTCCTCGGCCTTGCTGGCGAGCCACTGCGACGCGGCTTCCACCGACTCGAACGACGACTTCCGGCTGACGGGGCAGCGGGGTAAGGGCATCCTGCGCTGTTCCTTCGGTGAGGGGTGCGGTTGGCGTGGCCCGCTCCCGGCGTCCCTATCGCCGTCCGCCGAGAGCGGGGGTCTCAGTCGAACTCGCGGCGTGTGTAGAAGTTGAAGTGATTGCCCCGGTGCCGAGGTCTGAGCGTGCAGTGCGAGCCGCCGCCCGGGTGCTCCACCCAGCAGTAGCCTCCAGCCCGTCCAGCCGACCGCGCCGCCGCGGCGATCCGGTCGCCGGTCGGGCGCTGCCTAGTGATCGGCATGACGGCGCCCCTCTCTGAGTAGCCCGCGCAGCGCCGCCCGCGCCTCACATGGCCGCCCCGGAGAACACCTCGTGCACGTCTTGTCGTGCAGCCCTATGACCCGGCGGGCCGTTGCCTGGACGCAGCGCGTGCAGCCTCGCGGGAACCACTGCCCGCCGCCAGGGCGCGGGCGCGGACCCAGATCGTGCACGTCCCCCGCCATGACGGCGACGCCGCACCACACACAGGTCACACCGCGCAGCTGGAGGTCGGCGAGCAGCTGCACCCGAGGTAAGGAGAGCAGGAGCAGCGGGCTGTCCGCGGCGGGTTCGGTCGTCATGCTGCGGGGGCCTTCCGCTGAAGGACCAGCGCGAGCCGCATCGCCACGTCCGCGCGGACCCTCCCGAGATCCACCAGCGCGAGGCTGGGCGATCCGACGTCAACTGCGAGGGACGGCAGGACGATTCCGGCGCCGTCGAGAGCTGCGCGCAGGGATTCGACGGCCGCGAAGGGGTCGACGTTGGTCGACTGGGTGGTGGCCATGCCGGGACCGTACGAGGGGTGTGCGGCGCCCTGCCATGCAGTGTTCTCGTATGTTCTCGTCAACTGGCCAGATGTTCTCTAGTGTTCTCACGAAGGGGGCGGCACGCTGTAGTACCGGGTGCCTGACGTGGCGATGCTGAGGGCGAGACGGACCAGCGGCGAAGGAGACCCCAATGGCGCGACGACTGCGGTTCAACGGCACCGACAGCAAGAACGGCGGATGCCCGGCCGTGCACGAAGACCTCGACAGCGGTGAGATCATCGTCCAAGGGCGGCCGGTCACCGACCCCGAAGACGTGGCCCAGCTCCAGCACTTCGGCCCCGGTGACGCTGCCGTCGCCGTCCCGCGCCAGCTGCTCGTCCACCACGGCCCGAAGGAGATCGACCACGTGCCCGAACTGATCAGCCTGGAGGAGTTCGGCCAGCTGTTCCACCACTTCGAGCACTCGGCATGGCACCTGGAGACCCGCCGCGGCTACGCCTCCGACCGCGAAGACGATGGCTACGCCACCTTCCTGGAGACCGGCGAGGCGCCGATGGACCTGGACAGCGACTGGTGCCAGAACATCGCGCGGCAGACCGCGGCCGGGAAGTACGTCGGCCGCGTGCGCATCGTCGATCAGCCGCCCACCCCCGGGCAGCGGTTCCTCCTGTCGTACGCCCGCTGCAACGCGGCCACCGGCGAGGACGCACGGAACGTCTGGCGCCAGGACGCCGAACGCGCCCACCTGCCAGCAGAGGACTTCTGGCTGTTCGACAGCCGCCTGGTGGCCATCCTCCGCTTCGACGACGCGGACGTTCTCCACGACATCGAGGTCATCACCGAACCCGCTGAGGTCCTGCGGTACTGCCAGGTCCGCGACGCGGCCGTGCACGCATCCGTCCCGTACGACCAGTTCGCGGCCCAGCTCGAGGCGAAGGGCTGACCAGGCGCCGGTGAGCACGGACTACCAGCAGGCCCGGGAGGCGCTCGGCACGCGCTTGCGCGAGCTGCGCCTCTCGGCTGCTGACGGCCGCCTCACCGGCCCACAGCTCGCCCGGCGCCTCGGCTGGCCGCACTCGAAGGTGTACAAGCTGGAAGGCGGCCGACAGACCGCGACCGGCGATGACCTCCGGGCATGGGCCGAGGCAGTCGGCGAACCCGAGGTGACCGAGGAACTCCTCGCGCGGCTCCGCGGATTTGAGTCCCACATCCGGTCCTGGCGGCGCCAGCTCGCCTCTGGCCACGCGCCCGTGCAGGACGTGTGGAACGTCGCCGTCGACCAGGCCCGCGTCATCCACGCGTGGGAGGAGGCCGTGATCCCCGGCATGCTCCAGACCGCGGACTACGCGCGGCACATCTTCCTGCGGTACGCCGACCTCCAGGGCACCAAGCGGGACACCGACGCGGCGGTGCGGGCACGCGTCCAGCGGCAGGAGTGGCTCTACCGGGGCGGCCGCATGTTCCATGCCCTGGTCTGGGAGCCCGCCTTGCACGCGCTCATCTGCCCGCCGTCGGTGCTGGTCGGCCAGCTCGACCGCCTCGCGGGAGTGATCGGCATGGACACCGTGGAGCTGGGCGTGATCCCGCTCGGCGCGTCGCTCCGGGTCCCGCCGGCGAACGGGTTCTGGGTCCTCGACCAGCAGCTGGTCATCGCGGAGGACTGGCACGCCGAGCTGTGGCTCGACGACGCCGACACCGTGGCGTCGTACGTACGAGTGTGGGAGACGCTCCGGCAGTCGGCGGTGTACGGCGCGGACGCCCAGAACGTCATCGCCCGGGCCCGGCGGTCGGTGAGCCCGCGGGCATGACGAAAGGGCCCCCACCGCCCGAAGGCGAGTGGGGGCACATGCTTCACGGGTACTGGCGGCGCTGGGGGTCCAACGCCACCGTCAGCGGGGCACCGCCATTGCCAGGCGGCTCGGGCTGCGGTGCACCATCACGACGGCAGATCAGGGCATCAGGATCCCAACTCGGCGCCTGGAGGCCGTACCCGGCGGGGCAGTCCGGGCCGGGCGGCCCCTGCTCCCCGCGGGGCCCCTGCTCGCCACGCGGACCCTGCTCCCCCTGCGGACCTGGCGGGCCCGCCGGTCCGGCAGGCCCCTGCGCGCCGTCCGCTCCGGGCGCCCCGTCCGCTCCGGGCTCGCCGTCCACGCCGTCGGCACCCGGCGGCCCCTCGGCGCCCGGCTCTCCGTCCCGGCCCGGACGTCCGGGCGCACCCGGGTCACCCTTCGGGCCCGGGATCGGCACCGGCACCTCAGCCCGCGCGGGCAGATCGTCGACCGCCTCGGACGGGTCCGGGGCGACGGGGGTCTGTCCCTCACTGGCGACCTGCGTGCGCAGGCTCCGCACGTCCGTCGCCAACGTCGACACGGCCTCGCCTCGCCGGTCAGCCTCCGCCGCCAGCTGGTCCGCGCGGGTCGTCTCGGCGTCGATGCGGCCCCAGATGATGACGACCGCGCCGGACAGGGCGACCAGCCAGCAAAGCATCGCCAGCGGACGCCAGCGGCGGGCCAGCACACGCTCTGTCCGGGTCACGGGCTTCCTCCGAGGTGGATGATCTGTGCGCGGAGTCGGGCGATCTCCGCCTGGTCGGCTGCCCGAAGGGCGGACTGCTCGGCAAGCTCGGCCAGCAGCTCAGCCACCTTGCGGTCCAACCGGTCGCGTTCCTCTTGCAGGTCGTTGGTGAGGGACGAGTAGCCGGTGAGGGCGTTCTCTCCGCGCTTCCCGAGGTACGCCACCACGCCTCCGACGACGGCGCCGACGCCCACGAGGAGGCTGCCGAGGGTGGTGACGTCCAACAGGAGACCTCCTACAGGTCGCGGGGCCGACGGTTCGCGCTCGGAGCGCGGTTGGGCACCGCCCAGGTGAAGCCGAGCGCGGCGAGGACGGCCAGGCCCGCGGCCCAGCCCTCCGCCGCGGTGATGGTGTCGTCGGTGAGCGCGGTGGACAGGGCGCCGGAGCCTGTGGCCACGGCGGCGACGACCGCCTTCCAGTAGCGGGAGATCTTCATGAGCGGGTCCTTCCGAGGGGTCAGGCGACGACGTCGAAGCCGCGCTTGCGGCCGAGCGTGGTCAGGGAGGTCTTGCCGGGGATGCCGTCGGCGTCGGCGCCGGAGTAGCCGAGCCGCCGCTGCCACGCGGCGTAAGCGGTCTTGGTGGCGGTGCCGTAATGGCCGTCCGCCAGGCGCCGCTCCAGCAGGCCCTCGCCGACGAGCCCCATCTCCACCAGCTGCGCCTCCGGGTACGACACCGGCGTCCCCGGCCGCGGCGGGTCAGTGCGGGCGGCCTGCACCAGCCGGGACAGGTCCACCACCGGCCGCGCGGGCGGCCGCGTCGGCGCCGTCACCGCGCCGGGGATGGTGAGCTTCTGCCCGACCGTGATCGTGTACGGGGAGGTGACCTTGTTCGCGGCGGCGAGCTGCTGCCACGTGACGTCCTTGTACTGCGCGGCGATCGAGTACAGCGTCTCGCCCTTGGCCACGGTGTGGGTGCCGCCCGCGGGCATGGTCCCGGCCGCCGCCGCGGCGATGCCAGGCAGGACGACGTCGCGGAACTGGGTGATGCGTGCGCTGCCGGGGCATGCGGTGCCGGACGTCGACCATGCCCGGTGCAGGCTGTGGTACCCGAAGCCCGGGTCGGCGGCGGTGCGGCACAGGCGGATGGGGATGCCGTGGGTGCGGTGGGCCCACAGGCCGAGGGCGATCAGCTCGGCGAGCTGCTCGTCCGTCCACGGGTCCGAGGCCTTCGTGTTGGAGGCGGTCTCGATGCTGATGGCGCCGGTGCCGTCCGGGCGCCGGTTGGCGCTCGCGTTGGCGTCGGCGCGGGTGGTGGTGGAGAGGTACTGGGCGAGGTCGCCGCCGTAGCCGAGACCGAAGTGCGACTCCAGGTTGGTGGAGTCGCGCCAGTACTCGTAGGTACGCCGCGGCGACCAGGGGGCGACGATGCTGTGGGCGATGAACTGTGTGGGCCGGATGGCGGGTTGCTGGCGGGCTTCCGGCAGCAGCTCCATCCGCGTGGCGCCCTTGTACCAGGCCATCACGCACGCTCCCAGTCGTCGGCCAGCGCATCCGTCTGGCTGATCACCCAGGGCACGAACGAGCCGTCGGCCGTGCGCATCATCAGATACGGACGGAAGACGCACACCGTGCCCTCAGGGATACCGGTCGCCTGCGCCGTGTTGGCGTTGATCGGGATGCCGTCGGGGTAGCCCTTCTGGTGCACCACGTACATGCCCTTGCCGTTCCAGCCGGGGCGCGTGACGCGGGCGCCCTCCTTGAGGGCCTTGAGTGCTTCACCGAAATCCATGGGTGTCTCCTGGGCATGACGAAGCCCCGGGCCGGACGGCACGGGGCGGCGGGCGGGGGCGGGTCAGGCGTGGCGGGCGAAAGTGATCTCCAAACACGGCCTGACCCCGCCCGTCGCCGTGTTCAGGGCAGCCGGGAGACCGCCAGAGGTCGTGTCCTGACCCGCGGCGATCTGGACGTAGTCGCCGACATTCAGGAGCAGCTCCAGGTCCCCGTCCACAGTGATCGCGCCGGAGCCGAAGCTGGCCGAGATCCGGAAGTGCCCGGCAGGCATCAGCGTTCCGTTGACGTAGATGCCGATCGACCGTGCGCTGCCGGTCGAGTTACCGTTGAACCCGACCTTCGGGTTGATCTTGTACCAGGCCTGAAGCTGGCAGGTGTAGCGGGTCGGGCTGCTGGCGGACCATCCGCCGAGGTCGTCGAGGCTAACCGTCTCCCAACCGAGCGCGTTGGACGCGACGTCGGGGTTTCCGGAGCCTGTAGCGGCCAAGCTCTGGTTGCTGTCCCTCGTGACTTTGAAGATGGTGCGACCCACCAGAGCGGCCGAGTTGGCGCGCTCTTCATTCACGATCATGCCTGGCTGCCAGGCGGGGAACGGACCGAACGCCACGCTGGTGCCTCCTTCCTACACCTACAGGGCGACAACCGCGGGCTGCGCCAGCCGCAGCTCGGCGCCTGCCTGGTGGGCCTTGACGATGCCGTTGACGGACCGCTGCACGGTCATCAGCTGCGGGGTGACGATCCGGAAGTCGTCGTAGCTGAACGCCGGACTGACGTTGGTGTTGGTGTCGAACGCGGACCCGGTCACGCCGACCTGGCCTGAGGCGATGGGGTCGGTGACGACGGTCTCGTCCTTGTGCCAGGTGGGCGGCTCCGGCTGGCCGTCCGGCCACACCCGCAGTTGCACGCGCTGCCCGGTGATCCTCGCCCTCAGCCAGAACCAGGCCCCGGGGGTGTAGGTGTACGGCAGCAGGGGCGCGCTCCCGACCGCGGTGACCCCTCGGGTGACCGACGCGAAAAGATCCCCACTCGTCCCGAAGTGGACTCGGGCGCGGTAGTAGTTGCTGCCGTCGACGTAGCGCAGCAGGACGCCGGGGAGCATGCTGCCGCCGGTGGCGATCTGCGAGGAACTGATCCGCACCAGCACCTCGCAGTCGGCCACGTTCGCGACCAGCCGCTGGAAGCGCACCGTCGCCGGGGCCGATGCCAGGGTGATGACCCCGGCGCTGCCGGTGACGGACCGGTCGGAGGCGGCGCCGCCGTTCTCGCCCCACGCCAGGCCGCTGCTGGACGTCCCCCAGGTGTTGGCCAATGTCCGGGTGTAGTCGTCCCAGCCGACGGGCTGGCACGCGGTGACCCGGGCCACCTCCCCGCCGAGCCGGATGTCGAAGGGGAAGTCGCTCGCGTAGGCACCCGGGCGCCTGTCGCTGATGTAGGCGACGTCGACCAGCAGCTGGTGCGTGCTGGGCGGGGTGCCGGTCATCGTCGGCAGCAGGGTCGCCCGCCCGGCGGTGGCCGGTGCGGTCAGCGTGCCGGTCATCCGCGTCCACGTGTTGGCCTGGACGGCGGTGCTGATGCCCGTGGTCGACACGTAAGCGCCCCCGGCCGTGAACCAGTTGACGTTCAGGTTGACCGTCCTGCTCGCCGCGCACCGCACCCAGGCGTGCACGGTGTAGGCCGCACCGGGGACGATGCCCATCACCTGGTTGGACTCGACATACGCGCTGGCAGCGGCGCCGGTGGGTGTGAGCTGGAGGCTCCAGTCCCCGCCGCACGGCGCCGGGCCGGGCGTGGGCACGCGGGCAATCGTGCCCCCGGACGGCGCCCACCCCGTCAAGTCCACCTCGAAGTCGGGATTGGACGTGAGCCGGTCGATGGACGTGATCCAGGGCAGTGCGCCGAGCGGGCCGGGCCCGGCCGCCGGAGTGTGCACGACCAGCTGCGTGGCGGTGGCCGTCGCCGCCAGCGCGAGGGTGCTTCCGCCGGGATTGGCGTCGACTCGTCCCGCCGTGGAGCTGTCCACCACACCGACCTGGTAGGGGCCAGCGGGGGCGCAGACCAACGTGATCTCCCACGTGCGCACCCCAATGCGCTCCCGGTACCCCTGCACTAGCAGATCGACCGGTCCGGGCGGCAGCCCCTCGGGCAGGTCGGTGATGCGAATGACGTCACCCTCGGTGATGCCGAGCACCGCAGGGATCAGCCCCGGAGCCCGGTGCAAGCGGATCGTCACCTCGGGGTACCGGGCCTCATCCCACGTACCGAGATGGGCGAGCCAGGCCGCCATCGGCTCCGTCTGGCCGTCGCTGTACACGTTGAGGGTGACGGCGTCGTCGTAGCGGCCGACCACGTCAACGGACAGCGGCCCCTCCGTCACCTCGACCCGGCCGGACGAACCGCCGATGCGCTCCACGGTGACGTCGTTGCGCACCGCCTGGTCGTCCTCCACCGGGTCGACACCCGACAGCCCGCGAGACTCAAACGGCAGCGTCAACACTGGCGTCTGGTTGTAGAACGAAGTCCGGCCCCGGTAGCGCAGACCGAGCCGATCCCGGTCCTCGACGAGGATCCCGCCATCGGCCCCCGTGCACTGGTCGAGCTGCTCCAGCAACGTGGCGGGGCGCTGCGGGCCCATCCGCGCAGTCTCGCTCTGGACGCCGGTCACGAGGATCGGCAAGCCCTCCTCAACGGAGAGGCGCCGCAGACGGGCCGCCGCTGTCTCTCCCTGGTAGCCGTCGTCCGCACCATCCATGATCTTGGTGTCGGTGGCCTGGAAGACAGCGAGGTGCCCGATCGTGGTGCCGTCCATCCCTGCGCCGAATGAACTGCTGACCCGCCGGACCGTGCCGACCTGTCCGGCGAACGAGGTGGTCTGGAAGACGCCGCTGGCGGAGACGCTGAGCCAGGCAATGTCGACGTTGACATTTGCCCCGTTCTGCCGGGCGAAGAGCCGGACCCGGTTCTCGCTGCCGAAGAAGCTGGGCGTGCTACCCGCCGTCGAGTTGATGAAGAAGAGCTGCGTTCCCTCGCTATCAAAGGCCTTGACCTGCACGTTGTTCGTCTGCACCTGGACGGTGTAGCGGACCGCAGTGCCCGTGGTGTGCACCTCGAAGAAGGTCGCCAGCGCGCCCGGCGCGGTGGGGATGCGGTAGACCATCTCGACCTGCCACGGACCCGTGCCCACAGCAGGCGCGGGGACCTCCGCGGACATACTCGCGCCGACCTGCACTACAGGCAGCGGCGCCGATCCGGCGAAGCTGTCGTCGCTGGCCATCTCGAAGTTGGCCAGCTTCATGGGCTTCACACCAGCGATAGGGCTGTACGCCTGGGTCGCCTCGGCGTCGTCCTCCATCGGCCAGTACGCCAGCAGACTCGAGTCGGAAGGGATACGCCGCCGCAAGGTCGACTGGAGCGGCTTCGTGCCCTGGTTCAGTCTGCGGAGAATGCCAGCGCCCTCGCCTTCAACGAGGATGAGGTGGCCAGCATTCCCCCAGCGCGCTGGCCAGTCGCTGTACTCGCCGGAGAAGCGGATCTGCCGGTTGGTGATCGACGCCGAGCCGCCGAGCGTCCATGTCTTGCCGGTCGCGTCCGTGAAGGAGGTGGCGCCGATGGTCTGCGTGGTGAAGTCGACCGACGCGACCAGCGTGCCGTTGATGCCGTCTCGGAGCTGGAAGGCGTAGATCGAGCCCTCGGGGGCGACACCGCCGGAGACGACGACATCCCCGACCCGCAGCGGCGCGTTCGAGTTGAACATGCTGGCGGCGGGAGTGCCGAAGCCAGTTGGACCGAACTGGGTCCACGCACCGCCGATGCTGGGCGCGGTGTAGAAGCGGTACTGCCCCAGCGTGTTGTCCCAGGTGGCTCGGAGGGCGACCCGTCCGGATGGGGGGATGGGGATCGGGGCTGTCGATCCGATGGTGACGACCGTGGTGCCGTCCAGGCTGCGCCGGAGCAGAAGCTCTCCCGCGCTGTTGACCATCATCAGCCAGGACCGCTGGCCGTTGGTGGCGTCGTACTTCCCGGCGAGGAGTACGTTGCCAGCGCCCTGGAGGTTGGCCACCTCCAGCTCGACGCGGACGTCGATCGACCCGGTGATGTCGAGTGCGGCAACGTCGGGCGTCTGCGCGTAGGCGGAGAGCCCATCTGGGAGCAGCAGGCGCGGGGGGCCCGCGTGTACGGACACCCGCATGGGCGTGTTGCGGGGCAGCCTCCCGTAGTAGGGCGACCTGGGGTTCCGGTTGGAGAACAGGCCGTTCGGCGAGCGGAGGGTGAGGGAGCAGGAGGCCGGGTCGACCGCCTGCCCCTCACCCGTGCGCCCGCGCTGGTGGGTGATGGGGTCCCGCAGCTGCGCGTACGGCGTGACATCCGTCCACACTCCGTCGATCTGGAATGCCACCTCGGCGCCCAGCGGGTCCTCGGGAAATGCCATCGTCAGCCCTTCCTACGGCCCGCGAGCACCAGGTCGACGTCACCGCCGCCCTTTCTCCGGATGCCTCGCCTCGCGCTCTCAGTGATGAAGTCGTCAACGCCTCGGCCCGAAGACCGGAATTCGATGACCGTGCGATTGACCGCGTCACGGCGGGCGCGCCTGCTGGCCATGTCCCACGAGCCGGGCGCGGGCGTGTCGACGAGGGACGCCATGGTCCGGTTGACCGCGGCGCGCTGGCCGTCCATCCCGCGGATCAAGCCCTGCGCCGTGTACCGGCCCACCAGCGCCATCACCCGCGACGGGCTCTTGATTCCGAGCGCCTTGCGGATGCTCTTGGACATGCCCTTCGCGATCCGCAGCATCGTCGACTCGATGTACTTCTGGTGGCTGACCAGGCCCTTCACCAGGCCCTGTGCGGCCTGGATCCCGGCTCCGTACATCGCGTCACCGGCCGTGGCCCCGGCCTGTCCAGCGGCCTTGACGAGCGCCGACTGCTGCGAGTTGATGGCCTTCACCTGGGAACCGCTCGCGTTGGCGAGGGCGGCCGCCGACGCGGCCCCGCCGGTGACACCGGCCTGCGCGATCTGTGCGATCAGGTCGGAACGGACGCCTTTCTTCCTGAGGGTCGCGAGGTTCTTCGCGAACTGGATGGCCGCGGCGGTGTCTTGCTTCAGACCGGCGAGGATCGTCTCCGCCGTCTGCGGCCATCCGCCCGTGTCCTGTTTCGTGATGTCGGCGTCATCGAGGACGCCCTTCTTCACGTCGTCGACCAGCTTCTGGCGGGTCTTCCGCAGGTCCTCGAGCTTCTTCTTCGCGTCCTTGAGCTGGGACGCCACCTTGGCATCCCAACCTGCGAGGAAGACCAGGCTGTTGGCGTCCTTGTTGATCCGCTTGAGGGCAGCGCGCTCCCGCTTCCCCGCCAGGGCGTCCTTGACGATGTCGGTCAGCTTGTAGGCCGCCGACTTGACCTGCTTCGTGCTGCCGGTGAGACCGTCGACCAGGCCGCGGGCGATCCACCGGCCCTGCGCTGCGGTGACCTTCGACGGGCTGGAGATCCCGAGGGCCTTCGCGATCGGGCCGGGCACCATGTCCTTGGCCCAGCCGATCAGGGTCGAGCGCAGCCAGCCGCCCATGGAGCGGATGCCGTTCCACAGGCCGCGCACCACGTCCTGCCCCTTGCCGTACAGCAGCGACGTCAGGGAGCCGATGCCGCGGGCGATCCGGCCCGGCAGTCCGCGCACCCAGTTGACCAGCGCGAGCGCCTTCTGAACGGCCGCGTCGCGGAAGGCCTGGAAGCTGGAGGTGGCGCGCTGGTGCAGGACGCCGAGCAGCCCGGACAGGGCGGAACGGATGCGCTCCGGGAACCCGATCACCCAGGCGAGCAGGGCGGCCAGCCGGGCGATCGCCCACGTCTTGGCCTGCTCGAACCAGCCCGCGACCCTGCCGGGGATGGTGCCGAGCCAGTCGATCGCGGCGAGGATCCCATCTTTCGCCCACACCAGCTTGGCGACCACCCAGTCCCACGCGGCGAGGGTGGCGCCCTTGATCTCGTCCCAGTAGGTGACGATGAGGATCACGAGACCGGCGACCGCGACAGCGATTCCGGCGATGATCCAGAACATGGGGTTCGCCAGCATCGCCGAGTTCATCGCCCAGACGCCGATCGCCGCGATGGCGAACGCCGTACCCAGCGCCGTTACCCCGGCCGCCGCCGCCAGGAACACCCCCGAGTGCTCCTGGACGAAGCCGAACACGCCCTCCAGCCGCGGGATAACCTCCGTGCCCAGGAACTCCACCAGGTTCTGCTGCATGGTGTTCTTGAACTGCGTGACCCTGGCGCCCGCGTTGTCTCGCAGCCCGTCGCCGAGTTCCTCGGCCGCCCCCGCCGTGTTCCCCATTTCCTTCGCGGCGGTGTGCAGGTTCAGCTTGAAGAAGGCGGCTCCCAAGTCCTCGCCT
The DNA here is from genome assembly GCF_042796855.1 of Streptomyces sp. NPDC057877. Lineage (NCBI taxonomy): Bacteria > Bacillati > Actinomycetota > Actinomycetes > Kitasatosporales > Streptomycetaceae > Streptomyces > Streptomyces sp. NPDC057877. Next base: position 690,251 of record NZ_JBHVMS010000005.1, read on the forward strand.
GGTCCGCCGAAAAGCTCCTGAATGGCGACCTTGGCGACATCGGATTCCGGTCCGAGTTCCACGATCGAGTCGTGGATCTTCGCCATGGCCTTTTCGCCGCGCTTACCGCCCGCCGACACTTCTTTGATCATCTCGTCGGCGTTCAGACCCACCGACTTCAGAGCATCGACCTGGGCCTTCCCGCCGGACGTCACCCGGAGCTCCAGCTCCTTAAAGGCGTCCGCGATCTTGTCGGTGTCCTTCCAGCCAGCCTGAATGGCCTGCCGCATCAGGCCGAACGCAGTACGACCCGAAAGGCCGCTCTTCGCGAATTGGACGCCGTACTCGTTGACCGTCTCGATCAAGTCCTCACCGGCCGGACCAAGCCCCCGCATCCCAGCCGCAATAAGGTCGAAAGCCTCCTGGGAATTCTTCGCGAGTCCGGTCTTGACCGCGATACCGGCAGCCTGCGCAGCCATCGGCATATCAATCTCGAAGGCACTCGCCAGGTCGGCCGCCTTCGTAGCAATCGCCGCGATCTGAGCAGTGGTCGCATCAGGCGGGAGAAGCCCCTCCGCCGCGACCGCCCGAATCGTGTCCGCACCCTCCTGGAAATCCGCGACGACCGCGTCCTTGAACAGCTGCCCGGCCGCCTTGCCGTACTGCTGCGCTACGGCCGGGGTCTTCCCCAGCTGGGCACCCAGTCGCGCCGTGATCTGCGACTGGTTCAGCGCCTCCTGGAAGGACGACATGAGGACCGCGCCCGCCGCGACGCCGACCCCCGCAGCCGCCAACTTCAGCCGGTCCATGCGCGACGACGCCTGATCGACAGCGGCATCGGCTCCTTCGGCCACACCGTCGGCGAGTGCGTCCCCGGCCTGGTCGCCTGCGTCTCCGGCCGCCGCCGCAATCCGCTGCCCGCCGCGACGCATGACAGCTTCGGCCTCGGCTACGGCTGCGGTGGCCGCGTCGACCAGCTCGCCGCGCATGGTCCGCCACTGGCCGTCAGCGCCACGGACCAGGCCCTGCCCGAGCAGTTGGCCGATCCGCTCGCCTTCGGCGTCCGCGTCGTCGCCCATGCGCTGCCCGGACTGGCGCAGCGCCTGCTCAGCCCGGCGCAGGGCGGGGTTCACTGCCCTGTCGTCGATGGAGAGGATCGCGTTGAGCTCGCCAACGGTCAGCGCCACGGCTACCTCCTGCGGGTGCGTTGGTGCTTGGGGTCCTCAGGAGGTGGCGCGAAGTGCCGCCGCAGGCGGGTCTCCGCGCAGAGCAGTCCGCCGATGCGGATCTGGAGCCAGCGCCATGAGCGCTGCTGGAGGATGCCGGACTCCACGTCGATGCCGTACGTGTCGTGGAGGTCGGCCTCAATGAGGTGCCACTGGGCGAGGAGCTTTTCCCAGGTCAGGTTCTTGAGCGACCCCGACCGCGCCCGCCGCGGCGTCGGGAGCCCGCCTTCGTACCACTCGTAGAGGCCGGTGACCGGGTCGTACTCGCCTCGCCCGACGCCGAGGTAGCGCGCTTCGCCTGCGCTCTCCGGGCTTCCCGATTCTGCGCTTTTCCCGGCTGCTGGCCCGTCCGCCAGAACTCGGCGGCCGTCTCGCGGTCGCTCACCACCCAGAACATGACGGTCATGGCAGTGTGCTTGAAGGGAGCCCACTTCACGCCGTCGGCCAGGAGCTGGTCGTACGTGTCCCCGAGGCACATCCGGAACAGGTCCTTCTCTTCCTCGTCGTCGAGGACCCGAGTGTCCGGGCGCTTGCCGCCCGCGGCGAGGCGAGCCGCCATGGTGGTGATGCGCTCGATCTTGATGCCGTCCTCCGCGGACGGGTCCTCGATCCGGTACAGGCGGGTCTGGCCATCGCCTCCCTTGACGGGGAGTTCCAGGTAGTCGTCGAGGAAGGCATCGAGCGCCTCGAACGGAGTGCTGTTCTCTGCCATCAGGGCGCCAGCGGGTTCGTGATTGGCGTGAGCGGGCCGTCGCCGGTGAAGGTGATCTCGACCTCGCCGAGGGCGGTGTACTCGCCGCCCGCGGGCTGCCAGTTCGGGATCGCCTTGCCCTGGTAGGCCTCGGGGAGCCCGTCGCGGTTCATGTACCGCAGACGGATCTTGTTGGCGTCGCCATACGCGAAGTGCGCAAGCCTGATCGCCTCGTGCACCGGGTGGTAGACCTTCACGCTCTTGTTGGCCTTACGGCGGATCGTGCAGGAGATCTCCCAGGACTGGGCGGTCTTCTCGTTGCCCGCCCAGCCCTCGCCGTCGTAGTCGCTGGAGTCCTCGATGTTCGGCTCCGACGCGGGCTGGAACTCCCTCACCCCGGGGCACAGCTGCCAGTCCGGGGTCTCGTCGGTGCCCATGTTGATCTCAAGCCGCCACTCGCGGGCGAGCTCGTTCTCCTCTACGGGAGTGGACATCAGGTCCTCCTCAGTCGATCAGATGGGGGGCTCCGGCCCGCAAGGTCCGGAAGTAGTAGTTGCTGGTCAGCTCCTCGCGACCGCGGGAGTCCTGACCGATCCACGCCTGGCTGTTGCGCCAGGAGATCTCCACCCGCACACCGCGGGCGTCCCAGCTCCGGCGGTTATGCAGGACGGTGAACACGTCGTTCGCCAGCTGCACGACGTCCAGCGGGTTCGTGCCCGCGCGCATGCGCACCTGGATGCCGGTCACCGAGTCCGTGGAGTCGTCGTCGGCGACCGGATAGGGGGTCAGACCGAGCACGCGGTCCGGGCCGTCCGGCACACGGCCGAGGACGATCCCGGTGGCGCCAGCGGGCAGCGCGGCGGACGGGGAGTAGGTGCCGACGTCCTCGGCCGCCAGGAGCTCGGCCACGCCCTGGAGGAGGTTGGCGTCGTGCGCCTCGCCGCTCACCGGAGTGCCCGCCGCATCTCGGCAGCGACGAGCGCCAGGACGACGGCGCGTTCGGCATTGAGGGCGTTCTCCAAGAACTTGGCCTCGCGCCCGGGCGCGTGCTCGAAGTCCATCTCCTCGTGCTGCCGCACGGCGTACGGAGTGTCGTAGCTGACCATCCCGGTGAGGCTCGCCTCGTCGACGCTGGCCGTCCCGGAGTGCTGAAGCGTGCCCTCGTCGAGCGGCACCCGGTCGTTGCTGACGCCCAGGACGTGCTCGGCACCGAGGTACACGCCTCGTGCGGCCGCAGATCGCAACTCCCGCTGGACATTGCTGGCGTCGAAGTCGAGCCGGAAAGACTGCGCCACGGCGGCCCCCTCTATTCGAGCTGGATTTCCAGGTGGTTGGGGGTGCCAAGACGGCCGCCGTCGCGACGCTTCGCCTGGATGACCGTGGTGGTCCGGCCGCCCGGGAGCGTCACGCGGGACAAGGCTGGCGCCTCGGTGGCGAGGTCGGCGTACGCGGTCGACGTGGAGGTGACCTGCTCGCCGCCCGGGGAGCGGACCGCGCGGGTCTGCTCGTCGAGGAAGCACCGCACCGCGACCGGCGGCCCATACAGCGGGCCCGTGCTGGACTCGCCGATGTACGCCTCCACCTTGACCTCGTGGATCAGGTAGCGGCGGGGGATGCGCCTCACCATCCGAAGCCATCCGCGAAGGCGACCCAGCGGAGCTTGTCGGCCGGGACGCTGGAGAGCGCACGCGAGATGCCGGGCGCGTAGTAGTCCGGGCTGGAGCGGGTGTCACCAGCACCGAACTGGAGGTTCACCGATCCGATCGCCACGCCCTGGAGCGGGCCGGACACGTCGGTCTCGACGCCGACCTCGCCCCAGAACTCGACCTGACTGCACACGGCCTCGGCGAAAGCAGCGGCCACGACCGGGTCGGTCGGCATGCCTTCGTCGTCCTCGTCGTACACCGCGGCCTTGAGGAAGTCGCTGTCGAGGAGTCGCGTCGCGCGCTCCAGCAACTGCACGGCGTCGAGCGGCGGCGCCGCCCGCAGGAAGTTCGCGAGCTGCGTGGTCGTCGCGTACGAGCGGACATCCGCCATCGTCGCGGGCGCCGGGGCCACGCCCACCGTCTCGGTCTCCACCGACGCACCGGTGCCCGTGACGGTCCACCGCAGCAGCCAGATACCGGCCGCCGTGTAGGTAAGCGGCGCCGTCCACGTCTGCCCGCCATCCGTCGACGTCGCCACTGGAGTGGATACGGTCCCGTCCGGCGCCGTCACCGACAGCGCCGCCGAGGTCGTCTCGTCGTACGGGGCGACCACCAGCTGCGCGGTGACCAGGTCTCCCACCTCGGGCATTAGCCACCTCCACTGCTGGACGCCGTCAGGGACGGCCCGGATACGGATGTGGTCAGCGACGGCCCCGCGGTCGACGCCGCGAGCACCCAGCCAGACGTCGACGGCGTGCATGGCAGGTCATCACGAAGAGGGAGCCCCGGCCTGAGGCTCCCCCTTCGGCGAGCTGATCGGCTACGCGGACGCGCCGATGATGTGGACGCTGTAGGTCACGGGCGTGCCGCCAGCCGAGTTGGCAACCTTCAGCAGATCGCCCGTGCCAGCGGTGACGGCGTAGCCCGTCGCATCCGCCTTGCCGGTACCGAGTGCCACGAAGGCCCCCGGCCTCAGCGTGAGCGTGTGCGTCGCGCCGAGCAGCGTCGCCCAGGGGTTGGACGCCGCCGCCCCGACGATCACGTTGTTCGTGTTCGCGTCGGCCGCCGCAATCACCAGGCCCTTGATCCGGGCAAAGGTGACCGTGCTGCCGTAAGCGTCGAGAAGCACGCCCGCGAGGTCCAGGTCCTCGGTTGCGCTGGCCGCCAGGGTCCTGGTGTCGGACCAGATCCGGTCCGCCTTGCCTGCGCCCGTGCCGCTGCCCAGCACCATTTTCCGAGCGAGGATCTGCGATGCCCGGCCGGTGCCGAGGTCCAGCGCGGAGGTCAGCTCGCCGCTCGCCGACACGGCGACGGTTGCTCCTGAGGAGAGCGGAGACATCAGCTGTCACCTCCGTACTGCTCGATGAGCTGCTCCTTGGTGAGGCCGTCGATCGTGGCCTCCTCGTCGGAGTCCTGCGCACGGGCGCGGGCGTAGTCCACCCAGTCGGCCTTCGGCGCGGAGCGGGCCGGACGCTCAGGTGCTGCGTCCGCCCCGCTGCCGTCCCCTCCTGCGCCAGTTCCCTCGGGTCCCTGAGGTCCCTTGAGGCCGACGGGCTCGACGACCACCGGGGGCTCCGGCTCCACCGGTTCCGCGACCGGCGGGGTGACGGGCTGCTCCTGGGACGTCTCCGAGGCGGGAGACGCGTGTGGCGGCTCCGGCTCTGCCTCTGCCTCCGGGTCCTGGAGCGTCACCCAGTTCGGGAGCATCTCCAGGCGCGGCGACCGGTAGTCGTACTCGACGACGTCGCCGGTGTTCTCGTTGCGGTAGACGAACTTACTCATGGTGGAGGCCTCCGTCACGGCAGGTCGTTGACGTCGGCGTCGATGGCGATGTCCGCCTGGATGACGACCAGGGTGGCGTCGCCCGAGGCGACCTCCAGGGACAGCACCTCGCCCGCGGCCATGTCGCCAGCGGTGCCGGTCGGGGTGCCGGAGGTGAAGGTGCCGTTCCCGGCGGTGAGGTCGGCGGCGAGGACGTCGTCCGACCCGATCTTGGCGTTGACGGCGGCCGCGGCCCCGCCGGTGCGGTAGCCGTGGACCTTGGTGACGGTGCAGGCCACGGGGGCGCGCCAGACGACGTGGGTGGCGGAGGCGACCGGGGAGCCGGTCAGCCGGATGGATTGGGTGACGATGCGGCGCAGGTACGCCATGGGTTCGCTCCTCGATGGCGAGGGGTCGGTAAGGGGTCCGGCCGCCGCGGTTCGCGCGGCGGCCGTGCAGGGATCAGGCGTCGGCGCCCTTGATCAGGACCGCGCGGTTGGCGTCCAGCGTCTTCGTGCCGTAGAGGCAGTCGATGCTGATGACCATCTGCTTGAGGTTCACGTCGTAGTCGCGGACCACGCGCAGCGCGAAGCCCTTGTACGGGACCATCGCCGCGTCGATCGCACCCTGCGGCAGCTCCAGCGGCCGGAACGCCAGCGCGAACGCCGTCTTGTGGAACGCCACGTTGACCTCGGTCGTCGGCTCGCCCGAGCCCGGGGACTGGGCGGGCTGCCCGATGTTCTGCGTCCAGTACGGGTCGAAGCCGGAGACCCGGCCGCCCATGGACGCCTCCAGCAGGCCCTCGGTGGAGCCGCGCCGGTCCGCGGACCGCCACACCTTCTCGGCCACCCACCGGGACTTCGTGGTCGGGCCCGTGACGACCGACCGCTGCATGCCCGGCACCTTCTTGGTGTCGAGGACGGCGCCCGCCTGGATCAGGACACGGGAGTCCGACCAGGGGTAGTCGCCGTTGTAGCCGGTGTAGTCCTCACCCGCGGCGTTCGGGGTGGCGTCGCCGACCTCCTCGGTGATGTCGTCGCGGAGCGCGAGGACGTCCCGATCGATCTTCTGGGCGATGGCCTCCAGGGCGGGGGTGAGCAGCTGCTCGTCGAAGTCCTGGACGCGCAGGGTCATGTCCTCCGACGTGACCGCGAAGCTCACGTCCGCGAAGTGGTTGAGCTCCATGTTGATGGAGCCCTCCTGCGCGGCCTGGATGGTGATGCCCTGCGAGCGGTCGTACTCGTGGGCCGTGAAGACCGCGGGCTTGCGGATGGTGATCGCGTCGCCCTGCTTGCGGTTGAACTCCGGCTCGTAGTCGCGGTGCACGAGCGACGCCATGATGGTGGTCTCGTACAGGTTGGCGAGGGCCTGGCGCGCGATCTGCTGCGCGGTCAGGAACTGGTTGGCCATGGGGTCTTACCTCCTACCCTGCTCGGCGCTTGCGGCGCTCCGAGCGGATGGTGTCGATGTCGTCGGGATCGGAGGAGCTCCCGGCCCCACCGTTGAAATCACTGCTCGTACGGTCCGGCGCTGCGGGCGCGGCCTTGAGCTTCGGGTTGTCCTCGCCCGCCTTCTTCATGGCGGCCTGAACAGCCTTCGCGAACCCCTCGTCGGACGGGTCGAGATCCTTGATCGACGCCATGAAGGCGCGCGAGTCGGTGATCGCGTCCGGGTCGACACCCGCCTTGGCCGCCCCGCGGTACACCGCCAGTTCGAGGGCGGTCGACCGATGGGCGGCCGTCGCGGACTCGATCTGCGCCTTGAGCGCGGCCGGGTCCGGTGGGGTGTCCTTGTCGTCCTTGATCAGGCCGAGCGCCTTGCCCAGCTCCTGGACGAGCTCGTTTCGGGCCTCGTCGGCGGCAGCCCGCTTCGCGGTCGTCCGCGCCTTGGCCGCATCGCCGTTCGCCTGCTTCAGCTCCTTCTGGAGCCGTGCGATCGTCGCGGCCGGGTCTTCGTCGGCTGGCTTCTTCGCCGGGGGCTTCGGCTTGGGCTTCTGCCCCCCGCCCTTGCTCGCGTCGTCGTCCTGGTCGTCATTGCCGGTCCCGCCGGCGTCGTCGTCCTGGTCGTCGTCGCCTGCCCCGTCATCGTTCCCGCCGTCCCCGCCGTCGGATCCGGAGTCGTCTCCGTCCCCGCCGTCGGCGTACAGGTACGGGTCGAAAGGGCCGGTGGCGTAGGGGTGAGCCCAACCGGCACGGAGGCCGTGGCGGGCGAGGGTTCGCTTTTGCATGTCGTGCACTCCCGGTGCGCGTAGAGGCGCCCCGCTCCCGGCGGGGCTGTACTGCCGCCGGACGCACCTGGCGCCCGGACGTCGAGGAGCCCGAGCCCGGGCATGAAAAAGGCCCGCACAAGGCGGGCCTGGAGGGGTGCGGCTGGGATCAGCCGATGTCGGGGAGCGGGCGCCCCTTGGCGTAGCCGCGTACCCATGCGGACCGGCGGAGGTCGCCAGGGGGGTACGGGCAGGAGGTCACGGAGGCGCCGTCACGGCCTGCTTGAGCGCCCTCGTCCAGGGCCCTCACCAGTGCTTCGCGGTCGCCCACAGCTGCCCCCGAGTCAAAGTCGGTTCCTGCTGGTCGCTGGCTGCCTTGCGGGCCGTCTGTGCGGCGCCGCTGGCCTCGCCGGTGACCATCTCCGTGTACTCCGCCAGCGTAGTGCGCGGATGATCCGCCCACCACCGTTTCAGCTCTTCCGACGCGCGGGCGTAGGCCACATGTGACGGACCCGTGAACAACGACGCTGGATCGACGCCCTCAGCCTCCGCCTTCCGGCTCAACAGGCGTCCGTTCGTGGCCTCGTCGGCTGCCAGGAGCTGGGAGTAGATGTGCTCTCGGTACATCTCCCGCACCTGCTCGCGCGTGTACGCCCCGCGTGCTGCCTGCTGCTCTGCCTCCCGCTCGGCGATCCAGCGTTCCGTCGCCGTCATCCCGGCGTACGGGTCGGGCAACTCGTCGGCCAGGCGCGCCCACTCGTCGACCGTGCTCAGCGGCCCGAGGACCTCGTCCAGTGCGGCCCGGTCCGCGAGCTGGCCCGTGACCGTGTGCCCGCCAGCCGCAGCTGGCAGTGGGTCCGGCGGATATCGGCGGTCGAGTTCAGCCGCGATCCGCGCGGCCTGGTCGGCGTCCGCGTACCGCATCGCCCAGCCGAGGACCTCGTCCCCGATCGTCGACAGGTCCGCGGCCACCTGCCCGCCAGGGAAGACCGTGGCGAGCAGGTGGCGCCGGTCGGCCTCGGCCGCGATTCGTGCCAGGTCGTCGCCGGTGGCCTGAGCGGCCCGCATACCGAGTTGCTCGTCGGACATGCCCACGAGCGTCCGGTCGATGCCGGGAAGGTCGGCGTCGAGGTCCCGGCGATCCATCTCCGCGGCGATCCGCAGCGCGTCGGCTGGCGGTACGTCGCGCAGCGCGCGCCCCAGCTCATGGTCGGAGAAGCCGGTCAGGTCCTCAGTGAGTTGTCCGCCCGGGCGGACACGGTCCATGAGCGCCGCCTGGTCCCGACGGTCGGCTTCCGCTTCGACCCGGGCGAAGTCCCGGGAGTCGAGCGCCCCAGAGCGCATCGCGGCGCCTAGCTGCTCGTCGGTCATCTCCGCCGGGGTACGCGCATCGCCCGCGCGGATGCGGGCGGCCTCGACAGCGTCCTGCGGAGGCCGCGGCACGGTGGGCAGGTTGCTCGCTCCGGGCTGCTCCCGGTACCGCTTCCGCGTGAGCTCCGGGTGCTCGTCCAGGTGCTCGCGCATCCTGCCCTGCCACGCGCGCACGCGCGCCTCCGCGGCTCGCTTCTTGGCCGGGTCGACCGCGCTCGCCGCGTTCAGCTTGTACTTGCGGATGTTCCGCTCGATCGCTCGCTGCCGCTGCGTGGCCTCGTACCCGTCCGGATCCTTGGCGGCCTTGGTCGGCGGCCGTGTGATGCCCGGCAGGTAGGCGGAGGTCGTGTGCCGACAGTTCGGGTGCTGAAGGCCTTTGCGCCGCGCCTCGTCGAGGGTGCCAGCCACCTCCACGGTGACCATGTGGCCGTCCTCGGTGGCGTGCTCCACCTCCACCGTGCGGCGGCCGTCCGGCCCGTCCAGCGCCAGTACCTTGCCCTCCCACGGGCGGCACTTCGGGCACTCGTGCGGGGACTGCGACACCATGACCAGCTCGACACCAGCGGCAGACAGCTGGTCGTGGTGGGCTTCCACGGCGGCTCGGCCGACGGCGGTTCGCGTGGCCATCTCCGCGTAGGTGGTCATCGACCAGTTACGCCCGGAGCGGTCGACGAAGGAGGTGATACCGCGCTGCGTGAACCGCTGGACGGCGGTCTGGGTGGCCTGCCTGCGCGTCTCCACGCCCAGGAGCGGGGTGGCTGCGGTCTGGGCTAGGACGTTGCGGTACACGTCCTCCACGCCCCGCAGGATGCCCCGGTGGGACTCGGTGACGACCGCGATCGTCTCCATGGCCAGACGGTCGGCCCGGCGCGTGCCTGGGGTCTGCTCGGCGAGCCGTACGGCGGTGCCGTCGTCGAGGGCGCCGAGCTCGATGAGACCGGCCCGGGCGCCCACGTTGTACGCCTCGGCCACGGCGTCGTGCACTTCGAGTGATGTCGCCTTGCCGAGTTCGTCGACCACGGCTTGGGCGCCGCGGCGCACGGCCTGGATGTCGGCGAGTTTGGCCTCCATCCAGTGGGGCGCGTCGATGCCGTCGGCCAGGCGCCGGGCGATCATCGTGAGGAGCCGCTCCTCGGCGTCGGCGTACAGGTCCCGGACTCCCGTGGACAGGTCCTCAGCCATCCACGGGGAGACCGGCATAGCGCACCCCCTACGGCAGGTCGCCCAGTTGCATCGGGTCGGGCACGGTCATGCCCATCTCGCGCTGGATCCGATCGACCTCGGCCTGGACCTGGGTGTCGTTCCACTCCGGATGCGCCATACGGACCAGCGTGTCCGTGGACGCTGCCTGTGCGCGCCGCAAGACGTCCGCCGTGTTAGCCAGGGACAGCGGGTCCTCCTGCACGGAGTCCTCGAACTCGATCGTCGGAGCTTGTGGGGTGATCCTGCCGCCGAAGACGGTCTGGTCGACAGCGAGGAGTGCGTGGACCGCGTGCGCCAGGCCGGAACGCCAGCGGAGGATCTTCCGGCCGCGGGTCGTCATCGACCGGCGCTCTCGGGACTTGACCTCCGTGGCGGTCACCGCGGCGTCCCCCCCGAGCCCGAAGGTCTGCCCGCTGTAACCCGCCGAGCGGAGGATCTGGTTGACCAGGTCCTCCGCGGTATCGCGGTGCTCCTGCACGCGGATCTTGAACTGGGCGATCGTGAGCTGGACGCCCTGGTCGGCGCGCGCGAGAGCGCTGATGCCCGCGAAAGCCTCCTGATCGGGGTTCCAGCTCGCGCCGCGGCCGGGTCCGTTGGACTGAAGGTAGGCGTCCGGGACGACGATGCGGCCCTTGCCGAGGCGGATGTCCCGCATCCACGAGGCGTAGGTCTCGTCGAGGCTGTCCATCAGCGGCTCGACGCCGTCAAGGTCGGACCGACCGAGGTCTGCGAGGGCCGCGTTGCAGCGCCAGCGGCGGCTGTTCTGGTTCGGGATGAACGAGACGTCGAGGCCCTTGTAGCCGGTGGCGAGCGCCCCCTCAGCGTCGACCGAGGCCGCGTACCCAGCGGTTGCCGGGTCGTCCTCCAGCGGCACCGCGCGGCCTAGCTTCCCCTTCGTGCCCTGGTAGAGGCCGTGCAAGATGCGCTCAGGCTCGTGGCGTTCCAGATGACGCCAGACCTGCCCGTCCTCCTCGCGCACAACGCGCCAGAAGGTGACGGCGCTCAGCCGCCCCCAGGTGAACTCGGGCACGGCGCGGTCGGCATGGGTGGCGTGCAGCCATGGCCGGTCCGCCACCTTCTTGTCGTACACCGGCCGCAGGTAGATCCCGCCCAGGGCGGCGCCGACCTCGGCGGCGGTCTGGAGGGTGGCCAGCATGCCGTCGTCGGTGAGCGCGTCGAGGCGCGTCTGGGTGGCGTTGTCGTCGACGGTGAGCTTCGGCGGTTCGGAGAAAAGGAGGTCGGCGCTCCCACCGCAGATGTCCCCGGCGATCGGCACGTGCAGCTTGGTGCGACGCTCGCCGGGCGCAGGGGGGGTGCCCCACCACCAGCGGGCGATCTTCCCCTTGATGCCGTTCGAGTACTGGATCGGCTTGGGGTCGGGGCCGAAGCCGCCGCTTCCTCCGCCGTAGAGGTCTTCGAGGCGGTCCGGGTCGCCGCTCCACCAGGTGTCCCAGACATGCATCGCGTCAAGGGCGGGCTTCAGTTGGGGTGGGGGCCAAGGGACGTTACCCGTGGGCAGCGGCATCGGTCAGCCCCCTTCCGTGAGCATTCGCCAGAGCGCCCACATCCGGGCGCGGGAGGTGATCCGGACGGTGACGGTGACCGTCAGCACCCCGTCATGGATGCGGGATGGGCCCGTCATGACGGTCTTGACGCCGGTCCAGCGGGGGATGCCCGGCAGCGGGCCGAGTGTCGTCACGCGGCGGCCTCCAGTCGGGTTGGCAGGTAGGGCCGCCACAGGGACTCTGTGGTGCGGATGCCGTACCGGAGCGCGTCACAGCTGTGGTCGTTCTCCTTGATCGGCTTGTCCTCACCGCGCTCTGCTGCCTCGTCATCCCAGCTGTAGCCGGGCATTTCGTCGATCAGGCCCTCGGCGGACTCGTGGATGTACAGGTCCTCCGTGGACAGGAGGCTGCTCACCGTGCGGATGCCGTCGAGGACGCTGTTGTCGGCCTGGGTGACGCCGGGGACGTCGTCGCGGTGCAGCTGCTCGATGTACGACGCCGCAGATGGGTCGACAACCGTCCATTCCGGCTGGACGCCGACCACGCTGGTGCCGGGCCGCTTGATCTTGGCGAGCCACTGTCGGCGGGCGCGCGAGTACTCGGCGTCCGTCATCTGGCGCCGCTCGCGACGGGAGTCGTACCGGTACTCGGAAACGACGTACAGCTTCCGGTCCGCGCCGAGGCCGATCAGCAGGTCGGCGTACGGGTTGACGGTGCCGTAGTCGATCGCGTCGCACAGCCACCGGTCGATCCGCGGCAGCGCGCTGACGACGTGCTTCTTGACGTCGAACTGCTCGTAGATCGCGCCCTCGGACTGCACCCAGTGCCCGAGGATGTACCGCCGGTACCAGAGGCCGGTGAAGTTCCGGCGCATCCGGGCCTTGTAGTCCTCGGACAGGCCCGGGTTGTCGTCCATGACGAAGTGCCAGGTGCGGATGCCCAGCTCATCGGCCCTGTTCAGCCACTCCTTGCGGGCCCAATGCCCTGGATTGTCAGGGTTCGTCGTCGCGAAGATCAGCGCGCCGGGCACGGACATGCGGTCGACGAGGCGCTTGAAGAACTCCTTCGGGAGCAGCGTCAGCTCATCCACGTAGGCGCCCGCGCCCGTGAGGCCGCGGAGCCTGGCTTCGGCCTTGGCGTCGTTGGCGGTGACGACCTCGATCTTCTTGCCGAGGATCCACGCCACGCTGGAGCCACGGGTGTACGAGACGAGCTTCGCGGTGTCGACGCCGACGATGTTCGGGTCCTGGAGCGGGCCGAAAACATTCCTCGCGACGGTGTCGTAGGTCTTGCCGACGACGACTAGGTCTCCGCCGGTGGGTGCTGTCCAGACGTACATCAGCCAGCGCAGCAGGGACGCGATGGTCTTCCCGCTGCGGACTGAGCCCTCCCACACGTTCAGCCACGCGGTGCTGTGCGCGATCGAGCGTTCCTGCTTGTCGGACAGCCCCAGCTCAGTGGTCGCCATGCTTGGCGCGGAGCTTGTCGAAGAGTCCCACCAGGAGCGAGCCGACCTCGTCCGCGCCGCCCTCCTCCTTCGGCGGGGCCAGCTTCAGCGACTGGGTGGACGCCGTGGCGGCGAGCGCCACGTAGGCGCGCTTGTCGCCGGGGGTCGGCTCGTCCTGCCAGCGTTCGTCGTAGTCGTGCTCCTTGCCACCCCAGTCGAAGTACTTGTGCGGCTTGTTGACCTTGTCGAGTTCTCGCTCGGCGACGTCGTGGAACTTGATGGCAAGTTCGGCCCGACGGGCGGCGAGGTCGGCTCGGCGGATCTCGGTGGCCTGCCGGACCTCGGCGGCCCGGGAAAAGGAGAGGCCGAGATCCTTCGCGATGGTGCTGATGGTGCGTCCGCCGCGGCCGAGGATCTCGGCGATCTCGTTGCGGCCCTTGCCCTCGGCGTGCAGCTCGCGTACGCGCTCGCGCTCGGCGTCGGTGACCGGCTTGGCTGCGCCCACGGGATCACCCCCTGGACCATGCGGAATGCAACACTGGCCCCATGAATACGAGTTACAGGGGCCCAGCAGTGGTGGTTGCGGGCGACGAAGAGTTCCCGGTAGACGCCGACCTGCGCATCCACCAGGAGGGAGGCGGCCTCAAGTCCTGGGACGGCAGTCTCCGCAGTGACCCGCCAGTAGACCTGTGGGACGTCGAAGATGCGGTGCTGCGTATGCCGGACGGCCGAGAGGGCAAGATCGTCATGACCAGCGGGATTGTGAGGTCGGGAGAGCAGGACATCCAGGGCAGCGGGCCCGCGCCGTTCTGATCGGATGACCTCATGACGGAGGCCCGCGCGGTGACGGGCCTCCTGTGGTGCGCTCGGGGCGCGATCTCTGAGTTTGTGGTGTCCGGGCACGCCGGACTTGGCCCCAGGATGGATCATGCCGTCCCGGGATGCAACTACGTCACGGGCCTACGCCTTCCATCCGGCGTCGAGGCATGCCTGGGCGAAGCTGTCGGCGCCGATCTGCCAGGCGCCCGCGGATCCCTCGGAGCCGCGGGCGAGGACGGTGGCGTTGTCGGCGATGCCGTTCGTCCCGGACTGCTGCGCCCACTTGTTGACCTTGTTCGCGAGGTCGATGCGGGCCGACTGTGTCTGGGCGGCCTTGTAGCCGCGGGCGAAGTCATCGCAGGCAAGCGATGCGGCGTCGTCCAGCTTGGTCGGGTCGGCGGGTTCGTCGCTGGCGCTGGCCGAGCAGGCGGTGAGCGTGCACGCGAGTGCGGCGATGGCGGCGGCGGTGTGACGGATGCGCATGGGTCCCCCTTGGGCGCGTGGTTGCTGAGGGGCATGGTCGCGGCCGGGCGGGGGCGGGCGGGGCGGAGTGACGGTCCTGTGACGGTGCGTTCGAAGGTGACTCCCGTCATGACGGGCTACGGGAGCCACTCCTCTTCCCTGATCCAGCCCGGGCCTGATCGGCGGACGGTGATCGGCGTCTCGGTCGTGAACCAGTGGCCGCACGGATTGATGATCGTCCACATTTCGTGCTCGAAGACGTGCCACTCCGTCCGCTCCGCGTCGCGCCAGCAGTGCGGGCAGCCGGGGTAGGGCACGGTGTCCTCGAAGCCGACTGCCATCCTGATCTGCCAGGGCTGGTCTGCGATGTAGGTCTCGCGGTCGTCGAAGGCCTGGCGGAACGCCACGGCTTGGGCGGCGCTGAGCCGGAGGGGCTGGGCACTCATGACGGTCCAACGAGCGGGCCCGCCGCATGATGCTCGCGGCGGGCCCGGGGCGCTTGGCGTGAAGCGCTGATGCGTTGGTAGCGCATGGTCAGTGTGGCAGGCGGCTGTCTACGCGGTCTCCTTCGCGCCCCATGCCTCACACGCGGCGTCGAGTTCGTCGGCGCGGTCCCACGAGTTGCCGATGATCCCGCCGTCCCAGTCGGACATCCCGCCGGGGCGGGCCTTGATTCGGTGGTCGATGACGGCCCGTGCGGCTTCCACGATGGCGGCCGGGCTGGCGTAGCCGTGCACGGGGAGCGTCACGGGCGGGTACTGGCAGGAGCCGTCGCTCTTCAGGGCGGCGAACTCCCAGAGCGGGCCCTTGTCGGGCCAGCCGTCCTCGGCTCCGGTGTGCCACTCCCAGCTGAGGATCAGGCCGTGGCGCCACGGTGTTCCGCTGGGCACGTCCTCGTCGTCGAGGTCGTACGTCTTGGACGGGTCGAGGCTGATGACGGCGTTGAGGTGGCGGTACACCCCCTTGGTCTCGCCGTCGTCCATCCAGTGTTCGGTGGGTGCCAGTTCAGCTTCGGTGAGCGCGGCGATGACGGCCTCGATGTACGCGGCGTGCGGCAGGGTTCGCATGAGTTCAGAGTCCTCTCTGGGTCTGACAGTCGGGGCCTTATGGGTGGTCCACCGTGTGGTGCCGGTGATTGTCGGCGAGGTCGTAGATGATCAGCCCGCCCTCGGTGCGCTCGATCCGCACTCCGGCTTGTTGGTTGGTTGGTTGTCCCTGGTCAACACCCTCAACAGGGGTCCCCGAGAGGGGTTGGGGGAGGGGCGGGATGTCGTCCTTGTGGACGCCCACCCCCGTCGTATCCCCAACGCGGACGGCCCGCCGGACCCGGATGTCGAGCGCCTCCAGCACCGCCCTGGTGGCCTCCATCGACAGGTCCAGCTCGGCCGCAAGCGCGGACAGGAACACGTGCGGTGCGGCAAAGCGGTGGAGCGCCTGGACGACGTCGGCTTCCGCGAGGGGCAGCCGATCCGGCTCGCTCTCCCCCGCCTCGGCGCCGCTACGGCGTCCGGCCAGCCACCGGCGTGCTCGCTGCCAGGCGAGGCAGGCGAGGACGCCGACGACGACGTACGCGGTCTCGGGGAGGACGGCGACGATGCCCCACATGGCCAGCAGCAGCACCGCGGCGAGGATGAGTCGGGCGGTGCGCTCGCTGACGCCTGGCTCCCCCGCGTCCTCCGGGTCGGTGGCTTGCTCGCCGGGCTCGGCCTCGGTGGCGCTCATCCGAACACCCCCTCGAAGCCGACACCGGCGAGGTTGGCGCCGGAGCCGAGGGGGATCGCGGCGACTCCGGCGACGTTGCCGGACAGGGCGATCAGGACTCCGGCGAGGCAGCCCGCGAGGATCTTCCCCTTGGACTGCTTGGGCCCCCACTTGAGCAGGCCGATCATGACGAGGGTGAGCAGGAAGACGATGACGTAGCCGCCGTCGGTGAGGACGATCTGTTGTGCGCGGGTGACGTCTGGGGCGTTGCCGCCGACTCCCCAGACGAGTCCGGCGTATCCGGCGACGTTGCCTGCCCACAGGGCGATCCAGGCGGCGCCTCCGAGGGCGGAGACGGAGCCGAGGGCGGCGAGGGCGGCGAGCATGCCGTACAGCACGGAGAGGACGAAGGGGATCAGGGCTCCGAGGCGCTTCTTCTCGCGCATGACCCAGCGCATGATCGCGAGGAGGATGATGCCGACCCCGAGGGCGACGCCGCCAAGGTTGATGGCCATGTAGGGCATGAGGGGGTCCTTCAGCGGAGGACGGCGACGCCGAGCGCCGCGAGGGTGAGGATGAGGGCGCCGGTGCCCGTGACCGGGGCGACGGCGTGGGGGGCGGCGTGGGCCAGGGCGAGGAGGGCCCCGCAGGCACTCGCTGCGCAGAAGACGCCGAACAGCACGGTCACGGTCACCAGCTCCTAGGCGCCCATGGCGAACGGGGCGGCGGGCAGGTGCTCCAGGTGCGGCTCGTGCTGCTCGACCTCGGCGCGGAGGGTGCCGCGGATGTAGCCGTCCGAGGCGTCCGTGAGGCCAGCGGCGATGATCGCGGTCCGCATGGCCTTCGTGCCAGGCCTGGTCGGCGGGACGGTGTCGTAGAGGGCGCGGATCACGGCGCAGCGGGGGTCGCTGTACTGGATCGGCGCCGGGGCCTGCGCGGGCGGCTGTGTGGCCGTCGGGCGAGCGACGATCGGCAGCATCCGCGCGCCGGTCGGGACGACGGGCGGGCGCGGGGCGGGTCTACGCGCGGGCGGGGGCGTCGGCGGGACCGGCGCGGTCGGCAGGGCGGGCGGCGCTGGGTGGGCCGTCACCGGGGGCGTCACGGGCGTCACGACGGGGGCCGACACCGGGCCGTCATCGACACGGTCGACGCTGGTCACGGCCGTCACGGGCGCGCTGACGGCGTCGAGGTTGTCGAGCCGGTGACGGACGGCCGACCGGAGCGTCGTCCAGGCGTCGCGGGGGAACATCACCCAGGCCAGGACGGGGATGTGCGGCATGCGCTCGGCGATCAGGCCGCGGGCGGCGCGCTGCTCGTCTCGGACGTCACGGCGGTGCAGCTCGAAGAGCAGCTCCACGGCGAGGCTGATGGAGGCGAGGCCGATGCCGCCGACCATGCCGCCGACCTCCAGGCCGTGGGACCAGTTGAGGACGCCGGACACGGTGACGAAGGCGAGGACGGCGAGGCGCGGGAGGCCTGCCGGGGTGCCTCGCTCGATGGCGCGCTTCGCGTACTGGGCGCAGAGCAGGCCAGCGAGGTCGAACATCAGGGACAGGGCGTAGGCGGGTTCCTTGTCCATGCCCCAGCCCATGAGCTTGGAGCTGATGGACCAGGCGGCGGCCGCGAGCATCATCGCGAGGACGATGAACCAGGCCACGCCAACGCTGCTGCCGAGGCGGCGGCCGGTGGCGGGTGGGGTCTTCAAGGGGTGCTCCCTGGGGCGGCGGGTGGCCGCCCCCGCCGGGGGGATTTGCGGGGGCGGCCGGTCAGATGGGTTAGGCGCCGCGGTAGATCGCGAAGGCGAGTGCGGCTACGGACGCGAAGATGCCGAGGGCGTACAGGAGGCGCCCCATCAGCTCGTCCAGTCGGTGTGCCGGTCGCCGCGGCGGTCGCGGTCGCGGTCCTTGCGCTCCCACTTCGCGCCCTCGCGGTCCGCCTTGGTCGCGGCGCGGGAGCGCTGGATGCGGCGCTGGGCGGCGAGGTCGTCGGCCAGCTGGCGGTCGTTGCCCGGCTTGAGGCTGCGGGCGAAGTCGCGGAGTCTCATCGGCGGCCGCCGAGCACCAGGGCGAGGCTGGCGATGGTGAGGGCCAGGCCGAGGAGGCTGAGGATGCGGACGGTGTGGTGGCCGGGCGGTCGGCGGCGGCTCACGCGGTCACCTGGCGCGGGAAGGGGTGCGCGGCGAGGTGGCGGGTGAGGGCGCGGCCGGTCTGCGCCTGCGCGGGGTGCCGGAGGACGGCGCAGAGGTGGCAGGTGCGGGGGTTGTGCTGGGGGTTGGGCGGGTCGGTACGCTCCATGGCGGACCTGCTCCTTCGTCACGGTTGTGGGTGGGTCCGCCCCCGGCCCGGGATCGCCAAATCAGCGGGCCGGGGGCTTTGTTGATCTACGGAAGGGCAGTTGCACCCCGTCCGTTGTATGGGGACCGTACAGCCCTGTATGGTCCCCATGCAAGAGAGCCGGTGCGTGCCGCTTCCCGCAGACGAGAGGAGCGGGCGTGGGCGACGAGATCGAGGAGGTACAGCGGGTGGCAGAAGCCCTCGAAGACGTCGACCGCATCCCCGATGTGGAGGAGCGGGTGCGGGCCCGGAACCGCGTGCTGGCGCTTCAGGCGCAGCGGGTGAAGGACTGGCACGCCGAGCGTCGTGATCTCGTCCTGGCTCTGCGCGCAGAGGATCCGCCGGTGTCGATCCGGGCGATCGCGGCGCGGCTGGAGATGTCGGCTGGCGTGGTGCAGGACATCATCCGGGGGCACACCGGGTCGTGGAAGAACCGGGCGAAGGCGGAGGAGTAGCGGTGGATGAGCTGGTGGAGTGGCTCGACGACCAGGTGCACGTGGACCTACAGGCGGCGGACGCTGCCAAGCACAAGTTCGACGGCGGCGAGGCCCGCGGCGAATGGCGTGAGGATCCCGAGCATCCGGGCCGGATCGTGGACGGGTTCGGCACGACGATCGTGGCCGAGGGGGTAGCGTCCAAGGAGCAGACGGCGCACATTGAGGCGTGGGACCCGGAGCGGGCGCGGGGGGAGAGCGCCGTCAAGGCCCAGCTCGTGAAGGCTGCCCATCTGGCGTGGTTGGAGTGGCAGGATGCGCGCCGGACAAAGCCGATGGAGGAGTGGGCGGTCGTGGAGGCGCGCTGGTCGGCCTGGTGGAGTGCGCTGCGGCGCATGGCCCTGATGTACGCGGACCGGCCTGGCTACCGCGAGGAGTGGCGGCCGTAGGTCGCACGGGCTGAGGCCCCCGACCTCACCGAGGCGGGGGCATCGTCGTGCCCGGAGTAGTCCAGCGTGCGCCCCTTCCGTGGCCGGGCGACGCTGGAGCGTATGGCCAGTGATCGCCCTGTCGTCGTGTACCCGCCAGACGAGGACGGGGGCCGCCGTGTCCGGGTGGAGGAAAAAATCCTCGGCCTCGCGTACAGCATCCGGGACGTCGCGGCGTTCCTTCAGGAGGCCGGGCTCCAGGACTGGGATGAGATGGACGTGGTCCGGTCCGCGCTGATCGAGTGGCGGGGCGGCGGTCCGGAGGTCTGGACGCACTGAGGGCGGTCCGCGCGGGCTCCCGTATCCCACCGGCGCCGGTCGTCACCCGGCTTTCCGGACCGCCCCGCTCAGCGTGCCACGGTCAGACCGAGCGCCGGGCTCTCTCCTGGGCAATCTCCGACCGGAGGCGGGCGGCCGTGATGTCGCGGATGCCGAGCATCTGCCGGAAGAGCAGCCGAGCGCGCAGGACGAGGAGCATCATGCCGCCACCTCGCCGGTCCACGTGCGTCCGCAGCCGCGGCACTTCACGGTCGGCAGCTGGCCGTCACCGCCCTCGATGCGCAATACGCCCCGGCAGTGCGGGCACGGGCGCTCCAGGACCTGCGCGCGGCGGGTCAGTTCCAGGGCCTGCTCGATCTGCCCGGCGGCCCACCGGGCGAGTGTGGCGAGGGCGTCCTCGGCGCGCGGGGTGAGCTTGGCGAAGGGGCCGGGCGCCCCGTCATGACGGGCCAGGAGCCAGGCCGCGGCGAACGGGGCTGTGCGTCGGCGCGGGTCGGTGAAGGACCAGCGGCGGGCGTCCGCCTCGTCCTTGAGGATCAGCGTTCGCAGGGCCAGGGCGACGTCGTCTCCGGGGCCTGCCACGCGCACCATGCCGGAGGCGGCCGGTCGTTGGACGTGGCTGGCGATGATGTCGGCGCCGTCGACCAGGCGCCGGTCCAGCTCGGTCATGGTGTCGAGGATGGCGATGCGGATGGGTGCGGCGGTGGCGCCGATCTGGTCCGGGCTGCGCTCGAGGGCGCGCTGTTGGACGGCATCCTCGGTGGCTTTGAGGTGGTCGTGGAGTCGGGCGATGCCCATGACGGGGGGCCAGGTGTCGGCCTGGTTGGTGGCGAGGGCCTGTTGGAGGTCGGCCCAGTGGTTGATGACGGTCTTGAGGTGGTCGGCGGTGGTCATCGTGACTCCAGGTGTTCGCGGGTACGGTGATCACTGCCGGGGGCGCGCTGGTCTGGCGAGACATTGAGCGCGCCCCCTCGTCATGCGGTGGTCAGGCTCCGCGGCCGAGCCGTCCGGTGTACGGGCGCGGCTGCGGCTCGTGCGGGGCCTCGGCCGGGTTGAGGCGGGTACGGATCCACTCGGCGTCCGACTCGGCGACGTGCGCCCCGGCCGAGCGGGCGACGTGGATGGTCGTCGGCTGGCCGTCGCCGTCGCGTTCCGGACCCACCGAGGCGTTCCAGGGTTGTGAGCCGCCGTCGGGCGGGGTGTGGCCATCGGGGCAGTGCGCGCAGTCACTGTCCGAGACGGGCTCGGCCACCGGCTCGTAGGTGGCGCCGAAGACGTCCGGCTTGCACGGGTACAGCTCGCCCTTCACTCCGCGGATCAGGTAGTCGCCGGGCGAGGCGCACATCTCGCCTTCCAGCGTGGGGATGACCAGCGCACGGCCGATGTCAGGGCGGTCCTCGAAGCGGACTTCGTGGTTCTCGGGGAACGGGACGATGAAGAGGGCGATGGCCCCGGCGTTGACGCCGGTCCATTGGATGGCGTCGATCGTGACGGGCTTCTTGCGGAACTTGGCCATGGTCAGTGTCTCCTCTGCTGGGGTCCGTAGGGGGATTGCCAGGCGGGCCGGTCCCGCCGGGGGACGGGTCGGCCGTCCTGGTCGATGAGTCCGGCCTGGCGCAGTGCGCGGCCGGACGTCTCGATGCCGCGCGCCAAGGACTCGACCACGGGCCGGGCTGCCTCGGTGTACGCGTGCACGAGTCGGACGTAGGCGTCGCGCACTGGCCGGTACTCCTCGACGAACAGCTGGAGTGGCGTGCGCTCGGGGTCGGGGTCGGGCTGCTCCTGGTGCAGTTCGACGGAGGCGATGCCGGGGACTTCGTGCCACTCGCCGTCCTCGCCGAGGACTTCCAGGCGGGCCGTCATGACGGGCCCTCGGCCGACTCGACGGGGAGGATGTGGTCGCCCTCAACGCAGTGCGCGGAGATGCAGCGGCCCACGGGGGTCGCATTGAGCGCGGCGTGGACTGCGTGCCAGATGGTTGCGTTGCGGTTCACGAGGTCGGGCGGCAGGTACTCGCCGAGGCCACGGATGTACGCGTACACGGCGTCGTAGGCGGGTTGGCGCGAGTTCGGGCGGTCGGGGGTTGGCTCGTCCTCCAGCGAGCCGTCCTCCTCGTCGGTGGGCGGCTCGGCTTGCTCCTGGTCCTCGTCGTCCTGCTCGGGCGGGAGGATGGCGTTGCGCAGCTCGAGGAGGCGGGCGTCCCACCAGCGGGACATGGACGCGCCGAGCGGCGGCGGCCCGGCCTTCACCCACCGCTCGTACAGGTCGATGACGCGCTTCACTTCCGCGTCGGCGCTGCGAGCGATCTCGCCCAGGAGCTTGGTGGTCGGCAGGATCACGGGCAGGACCGCGTCTGCCATGGCGACGAACACCTCGCGGTCTGCGGCGTGGGCCTCGGCCCAGGCGGGGTCGCGGGGCGGCCGCTCCCGCTCGTACAGGGCTGCGGCGATCTGCTCACGCAGTGCGGACGTGGGCGAGCCGATCGGGCATTCGGGGTGCGGGTGGACTTCCTCGCCGTGCTCCTCGTAGCAGAGGCCGCAGGAGAGGAGGCGGGGCGTCTGGGCCGTCGTGACGGGGGTCGTCAGGGCGTCAGCGAGCCGTCGGACCTGCACTGTCAACGCCTCGGCGGCGCGCACGATCGCCTTCGTGTCCGGGCTCAGGAGCGGGCTCACTGGTCACCTCGCGGGGCTCGTACGGCGTCGGCGACGGCGAGGAGAGCGGACGCGATCGCCAGGTTCGAGCGGACGGTGAGGACGCCGACCGCGAGCGGGCCGGGCAGGTCGCGGGTGCGGCCGTCGGGCAGGACGCACATGCCGTTGATGCCGTCGTCGGTGGTGTTGATGAGGTGGAGGGCGTGGCCGTACGGGGTGCGGGCAGGGGGCTGGCTCATCGGTCGGCTCCTCGGCTGTCGAGGTCGGCGATCCATGCGGCACACACGGCGGCGACCTGGACCAGCTCGGCGCGCAGCGTGGCCGGGTCGGCCTCGGCGAGGGCCTCGTGGACCTCCTCCAGCAACACGTCCCGCCAGGCGAGGACACCCGAGGCGGCGGCCCGGTCCGCGTGGTCGCGGTACCGGTTCGCGCTGTGCTGGTAGACGGGGAGGCCAGTGCCGTCGGGGTGGTGCTGGTCGCCGAACTTCTCGAGCTGGCGTTGCCGTTCGGCGTCTACGGCCTCGGCGAAGTCGCGCATGCCGGGGGTGGTGAAGAGGGCGGGGTAGCTCACAGGCTGCTCCTGGTCGGGTGGTGGGCGGCGAGGTCGGCGGTGATGCGGTGGAACAAGTCGGTGCAGCGGCGCCGGTCGTGCGCTGCGCCCCCGCTGTGGCGGGCGAGGTGACAGCACGGATCCAACGGGGCAGGCCGCTCACCGAGTACGTGGCGGCGTTCCCAGGCCTGCTCGGCGAGCCAGCGCCGGTGCGCAGCGGCGTAGCGGGCTGAGCACCAGGCCGCGACCGCCGCGGCGTAGAAGCCGAAGACGCACAGCCAGGGCGTGTGCGTGGTGGCGTACAGGCCGGAGGCGATGAGGAGGACCGTGGCGGCGGCGAGGGCGCGGGCGGTGCGGCGGTGTCTCATCTCGGCTCCTGGCGGGTGCGGCGGACGATGCGGCGGGTGGCGAGGGGGCCGCGCGCCCAGGCGGGGCGTGGCCGGCGGAGGGTGCGGGCGAGGCGGCGGGCGCCCGGGGGCGGGCCCGCGCCCTGGTGTGCGCAGAGGAGTCCGGTGCAGCTGATGACCATGGCGACGAACGCGATGACGGCCGTCATGACGGGCTGTCCGGGTCGTGGAGTCGGGCCTCGGCCGCGAGCCAGGCGGGCCAGTGCGTGGGGTCGCCGGTGAAGTACCGTCCGACGGCTTCGGCGTGGACGCGGGCGCCGTCCTGCATCCACCAGCCCTTGACGTAGGCGTGGACGCGGCCGAGGTGGCTGTCCGGGGTCGCGCGGTAGGTGAGCGTGAGCTCGGTGGGGGCGATGGTGCGGGTCTCGTTGTACTCGTCCGGGACTTCGGGGGCGCCGCGGACGATGTAGCGGACGGAGCGGGCGACGGGGATGCGGGTGAGGTCCGCGAGGCTGCTGTCCGGCTCGGGTGGCGTGATGCCGACCATGCCGAGGAGGGCGTCGGCCGCGCGCTGCACGCCTTCGGCGGCCTTCTGGCCCGTGTCTTCGTAGACGGTGCGGAAGATGGTGGTGCGCAGGTGGTGGGCGGCGATGCGGAGGGTGGCTTCGCGGTAGTCGGCGCGCTCCTGGGCCTTCGCGGCGCGGACCTTCGCCTCGATTGGTGCGATGAGGTCGGCGGCCCGGTCGGTGGAGGCCTGCTCCAGGGCGGCGATCTTCTCGCTCGGTGTGGTGATGCCGTCTTGGTCGTCGGGCAGGTTGTCGGCGATGTGGCCGAGGAGGCGGTCGAGGGCTGCGGGACGTTCGGACATCGGGTGCTCCAGGTTCGGATGGGATGGTTGGGTGTCCGGCCGCCCGCGGCTCCTGCGGGCGGCCGGACGAGGTCAGACGTGGCGGAAGGTGATGTCGGCGAGCTCGGCGCGGGCCTCGGCGATGGTCTTGCGCCCGTTGGCGAGGTCGCTGATGAGGCCGACGGCCTGGTACTCGCCTTCGTCGGTGGCGTCGCTGAGGCGTCCGGCGATCTCGGAGATCAGCTGGAGGACGTCGCCGTCGGCGTCGCCGGTCTCCTCGGGCTCGTCGTCCTGGTCGTCGTCGGAGCACTGGTCGCAGGCCTCGGCGACGGTGCAGGTGCACGGGGTGTCGTCGCCTTCGTTCTCGTATCCGGCGACCGTCCAGCGCTCGGCGCTCGGGTCCCAGATGACTGACCAGGCGCTGTGGTCGGTGAGGGTGCCGTCGAGGTCGACGCCGACGGGCAGTCCGGCGGCGACGGCGGCGTTGAGGGCGGCCGCGATGTCCACCCAGTACGACCGCTCGGTACGCGGCACGGCGACGGTCTGGTCAGGGCCGGGGCAGGAGGCCGCCGGGTGCGACTGCCGCGTGCTCTTGTCCGCGCGGTGTTGCGTGCACTCGGGGACGGACTGGGCAACGAGGCCGCAGGGTGCCTTGATGCAGGGGCAGGCGTCTTCGATCTCGTGGCCGACCCAGGCACGACCGTAGTGGTGATGGCCCGTCATGACGGGCTGTGACGGGGCGTCGGCGGGCGTCGGGACTTCGTGGTTGCCGTCGGGCCAGGTAGGCGAGAGGAGGCCGAGGATCTGGCTGGCGTTGATCATGCCGCCGGGCCCTACGCGGTCGCGGACAGCCTGGCACCGCTCTCGGGCCCGCTCGACAGCAGCCCGTACGTCCTCCACGTCCTCGACCACGCCTCGGGTCGGTCCACGGACTTCGCCGACGGCCGCCTTGTGCATGGCCGCGATGGTCGCGCAGGCGTTGAGGTAGTCCCGTTTGTGCTCGTCCCGCTCGCGCTCGGTGTCCTCCAACTCGATGGCGACGCGGGTGTACTCGCCGACGGCGTGCGCCACGCGCGCGGTCCCGACGCGGATCACGTCCTCGGCAAGCATCACCTCGGCGCGGTGGTACCCGGCGAGCAGCTGCTCGAGCGTGGCGGCGCCGCTGGAGAGTCCGGCCTCGGGGTCGTCGATGACGACGGCCTGGCCGTTGGGGAAGACTGCGCCGTCGAGGACCTGCTTGCCGCGGAGGATGAGGCGGAAGGGGCGGGCCCAGGTGTCGGAGGCCTGCCACCAGTCCGCGTGCTGCTCCTGTCGGCACTGCGCGCACAGCCCGTTGTGGCTGGTGATCACCTCACATCGGCGGCATGGGCCGGATGGGTAGCGGGGCGCGGGCTGCTCGCCGCTCATCACGGCCAGGCACAACGGGCAGAGCCCGGTGGGCAGCTCCTGGTCGGGCTCGTCGGCGACGGTCAGGGGCTCGGCGGGGACTACGGCGAGGCGCTCGCAACTGGTGACGGTCAGGGTGCCGGGCTTGGGCTCGCCGAAGAGGGACGGCAGGAACACCGTGATGAGGTGCCGGTACAGCGGGTCTGCATCCGCGTACGGCGAGAAGGTGTTCGGGAGGACGAGAGAGGGGTCAGGCACTGCGCACCTCCGGCGTGACGCCCGTCGACGCCCCGTCATCGCCCAGCCCATCGAGCGCCAGGAGCCGGACGTGCTGCCGCATCCGCTGGTACTTCTGCTCCGACCCGTGCCCGTCCCACTGCGCCCGCGGATCGGTCACGTCCACCACGGTCACGTGCCGGAACAGGGCGGCGTCGCGCGGGTGGATGTGCCAGGACATCTGCCAGCCACCGGCCACCAGGTAGAGCAGCTGCCAGCCGTCCTCGTCGACGTCGGGCGAGGCGGTGATGACGGCCGTCGACGGATGCAGCGCGGCCAGCCAGGCGAGCAGCTGCGCACGCTCCCGGTAGGCGTGGTCCCGCTCGGTCTCGCGGGCCTCGGCTTCGCGGGCGAAGGCGTCGGCGTGCTCCCGCCACCGGGCGGCTTCCTCACGAGCGAGGCGGAGCGCTTCGGCCTGCCGGAGGATGGCGGCGAGGGCGTCACCGTTGCGGAGCGGCTCGGCCTGGCGCATCCCTGAGACGAAGGCGCCGGCGGGGTCCGCGGCGACGAGCGCGGCACGGGAGCGCTCGGCGATCGTCGGGCGGCGGCGGAACAGGCGCGCGAACCGGCTCCGAACCGGTTCCGGTTCCTGGTTCCTGTGGTTCTTGGTCATGGACATCTCCGGTGTGTTGGCCGGAGGTGGGTCCCTGCGTGGGGTCCCTGTCCTCTGCGGGGTTACTGCTTGGGCTTGGGGAGGGCGTCGAGGGCGTCGCCGATGGCTTCGGCGAGTGCTCGCCAGCGGACGGCCTGGATGGGGGCGTGTGCGTCTCGGGTGTCTGCGGCCGTGAGGAGGGCTTCGACGATTTCGGCGGCGTCTTCGGTGCCTCCGGGGAGGCTGAGGAGGGCTGCCATCAGTGATCCGGTGCGATGGGGGCGGGTGCTGGTGTGGGTGTGGGTGTGGGTACCGCGGTGCTGGTGTGGTGGCAGGCGGTGAGGAGTACGGCGGCGGCGATGGCTGCGAGGGTTCTGGCCATCAGAACGGCGGTTCGTTGGAGTAGCCGTTGGCCTGGTCGACGGCCCAGGGGTCGTCGTCGGCGGGCGGCGGCCCTTGGCGGCGCTGGGTCTGGCCCTGGGGGCGCTGTTGGGTGTTCCCGCGCTGTCCGCCTTGGCCGTTCTGCTGGCCCTGGGCGTCCTTGGAGACCTTCGCGATGGCGTACGCGAGGTTGGGCGCGATCGAGCGGATGAGGAGGGCCGGTCGTTCGTGCTTCTGGCCGTCCTTCTCCCAGCGCTCGGTGCGGAGGTCGCCGGTGACGAGGACCTCCATGCCCTTGGCGAGAGTCTCGGTGGCGTTCTCGGCGAGGCGCTCCCAGACGGTGCCGCGGATGAAGAAGGTGTCGCCGTCCTCCCATTGCTGGGTCTGCTGGTTGAGGCGGCGGGAGTTGAAGGCGAGGGCGATGGAGGCGACGGCCTTTCCGGCCTGGGTGAAGCGGAGTTCGGGGTCGGCGGTGAGTCGGCCGACGCCGGTCAGGGTGGGCAGCAAGGTCAGATCTCCTTCGGGGTGCAGTGGCCACTGAGGCAGCGGTTCTCGTTGCTGGCGACGTAGTGGACGTGGTGGCCGAGCGCGACCAGGCGCTGGGCGGCTTCGAGTGCGGCGCTCCGCTTGCCGGAGTTCTTGGGGGCGGTGTGGTGGCCGTCGTAGTGCATCGGCGCGGTCACTCCTCCGGGAGGGGCGGCTGGATGGGGATGGCGGTCTGTCCGGGGTGGACGTCGGGCGTCGTGACGGGCTTGACGGGTGTCGTCGTGCCGCGCTGACGGGGCGTCGCGGGCGGGATGAGACCGTGCTTGCGGCCGCAGATGAGGCCGTAGCCGCGGGCCCTGGACTCCGGTGTGAGCAGGAGCTGGGGGCAGTAGCGGCAGCGGACGACTTTCATCGGCGCTTCCTTCGGCGGTGCTCGGCGAGGCTGACGACTCCGACGGGGAGGGTCAGCTGCTGGCGGCGGTCGGGGCAGGTGGCGACGTGGGGCATGTGGAGTCGCTCCCAGCCGGTGAGGGGGAGCTCGGCCGTGGGGCGGCGGGAGCGTACGGCGCCGGTGCCGTCGCGCCAGACGGCGGTGTTCCCGCTGGGGTCGGGGTCGGGGTCGACGGCGAGTTTCTT
Source organism: Streptomyces sp. NPDC057877 (assembly GCF_042796855.1). Lineage (NCBI taxonomy): Bacteria > Bacillati > Actinomycetota > Actinomycetes > Kitasatosporales > Streptomycetaceae > Streptomyces > Streptomyces sp. NPDC057877. The sequence continues at coordinate 717,954 of NZ_JBHVMS010000005.1, forward strand.
CCCGGCCTCGGTGGTGGTCCAGAGGACGGGGCGGCGGCAGTCTCTGCACGGGATGAGTCGTCTCATGGCGTGGTGGTGGTCGGGGTGTTGGCCGCGAGGGTGCGGGCCTGGTGGACGTTGGGGGCGAGGGTGCAGGGCTGGCCGGGGGCGGCCTGGCAGATGCGCTCGGGACACCGGGTTGACATGACCCTGTCCCAGTCGGTTTGGCGGGCGGAGTGCACGTCACGGCGGCGGTCCTGCGTGCCGCGCTGGTTCGTGCACAGCTGGCCCGGGCGCGCGCGGCACCAGGTGCAGACGATCGCCATCGCGGCGAACCGGTACGGGATCGGCTGCGTCATGACGCCTCGGCCTCCTGCTCCTGGTCCTCGCGGAGGCGGGCTGCGGACGCGGCCTTGATGCGGGCCTCCTCAGCGTCCAGGTCGGCGAGCGGGAGTCCGGCGGCGGCACGGCGGGTGTCGTCGAGGCGGATGGGGTGGACGTCGCGGCGTCGGCGGCCACCGGTGGTGCAACTGCTGCCGGGGGCGGCGCCGCAGCGGCGGCAGGCACGTCCGCGGGGGTCCACGGTGGTGTCGCGGTCGGCGGGCATCTTGCCGATGGCGGCGCGGGCGGCGGCTGCACGGCCCTCGTACGGGCCGTGATCGGCGCCTGGGGGCAGCGCAAGGTGATCTCCGGCGCCGAGGGACGCGCGGATGCTGCTGGGGCCCGTGAGGCCGTCTCCAGCGGCTCGGATGATCTCGCGGTACGCGGCGGCGGACTCGGCACCGGTGTGGGTCGGGTCGCCGTTGACGACGATGTTCGCCAGCTCGATGCGCTCGGCACGACGGGCCTTGACCTCGGTGACGATGTCGGACGGGGCGATGAAGGCCTGACGGGCGGCGATGACCATGACGGCGGCGCGGGCCTCGTCGAGGTGGTAGGGGGCGAGGATCTCACCCCAGACGTCTGGGGTGAACTCGCCGATGCGCTGTGCCGGGCAGGCCGCAGCGACGTACTCGAGCAGCAGGACTGCTTCGTCCTGGGTCACTGGCCTTGTCCTTCCTGGGCGGCGGTGCGGGCGGCGATGCGGGCACGGGCGCGGTCGAAGACGGTCGTGCCGGTCGCCTGGTCGTAGAGGGAGTTGGCGGGCTGCGGACCGGGCGTACGGGCTCCGGCGGGAGCGGCCAGGGCGTTCATGACCTCGTTCACGACGCTGGGGAGCGTCGAGGGGTGGAGGCCTCGCTTCATCCAGTGCGCGATGCCGCGCCGGATGTGGTCGGGGTGGATGTGATCCTCGTCGAGGAGGATCCGGATCTCCTTGGAGAGCTGGCCGATGACACGGGAGGGCGGGCGCTCGGTGCAACGCTCGAGCCACTCGCCGACGATCGTCTGCGCGGTGACAGGGGCGTCGGAGTCGACGGCCTCGGCGTCGTCGACGGGCTCGCCCTCGAGGACCTCGTCTTGCGCGTCGTCGTGACCTCCGGTCGACGACGGCGGCTCGCCAGAGGAGAGAGGTCTTGTAGAGAGAGGAGAGTGAGTAGGTGTCCGGGATTCCCGGACACTGACGTCCGGGATTTCCGGACACTGAGACTCGTCAGTGTCCGGGTTTTCCGGACACTGGACTTCAGCGTCAGTGTCCGGAGTTTCCGGATGCTGAGCCGGGTCAGTGTCCGGGATTTCCGGACCCTCAAGCTCGGGTCCAGGGTCCGGAGTTCCCGGACGCTGAGGCTCGTCAGTGTCCGCAGAATCCGGACCCTGGGCATCGGGGTCAGTGTCCGGAAGTTCCGGACACTGAAGCGGGAGGATCCGGTACTTCGCCGTCCCGTTCTTCTGACCGGCGGTGACCTTCTCCAGGACGCCCTTCTTCACGAGCGCCTTGATCACTTCGTAGATCTGAGGGCGCGACACCTGCGCGCGGCGGAGGATCTTCTCGGACTCCACGGAGGACCACGTGATCCGCGTCGAGTCCCGGGCGTCATCCGCCAGCACCGAGAGCGCGAGCTTCTCGCGGTGCGTCAGCGTCGTCGGTGCGTAGTCGAGCACCTCGACGTACAGGCGGCTGCCCACGTGCTGTCTCCTAGGGGTGGTGGTGGCCGGTGGCCCGGCGGCCGGTCGCATCCGCCGGGCCACCGGTGCTCAGGCGGACGCCCGGACCTGGGTGGTGCCGGTGGCGCGGTACTTCGTGGCGCTCGCAGCGTTGGCGGCCTTGCACCGGGCGTCGACCGGCTCGCCGGACCGGAGGTGTCGCTGGTAGGCGGCGCGCGTCCCGCACGGCGCGAGGCCCACCCCCTTGGGCCGCCCCGCGGGCTTCTTCTTCGAGGGCTCCGTGATGCCGTCGCCGGTCGCGGCGGCCTTCCGCTGCTGCTCGATGCCCCAACGCTGGGCGCCGGTGATACCGGCGACAATGCCGGTGCGGAACGCCTTCGCCACACCGGCCTCACGGACGAGCGCGGACTCCAGGCACTCCTCCTGGACCGGGCACCCCTGGCAGGTCTGACGGGCCAGGCCGAGCGTCTTCGAGGAGAAGAAGACGTCCGGGTCCAAGGTCCGGCAGGCGGCTTGCAGCTCCCACTCTCGATCCATGACGGGTCCTCCGTACGGTCGGTCTTGATCAAACGAAATGCCGCTGGTGGCGGGTACGTGACGGGGCGTCGCGACGGCCGTCACAGGGGCACTGCCTCGGGCAGTGGGGCGCCTACGTAGGTGCCGTGCTCGCGGTAGAAGCGGTCGGCCAGCTGCTTGGCGTCGCGGCACGGCTGGCACGCGTGCTCGCGGCGCCGGATGTGTCGCCGGTGGCCGCTCCTCGTCCCGCACAGAGGGCTGGGAGTGGGCTTCCGGCGGCGCTTCTTCCCGCGGTCGGGCCGGATGACGGTGGGCTCGATTCCCCCGGGGAACCAGTCACCGAGCGTCGCCGAGCTGGCACCTACGCGCGTCGAAATGATCGAGTAGGGAATCTTCCGGTCGAGCATGAGCCGGGCCGCGAACCACTTCTCGTCCCGCGTGAGCGTCCAGCCCTTGCGGAGCCCGTTGACGGCCAGCTCGACGGCGATCATGTCGAGCAGCACCAGGCCATCGGGAGTGGCGAGCCAGACGGTCGGCACAGGGAAGCTGCTGACGGGGATCCAGTCGCGCTGACGGCCGACCGGTACGCCGTGCTCGATGGCCCTGGGCTGGAGCCTCATTCACTCACCGCCGTCACGGTGGACACCCACGCCAGCGCCTGGTCGTCGAGCTTTTCCCGCGCCCGGGTCACCGCCACGTAGGCGAGACGGGCCTCCTCACGCGGCAGCACCACCAAGCCGGTCTGCTTGTCCGGCTTCGGCGCCCGGAAGTCGCCGTGGATGCGGACGGTCGGCCACTCACGGCCCTTGCTGCGGTGAGCGGTCGACACCACCAGCTCGGCCTGGTCCTCGGATACCAGGCCGTCGGCCGCCGAGACGATCCGCTGCGAGCCGTGCTCATCGATGAGCTTCACCAGGACCTTGAGGGAGCCGTCCTCCTCCTCCGCGTACTGGCGGACGTCGTCCCAGGAGACGAAGGCCATCAGCTCGGGGTGGTCGGTCGGGCGCCCACCCTGGAGGGCCTCGGCCGCCCAGGCGAGCTGCTTGATGGCGGAGCCGCCTCCGACCAGGGCGACCTTCCGGCCCTCAGCGAGGGCCTCCAGCACGATGCCCATGGCGCCGGCGTTGGTGCGGCACAGGATCGCGTCCGGTGCTCCCAGTTCGCCGACGGTGGACTCTGCGGCCTCCCAGCCGGTGAGCCGCAGTGGGCCGCCGACCAGGCGGAGCCACTCGTTCGCCCGGTCTGCGATGGCCTGGCCGAACCGGAACGACTGCGACAGCGTGAGCTCGGGGCAGTCGAGTTCGCGGACGAAGCCCGCCAGGGCGTCGTTGGCGCCGCGCCAGCTGTAGATCTGCTGGGCGGAGTCGCCGACGGCGATGCGCTGCGCGTGCTCCTGGGCGAGGAGTACGGCGGCCAGGACGTCGTTGGTGTCCTGGCCCTCGTCGAGGAGTACCACGTCCGTCGGGATACGGGGCTGCGACAGTGCCCACATCTTCAGGTAGTGGTCATGGGTGAGGCGCAGCACGGAGTCGTCGCTCTGGAGGTCTGCCCAGGCGGCCCGGGCAACGGGGAGGACGAGCTTGACGACCTCGCCGCGGGCCTTCTTCAGCCCGTCGAAGTGCGGCACATGCTGCTGGGTCAGCTCTGGGTCTGCGCTGTGGCAGAAGCGCTCGACGGTGTCGAGGGCGGCCCGCATGATGATCTTTGAGGTGAGCGGCTTCAGGCCCTGGCGGTCGGTCACGACCGATGGGGTCGCGCCGATGATGCCGAGGATGGAGCGGACGTCGAGGGCTTGCGCGGCTTGGTGTGCGGTCTGGCGGGGCCGCTGGAGGCGGGCGCCGTACCGCGGGTCGAAGGCGAGGCCGTGGCCGGTCTTCGCCGCGACGTTGGAAGGGAAGCTGCGGCGGGCGTCGGCGGCGATGGCGGAGTTGTAGGCGACGTACGTCATCCGGCGGCGCCGGTCGGAGCGGGCGATCATCTTGAGCGTGCTGGACTTGCCGCAGCCTGCGCCCGCCTGGAGGACCAGGTCCAGCCCGTCGCCGTACGCGGCGACCGCTTCGGCCTGCTCGTGGGTGGGGTTCACCACTGTGGTGCACCTCCTTTCAGGGGGGTGCGGGCCCGCCCCGGTGAGGGGTGGGGGCGGGCCCGCGGTCAGTGGTGAATCAGGCGGGCTGGTGGGCGTCCTGCTCGGCGAGTTCGCGGGCGGCGCTCTCCAGGCCGGTGAGCATGTCCGCGAAGTCGGCGGGTCCGGTCTGCCGGTCGCCGTAGTTGGTGAGCGTGTCGAGCAGGGTCTGTGCCTCGTCCTTGGTCAGGTCGTTCGCCGAGCCGATCTGGCGGCCGATGATCAGCGACGTCGCGTAGAGCCGGGCGGCCCGCGAGTCCTTGTCACCGAGGCCGACCTTGGCGAAGCAGGCGTGCATCATCCGCATCTGCGGGGCCGTGACGGGCGTCAGCCCCTGCTCCTCCGGCGGCGCCTGGCGTACGGCCGGGGCGGACCCCTCAGCGTCGGCCAGCGAGTGAGCCGACGGCCCGGTGTACTCCGGCGCGCTCGACTCCTCGGCGGGCCGCGCCGACGGGGTGCTCGTGACGTCCGTCGTGACGCCCGTCGTGACGGGCGGCTTGACGGCCTGCCCGTACTCCTTGATGACGGCCCCGAGCGTCGCGGGCTCGCCGGTCTTCGGGTGCAGCAGGTCGGCACCGAGGAGGTTGCGGGCCTTTGCCTGGCCGTGCAGCTCCAGCGCCCGGTCATACGTCAGGCCGTCGCGGACCAGTTCGTCCACGATGACCTGGACGGGGTCGACGCCCTGGCCGAGCTGCTCCAGGATCGCCTCGGCGAAGTCGGGGCCGGGGTGGTGGACCGACGCGCCGTCCAACGCGGAGTACCTGGTCTTGGTGACGGTGCCGGTGCCCGCGATCATGTCGATCACGACATCGACCTCGTACTCGGCTCCCTCGCGCTGGACGGTCTTGACGCCGACCTTCGTGACGTTCTTCCCCTCCATGGCGTAGTCGTTCTTCGTCCGCATGGTGACGATGACGTGGCCGGGAAAGTTCAGGAGGGCGTCGAGCATCTCCTGCTCCAGCTCGTTCACAGGCCCCCAGGCGGTGAACTTCCCGCCGTAGTTGCCAGCCTTCCTCGACTCCTCGTCGACTCGGGCGAGGAGACCGCCCTTGCCCGCCCAGAAGGCCGACCAGCTGTCGATGATGAGCACGGCAACACGCGCCTCGATGGCGGCCTTCACTGCACCGATGAGGTTCTCCGGGGAGCAGAACGCCATCGGCAGGTGCGCGAACTCGTGCGCCTCGATGTCCGGGCGGCCCGGGACCGGGGCGTACTTGAGGGCGGAGCCGCGCTCGGTGTCGACGACGCCGATCACGCCGCCCTGCGCCAGGGCCTTCGCCATGCGGAGGGCGGTCTTGGTCTTGCCGGAGCCGCCGGGGCCCTGGAGGGCGATCCGGGCCCGTGCGGTCTCGCGGGTCGCCGGGGCGAAGGTGAAGGTGGTCATGACGTGCTCCGGTCGTTGCGCTGGTTCGGGATGTTGGGGTGGGAGGGAGCGGCGGCGAGGTGCCGGAAGGCGTTGACGATCCGCATCGCGGCGCCGTACGTCTGCCGCTTCCTCCGGAAGGCCGTGTCGCTGTCGCCGTCGGCCCGGCGGTACTTGCCGTCGAGCTGCTTCTCGACGGCGTCCGCCAGCTCGGTGCCGGACTCCTTGCGGAGGTCGGCGAGCAGCTGCGCGGCCTCGCCGGGGCGGAGGGCCCGACCGGTGGTCAGCGCCTGGTAGGCGCGGCTGTACGCGCTCACTGGCCCTCACCCGGCCCGGTGACGTCGGTCCAGTCGCTGCCCCACTCGGCCTCGCTGTACCCGTAGGTGGTCCACCCGCTGCCGTCGACCTGGAGCCAACCGAGCGCTGTCCGCTCGCCGGTGGCGGGGTGGGTGGTGACGGTGCCGCAGTGGAAGCGCCAGGGCCCGTTCGCGTAGAGGTGACCGCTCACGAAGAAGGGAGTGGCGTCGGCCTCGCGGCTGCACTTCTCCTCTTGCTCGGCGGCCCGGGACCGCTCCGTCTGCGGAGCGAGCGGCTCCTCCTCGCGGAGCGCCTGCGTGGGGGCGAAGGTGTGCGTCAACCGGTCCGGGCGGGCCGGGCCCAAGTCGACCCAGCCGTCCGTCCATTCCTCCATGCGCTGCGCGGCGGACGCCCACGGCTGGCCGTCCCCGGGCTGCTCGAACCCGAACGCCCGCAACGAGTCCTTCGTGGGGTGCCGACCGATGCCCACGCACTCGAAGTTCGGCCGGTCCTCCGACGCTCGGAACGGCAGGTCTCGGGTGTATAGACGGCCCGGGCGGAAGAAGGTGAGGGTGGGCTTGTTCCCGGCCGGGACCGGCAAGGCTCCGTACTCGCGGACGGCGGTTGCCACGTCCCGGATCGCCTCGCCCACGTAGCGGGCCTCCACCCGGGCCCCGTACTCCGTCAGTTCCCGACGCGCCTCGAAGGCTCCCGGCGGGGCATAGGCGGAGCGGCCCGACTTCGCGAAGGCGTTGCGGATCGCGTGGACCACGGCGTCCGCGGACTGACCGGACCCGTACTCCCCGACGTCCTGCCACTGGCGCGGGTTGGCGCGGCAGAGCGCGGCGACGGCGACGTGGTCGACCATCTTGCGCTTCATGCGGTCTCACCACCCTCGGCGCCCGCCGCCGTCTCGCTCGGCTGGATACCGCGCTCGTAGCTGTGGAACTCGACCCGCACGCCGTTGGGCTGGCCCTCAACCTGATGGGCGCGGGTGATGGTGCCGCCGTCCTCGGGCATCTCGTACGTGTTCGTCTTGGCCCCGCGCATGGCGCGAGCCAGCTCGGCGGCGATCTGCTTGGCCCCGCGCATGGCGCGAGCCAGCTCGGCGGCGATCTGCGGAACGACCGCGGGGTCGGCGCCGTACTGCTCGTCGACGTAGATCCGTCCGTCGGGACGCAGCTCCCAGCGGATCGGCAACTTGTCGAGCGCGGGCCGCTTGGCGACCAGCATCGTCACGACAGCCGCCTGCATCGCGGCGGTGACCTTCCTCATGCCGGACCACCACCCTGACCGTTCGTCGCGACGGGCGCGCCCTGCGGTGACGGGGTGCCCGTGACGGCCGTCAGCGGGCCCCCCTGACGGGCGATGTTCGCCAGCGTGCACCGCTCCGGGCGGCCGTCCACCGACAGCAGCGGCATACCGTCCGCCGTCCGCATGCCCTGGTAGAACCAGACCTCACCGGACGCGTCCTGCTGCGGCAGCGCCAGGTCGTACACGATGCCCTCGACCTCGTAGGGCGCCTTCGCGACCTCCAGCGCGAGCTTCCGGGCCTCCGGCAGGTCGTACGCCAGGACCGAGACGCGGACCCCGTCACGGTGGCCCTCACCGGCGACCACGTACGGCAGCGGCGTCTCCCTGTCGTGCGCAATCCCGAAGTACCGCCGCCACTGCGCCCACTGGGACTGCTGGACAATGTGCAGCGAGACCAGGATCCGGTCGCCGTCCAGCTGGAGGTTCTGGAAGGCGGGGTGCTCGCCGACGTGGCGCTGGATGACGGCGGCGACGCGGCGGGCCCGCTCGCACGCCTGGTCCCAGGCGAGGGCCTGCGCCTCCAGCTCGGTGCGCTGCGGCAGCTCCTGGTGCGCCTGGTGCTCGCGCGGGGTGTCGTCGATCGGCGTGCGCGGCGGCACCATGCCGTACGACTTCTCCGGGTCGACCAGGAGGCCGACGACGTCCAGGGCGCGGACGATGGCGGCCGCGGGGTCACTCGCCGTGTCGCCGAGGGTCTCGCGGACGACGCGGACCGCGTGGGGGAAGTTCCGGTTCATGCCGCGGCTCCCTGCTGCTCGGCGAGCGCCCGACGCATGGTGTGCATCGCGCGGAAAGCGAGGGTCTTCACCGCGCCCTCGGCCTTGCCCAGGCGGGCCGCGACCTCGGGGACCGACAGACCGTCGATGTACCGCAGCCCGATGCACTCCCGCTGATACGGGTTGAGGCTGCGCATCGCGGCCATCACCGTCTCGGCGGCCTCCGCGATGTCCAGCTCCCGCATGGCGGACGCCTCCGCGGAGCGGTCGCGGGAGTCCCCGTCGAACATCTCGGCGACCGGCACCTCCAGGCGGGCCCTGGACGACTTCACGTAGTCGAGGTAGATGTTCCGGGCGATCACCGCGAGCCAGCCCGCGAAGCCAGCGCCGCGGGGGCCGGTGAACGTGTTCAGCTTCCGCAGGGCGCGGACGAACACGTCCTGGGTCAGGTCCTCGGCCAGCGCGCGGTCGCGAGTGCGGGTGTAGAGGTAGGCGAACACCTCGTGCCTGTGCTCGTTGTAGAGGGTGGCGAAGGCGTCGCGGTCACCCGCTGCGGCCTGGGCCACGAGGGCGGCCGTCGCGTGGCCTCCCGTGGGGTTGATCTTGGCGTTAGCCTTGGTAGACACAGCCAGATCCCTTCTCTCAGGTGGGTTTTGTGTTGTGGAGGGCCGTCCCGGGTCGCGTCCGGGGCGGCCCTCGTGGTGTCAGGCGGGCTTGGCGAACGGCTCGACGGCCGTGCGCTCGGCCTCGCGGCGGAGGTCCTCGGCGGTGAAGGTGATCCGGCCGCCGTCGAGGTGGTGGTGGATCTCGCGCCGGTAGCAGCGCTGCTTGAGCACGCGCACGCTGCGGTACGGCAGCAGCTGCTTCTCGACGACCTCCTCCGGCGTCCACCGGCGGAACTCGGTGCTCTCGTCGGCGGCCTGGCGCTGTGCGGCGCTGGCGGCCAGGAGGCGCTTCAGCTTGGAGTGGTGCCTGCGCGTGGCCTTCCTTCCGGTCACGGCTTCGTCTCCTTGAGTTCGAGCAGGTCAGGGGTGATGTCGAGCACGGTGGCGACCCGCTGGATGCGTTCGTCTGCCGTGGTTCGGATCTGGCCACGCTCCAGGCGGGACAGCCAGCCGCGATTGAGGCCGGTCTGCTGCTCCACCTGGCGAATGCTCAGATTCCGAGCAAGACGCCAAGCCCGAACTGCTTGTCCATGGGGTCTCACGCTTACGATCTAAGCGCACTCTGCCTACCGATGCAAGCACTCTGACTCACTAGATGCTTGCAATCCGAGCATCTAGCTGAGGTCAAGGCGTACAGACGGGGCACTTGATGCAACCGCACGCAGACAATGCACCCAATACACGCAGGTCAATAAGCCGAATCCGCCCTGCCCGCATGCAACCCAGTGGTGCATCATGGAGGCCATGGACCAGGACTTCGCACGCCTCGGTGAGCAGCTGAAGGCCGCCCGCCTGGCGAGACGACCGCGCGTCTCACAGACGGACGTGGCCGCAGCACTCGAAGTGGGCCGCAGCACCATCCAGAAGATGGAGAGCGCTGCGGTGGCCCAAGTCACCCGCTCCACCGTCCACGCCTACGCCCGGTGGCTCGGCTGGACAGACGACTCCGTAGACCGCGTCCTCGCCGGTGGCGAACCAGCCATGGCAGATGGCGGAAAACAGGCCCTGCGCCCCGTTCCAGCCCTCGGCCTCACACCCGATGTCGAGTACGAACTCCGCTCCGGAAGGGTCCTCGGAAGCCAGGTCTTCAACTTGGGCCCCGACGAGGAGGACGGGCAGATCATCGTGGTCCTACAAGGGAAAAAGGACGCTACGCCCGAGGAAGTGGAACGCATCGCCGCGCGCTACCGGCGCGCCCGTCGCCACCTCCAGGGCATCGCTGCCGAGACGGACGAGGTTGCAGAGTCCTAGGCGACTTTCCGCAGATCCATGGCGCAAAAGCGGGGTGTGTGGTTGCATTCACGGACCGTTACCGAGAGGGGGGCACCGCTCGGCGGATCGGGGATGCAGCATGGACCTGACTATCAAAGTGGAGCGTGTACGCGGCGCCTGGTTCGCACCGCACATGACCGACCACATCGACGAGGAAGTGGACCGGGCGACCGTCTTCTTCTTCTTTCACTGGGACGACATCACACCTGAAGGCGTCGTCGCGTTCGAGGACGTCTTCACACAGCAGGCCCTGCGGTGGAAGCCGCGGACACCAGAGGCACCGAGAGGGCAGAAGATCCCCATCTGGATGGAGCTTCGCTCGGACATGGAGCCCGGGTGCGCCATCGTCGTCGACGACCGGCCGGAGTACATCCGGTACGTCGTGCGCACCGGCCTCATCACAGAGCGGGCCGCTGACGCGATCACCCGCTCACAGTCCGAACGATCTCCGGACTGGGTGCGCATGCCCGCGCGCTACATGACACAGCTGCGGGCCGTCTGACCCGGCCGGAACTCCAGGCAGGGGACGAGACATTGGCGTACGCGGAGAAGGTCTACAAAGTCCGCAACGGGAAGAAGACCACCCAGTTCACCTGGCGTTGCAAGTACAAGGCGCCCCCCGGGCACAAGCCAGCGTGGCTGACGGAACCAGGCTTCCCAACGAAGAAGACGGCGGAGGAGTGGGGGGCCGAGCAGGAGGCGGCGATCCGGGCCGGCACCTGGATCGACCCGCAGAAGCTGAACACGCCCTTCGGCAAGTGGGTGGAGATCTGGAAGACGGCGAACCGACGGCGGCCTCGGACCCAGTCGAGCCGGGCGTACCTGTTGGACAAGCTGCTGCTGCCCAAGTGGGAGTACACCGCGCTGAAGGACGTGAACAACGTCTTCGCGGTCCAGGCCTGGGCAACCGAGGTATCGAAGCCGCACGGCCCGCACGACCCGGACACGGTGGCCCAGGCGCGGAGTCTGCTCTCGAGCATCCTCTCGGGGGCGGAGGACGCCGGGTACATCCACACCAACAAGCTCTTCGGTCGGCGCATCCTCGCGGGTGTGGACCACGTAGACGAGGGCGAGGAGGAGGTGTGGGCGCAGCCTGAGGACGCCCAGCGCCTGCATCAGCGCTTCGGTGGTGTCCAGGGGCTGATGGTGCTCACCGACTGCTACCTCGGCTTCCGGTGGGGCGAGCTGGTCGGCCTCCACAAGGACAACTGCTTGCTGAAACGAATCGACAAGATCGACGGTCGGCCTGTCGTCCGGCACGTGATCCGGGTCGACCCCAAGGTGGGGGCGCTGCATGAGGATCCGATCGAGCTGGACGAGGCCGGTCTCGCGGCGTGGCACCAGGCGGAGGACGCCCGGCTGGAGAAGTGCCGGGCGAAGGGGTGGAAGGCGAACCGGCGGAAGCCGCCGAAGTCGCGGCTGGAGGTCTACCTGGGGCCGCCGAAGAACAAGTACAGCGCCAGGGAGGTCGATGTGCCCGAGTTCCTGGTCCGGTTGCTCGACACGCACATCGAGGCGTGGCCGTACGACCATCCCTTCACCACGCCCTCCGGGTCGTTCTGGCTGCGGGGGAACTTCAGCCGGGAGCTGCGGCCGGTGGCGGACGGGCGGGATGCGATCCCCCGGAAGCGCGGGTATGCGGGCCGGGAGGGGTGGGAGCCGATCCTGACGGGGTTCACGATGCGCGGGGCGCGGCACACCGCGGACACGTGGATGAAGGAGGACCGGGTCGACCGCGCGCTGCGGTTCGCGACGATGGGGTGGGTGCCGAAGGACATCGAGGGGACCTACGAGCACATCACCCCGGAGATGCGTCGGCATCGGCTGGACGCGTTGACCGCGCGCTGGCGGCGGGGACGGCGAGTGACGCTCCGGAGCGTGGCGTGAGGGCGCTCGGAAGCTGATCTCCCAAATATCGCCTAAATGATCTACAGAGGCCCCCCGCGGATCACGCGGAGGGCCTCTGACCTGTGTGGGCGCGGACGGTTTCGAACCGCCGACATCCTGCTTGTAAGGCAGGCGCTCTACCCCTGAGCTACGCACCCGAGAACGAGTCGACAGCCTACCTTGCCCGGGGCACTGTCCCGCAAACCCGTAGGCGGACCTGGGGATAACCCCACCCCGGATCCGGGAGCGGCCCGGATGCCTCCGGGGGCGTCGGGTCCATACGGTCGGAGTACTGCGTCGGGGGTACCGCGCAGGTCGTCCAGGTGATCAGGGGGAAGTCCTCATGTCCAGCTCTCGCCCGCCCCGTACCGCCGTCCCCGTACGCGCGGCCGCCGTCGCGGGGGCCGTAGCGGTCCTGCTGGCGGGCGCGACCGCCTGTGGGGCGTCCGCCGAGGACGACAGCGAGCCCGAGCGGCGCAGCTTCGCCGTCGAGGGGCGTACGCTCACCGTCGATTCCGACGACTCGGCGCTGGAGATCATCGCCGCGGACGGGAATCCGGCGGGGGAGATCACGGTCACCCGGTGGTTCCAGGGGTCGGTGGTGGTCGGGTCCGACCCGGAGGTGTCCTGGTCCATGTCCGGCGACCGGCTGAAGCTGCGGATGAACTGCACCGGCGTGGTCGCGGACTGCGCGGCCAAGCACCGGATAGAGGTGCCGCGCGGGATCACCGTCAAGGTCGAGGACGGCGACGGCAGTGTGCGGGCGCGGGGCTTCCAGGACGCGCTGGACATTCGGACCGGCGACGGGTCCGTGCACGTCACCGACTCCACCGGCCCGCTGAGGCTGCGCACCGGCGACGGCTCGGCCCGCGCCGACGTCACCTCGCGCGAGGTGCGCGCACACACCGGCGACGGCTCGGTGCACCTCACCCTGGGCGCCGTACCGGATCTGGTCGAGTCCCGCACCGGGGACGGTTCCGTCACCATCTCGCTGCCCGAGGCCACGTACCGGGTGAGCACCCGGACCGGCGACGGCGCGGTGGATGTGTCGGTGCCGCGGGACGAGACCAGCGCCCATGTGGTCAGCGCACACACCGGCGACGGAAAAGTCACGGTCCGAACCGCGAACTGACCGGCCCGTGTGTTCGTCCCTAACCGGTGGGAGAATGACACCGGGCAGGGCGAATCACAGCACGGGAGAGGGATGTGACGGCGACACCAGCACAGCCGTACTCGCCGTCGGGGCCGCGCGTGCGCCGCTCCCGGACCCCCGGTCCGCTCGGGGACCTCCTCGTCCTCGCCGCCCTGCCACTGGTCGCCGTACTCGCCCTGCCCGCCTCGTTCACCGGCGGCGGCACCCGGCGCTGGTTCGGCGGTCGGGCCGAGAGCCAGCGGGCCGAGGCCCAGGCCGCGAAGGACGCCGCCGCCGCGGCGTTCTACGAACTCGACACCGCCCAGCGCGACCTGCGCATCTCCATCGAGACGATCACGGCCGTCGACGACTCACCGGCCGCCCGGCGCGCCACCGCCGACTTCGCCGCGCTCGGGCAGCGCATCGACGAGGCCAGCCACCGCTATATCGAGGCCGTCGACTCCCACGACCTCGACCGTGACGACCTGGAGGCCTCCGCCGCCACCCGCGCCCGCACCCAACTGACCACGGCCAAGGAGGAGCTGGAGCGGGTCAAGAAGGACCTGGACCGGTTCGCGGACGGTCTCGGTCCGCTGCTCGGCAAGGCCGAGACCCAGCTCGCCCGCCTCGCCCCGGCCGTCGAACGCGCCCGGCAGTCCCTGCTCGCCGCCTCCAACGCCCTGGACGCGGTACGGCAGTCGGGGCTGGCCGCGGACGACCTCGCCGCCCGGCTGGCCGCCCTCGGCCCCGAGCTGACCCGGCTGAACCAGGGCGCGGGTCAGCACGGCGTACCGCAGACCCTGGAGCGTGCCGAGCGCGTCGCCCGGGAGGCCGAGGCGATCCGGGCCGAGGCCCAGCGGCTGCCGGAGCGCGCCGCCGAGATCGACCACCGGCTGGTCTCCCTGCGCACCCGCGCCGAGGCGCTCACCACCCGCGCCGGGCAGGTGGAGCCGGTGCTGAGCGAGCTGCGGCGCCGGTTCACCGTCGCCTGCTGGCAGGACCTCCAGCACGTCCCCGAGCAGGCCACCGAGACGGTACGGCAGGCCGAGGGCAAGCTCGCCGAGGCGCGGGCCGCGCGGGACGCCCAGCGCTGGCCGGACGCCACCGCCCTGCTGTCCACCGCGCGGGCCCTGCTCAACAACACCGACGAGGCCGTGTCCGCCGCCGGTGACCGCCTGCGCCGCCTGAACGCCGTCCAGAAGGACCCCCAGCAGGAGATCGACCGCACCCGTTTCGCCATCCGCGACGCCCAGCGGCTCGCCATGGCCGGACGCAACACCCCCGACCCCCGCCACGCCCGCCCCCTCGACGACTCCGTGGCCCGCCTCGAACGCGCGATCGCCTCCCTGGAGGGCCGCCACCCCGACTACTGGCACTTCCTCACCGAGACGGAGGCGGTACGGCAGACGGTGGCGGGCGTCGTCGGCCGGATCCGCGAGGAACGCGGCACTACGACGGGGCACTGACGCCGGTTAACCTGTGCCCATGCCTCGCTACGAGTACCGCTGCCGTACCTGCGGCGACACCTTCGAACTGAGCCGCCCGATGGCCGACTCCTCGGCCCCGGCCGACTGCCCCGCCGGTCACGACGACACGGTCAAGCTGCTGTCGACGGTCGCGGTCGGCGGCACGGCCTCCGCACCGCGCACCAGCGGCGCGGGCGGTGGCGGCGGCGGAGGGTGCTGCGGCGGGGGATGCTGCGGCTGAGCCCTCCCCCGCCGACAGGATGCTCAGGTCAGCGCACCCTCCCGCGCCACCCGCAGGAACTCCCGAAGAATCCGCTCCCCCGCCAGCACCCCCCGCTCCGGCAGCGCACTGATCGTCGGCGCGGTCCACCCCGCGTCCGCCAGCTCGCCGTGCCCCGGGCGCCAGCCCCGGTCGGCGGCGAGGAGCAGGTCGGCGTCCAGGAGGGAGTCACCGGCGGCCAGCGAGAGGTCGGCGCCCGTGCGGCGGGCGACCTCGCGCATGGCCGCGCTCTTGGTCAACGGCTTCGGGACGGCGTAGAGCTTGCGGCCCTGGAGGGAGACCGTCCAGCCGCGGTTCTCCGCCCACACGGCCAGTTCCTTGACCCAGTCCTCCGGCAGCAGCTCCCGCTCGACGACCAGGTAGACGAAGAGGTCCTCCGCGACCCGGTGCTTGCGCAGCCACGCCGGGTCGGCCGTGGCGTACAGGTGCTCCCGCACCTCGGCGAGGGGCGCGCACTCGTCGGCGAGCCGGGCGGTGACCTGCCGGTGCCAGTCGGCGTCGGACACCCCGTCGACCAGCAGATGCCCGCCGTTGGCGCAGATCGCGTACCGGGACGCGGGACCGGGCAGGTTGATCCGCTCGTACTGCTTACGCGTCCGGGTGGTCGTCGGCACGAAGACCGCCGCGTCCCCCAGCTCACTCAGCAGCCCGGCCGCCGTCTCCGTCAGATACGACAGCGGCCTGCTCTCGTGCACCTCGACGCAGAGCAGCCGGGGCGCCCGCGCGTCCGGCATGGTCAGCGCGAGGGCCGCCGAGGAGTAGATGAGCGTACGGTCCAGGTCGCTCGCCACCAGTACCGGCATCAGACCGTCACCGCCTTGCCGTCGGCGCCGGTCGCGCCCCGGGTGTACTTGGGGTGGATCAGACCGACGCAGGTGTACGGCAGTTCGGCGACCTCCTCCACGACCACCCCCCGCTGCTCGGCGAGCAGCCGGACATGGTCCAGGTCGGCCCCCGCCCCCTCGCGCGCCAGGATCTTCCAGGGCACCCGGCGCAGCAGCACCCGGGTGGTCTCGCCGACGCCCGGCTTGACGAGGTTCACGTCATGGATGCCGTACTCCTCGCTGATCCGCTCCACGGCCGCCCAGCCCTCCCAGGTGGGGCTGCGGTCGGCGGCCAGCAGCTCCTTGACGGCCGAGTCGACCGCGTCCTCCACCTCGCCGAAGCGGGCGGCTACGGCGGTCAGGAAGTCGCCCGACACATCGGCCCCGGCGAGTTCGCGGTAGAACTTCGCGCCGTGGAAGTCGTCGGGGCCCACCAGGTCGGCCCGCAGCACGGTGCGGGATATCAGCCCGGAGACGGTGGAGTTGAGGCAGGCGGACGGGATGAGGAAGTCCTCCCGGGTCCCGTACGTCCGTACGCACGACCCCGGGTCGGCGAGCACGGCGATCTCGGGATCGAACCCGCGCACGCCCTCCCGCTCCTCGAACTCCCGCAGGGCCTCGGCGAGTTCCCGGGTGATGGCGCCCTTGCCGGTCCAGCCGTCGACGAAGACGACGTCGGCGGGGTCGTGCCGCTCGGCCAGCCAGCGCAGCGCGTTGGCGTCGATGCCGCGCCCGCGCACGATCGACACGGCGTAGTGGGGCAGTTCGAGACCGTGCCGGTGCTGGGCCCAGCGGCGCATCAGCACCCCGACCGGCGTGCCCGCGCGGGCCAGCGACACCAGCACGGGCCGCGGCGACCGCTCGGCGAGCACGGTCTCGGTGACCACGCCGACGGCGTGGGCGAGCCGGGCCGCGGAGGCGTCCAGGGCGGTGTGGAACAGCTGCTGGTACTGCTCGCTGGGCTGGTACTCCACCGGCAGCGACTCGGCGTAGTGCGCGCCCCCGCTCTGGATGGCCTCCTCGCGCTCCTCGGTCGGCGCCTCCAGCGTGACGTCCGACAGGTCCTGGAGCAGCCAGCCCACCTCCTCCGGCGCGTACGAGGAGAAGGCGGGGCCGCGAAGGGGCTCGGAGAGCATGGTGGGCCTTTCAGGGACGTACGAGGGCACGACCGCGAGCAGGACGGACGGGGTGTGCGCCGCGAGCTGGTCCAGCAGCCCCCCGGCGGCACGCAGTTCGGGCGTGTCGGCGACGGAGTCCACCACGGCCACCACGGCGTCGAAGCCACCGCCCGCGACGTTGTAGGCGTAGCGCTCGCCGGGCCCGTCGGCCGGGGCGTCGTGCGCGGGGAAGACCAGGCGGCTGCGGATGGCGTATCCGGGGTCGTCGACGGCGAGGACGGGTGACCGGGTCGTGGTGGAGAACCGTATGTCCACCCCCTCGGCCGCCTGCTCCAGCTCGCGTGCCAGCCGCAGCGGGGCGTACATCAGCTCCTCGCAGCCCAGCACCAGCACCCGGCGCGCCCCGTCCGGCAGCGCCTCGGCGAGCCGCGCCCCGAGGGCGGGCAGCGCGTGCTCGAGCCGCCGCCGGTGCGCGGGCGTGAACCCGTGCCGCCCGCCGTCGGGCACCCCGCCGGGCCAGCGCAGCTCGACCCGCCGCACCTCTCCCCGCGCGCCATCGGGCAGCGTCACACCACGCCCCTCATGGGCATCGACGAGCGCCCGGCCCTTCTCCAGGACGCCGTCGGGAAGCCGTACGGTCCCCCGCGCGGCGGCGACCAGCTCCACCGAGGCGCCGATCTCCCGCCCGAAGGCGGCCAGCCGTTCCTGGTCCCCCGCCGACCGCATGTCGACCAGCGCGACCACGACGTACCGCTGCCGTGGATAGCGCTCGTGCAGGGCCCGAACGGTGTTGAGGACGGTGTTGCCGGTGGAGAACTCGTCGTCGACGAGGACGAGCGGGCCGTCCCCGGCGAGGAAGGCCGGGTCCTCGGGCAGCAGCAGATGGGAGGTGGCGTGTGAGTGGGACTCCTCGAACCCCCCGGCCGGGACGACCCCGCGCACGGGCCGCCGCGTGGAGTGCAGGTAGGGCACGTCCCCGATCCCGTCGGCGACCGCGTGGCCGAGACCGGTGGCGGTCTCGGCGTACCCGACCACCACGGCGCCGGGCACGGCGTCCCCCAACAGCTCCCGCACCCGGCGCCCGAGGGCGAACCCGGCGCCGTACACCACGGAAGGGGCCTGCGGTACGTGCTTGCCGAGCACGTTGGACACCAGCAGATGGGCGCGCTTGGGGTTGCGGCGCAGGGCCAGTCCCAGCAGGTCACGCAACTGACCGTCGCCGACGAGTTCGACGCCGAGCCGCTCGGCGACCCACGTACCCGACCAGACCCCGTTGTTCACTGCGTTCGTCATCCGTCCCTTGTCATGGCTCACCCGGGGATGCCCGCGGCGAGCAGCTCCACGAATCCGATGTCCTCATTGGCCACGCCGAACACCTCGGCGCGCAGCATGGTCCGCTCGGCCCAGGCGCGATGCGGCTTCACTTCGTTCATCTTGTTCGTGTACGCCGACCTGAGCACGCCCCCGCCGCCGCGCTCGGGGCGCAGGATGTCCTGGGCGTCGCTGTACTCCTCGCGGCTGACCACGGACAACGCGTGCACGGGCGGCACGTGCGAGGGGTGGATACAGGTCTTGCCGAGCAGTCCATTGGCCTGATCGAGGGTGATCTCGCGGAGCAGCCCGTCCATGCTGTGCTCGATCAGCGCGGCCCGCAGTTCGTCGGCCTGCCCCTCCAGGAAGGGGCTGCGCCGCAGCTGGGGCTTGAACATGCGTTCCTGCACCCGGAAGTACTCCCACACGGGCCCGGTGACGGTGAACCCGGTCCCGTCGGCCCGCCCGAGCATGTTCACCACATCCGAGA
Organism: Streptomyces sp. NPDC057877; assembly: GCF_042796855.1. NCBI lineage: Bacteria > Bacillati > Actinomycetota > Actinomycetes > Kitasatosporales > Streptomycetaceae > Streptomyces > Streptomyces sp. NPDC057877. Next base: position 736,749 of record NZ_JBHVMS010000005.1, read on the forward strand.
TGACGGAGGCGACGATCTGTACGTCGTACGCCGTCATGTCCGGCGCCCGGCGCAGTCCGTACGACGAGCAGAAGTCGGTCACCCCGAGCCGCAGCGCGAGCACCCGGTCCCGGAACTTGTCGATCGCACGGTAGATGCCCTCCAGGGTCTCCACCCGGGACTCCCGGTAGAGCAGCTCGGGCGACTCCAGCACCGGCATGGCGAACAACCGCCGTCCGGTCTCGGCCTCGGCGACCTGAAGGGCCTCCAGGAACGGAATCCCCCGCTCCTCGGTGAACTTGGGCAGGACGAACCCGGACAGCAGCCGCACATCGTCCCCGAGCCGCCGCGCGAGATCGGGGATCTGCTCGGCGGCCCGGACGCGAATGAACAGCAGCGGCGGCTCGGCCTCCGCCCTCCCCAGCTCGGCGAACTGGCGTACGAGGTTCTCCTCGGCGTCGGGGACCTCCGCGTCGTCGATCGAGTCCTCCAGGCACAGCACCATCGAGACCACGCCCCGCCCGGCCTGCTTGACCACGTCGTCGGCGAGCCGGGGGCGGATCGCCGGACTGTAGAGCGTGGCCCCCAGGGCGGCGGCGAGCAGACGGGCCGGAGAGTCCGCGGTGAACGTGCACGGCTCCCGATGGAACAACCGGTTCCGCACCTCAGGGGCGATGTGCCCGAAATGACGCATATGACTCCCCTGTGATGGCTGTGTGACCCTGTGGACTGTCCAAGGGTGGCCGGTAATAGTACGTAGCAATCCATGTCGAAGGTTCCCGTAGGGCATGAATTCCAGGTAACGCAGGTAAGCACACGGTGCGCAGCCCCGCGTTGTCGTGAGCAGGACCGAGAGGGCAGGATGACCGCATGACGCACGCGATGCTGAAGGGGTCGAACGTCCCGCTGGAAGCCACCACGGTGCGCGCCGTGCTGCGCTGGACACCCGGGCAGGGGGTACCGGACGTCGACGCCTCCGCCCTGCTCCTGGGGCCGGAGGACCGTGTGCGCTCCGACGAGGATTTCGTCTTCTACAACCAGCCCCGGCACCCCTCCGGGAAGGTCTGGCGGCTGGGCAAGAAGCGGGTCGCCGAATGCCTGACCGATACGATCCAGACAGATCTCACCGGGGTCGAGCCCAGCGTCGGCCGCATCCTGCTGGTCGCCTCCGCGGACGGGGTGACCTTCGACCGGGTACGGGATCTGCGCATCCTCCTCCATGACGCCGCGGACGCCGACGGGGAGCCTCTGGCGACGTTCGACGTCACGCCGGAGACCGGTGAGGAGACGGCGCTGATCTGCGGTGAGCTGTACCGGCGGGGTGACTCCTGGAAGTTCCGGGCGCTCGGTGAGGGCTACTCCAACGGCCTCAAGGGCCTGGCCACGGACTTCGGCATCTCGGTCGACGAGTCCGAATCCGCCCACCCCGCCGAGCCCGTGCCGGAGGTGTCCGTCCCGCTGCCTCCCGAACAGCCGACGGCGATCACCCCGGCCCCACCGACCTACGGTTACCCCCAACCGGCGACGACAGCCCAACCGGCGTACGGCTACCCGCAGCCCGCGTACGGCTATCCGCCGCCCCCGCCGGTCCCTCCGGGGCCGGACCCCGACTTCCGGCTGCCGCCGCAGGGGCCGCAGTTCATCGGGCGCTGACGTCCGGGTGGGCCGGGGGTGGGTCGCGCGGCCCGGCGCCGACGGGGTGCCGCCGCGCCCACCCCCGACGCAGGCGCACCCTCAGCGCTGGGCCTTCGTCTTGTAGCCCCGCCCCCACTGCAGTCCCCACCCGTACAACCTGTCCAGCTCCCCCTGGAACCCGTAGACGAACTTCACTTCCCGCCGCACCAGGATCTCCCCCTTCACGTTCTCGATCATCACCACCGCACAGGACCGCGCCTGGGGATGCCGCTCGTCCAGGTGGATCTCGATCCGGGGCCCGTTGCTCGGGTACAGCGTCACCACCGCCTGGGTGCGGTCGAACGCCGGTGTCTGGTCGTAGATGTAGGCGAAGACCAGCAGCCGCTTGATCGCGTCCCGGTGGTCCAGATTGACGTAGATCGTCTCCCCGGACGCCGACCCGAACCGGTCGTCCCCGCTCAGCTTGACGTACGGCGGCGCGTTCACGTCACCGAGGAAGCCGCCCAGCGGCTGCACGACGCCCTTGGTGCCGTCCTGAAGCTCGTACAGGCACCCCAGGTCGAGGTCGACGTTCACCATCGACTGGCTGTGCCCCACCACCTCCGGCGGCTTCAGCGCCTTGAAGGGGTGCCGCAGCAGACTCTCCCGCTGCGGCCCGCCGAAGTCGGACGTCCGCATCCGCCAGTTCAGATTGATCCGCAGATGCCCCGTCGCGGCGTCCTGCTTCGTCAGCGACACCTGACCGTGCCGTTTCGTCAACTCGATCGCGTTCGACGACGCGCTCCCCGAGTCGAACTGATCCGCCCGCCCCCGCCACAGCAACCCGTCCAACAGCCCCATGACCCTGACCGTCCCCACCCACGACTCGACACCCGACCCGACACCCGGCAGACAACGGGGCGGCGCCGAGGACCCGTCCTCCACGCCGCCCCATTCAGAAGCGTTCCCGTACTGGCAGGAACGTCACACCCCGGAAGAGACCTCAGCCTTCTCGTCCGACCCCGCCGCTTTTCCCTCCGCAGCCGCCAGCGCCTTGTTGCGCCGCACGGAGGACCAGAAGGACGCGGCGATCAGGAAGACGCCGACGAGGCCGGTGATGACCTCATGGATCTCGTACTGGATCGTCACCAGCAGGATGACCGCCAGCGCGCCGATCGCGTAGTGCGCGCCGTGCTCCAGGTAGACGTAGTCGTCCAGCGTGCCCTGGCGGACCAGGTACACGGTCAGCGACCGGACGTACATCGCGCCGATGCCCAGGCCCAGCGCCATCAGCACGATGTCGTTGGTGATGGCGAACGCGCCGATGACGCCGTCGAAGGAGAAGGACGCGTCCAGCACCTCGAGGTAGAGGAACATGAAGAACGCGGCCTTGCCGGCCAGCAGGATCGCGGGCTTCTGCTTGCCCGCGCGCCTCGCCTCTTCCTCCTCCTCGTGCTCGCGTTCCTCCTCTTCCTCCAGCTTCTCCTCGAAGTAGCCGGAGAGGCCGCCCACGATCATGTAGGTGATGAGACCGGCGATACCGGAGAGCAGGACCGTCTCCGCCTTGTCGGCGGGCCCGGCGTGCAGATGCGCGTGCGTCGCGAAGGTCATCGAGGTGATCAGCAGGACGATCAGCGCGATGCAGACCGACAGCATGTCGACCTTGCCCAGCTTGGCCAGCGGCCGCTCCAGCCAGCCCAGCCACTTGATGTCCCGGTCCTCGAAGATGAAGTCGAGGAAGATCATCAGCAGGAACATGCCACCGAACGCGGCGATCGCCGGATGCGCGTCCGTCACCAGTTCCTGGTAGCGGTCCTTGTCGGTCAGCGCGAGGTCGACCGCCTCGATCGGCCCCATCTGGGCGCTGACGGCCACGATGACGACGGGAAAGACCAGGCGCATGCCGAAGACGGCGATCAGAATGCCGATCGTGAGGAAGATCTTCTGCCAGAAGGCATTCATCTTCTTCAGGATTCCGGCGTTGACCACCGCGTTGTCGAAGGACAGCGAGATCTCAAGGATGGAGAGGATCGCCACGATGCCGAAGGCGGTCCACCCCCCGTAGAAGACCGCCGCGACGAGGCCGAGCGCGGTGACCGCGAACGACCAGCCGAAGGTTTTCAGAACCACTGGCTACCCAATCCCTTGTGTACGGGGTGTACGGGTCTCCCCCGCGCCGTACCCGGCTTTACGAAACATTGACCCCGAAGTCTAGAGCGATGCCCCGCAGCCCTGACGCGTACCCCTGTCCCACGGCCCGGAACTTCCATTCCCCCTGGTAGCGATAGACCTCGCCGAAGATCATGGCGGTTTCGGTGGAAGCGTCCTCGCTGAGGTCGTAGCGCGCCAGTTCCTGGCCGTCCGCCTGGTTGACCACGCGGATGAAGGCGTTGCTGACCTGCCCGAAGGTCTGGCCACGCTCGTCTGCCATATGGATCGAGACCGGAAAAACGATCTTGTCGCAGTGGGCGGGCACCTTGGACAGGTCGATCAGGATCGACTCGTCGTCACCCTCGCCCTCACCGGTGAGATTGTCACCGGTGTGCTCCACCGAGCCGTCCGGGCTCTTGAGCTGGTTGTAGAAGATGAACCACTCGTCGCCGAGTACCCGCCCGCTGTCGAGCACCAGCGCGCTGGCGTCGAGGTCGAAGGGGGCTCCGGTGGTGGAGCGCGCGTCCCAGCCGAGTCCGATCATCACCTGGGTGAGATTCGGCGCGGCCTTGGACAGGGAGACATTGCCTCCCTTGGCGAGCGTGACGCCCATGATGCTGGTCCTCCCCTGGTCATGCCTCTTTGGTCGTCCTGCGCGTCCGGCGCCGCACGCTCTCGGTGCGGCGCCGGACGGTGAAGCGGTGGGACGGTGCGGCTCAGACGTTGACGCCGAAGTCCTGCGCGATACCGCGCAGGCCGGAGGCGTACCCCTGGCCGATGGCGCGGAACTTCCACTCCGCGCCGTGCCGGTACAGCTCGCCGAAGACCATCGCCGTCTCGGTGGAGGCGTCCTCGCTGAGGTCGTAGCGCGCGATCTCGGCCTCGCCGGCCTGGTTGACGACGCGGATGAACGCGTTGCGCACCTGACCGAAGGACTGCTGACGGTTCTCGGCGTCGTAGATCGAGACGGGGAAGACGATCTTCTCCACGTCGGCCGGGACGGTGGCGAGGTTGATCTTGATCTGCTCGTCGTCGCCCTCGCCCTCACCGGTGATGTTGTCGCCGGTGTGCTCCACCGAGCCGTCCGGGCTCTTGAGGTTGTTGAAGAAGATGAAGTGCTGGTCGCTCGCGACCTTGCCCGCGCTGTTCAGCAGCAGCGCGCTGGCGTCGAGGTCGAAGTCGGTGCCGGTCGTGGTGCGCACGTCCCACCCCAGACCGACGATGACCGCGGTCAGGCCCGGGGCCTCCTTGGTCAGCGATACGTTGCCGCCCTTGCTGAGGCTGACTCCCACGAGTCCTCCATTGGTGTCCAGGGGCGGGAAGCCCCGTCGTGCGTTGCCATAGGATCAAACGACTCGATCCTAGTGACGGGTTCCCGCCGCCCGCAGGCCTTGCGACCGAAGAATCACAGGGTGTCGAGCGCTTTGACGTACTCGTTCAGGTCGCGGGCGTCCGGCAGACCGTTCACCACGCTCCAGCGCACCACGCCCTCCTTGTCGATGACGAAGGTGCCGCGTACCGCGCAGCCCTTGGCCTCGTCGAAGACGCCGTAGGCGCGCGAGGTCTCGCCGTGCGGCCAGAAATCGCTCAGCAAGGGGTATTCCAGACCCTCCTGCTCGGCGAAGACGCGCAGGGTGTGGATGGAGTCGTTGGAGACGGCGAGCACCACGGTGTCGCGGTCGGCGAACCTCGGCAGGTTGTCGCGGACCTCGCACAGTTCGCCGGTGCACACGCCGGTGAAGGCGAAGGGGTAGAACAGCAGGACCACGTTCTTGTCGCCGCGGAAGCCGGAGAGCCGCACGGTGCGGCCGTGGTTGTCCTTCAGTTCGAAGTCGGGGGCCTTCTCACCGGCCTGGATCGCCCCGGCCTGGATCGCCATTCGTCTTCCCTTCGGTGGGCCGTTCGGGTGGGTCACCCACCCTACGCAGCGCGCACCGGGGCCTGGCGAACCGGCCGGGGGGACGGACCGGCGCGTACGGAAACGGGGCCGGTCCGCCCCAGGGCCGCGGTCAGCGGACGGTCACCTCTTGGACTTGGCCGCCTTGGGCGTGGCCAGGCGGCTGCCGCTCCAGTCCTTGCCCACGCTGACGCTCTTGGACGCCGTCAGTCCCGCCGTCGTGGCGGCCTCCGAGATGTCGCTCGGCTCGACGTACCCCGAACGGCCGGTCTTCGGCGTCAGGAGCAGGATGGCGCCGCCTTCCTCGATGTACGTGGTGGCATCCACCAGCGCATCCGTCAGGTCGCCGTCGTCGTCGCGGAACCACAGCACGACGGCGTCGGCCACGTCGTCGTACTCCTCGTCCATCAGGTCGCTGCCGATGGCTTCCTCGAGGGCATCGCGAAGTTCCTGGTCGACGTCGTCGTCGTAGCCGATCTCCTGGACCACCTGCCCGGGCTGGAACCCCAGCCTGACGGCGGGGTTCGTCCGCTCCTCCGCGTGGTCCGCGGTCGCGCTCACGGGTTGCCTCCTGATCATGTCTTTGGATTTCGGTACCCCCTGCTCCACTGAGCTTGGGGGAGTCTCAGCCACGCGCGTGCGCGAAGCGTTGGCCGTAGTCCACACGGGCGGGACGGATCGCGCAAGTACCCGGCGGTTCGGACCGCCGAAACGGTGACGATCCCGGCCGTGTCGCCGCAACTCCAGCCACACTTCCGTGGCTGCGGGTGACGTACACCACACCGTTGTGCCCTTTTTGGGCGTTTGGGAACCATCTACGGGTACGAGATTCAAATGCCTTTGCGCCGAGAGCTGACGAAGGTCGGGGTTACCTCGGGGTAGAGATGACGTTTCACGCATCGAGGTAGACGATGGGGAGCGGTGCAGGCATATCGAAACGCATACCAGCCCTCTGACAGGTAAGGACCAGCGTGGCTTCCGGATCCGATCGCAACCCGATCATCATTGGCGGCCTTCCGAGTCAGGTTCCTGACTTCGATCCCGAGGAAACCCAGGAGTGGCTCGACTCCCTCGACGCCGCCATCGACGAGCGCGGGCGGGAGCGGGCCCGCTATCTGATGCTGCGGCTGATCGAGCGGGCCCGCGAGAAGCGGGTGGCCGTGCCCGAGATGCGCAGCACGGACTATGTCAACACCATCGCCACCAGGGACGAGCCGTTCTTCCCGGGCAACGAGGAGATCGAGCGCCGGATCCTCAACGCCACCCGCTGGAACGCCGCCGTGATGGTCTCGCGCGCGCAGCGGCCCGGTATCGGCGTCGGCGGCCACATCGCCACGTTCGCGTCCTCCGCGTCCCTGTACGACGTGGGCTTCAACCACTTCTTCCGCGGCAAGGACGAGGGCGACGGCGGCGACCAGGTCTTCTTCCAGGGCCACGCCTCACCGGGCATCTACGCGCGCGCGTACCTGCTGGACCGGCTGAGCGAACAGCACCTCGACGGGTTCCGCCAGGAGAAGTCGAAGGCGCCCTACGGCCTCTCCTCGTACCCGCACCCGCGGCTGATGCCGGGCTTCTGGGAGTTCCCGACGGTGTCGATGGGGCTCGGCCCGATCGGCGCGGTCTACCAGGCGCGGATGAACCGGTACATGCACGCGCGCGGGATCGCCGACACCTCGAAGTCGCACGTGTGGGCGTTCCTCGGCGACGGCGAGATGGACGAGCCGGAGTCGCTGGGCCAGCTGACCATCGCCGCGCGTGAGGGCCTGGACAACCTCACCTTCGTCGTCAACTGCAACCTCCAGCGCCTCGACGGCCCGGTGCGCGGCAACGGCAAGGTCATCCAGGAGCTGGAGTCGGTGTTCCGGGGCGCGGGCTGGAACGTCATCAAGCTGATCTGGGACCGCACCTGGGACCCGCTGCTCGCCCAGGACCGCGACGGCATCCTGGTCAACAAGATGAACACGACGCCGGACGGCCAGTTCCAGACGTACGCCACCGAATCCGGCGCCTACATCCGCGAGCACTTCTTCGGGGACGACCACCGGCTGCGCGCGATGGTCGAGAACATGACCGACGAGCAGATCCTGCACCTGGGGCGCGGCGGCCACGACCACCGCAAGGTGTACGCGGCGTTCAAGGCGGCCGTGGAGCACCAGGGCCAGCCGACGGTGATCCTGGCCAAGACGATCAAGGGCTGGACGCTGGGCCCGAACTTCGAGGGCCGCAACGCCACGCACCAGATGAAGAAGCTGACGGTCGACGACCTCAAGCGCTTCCGGGACCGCCTGCACCTGCCGATCGCCGACAAGGACCTGGAGTCCGGCGCGCCGCCGTACTACCACCCGGGCCGGGACTCGGAGGAGATCCAGTACATGCACGACCGCCGCAAGGGGCTCGGCGGATACGTGCCCACGCGGGTGGTGCGCTCCAAGCCGCTGCCGCTGCCCGAGGACAAGGCGTACGCCACCGTGAAGAAGGGCTCCGGCCAGCAGCAGATCGCCACCACCATGGCGTTCGTACGGCTGCTGAAGGACCTGATGCGGGACAAGGAACTCGGCAAGCGGTTCGTGCTGATCGCGCCGGACGAGTACCGCACCTTCGGCATGGACTCCTTCTTCCCGAGCGCCAAGATCTACAACCCGCTCGGCCAGCAGTACGAGTCCGTCGACCGTGAGCTGCTGCTCGCCTACAAGGAGTCGCCCACCGGCCAGATGCTGCACGACGGCATCTCCGAGGCGGGCTGCACGGCGTCGCTGATCGCGGCGGGTTCGGCGTACGCCACGCACGGCGAACCGCTGATCCCGGTGTACGTCTTCTACTCGATGTTCGGTTTCCAGCGCACCGGCGACCAGTTCTGGCAGATGTCCGACCAGCTGGCGCGCGGTTTCGTCCTCGGTGCGACCGCGGGCCGTACGACCCTGACCGGCGAGGGGCTCCAGCACGCGGACGGCCACTCCCAGCTGCTGGCCTCCACCAACCCGGCGTGCGTGGCGTACGACCCGGCGTACGGCTACGAGATCGCGCACATCGTCAAGGACGGCCTGCGCCGTATGTACGGCGGCGACGAGCAGCACCCGCACGGCGAGGACGTCTTCTACTACCTCACCGTCTACAACGAGCCGATCCAGCACCCCGCCGAGCCGGAGAACGTCGACGTCGACGGCATCCTCAAGGGCGTCTACCGCCTCAGCGAGGGCACGTCCGGCACCGTCCCGGCGCAGATCATCGCCTCCGGCGTGGCGCTGCCGTGGGCCGTGGAGGCGCAGCGCGTCCTCGCCGAGCAGTGGAACGTCAGGGCCGGTGTCTGGTCGGCGACCTCCTGGAACGAGCTGCGGCGCGAGGCGGTGGCCTGCGAGCAGCACAACCTGCTGCACCCCGAGGAGGAGCAGCGGGTGCCGTACGTCACCCGCAAGCTCAGCGCGGGTGAGGGACCGTTCCTGGCCGTCTCCGACTGGATGCGATCGGTTCCGGACCAGATCGCTCGCTGGGTGCCGGGGACGTACCAGTCCCTGGGCGCCGACGGCTTCGGCTTCGCCGACACCCGCGGGGCGGCGCGGCGCTTCTTCCACATCGACGCGGAGTCGATCGTGGTGGGGGTGCTCGCGGAGCTGGCGCGGGAGGGGAAGGTGGACCGTTCGGTGCTGAAGCAGGCCATCGACCGGTACCAGCTGCTCGATGTCGCGGCGGCGGATCCCGGGACGGCGGGGGGCGACGCATAGACCTCCGGCGGGCCCGCCGGTGTCGGGGCGGTGGCGGGGTGGGATTCCTCACCCTGCCACCGCCCCGCTTTTCCTACGATGGCTCGCATGTCCGAACCCACCGCCCGGGACCGCTGGGAACGGCGCACCCAGGGACCGCTGCTGGCCCTTGCCGTCGTCTTCGCCGTCGCCTACGCCTATCCGATCGTGCAGCCGGAGGCGTCGGAGACGCTGCTGACCGCCTGCCACATAGCGAACTGGACCGTGTGGGCCGCGTTCGCCCTGGACTACATCGTCAGGCTGTGGCTGACGGAGGACCGGCTGCGGTTCGTGCGCGGCAACCCGCTGGCCCTGCTGGCGGTCGTCCTGCCGCTGCTCCAGCCGCTACGGCTGTTGAAGCTGGTGTCGCTGCTGCTGCTCGCCGGGCAGCGGGCGCGGCTGGCGTCGCAGGTGCGGGTGACGACGTATGTCGCGGGGTCGTGCCTGGGCCTGTTGGTCTTCGGGGCGTTGGCGGTGCTGGAGGTGGAGCGAGGGAAGCCCGGGGCGTCCATCCACACGCTGGGGGACGCGATCTGGTGGGCCTTCACCACGATGACCACCGTGGGGTACGGGGACATGGCGCCGACCACCGGTCTTGGGCGGGTGCTCGCGATCGGGCTGATGCTGTCCGGGATCGCGTTGCTCGGTGTGGTCACCGCGAACATCGCCGCGTGGTTCATCGCTCGCTTCGACATGGATGACGAGGAGGAGCGGCGGCAGACGGAGGCGATCTGCGCGCTTACGGAGGAGGTGCGGGCGCTGCGGGCGGAAGTTGCCGCGTTGGCCTCCGGCTCAGGGCGGGAGAGGTCGACCGAGCTGGACCCCCGCTGAGCGCGTTGCCCGGCGGGTGCGCTGGCCGGGGGTGGGTCGCGCGGCCCGGCGCCGCGGGGTGCCGCCGTGGCGCTGGCCGGGGGTGGGTCGCGCGGGCCCGGCGCCGCGGGGTGCCGCCGCGCCCACCTGTGCCGCCCCAGCGGCACGAATGCCCGCGGCTGGGGCGGCACAGCGGCTGCCGCGACCAAGTCGGGGTCAGAAGACCCCCGCGCCCGGCGCTGCCGCCCCCGTCAGCCAGATGAGGGCCAACAGGGTGTCTATCGCGCCGAGGACCACGGCGATCAGGGCCGGGACGTGGCGGGAGCCCGTCCAGGTGCGGCCCATGGAGAGCCAGCCGCAGGCCACGGCGACCGGGCCCAGGATGATGCCCAGGACGAAGAAGCCCGCGACCGCGCAGATGGCGCCGATGAGTCCTAGGGTCGCGCGATCCGGCCCGGTCCGTGACCACGTCCGGCCACGTGAGCGGGGGTGCCTGCGCGTCCCCTGTCCGAAGCCCGCCATCATCAACTCCCTGAGTTGGTGGGTGTGTTCGGCCATCGGGACTGCGAGTACCCCGCCTCGGGACGCCAATCCCCCCGTATCTCCGGTCTGTCGGCGCGCCACCCCCCTCCGGCAGCGCGCCGCAGCACCGGCCGCCCTCCGCCCCCGTACGCACGGTCCCGGTGAACTTGCCTCAGGAACTTGCCGTACCGGAGGGCTTGACCCACTGTGACGTGTGTCCCGTACCGGGCGGGAGGAATCTTTAACCCTGTCACCCTGATAGGGGAATCAGATGTGGACCGCTCCCCCGCCCGCGTCGGCGTTCTCGCCCCGCTTGGCCAGGAAGGCCACCGCCACCGCCACCACCGCGACCCCGGCCGCGGTGAGGGAGGCCAGGCTCATGCCGGAGATGAAGGTGTCGTGGGCGACGCCCGTGATCTGCGCGGCGATCTGGTCCGGGGTGCCCTGCTCCACCGGGGCCACGCCGACCTGGACCGCCTCGGACGCCTGGTCCGCCTGTTCCGGGGTGAGCGGCGGCAGCCCCGCGTCGGCCCAGTTGCCGGGCAGGTCGCTGTCGACCTTGGAGGCCATGACGGCGCCCAGCACCGCCGTACCCAGGCTGCCGCCGATCTGCATGGCGGACTGCTGGAGACCACCGGCGACACCGGACAGCTCCATGGGCGCGTTGCCGACGATGACCTCGGTGGCGCCGACCATGACGGGCGCGAGGCCGAGGCCCAGCAGGGCGAACCAGAGGGACATCATGCCGCTGCCGGTGTCCGTCTCGAGGGTGGAGATGCCGTACATGGCGAGCGCGGTGAAGGCCATGCCCGCGACCAGCGGGACGCGCGGGCCCAGCTTGGTGATCGCGGCACCGGCCAGCGGTGAGCCGACGATCATCATGCCGGTGAGCGGGAGCAGGTGCAGACCGGCGTCGACGGGGCTCATGCCGTGGACGTTCTGCAGGTAGAAGGTCACGAAGAACAGGCCGCCCATGAAGGCGATGGCCATCAGGACCATCAGCACCACACCGGCCGACAGCGACACCGAGCGGAACAGCGCCAGCGGGATGAGCGGTTCCCTGACCTTCGTCTCCCAGAGCGCGAAGCCGATGAACAGGCCCACCGACAGGACGAGGAACAGCCAGGTCTTGCCGTCGCCCCAGCCCCACTCGGGGGCCTTGATGAGCGCCCAGACCAGACAGAACATCGCCACCGACAGCACCACGATGCCCACGATGTCGAAGGAGCGGGGGGCCTTCTCCGCACGGTGGTCCAGGAGGATCCACACGCCGAGGGCGACGGCGAGGACGCCGACCGGCACGTTGATGAAGAAGACGGACTGCCAGTTCACGTGCTCGACGAGCACCCCGCCGAGGATCGGGCCGCCCGCGGTGGAGGCGCCGATCACCATGCCCCAGATGCCGATGGCCATGTTCAGCTTCTCGGCCGGGAAGGTGGCCCGCAGCAGCCCGAGCGCCGCGGGCATCAGCAGCGCGCCGAACAGGCCCTGGAGCACCCGGAAGACGATGACCAGCGCGATGCTGCTGGACAGGCCGATGGCACCGGAGGCCGCGGCGAATCCGACGACGCCGATGAGGAAGGTCTGGCGGTGCCCGAAGCGGTCACCGAGCTTGCCCGCGGTGATCAGGCAGACGGCCAGGGCGAGGAAGTAGCCGTTGGTGATCCACTGGACGTCCGCGAAGCTCGCGTTCAGGTCCTTCTGGATGGCCGGGTTGGCGATCGCCACGATGGTGCCGTCCAGGGCCACCATCATGACCCCTACGGCGACGGTGATGAGCGTGAACCAGGGGTGGCCGCGCAACCCCTTGGCGGGCGTCGCGCCCGACGGGGTCACCGGTGCCTTGTCCCCCGACCCCGCGGTGTCGATGGTGGTCTGACTAGTCATGCCGTCGAGGCTAATGACAGCCACTGACAATCGACAAACGGATTCACAAGTCGGTAACTGACATGACACTTCGCATATAGCCTCGTCGCGATGAATGCCGACATGGACGTCGAGACGAGCGCCGCGACGCACGCCGAGCTGAGGCCCGGACTGCGCGAGCGCAAGAAGCAGCGCACCCGGGACGCGCTGGTGCGCGTCGCGCTGGAACTGTTCACCGAGCAGGGGTACGAGCGGACCACCGTCGACGAGATCGCCGAGGCCGTGGACGTCTCGCAGCGCACCTTCTTCCGTTACTTCGCGGGCAAGGAGGACGCCGCCCTCGCCCTCCAGGCGATGGCGGAGGCCCACTTCGTCGAGGCGGTGCGCGCCCGGCCGCCCCACGAACCGCCGATGGAGGCGCTGCGCCGCGCCGTCCTGGAGGGCTGGGACACCATCAACGACGCCATCGAGGCCGTCGTCCCCGTCGCACTGCACCTGCGGATGTGGCGGGTCGTCCAGTCCACGCCCGTACTGCTCGCCGCCCATCTGCGCCGCTCCATGGAGACCGAGGAGGAGGTCACGCGGGTGATCGCCGCGCGCGAGGGCCTCGACCCGGACACCGACCCGCGGCCGAGGGTGGCGGTGGCCGTCTTCAGCGGAGTGATTCGCGTCACCGAACGGCAGTGGAGCGCGGGCGAGGACACCAGCGTCGCGGCGATCCGCGCCCTGACGGCGCGCTACCTCGACCAGGTCGGACCGGCGCTCGCGGGAGACTGGCGCACGCCCTGAACACGCCGGGCGCCGACCGGCGCCCCCGTGCTCCACCCTGCCCAACCCCGCTGACCGGCCCGGCCGGACACGGCGGCCACCGGCGGCCACCCGCCCCTCTCAAACGTGATCCCCATCACTTGGTTCACGCGAGACCGTCCCGTTCTCCTAGTGTGTCCTCCCAGTGACTTCCTTCGACACCTCCCCGCAACTCGGCGTCTGGCGCGCACTGCTCGCGCTGGCCGTGGTGTTCGTGATGCTGGCGACCTCCGGCTGGACCGCGCTGCGGGGCCAGCGGGAGCTGTCGCCGTTCCAGGCCTCGCTCACGGCCTGGGAACACGGCAGGCTGCACGGCCAGCGGCTGCCGGACCCGCAGTCCGCGCCCACCCGGCTGGCCCGCTTCTTCGCCTCGCTCACCGCCACGGACCGCGCCCGGCTCGTCCACCGCTACCCCCTGGTCGTCGGCAACATGAACGGCGCCCCGGTCGGCCTGCGCTACCGTGCCAACCGCATCGCGCTCGCCCAGGCCCGCGAGGTCGAGCGGCAGCGCATGCGCGACCCCCGGCTCACCCCGGCCGGACAGCACGAGGCGGGCCGCCGCATGCACCGCCTGGACTCGCTGCTCACCCCGGGCCGGAACATCCTCGCCTTCAGCCCCGACGGCTCGGGCCGGGTCGCCGAGGTCTTCGGCAGCCTCACCAGGGCGCAGCGCGTCTCGGTCGTCGTCCCCGGCGTCGACACCCATCTGCTCACCTTCCAGCGCACCCAGCGCCGGTACACCGCACCGGCCGGCATGGCCGAGTCCCTGTACCGGGCCGAGCGCGCGGCCAGCCCCGGCACGCGGACGGCGGTGATCGCCTGGGCCGACTACACCGCCCCCAGCGGCATCGGCATGGACGCGGCGACCGCGATGCGCGCCGAGGCCGGTGCCGTACGGCTGAACGCGCTGGTGCGCGGGCTGCCCGGCAAGGCGCCGGTCTCGCTGTTCTGCCACAGCTACGGCTCGGTGGTGTGCGGGGTCGCCGCGCACCGGCTGCCGGGCCGGGTGACGGACATAGCGGTGGCGGGCAGCCCCGGCATGCGGGCCCCGACCGCGGCGCACCTGCGCACCGGCGCCGAGGTGTGGGCGATGCGGGACGCCGACGACTGGATCCAGGACGTGCCGCATCTGGAGCTGGGCGGCCTCGGGCACGGTGCCGACCCGGTGTCCACCGCGTTCGGCGCGCGCGTGCTGTCGGCGGACGGCGCGCGGGGCCACGCGGGCTACTTCGAACCCGGGACCCGGAGCCTGTGGAACTTCGCCGAGATCGGGGTCGGCGCATACCGGTCGGTGCACTGCGCCGCCGATGCCGATCTGTGCCGGGCGGGTTTGTCCCGTACCGCCCCGGCCGGACGCGCGTAGAGGTGCAAGAACTGCGGTCTGTGCGGGGAGGGGACGAATAAGCGCATGCCGCATACGATGAGCCGCATGGGTGACGTACTGGCCGGATTTCATGCCGCCTGGGAGTTCGAGTCCGACTCCGTGCTCATCCGCTACGAACGGGGGATTCGATCACCCAGGCTGTTTCAGGCCCTGGGGGAGCGCCGTATCCCCTTGGCGGCGGTCGCGGGGGTGACACTGACGCCCGGCAAACGCGGCACCGTCGTGTTGCGGGCGGAGCCGAGGCCGGGCGCGGACCCGCTGATCGAGGCGGCGGCGGGACAGCTCAGGGAGTCCCACGACCCCTACCGCCTCGTCCTGCCCGCCGAGCGCGAGACCCTCGCCGAGTACTACGCCGACGAGCTGCGGGCGCGGCTGACGGACCCGGGCCCGGCCGAGCGCCACCTCGTGGCGGCGCCCGAGCCGCCGCTGCAGTTCAAGGCCTACGACGGCAAGGCGTCCTTCGACGGGACGACCGTGCACTTCCGCTGGTTCTGGACCGGCGCCTCCACCGCCAAGTGGAAGGCCGGGGACCAGAGTTTCCACGTCACCGAGTTGAGCGGCGTGGAGTGGCGGACGCCGGACGTCCTCGACGGCCATCTGCGCCTGCTCCCCCGGGACACCACCGCCGACACTCCCGCCCAGGCGGACCAGGACCCGGCCTCCGTGGTCTTCGGCCTCGGGTACGGCCCCGTCCACGAGTCCCTGCCGTTCGCGGCGGCGGTCCTGGCCGCCGTACGGGAGAAGGCGACCGCGGCCGTCCCGGCGGCGTCGGTACGGCGCCGGGACCCCGCGGACATCGCCGAGCGGATCCGCCACCTCGGGGAACTGCACCAGGCGGGCCTGGTGACAGACGAGGAGTTCTCCTCCAAGAAGGCGGAGTTGCTGGCGGAGCTATAGCCTCTGCCGGTGTTCGCCCGCGCCCCTTCCGGGCGGGGCTACTCCCGTCCCGCCGAAGCGAACCGCATGTCCGCGTAGCGATCGCCCGCCACCTTCGCCGCGATCCCGTCCAGTTGCCCCATCTCCTCCTCGCTCAGGGAGAGCTGGGCCGCCGCGACGTTCTCCTCCACCCGGTGCGGCTTGGTGGTGCCGGGGATGGGGACCACCGGGAGGGACCGGACCGTGGCCTGCTGGTGGACCCAGGCCAGCGCGACCTGGCCGGGGGTGGCGTCATGGGCGGCGGCGATGGCGCGGATCGGCGCCAGCAGGGCCGCGTTGGCGGACGCGTTCTCGCCGGTGAACCGCGGCTGGCGGCGGCGGAAGTCGTCCGGGGTGAGATCGGTGTCCGCGTTGCTGAAGGACCCGGTGAGGAAGCCACGGCCGAGCGGGGAGTACGGGACCAGGGTGACGCCCAGATCGCGGGCGGCCGGGACGACCCTCGCCTCGATGTCCCGGCTGAACAGCGACCACTCCGACTGCACCGCGGCGATCGGGTGGACGGCGTGCGCGGCCCGCAGCTCGTCGGCGGTGACCTCGCTCAGCCCCAGGTGCTTGACCTTGCCCTCGCGCACCAGGTCGGCCATGGTGCCGACGGTCTCCTCGATCGGCACGTTCACATCGCGCCGGTGCATGTAGTAGAGGTCGATGACCTCGACGTCGAGGCGCTTGAGGCTGGCCTCGACGGCCTCGCGGACGTAGGGCGGGTCGTTGCGGATGATGCGCCTCGTCGGGTCGTCCGGCGGGATCGTCAGGGCGAACTTGGTCGCGATCACGATCTCGTCGCGGTGCGCCTTGAAGAACGGCGACAGGAAGCGCTCGTTGTCCCCCGCGCCGTAGGCGTCGGCCGTGTCATAGAGGGTGACGCCGAGTTCGAGGGCGCGTTCCAGGGTGGCCCGGGAGGCGTCCGCGTCCGCCGGTCCGTAGGCGAAGCTCATGCCCATGCAGCCGAGGCCCTGGACGCCCACCTCGGGGCCGTCCGTGCCCAGCTTCACCGTCGTCATCGTCATGAGGACCTCTCCGACGCCGGAGCGCGTCCGGCGTCAGCGTAGAAATCGATCTTCCGGTCGAGGACGGCGAGGGTGCCCTGGAGTTCCTCGATCCGGGCCAGCACGTCCTGCCGGGTCTGCTTGAGCAGTTCGAAACGTTCGGTGTACGTGTGGTCGCCCTCGCGTACGAGTTCGGCGTACCGCACCATGTCGGCGACCGGCATCCCGGTCAGCCGCAGCTTGCCGACCAGGTCGAGCCAGTCGAGGTCACGGTTGCGGTAGCGCCGCTGGCCGGTGTGCGACCGGTCGATGTGCGGCATCAGCCCGATGCGCTCGTACCAGCGCAGGGTGTGCGCCGAGAGGCCGGTGAGGGCGGCGACCTCGCTGATCGTGTACCTGTCCTGGCCGTCCGGGCGCCGGTCCTGATGCGGCGGTCCGGCACAGCTGTCGGTCCTGGGAGCCGTGGCGGTGGCCGCGGCCGTTGTCTCCATCACCGTCATGACCACCACGCTATGGCCTTGGAGTGCGCTCCAAGCAAGCGGAGGCGGCAAGAAATCGTCGGTGGCATAGGCTCGGCGCCATGTCGCTGAAAAGCCTCGCGTTGATCGAGAACTGGCCGGTCCCCACCGCCGCGGCGGGTGTCGTACGGGCCGACGGCACGGTACTGGGCCTGCACGGCCCGGTCGGCCAACGCTTCCCGCTGGCCTCCGTCACCAAGCCGCTGGCAGCGTACGGCGTCCTCGTGGCGTACGAGGAGGGCGCGGTCGAACTGGACGAGCCCGCGGGCCCCGCCGGTGCCACGGTCCGCCACCTGCTCGCCCACACCTCCGGCCTGGCCTTCGACGACCCCCGGGTGATGTTCGGCCCCGGCGAACGACGGCTCTACTCCAACACCGGCTTCGAGCAACTCGGCGACCACGTCGCCAAGGCGACGGACATCCCCTTCCCCGAGTACCTGCGCCAGGCCGTCCTGGAGCCCCTGGGCATGACGTCGACGACCCTCGACGGCTCCCCCGCCAAGGACGCCGTCTCCACGGTCGGGGACCTGCTGCGCTTCGCCGCCGAGGTCCAGGCCCCGCGCCTGCTCGACCCCCGGACGGTGGCCTCGGCGATGAGCGTGCAGTACCCGGGAACGAAGGGTGTCCTCCCGGGCTACGGCCACCAGAACCCGAACGACTGGGGGCTGGGCTTCGAGATCCGCGACGGCAAGTCACCGCACTGGACCGGGAGTTCGTCCTCCCCCCGTACCTTCGGCCACTTCGGGCAGTCCGGTACGTTCCTGTGGATCGACCCGGACGCGGGGGTGGCGTGCGTCGCGCTGGCCGACCGGGCGTTCGGGGACTGGGCGATCGAGGCGTGGCCGGGGTTCACGGACGCGGTGCTGGCGGAGGTGCGCGGCTAGGGCCAATGCCGTTGCGTTTAGGGGTCGGCGGGTTGGGGTCGTTGGATGCGGACTGCTTGAGTGCCGGTGTGGGTGGGCTGGGGCCAGGTGTGGTGTT
>NZ_JBHVMS010000006.1:0-666000 GCF_042796855.1 Streptomyces sp. NPDC057877
TTGCGGAACGTGGTCCCGATCGGGTGGACGGGCGGCAGGTACACCACGTCAAAGCCCATCGCCGCGATCGCGGGCAGCCGACGCGCGGCGGTACGGAACGTCCCGTGCGGCTGCTCCGGCGTGCCCTCCGAGCGCGGGAAGAACTCGTACCAGGCGCCGTACAGGGCCCGTTCCCGCTCCACCAGCAGCGGCAACTCGTCCGAGGCGGTGACCAGCTCGCGCAGCGGGTAGCGGGCGAGCACCGCGTCCACCTCGGGCGTCAGCGCCGCGGCGAGGCGGGAGGCGGCCGGACGGGACTCGTCGCGCAGGGCGTCGGCGGCGGCCTGGACGGTGGCGCGCATCCCGTCCAGCGCGGGCACTTTGGCGGCGGCCCGCTCGTGCAGTCGTGCGCCTTCCTCCAGGACCAGGTCCGTGTCGATCCCGGCGGGGACCTTGATCCGGGCGTGGTGCCGCCAGGTGGTGACCGGATCGCCCCAGGCCTCGACGGTGTACGTCCACCGGCCGGGTGTGTCGGCGGTGACGGTGGCGCCCCAGCGGTCGGTGCCGGGGGCCAGCTCCCGCATGGGCGTCCAGGGTCCTGGCCGTCCTTCGGGATCCTTCAGTACGACATTGGCGGCGACGGCGTCGTGCCCCTCGCGGAACACGGTGGCCGAGACCTCGAACGCCTCGCCGGTGACGGCCTTGGCTGGTCGGCGTCCGTGCTGGACGACCGGGCGGACGTCCAGGACCGGTATGCGCCCGACAACGGTGTCGGCGCCCACGGAGGGTGGCTCCGGGGCGGGCGGACCGGCGTCGACGGGGCGCGCGGGGAAGGCCTGGTGGTCTTCCGCGCTGGGTGTCGGGGGTGCTGACGAGTGGTGCGTGGCGGGCATCACCGCTCCTGTTTCCGCGTCAACGTGGGTGGGCGGACGGCATGTGGGAGGTGGGCCATGCGTGAGGTGCCTGCGGGGTGTTCCGCAGGAGCCTTCCCACCCTATTCGGGTGAGCAATCCGGCACTTTGTTAACTACTCACGCGTATGTCTACACACAAGACCGGCCCCGACCGAGAGGGACGGAGCCGGTGGCCGGACTGTGCCACTAAGCGCCTGGTATGTGCAGAAGTCTGTTCGGTGAGCCACGGCCCTTGCCGGACACCTTTGCGGTCGCCGCGCCCTCGGTGAGCGCCCGGGAGACCTGGGCGGGCGAGGCCTTCGGATGGTCGGCGAGATACAGCGCGGCGGCCCCCGCGACGTGCGGCGACGCCATCGACGTACCGGAGAGGGTGGACCGTGCGGTGTCGCCGGTGTGGGCGGCCGAGGTGATCGCCACGCCCGGCGCGAACAGGTCCAGTGCGGGGCCGTGGTTGGAGAAGACGGCGCGGGTGTCGTCGCGGTCGGTAGCACCCACGGTGATGGCCTGGGACACCCTCGCGGGTGAGTGGAGAACGGCCGGAAGTCCACCGTTGCCCGCGGCGATGGTGTAGGTGACACCGGAGTTGATGGAGTCGCGTACGGCGTGGTCCAGCTGTGCGTTGCGGTGGCCGCCCAGGCTGAGGTTGGCCACGGCGGGGCCGGGGGTGTGGCGGGCGTGCCGGGTGACCCAGTCGATGCCCGCGATCAGCCGGGAGGTGGTCCCGGCCCCGGCGCTGTCGAGCACCCGCACGGCGACGACCTCGGCCTTCTTGGCGACGCCGAAGGTGCGGCCGACGGCGGTGGCGGCGACATGGGTGCCGTGGCCGTTGGCGTCGTTCGCGGTCCGGTCGCCGCCGACGAAGTCCCAGCCGTCGCGGGCCCGGCCGCCGAAGTCCCGGTGGCCGACGCGGACGCCGGTGTCGATGACGTAGACGGTGACGCCCTCGCCCGCCGACCGCGGCCAGGTGAAGCGGCGGTCCAGGGGGAGGCTCGGCTGGTCGACGCGGTCCAGGCCCCAGGAGGGCGGGGTGCGCCGGGTGCCGCCGACGAGGACACGGGTGTCCTGGACGACGGAGGCGACCGCGGGGTCGGCGGCGAGGCGTTCGGCCTGTCTCTCGGTGGCGTGGACGGCGTAGCCGTTGAGGACCGTGCCGTAGGTCCGGCGCACGCCGACCCCGTACCGCTCGGCGACGCCCTTCCCGGCCGCCGACCGGGCGTCGGTGTCCCCCTTGAGGGTCACCAGGTAGCTTCCGCTGACGGATCCGGGTTCCCCGGCGCCGAGTACGTGCCCCTCCGGGGCGGCCCGCGCGGGTGCGGCGGTGACCGAGAGCGCCGCCGTGCACAGCACCGCGGTCAGGCCGCACACCCAGCGCGGACGCCGTGCCCGCGTCCGTGCCATGGTCGGGACCCCCTCCTCACCTAGGCGCCCTCCTGCCCCCGTTCGCCGGAGGTGCCCGGCGTGGACCGGTACCCCCCTGGGCAGCCTCTCGTGCGGGGTGAAGCGCCACAAGGACGCCTACGGGGGCGGAATCGGCCATATCGGCCAGGATGGGCGAGGGAAGGTTGCGGCGATTTCCGGACGAACTGTCGGGTGACACTCCCAGCGGGAGCGGTGCCGACGCCGGTACCGTTCTGCGTCAGACGACGAGACCGCCGACGGCGGTCTCTTCCACAACCACCGAGGTGGAATGTGAAGGCGATCCGTCGATTCACCGTCCGTCCCGTACTCCCCGAGCCCCTCCAGCCCCTGATCGATCTCGCACGCAACCTCCGCTGGTCCTGGCATCCGGAGACCCGTGACCTGTTCCAGTCCGTCGACCCCGAACGCTGGGCCGCCTCGGACGGTGATCCGGTGCGGCTGCTGGGCAGCGTGGCGCCGGAGCGGCTCGCGGAGCTGGCCGGGGACCGCCGCTTCCTGCGCCGCCTCACCACGGTCGCGGGCGATCTGCACGACTACGTCAGCGGCGACCGCTGGTACCAGGCGCAGTCCTCCGAACTGCCCGCCGCCATCGCCTACTTCTCCCCCGAGTTCGGCATCACGGCCGCGCTGCCCCAGTACTCCGGCGGCCTCGGCATCCTCGCCGGTGACCATCTGAAGGCGGCCAGCGACCTCGGCGTGCCGCTGATCGGCGTCGGACTGCTCTACCGGCACGGCTACTTCCGCCAGACCCTCTCCCGGGACGGCTGGCAGCAGGAGCACTATCCGGTCCTCGACCCCAACGAACTGCCGCTCACCCTGCTCAAGGAGGCCGACGGCACGCCCTCCCAGGTCTCCCTGGCGCTGCCCGGCGGACGCTCGCTGGCGGCCCGGATCTGGGTGGCCCAGGTCGGGCGCGTCCCGCTGCTGCTGCTCGACTCCGACGTGGAGGACAACGACCACGGCGAACGCGGGGTGACCGACCGGCTCTACGGCGGGGGCAGCGAGCACCGGCTGCTCCAGGAGATGCTGCTGGGTATAGGAGGGGTGCGGGCGGTACGGGCGTACTGCCGCCTCAGCGGTCATCCGGCGCCGGAGGTGTTCCACACCAACGAGGGCCACGCGGGCTTCCTCGGCCTGGAGCGCATCGCCGAGCTGTGCAACGACGGGCTGGAGTTCGACGCGGCGCTCGAGGCGGTGCGCGCCGGGACCGTGTTCACCACCCACACGCCCGTCCCGGCCGGGATCGACCGCTTCGACCGTGAGCTGGTCGCCCGCCACTTCGGGCCCGACGCCGAGCTGCCCCGTATCGACGTGGAGCACATCCTGAACCTGGGGATGGAGACCTACCCCGGCGGCGAGGCCAACCTGTTCAACATGGCCGTGATGGGCCTGCGGCTGGCCCAGCGCGCCAACGGCGTGTCCCTGCTGCACGGGAACGTCAGCCGGGAGATGTTCTCCGGGCTGTGGCCGGGCTTCGACCCCGACGAGGTGCCGATCACCTCCGTCACCAACGGGGTGCACGCGCCCACCTGGGTGGCGCCGGAGGTGTTCCGGCTGGGGGCCCGGCAGGTCGGCGCCCAGCGCGCCGAGGACGCGCTGACGATCGGCGGCTCGGACCGCTGGGACGCCGTCGCCGACATCCCCGACCAGGACGTCTGGGAGCTGCGCCGCGGTCTGCGCGAACAGCTCGTCGAGGAGGTGCGCAGGCGGCTGCGGGTCTCCTGGCGGCAGCGCGGGGCGGGCACGGCGGAGCTGGGCTGGATCGACGGGGTGCTCGACCCGGACGTCCTGACCATCGGGTTCGCGCGCCGTGTGCCGTCGTACAAGCGGCTGACGCTGATGCTGCGCGACCGGGACCGGCTGATGGACCTGCTGCTGCATCCCGAGCGGCCGGTGCAGATCGTCGTCGCGGGCAAGGCGCACCCGGCGGACGACGGTGGCAAGCGGCTCGTCCAGGAACTGGTCCGCTTCACCGACGACCCGCGCGTGCGCCACCGGATCGTCTTCCTGCCGGACTACGGCATGGCGATGGCGCAGAAGCTCTACCCCGGCTGTGACATCTGGCTGAACAATCCGCTGCGGCCACTGGAGGCGTGCGGGACGAGCGGGATGAAGGCGGCCCTCAACGGCTGCCTCAACCTGTCGGTCCTGGACGGCTGGTGGGACGAGTGGTTCCAGCCCGACTTCGGCTGGGCGATCCCGACCGCCGACGGGGCGGCCACCGACCCGGACCGGCGCGACGACATAGAGGCCGCGGCGCTGTACGACCTGCTGGAGCAGCGGGTGACCCCGCGCTTCTACGAGCGCGGGACGGGCGGACTGCCGGACCGCTGGATCGAGATGGTCCGCCAGACGCTCAGCCTGCTCGGCCCGAAGGTGCTGGCGGGCCGCATGGTCCGCGAGTACGTCGAGCGGCTGTACGCCCCCGCCGCCCGCGCCCACCGGGCCGCCGACCCGGACTCGGCGCGCGAGCTGGCGGTGTGGAAGTCCCGGGTGCGGGCGTCCTGGTCGCAGGTCACCGTCGACCACGTGGAGACCTCGGCGACCGCCGCCACCGCCGAACTCGGCACCACCCTCACCCTCCGCGTCCGCGTCGGCCTCGGCGACCTCGCCCCCGACGACATCGAGGTCCAGGCCGTCTCCGGGCGCGTCGACTCCGAGGACCGCATCGCGGACGCCACGACCGTCGCCCTGAAGGCCGCGGGCGGCCCCGACCTGGAGGGCCGCTGGGTGTACGAGGGCCCCCTGTCCCTCGACCGCACCGGTCCGTACGGCTACACGGTCCGCATCCTTCCGGCGCACCGGCTGCTGGCGTCCGGCGCGGAGGTGGGGCTGGTGACGGTGCCTTCCGAGGAACTGGCCGAGGGGGTGGGGGGCGGGCTGCTGATGCGGTAGCGGGTCAGGCGGACGCCCGTGCCTGCAGCCCTGGCGGCAGCGTCCCGGTGTGCAGCACCCCCAGCCGCTGCGTCGCCCGGGTCAGCGCCACGTACAGGTCGCTCGTGCCGTACCGGCCCGGCTCCACCACCAGCACCGAGTCGAACTCCAGGCCCTTGGCCTGCCGGGGGTCCAGAAGGACGACGGACTGGGTGAGGTCGGGTTCGGTGCCCGCCGTGACGCCGTCGAGGCGGGCGGCGAGCGCGCGGTGCAGTTCGCGTGGGGCGATCACCGCGAGACGGCCCTCGGCCGGGGCCAGTTCCGGGACCGCCTTGGCGACCGCGCCGGGCAGGTCGTCGGTGGCGCGTACCCAGGGGCGTACACCGGTGGAGCGGACCGAACTCGGGGGTGTGAAGCCGGGCTGCTCGGCGCGGACGACCGCCGCCGCGAGGTCCATGATCTCGGCGGGGGTGCGGTAGTTGACGCCGAGGCGGGTGTGGTCCCAGCGGTCCTCGACATAGGGGGCGAGGATGTCGGCCCAGGAGCCGACCCCGGCCGCCTCGGCGGTCTGCGCGGGGTCGCCGACCAGGGTCATGGAGCGGGTGGGGCTGCGGCGCATCAGCAGCCGCCACGCCATCGGTGACAGCTCCTGTGCCTCGTCGACGATGATGTGGCCGAACGCCCAGGTGCGGTCGGCCGCCGCGCGCTCGGCCGCGCTGCGGTGGTCGTCCTCCTCCTGGCGTTCGGCGAAGCGTTCGGCGTCGATGATGTCGTGCGCGGACAGCACCTCGGAGGCCTCCGGGTCGTCCTCCTCCTTGTCGTCGAACTCGTAGGTGCGCGAGGCGTAGGAGACGTCGAGCACGCCCTGCGCGTAGGCGACCTGCGTCTCCCACTCGCGGGCCGCGCGGGCACGGGCGCGGCGGTCGTCCTCGCCGAGGAGTTCGGCCGCCTCGTCGAGGAGCGGTACGTCCGCGACCGTCCACCTGCGGGTCACCGGGCGGCGGATCGCGGCGGCGTCCGTCTCGTCGAGGTAGCCCTCCGGGGCGGCCAGGAAGTCCGCGATCAGGCGCTGCGGGGTGAGCGGTGGCCACAGCTGGTCGATGGCCGCCCAGACCTCGGGGTTCTCGGCGAGTTCGTCGCGGATCTGGGTGAGGTCGGCGGCGTCCAGCAGGCTGGAGCCGTCGTAGGGGTCGGTGCCGATGCGTTCGGCGTACAGCTCGGTGAGGGTGTTGAGGATGTGGCCCTCGAAGTGCTCGCGGGCGGCGTTGTGCGGCAGCTTGGCCTCGCGGGTGCGCTCGCGGGCGACGCGGACCAGGCCGTCGTCGAGCATCAGGACCTCGCGGTCGTGCTCGATCGCGATGACCGGGTCGGGCAGCGCCTGCCGGTCGCGTACGACGGTGGCGAGCACGTCGGCCATCTCGGCGCGGCCCTTGACGGCGGCGGCCTCGGGGGTGTCGGCGGCGGTGGCCTTCACGCCGGGGAACAGCTCGCCGACGGTGGCGAGGAGTACGCCGGTCTCACCGAGGGAGGGCAGCACCTCGCCGATGTAGCCGAGGAACGCCGGGTTGGGGCCGACGATCAGGACGGCCCGCTTGGCGAGCAGTTCCCGGTACTCGTAGAGGAGGTACGCGGCGCGGTGCAGGGCGACGGCCGTCTTGCCGGTGCCGGGGCCGCCCTCGACGACCAGGACGCCCTGGTGCGGGGCGCGGATGATCTCGTCCTGCTCGGCCTGGATGGTCTGCACGATGTCGGTCATCCGGCCGGTGCGCGCGGAGTTCAGCGCGGCGAGCAGCACGGCGTCGCCGGTGGGGTCCTCGTGGCCGGTGCGGGTGGCGTCGCCGAGGTCGAGGATCTCGTCGTGCAGGGCGGTGACCCGGTGGCCGTCGGTGGAGATGTGGCGGCGTCGGCGCAGGCCCATCGGGGTGTGGCCGGTGGCCAGGTAGAAGGGACGGGCCACCTCCGCGCGCCAGTCGATCAGGATCGGGGTGCGGTCGGCGTCGTCGGCGCGCAGGCCGATGCGGCCGATGTGGTGGTCCACGCCGGAGCTGAGGTCGATGCGGCCGAAGCACAGGGAGCCGTCGACCGCGTTGAGCGCGGCGAGCAGCATCGAGCGCTCCGCGACCCGGATGTCCCGCTCCAGCCGGGCCTGCATGGGCTTGTCGCCCTGCGCGAGCGCCTCGGTGACCGCGCTCTCGGCCGCGCCGCGCAGCACGTCCACGCGCGCGTACAGCCCGTCGATGAATTCCTGCTCCCCGCGCATTTCATCGTCTGGAAATTCGGCGTTTGACAATTCCGCTCCCGGCCGGATATACTGTGCTCACTTAAGCTTTTATCGCGACCGATTATTCGAAGTCGCGAACTGCTGAATATACGCAGAGAAATCCCCCGGGCGCAATTGCCCGGGGGATTTTTCGTGGACTGTGACCCTGTACTGCGGCCGTGAACCGTGGCCGTGGACTCTGGCCAAGGACTGCGGCCGTGGACTGTGGCGGCTACCGCGCCTCCGCGAGGCCCTCCGCCAGTTCCTCCAGCAGTCTGCGCTTGGGCCGCGCCCCGACCATCGCCTTCACCGGCTCACCGCCCCGGAAGAGCATGAAGGTCGGCATTGACAGCACCTTGTAGGCGTGGGTGGTCTCCGGACTGGCGTCCACGTCCAACTGCACCACCTTCAGCCGCTCGGCCTCCTCCACCGCCAGCGCGCTGAGCACCGGCGCCATCTGCCTGCACGGCGGACACCAGTCGGCGGTGAACTCCACCAGCACGGGAAGATCCGCGCCGATCACCTCCGCCTCGAAGTCCGCGTCCGTCACCTCGGCCACACCCGCCGCCTTGCTCACAGCTCCCGCCCTCCCAGTTCGCACAACGGTGACACGTCCTCGGCCATGGCCAGCCGTAGCCCGATCTTCGCCCGCACGGCCTGCAACTCCCCGATCAGCGCGTCCAGTTCGTCCAGCTTGCGCCGGTAGACCGCGAGCGAGGCGGGGCACAGGTCCCCCTCGGGGTGCCCGGCCCGCAGACACTCCACGAAGGGCCGGGTCTCCTCCAGGTCGAACCCGAAGTCCTGGAGCGTGCGGATCTGCCGCAGCAGCTTCAGATCGTGCTCGCCGTAGGTCCGGTGCCCCTTGCCGTCGCGCCGCGCGGGCAGCAGGCCGCGGGACTCGTAGTACCGCAGCGTCCGCGTGGTGGTCCCGGCCCGGGCGGCCAGTTCGCCGATTCGCATGCGGACGAACGTACGGCCTGACGCCGACGTCAAGGCAAGACGTCGGCGTCAGGCGAGTGGGCGGTCGCGGGGGCTCAGGCCTTGGCCAGCTCCTTCTCGCCGCCCGGACGCTGCTCCGGGACCTCGTCGGCGGCCGGGGCGGCGCCGTGCCCGTGGTCGTCGAGCAGGGTCTTCTCGTCGAAGGGCAGGCGTCCGGCGAGCACCTGCTCCACCCGCTCCTTGTCGATCTCCTTGGTCCAGGTGCCGATCAGCACCGTGGCGACGGCGTTGCCCGCGAAGTTGGTCAGGGCGCGGGCCTCGCTCATGAAGCGGTCGATGCCGACGATCAGGCCGACGCCGTCCACCAGGGCGGGCTTGTGGGACTGGAGCCCACCGGCGAGGGTGGCCAGGCCCGCGCCCGTGACACCGGCCGCGCCCTTGGAGGCGACCAGCAGGAACAGCAGCAGCGGGATCTGCTCGCCGACCGACATCGGGGTGCCCATGGCGTCGGCGATGAACAGGGACGCCATGGTCATGTAGATCATGGTGCCGTCGAGGTTGAAGGAGTAGCCGGTCGGCACGGTGATGCCGACGACCGGCTTGCTGACGCCCAGGTGCTCCATCTTGGCGATCAGCCGCGGCAGCGCCGACTCGGAGGACGAGGTGGACAGGATCAGCAGGAACTCCCGGCCCAGGTACTTGAACAGGGTGAGGATGTTCAGGCCGGAGACGACCCGCAGCAGCGCGCCGAGCACGATGAAGATGAACAGCACGCAGGTCACGTAGAAGCCGAGCATCAGCACGGCCAGGCTCTTGAGCGCGTCCACGCCCGCGGAGCCGGTGACGGCGGCGATCGCGCCGAACGCGCCGACCGGGGCGGCCCACATGATCATCGCGAGGATGCGGAAGACGAGGCGCTGGATGTGCTCGATGCCCCGCAGGATCGGCTGCCCGGCGTCGCCCATGGCCTGCAGCGCGAACCCGGCGAGCAGCGCGAACAGCAGGGTCTGGAGCACCTCGCCCGAGGTGAACGCGGACACGATCGTGGTCGGGATGATGCCGAGCAGGAACTCGGTGGTGTCCTTGGCCTCGGCCTCCACCTGGGCCTGGCCGGTCTCGCGCACCGCGTCGGTGACGGCGAGGCTGGAGCCGGGCTCCAGGATGTTGCCGACGACCAGGCCGATGCCGAGCGCCACCAGCGACATCACCAGGAAGTAGCCGAGCGCGATACCGCCGACGGCACCGACCTTGGCGGCCTTCCTCACCGATCCGATACCGAGCACGATCGTGCAGAAGATGATCGGCGAGATCATCATCTTGATCAGGTTGACGAATCCGGTGCCGATCGGCTTCAGCTCGACCGCGAAGTCCGGCGCGGCCAGACCCACGGCGATGCCGAGCACCACCGCGATGATCACCGCGATGTAGAGGTAGTGGGTGCGGTCCCGCTTCACGCGGGGCGCGGCTGGTGCCGTATCGGAAGTACTGGCGGCCACGGCTGCCCTCCTTGACGTCTTCGTCGGCATCACCGGCGTGCGGCTCACGTCCGGGGGATGGCTCGGGGAGATGGGGAACGCGGTGACTATCTCCCGGCGTGTGAGGGCGGTCACCCTTCCGTTCATTTAGTTCACGCTTGGGTGCCGTGCACACTGGCGGGGTGCGCCTCCCCGTCCCCCGGCCCCGCAGCCTCGCCGGTCAGCTCTTCGCCATGCAGGCCGTGCTGATCGCCGTGGTCGTGGCCGGGTGCGCGCTGTTCACGTACGTCAGCGACCGCAGCCAGGCCGAGGAGGCGGGGGGCCGCCAGGCCATGGCGGTGGCCCGCTCCGTCGCCGACTCCCCCTCGGTACGGGGAGCGATCGGCACCCCCGACCCGACGGCCACCCTCCAGCCGTACGCTCTGGACGTCATGCGCGACACCGACGTCGACTTCGTCACGATCATGAACCCGGACGGCATCCGCTGGACCCACCCCCGCGAGGAGGAGATAGGGCAGCGGTTCCTGGGGCACACCACGCCCGCCGTGCGGGGCACGGCCTTCACCGAGACCTACACCGGCACCCTCGGCCCGTCCGTCCGGGCGGTCGTGCCGGTCCTGGACGGCGGCCGGGTCGTCGGCCTGGTCAGCGCGGGCATCAAGGTCGAGGCGATCAGCAAGCGGGTGCAGGGCCAGCTGACCGCCCTGCTCGGCGTCGCGGCCGGCGCCCTCGCCCTGGGCGCGGTCGGCACCTACGTGATCAACGCCCGGCTGCGCCGCCACACCCACGGCATGAACGCGTCCGAGCTGAGCCGGATGCACGACTACCACCAGGCCGCCCTGCACGCCGTACGCGAGGGGCTGCTGATGCTGGACGGGCAGTACAGGGTGGCGCTGATCAACGACGGCGGCCGGGAGCTGCTCGGCGTCGCCGGTGACGTCGTCGGCCGGTCGGTCGCCGACCTCGGGCTGCCCGCCCCGCTCACCGGCGCGCTGCTGGCCTCCGAGCCCCGCGTCGACGAGGTCCACCTCACCGCGGACCGGGTGCTGGTCGTGAACACCTCACCGGTGTCCGGCGGCGAGCGGCGCGGCAGCGTCGTCACCCTGCGCGATGTCACCGAGCTGCAGTCGCTGATGGGCGAGCTGGACTCCGAGCGCGGCTTCACCCAGGCCCTGCGCTCCCAGGCCCACGAGGCCGCCAACCGGCTGCACACCGTCGTCTCCCTGATCGAACTGGGGCGCGCCGAGGACGCGGTCGAGTTCGCCACCGCCGAACTCGAACTGGCCCAGGCGCTCACCGACCAGGTCGTGGCCGCCGTCAGCGAGCCCGTGCTGGCCGCGCTCCTGCTCGGCAAGACCGCGCAGGCCAACGAGCGGGGCGTGGAGCTGGTGGTGTCCGGGGACAGCTCCCTCGACGACGGGCTGCTCCCGGCCGACCTGCCGTCCCGGGACCTGGTGACGATCCTCGGCAACCTCATCGACAACGCCGTGGACGCGGCGCAGGGCAGCGTGCGGGCGCGGGTGACCGTGACGGCGTACGCGGAGCGGGGGGAACTCGTCCTCAGCGTCTCGGACACCGGCGCGGGCGTCGACCCCGCCCACGCCGACCTGGTCTTCCAGCGCGGCTTCTCCACCAAACCGGCGGGGCCGGGCGGCCGGGGCCTGGGCCTGGCCCTCGTACGGCAGGCCGTGCACCGGCACGAGGGCACGCTGACGGTGACGGCGGCCGACGAGGGCGGCGCCGAGT
Source organism: Streptomyces sp. NPDC057877 (assembly GCF_042796855.1). Classification (NCBI taxonomy): domain Bacteria; kingdom Bacillati; phylum Actinomycetota; class Actinomycetes; order Kitasatosporales; family Streptomycetaceae; genus Streptomyces; species Streptomyces sp. NPDC057877. The sequence goes on from NZ_JBHVMS010000006.1 coordinate 11,606, forward strand.
TCGAGGTACGGCTGCCGCTGCGGGTGCCTGCCGTACGGACGGGAGCCGACCGATGACGACCGGCGACGAACCGATCCGCGTCCTGGTCGTGGAGGACGACCCCGTCGCCGCCGACGCCCACGTCATGTACGTCGGCCGCGTCCCCGGCTTCGTCGCCGTGGGCAAGGCCCACACCGGCGCGGAGGCGCGGCGCGCGCTGGAGCGGACGCCGGTCGATCTGCTCCTCCTTGACCTGCACCTGCCGGACGCCCACGGACTCCAGCTGGCCCGCACCCTGCGCGCCGCCGGGTACCACGCCGACGTCATCGCGGTGACCTCGGCGCGGGACCTCGCCGTCGTACGGGAAGGGGTCTCACTCGGGGTCGTGCAGTACGTACTCAAACCCTTCACCTTCGCGACCCTGCGCGACCGCCTCGTGCGCTACGCCGAGTTCCGGGCGGCGGCCGGGGAGGCCAGCGGCCAGGCCGAGGTCGACCGCGCCCTCGCGACCCTGCGCGCCCCTGGACCAGTGGCCCTGCCGAAGGGCCTGAGCGGACCGACCCTGGAGCGGGTGACGGACGCCCTGCGGGGGTCGGAGGAGGGGCTCACGGCGGCGGCGCTCGCCGAGACCGTCGGCATCTCGCGGATCACCGCCCGGCGGTACCTGGAGCACCTGGTGGACGCGGGGCGTGCGGGGCGGAGTCCGCAGTACGGGCAGGTGGGGCGGCCGGAGTTGGTGTACCGGTGGGCTCGGGAGCATCCGCGCTGAGGAGGCGGGCGGCTTCGGCGGGGCGTTCGCCCGAGTGAAGGCCTCGGCGGCGGCGAGTCGGCAGGCGCGGGCCGCCACCGGTTCTCCGGCGGCGGTGTGGGCGAGGGCGAGGTTGCGCAGAACGTTGCCCAGCCAGGAGCCGGAACAGGTCGCGGGCGACGGTGATGGCGGCGATCGCCTCCACGGTGCGGCCCGCCTCCCACAGGACCCTCGCCGAGTTGAGCCGCGCCATCGCCTCGCCGTGGCTGTCCGCGTCGTCGTGCAGCAGATCCCGGGCCTCGGCGTACACGTCGAGCGCCTCGCCACCCCGGCCCGCCATCTCCAGGCCGATGGCCAGGTTCATCAATGCCAGTCCCTCGGCGCGCCGATCCCCCGTGTCCCGGAGCAGATCGCGAGCCCTCGTGTGCGCGTCGATCCCCTCCACAGGGCGGCCCACCAGGTCGAGGGCGCTACCGAGACAGTCCTCCGCCTGGGCCTCGCTCATCGTGTCACCCATGCGCCGGGCGGCCACCACGGCTACGCCGGACACGATCAGCCAGTCGTCGAAGAGGCGGCGCCAGTTCAGGTAGAAGCCCAGGCGCTCGGCCAGCCGAACCGCCGCCTCCCCGTGCCGCTCCTGACGCCCCCACTCCACCGCCGCGACCAGCCCCGCCCGCTCCCGGTCCAGCCAGTCAACCGCCTGCGCCCGGTCCGCGAACGGCGGTGTCTCCGCCATCCCCGGCAGCCACTGCAGGCGTTCGTCGGCGGCACGGGCCCGGCGCAGATACCAGGCGAGCACCCGCTCCCGCGCCGCCCCCGCCTCGTCCTCCCCCACCACCCCCGCCCCGAACTCCCGCACCAGGTCGTGCAGCCGCCACCGCCCGCGTCCACCCGCCCGCTCCACGAGGTGGGCCCGCACCAGTGCCTTCAACTCCCGCACCGGCGCCGCCTCGGCCCCCACCAGCGCGGCCACCACCTCATCGGTCACGTCCGTCCCCGGTGCCACCGCCAGCAGCCGCAGCAACCGCGCCTGCTCGTCCGTCAGCCGCCGATACGACAGGTCGAAGGCGGCCCGCACACTCCGCTCCCCGTCGTCGAGGAACGCCAACCGGTCCCGGGACGCGGCGAGTTCGTCCACCAGCTCCGCCACGGGCTGCTCCGGGCTCTCCGCCAGCAGGGCCGCCGCGATCTGCAGGGCCAGCGGCAGATGCCCACACAGCTCGGCAAGCCGCCCGGCCCCGTCGGTGTCCCCCGGAACCCGCCGGTCGTCGGGACCGGCGATCCGCAGGGCGAGGTCGAGGAGGTCGTACGCGGCGTCCGGTGTGAGCTGCTCCAAGGGCACCAACCGCGCCCCGAGTTGAGGCAGTCGGCCCCGCGACGTCACCAGCACCCGATGCCGACCGTCCCCCGGCAACAACGGCCGCACCTGCTCCGGCGACGAAGCGTTGTCCGCCACGACGAGCACCGCCCCGCGCGACGCGAGCACCGACCGGTAGAGCACGGCACGCTCGTCCGCCCTGGCCGGGACGTGCTCGGGCGGCGTACCAAGGGCCCGCAGCAGCGACTGGAGTGCCTGGTCGGCGCTGACGGGGTCGGCGTCGTACCCGTGCAGGTCGACGAAGAGGACCCCGCCCGGGAACCACCCCTTCTCGCAGGCCAGATGGGCGGCCTCCACGGCCAGCGCGGTCTTGCCGATCCCGCCGAGCCCGGACACGGCGGCGACGAGCACGGCGGGCGACCCGACGGGCGCCGCCGGATCGAGGGCGGACAGCAGGACCTCCGTCTCCCGCCCCCGCCCGGTGAAGCCACCGGGCCGCGGCGGCAGCGAGGCCAGCGCCTCGGGTACCGCCCCTGCCTGCGGCCGTACCACCACCTGTACGCCGATGACGTCGCTCAGGAAGAGTCCGCCCCGGAAGTCGGTGTGGTCGCCGCCGTACCAGGCCGCCGCGCTCCCCGGCGCATGCCGCTCCATGGCCTCGGCGACGTCCGCGGCGAGCCGCGCGTCGGCAAAGAGCAGCGCGGCCAGCCGGTCCCCCCAATCCCGCACCTCCGCACGCCGGTGGGGATCGGCGGCGGCCTCGGCGAGGGCGGACGCGGAGACTTCGCCCTCCGGGGCCGCCAGGATCCGCGCCAGTTCCCCGACCGCACGCCGCCCGGCCTCGCCGCCCGCGCCCTCGGTGAGGGCCGCCAGTAACGCCGCTTTCATGAGGGTCAACGGTACGACGTCACGCGCGCGGCGGGGCGGGCCGCAGGTACATCAGGACCTGCGCCCCGAGCCCGGCCACGGCCAGCGCCTCCAGTACCGACAGGGCGAGGAGCAGCCCGCCCTCGTCGCCGGTCGCCCAGAAGACGGTCAGGGCCGCCAGGGGCACCCCGCAGAACGCGGTGAGGTCGACGACCGCCTGGATCGTCTTGCGGGAGCGGCGGCGGGTGTCGCCGCGGTGGTAGGCCTCCCAGCCGAAGGTCGTGAACCCGCTGCCGGAGGCGGTGAGCGCGGCCAGGCGGGGGCCGAGGTCGTCGCGCACGTAGTGGCCGATCGCGGTGATCTTCTCGTCGTTGACGAGGTAGGTCCACCCGAGGACCACGCACACCGGCGGCAGCGCGAGCAGCATCGCGGGCTGCTTCGCCTGGGCCGCGGCGGCGATGACGGCGGCGACGACCGCGAGGGTGACGTAGAGCAGGTTGTCCCGGAAGCCGATGCGGGCCTTCTGCTCGTCCTTGACCGTCTGGTACTCGGTGAGGAGCAGCTGGCCCACGGTGATGTCGCTCGGTCCCTGTCCCGGCACGTGCCTCGTCTCCCCCTCGTCCCCTGCCAACGCACGCTCCGCGCGGCGCACTTGGAAGTACCTTAAGGGGGTGCCTGAGACACGACCCACCGTGGCGGTGCTGACCGCGTTGTCCCTGGAGTACACGGCCGTACGGGCCCACCTGACCGGTGTGCGGAAGCGGGAGCACCCCCGCGGCACCCGGGCCGAGGTGGGGCTGCTGCCCGGCACCCCCTGGTCGGTGGCGCTGGTGGAGATGGGCGTCGGGAACCTGACGGCGGCGGCGCTCACCGAGCGGGTGCTGTCCTGGCTGGAGCCCGAGGCCGTCTTCTTCGTCGGAGTGGCCGGGGGGCTGAAGAAGGACATCGCGCTCGGCGACGTCGTCGTGGCGACGAAGGTGTACGCGGTGCACGGCGGCAAGGAGACGCCGGAGGGCTTTCTCGTACGGCCGGAGGCGTGGCGTGCCTCGCACCGGCTGACCGCGGCGGCGCGGGACGCGCTACGCGACGATCCGCGGGCCCATCTGAAGCCGATCGCGGCGGGCGACGTGGTGCTCGCGGACGCGAAGTCGGCCCTGGCCGAGCATCTGCGCACGCACTACAACGACGCCGCCGCCATCGAGATGGAGGGCTCGGGCGTGGTCAGCGCCGTCGATCTCGCCGGTGGCGACGCCCTGGTGATCCGGGGCATCAGCGACCGCGCCGACGGCCGCAAGTCCCGTGCGGACGGGGAGGGCTGGCAGCCGCGGGCGGCGGCGAGCGCGGCGGCGGCGCTGGTGGAGGTGTTGCGGGAGCTGCGGCCGTTCGGGGGGCGGTCGGGTCCCGGGGGCCGGGAGGCCGAGGACTCCGAGGAGGGGCCCCAACGGGGGGCGCGGTACGGCGGCGACCACCTCGACTTCCGGGGGAGCACCTTCCACGGGCCGTTCACCGGCAAGCGGGTGGGGGACGGGTAGCGGCGCGGAACGGGGCTTGGTCCATGGTCCGGTGCCGGTGGCTACGGCCGATCTGCCGCCGGTGCCGGTGGGGTTCACGGGGCGGGAGGAGGATCTCGCCCGGCTGATGCCGGTGCTGGACCCGGGGGCGGTGTCCGACCTTCCGGTGGTGATCTGCGCGGTGTCCGGGCTGGGCGGGATCGGGAAGACGTCGTTGGCGCTGTGCGCGGGACACCGGGCGGTCGGTGCGGGCTGGTTCCCCGGTGGCACGCTGTTCGTGGACTTCCGGGGGTACGACGAGGATCCCGTGACGGCGGACCAGGCACTGATCGCACTGCTGGACGGGATGGACGTGCGGGCCTCCGAGCTGCCGCAGACGGCGCACGCGCGGTACGCGCTGTACCGGCGGCGGCTGTCCGAGGAGCGGCGGCCGATGCTGCTGGTCCTCGACAACGTGTCGGACCCGGCGCAGGTGACCCCGCTCTTCCCCGGGGCCGACCAGCACCGGGTGCTGATCACCTCCCGGGACCGGCTGACCGACCTGGACGCCCGGCTGCTGGACCTCGACGTGCTGAAGCCGGAGGCCGCGGCCGGGCTCGTCGACCGGTCGCTGCGGCTGAGCGACGGCGACGACGACCGGGCCGCGCGGGAGCCGGAGGCCGTCGCCGAGCTGGCCGAGCTGTGCGGCCATCATCCGCTGGCGCTGCGGATCGCCGTGGGCATGCTGCGCAAGCGCCGCTACCGGGCCATCGCCTCCCTCGCGGGCGAGCTGCGCGCGGCGGAGGACCGGGCGGGGGCCCTCGGGGTGCGGCCGGTGTTCGAGGTGGCGTACGGGCAACTACCGCTCGAACAGGCACGGTTGCTGCGGCTGGTGTGCGTGGCGCCTACGGCCGAGGTCAGCGGGGAGGCGGCGGAGGCGCTCGCGGGCCTCGGGGCCGGCCGGACCGCCGAACTGCTGGAGGAGCTTGCCGCCTCGCACCTGGTGACCCCGGTACCGACGGACGGCGCGGTGCGGTGGCGGCTGCACGACCTGGTGCGGGCGTTCGGGGTGAGCGTGGTGACGGAGGAGGAGGCGGGGGCGGCGCGGGAGCGGCTGCTGGAGTTCTACGACCGGTGGGCGGACGCGGCCGACGACCGGCTGCGGTGGCTGCCGGGGCTGCCGGAGCCGGAGCGATTCGCGGACCGCGGGGCGGCGCTGGCCTGGCTGGACGGGGAGCGGGCGGGGCTGGTGGCGGCGGTGCAGTGGGCGGACGATGAGCGGCACGGGAGGGCGGCGGTGCGGCTGGCCTCGCGTCTGGCGAAGTACCTGTCCTGGCGACGGTACTTCGACGACCTGATCACCACCGGGCGCTCCGCCCAGGAAGCGGCCCACCGCACTGGGGACACCGGCGCCGAGGCCATCGCCTGGGCCGTTCTCGGCGGCGGCCTCCTGGAAGCGGGCCTGGACGAGGAGGCCATCGACGCACACGAGAGCGCCCTTGGCCTGTACCAGGTCACCGGGGACCGGCTCAGCGAGGCCGACGTGTGGAACAACCTGGGCACGACGCTGCGCCTGTTGAAGCGCGCCGACGAGGCCATCGAGGCCCATACGCGCGCCCGCGACCTGTACCGGGACGCTGGGAACCGCAACCGCGAGGGCCACGCGTGGAGCAGTCTCGGTCTCGCGCTGCGGTTCGCGGGCCGGACCCAGCAGGCCATCGACGCTCTGACCCACGCCCGTGACCTGCTCCGGAGCACCGGTGACCGCCACGGCGAGGGAATGGCGTGGCACGGCCTCGGCGACGCCCTGCGGCACGCGGGCCGGGCGGCGGAGGCGATCGAGGTGTACGGCGAGGCCCTCAAGGTCTGGCGCGAGTTCGAAGACCGGTACGCCGAGGGTCGGGCCCTGTACGGCCTGGCTCTCGTCCACAGGGACCTCGACCAGGACACCGAGGCCTACGCCTGCTACCTCCGGTCAGCCGACGCCTTCACCCGAGCCGACGCCCCCGCCGAAGCCACCCACGCCCAATCCGCCGCAGACGCATTGACCTGACCAGACTCCCCTCCTACGTTCACCACGCAGCCATCTCTCGGCCACAACGACGTGCGTCCGCAGGAGGTCATGCCCGTGCGCCCCACCGCAACCCCCGCCCTGCTCCTCGCCTCCGCCACCCTCGCCGCGACCGCCCTCACCGCCTGCGGCGGCGGCTCCGGCAGTGATCCCGACACCGTGAGGGTCTCCTTCAAGCAGTCCACGGACAACAACATCAAGGTGCTGGACACCTTCCTCGCGGACATCAAGAAGGAGTTCGAGAAGGAGTACCCGGACAAGAAGGTCGAGTTCGTCCCCATCAAGGCCCCGGACTCGGAGTACTACACCAAGCTCCAGCAGATGCTCCGCTCCCCCAAGACCGCCCCCGACCTGGTCTACGAGGACACGTTCCTCATCAACTCCGACATCACCAGCGGGTACTTGGAGCCCCTGGACCCCTATCTCGCCGACTGGCCGGACTGGAACCAGTTCATCGACACGGCGAAGGCGGCGGCCAAGGGCGAGGACGGCAAGACGTACGGCGTCCCCGACGGCACGGACACCCGGGGCCTCTGGTTCGACAAGGCCATCTTCGCGAAGGCCGGGCTGCCCGCCGACTGGCAGCCGAAGACCTGGGACGACGTCCTCGACGCGGCCCGCACGATCAAGGAGAGAGTCCCCGGGGTGACACCGCTCAACGTCTACACGGGCAAACCGGCGGGCGAGGCGGCCACCATGCAGGGCTTCCAGATGCTGCTCTACGGCACGAACGACGGCACCACCGACCCCCTCTACGACGAGGCGTCGAAGAAGTGGATCGCGGGCGGCCAGGGTTTCAAGGACGCCCTCGCCTTCGTCGAGACGGTCTACGAGGAGAAGCTCGGCCCCGATGTCGCCGACGCCCTCGACCCCAACTTCGGCACCAGGGTCCGCGGCGAACTCCTCCCCCAGGGCAAGCTCGGCATCAACCTGGACGGCTCCTGGCTGCCGCAGGACTGGCTGGAGGGCAGCGGCCACGAATGGCCGGAGTGGTCCGAGAGGCTGGGCCTGGCCGCCATGCCCACCCAGCACGGCCAGGCGCCCGGCAAGGTGAGCATGTCCGGCGGCTGGACCTGGGCGATCCCGGCCAAGGCGGCCAACCCCGACCTCGCCTTCGACTTCATCAAGACGATGCAGACCAAGGCCAACGCCCAGAAGTGGTACATCGCCAACTCCGGCATCGCGGTCCGCGAGGACGTCGCGAACGACCCCGCCTACGCCGACGCCCAGCCCGGCATCACGTTCTTCACGGACCTGGTGAGCCACACCCACTACCGCCCCGCCTACCCGGCGTACCCGAAGGTCTCCACGGCCATCCAGGAGGCGATGGAGGGCGTGACCACCGGTGATGTGTCGGTCGAGGACGCGGCGCGCGGCTACGACGAGAGCCTCAGGGAGGTCACCGACAACCAAGTGATCGAAAGGTGAACACCCCGGCCGTCGTCCGCAGGGCAGCCGTCCGGCTCCTCCCCCTCACCCCCGCGGTCGTCCTCCTGCTCCTCTTCCTCGCCGGGCCGATCGCGTACTGCGCCTACATCGCCTTCACCGACCTCCAGCTCACCGGGCAGGCCGAGGACTCCTTCGTCGGCTTCGAGAACTTCCGTACGGCGTTCGGGGACGAGGCGTTCCTGAACGCCGTATGGCTGACGCTCGTCTTCACGGTCGTGTCGGCGCTGATCGGCCAGAACACCCTGGGCCTGGCGCTGGCGTCCCTGATGCGGCGCGCGTCGAAGCCGGTGCGCACGCTGACCGGCGGGATCGTCATCGCGGCCTGGGTGCTCCCGGAGGTCGTGGCGGGCTTCCTCCTGTACGCCTTCTTCCGCCGCGAGGGCACCCTGAACGCCATCCTCGACTGGCTCCACCTGCCGTCCCAGAACTGGCTGTACACGCTGCCGATCCTGGCGGTGTCGTTCGCCAACGTGTGGCGGGGCACGGCCTTCTCGATGCTCGTCTACTCGGCGGCGCTGAACGAGATCCCCCAGGAGATCACGGAGGCGGCCGAGGTCGACGGCGCGGGCGGCTGGCGCCGCATGTGGCACATCACGCTCCCGATGATCCGCCGCTCCATCGGCACGAACCTGATGCTCATCACCCTCCAGACCCTCTCCGTCTTCGGGCTGATCTGGGTGATGACCAGGGGCGGCCCGAGTGGCAAGAGCCAGACGCTGCCGCTGTTCATGTACGAGGAGGCCTTCCAGAAGAGCATGATCGGCTACGGCACGGCGGTGGCCCTGCTCCTGCTGGTCGTCGGCTCCCTGTTCTCGGTGGTGTACCTGCGGCTGCTGCGGACGGAGGTGTAGCGCGCCATGCGATCTCGCAGAGCGGCACACCGGCTGGCCGCCGACGCGGGCCTGTTGGCGGTGGCGGCGGCCTTCGTCCTGCCCATGGCGTGGGTGATCCTGTCGTCGCTCGACCCGCACGCGGACCTGACGGTGACGGTGCCGGACGGGATGACCTGGGACAACTTCGACGCCGTCCTGACAGACGACGTCACCTTCACCCCCCTCCTCAACAGCCTGCTGCTGTGCGGAGGCGGCACCGCGCTGACGGTGGCGTGCGCGGCGCTCGCGGCATACCCACTGTCCCGCTTCCGGTCCCGCCTGAACCGCCCCTTCCTCCTGACGATCCTGTTCGCGACCTGCCTGCCGATCACGGCGATCATGGTCCCGGTGTACGCGCTGTTCGTCCAGGTGAGCCTCATCGACACGATGCGGGGCACGATCTTCTTCTTCGCCGCGTCGCAACTGCCGTTCGCGATATGGCTGATGAAGAACTTCATGGACGGGGTGCCAAAGGAACTGGAGGAGGCGGCATGGACGGACGGAGCGAACTCCCTCCAGTCCCTCATCCGCGTCGTGCTCCCCCTGATGGGCCCAGGGGTGGCGGTAGTGACCGTCTTCTCCTTCGTCATGATGTGGGGGAACTTCTTCGTGCCGTTCATGCTGCTGCTGACACCGGACCAGATGCCCGCCGCGGTGAGCATCAACGAGTTCTTCGGGAACCGGGGTTCGGTGGTCTACGGGCAGTTGGCGGCGTTCTCGGTCATCTACTCGACGCCGGTGATCCTGCTGTACGTGCTGGTGGCGCGGCGGTTGGGCGGGGGGTTCGCGCTGGGCGGGGCGGTGAAGGGGTGAAGGGGTGAAGGCGTCGACTCCGGTCGTAGGCGGGCGAGGTGCTGCCCGCCGACGCCGACTCCCGGCCGCGGGCCGCCGCCCGGCCCGCGGAAGCGGAAGCACACGACGCCCAGCCACACACCGCCGCCAACCGGCCCACAGGAGCGGAAGCACAACCCGCCGAAAGGCGACCCCGACCTGCCGGACCTGGCCGACGTGGACACCCCGGCTCCGGCTCGTCCACGAGCGGGTGGTGCCCGCGTTCGGCTGAGGGATCACACCGGGCCGTCAAGGGGTGACCGGACGGTAACCCTCCGGGGCAGCCAAAACCGTACCTTCCTACGATCTGTGATTGTGTCCGGACAGCCCGTAGTCACCGCGGCCGCCCCGGGCCTAGCTTGAGGCGGGTGCACCAACCCTCAGCTCGACCGAGCCAGCCGACCCCGCCCTTCAACTCCCTGGCCGCCCGCAGACTCCGCGCCGGACTCGGGATGGGGCCCGAGCATGTCGCCCACGGACTGCGCACCTCGTACGGGCTGCCGTATGTCACCGCGGATCTGGTGGTGGCGTGGGAGCGCGGGGCGGCGAGTCCCAGCGGCAGCGAAGTCACCGCGCTCTCGGGGGTGTTGTGGTGCTCCCCCGCCGAACTCGTCGGCCGTCCGCGCACCCTGCGTGAGCACCGGATCGCCCGGGGGGTCGCCCCGGAGGACGTGGCGCGGGCGGTCGGGATGGAGCTGCAGGCCTATCTGCGCCTGGAGGAGCACGACACCTGGCGCGGCAACGACCGCCAGTCCGCCGCCCTCGCCGACGCCCTCGAACTCGACCTGCCCGGCTTCGTCGCCGTGACGGGGCGGGAGCCGAAACTCACCGAGTTGCTGCGCGATGCCGTCACCACGCGCTGGCAGGGGTACGTGCGGCCGGTGAGCAAGGCGGTGCCCCTGGAGCGGGCACTCCTGGAGACGGTCCTCCGGGAGATGCACGGCGCCTACCAGGGGCAGATGACCGCGACGCTGAGCTGGGGCGGCGGCAGCGGTGACGCGGGCCAGCGCGGCCGGGACTTCCTGGACCGGATCGTCGACCACTTCTGGCAGACGGTCCGGTCCCATACCGCGTGAAGCAGCGGCCCGGGGCGGGTCTAGAAGACCGACTCCGCCTCGTCCATCCGGTCCTTCGGGACCGTCTTCAGCTCCGTGACCGCGTCCGCCAGCGGCACCATCCGGATCTCGGTGCCGCGCAGCGCCGTCATGTTGCCGAACTCGCCGCGGTGCGCGGCCTCCACGGCGTGCCAGCCGAAGCGGGTGGCGAGGACGCGGTCGTACGCGGTGGGCGTGCCGCCGCGCTGGACGTGGCCGAGGATGACCGGGCGGGCCTCCTTGCCGAGGCGGCGCTCCAGTTCGTGGGCGAGGGCGGTACCGATGCCCTGGAAGCGCTCGTGGCCGAACTGGTCGATCTCGCCCTTGCCGTAGTCCATGGTGCCGTCGGTGGGGTGGGCGCCCTCGGCGACGCAGATGACGGCGAACTTCTTGCCGCGGGCGAACCGCTCCTCGACCATCTTCACCAGCTGGGCGGGGTCGAACGGGCGCTCCGGCAGGCAGATGCCGTGCGCACCGGCGGCCATGCCGGACTCCAGGGCGATCCAGCCCGCGTGGCGGCCCATGACCTCGACGACCATCACGCGCTGGTGGGACTCGGCGGTGGTCTTGAGGCGGTCCATCGCCTCGGTGGCGACGCCCACCGCGGTGTCGAAGCCGAAGGTGCGGTCCGTGGAGGAGATGTCGTTGTCGATCGTCTTGGGGACGCCCACGACGGGCAGGCCCGCGTCGGACAGCATCCGCGCCGCGGTCAGCGTGCCCTCGCCGCCGATCGGGATCAGGGCGTCGATGCCGAAGTCACGGGCGATGTCGGGGGCGTTCTCGCAGGCCTCGCGGAGCCGGTCGCGCTCCAGCCGGGAGGAGCCGAGGATGGTGCCGCCGCGGGCGAGGATGCCGCTGACGCCGTTGAGGTCGAGGGGGCGGTAGCGGCCGTCCAGCAGACCGCCGTAGCCGTCCTCGAAGCCGATGACCTCGTCGCCGTAGTGTGCGACCGCTCGGTGCACGACCGACCGGATCACTGCGTTGAGGCCCGGGCAGTCGCCGCCTGCGGTGAGAACTCCGATACGCATCGTGCTGTGTCTCCTGCTCAATCTCGATGCCGGTGAGCCAGTGACGATTGTTTCATGCCGCACGCCGCTGCCACTCCGCACCTGGCGAGTGCTTTATCCATCGGCAGGGGTATTGTCAAGAGGGTTTCACTCACCTCGGTGGGCGATTTTTGCGACCCTGGAAACCGGCGACGCGGCCGAAGGACCCCCAGGCCACTCCACTCGAAACGTCCACCCGACACGAAACGGAGAGCACGCGTGACGCGCAGCGTGTACGTGACCGGCATCGACCGCGGCGACGGCCGCCAGGTCGTCGAGCTGGGGGTCATGGAGCTGCTGACCCGGCAGGTCGACCGCGTGGGCGTGTTCCGTCCACTGGTCCACGACGGACCCGACCGCCTCTTCGAGCTGCTGCGGTCCCGGTACCGGCTGAGCCAGGACCCGGCGACCGTCTACGGCATGGACTACCAGGAGGCCTCCGCCCTCCAGGCCGAGCAGGGCACGGACGAGCTGGTCTCCACCCTGGTCGACCGCTTTCATCTCGTGGCGCGTGACTACGACGTCGTACTGGTCCTCGGCACCGACTTCGCCGACACCCAGTTCCCGGACGAGCTGTCCCTGAACGCCCGGCTCGCCAACGAGTTCGGCGCCTCCGTGCTCCCCGTCGTCGGCGGCCGCAAGCAGTCCGCGCACGCCGTGCGGGCCGAGGCGCGCAACGCCTACCGGGCCTACGACGGGCTCGGCTGCGACGTGCTCGCGATGATCGTCAACCGGGTGGCCCGTGAGGACCGCGACGAGATCGCCGAACGGCTCTCCTCCCGGCTGCCGGTGCCCTGCTACGTGGTGCCCGACGAGCCCGCGCTGTCCGCGCCGACGGTCTCCCAGATCGCCCAGGCGCTGGGCGCGAAGGTGCTGCTCGGCGATGACTCGGGCCTGGCGCGGGACGCCCTCGGGTTCGTCTTCGGCGGGGCCATGCTGCCCAACTTCCTCAGCGCCCTGACCCCGGGCACGCTGGTGGTCACCCCGGGCGACCGGGCCGACCTGGTGGTGGGCGCCCTCGCCGCGCACAGCGCGGGCACCCCGCCGATAGCCGGCGTCGTCCTCACCCTGGGCGAGGCGCCCAGCGAGGACGTGCTGACGCTGGCCGCCCGGCTCGCCCCCGGCACCCCGGTCCTCTCCGTGCCCGGCAACAGCTTCCCCACCGCCGAGCAGCTGTTCTCCCTGGAGGGCAAGCTGAACGCCGCCACCCCGCGCAAGGCGGAGACCGCGCTCGGCCTGTTCGAGCGGTATGTCGACACCGGTGACCTCCTCACCCGGGTCAGCGCGCCCAGCACCGACCGGGTGACGCCGATGATGTTCGAGCACAAGCTCCTCGAGCAGGCCCGCTCCGACCTGCGCCGGGTGGTGCTGCCGGAGGGCACCGAGGAGCGGGTGCTGCACGCGGCGGAGGTGCTGCTGCGGCGCGGGGTGTGCGAGCTGACGCTGCTCGGGCCGGTCGACGCGATCCGCAAGAAGGCCGCGGACCTCGGCATCGACCTCGGCGACGCCCAGCTGATCGACCCGGCCACGAGCGAGCTGCGCGACGGCTTCGCGGAGAAGTACGCCGCCCTGCGCGCCCACCGGGGCGTGACGGTGGAGCTGGCGTACGACGTGGTGTCCGACGTGAATTATTTCGGAACGCTGATGGTGCAGGAAGGGTTCGCGGACGGCATGGTGTCCGGGTCCGTGCACTCCACGGCCGCGACCATCCGGCCCGCCTTCGAGATCATCAAGACCAAGCCGGACGCGTCCATCGTGTCGTCGGTGTTCTTCATGTGCCTGGCCGACAAGGTGCTCGTCTACGGCGACTGCGCGGTCAACCCCGACCCGAACGCCGAGCAGCTCGCCGACATCGCCATCCAGTCGGCGTCCACGGCCGCCCAGTTCGGCGTCGAGCCGAGGATCGCCATGCTGTCGTACTCCACGGGTACGTCCGGGACGGGCGCCGATGTGGACAAGGTGCGCGAGGCGACCGAGCTGGTGCGCTCGCTCCGGCCGGACCTGCGGGCCGAGGGGCCGATCCAGTACGACGCCGCGGTGGAGCCGACGGTCGCGGCGACCAAGCTGCCGGAGTCGGAGGTCGCCGGGCAGGCCAGCGTGCTGATCTTCCCCGACCTGAACACCGGGAACAACACCTACAAGGCCGTGCAGCGCTCGGCGGGCGCGATCGCCGTCGGGCCGGTGCTCCAGGGTCTGCGCAAGCCGGTCAACGACCTGTCCCGGGGCGCGCTCGTGCAGGACATCGTCAACACCGTCGCCATCACGGCGATCCAAGCCCAGTCCCCCCTCGTCGAGAAGGCGTCCCAGCAGTGAGTGCAGTGAGTTCGTCGCGAATCCTCGTCCTCAACTCCGGCTCCTCGTCGGTGAAGTACCAACTGCTCGACATGAGCGACAACGCCCGCCTCGCGGCGGGTCTCGTCGAGCGCATCGGCGAGGAGACCTCGCGGCTGAAGCACACCCCGCTGCACACCGGCGGCGAGAGCCGCGAGTGGACCGGCCCGATCGCCGACCACGAGGCTGCCCTGAAAGCCGTAGCGGCGGAGCTGGCCAAGGACGGTCTCGGCCTGGACTCCCCCGAGCTGGCGGCGATCGGGCACCGGGTGGTGCACGGCGGGAAGCACTTCACCGAGCCGACCGTGATCGACGACGCCGTGCTCGCCGAGATCGAGCGGCTGATCCCGGTCGCCCCGCTGCACAACCCGGCCAACCTCACCGGCATCCGCACGGCGCAGGCGCTGCGGCCCGACCTGCCGCAGGTCGCCGTCTTCGACACCGCCTTCCACACCACCATGCCGGAGTCGGCCGCCCGCTACGCGATCGACGTCAAGACCGCCGACGAGCACCGCATCCGGCGCTACGGCTTCCACGGCACCTCGCACGCGTACGTCTCGCGGGCGACCGCGAAGCTGCTCGGCAAGGACCCGGCCGACGTCAATGTGATCGTGCTGCACCTGGGCAACGGGGCGTCCGCCTCGGCGGTGCGCGCCGGGCGGTGCGTGGACACCTCCATGGGGCTGACGCCTTTGGAGGGGCTGGTGATGGGTACGCGCTCCGGTGACGTGGATCCCGCCGTCATCTTCCATTTGATGCGCGTTGGCAGAATGTCCACGGACGAGATCGACACTCTTCTCAACAAGAGGAGCGGGTTGATCGGGCTGTGCGGTGACAACGACATGCGGGAGATCCGCCGCCGTGTCGATGAGGGTGACGAACAGGCGCAACTCGCCTTCGACATCTACATTCATCGTTTGAGGAAGTACATCGGCGCCTATTACGCGGTGCTCGGCACGGTGGACGCGGTGGCCTTCACGGCCGGTGTCGGGGAGAACGCCGCGCCGGTGCGGCAGGCGGCGGTCGCGGGCCTTGAGGCACTGGGCCTGGCCGTCGACGACGAGCTGAACGCCGTACGGAGCGACCAGCCGCGGCTGATCTCTCCGGGCGGCTCGCGGGTGGCGGTCGCCGTGGTGCCGACGGACGAAGAACTGGAGATCGCCACCCAGACCTATGCGCTGGTCGGAAAGAGCAACTGAGCGCCGAGAACCTCACTTGTACATTCCGCCAGACGGAATATTCCGCGGCGAAACAAACCGATAGGATCGCCCCATGCGCCGTTCGAAAATCGTCTGTACTCTCGGCCCCGCGGTCGACTCCCACGAGCAGCTTGTCGCGCTGATCGAGGCGGGTATGAACGTGGCCCGTTTCAACTTCAGCCATGGCACGCACGCCGAGCACCAGGGGCGGTACGACCGTGTCCGGGCCGCCGCCAAGGAGACCGGCCGGGCCGTGGGTGTCCTCGCCGACCTCCAGGGCCCGAAGATCCGGCTGGAGACCTTCGCCGAAGGACCGGTCGAGCTGGTCCGTGGCGACGAGTTCACCATCACCGCCGAGGACGTCCCTGGTGACAAGACGATCTGCGGCACCACCTACAAGGGCCTGCCCGGCGACGTCTCCCGCGGCGACCAGATCCTGATCAACGACGGCAACGTCGAGCTGAAGGTCCTGGACGTCGAGGGCCCGCGGGTGAAGACGATCGTCATCGAGGGCGGTGTCGTCTCCGACCACAAGGGCATCAACCTGCCCGGCGCGGCCGTGAACGTCCCGGCGCTGTCCGAGAAGGACGTCGAGGACCTGCGGTTCGCCCTGCGCATGGGCTGCGACATGGTCGCCCTGTCCTTCGTGCGGGACGCCAAGGACGTCGCCGACGTGCACCGCGTGATGGACGAGGAGGGCCGCCGGGTCCCGGTCATCGCCAAGGTGGAGAAGCCGCAGGCGGTGGCGAACATGCAGGACGTCGTGATGGCGTTCGACGCCGTGATGGTGGCCCGTGGTGACCTCGCCGTCGAGTACCCGCTCGAGAAGGTCCCCATGGTGCAGAAGCGGCTCATCGAGATGTGCCGCCGCAACGCCAAGCCGGTGATCGTCGCGACCCAGATGATGGAGTCGATGATCACCAACTCGCGGCCGACCCGCGCCGAGGCCTCCGACGTGGCCAACGCGATCCTGGACGGCGCGGACGCGGTCATGCTGTCGGCGGAGTCCTCGGTGGGCGCGTACCCGATCGAGACCGTCAAGACGATGTCGAAGATCGTGCAGGCCGCCGAGCAGGAGCTGCTCTCCAAGGGCCTCCAGCCGCTGGTGCCCGGCAAGAAGCCGCGCACGCAGGGCGGTTCGGTGGCGCGCGCCGCCGCCGAGATCGCCGACTTCCTCGGCGGCAAGGGCCTGGTGGCCTTCACCCAGTCCGGTGACACCGCCCGTCGGCTCTCGCGCTACCGCGCCATCCAGCCGATCCTCGCCTTCACCACCGACGAGGCCACCCGCAACCAGCTCACCCTCAGCTGGGGTGTCGAGCCGCACGTCGTGCCGTTCGTGAACAGCACCGACGAGATGGTGGACCTGGTGGACCAGGAGATCGCCAAGCTCAACCTCTTCGACCCGGGCGACACCATGGTCATCACCGCCGGTTCGCCTCCCGGCGTCCCCGGCACCACCAACATGGTGCGGGTCCACCACCTGGGTGGGGACGCGGGCAACTGACCGTCGACGCAAGACGGTGGTAGCGGTGGTACGACGCCGAGGGCGCCCCTGTTCGGAACAGGGGCGCCCTCGGCTGTGCGGCTCCCGGGTGGGTTCGAGGGGCCGGGGTCAGTCCGTGATGTACTGGTGGAGCCCCGGCACGTGCAGGGTTCCGCCGAACTGGCCCGCCTGCACGACCTTCACCTTGGTGAAGTAGATGAGCGGGATGTCCAGGGGCGGCGGGTGCTCCGGGTCGAAGGTGATCGGTATCAGCCCGAGCAGATTGCCCGAGATGCTCTCCGTGTACATCACCGTGTCGCCGTCGCGGATCGTGGACGTCGAACCCTTGGCCGCCTGCACGTGGTAGGTCTTGCCGGACTGCGGGTCCTTCACCGTCTGGTGCAGGTCGCCTATGTCGGTGCCGTCGGATATGACGTACTTCAGCACCTTCTTGACCTTGCCGCTGGCCGTCTTCACCTCGACGATGCCCTCGTACTTGGCGCCCTTCAGCAGCAGCGAGCTGGCGTCCAGGTACCACGGGTCGTCCGGCAGCGGGACGGCGTTGTCGACGCCGCCCTCCTCGTCCGTGGCGACCGGGCAGTCCTCGAGGTCGGTCGTCTCGCTCGCGGACGGGGTGGGCGTGGGCGTGGGCGTCGGGGACGCGGTGGCGTCCTCGGCCGCCTCGCCCGCCTCGTCCACCTGGTCGGTGGTGTCCTCGACCGCGTCGGTGACCTCCTCGGCGGTGTCCCCGACGGGGTCGGACGTGCCCTCGCCCTCGTCGGCCTTGGTGTCCGCCGCCTCCGTGCCCGCCGGGGCGGACGCGGTGGGCGTGGGGGACGGGGACGCGGTCGCGGGCTCGTCGCCGCCACCCGTGATGCCGGAGACGACGCCGTCGACGACACCGGTGACGGTGTCCCCGATGGTCTCCAGGACGCCCTTGTCGGTCTCGGACGGGGACGGCTCGGGCTCGGGGGCCGGGTCGCCGGAGTCCTGGTCCGCGCCGGAGTCCTGCTCCGTACCGGAGGGCTGGGTGTCCCCGGCGGAGGACTCCGAGGGCTCGGGCGCGGTCTCGTCGTCGGAACCTGAATCCGGCGAAGAGGGCTCGCCCCCGCCCGGCGTCGCCGAGGGGGTCGGCGACGCGGACTCGGTCGCCGAGGGCGTCGGCGAGGTCTCCTCGGAGTCACCGTTCTCGGCGTCCTCCAGGGCCTCGATGCAGTCCTTGTACTCGTCGGCCGTCAGGCTCCGCGGCGCCGGACGGTCCTCGGCGAGGGCGAGCTTCGGGGTGAAGCCCAGTCCCATGAGGACCGCGGTCGGCATCGCCGCGAGGGCTATCGCCTTTCCGGCCGGCATGTGAAACCTGGTGAACAGCGGCTTCTTGGGTGCCGCGTGGCGCGGCCCGGTTCTCACACGGGACTCGTCCACCTCAGTCCCGTGGGTCACCTCGTCAGCCGGCACTGTGCCTCCCGTTCGCCTCGTTGGCCGGGCTCTTTGACAGATAGTCGCTCTCACGCACCCCGCCCTCGGGCCCGGCCTCCGCGGCCCCGGCGGCCGAGGGGCCGTCGGTGACCGTGGTGCCCTCGGCGGTCGGCGTGCCGTCGGCGAGGGTCGCCGGGGTCGCCGTCGTGCTCTCGGGAGCGCCGTCCCCGCCCGCGCCCGCGCCGTTCGCCGACCACGGCGCCTCCGGAGCGCCCTCGGCCCAGGCCACGGCCATCGCGCCGCCGATGAGGGCGAACAGGAAGCCGATGAGGAAGCCGCCGAGGTTGGACACCGGAATGGACACCAGCGCCAGCAGGATCGCGGCGACACCCGCGAAGACCCGGACGTGCTTCTGGAACCAGAGGCTGAAACCCAGGACGACGAGCAGCACGCCGATGATCAGCGATCCGGCACCGGCGGTGGTGGCCATCGCCAGCGTCAGATGCCCGATCTGGAGGTTTGCGTACGGGAAGTAGGCGATGGGGAGCCCGCCGAGGATGACGAACAGGCCGGCCCAGAACGGCCTGGTGCCCCGCCAGGCGCGGAAGTTGCGCCTGAATACCCGGAGGTAGTGCTCGTCACGGCCGGGCGCGGCAGGAGTCTCGGCGCTCATGGAAAACAGCTCCCTGGAACGGCGTTGCTGTGGTGGTGAGATGTACTGCGGATGCTGGGCGCGGGGATACGCGCAGCAAGGTGAACCATCGTGAAGAAGGCCGATGGGAGTGAACGGGCGGGGCGCCGTTGACGCCCCCGCCCGTCATCGAGTGCTTAGTAGCACTCCTTGACACCCGTCGACAGCGACATCTTCAGGCCGCTGAGCTTGAAGGTTCCGGCGGTGGTCGCCCACGCCGTCTGCTTCACGTCCTTCAGGGTCACCGAGTCGGCCTGCTGGGCGAACCCGAAGGGGTTGGACTGCTCGCTTCCGCCCTTCATGCCCGGACCCTTGGAGGCGTCCTTCGCCGCCACACCGATGTCGATGCCGCGGAACGTCGCGTCGGCCTCGAGCTGGGCGACGTCGATGTACAGGTTCTGCGCCTTGACCGGCGTGTCACCGTCGCCCGCACGCAGGATCAGGCTGACGTTCCCGAGCACCGGAATGTTCGGGGTGACGACGGACTGACACAGGCTCTTGATGGTCGCGGACTTGAACGCCGAGACGGCGACGGGGTGAACCGTCTTCTTGCCGTCGAGCGTGTAGCCCTCGTCCAGCGCGCCGTACTGCGAGAAACCCGTACCGTCGAGCTGCTTGGTCGTGACCTTGAACGACTGACCGGAAACGCTGAACGACGCCGCGAGAGCGCCCTGCGCCAGGGCGACACCTATTGCTGCCGTGGCGGCAACGCTGGGCACCATGACCACAGCGAACCGCTTCCATCTGGTCCCACCACGCACCTGGGACTGCATATTTCCTCCTTCTCGGACGTACATCTCCTGTCCTGACCGACCCCCGAAAGGCGGCCCGGCCGGGCAGGGATGGGAGAAGTGCTCCGTCCTCGGGAAGGAGAACGCCCGCGCTCGGCGGCGCGAACCCGCGCCCGAATCACCGGCGATCACCCCCGAGCGACAACCACTGGTCGCGCCTGACACGCATCACGCACAACCTTGCCGGACAGGCTTCGCCGCTCGGGCGAAGACCCCCCTGTCCAAGAGCCGGCGCCACTGCCGTCCGGCTCTGCTCGGTGGGGATCCAGGGAAACCCGCGACCCGATTGGCTGTCGGGGGGACGGGAACGGACCGAGCGTGGCCGATCGTGGTGCATTCTCGCCGCGCGCACAAGGGGGTTCGTTACTCGCTAGTAACGGCCGGATAACCACGCCACGACCCATACGGACCGGACGGCAACGCTCGGTGTCACGAGAGGGGAGGACAAAACATTTGATCGAGGGACAGAATCCGACAGACCAACGGCATCGACTTACTTGCAGTAACAGCGGCCGCGATTACCAAGTTTTGGCAAAGCGCGACCGCTTTGACGTCCCGTCGGCAGTTCCGTCACTCGGACACCGTCAGAACAGGGCCCGTGCCAGCGCCCGTCGAGCGGCGGTCACCCGGGGGTCGTCGGCCCCGATGACCTCGAACAGCTCCAACAGCCGCAGTCGTACGGCGTCCCGGTCGTCGCCCGCGGTGCGGCGCACGGTGTCGATGAGCCGCGCGAAGGCGTCCTCGACGTGCCCGCCGACCAGATCCAGGTCGGCGGCGGCGATCTGCGCCCCGGCGTCACCGGGCTTCTCGGCCGCCTCCTTGCGCACCCGCTGCGGGTCCATGCCCTGCACCCGGCGGAGCAACTCGGCCTGGGCGAGGCCCAGTTTGGCCTCCGGGTGGGCGGGGTCGTCGGACAGGACGTTCTGGTACGCCCGGACGGCACCGTCCAGATCACCGGCGTCCAGCGCCTCCGCGGCGGCGTTCAGCGCCGTCTCGTGGGGACCGGCGGGCACCTCGGCCGCCTGCTCGACGGGGCCGCCGCCGCCCGGCTCGGCGTCCGGGTCGACGGTCAGGCCGGTCAGCCCGAACCGCTGCTCGGCGACGGACACCAACTGGTCCAGCGTCTGGCGGATCTGCGACTCGCCCGCGGCGCCCTGGAAGAGGGGCAGCGCCTGGCCCGCCACGACGGCGAAGACGGCCGGGATCCCCTGGATCCCGAACTGCTGCATCAGCATCTGGTTGGCGTCGACATCGATCTTGGCAAGGAGGAAGCGCCCGTTGTACTCGACGGCGAGCCGCTCCAGGACCGGGCTCAGCTGCTTGCAGGGCTGACACCACTCGGCCCAGAAGTCGAGGACGACGGGAACCTCGGTGGAGCGCTGGAGGACGTCACGCTCGAAGGTGGCCTCGTCGACGTCGATGACGAGATCGGCGGGGGAGATCGCCCCGCCCCCGCCCTGCCGGGCCGCTTCCGCGCGCGCCTGCTCGGCCTTGGCCTTGGCCTCCTGGGCCGCCTTCACCGCGGCGAGGTCGACGACGCCGCTCATGGACATGTTCCGTGGCTGCATGCGTCTATCCTCCCCCGATCCCGCGCATGAGTGAAAACGCCGTGGAATACGGCCGGTGCGTTCGATTCGATACGGGTCGTAGCGTAATACGGGTGGGGCGTGGGTGGGGGGCGTTTCGGTGCTGTTTCTGGAGTGGCAGCCGGTGATGTGCCTCACTCGTGGCGCCTGGGCGCGCGGCGGTTATGGTCGGGGGATGTCCACGCCCACCAGCCCTGTTCCCGCCGGGCGTGCCGGGCGGCCGCGCAGTGCCGCCGCGGACGCCGCGATCCTGGCCGCCACGCGGGCGGCCCTGGTCGAACTGGGGTGGTCCCGGCTGACGGTGGGCGATGTCGCGGCGCGGGCGGGGGTCGCCAAGACGACCCTCTACCGCCGGTGGCCCGGAAAGAACGAACTCGTCGTGGACGCGGTGGCGGAACTCTTCGACGAACTGCGGCTGCCGGACCGGGGCACGCTGGCGGCGGACATCGAGGGCGTGGTCCTTCAGTTCGCGACGATCCTGGCCCGCCCGGAGGCTCGCAGTGGCCTGATGGCCGTCGTCGCGGAGTCCACGCGCGACGACGCCCTCCGGGAGCGGATCCGGGCGTCCATCGTCGACCGTCAGAAGCGTCTCGTGCTGGAGGGGCGGGCCCGGGCCCAGGCCCGCGGGGAACTGCCCGCCGAGCCCGCGGACTCCGACCCCGGCCGTACCGTCGACCTCATCTTCGATGTGGTCGCCGGGGCGGTGGTCCATCGGTGCGTGGTGAGCGGGGAGCCGGTGGACGAGGAGTGGGTGCGGGGGTTCACGACGGTGCTGGTGTCCGGGTTGGCGGCGGCGTCCGCGGGGTGACGGCCGGGAGCGGGGTGCGGGTGGTGTGTGGCTGGTCGCGCAGTTCCCCGCGCCCCTGGACCGGCACAGTCACGCCTGCCTGACAGCACAGCGGCGAGAGCCGCAGCCGCCCTGGCCGCGGGCAGTCGTGCCGCTGGGGCGATGGGTTCCCCCCTGCTCGAGCGAAGCCGAGAGCCCGGGGGAGGGTGGGCGCAGCGGCACCCCGCCGCGCCGCGCAACACCCCCGCCCCGCACCAGCCGAGGGGGTCAGAAACCGGCGGGCTCCGTGTACACCCCCCACTCGTCCCGCAGCACCCCGCAGATCTCCCCGAGGGTCGCCTCCGCGCGGACCGCGTTCAGCATGGGCTCGATCATGTTGGAACCGTCGCGCGCGGCGGCGAGCATCGCGTCCAGGGCGGAGCGCACGGCCGCGTCGTCGCGGGCGACCCGCCGCTCCCCGAGCACGCGGTTCTGCTCGCGCTCCACCTCATGGCTGACCCGCAGTATCTCCAGGTCCCCGGTGACCGACCCGGTGTGGGCGTTCACGCCGACCACCTTCTTGTCACCCTTCTCCAAGGCCTGCTGGTACCGGAAGGCGGACTCCGCGATCTCCCCGGTGAACCACCCGTCCTCGATGCCCCGCAGGATGCCGGAGGTGACCGGCCCGATCGGGTGCTGTCCGTCGGGGTGCGCCCGCAGCCCCCGCTCCCTGATCTGCTCGAAGATCTTCTCCGCGTCCGCCTCGATCCGGTCCGTCAGCTGCTCGACGAACCAGGAACCGCCCAGCGGATCGGCGACGTTGGCGACCCCGGTCTCCTCCATCAGCACCTGCTGCGTGCGCAGCGCGATCTCCGCCGCCTGCTCGGAGGGGAGCGCGAGGGTCTCGTCCAGGGCGTTGGTGTGCAGGGAGTTCGTGCCGCCGAGGACCGCGGCCAGCGCCTCCACCGCCGTACGGACGACGTTGTTGTACGGCTGCTGGGCGGTCAGCGAGACCCCGGCGGTCTGCGTGTGGAAGCGCAGCCACTGGGCCTTGTCGGTCCGCGCGCCGTACACGTCCCGCATCCAGCGCGCCCAGATCCGCCGGGCCGCGCGGAACTTGGCGATCTCCTCGAAGAAGTCGACGTGCGCGTCGAAGAAGAAGGACAGACCCGGGGCGAAGACGTCGACGTCGAGGCCGCGGGACAGCCCCAGCTCGACGTAGCCGAAGCCGTCGGCGAGCGTGTACGCCAGCTCCTGCGCGGCCGTCGCCCCGGCCTCGCGGATGTGGTAGCCGGAGACGGACAGCGGCTTGTACGCGGGGATGCGCTCGGCGCAGTGCTCCATGAGGTCGCCGATCAGTCGCAGATGCGGCTCGGGCTGGAACAGCCACTCCTTCTGCGCGATGTACTCCTTGAAGATGTCCGTCTGCAGCGTGCCGTTGAGCACCGACGGGTCGACGCCCTGCCGTTCGGCGGCGACGAGGTACATGCAGAACACGGGCACGGCCGGGCCGGAGATCGTCATGGACGTGGTGACGTCGCCGAGCGGGATGTCCCGGAACAGCACCTCCATGTCGGCCGCCGAGTCGATCGCCACGCCGCAGTGCCCGACCTCGCCGAGCGAGCGCGGGTCGTCGGAGTCGCGGCCCATCAGCGTCGGCATGTCGAAGGCGACCGAGAGTCCGCCGCCGCCGTTGCGGAGGATCATCTTGTAGCGCTCGTTCGTCTGCTCGGCGTTGCCGAATCCGGCGAACTGCCGGATGGTCCAGGTCCGCCCCCGGTAGCCGGTCGGATAGAGCCCGCGGGTGAAGGGGTACTCCCCGGGCCAGCCGATCCGCTCGAAGCCCTCATAGGTGTCCCCGGGTCGGGGACCGTACACCGGCTCCACGGGATCGCCGGAGAGCGTGGTGAAATCCGCGTCGCGCTTGCGCGCGGCGTCGTACCGGGCCTGCCAGCGACGGCGGCCTTCCTCGATGGCGTGAGCGTCCATGCCTTCAAATTTACTTGGACGTCCTAGTAAATGTCGATGGCTGACAGCCGTACGTGTGTATGACAGACAGCCGTACGCGCGTTCCGTACGGCCGTACGCCTGCCGTCAGGCCTTGACGGCCGCGGGCTCCCCGTCCGTGAGCACGCCCTCCAGCTCGCGGCTGATCCGGCGCTCCACGAAGAAGGCGGCGGTCGGGATCGTCCCGGCCAGCAGCACCCACACCTGCTTGGCGATCGGCCACTTCGCCTTGGCGCCCAGGTCGAACGCGAAGACCAGGTACACGACGTACAGCCAGCCGTGCGCGATGCTGACGACCTGGGTGAAGTCGGCCGCGCCGCCGAGATCGAGCGCGTACTTGCCGATCATGCCGAAGGTCAGCAGGACGAGCAGCACACCGGTGACGTAGGCCATGACCCGGTAGCGGGTCAGCACGCTTTTCTTCATGCCGTCGAGCGTAACCACCCGTTCCGGGAGATCTTGGGCCGGGTCGCTTTCCCGGTCACTCGTCATCGAAGTCCCGCGCCGCGATCCGCAGCGGGCGGAGCATGGCGAAGATCTCCCCGCACTCCTCCGCGTCGTACGCGCCCAGCCCGAAGTCCATGGCCATCAGGTCGCGGGTGGCGGCGTCCACGACCTCGCGGCCCTTGTCGGTGATGGAGGCGAGGGTGCCCCGGCCGTCGTTGGGGTTGGGGCGCTTGGCCACCAGGCCCGACCTCACCAGGCGGTCGACCGTGTTCGTCACGGACGTCGGGTGCACCATCAGACGCTCACCGATCTTGGACATCGGCAGCTCGCCCTCCTTGGAGAAGGTGAGCAGCACCAGCGCCTCATAGCGCGCGAACGTCAGGCCGTACGGCTTGACCACCGCGTCGACCTCGGCGAGCAGGATCTGCTGGGCCCGCATGATCGAGGTGATCGCGGCCATGGCCGGCACACTCCCCCAGCGCTGTTGCCAGAGTTCGTCGGCGCGGGCGATGGGGTCGAACGGGAGGCTGAGCGGCTTCGGCACGTCACCAGACCTTACCGGCCGGTCACATGCCGGTCAGCCCTGTCTCGCGTTTCGGTCAGTCGACGGGTTGGGGTGTTGTGTCAGGATTGGCACGGTTTGTGAGTATTTGCTTGCCCACTGTCATCGATCGCGTCACCGTCACTGGCCGACCGGGCCGCCCAGGCCTCCACCGTCCCAGGGAGCAGCATGCGCCGGCTGATCCGCACCCTCGCGGCACTCTCCGTCCTCGGGATCGTCGCGGGCTGCTCGTCCGCACCCGATGTCAACGAGGCCTCCGTCGCCGGGGCCGCCTCCAAGGGGGAGCCCGCCCTGGCCGCCGCCCCGTTCTGGGTCGAGCCGGACAGCCCGGCCGTCCAGCAGATGGAGCGCTGGCGGCGACAGGGCCGCGCCCAGGACGCCGACCTGCTCCAGCGCATCGCCGAGCGGCCCGCCGCGCTCTGGCCCGCCGGGGAGATCGACCCGACGCCCCTGGTCAGCGCGGCCGTCGCCGGGGCCCGGCGCACCGGGCAGACGGCGGTGTTCGCGGCGTACAACATCCCGCACCGGGACTGCGGCCAGCACTCGGCGGGCGGCGCGGCGGACGCGGGCGCCTACCGGCAGTGGATCGGCAGGTTCGCCGACGCGATCGGCGACGCCAAGGCCCTGGTGGTGCTGGAGCCCGACGCCGTCGCACACATCATCGACGGGTGCACGCCCCCCGCGCTGCACGCCGAACGGGAGCGGCTGCTCAGCGAGGCGGTCCAGCGGCTGAAGGCGCAGCCGCACACCAAGGTGTACCTGGACGCCGGGAACCCGGACTGGATCCGGGAGCCGTTCAAGCTCGTGGAGCCGCTGCGGCGGTCCGGGATCGCCCAGGCCGACGGCTTCGCGCTCAATGTCTCCAACTTCCAGACGAACGACACCACCACGGCGTACGGGCTGCGGCTCTCCCGGGCGCTGGGCGGCAAGCACTTCGTCATCGACACCAGCCGCAACGGCAACGGCCCGCTGCCCGGCGTGTGGTGCAACCCGCCGGGGCGGGCGCTGGGCACCCCGCCGACCACCGACACCGACCAGCCCGCCGTGGACGCCTACCTGTGGATCAAGCGGCCCGGGGAGTCGGACGGGGAGTGCCAGGGCGGGCCCGCGGCGGGGCGGTGGTGGCCGGAGTATGCGTTGGGGCTGGCGCGGAACGCCGCCGACTGAGCCTGCCTCACTCAGGTGACGTGCAGCCACTTCGCCTCTGACGGCGTGCCCTCCTTGTCCGTCACGAAGAGCATGTACCAGCCGGGCGGTACGAGGGTGCGGTCCTTCGGCACGTCGAAGGTGACCGACTTGCCCTTCTTGGTCATGGGCAGGTCGATGGAGCGCTGTTCGACGTCCGTGGTGTGCGTGACCGCGCTCGGGCGCATCAGCCGGGCCGTGGCGACGCGTTCCGGGTGGTCGGTGCGGTACGTCACCCGGTGGTCGGGGGCCAGTTTCCGGGGACCGTCCGCAAGCATGGGGCGGTTCGCGGCGTTCTTGTGGAGCGCGGGCGGGGTGAAGACCTCCATGCGCTGCTCGAAGTGGCCGAGCTTGGTGTTCTGCTGGTCGTCGAAGAGCGGGTCCGAGCCGAAGGTGGCCACCCGGCCGTCGGGCAGCAACAGCGCCTCGGAGTGGTAGTTGCGGCCGATGGTGGGCGCCGCCGCCTCCCGGAAGGCGTTGGCCTTGGGGTCGTAGAACTGCGCCTTGAAGATGTTGCTGGCGCTGCGGCCGCGGTAGTCGCTGGAGCCGTTGGTCGTGAAGACGGAGTCGTCCGGCATGATCACGCTGTTGAGGTAGCGGGTGCCCTGGGGGAGGTCGGGGCCGTCCTCGAAGACCGGGTTGTCCTTGGTGAGGTCGACGACGGCCGTGCGGGGCGTGGACTTCTTCGACTCGCCCACCCCGCCGCCGCCGAGGATCATCACCTTCTGGTCCTGGGCCGGGGGCAGCAGGAGGGAGGCCGCGGTCTCCGTCTGGTCGGCGTCCTTCAGGCCGGGGACGCGCTGGAAGGTGTTGTTCTCCAGGTCCCACAGGCCCGGCGCGCGGCCCTGGTCGGCGGGGCCGTAGCCCGCGTTCGCGGCGGGGTAGAACAGCTTGCCGCCCTTGGTGAGGAAGAGGGCGGGGTAGGTGGGGAAGTACCGCTTGGGGCCCGGGTTCCACTTCCTGGTCCTCGGGTCGTAGATCTCGTTGTCGCCCGGGTCGATCATGCCCACGTCGTCCAGGCCGGAGACGGCCAGGATGCGGCCGTCGGGCAGGCCGACCAGGGTCGGGTACCAGCGGGCCTTGTCCATCGGCTCCACGGGGACGTACTTCTCCGCCACCGGGTCGAACTCGTAGGCGGCGCGGATGCCCTGGAAGTCCTGCTTGTCGAGGGTGATCTTCTCGGAGAGGCCGTAGGTGTTGGCCGCGTCCTCGCCCTTCAGCCCGACGATCTCGTACTGCGCCTGCTTCTCGGTGACGGACAGCGGGCCCTTCTCGACGGCCTCGACGAAGACCCTCGCCTCACTCGCGGTGATCCTGGTCTGCCAGGGCCGCATCCGCCCGCCGCTGTCGTACGTGATCTTGAAGCCGCGCTTGGCCTTGGGGATGGTGACGTCGAACTTGGTGACGTACTCGACGCCCGCCGGGGAGCGGAAGCGGGTGCCCTTCTTCAGGACGACCTTCTTGTCCGGGTTCTCGTTCTTGACGCGCATGCCGCCGCCCGCGCGGGTCACCTCGCCGTCGAGGAGTTCGTAGCGCGCGGTGCCGCCCGCGACCAGGAGGCGGCCGTCGGGAAGCTGGGCGTGGCCCGCGCAGAAGAAGTCGTCGGGGGTGGGGACCTTCTTGAAGGTGTTCGCCTTGGGGTCCCACAGGATGGTCTCGAACTCGCCCTTGTCGAACTTCCGCTGCTCGTTGCCGGAGCCCGCGACGATGAGCACCTTGCCGGTGTGCAGGAGCGCGGCGTGGATGGCGTTGGTGCGGTACTCCTCCGGGATGCCGACCTGGGTCCAGGAGCCGTAGCGCGCCTTGTACTCGGGCTGGGCGATCTTGTACGCGTGGTACTTGTCGCCCGCGAAGTCGAGGGCCGCGGGGGCGTTGAGGCCGACCAGGACGACGATGCCGCCGATGCCGAGGAGCTTCTTCTTGGTCTTCTTCGAGGGGTGGTAGGCCATGGCCTAGTTGCCTCCTGTGGTGGTGCTGGAGACCGGGGAGATGGCGGGGGCCGGTTTGACGATGGGGGCCGGGGCCGGGGCCGGGGCCGGGGCCGGGGCGGGGGCCGGGGCGGGGGCAAGGGGCTGGGGTGTCTGGCCGTACCGGGCTTCCCGGTGTCGGGTGGCGAGCCAGATCACCATCGGGGCCAGGGAGATCACCAGCGCCAGGGTCGCCCAGGTGCGCATGGCCGCGTGGGTGTGGCCGAGGACCAGGGACGCGGTGAGGGAGGCGGCGAGGAGGGCCGCCCAGCCCAGGTGGATACGGAAGGTGAGCAGCCGGTCGGGGCTGGCGTCGCCGCCCTTGGGGGTGACGACGAAACGACTGGGGCGGCGGAGGACGGCCTCGCCGAGGGACTTGAGGTAGATCGGGGCGGAGAGGGCGGACATGGCCATGCCCGCGAGGCCGCCGGAGCCCTCGGGTTCGTGGGGGGAGACGTTGTGGCGGCGGTTCCAGAGGTAGAGGCCGACCTGGAGGGCCGCCGCGTCGCTGTAGAGCATCAGCCAGACGGAGGCGGCGACCTGGGTGCCGGAGGCGCCGAACCAGAGGAAGAGGAAGCAGGACAGGATGCCGAGCAGCCAGTTGACGGCCGTCATCGGGTAGTAGACGAGCATGAGGGTGTAGGAGAGGAACCGTCCCGGGGGCATTCGGAACGGGGCCTTCCAGTACTGCTTGAGGAGCGTCTCGTACGTGCCGCGCGACCAGCGGAGTTGCTGGGTGAAGAAGTCCGTCCAGGAGGCCGGGCCCTCCCCCACGGCGAGTACGTCGGGCGTGTAGACCGAGCGCCAGTGGTTGCCGGTGCGGGGGTTGCGGGTGCGGTGCAGTTCGAAGCCGGTGGCCATGTCCTCGGTGATGGAGTCGTACAGGCCGCGGATCTGCTTGATGGCGGCGATGCGTACGACGTTGTTGGTGCCGACGAACATGGGGGCGCGGTAGCGGTTGCCGGCGCGCTGGATGAGGGCGTGGAAGAGGAACTGCTGGGACTCGGCGGCCTTGGTGACGGGGTTGTGGTAGTTGCCGTAGACCTGGGGGCCGACGACGAAGGCGACGTCCGGGTCACGGAAGTAGCCCATCATCCGGGTGAGGAAGTTGGGCAGCGGGACGTGGTCGGTGTCGACGGAGGCGAAGAAGTCGTACTCGTCGCCGTGCATCGCGATCCAGGCGTTGTAGTTGCCGTGCTTGGTGCGGGCCTTGTGGACGCCGGTGGGGCGGTTCCACTCCGGGACGCCGTGGCGGGTGAAGTGGCGTACGCCGAGTTCGGCACAGAGGGCCTTGGCGGAGTCGTCGTCGCCCTCGTCCAGGAGCCAGACGTCGAGGGGGCCGGTGTGCTGGATCCGCGTCGCGCCTTCCAGGGTCGCGCGGACCATGGAGAGGGGTTCCTTGCCGGGGACGTAGGTGGTGAGGAAGGCGACTCGGGTGCCGGGTTCGGGGAGTACGGGGACGGGGTCGCGGGCGACCATGGTGGCGTGGGCGACCGAGGCGACGTTGACGAGCATGAACAGCTCGATGAGGCCGATCGCCATGAGCATGGTCGTGTCCAGGCCGACGAGCCACCGGTCGGCGCCCTCGCGTTCGACCCAGTGGGTCGGCCAGACGAGGTAGACGAGCAGGGCGCCGGTGAGGATCGGCGCGAGGGACATCAGGAGGACGGCTCGTATTCGGTGGGGCTCCTGTGAGAGCAGCGACCTGTACTGCACCCGGTACGACGCGCCGGACGGCTCCGTGAGAGGTCCGGCCAGTTGGCTGTGGGTGTCGTAGTCGTAGCCCTCCGGCCGCACAGCGCCCTCCAGTGATTGATCGAACGAGTCGATACCCTCACAAAAGTGCACATAGCAGGACGTGTCGAACTGGACGCGTCCAGGTGGGTGGGCCGCGCGACCCACCCCCGCCGAGCGCCGACACCGCTACTCGGCCAGGTACCGCTCCACCGTCTCCACCTTCGACGTCAGTCCGTCCACGACCCCGGGACGGATGTCCGCCTTGAGGACGAGGGAGACGCGCGGCGCGCGTGACTCCACCGCCGCCACCGCGCGCCTGACGACGTCCATGACCTCGTCCCAGGACCCCTCGACGGAGGTGAACATCGCGTCCGTGCGGTGGGGCAGGCCGGACTCCCGGACCACCCGTACCGCGTCCGCCACGTACTCCCCCACGTCCTCGCCGACCCCCAACGGCGTCACGGAGAAGGCGACGATCACGCGTTCACGATCCCTTCCTTGCGGGCGCGGGAGGCAATGACCGCGCTCTCGGCCTCACGGCGCAGTCGGCGGTCGGCGAAGAAGCCGCCGGTGGGGAGGACGGAGAGGATGAAGTAGAGGGCGGCCGTGCCGAGGGACCACTTCGCGCGGTTCCAGGCGTCGGCCCAGAAGATCACGTAGAGGACGAAGAGGATGCCGTGGATCGCGCCCATCACGGGCACCGCGTTGAAGTCCGTCGTGCGCTTCAGCACCGAGCAGACCAGCAGCAGGAGGAAGGACACGGCCTCGGGGGTCGAGACCAGGCGGAGCCGGCGGAGGGCGGAGGCGGTCTTGATGTCCACGGGTCACCTTCGGTGGGAGAGGGATGGAGTCGTCTTGTGAAGGGGCGCACAAAGGCCCGTTCATTGTGGCAAACGGCCGTGGGCCCGTGCCCCTAGGGGTGCGGTCAGGGGGGAGCCGGGGCCAAGGGCCCTGTCCGCGGAGGGTGCGCTGGGGCTACCGTCGCAGCGTGGCGATGTTCCGACTTCAGGGCAGCAAGGTGCTGGCCGTCGAGATGACCGGTGACGCCGTGAAGGCGAAGAACGGCTCGATGGTCGCGTACGACGGTCAGATGGCGTTCAAGAAGATGAGCGGGGGTGGGGAAGGGCTGCGGGGGATGGTGACCCGGCGGCTCACCGGTGAGCAGATGACGGTGATGGAGGTGAAGGGGCACGGCACGTGCTGGTTCGCGGACCGCGCCTCGGAGATCAACCTCGTCAGCCTCCAGGGGGACAAGCTCTACGTCGAGTCGAGCAATCTGCTGGCGGCCGACGGCGGGCTGCGCACCGGGACCGAGTTCACCGGGCTGCGCGGCGCCTCGCAGGGCAACGGGCTGTTCACGACGACCGTCGAGGGGCACGGACAGGCGGCGATCATGTCCGACGGGCCTGCCGTGGTGCTGCGGGTCAGCGCGCAGTACCCGCTGACCGTGGACCCGGGGGCGTATGTGGCACACCAGGGGAATCTGCGGCAGTCCTTCCAGTCCGGTGTGACGTTCCGCACCTTGCTGGGCGAAGGTGGGGGCGAGGCCTTCCAGATGCGGTTCGAGGGGGACGGGCTGGTCTACGTCCAGCCCAGCGAGCGGAACACGATCGCGGGGGATGTGTGAGATGACCTTCCGTGAGATCAACTCGAAGATGATCGAGGCGACCGTCACACCCGGGCAGCGGCTGTTCAGTCAGCGCGGGGCGATGCTGGCGTACAAGGGCGAGGTGTCGTTCACGCCCAACACACAGGGCGGCCAGGGCGGCGTCATGTCGATGATCGGGCGCCGGGTGGCCAACGAGGACACCCCGCTGATGACCGTCGAGGGCAGCGGCACCGTGCTCTTCGGGCACGGCGGACACCACATCGAGGTCATCAACCTCACCGGGGAGACGCTGTACGTCGAGGCGGACCGGCTGCTCGCCTTCGAGGGCACCCTCCAGCAGGGGACGATGTTCATGGGCGCCCAGGGCGGCGTCATGGGGATGGTCCGGGGCCAGGTGACGGGGCAGGGGCTGTTCACGACGACGCTGAAGGGGCAGGGCGCCGTCGCCGTGATGGCGCACGGGGGTGTGTTCGAGGTACCGATCACCCCGCAGCGGCCGGTGCATGTGGACCCGCAGGCCTATGTCGCGCACTACGGCGACGTACGCAACAAGCTCTCCACCGCGCTGGGCTGGCGCGACATGGTGGGCCGTGGGTCCGGTGAGGCGTTCCAGCTGGAGCTGAGCGGGAGCGGTGCGGTGTTCGTGCAGGCGTCGGAGGAGAAGCTGTGACAGTGGTGACCCATGACCCGATGAGCCTTCCGGTCGACGACAACGTGAACGCGTACACCTTCTGTGTGGAGCTGAAGGGGAGCCAGTGGTTCCTGCAGAAGGGGAAGATGATCGCCTACTACGGGTCGATCGACTTCAACGGCGTCGGACACGGTCGGCTGGACCGGCTGGTGCGGACTTCGTTTCATTCGCCGTTGCACGCGAGCGACTGGGTCGTGGCCGAGGGCTCGGGCAAGATGCTGCTCGCCGACCGGGCCTTCGATGTGAATTCGTACGACCTGGAGGAGGGCAACCTGACCATTCGCTCGGGCAACTTGCTCGCTTTTCAGCCAAGTCTTTCGCTCAAGCAGTCGATCGTGCCGGGTTTTCTGACGCTCATCGGAACCGGGAAGTTCGTGGCCGCGTCCAACGGTCCGGTGGTGTTCATGGAACCCCCGATCCGGGTGGACCCGCAGGCACTCGTCGGCTGGGCCGACTGCCCGTCTCCGTGCCATCACTACGACCACGGGTACATGACGGGCGTGATGGGCGGTCTACGTGCGCTTACGGGCCTTGGCGGGGCCTCCGGGGAGGAGCACCAGTTCGAGTTCGTCGGGGCGGGCACGGTGCTGCTCCAGTCGACCGAGGCGCTCATGGCGGAGCAATCCGTCGGGGCGACTCCGCAGCAGGCCGGGGTGCCGGGCGGCGGGCCCGGCGGGGGGCATGGACCGCAGTCGGGGGCACCGCGCCTTCCCGGACAGCTGGGGGACCTCCAGCGTCGCTTCGGGCTGTGAGCGGTAGTCTGCGGAGTGTGACATCGAACGCGTGCGCACTGTCACATCATCCTCATTAGTTCGCCTTTCAACTTCTTAGGTAGACTTCATTCATGGAGACCGAGACGGCCACGCGCTGGCTGACCGATGCGGAGCAGTGCGCCTGGCGCACTCATCTGGAGGTCAACAGACTGTTGACCTACCAGCTCGAAAAGGACCTCCAGCCGTTCGGCCTGACGATGAACGACTACGAGATCCTGGTGAATCTCTCCGAGTCGGAGGACCTGCGGATGCGGATGAGCGACCTCGCGTCCGCCACCCTCCAGTCCAAGAGCCGCCTCTCGCACCAGATCACCCGCATGGAGAACGCGAACCTGGTACGCCGTGAGAACTGCGAGTCCGACCGCCGTGGGCTCTACGCCGTTCTCACCGAGCACGGCATGGAGACGATGAAGAAGGTCGCCCCGCATCATGTGGCGTCCGTCCGCAGACACTTCATCGACCTCCTCAACCCCGAGGCCCTGACCCAGCTCGACAAGGCCCTGAAGCCGATCGCGGAGCATCTGCGGGGGCAGCGCGGGCGGCCGTGAGGCCAGCGGGCCCAAGGCGTGTGGGCGGCAGACGGGACCTGCCCAGCACGCCCTAGCCCAGCGGCAGGCGGAGTTCGAACAGGGCGCCGCCTGCCGGGGACCGCGTCGCCGTGAGGGTGCCGCCGTGGCGGGTGGTGACGTCGCGGGCGATGGCCAGGCCGAGTCCCGCGCCGCCGTCGTCGCGGCTGCGGGCGCTGTCCAGGCGGACGAAGCGTTCGAAGATCCGTTCCCGGTCCGGCTCCGGGACCCCTTCGCCGTCGTCGGCGACCTGGACCACGGCCCAGTCCCCGGTGCGGTGGACGGCCACCGTCACCTCCGAGCGGGCGTGCCGCTGGGCGTTGTCCAGCAGGTTCGCCAGCACCCGGCGCAGTTGGCTCCGCGATCCCGGCACGTCGAGGGGCGTCGAGGGCAGGACCGCGACCTCGGTCCTGCCCTCCGCCTCCTCCCGCGCCAGTGCGGTGAGGTCCACCCGGGCGTCCGGGGCCGGACACTCCCCCGCGTCCAGGCGGGCCAGCAGGAGCAGATCGGTGGCGAGGCGCTGGAGCCGTACCGTGTCCTCGACCGCGCCGTCCAGGTCCAGCAGCTCCGGGTGCGCGGCGGCCACCTCCAGTTGGGTGCGGAGGGAGGCGATCGGGCTGCGGAGTTCGTGCGAGGCGTCCGCGACGAAGCGCCGCTGCCGCTCCACCGAGGCCTCCAGCGCGGTGAGGGTCTCATTGGTGGTGCTGGCCAGCCGGGCCACCTCGTCGTGGGTGTCCGGCTCGGGGACGCGCCGGGACAGGTCCGTGGACGCGGTGATCTCCGCCATCTCCCGCCGGATGCCCTCCACCGGGCGCAGCGCCCGCCGGGTGACCAGCCAGGTCACTCCGCCGACGACGCCCAGCAGCAGCGGGAAGCCGATCAGCATCGCGGTCAGCGCGGTGCGGACGGCGCTCTGCTCGGCGGCCAGCGGCGCCCCCGCGTACACGGTGAGCCTGCCCTGGTCCTCGACCTCCACCTCGACGCGGGCGAAGACGTAGTCGCCCGCGTGGCCGTCGACCGTGGCCGAGCCGTCGGTGAAGCGCGTTCGGTCGTCGATCTCGCCGGGCTGGAGGGCGGTGGCGTCGTCGCTGTCGTCGCTGTCGTCGCTGTCGTCGTCATCGTCGTCGCTGGGGGGTTGCCGG
Source organism: Streptomyces sp. NPDC057877 (assembly GCF_042796855.1). Taxonomy (NCBI): domain Bacteria; kingdom Bacillati; phylum Actinomycetota; class Actinomycetes; order Kitasatosporales; family Streptomycetaceae; genus Streptomyces; species Streptomyces sp. NPDC057877. Next base: position 46,320 of record NZ_JBHVMS010000006.1, read on the forward strand.
GTGGGTGACGGCTGGGGGCGCGGGGTCACCTGGGTGGTGTCCGTGCCGGTGATCCGTTCCAGGTCCTCCGTCGCCGCCACCAGCGTGCCGTCCTCCGCGATCACCTGGACGGGGGTGTCCTCGTCGTCCAGGGACAGTTCCTCGTCGTACGACCTCCTGGTGGCGAGCTGGGCGGCGACCTCTCGGGCGGAACGTTCCGCCAGCATCTCCGCCTGCCCGGTCAGGCTGGTGTACAGGGCCAGCACGACCCCGGCCGCGGTCGCCGCCAGCGCCACGGCCACCACCAGCGTCGCCGCGAGCGCCGCGCGGGCCCTGACCGAGGCGAGGGCTCGTCTCATCGCGGTGCCTCCAGCCGGTACCCGGCGCCGCGTACCGTCCTGATCAGTGCGGCGCCCAGCTTGCGGCGCAGGGCGCTGATGTAGACCTCGACGATGTTCGGGTCACCGTCGTACGCGAAGTCCCATACGTGCTCCAGGATCCGGGCCTTGGACACCACCTCACCGGCCCGCACCGCCAGTTGCTCCAGGACCGCGAACTCCTTGGCCGTGAGGGTGATCTCGGTGCCGTCCAGGGTGACCCGGTGGGCGGCGGTGTCGAGGGTGAGCGTGCCGAGGGTGAGGACGGGGGAGGCGCCGGTCTGGCCGCGGCGGCGGAGCAGGGCGCGGATCCTGGCGACCAGGACGACGTAGGAGAAGGGCTTGGTGAGGTAGTCGTCGGCGCCCGTGTCCAGGCCCTCCGCCTCGTCGTACTCGCCGTCCTTGGCGGTGAGCATCAGGATCGGTACGTCGTGGCCCGCGGCACGCAGGGCGGAACAGACGCGGTAGCCGTTCATGCCGGGCAGCATGATGTCGAGGATGACCAGGTCGTAGGGCGATTCCGTGGCCTGGTGCAGGCCGTCCGGGCCGTTGTGGACGACGTCCACGGCGTAGCCCTCCGCCGTCAGGCCCTTGGCCAGGGACAGGGCGAGGCGTCTCTCGTCCTCCACGATCAGCAGGCGCATGCGGCAAGGGTGGCAGACCGTAGCTGAAGTGATCTTCAGGTGGCTTCAGGGGGGCTTCAGGTCGGGTGGCGCAGGTTGGGGGGCGTCGGTCGGAACGGGCCGGTGTCGTCTGACTCGGGGAGGAACCTCATGAAGCGGAACATGGTCGTCAGCGCGCTTGCCGTCGCGGCGGCGGTGGTGGTGGGCGGGGGGACGCTCGCGTTCGCGGGCGGTGGGGACGATGACGGGCGCGACCGGGCCGCCGTCTCCTCGGAAGGCTCGGTGTCCTCGGAAGGCGCGGTGTCCTCGGAAGGCGCGGTGGAGGTGACCGCCGTGGAGGCGATCGAGGCCGCGGTGAAGGAGCGGGCCGGGACCGTCGTGTCGGCGGATCTCGACGACGACGACGATCGTGGTGGTTGGGAGGTCGAGATCGTCGGCTCCGGCGGTGGTGCGTCGTACAGCGTCCGCGTCGATGCGGTGACCGGGCGGGTGCTCGGCAGCGGTGCCGGTGACGACGACGAGGGCGGTGCGGAGGAGCGGGCCGCGTTGTCGGGGGCGTCCGTGAGCGCCGCGCAGGCCGCGGAGAAGGCGTCCGCGAAGGGGTTCGTCACGTCGGTGGACGTGGACGACGACGATCGGGGGGTCAGCTGGGATGTGGAGACGGAGGGGTCCGGTGGGGGTGAGCGGAGCTGGAACGTCCATCTGAGGTCGGGGGCCGTTACGGCGGACGCGGATGACGACGGTGGGGACGATGACACTGGTCGTGGTGATGACGACCGTGGGGACGAGGACGCCGGTCGTGGTGATGACGACCGTGGGGACCAGGACGCCGGTCGTGGTGATGACGACCGTGGGGACGACGACTGACCTCGCCCCCGCCGCCCCTACCCGTTCCCGTCCCCCGGGGGCTGCCGCTCCCAGACCCCCGCTGCGGCCCTGAACGGGCCTCGTCCTCACCCGACGGACGGGCTGGGATGCGCGGGCCCGGCCGACCTGCGCGAGGACCGCCCACACGCGGGCGGGCCGAGACTTTCGCCCCGGCCGCTAAACGGCCCCCGTCTCCCCCGACGTCAGCCCCGTCACCAGCTCGTCCGCCGCGCGGTACGGGTCCAGGTCGCCCGCGACGATGCGTTCCGCAAGGGCGCTCAGGCGGCGGTCGCCGTGGAGGTTGCCGATGCGCTGGCGGAGGGCGGTGACGGCGATGGTCTCGACCTCGCGGGAGGCGCGGGCGTGGCGGCGTTCGGTGAGGACGCCGTGTTCCTCCATCCAGGCGCGGTGCTTCTCGAGGGCCTCGACGACCTCGTCGACGCCCTCGGCGCGGGCGGCGACCGTCTTGACGATGGGCGGGCGCCAGTCGCCGGGGGCGCGGGACTCGCCGAGGCCGAGCATGTGGTTCAGCTCGCGGGCGGTGGCGTCGGCGCCGTCGCGGTCTGCCTTGTTGACGACGTAGACGTCCCCGATCTCCAGGATTCCGGCCTTGGCGGCCTGGATGCCGTCGCCCATGCCGGGGGCGAGGAGGACGACGGAGGTGTCCGCCTGGGAGGCGATCTCCACCTCCGACTGGCCCACGCCCACGGTCTCCACCAGGATCACGTCGCAGCCCGCCGCGTCCAGGACGCGGATCGCCTGCGGTGCCGCCCAGGCCAGGCCGCCCAGGTGGCCCCGGGTCGCCATCGAGCGGATGTAGACGCCGGGGTCAGAGGCGTGTTCGGACATGCGGACGCGGTCGCCGAGCAGGGCGCCGCCCGAGAAGGGGGAGGACGGGTCGACGGCCAGGACGCCGACCCGCTTCCCCTGTTTGCGATACGCCGTCACGAGGGCCGACGTGGACGTGGACTTGCCCACACCGGGGGAACCCGTGAGGCCGACGACGTAGGCGTTGCCGGTCAGCGGGGCCAGGGCCGCCATGACCTCCCTGAGCTGCGGGGACGCCCCCTCCACCAGGGAGATGAGGCGGGCCACGGCGCGCGGTCGGCCCTCCCTCGCCTGGGCCACCAGTGTGGAGACGTCCTGCATCACAGCTCCGTTCGCGAGAGGTTCGAGTGCAAAGGCGGGCGACAGCGGCGCTTACGGCTTGGGTACCCGGATGATCAGTGCGTCACCCTGGCCGCCACCGCCGCACAGCGCCGCCGCGCCCACGCCGCCGCCGCGCCGCTTCAGTTCGAGGGCGAGGTGCAGGACCAGGCGGGCGCCGGACATGCCGATGGGGTGGCCGAGGGCGATCGCGCCGCCGTTCACGTTCACCTTTTCCGTGGAAACCCCGAGGTCCTTCATTGACTGGGCGGCCACCGCGGCGAAGGCCTCGTTGATCTCGATGAGGTCCAGGTCGGAGACGTCCAGGCCCTCCTTCTTCAGGGCGTGCGCGATGGCGTTGGACGGCTGCGACTGGAGGCTGTTGTCGGGGCCCGCCACATTGCCGTGGGCGCCGATCTCGGCGATCCAGTCCAGGCCCAGCTCCCGCGCCTTGGCCTTGCTCATCACGACCACCGCGGCGGCACCGTCGGAGATCTGCGAGGACGTGCCCGCGGTGATCGTCCCGTCCTTGGTGAACGCCGGGCGCAGCTTGCCGAGGGACTCCACCGTGGTGTCGGCGCGGATGCCCTCGTCCTTGCTGAACAGGATCGGGTCGCCCTTGCGCTGCGGGATCTCCACCGGGGTGATCTCGGCCTCGAAGGTGCCGTTCTTCTGGGCGGCGGCGGCGCGCTGGTGGGAGAGGGCGGCGATCTCGTCCTGCTCGGCGCGGCCGAGGCCGAGGCGGGTGTTGTGCTTCTCGGTGGACTCGCCCATGGGGATGTTCTCCCAGGGGTCGGTCAGACCGTCGTACGCCATGGCGTCGAGCATCTGGATCGCGCCGTACTTGAAGCCCTCGCGGGACTTCGGCAGCAGGTGCGGGGCGTTGGTCATGGACTCCTGACCCCCCGCCACGACGATGTCGAATTCGCCCGCGCGAATGAGCTGGTCGGCGAGGGCGATGGCGTCGAGGCCGGAGAGGCACACCTTGTTGACGGTGAGTGCCGGGACGTTCATCGGGATGCCCGCCTTGACCGCGGCCTGGCGCGCCGGGATCTGCCCTGCCCCGGCCTGGAGCACCTGGCCCATGATGACGTACTGCACCTGGTCGCCACCGATCCCCGCACGGTCGAGGGCGGCCTTGATCGCGAAGCCGCCGAGGTCGGCTCCGGAGAAGGACTTCAGAGAGCCGAGCAGCCGCCCCATCGGGGTGCGGGCACCCGCGACGATGACGGACGTCGTGCCGTTCGTTGCAGAAGACATGAGCTGCGATCCCCTTACCGGCCTGCACAGGCCGAGGAGTGAACGAGGGTTTACTTCGAATGTACTGATGGCACTCCGTGCCGTCACCGGCCGGTCGGTGTGATCGCTGGCACGTTGCGTAACCACCCCGGGAGCGCTGCACTGAATCCATGCTGACGCGAATCGACCACATCGGAATCGCCTGCCACGATCTCGACGCGACCGTCGAGTTCTACAAGGCCACGTACGGCTTCGAGGTGTTCCACACCGAGGTCAACGAGGAGCAGGGCGTCCGCGAGGCCATGCTCAAGATCAACGATACGTCGGACGGCGGCGCGTCGTACCTCCAGCTGCTGGAGCCGACCCGGGAGGACTCCACGGTCGCCAAGTGGCTCGCGAAGAACGGGGAGGGCGTCCACCACATCGCTTTCGGTACGGCGGATGTGGACGGGGACGCCGACGCCATCAAGGACAAGGGCGTACGCGTTCTGTACGAAGCGCCCCGGCGCGGCTCCATGGGGTCACGAATCACCTTCCTGCACCCCAAGGATTGCCATGGCGTACTCACAGAACTGGTCACTTCGGCGCCCGTTGAGTCACCTGAGCACTGATGCTCGTACATAAGGGCCGGTAGGGTTGGGTGCGGTCGCCGCCCACCCGCGGCGACCGCATTTCCGGGGTCCCGGTTTCGGGGGGCGAGCGCCGGGGCAGCAGCCCATGCTCCGCCGTTGATCTGACACCATTCCCCGGGGGCCCCGTTCGGCGGATGGACGGTGCTCGTTGGAGAGACTTGCGACCAGGGGACGGATGGGACCGCGCAGTGCGGGGCTACGAGAGCCAGGAGCGAGAGCCGGCGGCTGACGTCGACCACCTCACTCGGTTCGAAGCCGAGATGAAACGGCTGAAGACCGAGCGGGAAAAGGCGATCCAGCACGCCGAGGACCTCGGCTACCAGGTCGAGGTGCTGCGGGCCAAGCTGCACGAGGCGCGCCGCACCCTGATGACCCGGCCTGCCTACGACAGCGCCGACCTCGGCTACCAGGCCGAGCAGTTGCTGCGCAACGCGCAGATGCAGGCCGACCAGATCCGCGCCGACGCCGAGCGCGAGCTGAGCCAGGCCCGGGCGCAGACCCAGCGCATCCTCCAGGAGCACGCCGAGCAGGCCGCCCGGCTCCAGGCCGAGCTGCACCAGGAGGCGGTGACCCGGCGCCAGCAGCTCGACCAGGAGCTGGCGGAGCGGCGCCAGACCGTCGAGTCGCATGTCAACGAGAACGTGGCGTGGGCCGAGCAGCTGCGCGCCCGCACCGAGTCACAGGCCCGCAGGCTGCTGGACGAGTCCCGCGCGGAGGCCGAGCAGGCGCACGCCGCGGCCCGCGCGGAGGCCGAGCGGCTGACCGCCGAGGCGCGCCAGCGGCTGCAGAGCGAGGCGGAAGCGGCGCGCGCGGAGGCCGAGCAGTTGCTGCGGCGGGCCCGGACCGACGCCGAGCGGCTGCTGAACGCCGCCTCCACCCAGGCGCAGGAGGCCACCGACCACGCCGAGCAACTGCGCAGTTCCACGCTGTCGGAGTCGGACGCCGCCCGCCGTCAGGCGCAGGAGCTGAGCCGGGCCGCCGAGCAGCGGATGGCGGAGGCCGAGGAGGCGCTGCGCAAGGCGCAGTCCGAGGCGGAGAAGCTGGTCACCGAGGCCAAGGAGGCCGCGGCCAAGACCCTCGCCGGTGCCGAGGCGGCGAACGAGACGCGTACGCGCACGGCCAAGGAGCAGGTCGCCCGGCTGGTCAGCGAGGCCACCAAGGAGGCCGACACCACCAGGGCGGAGGCCGAGCAGCTCGTCGCCGACGCCCGCGCGGAGGCCGAGAAGATCGTCGCGGAGGCCGCGGAGAAGGCCCGTACGATCACCGCCGAGGAGACCGCGAGCCAGCTGGCCAAGACGGCCAGGACCGCCGAGGACGTACTGAACAAGGCGGCCGAGGACGCCAAGAACACCACGAAGGCCGCGGCCGAGGAGGCCGAGCGGATCCGCCGGGAGGCGGAGACCGAGGCCGACCGGCTGCGCGCCGAGGCGCATGACATCGCCGAGCAGCTCAAGGGCGCCGCGAAGGACGACACCGCGGAGTACCGCGCCAAGACCGTCGAGCTCCAGGAGGAGGCGCGGCGCCTGCGCGGCGAGGCCGAGCAGTTGCGCGCGGACGCGGTCGAGGAGGGCGAGAAGATCCGCGCCGAGGCCCGCAAGGAGGCCGTGGCGCAGATCGAGGAGGCGGCGAAGACCGCCGAGGAGCTGCTCGCCAAGGCGAAGGCGGACGCGGACGAGCTGCGCCAGGCGGCGACCTCGGACAGCGAGAAGGTCCGCACCGAGGCCATCGAGCGGGCGACCACGCTGCGCCGCCAGGCCGAGGAGACCCTGGAGCGCACCCGCCAGGAGGCCGAACGGCACCGCGCCGAGGCCGTCGAGCGCGCCGAGTCCATCACGGCGGACGCCGAGCGGGCCGCGCGCGAGCTGCGCGAGGAGACCGAGCAGGCGGTCGCGGCCCGCCGGGCGGAGGCCGCCGAGGAACTGACCCGGCTGCACACCGACGCCGAGGACCGGCTCGCCACCGCCGAGCAGGCGCTGAGCGACGCCCGCGCGGAGGCCGAGCGGATCCGCCGGGAGGCCACCGAGGAGACCGAGCGGCTGCGCACCGAGGCCGCCGAGCGCATCCGGGCGCTGCAGCAGCAGGCCGAGACGGAGGCCGAGCGGCTGCGCGACGAGGCCGCCGCCGACGCGTCCGCGTCCCGCGCGGAGGGCGAGTCGATCGCCGTACGGCTGCGGTCGGAGGCGGCGGCGGAGGCCGAGCGGCTGAAGTCGGAGGCGCAGGACAGCGCCGACCGGGTACGCGCGGAGGCGCAGGCCGCCGCCGAGCGGCTGGCGACGGAGGCGTCCGAGACGCTGGCCGCCGCGCAGGAGGAGGCCGCCCGGCGTCGCCGCGAGGCGGAGGAGCTGCTGGGCGCGGCCCGGCAGGAGGCCGACCAGGAGCGGCAGCGGGCCCGCGAGCAGAGCGAGGAGCTGCTGGCGTCGGCGCGCAGGCGCGTGGAGGACGCCCAGGCCGAGGCCGTACGGCTGGTCGAGGAGGCCGACCGGCGCGCCACCGAGATGGTGTCGGCGGCCGAGCAGCACGCCCAGCAGGTGCGGGACTCGGTCGCGGGGCTGCACGAGCAGGCGCAGGAGGAGATCCAGGGCCTGCGGTCGGCCGCCGAGCACGCGGCGGAGCGCACCCGTCGGGAGGCCGAGGAGGAGGCGGACCGGGTCCGCGCCGACGCCTACGCCGAGCGGGAGCGGGCCAGCGAGGACGCGGGCCGGGTGCGGCGGGAGGCGAGCGAGGAGGCCGAGGCCGCGAAGTCGCTCGCCGAGCGGACGATGGCGGAGGCGATCGCCGAGGCGGACCGGCTGCGTTCGGACGCCACCGAGCACGCCCAGCGGGTGCGCACCGAGGCCTCCGACACCATCGCGCAGGCCGACCAGGACGCGGCACGCACGCGTGCGGACGCCCGTGAGGACGCCAACCGGATCCGTTCGGACGCGGCGACGCAGGTGGACACGCTCATCACCGAGGCGCGTGCCGAGGCGGAGCGGCTGACCACCGAGACGGCGGCCGAGACCGAGCGGCTGCGCGCCGAGGCGAAGGCCCGCGCGGACAAGCTGGTCGGGGACGCCACGGACGACGCGGAACGGCTGCGCGCCGAGGCCGCCGAGACGGTCGGCTCGGCCCGCCAGCACGCCGAGCGGATGCGCTCCGAGGCCGAGCGGGCCAGGGCGGACGCGGCCCAGGAGGCGGAGCGGGTGACGGCCGCCGCGCGAGAGGAGGCCGAGCGCACCCTGGACGAGGCGCGCCGGGACGCCAACAAGCGGCGTTCGGAGGCGGCCGAGCAGGTCGACAAGCTCATCACGGAGACCACCGCCGAGGCCGACAAGCTGCTCACCGAGGCGCAGGAGCAGGCGCTGAAGACCACCGCGGACGCGGAGTCGCAGGCCGACACGATGGTGGGCGCGGCCCGCAAGGAGGCCGAGCGGATCGTCTCCGAGGCGACCGTCGAGGGCAACGGGCGGGTGGAGAAGGCCCGTACGGACGCGGACGAGCTGCTCGTCGGCGCCCGCCGGGACGCGACCGCGATCAGGGAGCGCGCGGAGGAGCTGCGCGCCCGGATCACCTCCGAGATCGAGGAGCTGCACGAGCGGGCCCGCCGGGAGGCGGCGGAGACCATGAAGTCGACCGGCGACCGCTGCGACGCGCTGATCAAGGCCGCCGAGGAGCAGTTGGCCAAGGCGCAGGCGAAGGCGAAGGAGCTGGTGTCGGAGGCCAACTCCGAGGCGGGCAAGGTCCGGATCGCCGCCGTCAAGAAGGCCGAGGGCCTGCTGAAGGAGGCCGAGCAGAAGAAGGCCACCCTCATCAAGGAGGCCGAGGAGCTGAAGGCCGAGGCGATCCGGGAGGCGAGGCGGACCGTCGAGGAGGGCAAGCGGGAGCTTGAGGTGCTGGTGCGCCGCCGCGAGGACATCAACGCGGAGATCTCCCGTGTCCAGGACGTGCTCGAGGCGTTGGAGTCCTTTGAGGCCCCTTCGTCCGGCAAGGACGGCGTCAAGGCGGGTGCCACGGTGGGGGCCCCACGTTCGGGTGGCAAGTCGTCGGACGGCTAGCGGCGGAGTCCGATTCCGGTGTTTTCTGGAGCATTTGACCGACTCTTTGGCAAGCGATCCGACGCTCAGCCACCCAAAAGGGGTGTCATTCTCCAGATCAAACACGTATCCGCTCGATGACACGCCGTTCTGACCCCTAGGATTCCACCTATCACCTCACCGGTCTCATTCGACAGGAACCCCATGAGCGACACTTCCCCCTACGGCTTCGAGCTTGTGCGGCGTGGATACGACCGCGCTCAGGTGGACGAACGTATCTCCAAGCTCGTCTCCGACCGTGACAGCGCTCTCGCCCGCATCACCGCTCTGGAAAAGCGCATCGAGGAGCTGCACCTCGAAACGCAGAACGCCCAGGCTCAGGTGACCGACGCCGAGCCGTCGTACGCCGGTCTCGGCGCGCGTGTCGAGAAGATCCTGCGCCTCGCCGAGGAAGAGGCCAAGGACCTGCGCGAGGAGGCCCGGCGCGCGGCCGAGCAGCACCGCGAGCTGGCCGAGTCGGCGGCCCAGCAGGTTCGTAACGACGCCGAGTCGTTCGCGGCCGAGCGCAAGGCCAAGGCCGAGGACGAGGGCGTCCGCATCGTCGAGAAGGCCAAGTCCGACGCCTCCCAGCTGCGTGCCGAGGCGCAGAAGGACGCGCAGTCCAAGCGCGAGGAGGCGGACGCTCTCTTCGAGGAGACCCGCGCCAAGGCCGCGCAGGCCGCCGCCGACTTCGAGACCAACCTCGCCAAGCGCCGCGAGCAGTCCGAGCGTGATCTGGCCTCCCGTCAGGCCAAGGCCGAGAAGCGCCTCGCCGAGATCGAGCACCGCGCCGAGCAGCTCCGCCTGGAGGCGGAGAAGCTGCGCACCGACGCCGAGCGCCGGGCCCGCCAGACGGTGGAGACCGCGCAGCGCCAGGCCGAGGACATCGTGGCCGACGCCAACGCCAAGGCCGACCGGATCCGTTCGGAATCCGAGCGCGAGCTGGCCGCCCTCACCAACCGCCGCGACTCCATCAACGCCCAGCTGACGAACGTGCGCGAAATGCTGGCCACGCTCACGGGCGCCGCGGTGGCCGCCGCCGGTACCCCGGCCGAGGACGAGCCGATCTCCCGCGGAGTGCCCGCGCAGCAGTCCCGGTAACCAGCCGGAGTACAGCTGACGAACACCCACGGAGCCCTCTGCCACTGAGGTGGCAGAGGGCTTTGTCCCGTTTTAGCGTGGCCGCATGATCGAGCTGGAGGGGCTGACCAAGCGGTACGGCGAGAAAGTCGCCGTCAACAACCTCACCTTCGCCGTCCGACCGGGCATCATCACCGGGTTCCTCGGTCCCAACGGCGCGGGCAAGTCCACCACCATGCGGATGATCCTCGGCCTGGACCACCCCACCGCCGGTGACGTCCGCATCGACGGCAAGCACTACGACGCGCTACGGGACCCGCTCACCTATATCGGCGCCCTCCTGGACGCGAAGGCGGTGCACGGCGGCCGGAGCGCGTACCACCACCTGCTCTGCCTGGCGCAGAGCAACGGCATCCCCAAGCAGCGGGTGCACGAGGTGCTGGACACCGTCGGCCTCACGGCGGTCGCCCGGAAGAAGGCCAAGGGGTTCTCGCTGGGCATGGGGCAGCGGCTCGGCATCGCGGGCGCGCTGCTCGGCGACCCACGGATCCTGATGTTCGACGAGCCGGTCAACGGGCTCGACCCCGAGGGCATCCACTGGATCCGCAACCTGATGAAATCGCTGGCCGCGCAGGGCCGTACGGTCTTCGTCTCCTCCCACCTCATGAGCGAGATGGCGCTCACCGCGGACCATCTCGTCGTCATCGGCCAGGGGCGGCTGCTCGCCGACACCTCCATGGCCGACTTCATCGCCCGCAACTCGCGCAGTTACGTGCGCATCCGCACCCCGCAGCGCGAGCGGCTGCTCGACGTGCTGCACGCGGCCGGGATCACGGTGGTGGAGACCGGCAACGGCAGCCTCGAGGTGGACGGCGACAAGTCCGAGGGGATCGGGGAACTGGCCGCCCAGCACCAGATCGTGCTGCACGAGCTGAGCCCGCAGCGGGCCTCGCTGGAGGAGGCGTTCATGCAGCTGACGGCGGAGTCGGTGGAGTACCACGCGCACGACACGACGACGGAGCCCGCCGGAGGGCCGCAGTGGGGCGAGAGCTGGAGGAGGGGCTGACATGGCGGCGACGCAGGTCGTGAGGTCCGAGTGGACCAAGATCCGGTCGGTGGCGTCCACGGTGTGGACGCTCTCCCTCGCCGTGGTGGTCACCATCGCGCTCGGCATGCTGATCTCGGCGCTGTCGAAGAACGAGTACGACTCCATGAGCGAGCGGGACCGGCTCTCCTTCGACCCCACCTTCATCAGCTTCGCCGGGATGAGCCTCGGTCAGCTCGCGATGATCGTGTTCGGGGTGCTGGTGGTCTCCAACGAGTACTCGTCCGGCATGATCCGCACCTCGCTGGCCGCCGTACCGCAGCGCGGCACCCTGCTGTTCAGCAAGGTCGCGGTCGCCACCCTGCTCGCCCTCGCCGTCGGCCTGGTCACCAGCTTCGCCGCCTTCTTCCTCGGACAGGCGATGCTCGGCGACCTCCGGGCCCACTTCGGGGACCCCGGCGTGCTGCGGGCGGTGCTCGGCGGCGGCCTCTACATGGCCCTGATCGCGATGTTCTCCATGGGTGTCGCCGCGATGCTGCGCTCACCGATGCTGTCGCTCGGCATCCTGATGCCGTTCTTCTTCCTGATCTCCAACATCCTGGGCGGCGTCTCGGCCACGGAGAAGGTCGGCCAGTACCTTCCCGACCAGGCGGGCAGCAAGATCATGCAGGTGGTCACCCCCCTCGACGACGACACGCCCTACGGACCCTGGGGCGGGCTCGGGATCATGGTGCTGTGGGTGATCGCCGCGCTGGTAGGCGGTTACCTGGTGCTCAAGCGACGGGACGCTTAGTCGTGTCACGGTCGCATCGCGAACCGGGGACCTTTTACTCGGCCTTGGCTGGAACCGTCAGCGCCTCGATATCCTCCTAACCCTTACGGGGGCGTGTGCCCCGCTGTCCTGAACCTTTCGATGGGTGCGGAGCATGATCGAAGCAGTCGGCCTGACCAAGCGCTACGGCGACAAGACCGCTGTGTACAACCTTTCCTTCCAGGTACGGCCCGGTGCCGTCACCGGCTTCCTCGGCCCCAACGGCTCCGGCAAGTCGACGACGATGCGGATGATCCTCGGCCTGGACAACCCCACCGCGGGCCAGGTGACGATCGGCGGCTACCCGTACCGCAAGCTGCCGAACGCGCCCCGCCAGGTCGGCGCGCTGCTCGACGCCAAGGCCGTGCACGGCGGCCGGTCGGCCCGCAACCACCTGCTGTCCCTCGCCCAGCTCTCCGGCATCCCGGCCCGCCGGGTGGACGAGGTGCTCGGCGTGGTCGGTCTCCAGGACGTGGCCAAGCGGCGCTCCAAGGGCTTCTCCCTCGGCATGGGCCAGCGGCTGGGCATCGCGGGCGCGCTGCTCGGCGATCCGCAGGTGCTCCTCTTCGACGAGCCGGTCAACGGGCTCGACCCCGAGGGCATCCTCTGGGTGCGGAACCTGATGAAGGCGCTCGCGGCGGAGGGCCGTACCGTCTTCGTCTCCTCCCACCTCATGAGCGAGATGGCCCTGACCGCGGACCACCTCATCGTCATCGGGCGCGGGCAACTGCTCGCCGACATGAGCGTGCAGCAGTTCATCGCCGCGAACTCCGCCGGGTTCGCGCGGGTGCGTACGCCGGACAGTGAGCCGCAGCTGCGCGAGAAGCTGACGGTCGCGCTGACCGAGGCGGGCGGGCAGGTGCTGCCCGAGCAGGACGGCGGGCTGCGGGTGACCGGGCTGCCGCTGCCCCGGATCAGCGACATCGCGCACGAGTCGGACGTACGGCTGTGGGAGCTGTCGCCGCACCAGGCCTCCCTGGAGGAGGCGTACATGCGGATGACGCAGGGCGCGGTGGACTACCGCTCCACGGCCGACCAGAAGGCCGGTCTCATGCAGCCGATGCCGCCCGGCGCGCAGCCGCCGGTGCCGGTGCCCGGGCAGGGTCAGCCCGGTTGGTACGCGCCACCGCCGCCGCAGCAGCAGGGTGGGCAGCCGTTCGCGGCGCCGGAGGGGAATCCGTACCTCCAGGCGGCACCGGCGGCTCCGCAGCAGGCGCCGCCCGCTCCCGCGGCGCCGCCGCAGCCCCCGGCCGCCGCGCCGGAGCAGGCCCCGGCGCCCGCGCCCGCCGTCGCCCCGTCCACGCCCGCGCCCGCGTCGCAGACCCCCGCCCCCGCACCCGCCCCCGCACCCGCCCTCACCGACCCGAACAAGCCCGAGGACGTTCGATGAGCACGCCGCAGACTCCGATGCCGCAGGCCCCGCCCGAGTGGCAGGGCGCGCCCGGGGCGTCGTACCACCCCGGCCACCCCGGCTACACGTCACCCATCCCCGTCGTCCGCACCCACCTCGGGCACGCGATCGCCTCGGAGTGGACCAAGATCCGGTCGGTCCGCTCCACGATGTGGACGCTGGGCGTGTTCATGCTGCTCGTCGTCGGTATCGGCCTGCTGGCCGGGGTGCTGGTGGGCGACTCCTCCGAGGGCGACCTCGGCGGTGAGAGCGCGCTGGCGCTGGGCTTCTTCGGTCTGCTCCTCGGCAGCATGTGCGTGATCACGCTCGGTGTGCTGACGACGGCCTCCGAGTACGGCACCGGCATGATCCGTACCACCATGACCGCGTGCCCCAGCCGGGGCCGGGTGCTGACGGCGAAGGCGATCGTGTTCTTCACGCTGGCGTTCACGGTGACGCTGGTGTCCGCCGGGTTCGTCGCGCTGGTGCAGGTGAGCCTGGTGACCAACGCCCGGGAGCCGTCCGGCGCGGAGTGGCTGAAGGGCACGGTCGGCGTCTCGCTCTACATCGCGCTGCTCGGCCTGCTCTCGCTCCTCGTCGGCTCGATCATCCGGCACTCGGCGGGCGCGATCACCATCATGATCGCCGCGGTGCTGGCCCCGCTGGTGATCGCGCTGTTCATGTTCTCGTCGTCACTGGAGGGCCTGCGCACGGCGCTTTTCGAGTACTCGATCCCCAACCAGCTCAGCATCTTCTACGCCAACTCGCTGTCCGAGTCCGGCCCTTCGGGCTGGGACCCGCTGTGGATCATTCTCGGCGTCACGGCCGTCACGTTCGCGGGCGCCGTGGCGCTCCAGGAGAAGCGGGACGTGTAGCCGGACCCGCTCAGAACCTCGGCGCGTTACGGGACCGCCGTACCGATGTGGTGCGGCGGTCCCGCGCGTTCCAGCAGGCCTTGTGCCAGTGCCGACGGTCGTCGACGCCCGCGTGCTCCGGCCAGGCCACGACATGCGGTATGGCGGAGGGGATCAACTGGTCGCAGCCGGGGCAGCGGTACGTCTTGCCCTCCGCGCTGGCGCCCGCCACGTGCCGCACGCTCCACTGCTCGCCCTGCCAGCTCTCCGTGGACTGCCAGCCGCCGTAGCGGCCCGGGGAATCCTCCTCGGCGCTCCGGCCGTGGAAACCGGAGCCCTTGGGTCGGTTGCGACGCGGGGACACAGGACACCTCACGGAGCTATACAGGTAACGGGGCCGCATCAAGCCTACGCGGGCCCGGCACGGGTACGCGGACACGGTGTTCCGCGCAAGTCACGTGCCCAGGGCGCTTCCGAAGCCGTCCATTTGGCAGACAATCCGCAAATCCCTCCGCCAGCCCGTGTCCTCGGCACGTGTCAGACGGTTATGCGGGGTGGGGGCGCTCCGTGTCGGAGCCGAGGAAGCAGGAAGTGCCATGCGCGTAGGAAGTTTCGTATTGGGGGCCCGGTTCCCGGGTCAGGGCCAGGGGGAGGCACTGCACCGCGCGGTCCGCTCCGCCGAGGTGGCCGAGGAGGCGGGGCTCGACGCGGTCTGGCTGGCCGAGCACCATTTCGTGCCGTACGGCAGCTGCCCGTCGGCGATCACCCTGGCGGGGTTACTGCTCGGCCGCACCGACCGCATCCGGGTCGGTACGGCCGTCAGCGTGCTGTCCACCCAGCACCCGGTGGCGCTCGGCGAACAGGCCGCGCTGCTGCACGTGGCGAGCGGCGGACGCCTCTCGCTGGGCGTCGGGCGGGGCGGGCCGTGGGTGGACCTGGAGGTCTTCGGGACCGGCCTGGAGGCCTACGAGAAGGGGTTCCCGGAATCACTCGATCTGCTGGTGCGCTGGCTGCGCGAACCCGCCGTCGCCGCCGCCGGGGAGCGGTTCCGGTTCCGTGCGGTGCCCGTCGTGCCGCGGCCGTCGGAGTGTCTGTCGGCCACCGAGGGGCCCGAGGTGCTCGTCGCCTGCACCTCACCGGCGAGTGTGCGGCTGGCCGCCGAGCGGGGGCTGTCGATGCTGCTCGGGATGCATGTGGGCGATGAGGAGAAGGCCGAGATGGTCGCCCTGTGGCGGCAGCACGCGCGCGCGGTGGGCCGCTCGCCGGAGGAGATCGCCCGCGCGGGCCATGTCTCGGCCGGTGTCTGCCAGATCGCCGACCGGCGCACCGACGCGGTGGAGACGCTGATGAAGGCGTTGCCGGGCTGGCTGAAGCAGGGCCTTGACGCGCATGTCACGGTGGACGGCCGACAGCGCCGGATGCGCGATCCGCTGGCGTACACCGAACTCCTCTGCGGGCTGCACCCGGTGGGCACACCCCGGCTCTGCGCCGACCGCCTCGCCGCGTCCAGCGAGCGGACCGGAATCTCCCGCTTCGCCCTGCTGGTGGAGGGGTCGGGGGACCTGGCGGCGACAGAGGAGAACGTACGGCGGTTGGGGGCGGAGGTGCTGCCGCATCTTAGGTGAGCGGGGTGCCGGGTATGGCCGCCGGTCCAAGGGGGGCGCCGGATCCAAGGTGGGCGCCGGATCAGAGGTGAGCCCGTATTTGAGGTGGGCGCGCCGAATGTGAGGTGAGCGCCGATGCGGGATGAGCGCCATGGCCCGGTGAACGCTGTACCCGGGATGAGCGCCATGGCCCAGCGAACGCCGTACCGACACACGCGCCATGGCCCAGCGAACGCCGTACCGACACACGCGCCATGGCCCAGCGAACGCCGTACCCGACACGAGCACCACGGCCCAGTAAGCGCCGTACCCGGGATGAGCACCACGGCCCAGTGAGCGCCGCATCCCAGACGAGCGCCGTACCCGCGTGAGCACCATGCCGAAGGGGAGTGGGGCCCGCCGTCCGTCGGCCACCCTCCGCCGTCAACGTGCCGGTGTCGCGAGGGGCTTGCCGCTCCGGTACAAACTGCACCTCCCGCGTACGGAGCGGCAAGCCAGCGGCTCACCTCGTCAGCAGTCCCGCAGTTCCGGAGACTGGTTCAGCAGTTGTCCGCGGACGGACGTGAACCGGGCCAGCCTCTCGTCCGCCGAGGTGTCCAGCGGGAACACCGCCACCCGGTGGCAGTTCTGGAAGGCCAGCCGCACCCCGAAGTGCCGCTGAAGCGCACCGCGGATGGCGTCACTCGCGAGCGCACGCAGCAGCTGACCGCGTGCCTGCTCGTCCGGCGGGGGCGTCTGGTTGTCGGCGAACTCTCCGCCGTCCACCTTCAGCTGGGCCACCAGGGAGCTGATCATCTCCCATGCGTAGGGCAGGGAGGTCCGGACGCAGTCGACGAAGTCAGCTTCGTCGACCTCGCCTCGCTCGGCCTGTTCGAGTAGGGCCGGTGAGACGTCGAGCGACATGGGTTCTCCTCTCGCACCCCCAACCATCAGGGGTTGCCGGACAGGTATGGGGGACCGCGAACTCGGCCACGCTCAGTACACACATCGCGACCTCCCGTTTAATACGGTAGGCAACTGCCGGTGACGGCACCAGGCGAATGCCCACACAGGCGGCCACGGGTGGGCGCACAATCGGCCACGAACGAACGGGAGTGTTCCGGGAGAACTGGGACGCCGGACGCGCGTGCCGGGGCGGGCGGAGACGGGCGGGAGGCAGGCGAATCGCGTGGAGCGGGGGCCGTCGAGTAGCGTTGCCGACCATGCGTCTCGTCATTGCCCGATGCTCCGTCGACTACGCGGGCAGGCTCACCGCCCATCTTCCCTCCGCGCCCCGTCTGATCCTGGTCAAGGCGGACGGCAGCGTCTCGATCCACGCGGACGACCGGGCCTACAAGCCCCTCAACTGGATGTCGCCGCCCTGCACCCTGAAGGAGGGGAACGGTGATGAGGAGGGCGTCTGGACCGTCGTCAACAAGGCGGGCGAGAAGCTCATCATCACCATGGAGGAGGTCCTCCATGACTCCTCGCACGAACTCGGCGTGGATCCTGGCCTGATCAAGGACGGCGTGGAGGCGCACCTCCAGGAACTGCTCGCCGACCGCATCGAGACCCTCGGCGACGGCTACACCCTGATCCGGCGCGAGTACATGACGGCCATCGGGCCGGTCGACATCCTGTGCCGGGACGCCGCGGGCCAGACCGTCGCGGTCGAGATCAAGCGGCGCGGTGAGATCGACGGCGTCGAGCAACTCACCCGCTACCTGGAGCTGTTGAACCGCGACCCCCACCTGGCCCCGGTCCGCGGCATCTTCGCCGCCCAGGAGATCAAGCCCCAGGCCCGCGTGCTCGCCACCGACCGCGGCATCGGCTGCCAGGTCCTGGACTACGACGCCCTGCGGGGCATCGAGGACGACAAGCTGCGGCTGTTCTGACCCGGACGCGGGGGCGGACGCGCATCCGGCCCGCCCCCCGCGCCCGTCAGATCACCGGCTCCGAGCCGCCCGGGGACTCCGAACCCGCCGCGCCGCTCTCCGGGGCACTCGCCGTGGTCTCCGCCGGGCCGCTGGCCGAGTTGGACGTCGTCGGGGGTTCCGGGGACGTCTCGGAGGTGGTGGGGGTCGGGGTCTCGGACTCGGTCGGGGTGGGTGTCGGGGTGGCCGTCCTCGTCGGGGGCCTCGTGGTCGGCGTCGAGGAGGACGACGGCGGCTTCGTCGTGGACTTGGTCGGGGAGGTCGAGGGGCTGCCCGGGGTCGTGCCCTGGGTGCCGCTCGGGTCGTCGGTGGGGGTGTCCGGGGGCGTGGTGCCCGAGGCCGTCGGGGCCGGGTCGTCGGCGGTGCCGGGTGTGCCGTCGGGGCCGGGGTCGGACGGCCTGCCGGTGGCGTCGCCGGTGTCGGCGTCGCTGTCCTGACCGGCCTCGTCGGCGCCGAGGCTGCCGTCGTCGGTGCCCTGGCTGGCGGAGGGGTTGACGCCCACCTGGTCTGAGGGGCTCTCGGCGTCGTTGCTGGAGGTGGCGCCGAGCGTCACCACCGTACCGAGCACGGCGGCGAGCAGCGCGCCCGCGCCCGCCGCGACGAGGTTGCGCTTGGCGAGGCCGCGCAGCCCGCCCCGGGCGTGCCGGGAGCCGGAACCGGCCGCGGGCTGCCGGGTGACCAGCGTGTCGGCGGGCGACTTGAGCAGCGGGAAGGCGGACAGCGAGGCCGGGACGCCACCGGGCGGCGACGCGGACTCCTCGTGCAGCGCGGAGGGCACCTCCTCGCCCGCCGTGCCACCGGCCACCGGGAGACCGGTGCCGGAGCGGTCGGCGACCAGGGCGAGGGCGCGGCGTCCGGCGACGGTGCCGCGCTTGTCGGCGAGGGCGCCGCGCAGCCCTATGGCGGCCTCCAGCTCGGCGCGGGCCCGGTCCAGCCGTCCCTCGCAGAGCGCGAGGACGCCCAACTCATGGTGGAAGTAGGCCTGTTCGGCGACCTGCCCGGCGAGCCGGGACGCCTCGGCGCCGGACCGCAGGGCCCGCTCCCAGGCGCTCCAGTGCAGCCCCGCGGCGAACGCGGGCGCCGCCGTGCGGGCCAGCCGGACGGCGGTGCTCTCCTCGCCGTCGGCGGCGGGCGTGGTGGCGGGTACGAGGACGGCGAGCGCGGCGAGCACGGCGTCCGCCTCGGCGCACACCCGCTCCGGGGTGACCGAGGGGTGCCCGGCCCACCAGGCGTAGTGCTGGGCGGCGGTGCGGGCCCGCTCCGGAAGGTCGGCGGCGTACCCGGCGGCCTCCAGCTGGGTCCGCACCCCGGCGGCGAGCCGGTAGCGGGAGCCGACCGGGGAGACCAGCGCGCAGTCGAGCAGCTCACCGAGGGCGGCGTCGGCGTGGGTGTCCCCGACGAGCGCGGGCAGGTGCGCCTGGTGCGGCACCTCGCCGCCGAGCGCGACGGCGAACCGCAGGGTGTCGCGGGCCGAGGCGCTCAGCCGGGAGGCGAGCAGCTCGGCGGGCGCGGCGCCCTCGGCGAGCGAGGGCAGCGGCACGTCGTCGGCGACGGTGGCGTCGACGGGCGGGTCCAGCACCGCGTCCACGGGCGGCGCGTCCTCGAAGACACCGAACTCGTCGACCGCGTCCACACCCGCCAGCAGCCGGTCGCGCTGTCTGAGCAGGGCTCCGGCCTGGACGAAGCGCAGCGGCAGGCCCTCGGACTCGAACCACAGGTCGCCCGCCCAGTTGGCCTCCTCGTCGGTGAGGGTGCGGCCGACGGCCAGTTCGAGCAGTTCCAGGCCGCCCGCCCGGTCGAGCCCGCCGAGGGCGACCTCCTCGAGGTCCGCGTCGGCGGACGGCGCGGGCACGTCCGGGGTGGTGCCGAACAGGAAGGCGCACTCGGGGGTGGCGTCCAGCAGCTCGTCGAGGGCGGCGCCGCCGATCTCCAGGTCGTCGACGACGACCACGGCACCGATGTCCCGGACCAGTTCGAGCAGTTCGTCCGGTTCGGGGCGGTGCAGCGGGGCGTCGTGGACGGCGTAGAAGAGGTCGTGCAGCAGGTCGTCGCCGGTGCGGTGGAAGCCGGAGAGGCGGACCACGCCGTCGGGCGCGAGGTCCGCGCAGTCCTCGGCGACGAGGTCGAGCAGCCGGGTGCGGCCGGAGCCCCCGGGGCCGGTCAGGCGCACCGAGCGGCCGCGGGCGAGCAGCCGTACCAGTTGCTCGCGTTCGTCCTGGCGGCCGAGGAGCGGCGGCGCGGGCCGCTGCGGTCCGGCCGGGACCGGGGGGCGGGCGGCGCGGTCGCTCTCGGCGCGCTGGGCGGCGGTCAGTTTGCGCGGGCGCGCGGGGCGTTCCCCGGGCGGGCAGGGTTCGATCTCGCTGCCGTCGACGGGGTTGACGGTGAGCAGCAGTTCGCCGGTGACGAGTCGCACCGTGCGGGCGAGCGCGGGCGCGTGCTGGGCGAAGTCCGGTGTGAGGGAGTCCCTGGGCGGGCGCGGGCGCGGTGCTTCACCGTCGCCGTCCTGGCCGTAGTCCTCGGGCCCCCGGGTGTTCGGGTCCATAGGTTTCAAGCCCCCCAAAGGCGTCGTGTGCTCATCCAGCCCCTCCCGGCCACGCCGCACACGGCGCTGTCACTTCTGGTCCGGTGCCCGCGCGACGGGGTTCGGTCGAAGGGGTTTCGGGCGGCGGGCAGTCGAACCGTAAACCTTCGCTCAGTATCTACGACAGCCCGGGGTGCCGAGCCGTCGAAGAGGTCACGGTCTCGTGAGGATTGTGCGGGGCGTGCGAAGGCCGACCCGGGTCACCGGAGCGCGGGTCACACGCGGGGCAGTGACTCCACGCCGATGCCGCCCTCGATGGCGAGGATGCGGTGCAGCCGGGTGGCGACCAGCAGGCGCTGCATCTGCGGTGGTACGTCGCGCAGCACCAGCCGCCTGCCGCACCGGCCGGCCCGACGGTGGGCACCCATGATCACCCCGAGTCCGGTGGCGTCCCAGGAGTCCAGTTCTGACAGGTCGAGCACCAGGTCGCCGACTCCGTCGTCGACGGCCGAGTGCAGGACCGCACGGGCGTCCGCCGCGCTGCGGACGTCGAGGCGGCCCCCGACGACCAGCTCGGCGTGGTCGCCCCTGATGTGCATATGCGCTCCCGTACGTGCGTCTCGTTGCCTCGCGTCGTGATGTCTGGTGGTGCGGTCCCGGCCCTGTGGGCGGCCGTGCGCCCGCTGGGCCGGGGGTGTACCGGGATGTTCCGGGGTGTTACTGCAACCAGGTGTTGCATCCTCTGACGGCTGCGCGCCCCCAGAGGTTGCCGTCTGTAAGCGAACCGATACCGAATTCACCCCGGGGTGTGATACTCCGGAGGCCGGGTGCGGTGTCAGTGCTTGTAGAAGCCCTGCCCGCTCTTGCGCCCGATGTCACCGGCGTCAACCATCCGGCGCATCAGCTCCGGCGGGGCGAACTTCTCGTCCTGGCTCTCGGTGTAGATGTTGCTGGTGGCGTGCAGCAGGATGTCGACGCCGGTGAGGTCGGCGGTGGCCAGGGGGCCCATCGCGTGGCCGAAGCCCAGCTTGCAGGCCAGGTCGATGTCCTCGGCGGTGGCGACACCGGACTCGTAGAGCTTGGCCGCCTCGACGACGAGCGCCGAGATCAGCCGGGTGGTGACGAACCCCGCGACGTCGCGGTTGACGACGATGCAGGTCTTGCCGACCGACTCGGCGAACTCCCGGGCGGTGGCGAGGGTCGCGTCGCTGGTCTTGTAGCCGCGCACCAGCTCGCACAGCTGCATCATCGGCACCGGCGAGAAGAAGTGCGCGCCGACGACGCGCTCCGGGTTCTCCGTCACGGCCGCGATCTTGGTGATCGGGATGGCGGAGGTGTTGGAGGCGAGCACCGCGTCCGGGCGGGTGATCCTGTCCAGGGTGCGGAAGATCTCGTGCTTGACTTCCAGCTTCTCGAAGACGGCCTCGACGACGATGTCCGCGTCCGCGGCGGCGTCCAGATCGGTGGTCGTGGTGATCCGGGCGAGCGCGGCGTCGGCGTCGTGCGCCTCCATCCGGCCCTTGCTCACGAACTTGTCGTACGAGGCCTTGATGCCGTCGGTGCCGCGCTTCAGCGCCTCGTCGGTCACATCGCGCAGGACGACGTCCCAGCCCGCCTGGGCGGAGACCTGGGCGATGCCGGAACCCATGAGACCGGCCCCGATGACGGCGAGCTTCCCTGCCACTGTGCGACTCCCCTGATACGCGCTGTCGTTGTGCTCTCGAGCGGACCCTAGCGCTCGTGAGGGGCCGTGTGACCGCTAAGTAATACGCGTCACGTCTCACATGACGGACATCACACCGGCAGGGGTCACAGGACCCCGCAGACGGCCTAGTTGAGCCGGACGCCGGGCGCCTCACTAGGCTGGCCGCATGGTCAATCTGACGCGCATCTACACGCGGACCGGCGACAAGGGCACCACCGCCCTCGGGGACATGAGCCGGGTCCCCAAGACGGACCTGAGGATCGCGGCGTACGCCGACGCCAACGAGGCGAACGCGGTGCTCGGCACGGCGATCGCGCTGGGCGGGCTGCCGGAGGAGGTCGTCAAGGTGCTCACCCGGGTGCAGAACGACCTGTTCGACGTGGGCGCCGACCTGTCGACGCCGGTGGTGGAGAAGCCGGAGTACCCGCCGCTGCGGGTCGAGCAGTTCTACGTGGACCGGCTCGAGGCGGACTGCGACCGGTTCAACGAGCGGCTGGAGAAGCTGCGCTCCTTCATCCTCCCCGGCGGCACCCCGGGCGCGGCCCTGCTCCACCAGGCCTGCACGGTCGTTCGCCGTGCCGAGCGCTCGACGTGGGCCGCGCTGGAGGTCCACGGCGACCTCATGAACCCCCTGACGGCGACCTACCTCAACCGGCTATCGGACCTGCTGTTCATTCTCGCGAGGACCGCGAACCTCGGCGTCGGGGACGTGCTGTGGGTGCCGGGCGGGGAGCGCTGACGCCGCCTTCCCGGGGTCCTTCTTCGGCCACAGCAGATAGGTGAGCGCGATCACGCCGTGGATGCCCGCGGCCCGCAGCGCCACCCACTGGAACGACCGCAGCGAGGAGACGTCGCCGCTGTCACCGACGTACCACACGGCCCCCTGCAGCAGCGCGCAGGCGACCGCGGCGGCGAGGACGGTACGCAGCCACAGGCGGCCCTCGTGGGCGGCGCGGGGCAGGCCGTAGCGGGGCGGTCCCGTCGGCTTGGGCGCCCCGGCCAGCCGGTGCGCGGCGTGGCCGTCGAGCCAGCGGATCGTGTAGTGGCCGTACGCGACCGTGAAGCCGATGTAGAGCGCCGCCAGGCCGTGTTCCCAGCTCGGCTCGGCGCCGTTCCTCAGGTCGATCGCGGTGGCGACGAACAGCACCACCTCCAGCAGCGGCTCGCACAACAGCAGCGCCACACTCGTACGGCGCCACTTCAGCAGGTAGCGGACGGCCAGGCCGAGCGCCAGCAGTACCCAGAAGCCGACCTCGCAGACGATGATCAACGCGACGATCACGGCGTGCTCCTTTCGGTCACCCTTCCAGGCTCCCGGCGGATCCGGCCGGACACGTCGTCGCCGATGACGAACCCCGAGTACATCGAAGGATGCAGTCCGGGACCCTCCCCCGGCATCAGGCGACGGGCGCCCGCCCCGTGTTGGATGGGGTCATGGCCGTACGACTCCCCCGCCCGCACCGCTTCGACGTGTACGTGGCACTGGGCGGGCTGCTCGGCGGGCTGCTGCTGTGGGCCGTAGGACTGTTCCCGCGGCTGCCGGACGACTCCCTGGTGCTGTGGTCCTCCGACTGGGCGGCCCTGGTCCCGCTCGCGGCGACCGCGGGGTGCGAGCTGCTGCGCCGGAGCAGGCCGCGCACGGTGCTGCTGATCGGGACGGTGGCGCTGGTCGCGGACACCTTCACGCGGGGCAGTGTGGTCACGGTCCTGCTCTACACGGACCTGATGTACGCCGCCGTCCTGTACGGCACGCCCGCCGCGGCCCGTCGGATCCCCTGGGTCACCGGGCTGCTCACGGTCGCCGGTGCCGTGGTGCCGTTCGCGGTGTGGCGGGTGCCGGAGGCGCTGCTGATCGGGGTCGGGGTGGGGATCGTGTCGTTCGGGCCCGCGTCCACCGGGCTGATCGTGCGCAACCACCGGGACGCGGCCGAGGCCGCCCGGCTGCGCGCCGAGCAGACCGCGCTGCTGGCCGAGATGGACCGGGTGCAGGCGGTGACGGCGGAACGGGCGCGGATGGCGCGGGAGTTGCACGACATGGTCGCCAACCACCTCTCCGCGATCGCCATCCACTCCACCGCCGCGCTCTCCCTGGACGACCCGGCGACCTCCCGGCAGGCACTCGGTGTCATCCGGGAGAACAGCGTGGCGGGACTGGCCGAGATGCGCCGTCTGATCGGCCTGCTGCGGGACGCGGGCGCCGAGACCGTGCCGTCCGCGGCGCCCACCCTCGACGGGCTCGGCGCGCTGGTCGGCACCGCCCGCGCCAACGGCCTCGACGTCACCCTGACGGACGCCCACGGCGACGGACTGCCCGCGCCGGTGGAGCTGGCGGCGTACCGCATCGTCCAGGAGTCCCTGACCAACGCCCTCAAGCACGCCGGGCCGGGCCCGGTCCGGGTGCTCCTGGAGCGCCGGGACGGCCGCCTCGACATCGCGGTGACCAGCCCGTACGGCGGCCACGACGGCCCTCGGGCGCCCGGCTCCGGCGCCGGTCTGGTCGGCATGCGGGAGCGGGCCACGCTGCTGGGGGGCGGGCTGGACGCCGGTCCCGAGAGCGCGGAGGACGGCAAGATCTGGGCCGTACGCGCCACCCTGCCCGTCACCGAGGGAGACACCGCATGATCCGCGTCCTCGTCGCCGAGGACCAGTCCGCCGTGCGCGCCGGGCTGGTGCTCATCCTGGGCAGCGCGCCCGACATCGAGGTGGTCGGGGAGGCGGCGGACGGGGAGCGGGCGGTGGCGCTCGCGGGTGAGCTGCGGCCGGACCTGGTGCTGATGGACATTCAGATGCCGGTGCTCGACGGGGTGTCGGCGACCCGGCGGATCGTCGCCGAACGGCTCGCCGACGTGCTGGTGCTGACCACCTTCGACCTCGACGAGTACGTCTTCGGGGCGCTGCGGGCGGGGGCGTCCGGGTTCCTGCTGAAGAACACCGAGGCGAAGGACCTGCTGGCCGCCGTGCGGACGGTGGCGCGCGGCGAGGGGCTGATCGCCCCGGCCGTGACGCGGCGTCTCATCGCGGAGTTCGCGGCCGGTCCGGCGCGGGAGCCGAAGGCCGACCCGGCGGTGCTGCAGAGCCTGACGCGACGCGAACGCGAGGTGCTGTCCTGCCTCGGTGAGGGGCTGTCCAACGCCGCCATCGCGGTCCGCCTCGACATGGCCGAGGCCACGGTGAAGACGCACGTCAGCCGGTTGCTGGGGAAGCTGGAGCTGCGCAGCCGGGTGCAAGCGGCGGTGCTCGCGCAGGAGTTGGGCATCTAGTCCTCGGACATGTCAAGTGGTCCAGACCTATTGACCCGTGGTCCAGACCTTTCTATTCTCGCGGCACCGTGGGCGTGAAGGCTCAGTCATGCCCCCCACACCCCCATAAGGAGGCGCAGCATGCGCTTCAGACACAGAGCGGCGGCAGGGTTCGCGACCCTGTTGCTCCCCCTCGCCGGACTGGTCGGGCTCGCATCCCCCGCCCAGGCCGCCGCCGAAGCCACCGCCACCTACGCCAAGACCCAGGACTGGGGCTCCGGCTTCGAGGGCAAGTGGACGGTGAAGAACACCGGCACCACCTCCATCAGCTCCTGGACGGTCGAGTGGGACTTCCCCTCCGGCACGTCCGTCACCTCCGCCTGGGACGCCGACGTGACGTCCTCCGGCAACCACTGGACCGCCAAGAACAAGGCGTGGAACGGCACCCTCGCCCCCGGCGCGTCCGTCTCCTTCGGCTTCAACGGCTCCGGCTCCGGCGCCCCCGCCAACTGCAAGCTGAACGGCGCCAGTTGCGACGGCGGACCCTCCGTCCCCGGCGACAACCCGCCGTCCGCCCCGGGCACCCCGAGCGCCTCCGAGATCACCAACACCTCGGTGAAGCTCAGCTGGAGCGCCGCCACCGACGACAAGGGCGTCAAGAACTACGACGTCCTGCGCGGCGGCACCAAGGTCGCCACGGTCACCGGCACCAGCTACACCGACTCCGGTCTGACCGCGGGCACCGACTACTCGTACACCGTCCAGGCCCGTGACACCGCCGACCAGACCGGCCCGGTCTCCGGCGCCCGCGCCGTGCGCACCACCGGCGGCTCCACCGACCCCGGCCCCACCAGCAAGATCAACCTCGGGTACTTCACCGAGTGGGGCGTCTACGGCCGCAACTACCACGTCAAGAACCTGGTGACCTCGGGCTCCGCCTCGAAGATCACGCACATCAACTACGCCTTCGGCAACGTGAAGAACGGCCAGTGCACGGTCGACGACACCTACGCCGCCTACGACAAGGCCTACACCGCCGACCAGTCCGTCAGCGGCACCGCCGACACCTGGGACCAGCCGCTGCGCGGCAACTTCAACCAGCTGCGGCAGCTGAAGGCGAAGTACCCGCACATCAAGGTGCTGTACTCGTTCGGCGGCTGGACCTACTCCGGCGGCTTCGGCCAGGCCGCGCAGAACCCGGCCGCCTTCGCCAAGTCCTGCAAGGCCGTCGTGGAGGACCCGCGCTGGGCCGATGTCTTCGACGGCATCGACATCGACTGGGAGTACCCGAACGCCTGCGGTCTGACCTGCGACACCTCGGGCCCGGCCGCGTTCAAGAACCTCTCCCAGGCGCTGCGCGCCGAGTTCGGCCCCAACTACCTGGTCACCGCCGCCATCACCGCCGACGGCTCCTCCGGCGGCAAGATCGACGCCGCGGACTACGGCGGCGCCGCGCAGTACCTCGACTGGTACAACGTGATGACGTACGACTACTTCGGCGCGTGGGCCAACACCGGCCCGACCGCCCCGCACTCCCCGCTCACCTCGTACTCCGGCATCCCGACCGCGGGCTTCAACTCCGCGGACGCGATCGCCAAGCTCAAGGCGAAGGGCGTGCCGTCCTCGAAGCTGCTGCTCGGCATCGGCTTCTACGGACGCGGCTGGACCGGCGTCACCCAGTCCGCCCCCGGCGGCACGGCGACCGGCGCGGCACCGGGCACCTACGAGGCGGGCATCGAGGACTACAAGGTCCTCAAGAACTCCTGCCCCGCCACCGGCACCGTCGCGGGCACGGCGTACGCCCACTGCGGCAACCAGTGGTGGTCGTACGACACCCCGTCGACGATCGCCGGAAAGATGACCTGGGCCAAGAACCAGGGCCTGGGCGGCGCGTTCTTCTGGGAGTTCAGCGGCGACACCAGCAACGGTGAACTGGTGGGCGCCATCAGCAACGGCCTGAAGTAACCCCCACCGCACCACGAGGAACCACGCCGCGGACAGACCGTACGTCTGTCCGCGGCGTGCGCGTACGCCACGAGCCCCCGGCGTACGCGCACCGGGGACCTTCGGCACCGGGCGGTAGGGCCGAACGGCGGGTGCCCGGCCCCCGGCGGCCGGGGAGACTCCTGGTCTCGGAAGAGACTCGGAAAGACTCCTTGAACCAGCACACGGGGGAGAACATGAAGCGCAAGCCCAGCGGGTCCACACCCCGGGCGGCATGCCTCGGCGGATGCGCGGCGGCACTCGCCGCGGTGCTGTCGGTCTGGCCCGCCACCGTCACGGTGAACATAGCCACGGAACAGCGGGAGACGGTCGTGGTCGAACGGACCAGCGTGCCCGGTACCTATGTGGCGGGCGACATCTGCCCGCTGTGACCAACCGTCAGGCCACGTTGACGCGCTGCCCGGGAGGCGCCGCCTCCAGCCACGCCAGGAAACCGGTCAGCGCGTCCTCGCTCATCGCCAGTTCGAGGCGGGTGCCGCGGTGCAGACAGGTGAGGATCACCGCGTCGGAGAGGAGCGCCAGCTCCTCCTCGCCCTCGGGGTGGCGGCGCCCGGCGACCTCGATCGCGGAGCGCTCCAGGGTACGGCGGGGGCGGGGGGCATAGGAGAAGACGCGGAACCACTCCACGCGGTCGCCGTTGTAGCGGGCCACGCCATAGGCCCAGCCCTTGCCGGTGTCGTCCTGCTCCGGGGCCTCCCAGCGCAGGGAACAGTCGAAGGTGCCGCCCGACCGCTGGATCAGCCTGCGCCGCAGACCGAAGACGAAGAGTCCCAGCACCACCAGGGCGACGACCGATCCGCACACAGTCAGAGCGAGGACCATCGACACCGACCTCCTCGTCTCCTAGGTAACGGAACGGAAAAAACTTCCATATCTGCCTCAGCCGCGACCGGCTCCGGATTGCTCCGGTGCCGACCGCGGCTGAGTGACGTCAGCCGACGACGCCCTGGTTCAGTGCGCCGTCGCCGCACGCAGTCGGACCTCGGCGCGACGCTGCGCGAAGGCGTTGGCCTCCGACTGCGCCCGCTCAAGGGCCCGCTCCGCGCGCTGGACATCGATCTCGTCCGACAGCTCGGCGATCTCTGCCAGCAGCGACAGCTTGTTGTCCGCGAACGAGATGAAACCGCCGTGCACCGCGGCGACGACCGTTCCACCTTCACTCGTACGGATGGTCACCGGGCCCGACTCCAGCACACCGAGCAGCGGCTGGTGACCGGGCATGACGCCGATGTCGCCGGACGTGGTGCGCGCGACGACCAGGGTGGCCTCGCCGGACCAGACCTTTCGGTCGGCGGCGACCAGCTCGACGTGCAGCTCAGCAGCCAAGGGTGGCTCCTCGGGTCACCACCCGGCGGGTGTGCCGGGTGTTGGTTACAAGTCTAGTAGGCGTGAAAGAGGGGGCGGGACGCACCCGCCCCCTCAGTCGAACTCAGCGAGTTCAGGAGACGCCCAGCTCCTTGGCGTTGGCCTTGAGGTCCTCAAGACCACCGCACATGAAGAACGCCTGCTCCGGGAAGTGGTCGTACTCGCCGTCGCAGATCGCGTTGAACGCCGCGATCGACTCGTCCAGCGGCACGTCCGAACCGTCCACGCCGGTGAACTGCTTGGCGACGTGGGTGTTCTGGGACAGGAAGCGCTCCACGCGACGGGCACGGTGGACGACGAGCTTGTCCTCCTCGCCCAGCTCGTCGATACCGAGGATCGCGATGATGTCCTGGAGGTCCTTGTACTTCTGCAGGATGTTCTTGACGCGCATGGCGGCGTCGTAGTGCTCCTGCGCGATGTAGCGCGGGTCCAGGATCCGGGACGTGGAGTCCAGCGGGTCCACGGCCGGGTAGATGCCCTTCTCCGAGATCGGACGGGAGAGCACCGTCGTCGCGTCGAGGTGGGCGAAGGTGGTGGCCGGGGCCGGGTCGGTCAGGTCGTCCGCGGGGACGTAGATCGCCTGCATCGAGGTGATCGAGTGACCACGGGTCGAGGTGATGCGCTCCTGGAGGAGACCCATCTCGTCGGCCAGGTTCGGCTGGTAGCCCACCGCGGAGGGCATCCGGCCGAGCAGGGTCGACACCTCGGAACCGGCCTGGGTGAAGCGGAAGATGTTGTCGATGAAGAACAGCACGTCCTGCTTCTGGACGTCACGGAAGTACTCCGCCATCGTCAGACCGGCCAGCGCCACGCGCAGACGGGTGCCCGGGGGCTCGTCCATCTGACCGAAGACCAGCGCGGTCTTGTCGATGACGCCGGACTCCGACATCTCCTCGATCAGGTCGTTGCCCTCACGGGTGCGCTCACCGACACCGGCGAACACGGAGACACCGTCGTGGTTGTTGGCGACGCGGTAGATCATCTCCTGGATGAGCACCGTCTTGCCGACACCGGCACCACCGAACAGACCGATCTTTCCACCCTTGACGTACGGGGTGAGGAGGTCGATGACCTTGACGCCGGTCTCGAACATCTCGGTCTTCGACTCGAGCTCGTCGAAGTTCGGGGCCTTGCGGTGGATGGACCAGCGCTCGCCCTCGTAGGTCTCGTCGACGTTCAGCACCTCACCGAGGGTGTTGAACACCTTGCCCTTGGTGAAGTCGCCGACCGGGACGGTGATGCCCGTGCCGGTGTCGGTGACCGCGGCCTGGCGGACCAGGCCGTCGGTGGGCTGCATGGAGATGGTGCGGACCAGGCCGTCACCCAGGTGCTGGGCGACCTCCAGGGTCAGCGTCTTCTTCTCGCCCTCGTTCGCCGGGTCCGCGACCTCGACGTGCAGGGCGTTGTAGATCTCCGGCATCGCGTCGACGGGGAACTCCACGTCGACGACCGGGCCGATGACCCGCGCGACGCGGCCCGTCGCCGTGGCCGTCTCAGCAGTGGTGGTCATTAGTTGTCACTCCCCGCGGTCGCGTCGGCCAGGGCGCTCGCGCCACCGACGATCTCGCTGATTTCCTGGGTGATTTCGGCCTGGCGGGCCGCGTTGGCAAGACGGGAGAGCGTGTTGATCAGCTCGCCCGCGTTGTCGGTGGCCGACTTCATCGCGCGCCGCGTGGCGGCGTGCTTCGAAGCGGCCGACTGGAGCAGCGCGTTGTAGATCCGGCTCTCGACGTACCGCGGGAGCAGTGCGTCGAGCACGTCCTCGGCCGACGGCTCGAAGTCGTACAGCGGAAGGATCTCGCCCTTCGGCTGCGCCTCCTTCGCCACCTCGTCGAGGCTGAGCGGCAGCAGCCGGGCGTCGAGCGCCGTCTGCGTCATCATCGAGACGAACTCGGTGAAGACGATGTGCAGCTCGTCGACGCCACCGTCCGCCGTGTCCTTCTCGATGGCCTCGATCAGCGGGGCCGCGACCTTCTTGGCGTCCGCGTACGACGGCTCGTCGGTGAAGCCCGTCCACTGCTCCGCGATCTTGCGCTCACGGAAGTTGTAGTGGGCGACACCGCGCCGGCCGACGATGTACGTGTCGACCTGCTTGCCCTCGCGCTCCAGCCGTGCGGTCAGCTGCTCCGCCGCCTTGATGGCGTTGGAGTTGAACGCGCCGGCCAGACCACGGTCACTGGTCAGCAGCAGTACCGCGGACCGGGTGACCGTCTCGGCCTGGGTGGTCAGCGGGTGCTTGGTGTTCGACCCGGTGCCGACCGCCGTGACCGCGCGGGTCAGTTCCTGCGCGTACGGCGTGGAGGCCGCCACCTTGCGCTGCGCCTTGACGACGCGCGAGGCGGCGATCATCTCCATCGCCTTGGTGATCTTCTTGGTCGCGGTGACGGATCGGATGCGACGCTTGTAGACCCGGAGCTGGGCTCCCATGAGTCAGGTCCCTTCCTTACGTCACTTGGCGGTGGCCGAGGCGTCCTCGCCGAGCAGCTTGCCGTCCGAGGTCTCGAACTGCTTCTTGAACTCCGCGACGGCGTCCGCGATGGCCTGGATGGTGTCGTCGGACATCTTGGCGCCCTCCCTGATGGAGGTCATCAGACCCTGCTCCTTGCGGTGCAGGTAGTCCAGCAGCTCCTTCTCGAAGCGGCGGACGTCGGCGACGGGGACTTCGTCCATCTTGCCGTTGGTACCGGCCCAGATCGACACGACCTGGTCCTCGGTGGCCATCGGCTCGTACTGGTTCTGCTTCAGCAGCTCGACCATGCGCTGACCGCGCTCCAGCTGCGACTTCGACGCGGAGTCGAGGTCGGAACCGAAGGCGGCGAACGCCTCCAGCTCACGGAACTGGGCCAGGTCCACACGGAGGCGGCCGGACACCTGGCGCATCGCCTTGTGCTGGGCGGAGCCACCGACGCGGGAGACCGAGATACCGACGTTCAGGGCCGGACGCTGACCGGCGTTGAACAGGTCGGACTCCAGGAAGCACTGGCCGTCGGTGATGGAGATGACGTTGGTCGGGATGAACGCCGAGACGTCGTTGGCCTTGGTCTCGACGATCGGCAGACCGGTCATCGAACCGGCACCCATGTCGTCGGAGAGCTTGGCGCAGCGCTCCAGCAGCCGGGAGTGCAGGTAGAAGACGTCACCCGGGTAGGCCTCACGGCCCGGCGGGCGGCGCAGCAGCAGCGACACGGCGCGGTAGGCGTCCGCCTGCTTCGACAGGTCGTCGAAGATGATGAGGACGTGCTTGCCCTCGTACATCCACTGCTGACCGATGGCCGAGCCGGTGTAGGGGGCGAGGTACTTGAAGCCGGCCGGGTCGGACGCCGGGGCGGCGACGATGGTCGTGTACTCCAGCGCGCCGTTCTCCTCCAGCGCGCGGCGGACCGACGCGATGGTGGAGCCCTTCTGGCCGATGGCGACGTAGATGCAGCGGACCTGCTTCTTCGGGTCGCCGGTGCGCCAGTTGTCGCGCTGGTTGATGATCGTGTCGACGGCCAGGGCGGTCTTGCCGGTCTGGCGGTCACCGATGATCAGCTGACGCTGACCGCGGCCGATCGGGGTCATCGCGTCGACGGCCTTGTAGCCGGTCTCCATCGGCTCGTGCACCGACTTGCGGACCATGACGCCCGGAGCCTGCAGCTCCAGGGCGCGGCGGCCCGAGGTCTCGATCTCGCCGAGGCCGTCGATCGGGTTGCCGAGCGGGTCGACGACGCGGCCGAGGTAGCCCTCGCCCACCGCGACGGAGAGGACCTCGCCGGTGCGCGTGACCGGCTGACCCTCCTCGATGCCGCTGAACTCACCGAGGACGATGGCACCGATCTCGCGCTCCTCGAGGTTGAGGGCGAGGCCGAGGGTGCCGTCCTCGAACTTCAGCAGTTCGTTGGCCATGGCCGAGGGCAGACCCTCGACCTTCGCGATGCCGTCGCCGGCAAGGGTGACCGTACCGACCTCCTCGCGCGAGGCCGCGTCCGGCTTGTACGACTGGACGAAGGTCTCCAGTGCGTCCCGGATCTCCTCCGGCCGGATCGTGAGCTCCGCCATCTGGGTTCCCTGCTCTCCTTGTTGGGCCCGAAGTTTCACTTGGGGGGATGGGGACTCCCCCCGTTAAGAGGTGAATCCTCTGCACGGCCCAACCAGGGCCGTAGGTACGTACTACGTGTTCAGTTGCTGGTCGGCTAACCGGCCAGTCGGCGCTCGGCGTCCTCGAGGCGGTCCGCGAGGGAGCCGTTGATGACCTCGTCACCGACCTGCACCCGGATCCCGCCGAGGACCGCGGGGTCCACTTCGAGGTTGAGGTGCATCCGGCGCCCGTAGAGCTTCGCCAGGGCGGCGCCGAGGCGCTGCTTCTGGCCGTCGCTCAGCGGCACCGCCGAGGTGACGACGGCGACCATGCGGTCCCGGCGGTCGGCGGCGAGCTTGGACAGGGACTCCAGTCCCGCTTCCAGGCTACGTCCCCGCGGCACGGTCACAAGGCGCGTCACCAGACGCTCGGTGGCCGGGGCCGCCCTGCCGCCGAGGAGGCTGCGCAGCAGCTCGCCCTTGGCCGAGGCGGTGGCCTTGCGGTCGGTCAGCGCGGCGCGCAGCCCGGTGTTCGAAGAGACGATCCGGCCGAACCGGAACAGCTCGTCCTCGACGTCGTCGAGCGTGCCCGCCCGCTGGGCGGCGGTGAGGTCGGCGGTGTTCGCCAGCTCCTCCAGCGCGTCCACCAGGTCGCGGGACTGCGACCAGCGGGCGCGGACCATGCCGGACACCAGGTCGGCGGTCTCGCCGCCGAGCTGGCTGCCGAGCAGGCGCTGGACCAGGTCGGCCTTGGCCTCTCCGGACTGCGCCGGGTCGGTCAGGACCCGACGCAGCGACACCTCGCGGTCGAGCAGCGCGGTGACGGCGGCCAGCTCCTCGGCGAGGGCGCCGGCGTCCACGGACGTGGCGTCCGTCAGCGCGTCCAGACGCTCGCGTGCGGCTGCCAGGGCCTCGCGGCTCGCTCCGTTCATCGAGACGCCTCGGCCTTCTCCTCAAGCTCGTCGAGGAAGCGGTCGATCACACGGCTCTGGCGGGCGTGGTCCTCGAGGGACTCGCCGACCAGCTTGCCGGCCAGGTCGGTGGCGAGCTTGCCGACGTCCTGGCGCAGCGCGGAGGAGGCGGCCTTGCGGTCGGCCTCGATCTGGGCGTGGCCGGCGGCGACGATCTCCTCGCGCTGACGCTGGCCCTCGGCCCGCATCTCCGCGATGAGCGCGGCACCCTGCTCCTGCGCCTCCTGGCGCAGGCGCGCGGCCTCGTGCCGGGCCTCGGCGAGCTGGGCCTTGTACTGCTCAAGGACGCTCTGGGCCTCGGTCTGCGCGGCCTCGGCCTTCTCGATACCGCCCTCGATGGCCTCGCGACGCTCTTCCAGGACCTTGTTGATGGTCGGGAGGAGCTTCTTGGCGAGGAAGCCGAAGACGATGACGAAAGCGATGAGGCCGATGACAACTTCCGGCCACGGCGGGATAAGGGGATTCTCCTTCTCCCCCTCAGCCGCCAGGAAAACCAGGGCGGATGTCACATCAGTGCCTTTCGTCGAAAGGGTCGGTCGTCAGGGCTCGTCTTAGTAGACGAACGGCATGACGAGACCGATCAGGGCGAGCGCCTCACAGAAGGCGAAGCCCAGGATCTGGTTGGCACGGATCAGGCCGGCGGCCTCGGGCTGGCGGGCGAGGGCCTGGGTGCCGTTACCGAAGATGATGCCAACGCCGACGCCCGGGCCGATGGCCGCGAGACCGTAACCGACGGAACCGAGGTCACCGGTGACAGCAGCAAGGTTGGACATGCCAGTTCTTCCTTCTCTTTACGGACCGGTGGGGGTTGGCCACCGGACGAGTGCGGGGTGGTGAAGCGGACGTGCTCAGTGGTGCTCGGCGAGCGCGCCCTGGATGAAGGTGCAGGTCAGCAGGACGAAGACATACGCCTGGACGGCCTGGATGAAGAGTTCGAAGGCGGTCATGATGATGACCATCACGAACGAGACCGCGGAGTATGCGATGCCGATGCCGTTCAGCATGTACCAGGCGGCGATGGTGAACAGCAGCAGCAGGGTGTGACCCGCGAACATGTTGGCGAAAAGCCGGACCGCGTGCGTGAACGGACGGACCAGGAGGTTCGAGAAGAACTCGATGGTCATCGCCAGCGGGAGCACCGGGCCGAGCGACTTGTCGTAGCCGGTGAAGTTCTTGAGGGCACCGACGAAGCCGTGGCGCTTGAAGGTCAGCGAGACCCAGGTGATGTAGACGATCAGGGCCAGGATGGCCGGGTAGGCGATGATCGACGTCACCGGGAAGGCGGCGACCGGGATGATGGACCAGAGGTTCATCATCCAGATGAAGAAGAAGAGGGAGACGGCGAGCGGTACGTACTTCTCACCCTCCTTCTTGCCGATGGTCTCGTAGACGATGCCGCGGCGTACGAAGTCGTAGCCGGCCTCGGCGACCATCTGGAGCTTGCCCGGAACGACCTTGGGCCTGGCGAACGCGGCCCAGAAGAAGCCGACCACGATGATCGAGCCGAGCAGCGCGAGCAGCATCGGCTTGTTGAAGTACAGGCCGTTGCCGTCGGCGTCGCCCCAGAGCGGCTCGAAGAGGAAAGAGTGCAGGCCCGGAGCCGGGAAGCCACACCCGTCGAAGAGGTGGCAGTCGGTCTCGAAGGCGAGCACCTGCGTCGGGTCAGCACTCACCGCGGGCTCCTTCATCGTGGCGCATGGAAACGGCAACCTCGTTGTGTCGGCGCGGCGCGGGGCCGCGGTTCGGCACGGGACTGGTGTTACGGATGTGGGGGCGGCTGTGGGGCATCTCGCCTCGCGATTGAGCAGGCGTCAGCTCGGATGCCCGCGCCCGCGATGCCGCAGTTGGCACCGGACGATAGCAGGATCTGTCATGCGCCTTTATCCCGGCCCTACCCCTCACGACGAGTGCCCCGAGTTGTCGGGCTCGACGTAGAGGATCTTGGACTTCATGTGCGCCCGCGTCTGCGCGGCGATCCACGCGAGGGTGGCGGCGACCAGCGTGAGCGCGAAAGCCCTGGGGTTGAAGAGCGTGGTGTTCTTGAACGCGGCGACGAAGACGAACAGCAGAAGAATCTGTGCCGCGTAGAGCATCAGGCCCATCGCCTGGAAAAGGTGCGGAAGCGATTTGGCGGTGCGCTGGAGGACGTAGAGACCGATTCCCATGAACAGGATCACGATCACGGTCGCGACGACCGCGCCGACCGCCCCCTTGCCACCGGCGACCACTCCGCTGACGATGGCCGCCACCGCGCCGACGGCGGCTGTGGGCACAGCGGCCTGGGCAAGGATCCGGGCGTCAGTGGACGGCATGGCGGCAACTCCGCTTTCAAAGGGGGCAGGGGTGTCGTCATGGACGAGCGTAGTCCCGGGCTGAGAGCGAACCTCACACCAATGGACCCTCGCACTAGGGTCCTTCGGCTCTATCCGGGGGTTCTCGTGAACGGTATCACAAACTATTTGATGAGGTCTTTACCTGAGCGTGTGCTCACTGTCACACATGAGAGTGAAGGCGCGCGCTTGAGCATGCACCCGGCCGACTTGTCTGGTATTGGGATGCTTCGCTCCCCCATCAGGGCCCCACGCGTTGGCAATGCTTTAGTCAGATTCTTACCTTCGGTGCCCCACGGCGGTCGCCCCATTGACCCCTGAGGCCCCGGCCGTCACCGGCTCGCGCTGCTCCTCCGGCACCGCCACCGGCTCGACGGCGGCGGACTCCACCGCGGCCACGACCGCGCCGCGCCGCCGGTAGCGCGGCGGCACGAACCGCTCGGCCCAGCGCGGGGCCCGCGGCGTGAAGCGCGGCAGCAGAAGCAGGATCAGCCCGATCGCGCTGAGGAAGACCACACCCAGCACGATCCACATCGACGCGGAGTTCACCGAGTAGGCCAGCGCCCCGAAGGCGATCAGCGCCGACCAGAAGTACATGATCAGTACCGCCCGGCTGTGCGAGTGCCCGATCTCCAGCAGCCGGTGGTGCAGGTGGCCCCGGTCCGCCGCGAACGGCGACTGGCCGCGCCAGGTGCGCCGTACGATCGCCAGCACCAGGTCGGCCGCCGGGATCGCGATGATGGTCAGCGGCATCACCAGCGGGATGTAGACCGGCACCATCTGGTGCACGGCGTTGCGCTCGGAGCCGGAGAACAGCTTCATCACGTCCGGGTCGATCTGCCCGGTCACCGAGATCGCGCCCGCGGCCAGCACCAGCCCGATCAGCATCGAGCCGGAGTCGCCCATGAAGATCCGCGCGGGGTGCATGTTGTGCGGCAGGAAGCCCAGGCACATGCCCATCAGGATCACCGCGAACAGCGTCGCGGGGGCGGCGGCCTCGATGTTGTAGCCGTACCAGATGCGGTAGGCGTACAGGAAGAACGCGCACGCGGCGATGCACACCATGCCCGCCGCCAGCCCGTCCAGGCCGTCCACGAAGTTCACCGCGTTGATGGTGATCACCACCAGCGCGACGGTGAGCAGGGTGCCCTGCCACTGGGTCAGCGCGACCGTCCCCACGCCTGGCACCGGCAGCCACAGGATCGTCAGACCCTGCACCACCATCACACCGGCCGCGATCATCTGCCCGCCCAGCTTGATCAGGGCGTCGATCTCGAACTTGTCGTCCAGCACCCCGATCAGCCAGATCAGCGCCGCCCCGGAGAGCAGCGCCCGGGGCTCGTTGGAGTCCTCGAAGACCTGGTTGAGGTTGGTGAGGTGATCGGCGACCAGCAGGCCCGCGCACAGCCCGAAGAACATGGCGATACCGCCGAGCCGCGGAGTCGGTTCCCGGTGCACGTCCCGGGCCCGGATCTCCGGCATCGCTCCCGCCACGATCGCGAACTTGCGTACCGGCCCGGTCAGCAGATACGTCACCGCGGCCGTGACGCAGAGCGTCAGCAGGTATTCACGCACGGGCTTCCCCACAGGTCTCGCTGGCCATCTCAGCCCCACACCCTAGCGACGGACTCGTACGTGACGCATATACGTAGGGACTTCCGGGTAGCGACGATGGTTGCACGCGCCGCTGTGTACGTGGGCCGCCTACCCCAACTCGGTACGGTGACGACGCCGGATGCGGCGCGCATCACACCGCCGGATAGGGCGGGAACCCCGCCGTCAGCTCCCGCACGTCCTCCCGTGCCCGCGCCCCGTCCACCTCCCGCCGCGCCACCGCCGCCAGCAGCGCGGCGATCTCCGCCATCTCACCCTCCCGCATCCCCTGGGTGGTCACCGCCGCCGTGCCGAGCCGCAGCCCACGCGAGTCGCCGTGCGGCAGGGCGCAGCAGTCCAGCACCAGCCCCGCGGCGGCGAGCAGGTTCCTCGCGGTACGGCCGTCGACGCCGAGCGGCGCCGGGTCGGCGGTGATCAGGTGGGTGTCCGTGCCCCCGGTGGTGACCACGAGGCCCTCGGCGGCCAGCCCCGCCGCCAGCACCCGGGCGTTGGCGACCACCTGACGGGCGTACGCCGCGAAGGCCTCCGTCGCCGCCTCGCCGAACGCCACGGCCTTGGCGGCGACGGTGTGCATCTGCGCGCCGCCCTGCGTGAACGGGAACACCGCCCGGTCCACCCGCTCGGCCAGCTCGCTCCCGCACAGGATCATCCCGCCGCGCGGCCCCCGCAGCACCTTGTGCGTGGTCGCGCAGACGATGTCCGCGTACGGCACCGGACTGGGCGCCACTCCCCCGGCGACGAGCCCGATGGGATGGGCGGCGTCCGCGATCAGATAGGCGCCCACCTCGTCGGCGACCTCGCGGAAGAAGGCGTAGTCGAGATGGCGGGGGTAGGCGATGGAGCCGCACACGATCGCCTTGGGCCGCCGGGTTAGGGCCAGCGCCCGCACCTGGTCGTGGTCGACGAGCCCCGTCTCGGCCTCCACGCCGTAGCCGACGAAGTCGAACCAGCGCCCGGAGAAGTTCGCGGGCGACCCGTGCGTGAGGTGACCCCCGTGCGGCAGTCCGAGCGCCAGCACCGTGTCACCGGGCCGCAGCAGGGCGGCGTACGCGGCGAGCACCGCCGACGACCCCGAGTGGGACTGCACATTGGCGTGCTCCGCGCCGAACAGCTCCCTGGCCCGGTCCACCGCGACCCGCTCGGCGACGTCCACGATCTCGCAGCCCCCGTGGTGCCGGGCCCCCGGATACCCCTCCGCGTACTTGTTGGCGAGCGGCGAGCCGAGCGCGGCCAGCACGGCCGGGGAGGCGAAGTTCTCGGCGGCGTTCAGCTGGAGCGTGCGCGACTGCCGGGTCAGCTCCGCGAGCAGGATGTCGGCGAGCTGCGGGTCCTGACCGCGCAGGACGGCGGTGGCATCGGCCGTGGGGGCAGGCGTGACCGACATGGTGGGCTCCCGGGCGTCGGCGGTGACGACGGTGACGTACGACCAATGTAGGCCGCTCCCGGGGTCGCCGCCCGGCTGTTACGCCCTGGCGGGCACCCCGGTCAGCGCGGTGACCACCGGATCCAGCGCCTCGTGTATCTCGTCCCCGATCGACCGGAAGAACGGCAAGGGGGCCCCGTAGGGGTCGTAGACCTCGTCCGCCTCGGCGGTGGGCGCCAGCAGCCAGCCGCGCAGCGCCGCCGCCGCGCGGACCAGGGCCCGCGCCCGCGCCACCACGCCGTCGTCCAGCGGCGGCAGCGTCGCCGGGTCGATGGCCTTCACCAGCCGGGTGAACTCCTTCAGGGTGAACGTCCGCAGCCCCGCCGAGTGCCCCATGGAGATCACCTGGGCCCGGTGGTCACGCGTCGCGGTCAGCACCAGGTCGGCCCGGATCACATGCTCGTCCAGCAGCTCCCGGCCGGTGAACCCGGACGCGTCCGCGCCGAAGTCGGCCAGCACCGTCTCCGCGTTCGCCTCCATCGGCGCCCCCTCGTGCCCCCAGGTCCCCGCGCTCTCCACGATCAGCCCGCCGCCCAGGATGCCCAGCCGCTCCTGCACGAAATGACGGGTCAGCCGCTCGGTGATGGGCGAGCGGCAGACGTTCCCGGTGCTGACGTGCAGGATGCGGAAGGAGTCACGGGGAAACCCGAACGTCGTCGTCTCCTCCGCGGGCCGTTCCCGGCTGCCTATGCCACGCCCCGACTCAGGGGCGGTCAATTGGCCACCTCGAGGTCGGGTACGACCTTCCGCAGCTCCTCCGGCGACAGGGCGCCCTCACGCAGCAGCACCGGCACCGGACCGGTGACATCGACGATGGACGACGGCACGATGCCGGGCGTGGGACCACCGTCGAGATAGACGGAGACGGAGTCGCCGAGCATCTGCTGGGCCGCGTCACAGTCCTCCGGCGCCGGGTGCCCGGTCAGGTTCGCGGAGGACACGGCCATCGGGCCGACGTCGGTGAGCAGCTCGATGGCGACGGGGTGCAGCGGCATCCGCACGGCGACCGTGCCCCGGGTGTCGCCCAGGTCCCACTGCAGGGACGGCTGGTGCTTGGCGACCAGCGTGAGCGCGCCCGGCCAGAAGGCGTCGACCAGTTCCCAGGCCAGCTCGGAGAAGTCGGTGACCAGGCCGTGCAGGGTGTTCGGGGAGCCGATCAGGACGGGGGTGGGCATGTTGCGGCCCCGGCCCTTGGCGGCCAGCAGGTCGGCGACGCCCTCCGAGGAGAAGGCGTCGGCGCCGATGCCGTACACGGTGTCGGTCGGGAGGACCACCAGCTCGCCCCGGCGGACGGCGGACGCGGCCTCGCGCAGACCCGTCACACGGTCGGTCGCGTCGTTGGTGTCGTATCGCCGTGCCATATCAGCGGGCCTCCTCGTACACGAAGTACACGTACTGCTGGGGGATGTGGTTCGGGATGGTCACGGCAGCGCCTTGCGGGCGGTGGCGAAGCGCGGCCGGTTGTTCAGGTCGGGGTGGTCGGCGGCGTCGGTCCAGCCGCGGTCCTCGGCGAAGATCCACGGCACCTGGCCGCCCTGGGTGTCGGCGTGCTCGACGACCACGAGCCCGCCGGGCCGCAGCAGCCGGTGCGCGGTGCGCTCCAGGCCGCGGATCAGGTCGAGGCCGTCCTCGCCGGAGAACAGCGCCAGCTCGGGGTCGTGGTCACGGGCCTCGGGAGCGACGTACTCCCACTCGGTGAGGGGGATGTACGGCGGGTTGGAGATGACCAGGTCGACGTGGCCGTCGAGGTCCGGGAAGGCGGTCAGGGCGTCGCCCTGCCGCAGGTCGACCCTGGACCCCTCCATGTTCTTACGGGTCCACCTGAGCGCCTCCTCGGACAGCTCCACGGCGTGCACGCGCGAGCGCGGCACCTCCTGGGCCATGGCGAGGGCGATCGCCCCGGAGCCGGTGCACAGGTCGACGATGCACGGCTCGACCACGTCCATGGCCCGAACCGCGTCTATCGCCCAGCCCACGACGGACTCCGTCTCCGGGCGCGGCACGAACACGCCGGGGCCGACCTGGAGTTCCAGATAGCGGAAGTAGGCGCGTCCGGTGATGTGCTGGAGCGGTTCGCGGGCCTCGCGCCGGGCGACGACCTCCCAGTACCGGGCGTCGAAGTCAGCGTCCCGCACGGTGTGCAGCTCGCCCCGCTTGACGCCGTGGACGAACGCGGCGAGTTCCTCCGCGTCGGTGCGCGGCGAGGGCACGCCGGCGTCGGCCAGCCGCTGGGTGGCCTGCGCCACCTCCGCGAGCAGCAGGTTCACGCTGGTCCTCCGAGCTGTCCGAGCTGTCGAGCTGTCCGAACTTTCCGAGCTGTCTGAGCTGTCTGAGCTGTCTGAGCTGTCTGAGAGAGTTACGCGGCCGCCAGCTTGGCGGCCGAGTCCGCGTCGACGCAGGCCTGGATCACCGCGTCCAGCTCCCCGTCCAGGACCTGGTCGAGGTTGTAGGCCTTGAAGCCGACACGGTGGTCCGAGATGCGGTTCTCCGGGAAGTTGTAGGTACGGATCTTCTCGGAGCGGTCGACGGTACGGACCTGGCTGCGACGGGCGTCGGCGGCTTCGCGCTCCGCCTCCTCCTGCGCCATGGCGAGCAGCCTGGAGCGCAGGATACGCAGTGCCTGCTCCTTGTTCTGCAGCTGGCTCTTCTCGTTCTGGCAGGAGGCGACGACTCCGGTGGGAATGTGCGTGATGCGCACCGCGGAGTCGGTGGTGTTCACCGACTGCCCGCCGGGCCCGGAGGACCGGTAGACGTCGATCCGGAGGTCGTTCGGGTTGATCTCCACGTCCACCTCCTCGGCCTCGGGGGTGACGAGCACACCGGCGGCGGAGGTGTGGATCCGGCCCTGGGACTCGGTCGCCGGGACGCGCTGCACCCGGTGCACCCCGCCCTCGTACTTCAGCCGCGCCCACACGCCGTGCCCGGGCTCGGTCTGTCCGCGGGTCTTCACGGCGACCTGGACGTCCTTGTAGCCGCCCAGCTCGGACTCGGTGGCGTCGATGATCTCGGTCTTCCAGCCGACCCGCTCGGCGTACCGCAGGTACATGCGCAGCAGATCACCGGCGAACAGGGCGGACTCGTCGCCGCCCGCGCCCGCCTTGATCTCCAGGATCACGTCCTTGTCGTCACTGGGGTCGCGCGGGACGAGCAGCAGGCGCAGCTTCTCCGTCAGCTCCTCGCGGTGCTTCTCCAGCTCCTTGACCTCGGCGGCGAACTCCGGGTCGTCGGCGCCGAGTTCGCGGGCGGTGTCGATGTCGTCGCCGGTCTGCTTCCAGGAGCGGTACGTGGCGACGATCGGGGTCAGCTCGGCGTAGCGCTTGTTCAGCTTGCGCGCGTTGGCCTGGTCGGCGTGGACCGACGGATCGGCGAGCCGCTTCTCCAGATCGGCGTGCTCGGCGACGAGGTCGTCGACGGCCTCGAACATCTTGGGCTCCTGAAGTGACTGACGTGCGACGGGAAGGCGGGGGGCGGGAAGTGGCCCAGGGGCGCCGTGGGCGCGGGGACGCCGGGGCGCGGGGCGCTGGGGGCGCGGGGCGCTGAGGGCGCGCTGGGCGGCGCGAGCAAAAACGCCGGTCCCCGGCGCGCCCTCGGGTGCGGAGGGCGCGGCCGTGGACCGGCGCTGGCGGCTCGCTACTTCTTGCCGGCGGCCTTGCCGAAGCGGGCCTCGAAGCGGGCCACACGGCCACCGGTGTCGAGGATCTTCTGCTTGCCCGTGTAGAACGGGTGGCACTCGGAGCAGACCTCGGCGCGGATGGTGCCGCTCTCGATCGTGCTACGGGTGGTGAACGACGCGCCGCAGGTGCAGCTGACCTGCGTCTCGACGTACTCGGGGTGGATGTCGCGCTTCAAGGGTTTCTCCTAGGTTTCGGGAGGGCGCCGGGTCGCAGCCGCGGGGTGCGGATGCGTGAACCGGAGCCGACGTACCAGTCTGCCAGGACTGGGGCCATCACCCAAAACCGGGGGTTGCCGTGGTCTATTCCCCGCGGGTTGTCCGTGGCTGGCCGCGCAGTTCCCCGCGCCCCTCACGGGGCGCTTACGACGCCCTTGGCTTCGCCTGTCGCCGTTCCCTCTGTCGCCGACCTGGGAATGCGCTCGTCGTTCTTCAGGGCCTTC
The DNA here is from genome assembly GCF_042796855.1 of Streptomyces sp. NPDC057877. Lineage (NCBI taxonomy): Bacteria > Bacillati > Actinomycetota > Actinomycetes > Kitasatosporales > Streptomycetaceae > Streptomyces > Streptomyces sp. NPDC057877. The sequence goes on from NZ_JBHVMS010000006.1 coordinate 89,273, forward strand.
CACACGCTGTCCGCCTGCTTCTCGGCGAGGATGACGCGGTTGGGGTCGGCGGGGTCGTACTGGACCGGCATGGTGACCATGGTCATGTCCTCGGGGCCGATGCCCTTGAGGCTGCCCGCGAAGGAGACCAGGGAGTTCACCGAGGCGAGGTCGGAGTCGGTGGTGACGGCCCGGGTGGCGGTGTCGGCGACGTCGTAGAGCTTCTTGGGGCTGGTGAACAGGCCGACGTCCTTGACCTGCTCGACCAGGGCCTTGAGGAACGCCTGCTGGAGCTGGATGCGGCCGAGGTCGGAGCCGTCGCCGACGCCGTGCCGGGTGCGGACCAGGCCGAGTGCCTGCTCGCCGGTGAGCCGGTGGGTTCCGGCCTCGAGGTCGAGGTGGCTGTCGGGGTCCTGGATGTCCTGGGTGGTGGTGACCTCGACGCCGCCGAGTTCGTCGATCAGCTTCTGGAAGCCGCTGAAGTCGACCTCCAGGTAGTGGTCCATGCGGATGCCGGTGATCGACTCGACGGTCTTCACGGCGCAGGCGGCGCCGCCGGTGGAGTACGCGGAGTTGAACATCACGCCGGACGCGGCGTCGTGCTCGTCGCCGTCGGCGTCGGTGCAGGCGGGCCGGTCGATGACGGTGTCCCGGGGGACGGAGACCACGCTGGCCTTCTTCCGGCCCTCGTGGACGTGCACGATCATCGCCGTGTCGGAGCGGGCGGTGCCGTCGTCGGTGCCGCCGCCGAGCTTGTCGTTGGCGCCGGAGCGGGTGTCGGAGCCCAGGACGAGGATGTTCTGCGAGCCGTCGTCGACCTTGGTGGGCCGGTCGGTGCCGAGGGCCTGGTCGATGTCGACGCTTCGGAGGTTGCCGTTGAGCTTGAAGTAGACGTACCCGGCTCCGGTGCCGCCCAGGACCACGATGCCCGCGGCGCTCCACGCGGCCACCAGCACCCCGGTACGGCGCCTGCCGCGGGGCTTGCGACGGCGGCCCCGGGCGCGACGGCGCGGGCCGGTGGGTCCGGGGGCGCCCGGTATACCGGGTCCCGGCGTGCTCTCGGCAGCCATGTGCTCCTCAGCTCTCGTCCGTTCGGTTACCCCCTGCGCTTCGGTGCAGACACGGTCGGTGGACCCTTGCCGCACCATCGTCCTCCGTACGGTGGGACGGGGAAACCCGGGACAGGGTTGCACGACGCGCTGTGCCCACCGCCGGGGCGACGGGCACGCTGCGTAGTCGGACCGAGTGCCCGAGCACGGGGTCTCACCTGCGGCTTCTGTCCTCGTCAGCCCCGGATGTCGTACTGCTGAGAGCCGATGCCGACGGAGGTCCCTGTGGCGAAGATCTCGCCGCCGGGCCCAGGACGCGGAAAGGGCCGCCCCGAAGGGCGGCCCATTCCGTCAGCTGCGCCGGTCTCAGTCGCCGTTGCCCGGCGTCGGCGTCGTCTTCTGGATCTGCATCAGGAACTCGACGTTCGACTTCGTCTGCTTCATCTTGTCCAGCAGCAGCTCGATCGCCTGCTGCTGGTCCAGCGCGTGCAGCACCCGCCGCAGCTTCCAGACGATGCCCAGTTCCTCCGCGCCCAGCAGGATCTCTTCCTTACGGGTACCGGACGCGTCCACGTCCACCGCCGGGAAGATCCGCTTGTCCGCGAGCTTGCGGTCGAGCTTCAGCTCCATGTTGCCGGTGCCCTTGAACTCCTCGAAGATCACCTCGTCCATGCGGGACCCGGTGTCCACCAGGGCGGTGGCGAGGATGGTCAGCGAGCCGCCGTCCTCGATGTTGCGGGCCGCACCGAAGAAGCGCTTCGGCGGGTACAGGGCGGTGGAGTCCACACCACCGGACAGGATGCGGCCGGATGCGGGCGCGGCCAGGTTGTAGGCGCGGCCCAGTCGCGTGATGGAGTCCAGCAGCACGACCACGTCGTGGCCCAGCTCGACGAGCCGCTTGGCGCGCTCGATGGCCAGTTCGGCGACCGTGGTGTGGTCCTCGGCCGGGCGGTCGAAGGTCGAGGAGATGACCTCGCCCTTGACCGACCGCTGCATGTCGGTGACCTCTTCCGGACGCTCGTCGACGAGGACGACCATCAGGTGGCACTCGGGGTTGTTGTGGGTGATCGCGTTGGCGATCGCCTGCATGATCATGGTCTTGCCGGTCTTCGGCGGGGCCACGATCAGACCGCGCTGGCCCTTACCGATCGGCGACACGAGGTCGATGATGCGGGTGGTCAGCACCCCCGGGTCGGTCTCCAGACGGAGCCGGTCCTGCGGGTACAGCGGGGTGAGCTTGTTGAACTCCGGGCGGCCACGGCCGTGTTCGGGGGCCATGCCGTTGACGGAGTCCAGGCGGACCAGCGCGTTGAACTTCTCGCGCCGCTCGCCTTCCTTGGGCTGGCGGACCGCGCCGGTGATGTGGTCGCCCTTGCGCAGGCCGTTCTTGCGGACCTGGGCGAGGGAGACGTACACGTCGTTCGGACCGGGCAGGTAGCCCGACGTACGGATGAAGGCGTAGTTGTCGAGGATGTCCAGGATGCCCGCGACGGGGATCAGGACGTCGTCCTCGGCGATCTGCGGCTCCTGGACCTCGTCGCGGCCACGACGGCCCCGGCGGTCCCGGTAACGGCCGCGACGGCCGCGACGGCCGCCCTCGAAGTCGTCGTCGTCCTGCTGCTGCTGCCGGTCCTGACGGTCCTGGCGCCCGCCGCCCTGCTGGCGCTGCTGGCCCTGGTTCTGCTGCTGGTCGTCGCCCTTGCCGCGGCGGTCGCGGTCGCGATCGCGGTCCCGGTCACGGCCGCGCTCACGGCGGTCGCGGCGGCGGCCCTCGCCGCCGTCACCGGCGTCGCCCTTGGCCTCGCCCTGCGGCTGCTGGGCGGGCGCCTCGGACCTGGCCTCGGCGGTGACGGTCTCGGGGCTGCCCGCTTCGGCGGTGGCCCGGCGACGGCGGCGCTCAGCGGGCGCGTCGTCGCTGGCGGGCTGACCGGGGATCTCGATCTGCTGCTGCGCCACGGCCTGCTCGGCCTTGGGAGCGGCCACAGCGGCGGCCTTCTCGGCGGGAGCGGCCTCGGCGGAGGCGTCCGCCTTCTTCTCGGCCTTCTCGGCGCCCTCGCCGCCCGTACGGGTCCGGGAGGTGGCCCGGCGCTTCGGCTTGGTCTCGGTGGCGGTGTCGGCCTTGGCCGGGGCGCCACCGGACGCCTGCGCCTCCTTGATGACCTCGATCAGCTGGCTCTTGCGCATCCGCGCGGTGCCCCTGATTCCGAGGCCGGATGCGACCTGTTGCAGCTCGGCCAGCACCATGCCCTCGAGGCCGGTACCGCGGCGCCGCCGGGAGCCGGCACCGGTGGCAGGCGCGGAGGCGTCCGTGGCGGGCGCGGCAGCGGTCTCCTCGACACGTGCGCCCATCAGATCGGTGGTGTCGCTCACGAAGGGTCCTTCCCTGGAGCGGACGTCGGCCTGTCTGGCTCGGCGACCGGTTGTGCTGTCCGGCTTCGGTCCCTGGTGTGTGGACCGTGCCGGGGCGGTGGTCCGCCAAAGAGGCGGAAGAGATATCTGGTGATGGCGCAACCTCGAGCCGTGGCACCCTGTGTCACGTGGCGTGGTCGCACCGGTTCCGGAGCGTGCCCGCAGGTCCGCTCAGTGTCGACGTACGACGTACTGCCCGCATACGAGGTACAGAACACAGTGCGGCTTGGGGAGCTCCCGGAAGAATGTCTGTCCCGGACGGGGACACGAGGCACCTCGCCATGGTGAGGTCGGGTGCAGACTTGAGGTTAACACTACCGGATCCAACAAACATTCCCCCTCTCGAAATCCGGCAACCGCCCGCTTTATTTGTCCCCGCTGATGTCACCGACCGGGTCACGGCCGCTGTCACCCTCGGTGTTCTCGCTGGTGGCGCCGGGGTTTGTACTGGTCGCGAGCGGCAGCACGCTCGCTCCCTCGACATCGAGGCCGAGTCGGTTGGCGGCCCAGTCCGCTCCGGCCAGCGCCTCGACCTTGTCGGCGCTCTCCGCGTCGGCCAGGGCCATCACGGTGGGTCCGGCGCCGGAGATCACCGCCGGGATGCCGTCGGCGCGCAGCCGCTCCACCAGCGCCGCGCTCTCCGGCATCGCGGGGGCGCGGTACTCCTGGTGGAGCCGGTCCTCGGTGGCGGGCAGCAGCAGCTCGGGGCGCCTGGTCAGTGCCTCGACGAGCAGGGCGGCGCGGCCCGCGTTGGCGGCGGCGTCGACGTGCGGCACGGTGCGCGGGAGCAGTCCGCGCGCGGCCTCGGTGAGCACGGGCTTCCCGGGCACGAAAACCACCGGAACGATGGAATCGGCGGGCTCCATCCTGATCGCCCGCGCGGCGCCCGCCTCCATCCAGGAGAGCGTGAAGCCGCCGAGCAGACAGGCGGCGACGTTGTCGGGGTGGCCCTCGATCTCGGTGGCCAGCTCCAGCAGGGCGGCGTCGTCGAGGCGGGCCTCGCCGCCTATGGTCACGGCGCGGGCGGCGACGATCCCGGCGCAGATGGCGGCCGAGGAGGAGCCGAGGCCCCGGCCGTGCGGGATGCGGTTGGCGCAGACGATCTCCAGGCCGCGCGGCTGGCCGCCGAGGACGTCGAAGGCGGTGCGCAGGGAGCGTACGAGCAGATGGCCCTCGTCACGCGGGAGGGTCTCGCTGCCCTCGCCCGCGATGTCGATGTGCAGCCCGGAGTCGGCCACCCGGACGACGACGTCGTCGTACAAGCCCAGCGCGAGGCCGAGGGCGTCGAAGCCCGGGCCGAGGTTGGCGCTGGTGGCGGGGACGCGCACCCGGACGGCGGCGGCGCGGAACGCTGGACCGGCCATCGCTCGATGACTCTCCTTGAGCTGCGTGATTGTCGAAGACATTCGAAGTCGATACGTACGGGGAACCCCGGCCCTTCGGGCCGCTCGGCAGCATGCCCTCGACGGGCATATGCGGCAGGCGGGTTCAGTACAGCTTATCGAAGGAAGGTTCTGTGGCGACATAGGGCGCACAGGAGGCGCACGATGCGTGTCGTAAGCCCCCTGTGCACCCCTCATAGGGAATGACCTAGGGAATGACCTAGGGATTTGCCCGATGGGCGTCAGGCCAGCCCGAGCCGCTCGGCCGCCGTCGCCGCGTCGACCGGGACGGTGACGGGCTGCGGGGCGCCCGCGACGGCCCAGTCGGGGTCCTTGAGGCCGTTGCCGGTGACGGTGCACACGATCCGCTGGCCGGGGTCGACCTTGCCCTGCTCGGCCGCCTTCAGCAGCCCGGCGACGGACGCGGCCGAGGCGGGCTCGACGAAGACGCCCTCCTGAGCGGCCAAGAGGCGGTAGGCGCGCAGGATCTCACGGTCCGTCACCTCGTCGATGAGCCCGCCGGACTCGTCGCGCGCGGCGAGCGCGTACTGCCAGGAGGCCGGGTTGCCGATCCGGATGGCGGTGGCGATGGTCGACGGGTCCTTGACGACCTCACCGCGCACGATGGGCGCGGAGCCGGAGGCCTGGAACCCCCACATGCGCGGGGTCCTCGCGGCCACGCCGTCGGCGGCGTACTCGCGGTACCCCCTCCAGTACGCGGTGATGTTGCCCGCGTTGCCCACCGGCAGGACATGGATGTCGGGCGCGTCGCCGAGCATGTCGACGATCTCGAAGGCGGCGGTCTTCTGCCCCTCGATACGCACCGGATTGACCGAATTGACCAGCGCCACGGGGTAGTTGTCGCTGAGCGCGCGCGCGAGGGTCAGACAGTCGTCGAAGTTGCCGTCGACCTGGAGGATCTTGGCACCGTGGACGAGGGCCTGGCCCATCTTCCCGAGGGCGATCTTGCCCTGCGGCACGAGAACGGCCGAAACCATACCCGCGCGCACGGCGTACGCGGCGGCGGAGGCGGACGTGTTGCCGGTGGAGGCGCAGATGACGGCCTTCGCCCCCTCCTCCTTGGCCCTGCTGATGGCCATGGTCATACCGCGGTCCTTGAAGGACCCGGTGGGATTGGCACCCTCCACCTTCAGGTGGACCTCGCAGCCCGTGCGCTCGGAGAGCACCTGCGCGGGCACGAGGGGCGTGCCGCCCTCGCGGAGCGTCACGACCGGCGTGGTGTGGGAGACGGGCAGCCGGTGCCGGTACTCCTCGATGATTCCGCGCCACTGGTGGGTCATTGCTGGTTACTCTCCTTCAACCCGCATGATGCTGGCGACACCCCGCACGGTGTCGAGCTTGCGCAGCGCCTCGACGGTCCCGGTGAGGGAGGCGTCGGACGCGCGATGGGTGACGACGACGAGGGAGGCCTCACCGTCGCTGTCCTGTCGTCCTTGCTGCCGCACGGTATCGATCGACACCCCGTGCTCGGCGAAGACGGTCGCGACCTGGGCGAGCACACCCGGTTTGTCCGCCACGTCCAGGCTGATGTGGTACCGCGTGACGACCTCGCCCATCGACGACACGGGCAGCGCGGCGTACGCGGACTCACCGGGCCCGGTAGCGCCGTTGAGCCGGTTGCGGCAGACGGCGACGAGGTCACCGAGCACGGCGGAGGCGGTGGGGCTGCCGCCCGCGCCAGGCCCGTAGAACATCAACTGCCCGGCGGCGTCCGACTCCACGAAGACCGCGTTGTACGCGCCGCGCACGGAGGCGAGCGGATGCGTGAGCGGAATCATCGCGGGATGCACGCGCGCGGTGACCGAGCCCCCGTCCTCGGCCCGTTCACAGATGGCGAGCAGCTTGATGGTGCACCCCATCTCGCGGGCGGAGACGAAGTCGGCGGCGGTCACCTCGGTCATGCCCTCGCGGTATACGTCGTCCAGGCGCACGCGCGTGTGGAAGGCGATCCCGGCGAGGATGGCGGCCTTGGCGGCGGCGTCGAACCCCTCGACATCGGCGGTCGGGTCGGCCTCGGCGTACCCCAGCGCGGTGGCCTCGTCGAGGGCCTCCTGGTATCCGGCGCCACTGGAGTCCATCTTGTCGAGGATGAAGTTGGTCGTCCCGTTGACGATCCCGAGCACGCGGTTGACCTTGTCCCCGGCGAGGGACTCGCGCAGCGGCCGGATCAGCGGAATGGCACCGGCGACGGCGGCCTCGTAGTACAGGTCCCGTCCGTGCTGCTCGGCGGCGGCGTGCAGATCGGCGCCGTCCTGCGCGAGCAGCGCCTTGTTGGCGGAGACGACGGAGGCGCCGTGCGCGAAGGCGGTGGTGATGAGGGTACGGGCGGGCTCGATCCCCCCGATGACCTCCACCACGACATCAATGTCCCCGCGTTTGACGAGGGCGGTGGCGTCGGTGGTGATCAGCTCGGCGGGGATGCCCTCCCGCACCTTCCCGGGCCGCCGCACGGCGACCCCGGCCAGCTCCACGGGCGCACCGATCCGCGCGGCGAGGTCGTCGGCGTGCGTCGTCATGATGCGCGCCACCTCTGAGCCGACAACCCCACAGCCCAGCAGCGCCACCTTCAGCGGACGCGTACGCATCATCCGACCTCGTTTCCTCATACCGTCTACGGTTGGACCAGTCTCACTCACCGGACCGGAGTTTCTGTGCGTGGTCCGGAATATGAGACATCTATTTCATTTGTACGGGGCGGAAGAACCGAAGATCTTCCGGCCCCGTAAGGGTTGTCTGGGGCATGGTCAGGGGGTCACCCGACATCGAGCCGCAGAAGATCCTCTTCCGTCTCCCGCCGGACGATCACCCGGGCCTCCCCCTCGCGCACGGCGACGACGGGCGGCCTCAGGACGTGGTTGTAGTTGCTGGCCATCGACCTGCAGTAGGCGCCGGTCGCCGGTACGGCGATCAGGTCGCCCGGTGCCAGGTCGGCGGGCAGGAACGCGTCCTTGACCACGATGTCCCCACTCTCGCAGTGCTTGCCGACGACACGCGAGAGCATCGGCTCGGCGTCGGAGGTACGGGACACGAGGGCGACGCTGTACTCGGCGTCGTAGAGCGCGGTACGGATGTTGTCCGACATCCCGCCGTCGACGGACACGTAGGTCCGCAGGCCGTCGAGCGGCTTCACGGTGCCGACCTCGTAGAGGGTGAAGGCCGTCGGCCCCACGATGGCGCGCCCGGGTTCGACGGAGATCCGGGGAGTGCGCAGCCTGGCACCCTCACATTCCCGGGTGACGATCTCGCTGAGCGCCTTGGCGATCTCATGGGGCTCACGGGGATCGTCGTCACTGGTGTAGGCGATCCCGAGCCCGCCTCCGAGGTCGATCTCGGGCAGTTCGACCCCGTGCTCGTCACGGATGTCCTTGAGCAGCCCGACCACGCGGTGGGCGGCGACCTCGAACCCGGACATGTCGAAGATCTGCGACCCGATGTGCGAGTGGATGCCGATCAGCTCGAGCCCGTCGAGCCGAAGGGCCCGCCGTACGGCCTCGGCGGCCTGCCCACCGGCGAGCGGAATCCCGAACTTCTGGTCCTCATGGGCGGTGGCGATGAACTCATGGGTATGCGCCTCGACGCCCACGGTGACGCGAATCTGCACCCGCTGCCGCTTACCGGCCGCTTCAGCGATGTGCGCGACGCGCACGATCTCCTGGAAGGAGTCGAGAACAATCCGCCCGACCCCGGCGTGCACGGCCCGCTCGATCTCCTCCACGGACTTGTTGTTGCCGTGGAAGGCGATCCGGTCGGCGGGCATCCCGGCGGAGAGGGCGGTGGTGAGTTCCCCACCGGAGCACACATCGAGATTGAGCCCCTCCTCGTGCAGCCACCGCACCACGGCCCGCGAGAGGAACGCCTTACCGGCGTAGAACACGTCGGCGTCCGGCCCGAAGGCGGCCCGCCAGGCACGGGCACGGGAACGGAAGTCGGACTCGTCGAGCACATAGGCGGGGGTCCCGAACTCCTCCGCGAGCCGGGTCACGGGAATCCCGCCGACGGTCAAGACACCGTCGCCGTCCCGGGAGACCGTCTCGGCCCACACCTTGCGGTCGAGGGCGTTGAGATCGGTGGGCGGGGCGGAGTAGTGCCCCTCGGGCAGGACATCGGCGTGACGGGGCCCGGCGGGATGTGCGGAACGGCTCATGTCTTCGCTGGCTCTCTTCGCTGGCTCTTCATAGATGGTCGGGTGCGTCGATGCCGAGCAGGGCCAGGCCGCCGGCCAGCACCGCCCCGGCGGCTTCGGCAAGAGCGAGCCGGGCGCGGTGGGCGGCCAGGGGTTTCTCCGCACCACGCGGCAACACGGTCGGCAGCAACGGCAGCACGGCATCGGCGACGGCGACGAGGTGCCGGGCGAGACGGTCGGGGGCGCGATGGGTGGCGGCGGCGGTGAGGACGCGGGGGTGGTCGGCGAGCAGGGAGGTCAGGGAACCGTCGGCATGGCTGCCGGGCTCGGCGCTGAATCCCAGGTCGGCGGCGTTGCGGGTGAGGGCGCGGGTTCGGGCGTGGGCGTACCGCACGCGGAAGAGGGGGTTGCTCTCCCGCTGGACCAGATGGTCGGCGGTGATCCGGGGCCGGTCGTGCGGCGCGGGGTGGAGCAGGGCCCAGAGCGCGGCGTCGGCGCCGAGGAACGCGGGGTCCTCGGGCGCGGGTACGGGCCGCAGGTTCACGGGCTCCCCGTGCTCGACCTCGACGCGCCCGCCCTGCGAGGCGACGATCCGCGCCACCGCGTCGGCGACGGCCTCGGCACGCACCTCGTGGGGCACGCGCAACGAGATGACCTGCCCCTCAAACTCCCGGGAACACCCGTACCGCTCCCCCTCCCCCAGAATCCGCCGTACGACATCCCGGCCGACGCCTTGGTCAAGCCGGATGTTGATGAACCCGCCCCCGGTGACGCGCACCTCCCGCACACCCTCGGCCCGGTCCAGATACCGCCCCAACACCTCCGCCACCCGCACCGCGGGCTGCCCCGCGGGCCGCGCCAACCGCAGGGCGATGTTGGTGGCGTAATCCCCGAACCCACCCGCCCCGGGCACCCTGACGACGGCCCGCTCAGGGACGGTCACGGTCAGTTCCCCGTCGTCGACAGCACAACGCACGGCGTGCAGCACGGTGCGGGAGAGTTCGACGGGGGTCACGGGACAAGCGTAGGGGAGGAGGGGGGTGGGTATGCGAGCTGGTTTGGGGTTGGTTCCGGGATGTGGACGGGGGCCCGGCGCGTCCTGCTGGCGGGAGGCTCAGCCGCCGGTCCGCTCGGGCGGACTGGCGGATGTCTCGGCAGAGACGGCCAGAGGGGCGGGGACCGAACCGGCATCGGCATCGGAGTCCGCGTCGGACGAAGAGGCGGGGGCCCCGACAGCTGCCGAAACAGAGGTCGCGGCCGACGTCACAGCCGTAGCCGTCGGAGCCGTAGCCGTCACAGCCGTAGCCGTCGGAGCCGTAGCCGTCGGAGCCGAGACGTCACCCCCACGCCCACGCCCACCAGCCGCCCCCTCAACCAACCCACGCACCACCCGCACCAGCTCCCCGGGCTCGAACGGCTTGGCAAGAAAGGCATCCACACCAATATCGAGGCCGCTCTCGACCTCGTACTGGGTACAAGCACTGACGATCACGAGGGGCAGGTCCCGAGTGAGCGGATCACTCCGCAGCCGGGCCGCGGTCCGCAGCCCGTCCAGCCGAGGCATGACGACATCGAGGGTGACCACATCGGGCCGCACCTGATGCACGACTTCCAGACACTCGGCACCATCGGCCGCGGTCACGACCTCGAGGCCCTCCAGCTCGAGATTGACCCTGATCAACTGCCGGATGACCTTGTTGTCGTCCACAACAAGCACCCGACCCGACGCGCCTGGCACAACTCGAGAGTAGGTCCGCACCGGCCACCGCGTCCGGGTTTTCCCCACTTCCACCCCCTCCGGGGGACCCTGCCGTACCTTTGCCCCCATCCCCGGCCGCACCTTCACCTCCCTCCCCGCCTCACCGGAAACCCGTTCATGAACACCCCACCGGAGCTGGTAGTGTTCTACCCGTCGCCGCAGCCACAGAGCACCGCGAACGACACGCCCCCGTAGCTCAGGGGATAGAGCAACGGCCTCCGGAGCCGTGTGCGCAGGTTCGAATCCTGCCGGGGGCACCGAACATGAGGTGCCCAAAGACCCCGTCACCAGCGGAAGCGCTGAGGTCGGGGTCTTCGTGTGTGTGCAGGCGTGTGCCGCTCGAGCGGCTGTATGCCGAGGTTTGTGGACGAGGCGTGGACGCGATCTTGCCGCATCGCCGCAGGTGAGGCCTGGAAAACGACGAGGCCCCTGGGCAGGATGCCAGGAACCTCGCACGTGGTCAGGCGATGTCACTCGTACTCGCGCAGCAGTTCCTCAATGCGTCGGTTGGCGACCTCTTGGCGGCCGTCGAGACACTTTGCGTAGCGGGTCAGGAGGACTTCGACGCTGTTGCCGGCGCGCTCGGCAACCTCGGTAAGGTCGACACCCGCGTTGAGCCACGTGGAGAGTGCCGAATGGCGAAGGTCGTACGGCCGACGCGCGAGCGGCGAGGCCGCCACGGCCGGTGGCAGCGCCAACACACCGGCGTGCTGCCACACGCGGTAGTAGGTTGAGGATGGGACGACGGCGCCCTTCTCAGTGAGCTTCTTCAGCGTTGCAGCTCCAGTGTGAGGACTGCCTTGGCGATTGACGTCATGCGGTTGGGGCTGCAGCGGGACCTGCGGAAGATCCGCCAGGACTTCAGGCGGGCGACGCCGGGTTCGACGGGTGCTCGTGCCGCGGCCAGGGCACGGTTGCGGGTCCTGTCGGTGGGAGTGAGTTCCTGGAAGGGCTTGCGCTTGATGCCGGTGGTGAGCCATGGGCCGGCGCCCTGGTAGGCGAGATCGGCCACGATCGGAACGCCCTGGCGCTCGCAGATGCGGATGATCCGGTGGGTGCGTGCGGCAGTCAGGTCGTAAGTGCGGCCCGGCAGAGCGGGCGAGAGCCATAACAGCCAGCCGCAGGGATCGGTGACAACCTGCACGTTCACGCCGTGGCGCCGGTGTCTGTGGGAGTAGTCGGCCCGGCCGTCGCCGACCCGGTCGCACTCGGCGAGGGTGCCGTCGAGCAGGACGAAGTCGGGTTCGTGCTCGCGCAGTGTCTTCAGCAGACCTGGGGCACGCGCGGCGAGCTGGTCGACGACCGCGCTGGTGTAGGCGTGGGCGGTGGACTCGCTGATCCCGAACCCGGTGGCGATCTTCGCCAGAGTGATGTGTTCGCGCAGGTACACCAGTGCCACCATCGCGCGCTGGGACGGCCGGAGCTTGCAGCGCCGGTCGCCCTCACGGGTGACGATCAGCATGGTGACCCACTCCACGAGTGCATGCGGCAGGTCGAGTGCGGCAGGATGGATGACCAACGAGGCCCCCGAGCAACGTGATTGAGACGTCAGACACCTCGATCAACAGCTCGGGGGCCTCGCTCGTTGCGCTTGTCGGCCCATCACCCGATCGGTGGCGACCTCGAAGAAGCTCATGTGGTGGGCTGAACGACCAAGATTCACCTCGCAGCCGATGCACGCTGCCGACCTCTCGCGTTCGTCCTCACGGCCGGTCAGGCCGGGGATGCACCGGCCCTTCACCGACGTCATGGCCCGCCTGCGTGTTCCCCGGCGACGTGGCCGTCCGCGCACCAGGCCGGACGTGGTCCCGGCGGACAAGGCCTATTCGTCCCGTGCGATCTGCGGCCACCGGCTGCGACGAGGCAGCCGAGGCGGCAGGCCACCACCCTTCGACCGCGAGACCTACAAGCAGCGCAACACCGTCGAGCGCTGCATCAACCGGCTCAAGCAGTGGCGCGGCATCGCCACCCGCTACGAGAAGACCGCCACGATCTACCTGGCCGGACTCCACATCGCTGGCATCTTCCTCTGGTCCGCCCGCTGATCCAAACGAAACCGCCTAACTGTTGGTCGATGCATGTCGGCTGGTCTGGACATGCACTCGACCACGTTCGTGCGCTGGAGCACGACTTGATGATGTCGCCGCCTCCGGTGTGGTCGCCGCTGACGTTGTGCCGGGCAACACTGGAGGGCGCGGCTTTCGTCGGCTACCTGTGCAACCCGGCTGTGTCGGTGGGGCAGAGGGTTGCTCGGGCGGCCAGTAAGCGGGTCAAGAAAGCGCAGAATCAGAGCGGCGCGGCTGCGGTGCTCGGTCCAAAGGAGCAAGCCGCAGCCGCACGTGACATCGCGGAGGCCAAGCAGTTGGTAACCGCTGCGGGGGCTGTACAGCAGGTCAACTGACGCGGGCGGCTGACCGCGTACACGGTGGATGGGGAGTCCGCGCCTCTCGACCACAGCATCTCTGCCGAGATCAAGGCGTTCCTGCCACCGTGGACCACGAGCTCGTATCCCTTGGTCTTCGGTGCAGCGCATGGACGTCCGTGGATGATCGCGCGGGGGCGCTCGGCAGACGGTTCCTGGGCTGGTGAGGCCGCTACTGTGCTGGCTGCGCTGATCACCCTCATGGGTGCGCTGGAGGCAGGTGGCGACGCGTGGGGGGCGTACCTGGGGCGGGACGTCAGCGCCGCCCTTGTGGTGATGGAAGTGGCGCGGATGTCAATCGTGACGGACCCGTTCGGCCTGGCGTACGCGCTGTCCTGAGCGGTCGGGCGGACAGCGCCCCGACCAAGGGCGGGGCTCGGGCGGTGGCGGTCAGTGCGAAGAAGCCGAGCAAGAGCGGGGAGCCGTGAACCTGGGCTGGAGTCGAACCAATGCACATGGCTCCGGAAGCCGTATGTTGTCCCGGCAAGTCAGCAGGTCAGAGCCGCACAGGGCAAGCGAGTGACTGGTTCCGTCCGCGGACGGTCCACGCGGTGATTACGATCAGTCGCCATGAGACGCCTTGCGAAGCACACCCGAGACGACGCGTATGCATCTAAAAGGGATTATCAGGAACTTAATCGCGTTCGGAGTGTCAAGGTCTATCCTGGGGTAAATCTGGACAATCACCTCACCTTCACTGCCGAACCGACTGTTGAAACCGCACACGGCACCCTCGTGGCTTTTGGTGCCTACATTGCAGCTGAGACTCCTCTGGAGCTAACCGCGCTGCTTCGTCGGGGCAACGTTTCCAAGAGCGGGGTGTTCAATCTCTCGGCAGATTTCACGCGAGTTGGGTTCGCGCTGAGTGCAGATGAGCCGGGGCCAATTTCTCTGGAACTCTTCTGGGCCGGCACAGATGCGCTAGACGTGTGGGGGCTTGATATTGGGCCTGCCGCTATCCCTGATGGGGTAACTTTCGAGGAAATTTTGGAGGCCGGCAGGTCTATAACTCCTGAAACGTACTACCTTGATCATGCGATCGCGCTTAACGCAGATTTGGCGCCCTCGACCACTTCTGTCGTAGCGGAGGAAGGGGATTGGCTGCACCTAAAGAAGTGCTCTTACTGTGGACGCCTTCTGCCGATCAATATGAACAAGTTGGGATCACTGGCCTTTCATAAGCACAATGCAAAGCGAACTCACCATCAGAACGAGTGTAGGTCCTGTAAAAAATGGCGAATAAATGATAATTTTAACCCGTCCCGTACGGTAGACCAGCTTCACGAGTCTTCGGTGATCACGCGGGAAAGAAAGATTTTCCTGCAGGAATCCAGCATCCTTCAAGAAATCAAAAAGCGGACTGGTGAGGGACTCAAGTCTCAAGTCTGGGAAAGATTCGAACGGCGTTGCTTCAATTGCAAGAAAAAAATTTCCCTTAATCAAGTGCAGCTGGATCATACGCGTCCATTGGCCTACCTGTGGCCGATCGATGAGCACGCGACGTGTCTATGTGCGGAATGCAATAACAACAAAAAGGATCGGTTCCCGGTAGAATTCTACAGCGAGTTGCAACTCCGGGAGCTTTCGCGAATTTGCGGACTTCCTTACGACGAGCTTGTTGAGAAGCGTGTGAACATGGAGCAGCTCGACAGGATCACCAATGACATAATCAGATATGCCACTACTTGGGAGCCTAGAACCTTCTTCTCCGTAGCCCGTAAAGTTCAGGAGATTCACCCTGAGATTAGATTGGGTGAGCAGCTCCAGTATTTGAGCCCGGAAATTTATGAGGATCTACTCGCCCGTGCTGCGGCTGTAAGGCTACTAGAGGACGAGTGACATGGAGCACGGTGAGCCTCGGGCATAGCGAGGCTCACCGCTAACTTGTGACGGCCCTGACAACGGCTGACACAATGAGGTGGATCGGCGTTGGTTGCCGTGTCCAGGGCGGGAGTTGAACGTTCGGCCCGGCGTGGTGACATCCCCGTGGATCGTGTCGGATGAGCTGTGGGACCGCCTGGAGCCGCTGCTGCCGCAGCGTGAGCGCCGCTTCCGGTGTCCCGGCCGCAAGGCGTTACCGGACGGGAGGCGTTGTGCGGACCTGTATGTGCTGCACACCTGCATCCAGTGGGAGTGCCTCCCGAAGGAGCTGGGCTTCGGCTCGGGCATGATCTGCTGGCGACGGCTGCGGGACTGGAACGAGGCCGGTGTTTGGCAACGGCTCCACGAGGTCCTGCTGGCCGAACTGTACGCAGCCTCGCGGCTGGACTGGTCCCGCTGCGTGGTCGACTCTTCCCATGTCAGGGCGCTAAAGAGGGGAACCACACGGGCCCCTCGCCGGTCGATCAGGGCCGGGCAGGCTCGAAACACCACCTCATCACCGACGGACACGGCACCTCGCTCGCCGTCCTGCTGACCGGCGGCAACCGCAACGACGTCACCCAGCTCCTGCCCTTACTCGACGCGATCCCGCCGGTCCGCGGCCGGGTCGGACGACCGCGCCGCAAACCCGACTCCCTCTTCGCCGACCGTGGCTACGACCACGACATCTACCGAGATCAGATCCGCGCTCGCGGCATCGTGCCGGCCATCGCCCGCCGCGGAACACGGCACGGCACCGGACCGGGCACCTACCGCTGGGTGATCGAGAGAAGCTTCGCGTGGCTGCATGGCTACGGATCCGCTGGGAACGCAGAGCCGATATCCACGAAGCGTTCCTCAAAAGTTGCCTGCTGCCTGATCGCGCACCGACAACTCAGCTCATTATGTTAGCCGCTGTTAGACTTTTTGGAAGAACAGCATATGGTGGTGCTTTGTAAGGCCCTTGTCTCTGAGGCCGTGATTAGCGACCCGCTCGACGTTCTCGATTGACTCACCAACGAGATCTAGATACCCCTTCCCTAGGGTTCGCATATCTCCCACCAGGTCACCTCGGCCGCCACTTCCAATGTGTACCGCCATTACACCGCCGGATGCAAGAAGTTGAGTACAGGTCGAGAAGAATTCGGCGTAGACACTGGTCGACTTTGTTTGCTGCCGCTCAAGGAAATCTAGACTCTTGGTGTGGAAGTCTGTTGCCCGCCAGCCGCAGAACCACATCCTCAACCAATTAGGTCGATCGAAACGCATCCCGATGAATGGGGGGCTGGTTATAATCGCGTCGACCGGATCTGTAATTTTATTGGGAAGATCCCTGAAGTCGCCATAGTGAGCTTCGCCCTGTACGAACAGCGGCGGCAGTGGTACGGCAAGAGCAGAAGTAACTCGGTTTTGCAATCTTTCAATGAGCGACTTATAGATGTACTCACCTGTCGGATTGAATGGAGTGATCGGATGGGAAGTGCGTGACAAGGCGTATGGCCTATTACCATGAAGAACGTGCAGTAGAGATGCCCACATGAAAGCGTCGCCTCGCACTCCCTTCGTCAGGAAGACCTTGCGCGCCTTCAGTACCTCCAACAGCGTCTCGGGATGGTAGTAAGCAGAAACTGATGCATTGAGTCCGAATTCAGCTTCAGCGATGTCGTCGGCGCTGAGATTGACTGTCAGAATTTCCTTTTCCAGCCGGGAAATCTGCTCTAGTGCTTCATCGAGTGAGGGCGGGGTCATTTTAGCTGCGCCGACAGTAGCCGCGAGTGGGCTCTTGTCGTTCGTGATTGCCCTTCTCCCTAGGAGGGCTGCCTCGAATGGCACAGTTCCCACTCCGCCTAGGGGATCCAGAACACTGCCGCCTTCTGGTGCGAAGGACTTCACAAGCCAGTGGGCCATCGCCGGCTTGAATTTTCCCTGATAAGAGCAAAGGGAATGCAGCTTGTGCCCCCAGGAGCGGCTCGCATATGCGCCCCTAGTGTATGGGAGTGTTGATTGGAATTCGTTGATCGCGGCTTTCAGGTCAGAGCGCTTCACAGTCAGCCCTTTCGGAAAATGATTTCGACTTGCTGAAGCGCACTGCGGTCGCGTGAATACCTTCGAGCGATTACCTCGTCAGATACAACCTCGAACCCGACGCGCTCAGCTACCTGGACGAGCAGGCGATCTGTGGGGACATACACGCCATAGAACTTGGAGTCTCCGATGTCGAAGATAAACTGTCCGCCGGGCTTTAGGCTGTGCTGTACCGCTTGGAACACTTGTGTCATATCAGAGAAGTATTGACGCACCAGGAGTGGGATCCTTTTGTCTGGAGAAGCTATATCAAGCGCCGCTGCCACCTCCTCGACACTTTCGTAAGTGTGCTCCAGGTTGCGAGTCTTGCTGACATTATTGATGCCAGCTGTCACGGCCTTTCTGCACAGTCCCGGAAGCTCCTTTTCGGCCTTGATGAAGTCGAGAAGCCAAAGCTCAATTTTAGTGTTTCGGAAGTAATTTGTTCCATTTAGGTAAGGCGGTGACGTGATTGCCAGATCGAATTCGTTTGCTTCGCCGTGACGAACATCTCGGCAATCCTCCGCTAGTTTGACCATGGAGGCCGCGTGATCAGGGATTATATTGATGTCGCGCACCATTTGCGTAACGGAAGCATGGACGAAACCCTGAACGTCGACGACTCGCGTGACGTATTCGTTCGCCCGTCGCCGCCTGAGATCCGCCCGGCGAGTCATATGAGAGCTCGCTACAGCATTAGACGCAGTAGCGAGCAAGAGAAGGTCACGAAGCCAGACGCGGCCGTCACTAATCCGATGGGCTAGATTCTTGATGGCGAGTAGCGTGCGTAGGTGAGCTTCTTCAAAGAAGTCACGCTTTGGGAAAGCCTCATGGTACGGTGATAGGTCAACAAGTTTTGCTTCATGTTCGAGGCTGTCGGACTGCAGGTGCTTTAGAAATTGCTTAGCCGCCGCCTGAAACTCGGATTGCTTTTTCCTGGCTGTGCGCGCTGCGTTGACCTTTGTCTCTGCCACGAAGGACATGAAAGGGTTAATCTCTGAGTAAGAGGAATTTACGCCAGCGTGCGAAGCAACCACTTGAACCGTGCCGGATCCGCCGAATGGGTCGTAAACGTGTGAGACCCTTTCGTTCTGAGCGAGTTTCTGGCGAACGTAGTCTGCAGAAAATCCCTCGACGTAGGGGTACCAGCTATGAACGGCCTGATTCCTGTTATCTCTAAAGGT
Source organism: Streptomyces sp. NPDC057877 (assembly GCF_042796855.1). Classification (NCBI taxonomy): domain Bacteria; kingdom Bacillati; phylum Actinomycetota; class Actinomycetes; order Kitasatosporales; family Streptomycetaceae; genus Streptomyces; species Streptomyces sp. NPDC057877. Next base: position 107,525 of record NZ_JBHVMS010000006.1, read on the forward strand.
GACACCGAGATCGAGTGTGCTTTGCTGCGTCACTGGTTCCCTGCCGAAGCGATTTTGGGTGGTCGCGATAGTCTATAGCAGGGCACCTTGCGTGGTAGTCACGCGGTGTTCGATTGATTCCCTGTCGGGCGACCGGGCAGTTACTCACAGTAGCTCGCATGCTGGTGCGCCGGTCGGTGGAGCGGCTTTGGCGTGGTGCTGCTTTGGCGAGTGATCATGGTCCCGTAAGCTTGCGGCGCGTCGGGCAGGTTGTGGACCTGTCCGGTAAAGCACGACGTGGGGGCCATGATCTTCGAGGCTCGCGTCAAAGTGGCTCCGTAACTGGCCGTTCTCTATCAGGCCGTGCGGTCGGTCTGGTTCGAACGGGGCCCTGGACCGGGTGACTTGTAGGCTGGTGGGGCATAGAGGAAGGGCCTCCTGGTAGCTCGCGGTTGTCGAGTCCAGCGAGAAACCAGAGGCCCTGCTGTCGAAGCGTTGCGTGGTGGTAGCTGCCGGGTCCAGTCCGTCCACTCCTGGGTGTGGCTGTCTCGCCCATCGGTTCGGGAACGCGGCCGACCGGCCAGAGCGTCGGCCCCGGTACGGCTCGGACATGAGCGATGCGGAGTGGGCTGCGGTACGGGCTGCCGGTCCGGGGTGTCTGGCGGGTCGGGGCGGCCGCCCGGAGGGCTACTGCCATCGGCAGATGATCGACCAATGCCGCGAAGTTAAGGTCCCGATGGTGCTGTCAAGGGCTCGGGGAGCGGGAGCTTATAGGTGCAGGGGGCTGTGCGGATGAGCCGGTTATTGCGGGTCCAGTAGCAGAGTTGTGCTGTGAGGCTCTTGATGGACGGTGTGGTGGTGAGGCCGAGGCGGCGTGCAATGTCTCGGGTATGCATGGCTTGGTTCGCATTCGCCGCCAGGATCCGGCAGACCTGGTCCCAGCGCCTGGAGGCCGTCTGGCTGGGCGTCTGTGTGCCGGGAGGGGCCGGCGGGTGGACGGTGATCTCGATGGCGCTGATCGGGGTGCTGTCGCGGGGGCGTCCGTCGCGGTTCCAGGTGTGGTAGCGGGAGATTCCGCTCTTGACGATACGGGCGGAAAGCCGCATCCGGCGTTTGGGAGGGAGCGTGCGCAGGATGCGGGTACCGATGTGTCCGACCAGGTCGGAGTAGTTGCGCGGTCCGGTTGTTGGAAGTATTCCGGTGAGGCTGACGACCGTGTCGCGGGCTGCCTCCAGAGCGGCGGTGAAGCCGGCCCGGTCGGGGTCGCAGCCGGGTTCGGTCTCCACCGCGGTCACCATAATCGAGCGCAGTGCCTGGTAGAGGGTGAGCAGTCCCCACACTTCCTGGCAGAGGCCCACCGGGTCCTTCGAACGCAGCACCCGGCCTTGAAGGAGGGTGTGGCGTAGTGCCAGGTAGGCGGTCTCGATCTCCCAGCGTTCATGGTAGAGGCGCATCAAGCGGGCGGCGGGGTCCGTGCGATGGTCGGTGAGTGTTGTCAGCAGGCGGTAGGTGTCACCGAAAGTGCCGCCGTCGACGGTGCGTGCTTGGACCTCGGCCTCGATCACTCGTAGCGAGAGGCTGCCGATGCGGGTGAGGTACGAGCCGTCGGGCAGCACGGCCAGCACCGGTGGGCGCCGGGTGCTGGTGCAGCGCACCAGGAACTGCGCGCCCTGTCGCGTGATGGCGGCTAGGAGCTCGTTGCCGTCAAATGCACGGTCTGCCAGAAGGAGCATGTCCGGGGTGAGGTGGCTGGTCAGTTCCCGGGCGTAGTCGCTCTCGGCTTTGACGGCGGGACCGAAGGTTGCTGCGATCAGGCCGCGGGTGCCTGTCTCGCACAGCGTCATCAGCATCAGCTGGGGTAACCCGCCGGGCCGTGGCGCCGCACGGTGCGACCGAGCCAGGACCTGTTGCGTTCGTGGTCGGGGACCGACAAGCTTCCGCATCCATCGAATGCGACCGTGCGCCAACGGCGGTAGCGCACTCCGGGGGTGGAGGGCTGGGCCAGCGGGCCCGCCAGCACGTCGAAGAGCCGCTGCAAAGGGGCGACGCCCACCCGCCGGCGCAGATCACGAAGTGCCTTCTCGGACGGCCGTGGCACGTTGCCGCTCAGCCCTGCTACGAGTTTGTCCCACACCAGCTGAGCTCCCAGATACTCGAACATGCCGAGAGCCAGGACGAAGTAGACCCCGACCCGGGATGGCAGTCTCCGTAATCGTTTCTCGCGGGCTCCGGTCTCTTCCACCCACCGCATCCACCAGCTCCGGTGGGATGACCTGGGTTAACTCGCCGATGTGACCGGGCGCGAGCACGTCAGGCGTGCCGCCCGTGACAAACTGGGCCACAGGGCCTCTCCTCTCTCAGGAAGATCTTGGTCGATCCCCTGGATAGCAGAGGCCCTGCCACATCTCACGAACTCCTTGACATTGCCATCGGGGCCTTAACTTCGCGGCATTGGATAATCGACATGGTGCGCTACCTCGTCCACAACGGCATCCAGTGGCGGGCAGTGCCGTCCGACTTTCCGCCCTGGCCGCCGGTGTATGCCTTCTTCACCCGATGGCGGGATACGGGCCTGGTGACCGAACTGCACGACCGGCTGCGCGAGACCGTCCGCACGGCTGAGGTCCGAAAGCCGGAGCCGAGCTCGAGGGTCGAGGACTCGCAGTCGGTGAAGGCGGATGCCACCGTCGCCCATGTCTCGCGGGGCTTCGACGCCGGGAAGAAGACATCCGATGCGAAGAACGTGTCAAGCGGCGAGGGCAAGACGGGGTTCTCGCAAGGTCGGGAAGGCTACGGCCTCGTTGAACGGGACGCGGTGAGTCAGACAGTGGTGGAGGCAGCCGATCATCCGGTTGAAGAGGTTCCTCTGCGCGGCCGTGTGCCGATCTCCGGCCTCGCGTCGGCGGTCGTAGTGAGCCCGCGCTCCGTCTGAGTGGGCCATCGCCGAGAAGGCCCACATGTAGCCAACGCCGGCCAGCCGCTGGTTCTTCACCCTGCGGGCCGCGACTGACACGCTCTTGCCGGAGGCCCGGGTGACCGGGGCGGAACCCGCGTATGCCTTCAGACCTCTGGCGTCGGCGAACCGAGTCCTGTCGTCGCCGATCTCAGCCAGAACCCGAGCTCCACTGAGGGGGCCCAGCCCTGGAAAGCTGGTGATGATCTCGGCATCAGCGTGCGTCTCGAACGCCTGCACCGCGGCCTCGGCGAGATCGTCGGCGCTCGCGCACGCGGCTTCCAACTGCCGAAGTAGCGCGATTGCCTGACGCCCCATGGCCTCCTCGACCAGGGGGAGGTGGTGCATCTGCGATGCGCGAAGTGCGCTGTGCAGACGCTCGACCTCCCTGTCGATGGTGTTCTTGCGGCCGGCCTTCTTCAGTACGGCCCGCAGCTGCGGCCTGGTCAACTTGGCCGCCTGGCGCGGGGTCGGCGCCGCAGCCAAGAGAGCCCGGGCTATGGGGTGATAGATGCCCTCGCGGCGGTGCCCGACGGCGGCCAGGTAGCCGGGGAAGTACTCACGCAGGTGGGAGGTCAGCTTGTTGCCGGCCTGGGTTCGATCCCAGACGGCGTCCTGCTGAGCACGTGCAAGGACCGCGACGGCCTGGGCCACCTCCGAGTCGGCGGGAAGCATGCGGTGAGCGGCTGCATCGGTGCGGAGGATGTTCGCCAGCACCATGGCGTCCAGGTGGTCGGACTTCTTGCGGGAGACCGTGTGTCGGTCCCGGTATCGGGCGGCGGCCATCGGGTTGATGGCGTAGACGGGGCGGCCCGTTGCCCGTAGGCAGGCGCCCAGAAGTCCGCGGGAGGTCTCGATGGCCACCGGGATGGGATCCTGCGGACTATCGTCGTGCTCGGCGAGTATCTGAAGCAGCTGGGCGAGCCCTTCCGCAGAGTCATCAATGCGAGCACGAGCCAGCAGCGAACCCGTTTCATCGACGACGGCTATGTCGTGGTGATCGCTGGCCCAGTCGATGCCGCAGAACGCTTGCACTCGCCTCACGCTTCCTCATCGAACCTGTGTCGTGGCTGGTCACAGCCGTGCAGGGCATGCGTCTCTCTAATGGAAGGGCTCGGCGGCCCGACATCCGATTAGCCGTTCATGACCCCAGCGACCTGCGGGGCCCTCGGTCTTGATCGGAGCTGGTAGCTCCCGAGCACGTAAGAGGTAGTCCCCGCAGGGGGCTTGGACCACGATCATCATCGGTGATCAAGTGATCGCTCTCGATGCCGACGGCGAGCGCCAGCACACGTCAGTCTTCTTTGAGGGCTCAGAGGCCCGGATCAACGGAGGACGTCGTGCTGACGCCGGCGATCGACATCGAGAAGGTGTTTCAACGAGCTCAGCTACCGCCCATTAGATCAACGGACGCAAGCGGCACCTGCTCACCGACACCCTCGGACTGCTTTTGACCGTGCGGATCACACCGGCGTCGACCACCGATCGGCACGCCGCCCTCGGCCTGCTGCCCGCAGTAAAGGATCACTACCCGCATCTGGGCCGACGGTGGCTACTCCGGTCACCTCACCGACTGGACCACCCAGCACCTCGGAATTGTCCTCGACATCGTCCGCCGCAGCGACGACGTCCAAAGCTTTGAGGTCCTGTGCCGACGCTGGGTCGTCGAAAGATCCTTCACTGGCTCCTGCGCAGCCGGCGCCTGGTCCGTGACTACGAACGACGCTCCTACACCAGCGAGACGGTCACCCTGTGGTCGATGACCATGCTCATGACCCGACGCCTGGCCGCCCGGCACCAGCAGCATCCCGCTCCGGCGCGGGCAGCATGAACCTGCCCGGCTTCTCCTTCACCAACCAACGCCGTTCCACCAGCCGTTTCAGCCGGGCTCCCGCCTCCCTCGACGCGGGAGGCGGGAGCACTGTCCCAGCCAAGCACCACCGCCGCCCGCCGGGCACCCAACTCGTCTCTTCCCGCTTCCAGGGCCGCAGCCATCAACGCCTGCTAGTCCACCGACAGCACCTCGGTCCCGGCCACATTTTGGCGGTGAGGTACCGCCCGACGCGGGCCCACCGGCTTCCTCTGCGACGCAGCGGCCTCAACGGGTGCATCCTCCTCGGCCAGTGCTTCCAGATACTGCTCCAGTCCGATCGTCCGATGCCGGAGCACCTCTTCCGCCTCCGCCAGAGCTGCCCGCACCCGCTCCAGCTTAACTTCGAGTTTCTCCACCCGCACTGCCGCGACCTTCTGCCGCGGCTCCAGGACCGTCCGTATCGACGGCATTCGCCACAGCCCCACCAAATCTCGGCCAGCAACGAACCGAGACTCCCGCGACATCCGCCACCTCATGCCTGACCAGCAGAAACCACACGTGAGGTGCGGAAAGAGAACGACCTCTAAAGCCGTGGAGCCGAGCGCCCCGGGGACTGTAAAGCGTTCGGTGTAACTCCCGATCATGGAAGATGCATCGATGGCCAGTGAGGACGTGACCGATCCCAAGTGTGTCGAGTCGGCAGAGGCGGTGTCGGCGAAGGTTGTGGACGGCCAGTTGATCGACGAACTGGTGTGCCGGGCCCAGGCCGAGGGTCTGCAGCTGACAGGCGTGGGCGGGCTGCTGCAGCAACTGACCAAGCGGCTGCTGGAGTCCGCCCTGGAGGGCGAGATCACCGACCACCTCGGCTGCGACAAGCACGCTGCGGCTGGCAAGAACGGCGGCAGCTCCCGCAACGGCTAACGCTCCAAGACCGTGCTGAGCGACGTGGGCCCGGTGGGCCGTCGACGACCACAGCCGCCTGGCCTACAGCGAGGTCCACTCGGACGAGAAGGCCGCCACCTGCGCCGCCTTCTTGCGGCGGGCCGCAGCCTTCTGCGCCACCTGCGGCATCGACCAAATCGAGCGGGTCCTGACCGACAACGCCTGGCCCTACCGCAAGAGCTTCGCCTGGCGGCAGGCACTGGCCGACCTCGGCGCGGCTGGCAAGCTCACCCGCATCTACCGGCCGCAGACCAACGGCAAGGTCGAACGCTTCAACCGCACCCTGCTCGACGAATGGGCCTACCTGCGGCCCTACACCAGCAACGGCGAACGCACCGCCGCCCTGGCAGACTTCCTGCATACCTACAACCACCACCGCTGCCACACCGCACTCGGCGGCCACCCACCGATCAGCCGTGTGAACAACGCTTCAGGTCAATACACCTAGCCTGCCTACTGCCAGTGTCCGAGCACCGTATGGGGCCGACAGACGTGTCTTCGAGCTGCGCGCTGCTCGGCCACCTTGCGCTCGGAACGTTGCTCCCGTGCAAGGACGAGACGAAGAGTACCGTGCCAAACGCGTGCCGGATCCAGCAGGGAACAGCGGGGTATCGAGCGGTGGTCTCCCAGGACACCAGCGCCCTCAGCCGCAGGTCAGGAAGACAATCCTGGCCGGAGGACACGAGCTTCCCAAGCTGATGTCACTCGCGTCCGGGGATAGACACCGCCTTTGCTTTCGTACAGCGGACGTATTGGTTTGCCACTTCGTCCGGGCTGCGGCGCTAGGCAGTGTCTTTCCGATTATCGGCTCGCCGGGCTCCGGACGGACACCCGGCGAGCCGGGGCAGGACTTGGCTCCTCAGATGTCCCGGACGGCGCCACGCAAGGCGTCCGTGGTTACGGACCCCCGGCGACTGTGGGAAATGCCGGGGATCGTGCGCCGCAAGGCGGACTGCGTTGACGACGAGATACGGATGTACCTGTTGCGCACCGCCGAGTTGCTCTCCCTGAAGTAGACGCGGCTACACGCGGGCTCTGTGAGGGCACCAAGGAACCCATCGATCACTTACACACGACAGTTTCGGCGCCTTGCCGAGCGCGAAATGGGCGTTGCAGGCCGACTCTGATTGGGTGGTCGGCATCGCCGACGAGGGTTACGGCGCGGTCGCGGGTTGGGGCAGGGTCGGGTGGGCGGGACTCGTTATGGGTCTGCGGGCTCGGGCGATCTTGTGATGTTCTGCCTCCGTGAACGGTCTTCTCTCGGCGCTGATCGCCATCGCGGGTACGTTGTTGGGCTCTGCTGTCACGCACGCGTTCCAGTGGAAGGCGTCCGCGCGGGAGCAGGTGTTCGCGGCGCAGCAGCAGCTTCGGGCGGATCGGATGGCTGTTTACAGTGACTTCGCGGGGGCGCTGACGGAGTTTCGGCGGGGGCAGCAGGATCGTTGGCATCGGCAGGATGAGGATGCGGACGGGGCCGCGTTCGTCGAGGCGCGGAACGAGGCCTATCGGCTGCGGGGGATCGCGTTGCACGCGTTGTTCCGGGTGCAGCTCATCGCGAGTGCGCAGACGCTGATCGATGCCGCGCAGGAGGCGTACGCGCTGACCACCGGTCTGCACAAGGCGGGCGACAGGGCGGAGTTGAAGGATCGGGCTGACCGGGCGCGGGCGGTTCTGGAGGAGTTCATCAGGCATGCCTCCACCGAGGTGCAGTGATGCAGTGCCTGCAGGCCTGCAGTGCCTGTCGTGACTGCAGTGCCTGTCGTGACTGTCGTGACTGACGTGACTGCCGTGCCTTCAGCCGCCTGCCAGTGCCACCAGCTTTATGAAGATCAGGGTTGGGTCTTTCGTCAGGTCCACCATCTCGTCCAAGTCCTCGATCTGGTGGTCTCCCGCCAGGATGAAGAAGCCGTTGGAGAGGAAGGCTCGTTCGGCGGCTTCGGGGGTGGGGAGGTGGCAGCCGTTCGGGGCCGTCTCGGCTTCTTCGGGGCGGACCAAGCCGTTGAGGTGGGTGGTGGGGTGGGCGTTGTGGCGGGCCACCTCCTCGCGGACTCGGAGTCTCAGGAGGTCTCTCGCCGACATGCGGGTGGGGAGGTCCGGGACCTGCCACTCCGTGAGGGGCTTGCCTGTTGCTGTTTCGTCGCGGAACGTCACGGTGGGCATCAGATTCCTCGTTTGATCTGCCTGAGGATTGATTCGTCGGTGATCTTTGTGTCCGCCGCCAGCAGGAACGCCTTGCTCAGGATCAGGGACAGTCTGTCGTCCTCGAAGGGGAGGAAGGGGCCGGTGCCTCCTCCCGTCGGGGGTTTCTGATTCCTTGCCGGGACTATGCAGAGGTAGTCGTCGTTCGGGGTCATCAGGATGTTCGCCGAGCCCAAGTGGATTCTGTACGTGCGCAGGTCGCCCTGCACGAGGAGGAAGCGGTCCTCCAAGCGGCATCTGTTCGCTATCTTCAGGCGCGGGATGATGCGCGACAGGGCCTCTCTGCGGATCTCCGCGCTGGCCGTCAGGTCGGCGAATCCCGTTCGTTCCCAGTAGGTGCGTTCCGGGCCTGCGTCCGTCCAGTCAGGGTCGGCGGCGATCGAGGTCACGCCCACGAAGAGGTCCACGTCGCGCATCGCCTCGCTGAAGACCAGCTCGGGGACGTCACGTAGGGGTGCCTCCTGCCAGGTGCCCGCGTGTCTGCGGTCGAAGCGGACGTGGTCGGTGGAGGCCAGTTCGTCGTCGCCCGACCAGTCGGCCCAGGTGTGGAAGAAGCGGGCCCGCCACTGGCCCGCCGCGAAGGTGCGGACGGCCTCGTCGCCGTCGCCGCAGTCCCAGGGGCCGAGCAGGCTGCTTCGCCAGCCGCGGGCGCGGAACAGGGCGAACATCCGGCGGTAGTGGACCAGGTGCGCGGCGAAGCGGTGGGAGTAGACGGCGGTCTGCTCCTCGGCCGGGGTGAGGACGTAGATCTCCCGGAACGCCTGTTTGAAGGGCTGGCGGATGTGTTGTTCCGTCAGGAGGTTCCGCCACCCACGTACCTCCTGTGGGGTGGAGCGCAGGGGGTGCCAGAGGCGTACCGACGCGTCGGACGGTGGCGACGGGAGGGTGCCCTCCGTCTCCGGGAGTGTCGCGTGCCACTTGCCCGGGGTCGTCTCCACCTCCCAGATGAGGCGGCGGATCAGGGTTCGGGCCAGCGGGTGGCTCGCCAGTTCCGTGTGCCACCAGGTGTAGGGGTGGGCCGCGTCCGTCGTGAAGCCGCCCTCCAGAGCGCGGAGGAGAGTCGCCAGCTGGGCGTTCACCCGCTTGACCACCTCGCGCAGTTCCTTCAGCAGGGTCGGGTGGTCGCGGCGGACCGGGGCGGGGGTGCCGCTGAGTGGGCGGCCCGCCTTCTCCCAGGTGAGGGTGGCCGTGTCGGTGACTCTCACCACCGCCTCGTAGTCGCCAGCCGTGCGGCGCAGGACGCCCTCGTCGTCGAAGTCCAGCCTGGGGAGTCGTAGGGCGACCTCGGTGCGTTCGGCGAGTGCCGCGTCGATCTTCTTCAGGGACTTGTCGAGTTGTCTGGGGACTCCGGCGTGGCGGACGGTGCGGCGTGCGGTGCGCAGCGCCGTCGCCAGTTCGGGGGTGGGGAAGTCCTGTGCCGCGCGGACGACTTCGTAGAGCAGGGCCTGGGAGGGGAGGGTCCTTGCCTTCGGGGTGGGGGCCAGGGACACGCCCGGGAGGAGTCGGTCGAACAGGGTCGGCAGCCAGGGCTCGTCCCGTATCAGGGCGACCCGTAGGGCCTTGCCCAGTGTGATCACCTCGCGGTCCGTGAACGCCTTGTCCGGGTGGTACGGGATCCTGCCCGTCTGGATCGCGTCCGTGCGGTCGGCCGCGGCCTCCAGGGCTCGGCGGGCGAACGCGGCGTAGGCCGGGTTCTCCGCCGATCGCCGCCATGCGTCCGCTTGCGGTGCGGAGAATCTGTCCTGCCGGTCGATGGAGGCGAGTTGGGCCTGTTCGTGTGGGGGGAGAGCGGCGATCGTCGCCGTCTCGTCCGCCACGATCGGGCCCACCTCGTGGGCAGAACGGGCCAGGGCCGCGTCCGGAGGGCCGTCGCCCGTCAGGGCCGCTGTCGCCGGTAGCGCGGGCGTGCAGCGCGGGCGGCTGTCCTCGTCGTTCACCATGGCCGGATCATGGCAGGGGGCACTGACAATCCCGGTGTCGGTGCCCACCGAGCACCGGTCAGTGCGGCGTCAGTCGCCCCGCCAGGCGTTCGTGCATGTCCGCGCTCGGCTTGTTGAGGCCGGTGATCGTGACCTTCTTGCCGAGTTGGGCGTACTTGGTCTCGATGGCGTCCAGGGCGGCGACCGAGGAGGCGTCCCAGATGTGGGTGGCGGAGAGGTCGATGACCACGTCGTCGGGGTCGTCCTTGTAGTGGAACTGGTGGACGAGGTCGTTGGAGGAGGCGAAGAAGAGTTCGCCGGTGACGGAGTAGACGACCTGTCGGCCGTCCGGGTCGACCACGCCCGAGACGTTGGCCAGGTGGGCGACGCGCTTGGCGAAGATGACCATCGCGGTGACGGAGCCGACGACGACGCCGATGGCCAGGTTGTGGGTGGCGACCACGACGATCACCGTCGACGCCATGACCAGGGTCTCCCCCGGCGGCATCCGCCTGAGCGTCTTCGGGGCGACGGAGTGCCAGTCGAACGTGGCCACCGACACCATCACCATCACGGCCACCAGCGCCGCCATCGGGATGTCGGACACCACCGGGCCGAAGACGACGCACAGCACCATCAGGAAGGCCCCGGCGAGGAAGGTGGACAGGCGGGTGCGGGCACCGGAGACCCGTACGTTGATCATGGTCTGGCCGATCATGGCGCAGCCGCCCATGCCGCCGAAGAAGCCGGTGACGATGTTGGCCACGCCCTGGCCGATCGACTCCCGTGTCTTGCCCGAGCGCGTGTCGGTGATGTCGTCGACCAGCTTGGCCGTCATCAGCGACTCCATGAGGCCCACCAGCGCCATCGCGAGCGCGTACGGCGCGATGGTGGTGAGGGTCTCCATGGTGAACGGCACGTCCGGCAGGCCCGGGACCGGCAGGGACGACGGCAGTTCGCCCTTGTCGCCCACCGTCGGTACGGCGATCCCCGCGGCGATCGTGATGACCGTGAGGACGGTGATCGAGACCAGCGGGGCCGGGACCACCCTGGTGACCCTCGGGAACAACACCATCAGCGCCAGGCCGCCCACGACCAGCGGATACACCGCCCACGGGACGTCCCGCAGCTCCGGCACCTGGGCCATGAAGATCAGGATCGCCAGCGCGTTGACGAAGCCGACCATCACCGAGCGCGGCACGAACCGCATGAGCCGGGCCACGCCCAGCGCGCCGAGGATCACCTGGAAGACGCCCGCGAGGATGACGGCGGCGACCAGGTAGCCGAGGCCGTGTTCGCGGTTGAGCGGGGCGATGACCAGGGCCACCGCGCCGGTCGCCGCCGAGATCATCGCCTTCCGGCCGCCCACGACCGAGATGACGACGGCCATGGTGAACGACGTGAACAGGCCCACGGCGGGGTCGACGCCCGCGATGATCGAGAAGGAGATCGCCTCGGGGATCAGCGCCAGGGCGACGACCAGGCCCGCCAGTACCTCGGTACGGAGGACCCTCGGGGAGGCGAGCCAGTCGGGCCGGGACAGGCCCGGGCCGGGGGCTGCGGACAGCGGTGTGGACATGCGACCGTTTCTGTGTCCGGCGCATGCGTCCAGGGCTGGGCGCATGCGCGCGCTGGTGCTGATGACGGGGAGAGGGACGTCCGGCGCCCCGACGGGGGCGTGTACCGGACAAGGGCGGCGAACCCTGCGGTTGCCGTCGGGCATCATTGCCCGGGGGCTCGCGGAAGCGTCAACCCCCACAGACGCAGACTCTACCCTTACGTAAGGGGAGAGTGGGAATCGTGGTCCGAAGGAGACAGCGCGGCGATGAGCGACCGGCAGATGCGGATCGGTGAGGTGGCCGAACGGACCGGTCTGTCGCTGCGCACCATCCGTCACTACGAGGAAGTCGGTCTGGTCGTTCCCTCCGCCCGCAGCAAGGGGGGCTTCCGGCTCTACACGGAGTCCGACGTCGACCGGCTGATGGTGATCCGCCGCATGAAGCCCCTGGACTTCTCCCTGGAGGAGATGCGGGACCTCCTCGACATCACCGACCGGCTCGCCGACGCCACGGCGGCCGGGGAACGCGCGCGGCTGCGGGAGCGGCTGGACTCCTATCGGGAGATGGCCGACGCGCGCTGCGAGACGCTGCGGGCGCGGCTGGCCATGGCCGAGGAGTTCGCCGGGACGCTGCGCGACCGGTTGCGGGAGGACGCCCGTTCGGGCGGCTGACAGGACGTCGTACGGCTGTCCGGTGCCGTCCGGTTCGCCCGGTTCCCACGGGATCGCCGCGCACGACGTACGGCCCCCGCCCGGCGGGAGGCGAGGGCCGTAGGGGCGCGAGTCGGGTCAGTCCTGGAGCACCGCCTGCATCACGCTGCGCGCGATGGGGCCCGCCAGGCTGCCGCCGGAGATGTCCTCGCGGGAGATGTCCATGTCCGTCGGGTCGATGAAGACGGCGACGGCGACCGCCTGGCCGTCGTCCTTCATGCCGTAGGAGACGAACCAGCCGTAGGGGACCTCGTCCTGGACGTTCACGCCGCGCTGGGCCGTGCCGGTCTTGCCGCCCACGGTGACGCCGTCGATGAGGGCGCGCTGGGCGCTGCCCTCGCGGGCGGTGTGCTCCATCATCTCCCGGACCTTGGCGGCCGTCTCGGAGGAGACCGCCTGGCTCATCTCCTTCGGCTCGTTCTTCTCCAGGGGGTCGGAGTTGGGTGAGCGCACCTCGTCGACGACGTACGGCTGCATGACCTTGCCGTCGTTGACCATGGCCGCGGTGATCATGGCCATCTGCATCGGGGTGCTGGTGAGGCTGCCCTGGCCCATACCGGTCAGCGCGGTGCCGGGCTTGTCGAGGTTCTCGGGGTACAGGCTCTTGACGGCGCGCAGGTCGCCGAAGTCGTCGGAGTAGACGTCCTCGTTGAAGCCGAACTTCTCGGCCGTCTCGCGCATCTTGTCCTGGCCGACCTTCAGGGCGGCGTCGAGGAAGACGTTGTTGCAGGAGTACTGCATGGCGGTCTTCATCGAGGCCTTGTTGCACACCCCGTCCCCGGCCTGGCTGCCGATCTTGTTGGTCGACTGCGGCAGCTGGTACGGCGACTGGGCGTCCGTGCGGGCGTCGACGTCCGTCACCACACCGTGCTCCAGGGCCGCCGCGGCGGTGAGGATCTTGAAGGTGGAGCCGGGCGGGAAGGTCTCGCGCATCGCGCGGTTGGCGAGCGGCTTGCTCTTGTCGTCGTTGAGCTTCTGGAACAGCTCGCCTTCCTTGAGGGAGTTGCCCGCGAAGTCCGCCGGGTCGGCCGACGGGGTGGAGACCAGGGCGAGGACCTTGCCGGTGCGCGGGTCGAGGGCGACCACCGAGCCCCGGGCCTTGAGGTCGGTGAGCCCCTTGTACCCGGCCTTCTGGGCGCTGGGGTCGATCGTGGTGATGACGTCACCGCCACGCCGTTCCTTGCCGGTGACGACGTCCGTGACCCGTTCGAAGGCGAGCCGGTCGTCCTGTCCGCTGAGCACGCTGTCGTAGGTGCTCTCCAGCAGGGTCATCCCGACGGCCTGCGAGGCGTAGCCGGTCACCGGGGCGTACATCGGGCCGTCCTCGTAGGTGCGCTTGTACTCGAGGTCGGAGCCCTTCGCCTTCACCGAGCCCGTGATGGGCTTGCCGGCGACGATGATGTCACCGCGGGGTGCCGAGTACTGGTTGATCAGTACCCGCCGGTTGCGGTCGTCTGTCGCGAGGTCGTCGGCCTCCACGTACTGGAGCCAGTTGGCCCGGACCAGCAGCGCAAGGATCAGCAGACCGCAGAAGATGGCTATGCGCCGCAGCGGCTTGTTCACGCGTCACCACCTGAACGGGCGTGAGTCGGAGTGGATACAACCATGCCGATACCTTATGGCCCGGCCGAACTGTCCCTACGAGGATGCCTCATGGCACGGACCGGCTGTGCCAGGACTGTCACAAGAGTCGGCCGCCGCGCTCAGTGGAAGGCGTGCACGACGGCGTGCCCCTTGCCGCGCCCGATCATCCACTTGTTGACCGGGGTGGTGAGCGCGAAGGCGACCACGAAGCCGCCGAGCAGGGCGTACCAGAAGAGTCCCTCGGACAGGTGGGCGTCCATCGCGCCGGGTGTGAGGGCGATGATCGTGTTGTCGACCAGCTCCATCACGGCGATGGAGACGGTGTCGGCGGCCAGCGCCACCTTGATCGCGGACTTGAGGTCGAGACCGGCCCGCAGGACCGCGAAGAGGGTGAAGGAGTAGCCGAAGAGGAACGCCAGGGTGATCGCCAGCACCATCGTCTGTGCGTTCCCCCACATCAGGGCCGTGCCGATCACCATGCCGAGGATCTCGCCGATGGCGCAGCCGGTGAGGCAGTGCAGCGTGGCCTTGACCGCCGTGCCCCAGGACGCTCCCGTCGCCCCGTGGACGTGCGTCGCGTGTGCGCCGTGGTCGTGAGCTGTGTGGTCCATGACCGTTCTCCCCTGTCGTACCGGTTGTCCCAGTGCCGTGCCGCGCGCCCGTGCGGGCCTCGCGTCACGGGAGAACATATACCCCCCTGGGGTATGTGGCAAGCAGAAGAGAAAGCCCGAACGTTCCTGGGGCCGTCGACGTCATAGCAGGGAGCGAAGGGGACCCCGTCATGAACACGGTCATGAGCACGGCCATGAGCACGGTCATGAACACGGCCATGAGCACCATGAACTCCGTACGCACCGCCATCGTCTCCGTCCTGCTGGCCACGGCGCTGCTCGCCTGCGGCGGGGACGGTGACCGGGAGGTGGGCGGTACGACGACCTGGGCCGAGCCCGCGTCGTACCGCTACACCCTGACCTCCAGCACGGGCGAACGGCCGCTCATCGGGACGTTCCGGATCAGCGTGCGCGGCGGGGAGGTGGCCGAGGCGGAAGGGCTCGACGACAGCGGGCGGCGGGTGGTCGGTCAGACGCCCCACCACGTGCCGACCATCGGCCGCCTGCTGGCGGAGGTGGAGCAGGCGCGGCGGGAGGGTGCCGACGAGGCCGAGGTGGCGTACGCGGCGAAGGGGCACCCCGCGCGGATCACGCTGGACTGGGACCGGGACGCCATCGACGACGAGGCGCTGTACGTCATCAGCGACTACGCGCCCGGTCCCGCCACCCGCGACTGAGGTGCCCCTGCGGGCCGGGGTCAGAGCGCGCCGCGCTGCCAGGGGCCGGTGATCGCGAACGTGATGCCGGGGCTCTGGACGTTGACGAACAGCCAGTTGCCGTTCTTCGGCTCGAAGACCGAACCGGCCCACTCCGAGCCCCGGTAGTCGGCCGCGGCGACGCTCTTGCCCGCCGTGCCGCCGCGCAGGTCGACGGTGTTCGCGGCGAAGCGGAAGATGTCGCCCTGGGTGGTCAGGCCGTGGACGTACTCGGTGCCCGAACCGTCCTCGCACAGCACCAGGCCGCCGCGCGGGCTGACGCACATGTTGTCCGGCGCGTTGAGGACGTCGGCGCCGGGCGAGGCGAACAGCACCCGGAACTCGTCGGTGGCCGGGTCGAGTTCGAAGACCTGGCCCTGGCGGGCCGGGCCGCCGTCGGTGGTGATGACGTAGATCCGGTCGTTGCCGTACCAGGCGCCCTCCAGGCGGCTGAACACGGCCGCCCCGTTGGCCTGCGCCTGCAGCCGCACCGTGTCCTGCGCCGGGTCGACGTCGTCCACCGGCACCCAGGAGACCGTGCCGTACGCCGTCTCGCCGTCGCGCCGGGTGTCGTACGTGGCGTCGCCGACGCGCAGCGCCTCCAGCCTGCCGCCCTTGGCGAGGTCGCCGGGGACGGCGGGGACGAAGCGGTACAGGCAGGCGTCGCCGCGGTCCTCGGTCTCGTAGACGAAGCCGGTCGCCGGGTCGACGGCGATGGCCTCGTGGTTGAAGCGGCCCATCGCCCGGTACGGCTCCGGGTTGCCCTTGCCCTCCGAGGCGACCTCGAAGACATAGCCGTGCCGCATCCCGGTGGAGGTGCTGCTGAAGGTCTCCTCGCAGCTCAGCCAGGTCCGCCACGGGGTGGGCCCGCCCGCGCAGTTGCGCAGGGTGCCGCCCAGGCTGCCGTACGACTCCAGCCACTGCCCGGCGTCCGGGTCGAAGACCAGGGTGGTGGTACCGCCGCCCGCGGCGGGGTCGTAGGCGGGGGCGGTGAACGCGGGGGCCGCGCCGCGCTCGTGGTTGCGGACGAGGTGCACCTTGTCGCCGTACCGGAAGGCGGCCATGCCGTCGTGCGCGTCGGGGGTGCGCACGCCGTCGTCCATGAGGTCGCCCGTCCAGCCGTACGAGAGGTACTCGAAGCCGCGGGGCAACTGGAGCAGTTCCAGGCCGGTCGCCTGGTCCCTGACCGGCATCAGCGGGCCGTAGCCGGGGTCGAAGTCGAGCTTCACGGGCTCGGCCGCCGCCGTCCGTGCCGCGAGGGCCTGGAAGGGGACGGAGGCCGCCGCGGCGATCGCGGCACCGCGCAGCAGGGTGCGCCGCTCGAAACCGGCACCGGTCGTCGGTCTTCCGGCGGGCATGTCAGTCATGGAGGTCCTCTCACTACGACGGACTGGCTAACCGGGGGGCGGCGCCAGTCACCCTAGGAGCGCGGGCCCGCCGCGACGGCCAACGGGAAGTGAGCGTTGGGAGAACCTCTGGGCCGGGCGGTCAGGCGGACCGCTTGCGGGGGGACCCGGTCTTCTTGGCGGGGGCCTTCGCGGCGGGGGTCTTCGCGGCGGGGGTCTTCGCGGCGGGGGTCTTCGCGGCGGGGGTCTTCTTGGCAGGGGCCTTCTTCTCGGCCGTCTTCTTCTGGGACTGCCCCGACTTGGCCGCCGTCGAGCCCGTCTTCTTCGCGGTGGTCTTCCCGGCCGCCGTGGACTTCTTCGGCGCCGCCGTCTTCTTCGCGGCCGTCCTGGCCGTCGACTTCTTCCCCCCGGCCTCCTTGGGCGTGGCCTGGCCGCGCTCCGGCAGCCGTCTGACCTCGGCGGACTCCCCCCGCGACGCCTGCGCCGCCCGCACGCTGCTCTCCAGTGCCGCCATCAGGTCCAGCACCTTGCCGCCCCGCGCGGGCTCGGGCGCCTCGGGCGGGGCCTCCCCGGCCACCTTCGCGGCGACGACCTCCTCGACGGCCTCGCGGTACTCGTCGTGCAGTTCGTCGAGGTCGACCTCGCCGAGGGTGTCCATCAGGGCGTCCGCGAGGTCGAGTTCCTGGTCGCGGACCGTGACGCCGGTGTCCGGGGCGACGCCCTCCGGGGCGCGCACCTCGTCGGGCCAGAGCAGTCCGTGCATGGCGATGGCGTCGCCGACCACCCGCAGCATGCCCAGGCGCTCCCGGCCGCGCAGCGCGAACTTGGCGATGGCGACGCGGTTGCTGCGCTTGAGGGCCTCACGCAGCAGGGTGTACGGCTTGGCGGCGGGCGCGCCGCTCGCGGCGAGGTAGTACGCGGCGTCCATCTGGAGCGGGTCGATCCGGTCGGCCGGGACGAAGGCGACGATCTCGATCGTCTTCGCGGTCGGCAGCGGCAGCTGGGCGAGGTCCTCGTCCGTGATCGGGATGATCGTGCCGTCCGCGTCCTCGTAGCCCTTGCCGATCTCCGACTGGGTGACCTCGCGCTCCTCCAGCTCGCAGACCTTGCGGTAGCGGATGCGGCCGCCGTCCTCGGTGTGGATCTGGCGGAACGAGATCGAGTGGCTCTCCGTGGCGTTCACCAGCTTGATCGGGATGCTGACCAGGCCGAACGAGATGGCGCCGTTCCAGATGGACCGCACGAGCAGCACCCCTTTCAGAGGGTTCGCGCGGCTGATCCGCGCAGATGGTGAGCGCCCTTTATGTGGCTTATGTGGAATTCTCATCCTATGGCTCCCATCACCGACGTGGCGGGGCGGCGGATCGCGCTCAGCAATCTGGAGAAGGTCATCTATCCGGCGACCGGCTTCACCAAGGCCGAGGTGCTGCACTACTACGCCACCACCGCCGAGGTCCTGCTGCCCCATCTGCGCGACCGGCCCGTGTCGTTCCTGCGGTATCCCGACGGACCGGACGGCCAGGTCTTCTTCGCCAAGAACGTGCCGCCGGGCACGCCCGACTGGGTCACCACCGCCGAGGTGCCCCGCACGGAGGGGCCCGCGCGGATGGTGCTGGTGCAGGATCTGGCGAGTCTGATGTGGGCGGCCAACCTGGTGACCGAGTTCCACACCCCGCAGTGGCCGATCGGCACGCCCGGCGTGGCCGACCGGCTGGTGTTCGACCTCGACCCCGGTTCGCCCGCGACGGTCGTCGAGTGCTGCGAGGTCGCGCTGTGGCTGCGGGAGCGGCTGGCGGCGGACGGCATCGAGGCGTACCCGAAGACCTCCGGCTCCAAGGGGCTGCACCTGCTGGCGGCGGTGCGTCCGACGCCCTCCGAGCAGGTGACGGAGTACGCCAAGGAACTCGCCGTCGCGGCGGAACGGGCGATGCCCCGGTTGGTCGTACACCGGATGACGCGGAGCCTGCGGCCGGGAAAGGTGTTCGTCGACTGGAGCCAGAACGCCGCGCGGAAGACCACCGCCACCCCGTACACCCTGCGCGCCCGCCCCCAACCCCTGGTGTCGGCGCCGGTGACCTGGGAAGAGGTCGAGAACTGCGGGGCGCCCGGGCAACTGGCGTTCACCGCCTCGGACCTCGGGCCCCGGACGCAGGACTACGGCGACCTGCTGGCCCCACTGCTCGACCCGGACCACGCCGGTCCGCTGCCCTGAGCCCGCGAGGAGGGCGGCGCCCGGCCAGACGCTCGTCGGCAAGGAGCCGCCCGCATGGACACCAGACCGCCCTCCCGCCCCCTCCGCCGCACCCTCGTCGTCGGACTGACCGGCCTCGCCCTGGCCGCCGTGCCCTGCGCGCCCACCGCCGCCGCGCCCGGGGAGCGGACCACCGGCACGGACGTGATCACCGACTGGAACCGGACCACCGAGGCCGTGCTCAACGACGACGCCAAGCTGTACTCGGCCGAGCAGTTCGTCTGGCACGGCTTCGTCTCCACCGCCGTCTACAACGCGGTCGTGGGCATCGAGGGCTGGTACAAGCCCTACAAGTGGCGGGTACGGGCCCCCCGCCACGCCTCCCCGGAGGCCGCCGCCGCTGCCGCCGCCCACCGGGTGCTGCTGACCTACTTCCCGACGTCACGGCAGCGGATCGACACCGCCTACCGGGACTCGCTGGCGGGGATCGCGGACGGGACGGCGGAGAAGCGGGGCGTGGCCTTCGGCGAGCGGGCCGCGCGGCACCTGATCGGGCTGCGCGCGGACGACGGCCGCGACTCCCAGGTGACGTACGACCGGCCGCCCGCGACCGGCGTCTGGCGGCCCACCCCGCCCACGCACACGCCGTTCGCGCTGGCGTGGCTGACCCGCACCCGGCCGCTGCTGCTGGACTCGGCGCAGCGGATGCTGCCGGAGGCGCCGCCCGCGGTCACCTCCCGGCGGTATGCCGCCGATCTCGCCGAGGTGCGGGCGCTGGGCGCGAAGAACAGCACGCGGCGGACCGCCCGGCAGACCGAGACCGCGCGGTTCTTCGCCGATGTGCTGCCCAAGCAGTTCCAGGCCGCCTACCGGGGCTGGGCCGCCCGGCACGGCCTCGACCTGGTGGAGACGGCCCGCCTGCTGGCCGCCGCGAACACCGCGACCGCGGACGCCACGATCGCCGCCTGGTACGCCAAGTTCACCCACGCCCAGTGGCGCCCGATCACCGCGATCCGGCTGGCCGACGGCGACGGCAACCCCGCCACCGAGGGCGACCCGGCCTGGGAGCCGCTGCTGCGCACCCCCGCCTACCCGGACTACGTCAGCGGGCACTGCGCGGTCGACGGCGCGGCGGTGACGGTGCTGGACCGGTTCCGGGAGCGGTTCACCGACGGCGACGACCTGGACCTGCGCATCTCCTCGGCGGTCACCGGCACCACCCGGACCTACCACCGGGCCGCCGACTTCAACCGGGACGTGATCGACGCCCGGACGCTGGGCGGGGTGCACTTCCGCACCAGCGACATCGTGGGCAACCGGATGGGCAGGCAGATCGGCGGGCTCGCCATGGACGAGTACTTCGTCCCGCTGGGGTGAGCGGGGCGGCCCGGGTCACACCCAGGTGCCCCGGTCCCGGGCCGTCGCGTGCAGGGCCTCGACGTCCGCCGGTTTCAGTACGCCGCCCAGCCGGGCCAGTCCGTGCAGGTCGCCGTCGGTGAGGACGCGGACGTCCCGGGGCGGCAGGGTGAGGGTCAGCGCGGTCGGGCCGACCACGGCGAGGACCGGGTGCACCTCGGCGGTCAGGGCGTAGGAGGCGCGGGCGGCGTCGGCGCGCACCCGGCGCAGCAGCGGCCGGGGCTCTCGGCGGCCCGGCACCACCATGGGGTCGGCGATGCGCACCTTCTGCTTGCGGGCGTACAGGCTGTGCACGGCGAACAGCCCGCCGGGGCCGAGCAGCAGGTGGTGGACGCGGTCGCCGCCGGGCAGCGGGACCGAGTGCAGGGCGTGCCAGCCCGCCGCGTCCATCCGGTCCAGCGTCTCCCCCACGGTCTGCTCGGCCTCCAGCGCGTGCCGCCGCGGGTCGGCGCGGAGCCTGCGGGTGGGGCCGGGGTCCCGGTCGAGGGCGACCAGGAGGGCCTCGCCGGGGCGGTTCGGGGCGAGGTCGTCGTCGGGGTGGAGGGAGAGCCGGGCCAGTTCGGCGGGGGTCGGCACGGGTGGCGGGCCGACGGTGACCTGGCCGGTGAGGAAGGGTCCGAGGGCTTCGAGTACGTCGTCTCTGCGGTCGTCGCTGAGCAGGTTCACCCGGGACGCCTCAGGGTCGTACCAGGCGATGTTCCGGCCGTCGGTGAGACAGACGTAGAGCCGTTCCCGGCCGTGGCGCCAGGTCGGTATGACGCGCAGTCCGCTCATGCACCATCACCCCACGACCATGGGAACAGGCGGGGTGCTGTGCGGGCAAGAACCCGGCTACCTTTGAGAGGAGTTGGGTGGTGCTGTTGGGGAGGCGCCGTTGCGTACCCGCGGTGAGGAAGGCGAGGTTCCGGCTCCGGACAGCCCGTGGAACGAGATCGTGCCCGGTTTGTGGATGGGTGGGCACCAGTTCGCGAGGGCGCCGGGCCGGTTGGAGTCCGTGGTCGTGCAGGGCGACTTCGACCTGGTGCAGAGTCTGCTGCGGCTGCCCGGACACGGGCCGGACCCCGGTGTCGAGCACCAGGTGTGGCCGATCCCGGACGGGCCGCTGGACGGCACCCAGCTGGCGGGGGTGATCCGGCTCGCGGAGGCCGCCTGCACGGCGCTGGACCAGGGGCGCCGGGTGCTCGTGCGCTGCTTCCACGGCTACAACCGCTCCGGGCTCGTCGTCGCCCACGCCCTGATGCGGCGCGGTCGCTCGGCCGAGGAGGCGGTCCGGCTGATCCGTGCCCGCCGCTCGCCGTGGGCCCTGCACAACGACCTGTTCGTGGAGTACCTGCGCGCCGGGCTGCCGACGGCCCGGCTGCTGGAGGAGCTGGCCGAATAGCCCAGGTGAGAAGGCCGCGCGGCGGGCGCCCGCATAGGGTGTACGGGGCCAGCCGTGATCACCGCACCCGCAGGAGCACCGTGCCGTTCCCCCGCCCCGCGCCGTCTCGTGACGCCGTCGCCGCCCCGGCCGGTGCGGCGGCGGGCGAGGGGCGCCGCGGGCGTCTGGCGGCCCGGCGGCGCTCGGTGGCCTCCGGGGGTGCGCGCGCGTTCCCCGGTACCGCCCGTCGCGCCCTCACCCTCGCCGGTCTGCTCCTCCTGGCCGCCACCACCGGCTGCGGCGACGCCGGTGGCCTGGTCGGGGCCGGGCGGACCGCGACCGCGATCAGCCCCGACAAGCTGTGGCCCGCCCTGACCCCGGCGTCGAGTCCCGCCTTCGACATCGGGGAGGTCGACCGGGAGGTGGTCAAGGGCGTGCCCGTGCCCGGGGACGACATCCGGCGGGCGGACCCGGTGGCGGTGGTGCGGGCGGAGATCGCCGCGCACCCCAGGGAGTACGCGGGCGACAGGGCGCCGTACCGGGTGACGGCGCGGCGGATCGAGGACTGCGCGCACGCCGGTGAGGGCGGCACGTGCCCCGTGCTGCGGCCGTACTACCGGGATCTGACCGGGGACGGCCGCCCGGAGCTGACGCTCGGCTTCCGGCTGCTGCCGGAGAAGCTGACCGCCGTCCGCGTCTACACCGTCGACCGGCACCGCCTGACACAGGTCATGGCCTACGAGGACGCCGTGAGCGGCGTGGAGCTGGCCGACCGGTCGGTGATCATCCGGGCGCCCTCGGAGGTCGCCGGGTACGAGTACCGGCTCCAGTGGACCTGGGCCGAGGACCAGGGCGCCATGCTGCTCACGCACGACGAGATGCTGCGCGCGGACGGCGGCGGGCATCCGCCGCGGCCCGGACGCTCCCCCTCCGCGAGCCCTCGATGAGGGTCGCGCTGCCCCGCTGGACCGGCACCCTGGCCATGAAGGCGGCCGTCTTCATCACCGTGATGTGCTGCGCCCTCGCCGCGCTGCTCGGCGCCCTGGTCCATGTCTCGGTGACCCACCAGACCGTCGGCCAGTCCCGCGACCAGGCGCTGTCCCGGCTGACCGACGCGGCACGGGCGTACCAGGCCGGGGACACGCTGATGCCGGACGCCGGGATCGACCCGGACGGGCTGCCGGTCTCGCTGCGGGAGCTGGCGGTGGGCGGGCAGCGCGGCACGATGGTCGCCGACCACCACGGGCGGCCCACGATGTGGGCGGCGGGGCCCGCGGGCGACGGCCGGGCGATCGCCGTCGCCCTCGACTACTCCCAGCAGGCCCGCACCATCGACGGCCTGGACCGGGCGATCCTGTGGTCCGCGGTGCCCGCGATCGGGGCGACGCTGCTGGTGGGCGCGTTCGCGGTGACCCGGGTGACCCGGCGGCTGCACGCCACGGCCCGGGTCGCGCGGCGGATCAGCGCGGGCGACCTGGACGCCCGCGTCGACGACCGGCGGGCCCGTGCCACCGGTGGCCGTGACGAGGTGGCCGCCGTCGCCGCCGCGCTGGACACCATGGCGGCGTCGTTGCAGGGCAAGCTGCTGAGCGAGCAGCGGTTCACGGCGGACGTCGCGCACGAGCTGCGCACCCCGCTGACCGGACTGCACGCGGCGGCGGAGCTGCTGCCGCCGGGCCGCCCGACCGAGCTGGTGCGGGACCGGGTGGCGGCACTGCGCACGCTCACCGAGGACCTGCTGGAGATCTCCCGTCTGGACACCGGCCGGGAGCGTCTCGAGGTGGACAGCGAGGAACTGGGCGCGCTGGCCCGCCGGGTGGTGCGGGCGGCGGGCGGTGGCACGGAGGTCAGGGTCGTGCGGGACGCGCGGGTGGAGACCGACCGGCGCCGCCTGGAGCGCGTCCTGGGCAACCTGGTCGCCAACGCCCATCGCCACGGCCGTCCGCCGGTGACGCTGTCGGTGAACGGCGCGGTCATCACCGTACGGGACCACGGTCCGGGCTATCCGGAGTACCTGGTGGCCCACGGCCCGCAGCGCTTCCGCACCGAGGGCGGGGCCAAGGGGCACGGTCTGGGGCTGACGATCGCCCTCGGCCAGTCGGAGGTGCTGGGCGCACGCCTGGACTTCACCAACCCCCCGGGCGGCGGGGCCGAGGCCCGTCTGACGCTCCCTCACGAGCCGCCCGTCGGCGGGCCGCGCTCCGATGGCCCATCGTGACGGGCGCCGCCCGCACCCCCCTCCTACTGTGGCGATTAGTCAGCTTCGCCCCCTTCACGGAGGTATCTCCCATGTCCGTGCGTTCCGCGCTCACCCGCCTCGCCATAGCCACCGCCGCCGGTGCCCTCGCCACCGCCGCCGCCGTCACCCCCGCGGTCGCCGGGGAAGACTGGGGCGGCGGTGACGGCTTCGGGGGCGACGGCACCGGCGGCAACGGCACCGCTGGCCACCACCACTCCGGGGACCACCACGGCGACCACAAGGGCCTCTACAAGGGCGTCGTCACCGCCCGCACCCTGCTGCTGCGCAGCGCCCCGAACCGCGGCAGCCAGGTCATCCGGACCGCGCACCGCGGCGAGATCGTCAAGATCTACTGCAAGACGGCGGGCCAGAACGTGGGCGGCAACCCCCTCTGGTACCTCCTCACGGACGGCACCTGGGCCTGGGGCGCGGCCCGCTACATCGACAACATCGGTCCCGCGCCACGCTGGTGCTGACGCGTCCGGCGCACACACAAGGGGCGCAAGGAGTGGCATTTAGGTAGGTTCCGGACATGACCAAGGCCGGAGCGTCCCAGGCGGGAACCCTGATCGCGGCGGAGCCCGCCCCACCCGCCGCACGTCTCCCCCGGCGCCGTGGCGTCGAACTCGCCCTCATCGTCGTCGCCGTACTGCTGTCGGTGTACGGCTACTGCGAGGTCGGCCTGGCCCGCCACGGCACCGTCCCGCCCGGCGCCGCCGGTTACGGCGCCGGGCTCGGCGTGCTCGCGCTGCTCGCGCACGGCGCGGTCCGGCTGCGCGCCCCCTACGCCGACCCGCTGCTGCTGCCCATCGGCGTCCTGCTCAACGGCCTCGGCCTGGTCCTGATCTACCGCCTCGACCTGGAGACGCCGGGCGACCGTGCCGCGCCCGCGCAGCTCATCTGGTCGACCCTCGGCGTGGCCCTGTTCATCGGGGTCGTCCTGATCCTGCGCGACCACCGCGTCCTGCAGCGCTACGCCTACGTCTGTGTGGCCGCCGCGCTGGTCCTGCTCACGCTCCCGATCCTGTTCCCCGCCGTGAACGGCGCCCGCATCTGGATCCGCGTCGCCGGTTTCTCCATCCAGCCCGGCGAGTTCGCCAAGGTGCTGCTCGCGGTGTTCTTCGCCGCGTACCTGGCCGCCAACCGCACCGCGCTGGCGTACACCGGCCGCCGGATCTGGCGGCTCCAGCTCCCCACCGGGCGGGTGCTCGGCCCGGTCCTCGCCATCTGGCTGGTCAGCGTCGGCGTCCTGGTCCTGGAACGCGACCTCGGCACCTCGCTGCTGTTCTTCGCCCTGTTCGTCGTCCTCCTGTACGTAGCCACCGGCCGCACCGGCTGGATCGCGGTCGGGCTGCTGCTCGCGGTGGTCGGCGCGGTGGCGGTGGGCCGTCTGGAGCCGCACGTCGCGGCGCGCATCCAGGACTGGCTGCACCCGTTCGCCTCGATCGAGGCGGGCCAGGGTCCCGGCCAGCTCGCCCAGTCCCTGTTCTCCTTCACCGCGGGCGGGCTGCTCGGCACCGGACTCGGGCTCGGCCACTCCGTCCTCATCGGCTTCGCCGTGAAGTCCGACTTCATCCTGGCGACGGCGGGCGAGGAACTGGGGTGGGCGGGCCTGTCCGCCGTCTTCCTCCTCTACGGGCTGCTGGTGGAGCGCGGCTACCGGGCCGGGCTCGCGCTGCGCGACCCCTTCGGGCGGCTGCTCGCGGTGGGCCTCGCCTCGATCGTGGCCCTCCAGGTGTTCGTGATCGCGGGCGGGGTGACCGGCCTGATCCCGCTGACCGGGATGGCGATGCCGTTCCTGGCGCAGGGCGGCTCGTCGGTGGTCACCAACTGGGCGATCCTGGCGCTCCTGATCCGCCTCAGCCACTCGGCCCGCCGCCACTACGACCCGCGCCGCGACCACGGGGTGGCGGCGTGACGGGCCCCCGTGAGCGGGCGGTGAGCGGGGCCGAGCGCCGGGCCATGACCCGCTGCATCCGGCACGCCACCGTCTTCTGCGCGCTGCTGCTGACGGCACTCCTGGTGAACGCCGCCCGCATCCAGGTCGTCCCGCCCGCCGGGCACGACGGCAACCCGGCCGACCGCCGTCCCACGATCGCCCGTTACGGCCAGCCGCGCGGGGACATCCTGGTCGGCGGCAGCCCGGTCACCGGCTCCCTCGACACGGGTGAGCAACTGCGCTACGAACGCACGTACGCGGACGGGCCGTTGTACGCCCCCGTCACCGGGTTCGCCTCGCAGCGGTACGGCCAGACGCTCCTGGAACGCGCCGAGGACCCGGTGCTGTCCGGCGCGGACCCGATGCTCTCGGCGTTCCCCCTGTGGAACGACCTGGCCCGTGCCCGCAGCGACGGCGGCCATGTGGTGACGACGCTCGACGCGGCGGCACAGCGGGCGGCGTACCGGGGCCTGGGCGCCCGCACCGGCGCGGTGGCGGCGGTGGAACCGGCGACGGGGCGCATCCTGGCGATGGTGTCCACCCCGTCGTACGACCCCGGCGTGCTGTCCGGCAACGACGCGTCCGTGACGCGGTCCTGGGCGCAGCTGAACGAGGACCCCGACAAGCCGATGCTCAACCGGGCGGCGCACCAGACCTACCCGCCGGGCTCGACCTTCAAGGTCGTCACCGCGGCGGCGGCCCTCGACGCGGGCGTCATCAAGGACCTCGACGCGCCCACCCGCTCCCCGGCCCCGTACACCCTGCCCGGCACGACGACCTCCCTCACCAACGAGTCGGACGGCTGTGTGAACGCCTCCCTGCGCAGGGCGTTCACCTGGTCCTGCAACACGGTGTTCGCCAAGCTGGGCGTGGACGTGGGGGCGGGCGACCTGGCGGCCACGGCACGGGCGTTCGGCTTCAACGACACCCGGCTGCGCGTCCCCTTCCCGGTCGCCCCCTCCACCTTCGACACCACGGTGGACCAGGCACAGCTGGCCCTGTCCGCCATCGGCCAGTACAACACCCGCGCGACCCCGCTCCAGATGGCGACGGTCGCGGCGGCGGTGGCGGGCGGCGGGCAGGTCCGCGCGCCCTACCTGGTCGAACGGACCGTCACGGCCAACGGCACCACGATCCGTACGGCGGCCCCCCGCCCGACCCGCCAGGTCATGAAGCCCGCCACCGCCACCCGCCTGCGCACCCTCATGCGCGACGTCGTCGCCAAGGGCACCGGCCGCAACGCCGCCCTCCCCCACGCCACCGTCGGCGGCAAGACCGGCACGGCCCAGCACGGCATCGGCAACACCGGCACCCCCTACGCCTGGTTCATCTCCTGGGCGCAGCCCGAGGGCGCCCTGGAACCGAAGGTCGCGGTCGCGGTGGTGGTGGAGGACGCGTCGGCGCGGCGGGGGGAGATCAGCGGGGGCGGGGTGGCGGCGCCGATCGCGCGGTCGGTGATGGAGGTGGTGCTCAGGGGCGGCGGCGGGTGACGGCGGTGAGGTCGATGTCGATGTCGATGGGGAAGGGTGCGGCCACCTTGAGGCGGTCGTGGAAGATGCCTGTCAGGCCGTAGCTCTGGGTCGCGGAGTCCAGCTCGAAGACGTGGACCACGGGCAGGCCGTCGTTCTCCTCGACGCGCCAGCAGGAGGGGATTCCGGCACGCGCGTACTTCCCCGGCTTGATCTCCCGGTCTCGATCCTCCGAGTCCTCCGAGGGCTCCCCTGTGCCGGAGTCCGCCTGGCACAGCCAGCCTGCCCAGGCGGATCTGGTGACTCGCCCGTGGCACGAGTGATCAGCCGTCGGACCGTTGACCGGCCTCGATCGCCTCCGTCACCTCCGCCACCCGCGCCCGCTCCTCCGCCGCGAACCGCTCCGCGTCCAGGCGTTCGGCGATCTCCTCGTCCTCGTGCATGAGCTGGTCGAGGTTGGAGTCGCCCAGCTCCAGGACGCCCATGTCGACGTAGGCCTGCTGGAGGCGCTTGCCCCACAGGCCGATGTCCTTCACGCAGGGGACGATGCGGGAGAAGAGGAGCTTGCGGAAGAGGGCGAGGAACTCGGACTGCTCGCTGTACTGCTCCGCCTCGGCGGTCGGGATGCCGAAGTTCTCCAGGACCTCGACGCCGCGCAGGCGGTCCCGCATGAGGTAGCAGCCCTCGATGACGAACTCCTCGCGCTCGCGCCGCTCGGCGTCGGTGAGCTGCTGGTAGTAGTCGCGCAGGGCCATCCGGCCGAAGGCCACGTGGCGGGCCTCGTCCTGCATGACGTAGGCGAGGATCTGCTTGGGCAGCGGCTTGTCGGTGGTGTCGCGGATGAGGCCGAAGGCGGCCAGGGCCAGGCCCTCTATCAGCACCTGCATGCCGAGGTAGGGCATGTCCCAGCGGCGGTCGCGGAGGGTGTCGCCGAGGAGCGACTGGAGGTCGTCGTTGATCGGGTAGAGCATCCCGACCTTCTCGTGCAGGAAGCGTCCGTAGATCTCGGCGTGCCGGGCCTCGTCCATCGTCTGGGTGGCCGAGTAGAACTTGGCGTCCAGGTCGGGGACGGACTCCACGATCCGGGCGGCGCAGACCATCGCGCCCTGCTCGCCGTGCAGAAACTGGCTGAACTGCCAGGAGGCGAAGTGGCGGCGCAGCTCGGACTTGTCGCGTTCGCTGAGTTTCGCCCAGTACGGGGTGCCGTACAGGGACAGTGCCTCGTCGGGGGTGCCCAGGGGGTCGTAGGGATCCACTTCCAGATCCCAGTCGATGCGCCGGGCGCCGTCCCACTGCTTGTCCTTGCCCTTCTGGTAGAGGGCGAGAAGGCGTTCGCGGCCGTCGTCGTACTCCCAGCTGAAGCGGGCCGCGCCGGTCGCGGGCACCTGCCAGGTCGGCTCTCCGTGGTCCATGGCGTACACGTCAGAGGTCGGCATGGTTCGCAGGGTCACACGTAGACGCCGAGTCAACAAGATGCCGCGCAAGGGATTGACGGGCTTGCTGACAAGCAGTCTCATAAGTGCAGTGACCCGTGAGTAACCCATGCGCGGTGCCCCTGTGTTCCGCGTACCCCCTTGCCCTCCCTCCCGTACGACGAGGTGGACAGCCATGACGACCCTGACGGAAGCCGACGCGCTGGAAGGGCTGCGCGACGCGCTCGGCCTGCTGAAGGACCGGGAGCAGGTGGCCGAGCGGCTGCTCGTGTCTTCCGCCAAGCACAGCTTCGACCCGGACAAGGAACTCGACTGGGACGCGCCCTTCGAGGAGGGCAAGTGGTTCTGGCCCCCGGAGCTGGTCTCCCTGTACGACACGCCGATGTGGCAGCGGATGAGCGAGGAGCAGCGCATCCTGCTCTCCCGGCACGAGGCCGCCGCGCTCGCCTCGCTCGGCATCTGGTTCGAGCTGATCCTGATGCAACTGCTCGTCCGGCACGTCTACGACAAGGCGGCCACGAGCGCCCACGTCCGCTACGCGCTCACCGAGATCGAGGACGAGTGCCGCCACTCCAAGATGTTCGCCCGGCTGATAACCCGCGGTGAGACCCCCTGGTACCCGGTCACCAGAACCCACCAGCACCTCGGCCGCCTCTTCAAGACCATCTCCACCACCCCGGGCTCCTTCACCGCCACCCTGCTCGGCGAGGAGGTGCTCGACTGGATGCAGCGGCTGACCTTCCCCGACGAGCGCGTGCAGCCCCTGGTCCGGGGCGTCACCCGCATCCACGTCGTCGAGGAGGCCCGCCACGTCCGGTACGCCCGGGAGGAGCTGCGGCGCCAGATGGTCACCGCCCCGAAGTGGTCGCAGGAGTTCACCCGGGTCACCTCCGGCGAGTTCGCCCGCGTCTTCTCCATCGCCTTCGTCAACCCCGAGGTGTACACCAACGTGGGACTCGACAAGCGCGAGGCCATGGCCCAGGTCAAGGCCAGCGGACACCGCCGGGAGATCATGCAGACCGGCGCCAAGCGGCTGACGGACTTCCTCGACGACATCGGGGTGCTGCGCGGCGTGGGACGACGGCTGTGGCGGTCCTCCGGTCTGCTGGCCTGACCGGCGCTCCGGACGACTGGCCGGAAACGTGAGACGCCGGGCCGACGCCGACCGCCCGCCCCCGCGGGCGGTTACGCTGCTGGTCATGAGCCCGCAGGCCGCCACCCCCGCCTACCGCCGCCTCAGCGTCGAGGAGCGCCGCAGCCAACTCCTCGACGCCGCGCTCTCCCTCTTCGCCCACCGCGCGCCCGAGGAGGTCTCGCTGGACGACGTGGCGGAGGCGGCCGGGGTGTCGCGCCCGCTGGTGTACCGGTACTTCCCCGGCGGCAAGCAACAGCTCTACGAGGCCGCCCTGCGCTCCGCCGCCGAGGAACTCCGGCACTGCTTCGACGAGCCCCGCGAGGGCCCGCTGCTGCCCCGGCTGCACCGCGCCCTCGACCGCTACCTCACCTTCGTCGACGGCCACGACGCCGGGTTCACCGCCCTGCTGCAGGGCGGCAGCGTCGTCGAGACCTCCCGGACCACGGCCATCGTCGACGGCGTGCGCCGCGCCGCCGCCGACCACATCATGCGCCACCTCGGCGTCACCGACCCCGGGCCCCGGCTCCGGATGACGGTCCGCATGTGGATCACCGCCGTGGAGGCGGCCTCCCTCATCTGGCTGGACGAGGACAAGCAGCCACCGGCGGACGACCTGCGGGACTGGCTGGTCGACCAGTTCGTGGCGGTGCTCACGGTGACGGCGTCCCGCGACGCCCAGACGGCGGCGGTGGTGGCGGCCCTGGGCACGACGTCCGGAGATTAGGACGGACACTGGTCCCGTGAAAAGCGAAGACACCCCGTTCGAGGGCGGCCCCATGGACGGCCGCGTCCTGCCCGTCCTGCTCGGCATCACCGGCCACCCGCCCAAGACGTACCGCATCCCGGTGCCCGCCCCCGACGGCGGCCAGCCCACGGTCCTGGTCTACCGCCGGGTCCCCCGCGGCACCGGCCGCCGCTGGAAGTACGCCTACGACCCCACCGGCGCCCAGGGCGGCGGCAAGCTGAGATGGCCGTGGACGACGTCCCGGCACGCCGACGGGTGACCCCGTTACGCCATCCCGCGCACGCTCGGCGCGCGCGCCGCGCGCGGCGGCCTGATCCTCGCGATGCGGAGCGGAAACGCCGCCCCGCACCCCGGAGGTGATGGCATGTCAGGCAGGCTCGTACGGCTGGTGTGTACGGCGGCCATGGCGGCGCAGGCCGCCCTCACGGCCGTCCCCGCGGCGGCCGTGCCCGAACCGCGCGAACCCGTCCACCGCACCCTCTCCGACCTGCTGACGGACCTTCAGCGGCTGTACCGGGAGGCCGAGCGGGCCACCGAGACCTACAACGCCACCGACGAGAAGCTGCGCGCCCAGCGCGCCGAGGCCACCCGTCTGGAGGCCGCCCTGGCCCGCGCCCGCCTCGCCCTCCAGGACAGCCGGGGCGCGGCGGGCCGCCTGGCCCGGCAGCAGTACCAGGCCACCAGCACCATCTCCCCGTACGTACGGCTCCTGCTCGC
The DNA here is from genome assembly GCF_042796855.1 of Streptomyces sp. NPDC057877. Lineage (NCBI taxonomy): Bacteria > Bacillati > Actinomycetota > Actinomycetes > Kitasatosporales > Streptomycetaceae > Streptomyces > Streptomyces sp. NPDC057877. Next base: position 138,479 of record NZ_JBHVMS010000006.1, read on the forward strand.
CCGCGATCCGCAGCACGCCCTCGACCAGGGCCATGTCATCGGCCAGTTGGCGCGGGAGCGCGCCGAGACGGTGGACCGGCTCACCGGCAGCGAGCACAAGGCCGACGAACTCGCCCGCAAGGCCCGCACGGCCCTGGACCGCCAGCTCTCCCTGGCCCGGCAGCAGAAGCGCCAGCGCGACGACGTCCGCGACCGCCTCGCCGACGTGGAGGAGCTGCTCGCCTCCCTCACCCCGGAACAGCTGGCCGCGCTCGCCGAGTTCGAGAAGAACGGCGTCGACCAGGCGCAGCGCCGTCTGGTGGCCTCCGGCGCCCTCGGCACCGACGACAAGCCGTCCGACCGGGGCGACCGGGCGCTGCGCTACGCCGCGCGGCAGCTCGGGAAGCCGTACGAGTGGGGCGCGGAGGGCCCCCGGACGTACGACTGCTCGGGCCTGACGTCCCGGGCCTGGTCGCACGCCGGGACCCCGATCCCCCGCACCAGCCAGGAGCAGTGGGCACGGCTCCCCAGGGTCCCGCTGTCCGGGCTGCGCCCCGGCGACCTGGTGATCTACTACCCCGAGGCCACCCACGTGGCGATCTACGAGGGCGACGGCCGGGTCATCCAGGCCCCGAGAACGGGCGAGAGGGTCAAGGTCTCCCCCATCGCCTCGCACCCCATCCTCGGAGCCGTGCGCCCGGACGGGGACTAGACCCCGGTCACCGAGGCCAGGTACGCCTGCGTCTTCTCGGGCTCGTAGAAGAAGTCCTCGAAGTCGGCCGGGTCGTTGAACCCGTTGGCGAACCGGTCGGCGACGGGGGGCAGTTGGCCCGCCGCGCCGATGAGGTTCAGGATGTGCTCCGGCGGCGGGGCCAGCATCGCGTTGGTCCACTTGGTGACGTGCTGGGCGGTGTCCCAGTACCGGTCGAACGTGGCCCGCATCCACGCCTCGTCGAACGGCTTGTCGCCGTGCTCGAGGATGGACGCGAGGTAGCTGGCCGCGCACTTGGACGCGGAGTTCGAGCCCTGGCCGGTGATCGGGTCGTTGGCGACGACGACGTCCGCGACGCCCAGCACCAGGCCGCCCCCGGGCAGCCGCCCGACGGGGTTGCGGACGGTGGGCGCGTAGCGCCCGGCCAGCGTGCCGCCCGCGTCGGTCAGCTCGACCTTGGTGGCCCGCGCGTACTCCCAGGGCAGGTACTTCTCCATCAGCTCAAGGGTGAGCGCGAGGTGCTCGGAGGGGTCCTTGACGTCCCGGAAGGCGTCGAGCGGGCCGCCGGGGACGCCCTCCCAGAAGAGGATGTCGGCGCGGCCGGAGGTGGTGAAGGTCGGCATGATGAACATCTCGCCGACGCCGGGCACCAGGTTGCAGCGGACCGCCTCCATGTCGGGGTGCTCCGGGCGCGGGCCCAGGCCGTGGACGTAGGCGACGGCGAGGGCGCGCTGCGGCTCGCTGTAGGGGGACCGCTCGGGGTCCCGGGCGAACATCTGCACGAGTTCGCCCTTGCCCGCCGAGACCAGCACCAGGTCGTACGTACGGGAGAAGTAGTCGAGGTCGCCGACCGCCGCGCCGTGGATGACCAGTTGGCCGCCGCGCTGGGCGAACGTCTCCATCCAGCCCGCCATCTTCACCCGCTGGTCCACGGACTGCGCGAACCCGTCGAGCCTGCCCACCCAGTCGATCGCGCGCTGCGAGGGGCCCGGGTCGAACGAGCCGGGCGCGGCGACCGAGACGCCGAGTCCCTCGATCTTCGGGGCCTGGGACTCCCAGAAGTTCAGGTCCAGGTCGCGCTCGTGCTGGAGTGCCGTGTGGAACATGCACTGCGTCGACATGACCCGCCCGGAGTGGATCTCGTCCGCGGTCCGGTTGGACATCAGGGTGACCTCGTAGCCGTGCGACTGGAGGCCGAGGGCGAGCTGGAGCCCGGACTGCCCGGCTCCGACGACGAGTATCTTCCGCATACGAAGTCCGTCTCCTACTCGGGGGTTTCGTCCAGCGCGTGGCCCACCAGGGCCAGGAGGGTCTCGATCACGGAGATCCTGCGTCGCGCGTCCATGATCATGACAGGTATGTGGGACGGCACCGACAGCGCCTCCCGCACGTCCTCCGGCTCGAACAGTTCACTGCCGTCGAAGTGGTTGACCGCGACCACGTACGGCAGCCCGCAGCTCTCGAAGTAGTCCAGCGCGGGCCAGCTGTCCTTCAGGCGCCGGGTGTCGGCCAGTACGACCGCGCCGATCGCGCCGCGCACCAGGTCGTCCCACATGAACCAGAACCGCTGCTGGCCCGGCGTGCCGAACAGGTAGAGCACCAGGTCGTCGTCGAGCGTGATGCGGCCGAAGTCCATGGCCACGGTGGTGGACAGCTTGCCGGGGGTCGCGGTGAGGTCGTCGGTCTCCTCGCTGGCCTCCGTCATCAGCGCCTCCGTCTGCAGGGGCGTGATCTCGGAGACGGCGGTGACCAGGGTGGTCTTGCCCACGCCGAAGCCACCCGCGATCACGATCTTCGTGGCGACGGGGGCGCGGGTGCGGTCCGTCTGCCACGGCCGCAGTTCCTCGTCCGGCTCGACGGCCGGGGCGACGCCGACGGCGTCAGAGACGGCGGAGTCCACTCAGCACCCTTTCCAGCAGAGCGCGGTCCGGCCGGCCCGTGCCATGGCCGGTTCCGGTGCCGTACACACGGATCTTTCCCTGGTCCGCGAGGTCGCTCAGCAGCACGCGGACCACACCGAGCGGCATCTTCAGCAGCGCGGCGATCTCGGCCACCGTGCGCATACGGCGGCACAGTTCGACGATGGCCCGCATCTCCGGCATCACCCGGGTGCTGAGGGAACCATTCGCCAGTTCCTTGCGCTCCGGCCCGGCGTCCAGCGCGGCGACGGCCTCGGTGGCGCCCACGATGGTCTCCACGAGCAGCACATGGCCGAAGCGGGTCCGGCCGCCGGTGAGCGAGTAGGGACGCACCCGCGCGGGCTTGCGGTCACCGCCGCGGACGGGCAGCTGGGCCCTGCGGTTCCTGGGCGCCGTACTCATCGGCCGCTCCCGGTCGATTCCGCGGACTCCAGCGATTTGCGCAGCTCGCTGCGGAGTTCGGGGGTGAGCACATGTCCGGCGCGGCCGACGAAAAGCGCCATGTGGTACGCCACCACGCTCATGTCGCAGTCCGCGGCGCCGTGCACACCGAGCAGCGAGCCGTCGCTGATCGACATCACGAACAGGCTGCCCTCGTCCATCGCGACCATGGAGTGCTTGACTCCGCCGAACTCCATCAGCTTCGCGGCACCGATGGTGAGGCTGCCGATGCCGGAGACGATGGTGGCCAGGTCGGCGGCGGAGCCGCGCGGGCCGGTGGGGCGGTCCTCCGTGGACTGGCGGGCCGCTTCGTTCCGTCCCGGGTCGGAGGAGAGCAGCAGCAGACCGTCGGAGGAGACGACCGCGACCGAGAGGATGCCGGGCACCTCCTCGACCAGGTTGGTCAGCAGCCAGTGCAGATTGCGGGCTTCACTGCTCAGTCCGAAGGTACTGGGCGCGGTCAACTGCTTGCCTCCTCGACTGTGCCCCCCGTGGCGTTTTCAGCATGTTCGTTGATCTCCGCCTCCACATCACGCCGTCCGGCTTCCGCCCCCCGACGGAAGCCGCCCAGACGGCGCCGGAGCGCGTCGGCGTCGACGGAACCCGACCTCGGCCGTGGTGCCGAGACGGGCGGTGCGATCTTCGGGGTTCGCTTGGGCAGCCCCTTGTCGGTGACCGGGTCGTCCCCCTCGTCGGGGGTGCGGTCGTGGGTGTCGGGGCCGATGGCGTACGGGCTGGGCTGGGCTTCGGGTGCCGGGGCCGCGGGATGTGCGGGGCCTTCCGGCTGCTGGGCTTCGGTGGGGTCTTCGGGTTCTTGCGGCTGCTGGGCTTCGGTGGGTTCTTCGGGGTCCTGCGGCTGCTGGGCTTCGGCGGGTTCGGCGGGTTCCTGCGGCTGCTGGGCTTCGGCGGGTTCGGCGGGTTCGGCGGGCGGCTCCGGAAGGAGGAGTTCCATGGTGGTCTCGGCGAACGTCTCGGGCGCGCCGGGCACCGTGGGCGGTTCGGCTGCCGCCGAGGGCTCCTCGGGGGTCGCCGCCGCCTCCTCCGTACCGTCGGCCTCCTGCGTACCGTCCGTCTCGTCCTGCTCCCGTACGGCCTTCTCCGCCAGCGCCACCAGCGGATCGCCGCCTCCGCTCGCGCGCCCGTGCAGGACGTTGGAGTTGGCCTCGGCGTCGGCGCCCGGGAGGGTGAAGGTGCCGGTGGCGGCCGGGGAGGTGGCGGCCGGGGTCGCGGCGGGCGACGCCGTGGTCAGCAGGGCGTCCGGCAGGACCACGACGGCCGCGACGCCGCCCTGCTTCTGCTCCCGCAACTGCACCCGCACCCCGTGCCGGTGGGCGAGCCGGGCGACGACGTACAGGCCGAGCCCGAGGCCGTCCTCGCCCTCCTGGTCGTAGGGCGTGTCCGGGTCGAAGTCGGTGAGGCGGGCGTTGAGGCGGCTCATCCGCTCGTCGGTCATGCCGATGCCCTCGTCCTGCACCGAGATCATGACCTCGCCGCTCTCCAGCAGCCAGCCGGAGACCTCGACGGGCAGGTCCGGCGGGGAGAACGAGGTGGCGTTCTCCATGAGTTCGGCGAGCAGGTGGGACAGGTCGTCCGCGGCGTACCCGGCGATGTGCGCGTGCGGCGGCAGCGCGGCGATCCGAACCCGCTCGTAGCGCTCGATCTCGCTGACGGCGGCGCGCACGACGTCGACCAGCGGGACCGGCCCGGCGCTCTGCTGGACGTGCTCGGTGCCGGAGAGGACGAGCAGGTTCTCGCTGTGCCGCCGCATGACGGTGGCGAAGTGGTCCAGCTTGAAGAGGGTGGCGAGGCGGTCCGGGTCCTGCTCGCGCTCCTCCAGGCCCTCGATGACGGCGAGCTGGCGCTCCACCAGGCCGAGGGTGCGCAGCGCCAGGTTGACGAAGGTGGAGCCGATGCTGCCGCGCAGCCGCTCCAGCTGGGCGGCGGAGTCGGCGAGTTCGGTGCGCAGGTCCTCGCGGGCGTCGGCCATCTTCTGCCGCTGGCCGACGAGGTGCTTGCGGTCGGACTCCAGGGTGGTGATGCGCTCGTGGAGGGCGGCGGCGTGCGCGTGCAGGGCGTTGACCGAGCGGACGACCTGGGCGAACTCGTCGTTGCGGCCGTTGAACTTCACCGGCTCCTCGGCCGCCGGGTGCTCGGCGCCCGCGAGCCGCGCCGAGCCGATCCGCAGCACGGCGAGCGGGCGGGTGAGGGTGCGGGCCATGGCGGTGGCGATGCCGACGGCGAGCAGCATCAGCGCGCCGAGCACGGCGACGCGGATTTCCAGCGCGGTGACGTCGTCGTCGCGGAGCTGGGCGAGGTCCTTGGCGCGCCGGTCGTAGAGGGCGGACTCGGCGCCGCGCATGGAGTCGATGCGGGCGGTCAGCGCGGCGTCGAGCTTCTCGGCACTGGTGCCGAGTTCGTCGTCGGTGAGGGTGGGCTGGTCGGTGAGGGCGGCGAGGTACTTCTCGGCGGAGTTGACCTCGGGGCCGGTGACCGTGGAGTCGTACGACGTCTTGGCGGCCTTGGGCGCGTTCTCGCGGAAGTCGGCGAGGGCGGCGTCCGAGCGGAGCCGGGCCTGCTGGGCGGCGGCGGTGAGCGCGGCGCGCTGCTTGGCGTCGGCCTCGGAGGTGACGGTGGTCTCGGAGGCGATGCCGGTGATCGGGTCGACGACCGTCTGGGTGGTGCTCGGCACGCTGAGCGCGGCCAGCAGCAGCCCGCGCACGGCGGCGGCCTGCTGGACGGCGGAGTCGAGTTCGGCCAGGGCGTGGTCGCCGGAGCCCGCGCGGGGCGGGGTCTGCTCGGCCAGGTCCTCGGCGAGCTGGTGGAGTTCGGTGATCGTCGCCGAGTAGGCGTCGTGCGCCTGGAGAGCGGTGCTCTTTCCGGTGAGCGCCGCTCTGCGGACGGCGGCGATGCTCTCCAGGTCGGCGCGGAGCGCGGCGGGGGTGTCGGTGTCGGTGCGCAGCTCCTCCACCTGCCGGTCCACGCGGGCGCTGCGCTCCTCGGCGGGCGCCTTGGACTTGGGGCGCCCGGCGGCGATGTACGAGGTGACCTCGTCGCGTTCGTCGGCGAGGGAGTGGGCCAGCACCAGCGCGTCGCGCGTCTGCTCGGCCAGCGTCACCAGCTCCTGGGCGTCGCCCAGTTCGCCGGAGGCGGCGATCACGGAGGGCGCGCCCGCCCCCGCGATGGCCGCGGCCACCACGGTCACGGCCACGATCAGCCGGTTGCGTACATGCGTGGGACGGCCCTTGCCGACAGGGGGCTGCTCCGCGGGGGTGTGCTCCGCGCCCCCTTCGGAGGCCGTCTGCTTGCCTGTGCGCCGAGGCCGCGTCTTCTGCACCGGTGCTCGCATTCCTGACTCGTTACCCATGGGTCCGGGTGAGGCGCCGTCAACTGGTGCGCGTGCCATACCCGGCTGCTGACCGCGGTCGGGCGGAGGGACCCCCACCGGTGACGAACCCTCCCAGTGCCGATGGGCGGTGGTCGCGCATCACCTGACCCGCCACCCGAAGGAGTGAATACCGTGGGGGAGTTGAGGGGCAAGTTTCCACGGCGCGCCCGAGGGGCCTGTGCGGCGGGCCGGTTGGACGTCGGCGGCGGGCTTTGGCAGTATTCGCCGCCACGCCTTGCCGGAGTGCGCCATTCCCTCCCAAAACCGGCAGCTGACCTGCGGTGGTGCGTCGGAACCCGGGCCCTTGCCAGCCTTTCGCGGACGTTGTGAAGGGCTGGTGCAGACTGACCGGATGCGTACGGAACTTGTCTCGGAGCCCGGTGACCCGGCCCGTCCCAACGAGGACTTCGCCGCCGTCGGACTACCCGCGTGCGGACAGGGCGGTTCGCTCGTGGTGCTGGACGGGGTGACACCGCCGACGGGCGCGACGGGCTGTGTGCACTCCGTGCCCTGGTACACCGCCCGCCTCGGTGGCGCGCTGACCGAACTGACCGTTTCACTCCCGGATGTCCCCCTGCCGGACGCCCTTTCCCGGGCGATCACGCGTACCGCCGGGGCCCATGCGCAAACCTGTGACCTTTCTCACCCCCGCACCCCGCAGGCAACCGTCGCCCTGGCCCGCTGGTCACCGGACACCGTCGAGTACCTCCTCCTCGCCGACTCCGCCCTCCTCGTCGAGTCCCCCGACGGCACGGTCACCCCGTACCTGGACGACCGGCTGTCCCGCATCCCCCGTTCCGCCCGCGCCTCGGCGGCGCTGATCGACGCGACCCTGCGCAACAGGGAGGGCGGCTTCTACACCGCCGCCGCGGACGCCTCGGTCGCGGACCACGCGGTGACCGGGATCCTCCCCCGGGCGTACGTCCGCTCCCTCACCGCGCTGACGGACGGGGCGAGCCGCTGGGTGGAGAAGTTCGCCGAGGGCGACTGGGCGCAGTGCCTGGCCCTCGTACGGAAGGAGGGGGCGCGGGCGCTGGTGGAGCGGGTGCGGGTGCTGGAGAGCGCCGACCGGGAGCGGCGGGTGTATCTGGGGGGCAGCAAGACGCACGACGACGCGACGGTGGCACACGTGGAGCTGTGAGGCGCCGGAGCCCTTTCCCGGCCGGGAAAGGGCTCCGGCCGGGAAAGGGCTCCGGGCAGGGAAGGGCCGCGACCAGGGAAGGGCGGGCTCCGGTCACTTCTCCATGCCGCGGTTGAGCTGGTTCAGCAGGCGCGCCAACTCCGCGATCTCGGCCCGGTCCCAGTCGGAGAGCTTCTCGACGTAGCGGGCGCGGCGGGCCACGCGGACGCGCTGGACGCGGGTGCGGCCCTCCTCGGTGAGGTGGACGAGCCAGGCGCGGCCGTCCACCGGGTCGGGCTCCCTGGCCACCAGGCCCAGTTCCTCCAGGGCGCGCAGTTGGCGGGACATGGTGGCCTTGCCGACGCCGATGTAGGCGGCGAGTTCGGTGGCCCGCTGACGGCCGCATTCGTCCAGCCGTACGAGCAGTCCGTACGCGGCGGACTCCAGGTCCGGGTGGACGGCGCGGGCCATCTCGCCCTGGTTGGCGCGGGCCCGGCGCAGGAACACCGTCAGCTCGCGCTCCAGCGCCAGGAACTCCTGGTCTGCACCAGTCGTCGACGCACCGGATACGCCCCGGTGTCCCTCGCCGTTTCCGTCCTCGTGCACGTCAGCACCCCTGCCCGGTTTCCCGTTACTGAAAGTTTCCTTCATGAGCGGCCATCGCCGCAGTTCGGTCAGTATTTCGCAGGCTTAGACCAACGGCAGCTTTCGGAACCCTTCCTTCCGGGTCTTCTACGTGCGTAGCGTCAGGGATGACATGAATGGCATGCACACGCCACTCACCCCACGTCTCTCCCTCCCCCCCCACCGAGCACCACCGCGTCTCAGAGAGGCACGCCATGTCCGTGCGCAGACCCGGAACCACTCGATCCCGCCGCCTCACCCTCGCCGGAATCCTGCTCGCCGCCCTCACCCTCACCCTCACCGCCCCGGCGTCCGCCGCCGACGTCCCGCCCCGGGGCTCCGCCCACATGGGCATGGGCGTGATCCCCCACGACGGCCAGCACGGCACCCCCACCCCCGGCGACGCCACCCAGACCGAGGGCGTCGACGTCAGCAGCCGCCAGGGCAACGTCGCCTGGACCACCCTGTGGAACAGCGGCGTCAAGTGGGCCTACGTCAAGGCGACCGAGGGGACCTACTACACCAACCCCTACTTCGCCCAGCAGTACAACGGCTCCTACAACGTCGGCATGATCCGCGGCGCCTACCACTTCGCCACCCCCGACACCACCAGCGGCGCCGCCCAGGCCAACTACTTCGTCGACCACGGCGGCGGCTGGTCCCGCGACGGCAGGACCCTGCCCGGCGCCCTCGACATCGAGTGGAACCCGTACGGCGCCACCTGCTACGGCAAGTCCCAGAGCGCGATGGTCTCCTGGATCCGCGACTTCCTGAACACCTACAAGGCCCGCACCGGCCGTGACGCCGTGATCTACACGGCCACCAGCTGGTGGACCCAGTGCACCGGCGACTACGGCGGCTTCGCGTCCTACAACCCGCTCTGGATCGCCCGGTACGCCACCACCGTCGGCACGCTTCCGGCGGGCTGGACGTACTACACGATGTGGCAGTACACGTCGACGGGCCCGACCGTCGGTGACCACAACCGGTTCAACGGTGCCCTGGACCGTGTGCAGGCCCTCGCCCTCGGCTGAGACCGGGAACAGGGCGAAGGCCCTCGCCCTCGGCTGAGACCGGGAACAGGGCGAAGGCCCTCGCCCTCGGCTGAGACCGGGGACAGGGCGAAGGCCCGGGCCTCCCTCACGAGAACCCGGGCCTTCACCTCTTCCGGCCGCGTCCGTCACGCCGCGGCCGGAACCCTGCGCTCCGCGCCGTTGACGGCGGGTGTGAGCGCCAGTTCCAGGACCTGGCGGACGTCGGTGACGGCGTGGACGTCGAGCTTGTCCAGCACCTCGGCCGGGACGTCGTCCAGGTCGGGCTCGTTGCGCTTGGGGATGACGACGGTCGTCACGCCCGCGCGGTGGGCGGCGAGCAGCTTCTGCTTCACCCCGCCGATCGGCAGCACCCGGCCGGTCAGCGAGACCTCGCCGGTCATCGCCACGTCCGTGCGGACCAGCCGCCCGGACAGCAGCGACGCCAGGGCCGTCGTCATCGTGACGCCCGCGCTCGGGCCGTCCTTCGGCACCGCCCCCGCCGGGAAGTGGATGTGCACGCCCCGGTCCTTCAGGTCCGCCACCGGCAGCTCCAGCTCGGCGCCGTGCGAGCGCAGGAAGCTCAGCGCGATCTGCGCCGACTCCTTCATCACATCGCCCAGCTGACCGGTCAGGGTCAGCCCCGCCGCGCCCGTCTCCGGGTCGGCAAGGGACGCCTCCACGAAGAGGACGTCACCCCCCGCGCCGGTCACCGCCAGCCCGGTCGCCACACCCGGCACCGCGGTGCGCCGCTCGGCCGGGTCCTGGGCGGACTCGGGTACGTGGTGCGGGCGCCCGATCAGACCCCTCAGATCGTCGGCGGTGACGGTGAACGGCAGCTTCCGGTCGCCCAGTTCGTGCTGGGCCGCGACCTTGCGCAGCAGCCGCGCGATGGACCGCTCCAGGGTGCGGACGCCCGCCTCGCGCGTGTACTCGCCCGCGAGCCTGCGCAGCGCGCTCTCGTCGATGGTCACCTCGTCCTCGTCGAGCCCGGCGCGCTCCAGTTGCCGGGGCAGCAGGTGGTCGCGGGCGATGACGACCTTCTCGTCCTCGGTGTAGCCGTCGAGGCGGACCAGCTCCATACGGTCGAGCAGGGCCTCCGGGATGGCCTCCAGGACGTTGGCGGTGGCGAGGAAGACCACGTCGGACAGGTCGAGTTCGACCTCCAGGTAGTGGTCGCGGAAAGTGTGGTTCTGCGCCGGGTCCAGGACTTCGAGGAGCGCCGCCGCCGGGTCGCCGCGGAAGTCGGAGCCGACCTTGTCGATCTCGTCGAGCAGCACCACCGGGTTCATCGACCCGGCCTCCTTGATGGCCCGCACGATCCGGCCGGGCAGCGCGCCGACGTACGTACGGCGGTGGCCGCGGATCTCGGCCTCGTCGCGGACGCCGCCGAGGGCGACGCGGACGAACTTGCGGCCCATGGCGTGCGCCACGGACTCGCCGAGGCTGGTCTTGCCGACGCCGGGCGGTCCGACGAGCGCCAGCACGGCACCGCCGCGCCGCCCGCCGACGATCCCCAGGCCCCGCTCGGCACGCCGCTTGCGTACCGCAAGGTACTCGGTGATCCGCTCCTTCACGTCCTCCAGACCGGCGTGCTCGGCGTCGAGCACGCGCTGGGCGCCCTGGATGTCGTACTCGTCCTGGGTGCGCTCGTTCCACGGGATCTCCAGGACCGTGTCCAGCCAGGTACGGATCCAGCCGCCCTCGGGGGACTGGTCGGAGGAGCGCTCCAGCTTGTCGACCTCCTTGAGCGCGGCCTCGCGGACCTTCTCGGGCAGGTCGGCGGCCTCGACGCGGGCGCGGTAGTCGTCGGACTCCTCGCCCTCGCTCTCGCCGTTCAGCTCGCGCAGTTCCTTGCGGACCGCTTCCAGCTGACGGCGCAGCAGGAACTCGCGCTGCTGCTTGTCGACGCCCTCCTGGACGTCCTTGGCGATGGTCTCGGCGACGTCCTGCTCGGCGAGGTGGTCGCGCAGTTGCTGGGTGGCGAGGCGGAGGCGGGCGACCGGGTCGGAGGTCTCCAGCAGCTCCACCTTCTGCTCGGTGGTCAGGAAGGGCGAGTAACCGGAGTTGTCGGCGAGGGCGGACACGTCGTCGATGGCCTGCACCCGGTCGACGACCTGCCAGGCGCCGCGCTTCTTCAGCCAGGCGACGGCGAGGGCCTTGTACTCCTTCACCAGTTCGGTGACCTGGCCGGGCAGCGGGTCGGGTACGGCCTCGGCGATCCTGGTGCCCTCGACCCACAGCGCCGCGCCGGGCCCGGTGGTCCCGGCACCGATCCGTACCCGGCCGCGCCCGCGGATCAGGGCGCCCGGGTCACCGTCGGCCAGTCGGCCGACCTGCTCGACCGTGCCGAGGACGCCGGTACGCGCGTAGGTCCCGTCGACGCGTGGCACCAGCAGCACCTTGGGCTTTCCGGGTTCGGTCCGGGCGGCGGCCTGTGCGGCCTCCACCGCGGCTCGCACCTCGGAGTCGCTCAGGTCCAGCGGGACCACCATTCCGGGCAGCACGACCTCGTCGTCGAGCGGCAGCACGGGCAGGGCGAGCGGTGTGGACTCAGCAGCCATGATCTCCCCTTAGGCAGTCAAGTTGAGCTATGCCGACTCAATGCCCCGCGGTCCTTGAATGTTCCCGGACTTCGGCGGCGTTCGCTGTGGGCGATCACACGGGCGGCTGGGCGTGGCTCCGCATACGGTCAGGGCAGTAATAGCCAATCTTGAGGATCACCCCTTACGGAGGGATCATGGAGAACGTCGTACGCGCCTGGGTGGACGGCTGGGTCGTGTCACGCGGGGCGGCCCCGCCGCAGGTCGAGCCCTGGGGCTGGACCATCGACGTCGGCCAGACCGAGCACGTCACCCGCCATGTCCTCGCCGCGACCGACGACGTCCAGGAGGAGACCGTCCGCAAGGTGGCCGCCTCGGTGACCGGGACCGGGGTGTGGCTGAAGGTCTTCGAGGACCCCACCAGGACCGCGGGCTGGCTCGGCGACGGCTGGTGGACCGACCCGGAACCCGGCTACCTGATGACCCTCCGCCTCCCGACCCCCACCCCCGCCGCGCCCAGCGTCCCCGAGGGCTTCCGACTGCGCGTCTGGACCCGCGGTGGCGTCACACGCGTGCTCCTCGCCGCCCCCGACGGCTCCCTGGCCGCCCGCGGCCAACTCGCCACCACCGGCGCGACGGCGGTCGTCGACCAGATGGAGACGGCCCCATCCCACCGCCGCAAGGGCCTCGGCGCCCAGGTGATGCGCACCCTGCACCACAGCGCGGCCGAACAGGGCGCGGAGACGGCGGTACTGGCCGGAACCCCGGCCGGACGGGCGCTGTACGAACACCTGGGGTGGCGGGTGACGGCCCCGCTGACCTCGGCGAAGTTCACGGGGCGGACCTAGGAACGCGACGGCTCGCACCGCCCGGCCGCCGGACGGCTGAGCACCGTACGGCCCAGGGACGCCGCCGTCGGCGCCGCACCCCCGCCCGCCCCCTCCCCGCCGCCTGTTCGTCATTTCGTCAACAAGCGGTGAACGCCAGTGTCAGGATGGCCCCATGGCCACCGCATACGACATCCCCGAAGTCCTGGACCGGCGCGAGGGCCGCTACGGCGAGGTCGTGCTGCGCCGTCATGGTGCGCTGCTTCAGATCATCGCCAACGGCTGCTTCCTGATGGACACGTCGGACGGCCGCTCGGAGCGGCTGCTGGTCGACGCCGCGCTCGGCGCGCTGGACGGACGCCCCGGCCCCGAGGTGCTCATCGGTGGACTCGGCGTCGGATTCTCACTCGCACATGCCACGGGCAACCCGCGTTGGGGCCGGATCACGGTGGTGGAGCGGGAGCGTGCCGTCATCGACTGGCACGTCGACGGGCCACTGTCGGCACTCTCGCGCGAGGCGCTCGCCGACCCGCGCGTCCACATCGTCGAGGCGGATCTGATCGATTACGTCAATGAGACATCCGCCACTTTCGACGCGCTGTGCCTCGACATCGACAACGGCCCCGACTGGACCGTCACGGAGGCCAACGACAACCTCTACTCACCCGCCGGACTGGCAGGCTGCACAAGGGCTTTGAGGCCTGGCGGGGTGCTTGCCGTATGGTCCGCCAAGCCCTCCCCGGAATTTGAAGGAACCTTGTGGAATGCCGGATTCCAACAAGTGCGTACCGAAGAGATCCCCGTTGCCCGGGGCGTTCCGGACGTCATTCATCTCGGCGTCCGACCTGGATAGCCGAGCCATGGTGACTCCCCGTACCCTGCTTGCCTGACGCCGATCATTCAAGCGTCAAGCGCAGTCATGGGATCACCCCACGGATTCCGGAAAGCACACTTCAGGGGCGGGCGATGGAGCAGACACACACCTCCCACAACGGCACGGCGGCGACCACTCCCGGGGCACAGCGCCGGGTGCTGGTGGTCGAGGACGACGCGACGATCGTCGACGCCATCGCGGCCCGTCTGCGCGCCGAGGGATTTCTCGTACAGACCGCGGGGGACGGCCCCGCGGCCGTCGACACCGCCGAGGCATGGCAGCCCGACCTGCTGATCCTCGACATCATGCTGCCCGGCTTCGACGGCCTGGAGGTCTGCCGCCGCGTGCAGGCCGCGCGCCCGGTGCCGGTGCTGATGCTCACCGCGCGCGACGACGAGACGGACATGCTCGTCGGCCTCGGCGTCGGCGCCGACGACTACATGACCAAGCCGTTCTCCATGCGGGAGCTGGCCGCCCGGGTGCACGTCCTGCTGCGCCGGGTGGAGCGCGCCGCGCTGGCCGCGACGACCCCGCGCAGCGGCATCCTGCGCCTGGGCGAGCTGGAGATCGACCACGCGCAGCGCAGGGTGCGGGTGCGCAGCGAGGACGTCCACCTCACGCCCACCGAGTTCGACCTGCTGGTCTGCCTGGCGAACACCCCGCGCGCGGTGCTCTCGCGCGAGCAGCTCCTCGCCGAGGTGTGGGACTGGGCGGACGCCTCCGGCACCCGGACCGTCGACAGCCACATCAAGGCACTGCGCCGGAAGATCGGCGCCGAGCGGATCCGCACGGTGCACGGCGTCGGGTACGCCCTGGAGACGCCGACGCCATGAGCGACGGACGGTGGAGCCCGGGAGGCCCCTGGGGCGGGGTGCGCCCGTTCTCCATCAAGACCAAGCTGGGCGCGCTGGTCGTCGTCTCGGTGCTGATCGCCACGGGCCTGGCCATGATCGCGGTGCGCACCAAGACGGAGCTGCGGTTCATCACCATCTTCTCGATGATCGCCACCCTGCTGATCACGCAGTTCGTGGCGCACTCGCTCACCGCGCCGCTGGACGAGATGAACGCCGTGGCCCGGTCCATCTCACACGGGGACTACACCCGCCGGGTGCGCGAGAACCGCCGGGACGAGCTGCGGGACCTGGCGATCACCATCAACCGCATGGCCGACGAGTTGGAGGCGCAGGACCGCCAGCGAAAGGAGCTGGTCGCGAACGTCTCCCATGAGCTGCGCACCCCCATCGCGGGGCTACGCGCGGTGCTGGAGAACGTCGTCGACGGCATCGCCGAGGCCGACCCCGAGACCATGCGCACCGCGCTCAAGCAGACGGAGCGGCTCGGTCGGCTGGTGGAGACGCTGCTCGACCTGTCGCGCCTGGACAACGGCGTCGTACCGCTGAAGCAGCGGCGGTTCGAGGTGTGGCCGTACCTCTCGGGCGTGCTGAAGGAGGCCAACATGGTCGCGTCGGCACGCGCGGGCATCGCCTCCGGATCCGGCAGCCACACCCGCACCGACGTCCATCTGAGCCTGGACGTGCACCCGCCGGAGCTGGTCGCGCACGCCGATCCGGAGCGGATCCACCAGGTCATGGCCAACCTGATCGACAACGCGGTCAAGCACAGCCCGCCGCACGGCAAGGTGACGGTGAAGGCCCGGTCCGGGGCCTGGCCGGGCTCGCTGGAGCTGGAGGTCCTCGACGAGGGCCCCGGCATTCCGCGCTCGGAGTGGCACCGGGTGTTCGAGCGGTTCAACCGGGGCGCGGCGAAGCGTCCGCACGACCCCGGCAGCGACGGCGGCACGGGGCTCGGTCTGGCGATCGCCCGGTGGGCGGTGGACCTGCACGGCGGCAAGATCGGCGTGGCCGAATCCGAGCGGGGCTGCCGGATCCTGGTCACCCTTCCGGGCCTGTCATCTGTGCCAAGTTGACGTAAAGTGCGAAGCGGAGCCACAAGATCCATGGGTGTCCGCGCTGACGGACACGTGTGATCAGGCAGAGGCCCGCGTCCCGTGCGCGCCGGGCCGGGATCGACGTACCCGTTTCACACCGAAACCCCGCTTGTTTCCCGCCATTGTCGGCCCCGAAACACCGTGTTCGATGTGACTTACACGACGATGAACCGGCCCGGCCTGACCTTCTCGGCCATGGAGGCGTAGCCTTTATTCCCGCTGTCCATCACCTTGTGAAGCGGAAGAGGGCGGTTGCCGCCGTGTCGCCACAGTCCCCCAGTAACGCATCGAGCATCTCGACCGACGCAGACCAAGCGGGCAAGAATCCCGCTGCCGCGTTCGGTCCGAACGAGTGGCTCGTCGACGAGATCTATCAGCAGTACCTCCAGGACCCGAATTCGGTAGACCGCGCCTGGTGGGACTTCTTCGCCGACTACAAGCCGGGAGCGCCCGCGTCCCCGGCTCCGGCGGGTACCGCGGCCACGGGGGCCACGGACACCACCACCGCTCCGGCCGCCCAGGCCCCGGCTGCTCCGGCTCCGGCTGCTCCGGCCCCGGCCGCCCAGGCCCCTGCCCCGGCGCCCGCCGCCCCGGCTCCGGCTCCGGCCCAGCCCGCCGCCCCGGCCGCCAAGCCCGCCGCTGCCGCCCCGGCGCAGCCCACCGCCGCCGCGAAGCCGAAGGCCGCGCCCGCCGCCGAGGCCACCGAGGGCCCCGAGCTGGTGACCCTGCGCGGCCCGTCCGCCGCCGTGGCGAAGAACATGGACGCCTCCCTGGAGATGCCCACGGCCACGTCCGTGCGCGCCGTCCCGGTGAAGCTGCTGTTCGACAACCGCATCGTCATCAACAACCACCTCAAGCGCGCCCGCGGCGGGAAGATCTCCTTCACGCACCTCATCGGGTACGCGATGGTGCAGGCCATCAAGGCCATGCCGGCGATGAACTGGTCCTTCCAGACCAAGGACGGCAAGCCCACCCTCGTCAAGCCGGAGCACGTCAACCTCGGCCTCGCCATCGACCTGGTGAAGCCGAACGGCGACCGCCAGCTGGTCGTCGCGGCCATCAAGAAGGCCGAGACGCTGAACTTCTTCGAGTTCTGGCAGGCCTACGAGGACATCGTCCGCCGCGCCCGCGACAACAAGCTGACGATGGCCGACTTCACCGGTGTCACGGTCTCCCTGACCAACCCCGGCGGCCTCGGCACCGTCCACTCGGTGCCGCGCCTGATGCCCGGCCAGTCCGTCATCATGGGCGTCGGCGCCATGGACTACCCGGCGGAGTTCCAGGGCACCTCCCAGGACACCCTGAACAAGCTCGGCATCTCCAAGGTCATGACGCTCACGTCGACGTACGACCACCGGGTGATCCAGGGCGCGGCCTCCGGCGAGTTCCTCCGCCAGGTCGCCAACCTGCTCCTCGGCGAGAACGGCTTCTACGACGACATCTTCGAGGCGCTGCGCATCCCCTACGAGCCGGTCCGCTGGCTCAAGGACATCGACGCCTCCCACGACGACGACGTCACCAAGGCCGCCCGCGTCTTCGAGCTGATCCACTCCTACCGGGTCCGCGGCCACGTCATGGCCGACACCGACCCGCTGGAGTACCGCCAGCGCAAGCACCCGGACCTCGACATCGTCGAGCACGGGCTGACGCTGTGGGACCTGGAGCGCGAGTTCGCCGTCGGCGGCTTCGCGGGCAAGTCGATGATGAAGCTGCGCGACATCCTCGGCGTGCTGCGCGACTCGTACTGCCGCACCACCGGCATCGAGTTCATGCACATCCAGGACCCCAAGCAGCGCAAGTGGATCCAGGACCGCGTCGAGCGCCCGCACGCCAAGCCGGAGCGCGAGGAGCAACTGCGCATCCTCCGCCGCCTGAACGCGGCGGAAGCGTTCGAGACCTTCCTGCAGACGAAGTACGTCGGCCAGAAGCGCTTCTCCCTGGAGGGCGGCGAGTCCGTCATCCCGCTGCTGGACGCGGTGCTGGACTCGGCCGCCGAGTCCCGCCTGGACGAGGTCGTCATCGGCATGGCCCACCGGGGCCGCCTGAACGTGCTCGCCAACATCGTCGGCAAGTCGTACGCGCAGATCTTCCGTGAGTTCGAGGGCAACCTCGACCCGAAGTCGATGCACGGCTCCGGCGACGTGAAGTACCACCTGGGCGCCGAGGGCACCTTCACCGGCCTCGACGGCGAGCAGATCAAGGTCAACCTGGTCGCGAACCCCTCCCACCTGGAGGCCGTCGACCCGATCCTGGAGGGCGTCGCCCGCGCCAAGCAGGACATCATCAACAAGGGCGGTACGGACTTCACGGTCCTGCCGATCGCGATCCACGGCGACGCGGCCTTCGCGGGCCAGGGCGTGGTGGCCGAGACCCTGAACATGTCGCAGCTGCGCGGCTACCGCACCGGCGGCACGGTCCACGTCGTCATCAACAACCAGGTCGGCTTCACGGCCGCCCCGGAGTCCTCGCGCTCGTCGATGTACGCGACGGACGTGGCGCGGATGATCGAGGCCCCGATCTTCCACGTGAACGGCGACGACCCGGAGGCCGTGGTCCGCGTGGCCCGCCTGGCCTTCGAGTTCCGCCAGGCGTTCAACAAGGACGTGGTGATCGACCTCATCTGCTACCGCCGCCGCGGTCACAACGAGTCGGACAACCCGGCCTTCACCCAGCCGCTGATGTACGACCTGATCGACAAGAAGCGCTCGGTGCGCAAGCTCTACACCGAGTCCCTCATCGGTCGCGGCGACATCACCCTGGAAGAGGCCGAGCAGGCGCTCCAGGACTACCAGGGCCAGCTGGAGAAGGTCTTCACCGAGGTCCGCGAGGCCACCTCGCAGCCCGCCGCGGTGCAGACCCCGGACACCCAGGCCGAGTTCCCGGTCGCGGTGAACACCGCGGTGTCCGCGGAGATCGTCAAGCGGATCGCCGAGTCCCAGGTCAACATCCCCGACCACATCACCGTCCACCCGCGGCTGCTGCCGCAGCTCCAGCGCCGGGCGGCGATGGTCGAGGACGGCACGATCGACTGGGGCATGGGCGAGACCCTCGCGGTCGGCTCCCTCCTCCTGGAGGGCGTCCCGGTCCGGCTGTCCGGCCAGGACTCCCAGCGCGGCACGTTCGGCCAGCGGCACGCGGTCATCATCGACCGCGAGACCGGCGAGGAGCACACCCCGCTCCTCTACCTGTCGGAGGACCAGGCCCGCTACAACGTCTACAACTCCCTGCTCTCCGAGTACGCGGTGATGGGCTTCGAGTACGGCTACTCGCTGGCCCGCCCGGACGCGCTGGTGATGTGGGAGGCGCAGTTCGGCGACTTCGTCAACGGCGCGCAGACGGTCGTGGACGAGTTCATCTCCTCCGCCGAGCAGAAGTGGGGCCAGACGAGCGGCGTCGTGCTCCTGCTCCCGCACGGCTACGAGGGCCAGGGCCCGGACCACTCCTCGGCCCGTATCGAGCGCTTCCTCCAGCTGTGCGCGCAGAACAACATGACGGTCGCGATGCCGACCTCGCCGTCGAACTACTTCCACCTCCTGCGGTGGCAGGTGCACAACCCGCACCACAAGCCGCTGGTCGTCTTCACCCCGAAGTCGATGCTGCGCCTCAAGGCCGCGGCGGCGAAGGCGGAGGAGTTCACCACGGGCCAGTTCCGCCCGGTCATCGGCGACACGTCGGTGGACCCGGCCGCGGTGCGCAAGGTCGTCTTCTGCTCCGGCAAGGTCTACTACGACCTGGAGGCCGAGCGGCAGAAGCGCGGCGTCACGGACACCGCGATCCTCCGCATCGAGCGCCTGTACCCGCTGGCGGGAGCCGAGATCCAGGCGGAGATCGCCAAGTACCCGAACGCCGAGAAGTACCTGTGGGCCCAGGAGGAACCGGCGAACCAGGGTGCCTGGCCGTTCATCGCCCTCAACCTGATCGACCACCTGGACCTGGCGGTCGGCGCCGACGTCCCGCACGGCGAGCGCCTGCGCCGCATCTCCCGCCCGCACTCGTCGTCCCCGGCCGTGGGCTCGGCGAAGCGCCACCAGGCGGAGCAGGAGCAGCTGGTGCGCGAGGTGTTCGAGGCGTGAGCCGCGACTGACCACGCGCGCGAGAAGGTCCGGCCCGGGTGCTCCCCGGGCCGGACCTTCTTGCTTCCCCTACGGACTGCGCGGTCTGCGCCGCCCGGTCGATACCGTCCGCCCGGCCGCCTCCAACTGGGCGCAGGCCCGTACGACGGCGGCCCGGTGCTCGCTCACCGAGCCGATGACGGCCAGCCGGGTCCGCTCGGTGTGCTCCTCCTCCTTGCGGACGGCGGTGCGGTGGGCGATCCAGGCACGGGCCAGCGCGGTGCCCGCGCCGACCAGGACGAGGACGACGGCGAGCAGGGGGTCGGCTACGGCGATCGGCGGCATGGGACTCAACTCCTCCTCAGAGCCCCGGGTTTCGGGGACACAACCACTCTGGAAGCCGCCGGAAGTTTCCCTCTACTCTGGGAAACTGCGGGAAACTCCGACCGTACGTGAGGGTGGGCCATGAGCGGGGGACGGCCGCCGAAGGGCGACCAGCAGCGCCATCCCGAGCTGGAGGAACTGGCGGACTGGTTCCAAGCGGCGATAGCGGCAAAAGGCTTCACCACCCTCAACTCCGTCGTGCGTGCCGAACTGGCCCACAGGAACGTGGTGTACGGCATCAACAACGCCACCCGCCTGTTCCGACTGGAGCAGGTCAAGTCGTACGCCCTGGCCTTGGGCCGTGACCCGGCCTCGGTGGAACCAGTGTGGGTCCGCGCCAAGGAGGCCATGGACCGGGCGGCCGATGCCGCGCGGTGGGCCGAGCAGCCGCGGCTGACCACGTGGGCGGAGCTTCCCGAGCCGAGCCTGTCGCTGAAGACCCTCCTGGACGCCCAGGCCCGGGCGGTGGAGCGGCTGCCGTACGACATGATGAAGGTGGAGGAGCCACCGCTGTCGGCGGTGTACGTACGGCAGCGGGTACGCGCGCTCCGCGAGAGCACACCGGAGACGGCGGCCTACCCCGGCGGGGACGGCCCAGGTGAGGCGGACCATGGAGCCGAGCCGGTGGGGATCGAGGCACGGATGCCCGTCGCGGAGGCGTTCGCCCGGCACGAGCATCTGCTGATCACCGGAGAACCCGGCGCGGGCAAGTCGACGCTCACCAGCCATCTGGCGTCGACTTTGGCACGCATCTGGCTGCGCCAGGAGACCAGTCTGTCGGCGCCCCTGTCCGAACCCGTGTTACCGGTGCGGGTCGCCGCCCATGCCCTGGTCGGCGAGTCGGAATCGCTGAGCGCCGCCCTACACCGCGCGGTGCGCCGCGGCATGGGGCTCAGTCTGGTGGCGGACCCCGCCCCCTGGCTCTTTCAGGACCGGGTGCATGGCGCCCGCTGGCTGGTGCTGCTGGACGGGCTGGACGAGATCACCGACCGGGACGCGCGCAGGGCCGTCATCAAGGCGATCGCCCAGCACACGCTTGGGGACGGCAACTACCGCTTCGTCATCACCAGTCGGCCGCTTCCGGACTCCGAGCTGCTGCCGCTGCGGACCACGTCGCTCGGTGAGTACATTGTGGAGCCGTTCGGTGACAAGGAACTGCGCGAGTTCGCCACCCGATGGTTCACCGCCCAGTTCGGCGCGGGAGAACGGGAACGGGCCGCCACCCAGCGTTTCCTCAAGGAAACCGAGGACAGCCGTCTGCGTGAGCTGGTGCGCAATCCGCTCCTGGCCACCATCGCGGCCGTGAACGCCACGGTGAATCCCGACCGCCCACTGCCCACCAACCGCGTCAGTCTCTACCAGAGTTTCCTCATCCGGCTGCTCGACCAGGGGACATCCGACGCCCGGACGGGGCGCAGCGCACTGCTACGGCGGTTCCGGGATGATCCCGACCGGCTGGAACTGCATCTGTGGCTGGAGCGGAACAAACGCGAAGCACTGCGGGTGCTGGGCCGTCACCGGTTGGAGCAGGACGGGTCCCTCGTCGAGGCCGCGATGGACTGGGTCCGGCAGCAAGCACCCACCCTGGTCGACCGGCTGCCCGAATGGCAGGAGGACCTACCCGACTTCCTGCGCGGTACCGGGCTGCTCGTCGGTGTGGAGGACGGATACCGCTTCCTGCACCACTCGTTCGCCGAGTACTTCGCCGCGGAGGCCTACGTGGCCGAGGTGCCACCCGACTTCCCGGACCCCGAGGAATGGTTCTGGCGAGCCGCCCGCGCCAAGGACCAGACACTTCCGGTGTTCGTCCTCTGCTTGTGGGCTAACCGGCCGGACTGTGATCCGGACCTCCTGGCGGAACGCCTGCTGACGGGGACAACCGGAGGCCACCGGCGCTCACTGCTGGGCGGTCTGCTGCTGGCGGAAGGTGTCCGCTTCACCGACTCCCACGCGCGTCAGGTAGTGGAGCGGTTGCTGCTCATCGGCACCTGCTGCTGGGACAAGGAGCACCAGACCGAGGCGTTTCGAATGCTGGGCGGTCTCGGTCATGTGCCCGGGCTCGCCGAGGGCCTCCAGGATCTCGCTCGGTCGGTGCGTCAGACGACTAGAGCCCGCTTGCAGGCCGTTCAGGCGTTCAGCGGGTTCGGATCAGCCGAGGTGGCGACCGGCCTTCTGATCGAGGTGCTGGGCGGTGTGCGCTACGAGATAGAGAGAGCCGCCGACATCGCGTGTGGTCTGGGGCAGGAAGCAAGGGACGCGGTGCGGTGCCGCGCCCTGCGCATCACGGCGGATCCGGAATACTCCTGGCTCTTGGGCTACGTGGTCAACGCCCTGGCCAAGCTGGACGCGTCCGGCGACGTGGCACGACTCGCGCCCGTTGCGCTCTCCGACCACTCGGTGGGGCCTGGCACGGTCCGCAAGGTTTCCGAGGCATGGCTCACCTCCGCGCCCGAATCGGCGCCACAGGTGGCCGGGTCGATCGTCGAACTGATCCTCGCTCGACCAGCCTGGGACGTCTTCAGCTACCAGGCCGCGGGGGAAGTGCTGGAGAAGTTCGGTGAATCATCGGCCGCCGCCCGCATCGCCCGGCGTCTGCTCGCGGACGACCAACTGTGGCACCACCCGCTGAAGTGGGCAACCGAGGCCCTGACGAAAGTGGAGGGCGACGAGGCCCGTCCAGTCCTCGCCGAAGCCCTGGCACGCAGTACTCCCGACAGCGGTCAGTCCCCTTGGATACCAGCCCACCTGCACTCGGCTCTGGCCGACCAGGGCTTCCCCAAGGAGGCTGCCGCATGGGCCCGGGACATGCTCTGTGACTCCCACTGGTCGCTTGGTCACTCGGAGCACCCGGTGGCCACCTGGCTGAAGGCCGAAGGTCTCTCGGCCGTGGACTCCGTGATGAATCTGACGCGTCGGGGCCACCGAGTCCTCCCGTACCACCGGGCCGCGATGGCGCAGGCCCTCCTCGACGCAGGTGCGCGAGACGAGGCGGAGGAGATCGCCGACCTCGCGATGCGCACCCCGCACTGCCTGGTGAGAGGTTACGAGGTGGCCGCCCGGCTCCTCATCAAGGTGCGAGGTGTCGGGGCCATCGAGAGGATGCTGGAGCACTGGCGGTCGACCACCGCGCTGGGCATGAACAGCGACTGGCTGGAAGGGGTACGCAAAGCACTTCCCGAGTGCGAGGAGCAATGGCACACGGTGCTGCCGCAGATCGGTGAACTGGGTCGCAGCCTCGTCACACTGCCTTCCGCGAGAGGCGACGACATCATGAGCGGCTTCCGGCTACTGCTCTCCGTCGAGGGCGCCGAGGCCGTGCCTCTCGTGGTGCGCACGGCGACCGGCGCCAGTTGGCTGACGTGGGAGAACACCCGGGAACTGGCGTCTTTGTGCCTGACTCTCCACCGACGCCAGGCCGCGCTCTCGCTCTGGCACCACATTCTGCGGAACAACGACCCCGACTTCGTCCTCCCCACCCTGGTGGACATGGGGGACGCTGAGGCGACCGCAGAAGCCGTTCGGTGGATCGAGGAGTTCCTCACCGACGACACACTTCCGGACTTCCGGGCCTACCGCCTCCGGCAACTACTCGCCTGGCTCCGCGAGGGCGACCGGAGCCGTGCGACGACGCCGTCCGCCATTACGTAGGCTGTTGCCCGCAGCACCGTTCCGGAAAAAGCAGGAGAGCAGCCGCCATGTACTTCACCGACCGAGGCATCGAGGAACTGGAGAAGCGGCGCGGCGAGGAAGAGGTCACCTTCGAGTGGCTCGCCGAGCAGTTGCGTACGTTCGTCGACCTGAACCCCGACTTCGAGGTCCCGGTGGAGCGACTGGCGACCTGGCTGGCGCGGCTGGACGACGAGGACGAATAGGCGGTCAGTCGGGCGGGTGGGTGAGGGCGTAGCCGAGGGCGAGCGTGCCCTGGGTGAGGAGGAGCGCGCCCGCCGCCGTCCAGCCGCCGCTGTGGCGCCGCAGGCCCCAGAGCGTGAGCGGGAGGCCCACGGCGATCTGGGCGAGCGCGAGGACCCGCGCCCTGGGGTCGCGTGACCAGGGCAGACAGGGGCTCATGTCCACCTCGCGCAGTTCCGTACGGACGGCGGCGCGCCAGCCGGACCACTCGATCCGCCGGGTGTCGCGGCGTTCCGCGACCGCCTCGCGCAGCCGGTCGGCGGGGTCGCCGGGAACCAGACCGGCGGGCAGGGTGACTCCCGCGCGCGTGAGGACCGCGACCAGGCCGTGCAGGCGGGCACGGGCGTCCGCCTCGGCGTCGGGCTCGGCCAGCCGGTCGAGGGACTCCATGTCCATGACGGGGTCCAGTCCGAGCCGGGCGGCGAAGGTGCGCATCGCCTCGTCCTCCCCGGCCGGGGTGCCGTCCGCTAGCCAGACGTAGCCGACGGGGCGGCGGAAGCCGGACACCAGGGTGTATCCGGCGCGGTCGGCGTCCCACCACAGGGCGAGCACCGGCCATGGGGCGCCGACGGCGAGGGCGGTGGCCCAGCCGGTGAGGACGCGGTCGACGGGTTCCGCGCCGGACAGCCAGGGCCCGCCCTCGGGGACGAGCACGCTCCACTCCTCGCCCGCCGGAGTCAGCAGCACGTTCTCGCGCAGCAGATGCGCGACGGGGACGACGGCGCCGGGCTCGGCCCGGCACAGCAGCAGGGCCCCCGGAGAGGGACGGGCGGAGTCTTCCGTCGGCATGCTCACACGCTAGGGCAATTTGTCCCGGTTCACGTGGCGAGAAGTCACCCACGGGGCGACGCGGGTCACCGAAACGAGTGTCTTGACTTCCGTCGCCCGCGATATATCGTGAATTGCACGAGACGCGATATGGCGCGTCGCGTCGCCCGTGGAGGTCTTCCCATGTCCGAGTGGTCCGTCACCGAGCCGAGCAAGCTCACCTTCGACGCACCCGTGAGCGAACTCCACGTACGCATCGTCAACGGAACGGTGAACGTGGTGGGCACGGAAGAAGTTTCCGCCCGCCTGGAGGTCTCCGATATCGACGGCCCACCCCTGCTGGTCACCCAGCGGGACGGCGTCCTGACGGTGGCGTACGAGGACCTGCCCTGGAAGGGCTTCCTCAAATGGCTCGACCGCAAGGGCTGGCGCCGCAGCGCCGTGGTCTCCCTGGCCGTTCCGGCGCGCACCCACGTCGAGGTGGGCGTCGTGGGCGCGGCGGCCGTCGTCTCGGGGATCGAGGGCAGGGCGGACGTGAAGGGAGTCTCCGGGGACACGACCCTGGTCGGTCTCGCCGGGCCGGTGCGGGCGGACACCGTCTCCGGGAATCTGGAGGCCCAGGCCCTCACCGGAGACCTGCGGTTCAACTCCGTCTCCGGTGACCTGACCGTCGTGGAGGCGGGCTCCTCCGTGCGGGCCGACTCGGTGAGCGGCTCGATGATCATCGACATCGACCCGGCGAGCCGCCCCACGGACATCAGCCTCAACAACGTCTCGGGTGAGATCGCCATCCGCCTCCCCCACCCGGCCGACACCAAGGTGGAGGCGAACACCGCGAGCGGCACCGTCTCCAATGCCTTCGAGGACCTCCGCGTCAACGGCCAGTGGGGCGCCAAGCGCATCACCGGCAGGCTGGGCGCGGGCAGCGGCAGACTGAGGGCCACCACCGTCTCCGGCTCGATCGCCCTGCTGCGCCGCCCGCAGTCGGACGACGGGGTGTGGGACGTGGATCCGGACGACAGCCCACAGCAGAATCCACAGCAGGACCCGCGGGGGAACTTGGATGCCGCGGCGGGCGGGGACACCCCCTCGACCAGCGACCCGGCCGACGGCACGACCGACAAGAAGGTGCTCTGACATGGCCCCCGTCTTCGCTCACGGCCGCCTGCGGCTCTACCTGCTGAAGCTGCTGGACGAGGCTCCGCGCCACGGCTACGAGGTGATCCGCCTCCTGGAGGAGCGCTTCCAGGGGCTGTACGCCCCGTCGGCGGGCACCGTCTACCCCCGGCTGGCCAAGCTGGAGGCCGAGGGCCTGGTCACCCACACCACGGAGGGCGGTCGCAAGGTCTACGCCATCACGGACGCGGGCCGCGCCGAACTGGCCGACCGCAGCGGCGAGCTGGCCGACCTGGAGCTGGAGATCCGCGAGTCGGTCGCCGAACTCGCCGCCGAGATCCGCGCCGACGTCCGCGGCGCCGCGGGCGACCTGCGGCGCGAGATGCGCGCCGCCGCCACCGCCGCCCGCCGCACCGGCGGCACCGAGGACACCGCGGACGCCCTCGGCGACAAGGAGGCCTGGCGCACCGCCAAGGAGGAGATGCGCCGCGCCAAGCAGGAGTGGAAGGACCAGGCCCGGCGCGCCAAGGACGAGAGCCGCCGGGCCCGCGAGGAGGCCCAGCGGGCCCGCCGCCAGGCCAAGGAGGCCCAGGACCAGGCCCGTGCCCTGGCCCAGGAGGGCATCCAGCGCATCGCCCGGCGGGTCCAGGAGCAGGTGCAGGACCACTTCGCCCGCGGCGACTGGCCGACGGGCATGCGGGAGGGCCTGACCGAACTGGCCAAGGAGTTCGGCGAGTTCGGCCTGGACTTCGGCAAGGACCTGGGCCACGACTTCGGTTTCGGCCGCGGCACCAAGCCCGGCCAGGAGCCGGAGTACTCACAGACCCCGGAGGACTTCCCCGCCGACTACCAGCCCTCCTGGGCCCACGACGACCTCTCCACCGGCGACCCGGCCCGCGATCTGGACCGCCTGCTCGACCGCTTCCGCGACGACATCCGCGACGCGGCCCGGGACCACGGCGTCACCTCCGACCAGCTCCGCGACGCCCGCCGTCACTTGTCCTCAGCGGCGGCCCACATCGGAGCCCTGCTGCGGACGCCGAAGCCCTAGCGGACGGACGGAGAGGTGAAGACACCGGGGCGCTCACCCCGCCTTCGCCTCTCCCCCGCCGTACAGCACCCGCGTCACCGACTCATGGGTCACCCCATGGTCGGCGAGCACCTCGGAGGCCACACCCGGGCGGGTCGTGAGGGCGAGCAGCAGATGCTCGTCGCCGATATGGCGGTCACCATGTGCCAGCGCCATGCGCAGGGAGTTCTCCAGCACCTTCTTGGCATCGCGGCTGAAGGGCCGGTGCCCGCCCCACCAGCCCTTGCCCTTCCCGCTGCCCCCGGAGGCGGCGGGATCACCGGCCATCGCGCCGACCCCGTGCGCCTCCTCCACCCGGGAGACGATCGCCGACACGTCGATGCCCAGCCCGGCCAGCGCCTCGGCGTCGGCCTGCGACAGCCCGGCCCGCCGCCGCGCCTCCGCCAGCGCCCCGGCCACCGACTCCCGCCGCCCGGCCAGCCCCAGCGAGGTCAGCGCGAAGGACCCCCGGCTTCCCTCCCGGTCCAGCAGGGCGAGCAGCAGATGCTCGGCCTCCACCACCCGGGACCGCGACCGTTCGCAGTGTTCGACGGCCCCCTTCACCACGGCCCGGGCGTCCTTCGTGAACCGTTCGAACATCATCGCCTCCCGTATTTCTTGTGTACGGCCTGCCTGCTCACTCCGAGTTCCGCGGCGATCTCCTGCCACGACCAGCCCTGATTGCGCGCACTGCGCACCTGCACGGCTTCCAACTGCTCCAGCAGCCTCCGCAGCGCGGCGACGGCCCGCAGCCCGACCCGGGGGTCGCGGTCGCCCGCGCGCTCGGCGAGATCCGTTGCTTCGGTCATGACGTCAACCTACGTTGACAGACTTCTCAAGTCAACCGGAGTTGACACCACGCCCAAAAGGACGACCGGCCCGGAGCCCCGGACCGGCCGCCAACCGCCGACGTCAGACCACTCAGTCGTTCTGCAGCACGATCTTCCCGAACTGCTCCCCCGCGGCCATCCGCTCAAAGCCCTCCCGCGCCCGGTCCATCGGCAGCACCTCGTCGATGACGGGCCGCACCCCGGTCGCGGCACAGAAGGCGAGCAGATCCTCCAGCTCGTCCTTGGTGCCCATGGTCGACCCGACGACCTTCAGCTCCAGGAAGAAGATCCGGGTCAGTTCGGCGTGCGAGGGCCGGTCACCGCTGGTGGCGCCGGAGATCACGAGCGTGCCGCCGGGCCGCAGCGACTTCACGGAGTGCGACCAGGTCGCCGCGCCCACCGTCTCGATCACGGCGTCCACCCGCTGCGGCAGCCGCGCGCCCGACTCCACCGCCTCCACGGCCCCCAGCTCCAGCGCCCGCTTGCGCTTGGCCTCGTCCCGGCTGGTCGCGAAGACCCGCAGCCCCGCCGCCTTGCCGAGCACGATGGCGGCCGTGGCGACGCCGCCCCCGGCCCCCTGCACCAGCACGGAGTCCCCGGGCCGCACTCCGGCGTTGGTGAACAGCATCCGGTACGCCGTCAGCCACGCCGTCGGCAGACAGGCGGCCTCCTCGAAGGACAGTTCCTTGGGCTTCGGCAGCACGTTCCACGTGGGTACGGCGACCCGCTCGGCGAACGTCCCCTGATAGCGCTCGGTCAGGATCGAACGCGGCTCCTTGGGGCCGACCCCATGACCGGTCTGCCCGATGACGGAGTGCAGGACGACCTCGTTGCCGTCCTCGTCGACCCCGGCGGCGTCACAGCCGAGGATCATCGGCAGCCGGTCCTCGGGCAGACCGACGCCACGCAGGGACCAGAGGTCATGGTGGTTGAGGGAGGCGGCGCGAACATCGACGGTGCTCCAGCCGGGACGGCCCTCGGGGGCGGGCCGCTCCCCCAACTCCAGGCCGTTCAGCGGCTGGTCACGGTCGATACGGGCGGCGTAGACGGCAAACATGTTCCCGACCCTAGGCCGCGAAGCCGACCAGCGAAACCGGTGGCCACTGTGAGACACACCCTCTTGCGCAACCCACCCCAGGGCGCGGGGCTCTGGTGATACGCGGCTCCGCCGCACGGGCGCGACCAGCCCCCACCCACCCGCACCCCGCGCCCCACACCCGCACCCGCACCCGCACCCGCCATCGAGCCCGCACCCGAGCCCGCACCCGCACCCGCACCCGCACCCGCCATCGAACCCAAACCACCCGATCGGCCCCGCACCCAACGAAAAACGGCCCCGCCTCCAGAAGGAGACAGGGCCGTCAACACAACCTCACCGCCGAGCGACACCCTCCGCCCGAGCCGCCGCGGCAACCGCCGCGGTGACCGCCGGAGCGACCCGCTCGTCGAACGGCGAGGGAATGACGTAGTCAGCCGCGAGATCGTCCCCGACGACCCCCGCCAGCGCCTCCGCCGCCGCGAGCTTCATGCCCTCGGTGATCCGGGACGCCCGCACCTGCAGCGCGCCCGCGAAGATCCCCGGGAAGGCCAGCACGTTGTTGATCTGGTTGGGGAAGTCCGACCGGCCGGTGGCCACGACCGCCGCGTACTTGTGCGCGACGTCGGGGTGCACCTCCGGGTTCGGGTTGGCCATGGCGAACACGAACGCGCCCTCGGCCATGGAGGCGACCGCCGCCTCCGGGACCGTACCGCCGGAGACGCCGATGAACACGTCGGCGCCCGCGAGGGCGTCCTCCAGGGAGCCGGAGAGCCCGGCCTTGTTGGTGAAACCGGCCAGTTCCCGCTTGACCGGCGTCAGGTCCTGTCGGTCGGCGGAGACGACGCCCTTGCGGTCGGCGACCGCCACGTCCCCGATCCCGGCCTCGATCAGCATCCTGGCGATGGCGACACCGGCGGCCCCGGCACCCGAGATGACGGCGCGCAGTTCGCCGAGGGCACGGCCGCTGAGCCGGGCGGCGTTGCGCAGCGCGGCCAGGGTGACCACGGCGGTGCCGTGCTGGTCGTCGTGGAAGACCGGGATGTCCAGCTCCTCCTGGAGCCGACGCTCGATCTCGAAGCACCGGGGTGCCGAGATGTCCTCCAGGTTCACACCGCCGAAGGAGGGTGCGAGGCGCACCACGGTCTCGACGATCTCGTCGACGTCCGTGCAGTTCAGCGCGATCGGGACCGCGTCCACGCCGCCGAACTGCTTGAAGAGGATGGCCTTGCCCTCCATCACGGGGAGGGAGGCCTCGGGTCCGATGTCGCCGAGCCCGAGCACCGCCGTACCGTCCGTCACGACGGCGACCACCGACGACTTCCAGGTGTAGTCGTGGACCAGCTCGGGCTGCTCGGCGATCGCGGTGCACACTTTCGCGACGCCGGGCGTGTACGCCAGGGACAGGTCGTCCTTGTCGCGGACCGGCACGGTGGCCTGCACGGCCATCTTGCCGCCGCGGTGCAGAGCGAACGCCGGGTCGAAGGAATCGAGGGGCTCGGCCCCGCCGTCCTGGTCCGTACCGGCGTCGCTGTCGCTGCGAGGATTGACGATCTCCGCTGCCACTTCGTTTTACCCCTTAAGTATTTATAGGTTGAGGGTTGACCACTCCTGGTGAGGGGTGGGCGGGCACCGCGTACTCCCTGACCCCCGGCACGTTTGGGGGCCTGACGGGTATTACGCGACGGGCGCGCCGCACACGCGCCCTGAGCCCCGGATGAGGGGTGTAAAGAACCTTCTTACCGGACGGACCGCGCCGAGGACGAGTCCATAACGCGAGGGTCACACGGCGGAGACATGACTCTTCCCACGAAATCAGGACAAGCACTGGACAAAGCTTCGACTAGCACTCAAGCCAGGCGAAAGGCGAAGGATCGAGCTTCCAGATCCTGAGATACGGCGAAGATCTTCCTGCCGGAAGCGCAGATTCCCGCAGAAGGTCCGGTCGTGATGTACCGGATGATGCGGTTCGGGGGTCACCCGTTATCCGATTTTGACATAGCGCATCGCCTGAATGGTTCAGTCCGAATGGCAAGATGCGGTAATCACACAAGGTCGCGACACTCGAAGGCGTGTGTTCTCGTCGACCAAGACCCATCGGCAACTCCACCCATCCGCCGGAGGAACCCACCATGACCGCAAGCTCCACCCGTCGTACGACCGCCGCGCGCTCCCGGCTGGCAGCGGTCGGCTCGATCGCGGTCGCAGGCGCCCTGCTTCTCACCGGCTGCGGTGACCAGACCGAAGGCGGCGGCTCGGACAACGAGACCGAGACCGCCACCCAGAGCGCGGCCCCGCTGGCCGACAAGCTCCCCCAGTCGATCCGGGACAAGGGTGTCATCCGGGTCGGCTCGGACATCGCCTACGCCCCGGTCGAGTTCAAGGACGAGTCCGGCAAGACGGTCGGCATCGACCCCGACCTCGCGGACGCCATGGGCAAGCAGCTCGGCGTGAAGTTCGAGTTCGAGAACGGCACCTTCGACACCCTGCTCACCGGCCTGCGCTCCAACCGCTACGACATCGCCATGTCCGCGATGACCGACACCAAGGAGCGCCAGGAGGGCATCGACTCCGAGACCGGCAAGAAGGTCGGTGAAGGCGTCGACTTCGTGGACTACTTCACCGCCGGTGTCTCGATTTACACCAAGAAGGGCGACGACCAGGGCATCAAGACCTGGTCCGACCTGTGCGGCAAGAAGCTCGTGGTGCAGCGCGGCACGGTCTCCGAGGACCTCGCCAAGGACGAGGCCAAGAAGTGCCCGAGCGGCAAGAAGCTCACCATCGAGGCCTTCGACAACGACCAGCAGGCCCAGACCCGCCTGCGCGCGGGCGGCGCCGACGCCGGTTCCTCGGACTTCCCGGTCGCCGCGTACGCCGTGAAGACCTCCGGCGGCGGCAACGACTTCGAGCTGGTCGGCGAGCAGGTCGAGGCCGCGCCGTACGGCATCGCGGTCGCCAAGGACCAGGCCGAGCTGCGCGACGCGATCAAGGCCGCGATGGACGCGGTCATCGAGAGCGGCGAGTACACCAAGGTCCTGGAGAAGTGGGGCGTCACCGAGGGCGCCGTGGACGAGGCCGTCGTCAACGGCGGCAAGTGACCGCTCGGCACGTCCGGCCAGCGGCCACTGAAAGGCAACACCCGTGACTGTTGACATCGACAAGACGACGGGCCCGGCCGACACGCCCCCGGCCGGTCCGGAGGCCATCAAGGCCATCCCGGTCCGGCACTACGGGCGCTATGTGTCCGCCGTCGTCGCGCTCGCCCTGCTGGGCGGGATCATCTACGCGTTCTCCCAGGGCAGGATCAACTGGGGCGCGATCCCGGACTACTTCTTCAACGACCGTGTCCTCAGCGGTGTCGGCAAGACGCTGCTGATCACCGTGCTGGCCATGCTGATCGGCGTGGTCGGCGGCATCATGCTCGCGGTGATGCGGCTCTCGAAGAACCCGGTGACCAGCGCGATCGCGTGGTTCTACATCTGGTTCTTCCGCGGTACGCCGGTGCTGGTGCAGCTCGTGGTCTGGTTCAACCTGGGCCTGGTCTTCGAGTACATCAACCTCGGGCCGTTCTACCAGGACGAGTGGTCGGACTTCATGACCCCGTTCCTGACCGCGCTGCTCGGCCTCGGTCTCAACGAGGCCGCGTACATGGCGGAGATCTGCCGCGCCGGTCTGCTCTCGGTCGACGAGGGCCAGACCGAGGCGTCGCACGCGCTGGGCATGAGTCACGCCAAGACGCTGCGCCGGATCGTCGTCCCGCAGGCGATGCGCGTGATCGTGCCGCCGACGGGCAACGAGGTCATCAACATGCTGAAGACGACCTCGCTGGTGTCGGTCGTCCAGTACTCCGAGCTGTTCCGGGTCGCCCAGGACATCGGCCAGACCTCCGGCGCCCCGGCCGAGATGCTGTTCCTCGCCGCCGCCTGGTACCTCGTACTGACGTCGGTCTTCAGCGTCGGCCAGTACTACCTGGAGCGCTACTACGCCCGCGGCTCCACCCGCCAGCTGCCGCCCACCCCGTGGCAGAAGATCAGGAAGAACGTCCTCTCCCTGTCGAACCGGAAGGGAGCGGCGGCATGACCGAGAAGACCGAGAAGACCACGACCGTACCCATGGTCAAGTCGGAGGGCGTCCACAAGTCCTTCGGCCCGGTCGAGGTCCTCAAGGGCATCGACCTGGAGGTGAAGTCCGGCGAGGTGTTCTGCCTCATCGGCCCCTCCGGCTCCGGCAAGTCGACCTTCCTGCGGTGCATCAACCACCTGGAGAAGATCAACGCCGGGCGGCTGTACGTGGACGGCGAGCTGGTCGGCTACCGCCAGAAGGGCGACAGGCTCTACGAGCTGAAGGACAGCGAGGTCGCGCTGAAGCGCCGGGACATCGGCATGGTCTTCCAGCGCTTCAACCTGTTCCCGCACATGACGTCCGTGGAGAACGTCATGGAGGCCCCGATCCAGGTCAAGGGCGTCAGCCGCGGCCAGGCCCGGGAGCGGGCGATGGAGCTGCTGGAGCGCGTGGGCCTGGGCGACAAGGCCCGGAACTACCCCTCGCAGCTCTCCGGCGGCCAGCAGCAGCGCGTCGCCATCGCGCGGGCCCTCGCCATGGACCCGAAGCTGATGCTCTTCGACGAGCCCACCTCGGCCCTGGACCCGGAGCTGGTCGGTGACGTCCTCGACGTCATGCGCGACCTCGCCGAGTCCGGCATGACGATGGTCGTCGTCACCCACGAGATGGGCTTCGCCCGCGAGGTCGGCGACAGCCTGGTCTTCATGGACGGCGGCGTGGTCGTCGAGTCCGGCAACCCGCGCGACGTCCTGACCGACCCGCAGCACGAGCGGACGAAGTCGTTCCTGTCCAAGGTGCTGTAGCGGTACGACGGTGAAGTCCAAGGTGCCGTAGCGGTACGACGGGGAAGTCCAGGGTGCCGTAGCGGTACGACGGGGAAGTCCAGGGTGCCGTAGCGGTACGACGGGGAAGGGGCGGTACGGAATCCCGTACCGCCCCTTTCTCATGCCCCCTCTTGCGGCCGCAGCTCCGGCCGCAGCGCCAGCTCCCGCAACTGCGGGCGGCTCAGCGGATAGTCCGCCAGCAGCGGGCCCGGGGAGCCGGTGCCGAGGTAGCCGGTGATGTCGCGCAGGCGCAGCGCGCTGCCGTCCGGCATGCGCAGGCTCGCCTCCAGGCTGGGGCCCCAGTTGGGGTGGGTGCCCGGGTCGTCGAGGTTGCCGCTGTCCTCCCAGAGGGAGAGCCGCGTGCCGTCGGGGAGCCTCTCGGTCGTGCAGTTCTTCCTGTAGGGGTGCTCCGAGGAGCGCGCGCAGGGGTCGGACGCCGCCCGCTTCAGCTCCGCCTGCCGGGCGCTGACGACCCCCACGGTGAGGTACCCGACACCGCCGTCCCGCTCGACGGCGTAGTCACCGTCGTAGGGCCCCACGTCCTTGGGCGGCTCGGCCTGCGGCTCCCTCTTGACGAGCCGCAGCAGCGACACCTCCTTGACGTCGCCGATCCCCTTCGGCAGCAGCTCGGTGAAGCCGTCGGCGCCGGTGGACCGCACGCCGCCGGTCGGCGACGCGGCCACGCCGCCCTGCCCGCCGCCCGAGAGGGCACCCGTGCCCAGTACGAGCCCTACGGCCGCCACCGCCGCCACCGTGCCGGTGACCGCCGCCCGCCGCCGCCACCGCAGCCGGGCCGCCCGCTCGAACACGCCGTCGGTCCCCAGCCCCGTGGGCACCGGCACGCCGTCGACGGCCCTGGCGAGCAGCCCCCGTACCTCTTCGGTCTCGTTCATACGTGTTCCTCCCGCACCGCGGCCCTCAGTGCCGCGAGTCCCCGCGCCGTGTGGCTCTTGACCGTGCTCTCCCGCATGCCGAGCAGTTCGGCGGTGGCGGCCACGCTGAGGTCCTCCCAGTAGCGCAGCACCAGCACCGCCCGCTGCTTGGGCGGGAGCCGTCCGAGAGCGGCCCGCACCATCAGCCCGGTGTCGCTGTCCACCGACAGCCCCGGCACGTCCGGCACCTCGCCGTAGGCGTGCTCACGCCGCCAGAACCGGCGGCGCGCCGAGATGAAGGTGTTGACCAGCGTCTTGCGCGTATAGGCCTCGATGTTCTCCAGCCGCCCGTGCCTGCGCGCGCCGAGGACGACGTTCACCAGCGTCGTCTGGACGAGGTCCTCCGCCTCGTCGCGATTGCCGCACAGCAGATAGGCGCTGCGGAACAGCGCCGTACGTCTGCCCTCGACGAAGGCATGTAGAGCCGCGTCTGCGCCCCGGGTCATCCCTCCCCTTCCCCGGCCCACCGGGTTACGGACCGTCTCACCCCTCCAGTGCGGTGGGGGCCGGGGCGGGACGCGGCACGGCGGGAACTACTTGAGGGCGAGCAGGAGGGTGTCCGAGGGCGAGCACCACACCGGGCGCGCCTCCTCGAACCCCTTCTCGCGCAGCACGCGCGCGTGCCAGGCCGCGGAGGGGAGTTCGCCGTCGGCGTGGGAGCCGTAGATCTCGAAGCGGCGGGCGGTGGGCTCGGCGAGTACGGGGTCCTCGGCGGCCAGCCGCCACCACTCGGCCCAGTCGAGGGCGCCGTCGCGCACGGCCTGGTCCCTGCGGGCGTGCCGCAGCGCGGACTCGGCGGCGTTGATGCGCGGGGTGGTGTCGTCGGCCATGTGGTCGGCGTTCAGGAAGACCCCGCCGTACCGGACGAGTTCGGCGAGCTGCCCGTACAGCCCCGCGAGCGGCTCACGGCGCAGCCAGTGCAGGGCGGTGGCCGTGAGGACGGCGTCGTACGTGTCGTGCGGCAGCCGCGCGGTCCACTCCGGGTCCCGCAGGTCGGCTGCTACGAGGGTGACGCGGTCGTCCCCGGCGAAGGTGCCGCGGGCGATGGTGAGCAGCGCGGGGTCGAGGTCGACGCCGGTGCTGGTGGCACCGGGGAACCGGGCCAGCAGCCGGGCCGTGATGCTGCCGGTGCCGCAGGCGAGGTCGAGGACGCGGGGTGCGGTGCCGACGCAGGCCTCGACCATGTCGAGCATGATCCGGAAGCGCTCCTCGCGGTCCGGCATGTACCACTCCTGCTGCCGGTCCCAGCTCTCCTGCCAGGCACCCCAGTCCGCGCCCAGGGATTCCGTCCTCGTGTCCGTCATCGCCGCCCCCTGTTCCCGCCCCTGCGTAATACCCTGGAATCACGATCAGCCATTACTCGACCGTCCGCACGACCATAGCCCACCCCCGTAAGGACCACAAGTGGAACTGGCCTATTACTCGGACTACGCCGTACGCCTGGTCAACAGCGAGGAGCCCGTACGCGGCAAGGACGCGCTGACCTCGGTCGCGGCCGTCCGCGACCTGTTCGGCGGCAACCAGTCGGCGGCCCGCCGGGCCACCGACGCGGACGTGACACGGTTCCGCGCGGTACGGGCCAGGCTGCGCGCGGTCTTCGAGGCGGCGGACGGGGGCGACGAGACCCTGGCGGTCGACCTGCTGAACTCCCTCCTGCTGGAGTTCCCGGTCAGCCCCCAGATCTCCGGCCACGACCACCGCGACGAGGACGGCCGCCCCCTGTGGCACATGCACCTGGCGGACCATCCCTCGAACGCCACCGCGGGCTACGCGGCCATCGCGGCGATGGGGCTGGCCTTCCACCTCACGGAGTACGGCGTGGACCGCCTCGGCCTGTGCGAGGCGGCCCCGTGCCGCAACGCCTACCTGGACACGTCCACCAACCGTTCCCGCCGCTACTGCTCCGACCGCTGCGCCACCCGGGCGAACGTGGCCGCCTACCGCGCCCGCAAACGCCTGGAGGCGGACCGCGCGGACCGGTCGGAGAAGACCGGCCTGGCGGCCGACAGCGCCCAGCGCAGCACGGCCAGCGGCGAACGCTGACCGGGCTTCAACGGCCGGAACCGCAGCCGTACCCGCCCCAGCACCAGCTCATCGGGCACGGCCCCGTAGTCGGTGCTGTCCCCACCCGCGTACGGATTGTCGGCCAGCACCCACCACCCGCTCTCCCGCCGCTCGGCCACCCGCTTCACGACCAGCAGATCCTGCTGGAACGGATGCCGCAGCACGATGACATCACCCGGCCTGATCCGGGCCCGGTGCTGCAACACCAGCCGGTCCCCGTGATACAGCGTCGGCACCATCGACGGCCCCGTCACCTCGGCCAGCCCAAACGGCGGGACGCCCCTGCCCCGCTCGCCCTCCGGCGACAACTCCGGCATCCCAGCACCTCCCCGGTCGGATCCTCCACCAGTCTCAGTCTCACCCCGGACTTTTGTCCTAAGCCCAAGGGGGCACTCGCGAAATCCCGTGCCCCAGGGAGTAATGTCCCACCTGAGAAGACGATCACGAGGAAGGAATGCTTCATGCTTTCCCGCCTGTTTGCCCCCACGGTCAAGGTCAGCGCACACTGCGACCTGCCCTGCGGTGTGTACGACCCGGCCCAGGCCCGCATCGAGGCGGAGTCCGTGAAGGCCGTCCAGGAGAAGATGGCCGGCAACGACGACCCGCACTTCCAGGCTCGTGCCACCACCATCAAGGAACAGCGCGCCGAACTGGCCAAGCACCACGTCTCCGTGCTCTGGAGCGACTACTTCAAGCCCCCGCACTTCGAGAAGTACCCCGAGCTGCACCAGTTGGTCAACGACACCCTGAAGGCCCTCTCGGCCGCCAAGGCGTCGACGGACCCGGCGACGGGCCAGAAGGCGCTGGACTACATCGCCCAGATCGACAAGATCTTCTGGGAGACCAAGAAGGCCTGATCTTCGATCATGCCATCTGACCTGCGATTTCCTTGGTTGCAGTGTCTCGGAGTCCGCACCCGGTCCGCATGCCGCCAAGCACGGCGTCCATGACGGTCCGGGTGCGGTCTTCTTCGTCCGGCCACAGGTGCGCGTAGATCCGCAGCGTGATGACGGCGAACGCGTGGCCGAGGACCAGCTGAACCCTTCAGAGGAAGCCCGCCTGGAAATCTCGGCCTCGCCAAGTCGCCCCAGTCTACTGAAGGTCTCACATGGCCTGACTCTTCCAGTGCCGCATCTGACAGAAGGTATCGAAGGCCAAAGGGTGATGCGGCCCCAGGATGCGATACATGTCGGACAGCAGTTCCTCGTACGCGAGGACCGCTCCTGCTGCATCCCCCGCCTGGCCTTGCAGCGCTGCCAAGTTGTGACGGGTGGCAAGGGTATCCGGGTGGTCAGGACCAAGCACCCGAAGCCGATCTGCGAGAAGTTCGGCCTGCGCGGTGCGCGCCCCTGGTACGTCCCCTGCTTCCCCCTTCCAGCCAGCGAGGTTACTGCGGGTCGCAAGAGTGCTCGGATGATCGCCCCCCAGGATTCGAACCTGATCAGCAAGCAGGTCTTCGTAGGCCGTGACAGCAGAAGCCACATGCCCGGCTTGCCCTCGCCTACCAGCGAGATTGTTACGGGTCGCGAGCGTGTCTGGATGATCGCATCCGAGGACTCGCAGTTGATCGTTCAAGAGTTCTTCGGTGGCAGCGATAGCGCCCTGCAGGTCCCCCGCCTCACCCTGCCAGCCAGCAAGATTACTGCGAGTAGCGAGCGTGTCCGGATGGTCGGGACCAAACACCCTCAGCCGATCAGCCAACAACTGCTCGTAAGAGGAAACCGCACTGAAAACGTCTCCCGCCTCCCCTTGCGCCGCAGCAAGATCACTACGAGAAGAAAGGGTGTCCGGATGGTCGGGGCCGAGCACCCGCAACCGATCAGCCAATAGGTCTTCATATGCGCTGCGGGAGCCCACCACGTCACCAACCTCAGCTCGCCAGAAGGCCAGATTTCCGCGAGCGGTGAGGGTACGGGGGTGGTCAGGCCCCAGAACGCGCTCACATTCTGTGAGCAAACCTCCGAAAGCCACGACAGCGCCTGCTGCGTCACCGGCGTATCCCCGCATCGCAGCAAGATTATTGCGAGTGACAAGGGTGTCTAGGTGGTCGGGACCAAGCACCCGAAGGCGATCGGCGAGAAGATCCTCATACGCAGCGACAGCACCAACCACATCCCCCAACTCACCCCGCCAATGAGCAAGCTGGCTGCGAGTAGTGAGAGTGTCCGGGTGGTCAGCGCCAAGCACCCGAAGGCGATCGGCGAGAAGATCCTCGTACCCAGCGACAGCACCAACCACATCTCCCAACTCACCCCGCCAGCCAGCAGCATTGCCGCGGTTTCCAAGAGTTAGGGGATGGTCAGGCCCTAGCACTCGGACTTGGTCTACCAACACCTCCTCTGTTGCGGCCATGGCGCCCGCCACATCACCCATCTCCCCCTTCCAGTAGGCAACTTCGTTGCGGGTTGTGAGTGTGTGAAGGTGGTCAGGCCCGTGCACACGAAGCTGCTCCGTCAGCAATCGCTCGTATGCAGCAAGTGTCTCCGCTACATCGCCAGCCTGTCCCCTCCAGTATGCATTTTCATGGCGGGCGGCAAGCGTGTCAGGATGGTCGAGACCCAGCGCAGTGTGAGCAGCGTTAGCCAAATGCTCGAAATACTCAACCGCGCCCTGGACTTCACCTGATTCTCCTCGGCTTCGACCAAGGCGGAATAGCACAGGGTGAGCCTCGTCTTGCCACAGATAACCCTCACTACTGCCGATGAGAACGTCTGCATTAGCACGCAACAGCAAGGCGAACATTGTGTCACGCTCGGGATCTGGCCATACCTCCATCAAAGCATCAGCACTAGCAGAAACCAGATCGCGGAGATGCGCACGAACATCCTCTTTTTCGCGGATGGCTCGCTGAATCAACTGGTGGACACGGACAGTGTGGCTATTCGGGTCATGATCTAGCAGATTCAGGCGGTGCAAAATTCGGAGGGCATCCTCGGCATCCACATCGTCAACCACTCCACCATCGGATGCGTCCGAATCCTTGGACCCCTCGGCAGAAGCGGCCGAAGCGCGATGCCGACCAAGGAAGGAACGAACCGCGCAAGCGGTTAGGATCTGCTCGGGCACAGCATTGCTATCCAACACTGCGGAGATTTCCATCATGGGCTTCGCCAACCCAAGTGGCCGGCAAGTGTCAGCAAGAGCGAGGGAGATGTCCCACACAGCGTTGACAGTCCGAGTCTGGGCATCGGGCAGGCCACTGATCTCGGGTACAAGGTGAGCCAGTAGACGGGCACGATCAGCCAACAAGGCGCGGTATCTGGAAACTTCACGACCTGTATCCACCAGGTAAGCGGCTGCCTGTGATAGAGCCAGCGGAAGATGCCCCAAGTCGACCGCCAGAGCAGCAACATCGCTGTCGCTGTCTGCGTGTCCAGAGCGTCCTGGTCGGGCAAGGGCCCGGTGTAGATACGCAGCAGACTGGTCTGGTGTGAACATCCCAACTTGCAAAAGCGTGCGATTCTCGGTCGTCCAAGCCGCATCCCGACTACGGCTGGTTACCAGCACCTGCCCCACCGAAACTTCCGGCGGCCATAGCCCGGTGAGCGTGCTAGGCGCTGTTACATCGTCCAGCACTATCAGCCATCGCCGGGTCGTAGTCCCCAACCAAGCCAAGAATTGCTGTGCGGCCTCGTTGGCGTCCAGCCCTGCTGTGCCCCCGGGGATTACTACTTGCGCAGCCAAGACGTAGGCGCCAGCGACCGCTTGCGGGCTAGTCCCATTCACCCACAGCAGCAGCTCAACAGCCTTCGGTACCAATTCATTGCGAGGCAAGGCTTGTTCATCACCGGTGCCAGGTAGAGCGCTTGCGGAAAGAGTTGCGCGTGCGTACTCAGCGGCCAGCTGAGTCTTGCCCACCCCTCCGGCGCCGGTGATGACTTGGCAACGTCCCGTTGTCCTGCCGCCCT
Source organism: Streptomyces sp. NPDC057877 (assembly GCF_042796855.1). NCBI lineage: Bacteria > Bacillati > Actinomycetota > Actinomycetes > Kitasatosporales > Streptomycetaceae > Streptomyces > Streptomyces sp. NPDC057877. The sequence goes on from NZ_JBHVMS010000006.1 coordinate 178,836, forward strand.
CGATTGCCTCGGCGAGCTCCCCAGCCAGTGGCCGGTGCTGGTAATAGCCCGCCTTGGCCGGGATGACCCCAATCAGCACAGGCCAAGACGGCTGAAGCCAGGGTGGAACTTCCTGCACGACCTGGTGCTCAATGTAGGTAACGGAGCTGCCGTCGCCAAGGGCGTTGCCCTTGATGTCCCGCCCAGCGCCAAGTGAGCCATCGCCTCGCACGCTGACCTGAGTCATTTCGGTTTCAGCAGGAATCTGCGAATCGGTACCTGCCTGGACACATGAGGCTTCGTGCAAATTCCTCGCGTCACGATCCGGTCTCCGGCGCCATCGGGGCGGGTTCATCGCACCTCGCTGTCATCGCCGATGGCGTTTCCGCTTATGTCTCCGCCGGCGGCAACCGCGCCCTCGCCGCGCGACTCAACTTCTGGGCCGGGCGTGACCGAATTCGTTTGCGGGGTACCTGGATGAGCCGGAGTGGTTCTAACCTTGCTACGGGCGCCGATGGCATTTCCCGAGATGCTGCCACTTGCCGCTATCGCACCCCGCCCGTACGCCCTCGCGACACCTCCAGCGTTAACGGGTGCCTGAAGCAGCGTGTATGCACTGAGCGCGAGGCCCACCAATGCAGCAACAGCTCCAACGACACTGGCCGTTCTGTCCGCGGTGTCCAGATCCACGAGCACCGCAACCAGCACCAAACCAACTCCGGTCACCCCACACAGCACTGCTACCGCCCACATGACCTTGCGCCTGGTATCCGACACGTGAAGCGCCCCCTCCGTGCTACTTTCCGCCGCGTAGGCAAGCACCGTAGCGCCCACAAGCTGACGGACATGCCGGACTTCCAAGATCCTCTGCCGGACGTCGTCGGAAGATCCAGGTCATCTACTTCCCGGGGTTCATACCCGCCCCGATCTGCTACGCGGCGAAGCAGGCCAGGACTCAAATCACGCCCATTGGCTTGCGATTTCTTTGGTCGTCGCGTCTTCCTCGCCGCTCCGGCTGCGCAGGCCACCAAGCACGGCGTCCATGACGGTCCGGGTGCGGTCTTCTTCGCCCGGCCACAGGTAGGCGTAGATCCGCAGCGTGATGACGGCGGACGCGTGGCCGAGGACCAGTTGAACCTGCTTGACGCTCGCTCCGCCAGCGATGAGGGCGGAGGCGTAGAAGTGACGCAGGTCGTGAGTCACCACGTGCGGGAGCTCGACGGATTTGCGACCTCGCGCTCGGCCGCCTCGTTCTCATCTGATTGGAGCGTCCTGCGAGCGCAGTTGCACTCCGTCTTCCAGCGGCGGTAGTTGAGAGGCTCGCCCTCCTCCATCGTGAACAGCCACTCTCTGGAGGGCCGTTCGGCGAGGTGCCCCAGGAGGGCGTCGATGACCACCTCTCCGACCGGGACGGTGCGTCGGGACTTGACGGTCTTCGGCGGACCGATCTTCCCGGACTGAAGGCGCTGCCGCTCGACGCGAATGGCGCCCGCCTTGAAGTCCACGTCCGACACCTTGAGGCCGAGCGCCTATTCGCAAGCCTGATCCGGCAAGGGTGACGATGGCCGCGCGGATGTACGGCGGCATCACGCGGGCCATGGCCTCGACCTGCGCGACCGTGGGCGGGATGACCTCCTCGTCCGGCATGGGCGGGAGGGTGATCCGGCGGCACGGGCTGGAAGCGATGACCTTGTCCTCGACGGCCGCGGTCATGAGGCGCACGAGGACGTCGTAGACGTTGCGCACGCTGCCGGGGCCGAGCAGGTGCCGAACGCCCCGCCGAAATCCTCAACTGGCGCATCACTGTGCAGCCGAACAGGCGAGCACAGGCAGCTCGCAACCGGAGCAGCCGTATCACCACACCCGTGACGCCCACACCACAACCCACGCCCACGCCGGTGATCGAACGGCCTGCGGAACGCGGCCGACAGCGATAGCCAAATCGGCTCTCAGCGACGGCAGACGAGGATGCCGCCGAGACACCTGACCTCGAAGGCGCCCTTTCGGGCGATGTGATCGGCAAGGATCGTGCGGGCCCGCTCGATCGTGGCCTCGAAGGGCACCTCGTGCTGGTCCGCCCACGCCCGGTACGAGGCCATGTGCGCGATGACGGGCTCGGGGTCGTGGACCGTGATGGTGCCGGGCAGTTCGATCGTCTCCACCCGGCCGAACTCCTCCCGCAGGAAGCCCGGAGCCTTCTCCAGGGAGAAGCGGGCGCTGAGCGAGATGCGGGCCGGGCCGCGTCCGGTGCCGAGGACGTCGCCCGCGGCCCACTGCCACAGGTCGTCGAGTTCGGCCTTGTCCAGGTCGCTGTTGGTGGAGGCGATCACCAGCCCGTCACGGGCCACGACACGGGACAGCTCCCTGACCGCCTGCGGGATGTCCGGGACGTGGTACAGCATGTGCAGCGCCAAGGCGGCATCGACGCTCGCCGTGGCCAACGGCAGGCGGGTGGCATCCGCGACGGCGACAGGGCCGGGCACGTCGGCGAGGATGCCGGGGGCGATGTCCAGGCCGAGCATGGCCAGCTCAGGACGGTCGTCGCGGAGCCGCTGGATGAACTTGCCGTTGCCGCAGCCGACATCGACCACACGCCCACGTACGCCGCTCAGTTGTTCGGCGACGATGCCAGGCAGGTCGTAACGGGGTGTCTGCCACTGGTAGAGCGACTGGCGGGCGGCCAGGTCCCGGTCGCTGTTGTAGGCGCTTCCGGCGAGGCGGCTCCGGTCGGTGACGGCGGCGTCGCGTGCGGCGGACAGTTCGGTCACGTCGGCAGCTCCGGTGAGTGGGCGGCGGGTGAGGCCGCGAGGACGGCCGTGTGCTGGAGTCGGTCGCGTAGGCGGGCGGCCTGCGCGGCTCCACCGTACTGCGGCTCTCCCAGCTCCCGGCCCAGAGCGGTGAGCCGGCGCACGATGCTGGCCGACATGCGCTCGGGCGGGGAGTCAAGGACGAATCCGAGCATCGCCTCGGTGCCGTCCAGGTCGCCCAGGAGCAGGTGACCGCGGGCGAGATCGACATGGGCGGCGAACAGGTCACCGACGGACTGGTCGTCGTCCTCGGCACTGCGGTAGAGCCGGATCGCACTGTCCGCGCTGACAATGGCCTGCTGGACGTGCTCCCTCCCGCCCACGGCCAAGTGGCTCGTGCCCGCGTACGCGAACTGCTTGGCGGCCGGGAAGGCGAAGATGCCCGGCACCTCGTCATGGCCGGGCATTGCCACGCGGGAGCGCTCGGCATCCGCAAGGGCGGCCACCGCGCCCACCCGGTCTCCGACTATGGCCAGCGCACGCGCCTCCAGGCTCGCCAACCGGGCTCCGATGCTGCCGGGAGCCCGATGGTGGCGGCCGGCCTGCGCCAGCCGCGCGGCCTGCTCGTACCGCCCAGTCCAGTAGGCGATCAGGGACTCCACGGCCCGCACCCAGGCCAGCATCCCCTCGTGCCCGGCTGCCTCCGCACACGCCCGAGCGGTACGAGCGTGAGTGGCAGCGGAGTCATAGTCGCCCAGGTCCAAGCAGACGTGCGCGGACAGCCCGCACAGCCGTGAAGCCGCGACGTACAGGTCAGCAGTCTGCCGGGGATGCTGGCGCCCGCGCAGCAACTCGAACGCCCCGTCCCGCAGCCGCTTGATCTCGATGTACAGCTCCATCAGCGGATGGCTGACGTAGGCGCGAGCGAGCCGAGCAACATCGGCCTCCAACTGCTCGACGACGAACTCATCTGCGTTGCGCTGCGCGATGAACCGGGCGAAGTCCGCCGACATCGCCGCGTCCGCCGCCGACATAGCACCTGATCGCGAGGGCGCCGCAGGCCGCGCCGGAACGGTCTCCGCAGCCTTGTCTTTACCCTGGCGGCCCTTGCTGGCCGCAACAGCACGGTCGAGCACTCCGATGTCGACGCCGAACACCTGAGCCAGGTACCTGCGGGTGTACGGAACCGGGATGCGGGCCTCGCGCTCGTAACGCCCAATCTCCTTACCGGTCTTGGCGGCCCGTCCCTCCAGGGCGTTGCATTCGTCGGCCACCCGCTGCTGGGTCCAACCACGCCCAGTGCGCAGCCGGATGAGCAACGCGCCGATCCCCGTGTCGCCCATCCCATCTCCCAGGCGCATGCGAACTCTGGCCCCCATAGTGGCCCCCCGCATGGCCCCCACGCTGGCTCCCGACCCAAACGAGCGACGGTGCTTGGCTGTTGGCCATGCCCAGCAGACTGCCCGACGAGCCGGACACCCTCGCACGGGACCAAGCCCTCGAAGGCGCCGTCGAGCACAAAACGATGCTCTTCGACCGGCGCCGGACCACCCCAGGCGCCGCCCGCTCCTTCGTCGCCGAGACCCTTACCCAATGGGGCCGGACCGAACGCCTCGACGACATCCGCCTGTGCACCTCCGAACTGGCCACCAACGCCGTCCTGCACCGAGCGCCTATGGGTGGTCAGGTTCTGGTCCGCGTCGAACTGCAGGCCACCGCGCTGCGCATCGAGGTGCACGACGGCGGCAACGGCAGACCCGAAAATAGGGAGGCACGGGAGACCGCCGCCGACGGACGCGGCCTGCTGCTCGTGTCCGCAGTCGCCGACCACTGGGGCGTGGAGGAACACCGGGGCCCGGCAAATGCATCTGGGCCGCCTTCCACCACAGCGCGGTGCCCGCATGCTGACGCCTGCCCGTACCGAGTCCGTCACACCGTCCGCCGGTGTGATCGTCTCCCTTGCCACCACCGCATGGTTGGACACCACGCCGACCGGCGCCACTCTGTGCTGCCTCCTTCTGGTGCCCCAACCGCCGCGCAGCTTCTACGAGACGCCAGCCGTCATCGAGCAACGCATGCGCGCGGTCGCCGAGGCTCTGCGCCTCGGCCCCGCCGCCGCGCCCCCGCCGGACATCGGGCCACGCCTGCGTCTGTTCACCCCAACCGAGGTAGCCCTGCGTTTCGACGGAACCCCCTGCCGCAAGCGCATCCCCACCGGCCGCCCCTGGACTCTGCTGCTCGGCCAAGGAACCCCGGCGGCCCTCGTTCTCGGCCTCGACCCACTCTCCCGCAGCGCCGCACCTGCGGAGATCGACTCCTACCTGGACCGCGCCACGCTCCGCCAGCGCCTTCCGTTCGGCCACACCCGATCCGAGTGAACCCCAACCCAACCCAGGGGGACATCCCGTGACGCCCCACCCCGTCTCACCAAACACAGTCCTGGCCAACGCCCTCCACCACACCGAGGACGTTCTGACCCCACGCATCCTGGCCACCCCACCCGAGCGGATCGTGTTGGTCGTCGGCACCCAGATCAACGGCGCCCCGCACATCGGCACCTCACTCGTGCAGTCCCTGGCCTTCGCCATGGCCGCGCGCCTTCGCGACCGCTTCGGCATCCCCACCGAAGTCCTGTTCAGCGCCCTCGACAACGCCCCCTACGAGCTGACCACCGACCCGGTCAGCGGTCACCGCTACCAGCGCGCCTACGCCCAGGCCCTCGGTGACGAGGCTCTGACCGACCTCGTCACCGCCCTCTACCAACCCCTGTTCACCGCTCTGTCCCGGCACCTGGGCATCCCCCACCGGGTCGAGACCTACAGCCATCAGCAGGCCGGCGCGCACTTCCGCCGCACCTGGCTCCGCCTCCTGCCCCGCCTCGACGCCGCCCGCTGGTGGCTCGCCCCTTCCACCGGCACCCCACACCTGCGCGTCCCTTGCCCGCACCCCGGCTGCGGCTGGGCCGAGAAACACGCCGAACGCACCCGCGTCCACCTCACAGCCCGCGAGACCGCAGAAGTGGCTGCCGCCTGCCTTCACCACGGCCCCTACCAGGCGACCATCACCCCGACAGCGGGCGCCTACCTCGACCTGGCCACCCTGTACCGCAACGCGGTCAAGGAACTCTGCCTGTCCAACCCGCACGGCATCCTGCACGTCATGGTCAAAGGCGGCGACTGGGTCTTCGGCTCCCACCTGGTCGACGAGGCCCTCCAGGCCGTCGGCCTCACCCGCGCCCAGCTCCCCGCTCGCCTGTTCTGCCCGCAGGTAGTCACCGACACCGGCGCCAAGCTGTCGAAGTCGCTGATCCGCGAGCACCGTGCGCCATTGCCCGAGGGCACCGCCGCCTGGATGCTCGACACTCGGCAATGGCCCGGCACCGTCGCCGAGTACGCCGAGCAACTGCTGGCCATGACCGATACGTTGCTGTCCGACCCCCGCCACTTCTTCCGCGCGTACTCGGCTTCCGAGATCGGCCGCATGATGACTGCACCAGCCACCAGGAGCGTTCCACCACCATGACCGACACCAGCGCCCGCGTCCGCGAGCTCAACCTCTACCGCCAGTACTTCGACCTCGTCGCCGCAGGCAGCAAGACCATCGAGGTGCGGGTTAAATACCCGCACCTCGCCGACCTGGCCGCAGGTGACGTCATCCGCTTCCGCATCAAGGGCACCGACGAGACGTGTGAGGTCAATGTCAAGCGGGTCACCGAGTACTCCGACTTCGAGGCGCTGCTCGACGGGGAGGGACCAGCGAACATCAACCCGACCGCCACTCGCGAGCAGCAGATCGCCAACATCCGGGCCATCTACCCAGCCGAGAAGGAAGCCCTCGGCGCCCTCGCCATCGAAATCGAACGTACCGCTGGTCACTAGCCCGAAGTCGCCCACCAAACCGGCCAGCGAAGGGGCACAACCGTGACTCCCCAAAGTCGTCCTACCTGCCCTGAAATCCTCCACCGGGTTAGCCGCGACAGCAAACACGGCCCACCGCCGCGCTGATCAAGCAGATCTGCCACGGTTGTCAGTGCTCTGCGCCAGGATCACCACATGAACTTTGACTGGGAGCGCGCGGCCGCGATACAGCGGTCAGTGGTGGGGGGTGTACTCCTGGCCGCGATTGCGGTTTCGGCCTACCGCATACTTGCGTGGACCGCACGTCGGATCCGACCACTGCAGACATGGTGGTCGGCGTGGAACGCGAGAGTCGCAGAAAGGGATATGGCTCCAACAGCTGAGGCTCTGCAACGCCTTGGCCTGGAGGACTTGCCGATTCAGACGTTCCGGGAGGCGGGCAAGAAGACTGCTGCGAGCGTGAAGCTTCGCTACTGGCTGCTGACCTTTCTGATCGGTGCCGGATGCACGGACCTTGTCATGGCAGTGATTAAAACGATCGAGACACGGAAGGTACAGCCGAGCCTGCAGCCATCGGCCCTCCTACTCGCTGCTGTGACGCTACCCCTTCTGATGTGGGCAGCCCGGCGCAACAAAGCCATCGCGGGATACACGCTTCTACTCTCGATCATGGCCGCCATCGAGGCGTGCGACGCTGTGGCCCGCTCGGATACAAGCGACCGGCCACAGGAACTCAGGCATTTGGACGATACCTGCTCCACAGTCCGGCGCTCGCTTCTGCGCGTCCACCGCATCACGAACAGCGTCGGCCGAGGATCTCCACGACAGCGGAACGCCAAGAACCATGCCGCCCTCGTCGTGGCCAAGCTTCAACTGGCCGAGGCACAAGTCGACGCCAAGGGCGATGGAGCGCTTCGCAGCCTGGCCGCACTACTGGCAAAGATCGCGAACAGCTTCGCCGCGGGGAACGTCAGCACGCTCCTGCCCGAGCAAAGCCTGCGCAGCACCACCCCAGTGGTCAATAGAGAAGGGCTTCGACTAATGGCCGTGGTCGTCGCTGCCGTGGTGTCCCTGTGTCTTGGTGTGCTGCTCGGGCTCCCAGCGGGCGTCGACATCGTCCTGGCGGGCAGTACCGCGCTGCTGGCTTCGATGGTGGCGTACGGACCCCGAGCCGCGATAGCCAAGGCGAGCGAGATCATGAGCATTCTCCGGCAGTAGCGAGGCGTCCCTCCTTAGCCCTGCCGATGTGCGTCACCGCACCAGAATCACCCCGCCGTAACCGGCTACCTGACTACCGCAGCAGCCATACCGACTCCACCGCGCGCCCGTGAGTTCAACCTCCACAGCCAGCACTTCGACCTGGTCTAGGCGCCAAGACCACCGAGGTGCGGGTGAAGCATCCGCACCTCGCGGAGGGGGTGCGGCGCAGTTGCGACTCAATCCTGCCGTCCCCGATCCCGAGGAAGGGTCGCAAAGCGTGCGTTCGGTGTGCCACGCCGGGCCACCGCAAGCATGTTGCGCTCGGTGTCCCTCCGCTTCCCTCGGTCGTGGCCTGGAAGCGGGTGCCGAGCAGGTATCCGATCCCGCAGCAACAGGACGCCACCGCGCACCGACGCTGGGCTTGGGACTCCGGGCGATGCAAGCGTGAGCATCGTCGTGGCGCCTACGACCTCCTCGCACACCGCGGGTAAGACTGGCGCAGAAGATGACGTCGCCCAGTGCAGGGGTCCCTATCTGGTGGCCCGAAAGTAGCGAGGAGGTCCGTCCAACAGTCGGCCATACGAGCTTAGAGTGGCGCAATGGCACGTTCATGGACTCGGCTGCACGAGCACCTCGGTCACCGTCCCGGCCCCCTCACATTCGACATGGTCGCTGCCGCCGTAACGGACAAGCTCGCCGAGAGCGACGACCTCGACTGGAAGGAGAAGTTGCCGAGCTTCGCGCCGAAGCCGGGCATCTGGAACGAGTTCGCCAAGGACGTTGCCGCCATGGCAAATACCCGGGGCGGGCTGCTCGTGTACGGCGTCAGCGACCAAATCGACCTGGTCGGCGTCGACCTCGTGTCAGCCGATAAGAAGCAGATGCTCAGCGCCGTACGCAACGGCATTCAGCCCTATGTCTCCGGTGTCGACTTCATTGAGCTGCCAGCCCCAGGCGGCAGCGGCCCGGATATCCTGGTTGTCGACATCCCACCCAGCGAGATGGCCCCGCACTTTCAGTACGGATGGGAACAGAAGGACAAAGATCGGGTCACCTTCAACGCCCCCTTCCGGGTCAACGACGACACCTTCTATATGACCGAGCACCAGGTCGCCCGTGCTTACCAAGAACGGTTCGCCCGCCGGGCCACGGCAGACACGCTCCTTAAAGATCGTCTCGCAGAGGTGACCGAAGTCGTCATGAGTGAGTCCGAGGACTCTCACGCGTGGCTGGTCGTCGCCACCTTGCTCACTCGGCCCGTCCCCCAGCTGGTGCCAGCGCCGACCCGGAGTGAGGCTGCTGAAATTCTTCGGCAGTCGACAGTGTCGGCGGCTCGGATCGGGGGCGCCAGACCTGCGGTCCTCTCCAACCGCCTGGCCGACGATGTACGTGTTGGGTTGCGACGTTGGATTGGCAGCAACTTTCTCGTCCCTGACCGCCGCAGCCGCGGCCGTGGAGCCCTCATCGAGCTGCACCACGACGGGTCTGTCGTCGTCTGCGTCGACGTGAGTACCCACCTGGCCGCTGGCGACGACACCGCAGTGGACACCCTGGTCCTGAGGACCGTCGCCCAGGAAGCACTCGTTCTGGCCGACTTGCACCGCCTCCACCGTGCCCCAGACACTGCTGTCGAGATCACTGCCACGGTAGCGACGACCAGCACTGGTCGACGCCTCGTCCCCTTCGACTACGACTGGGGCCGGATGGAAGTGGTCGAAGGCACCCGCCGCCCGAAGCGCCTGTTGCCCTCCTCCAGTGAACTGGCACCCAACGCCGACGGCGAAGCCTTGCGAGAGTGCGCCCGTGAGGTCGCCAGCGGTCTTCTTCACCAGTTTGGGATGGAACCCGCCGCTGACTGAGTGCGCTGTCGACGGTCGCACGTTCCCGTGACATGCCGATGATTAAGTTGCGAAGCAGCTACAGAGTCCTCAGGGCACAGCAGATCCCCATTTGCTAACCCACGCCCCTCGCAAGACGGACTACCCCACACACGACAGCAACATTTCTTGGGTCCGGCAGTCCGCACCCAGTCCGCAAGACACCCGCTCAAGACCGTCGCCTCCCATCGCCACCAATCGCCAAAAGGCCAGGTCAGCGCCCCGCAGGAAACATCCCCGCAGGCCACCGACCCGGCCCATTACTAGGAGACCAAGAAGGCCTGACCCCGGCCCTCATATTTTCCCACCCGCACCCGGCCCGCTGGCCGCCGAGAACGGCGTCCGTGAGGGTCCGGGTGCGGTTTCGTTCCCCCGGACGCCGACCGTGACGCCGGAGGACCTACTGTCCGACGGGGCCTTCCCCTGGCGGAGACGGCGGACGAACTCGCGGCCCGCCGCGCGGTCGAGGCCGCGGCACCGTACCTTCTGGGCCGTTGGGACAGCGAGGACGAAGCCGTGCGGTTCGCCCTCGCCGCCCTCGCGGCGGCGACTCAGCACAGCGCCGCCAGCGCGCGGATGCGGCACCTGGCAAAGCGCTGGGACACAGGGCTGAAGCCCTTGGTCGAGCGGGAGTTGTCTCCGCCGCTGGCCCAGTGGACATGACGGCCTACGCTGTGGTCCGTGAACAGACGCCGCCGTAAGAAGTCGTCGAAGGCCCTGGTCCGGGCCGCGATGTTCGGTGAGGTCGACGCCGTACGGGCCCTCCTGCGTGCCGGTGCCGACCCCGACGGGGCTGACCCGGAGGGCACCACCCCGCTGTACGCCGCCGCGGTCGGGGGCGCGAGCGAGGTCGTCGGCTCGCTGCTGGCGGCGGGGGCCTCGCCCGACGTGGAGAGTCGTGGGGTGACGGAGGGGACGCCGTTGTGCGCGGCGGCGGCGTGGGGGCATGAGGAGGTCGTGCGGCAACTCCTCGCGCGGGGGGCCGATCCGTGGCTGCGGGAGGACGGCGGGACCGGTTGTTCCCCGGTTGAGTGGGCCGAGCGTGGTGGTCACACCGGGACGGTCGCGTTGCTAGTGGGGCAGTCTCGCCGCCCGGGAGCGTAGGTAGCGCTGCTCGGGGAGGCTGAGGGTCTTCGTGGCGGCCGACTCGTACGCGGTGCGGGCGGCGGGGAAGTCGCCCGCGCGCTCCAGGAGATGGGCGCGGACGGCGTCCAAACGGTGGCCCGTGGTCAGTTCGGGGGCGAGGGCGTCCAGTTCGGCCAGACCGGCTCGAGGGCCGTGGGCCATGGCGACCGCTACCGCGCGGTTGAGGCGTTCGACGGGGCCGGGGACCAGGGTGACCAGGATGTCGTAGAGGCCCAGGATCTCCCGCCAGTCGGTGGTCTCCGCGGAGGACGCCTCGTCGTGTACCGCTGCTATCGCGGCGCGCAGTTGGTACGGGCCCGGGCGGCGGAGGGAGAGTGCCTGGGTGATCAGGGCTACGCCCTCTTCGATCGCCTTTCTGTCCCAGCGGTCGCGGTCCTGTTCGTCCAACGGGATCAGTTCGCCGTGCGGGCCGGTGCGGGCGTCGCGGCGGGCGTCGGTGAGGAGCATGAGGGCCAGGAGGCCGGTCACCTCGCCGTGGTCGGGGAGGAGGCGGTGCACCGTGCGGGTGAGGCGGATGGCCTCGCCCGCGAGTTCGCGGCGGGTCAGGGACGTACCCGAGGTGGCCGTATAGCCCTCGTTGAAGATCAGGTAGAGGGTGTGCAGGACCGCCGGGAGGCGTTCGGCCCAGTGCTGCGGGCGGCCGAAGCCCGTGCCGCGTACCTTCTGCTTCGCCCGGCTGATGCGCTGGGCCATGGTCGCCTCGGGGACCAGGTACGCGCGGGCGATCTCCGCCGTGGTCAGACCGCCCACGGCGCGCAGGGTGAGGGCGATCTGCGCGCGTGGGGTGAGGTCGGGGTGGCAGCAGAGGAAGAGGAGGGAGAGGGTGTCGTCCTCGCGCGGGGCGCGGTCGGCGCCCGGGGGCGGGGCCGTCCAGGCGTCCCTCGGGGTGAGCGCCGCCTCCCGTTCCTCGCGCTGCCGCCGTGCCCGCTCGCTGCGCAACGCGTCGGTCAGCCGCCGCGCCGCGACCTTGATGAGCCACCCGCGCGGGTTGTCCGGCACGCCCGCCGACGGCCACTGCCCGGCCGCCGCGAGCAGCGCCTCCTGTACGGCGTCCTCGGCGGCGTCGAAGTGTCCGTACCGTCTGACCAGCGCGCCGAGGACCTGCGGCGCGTGGCGGCGCAACAGGTCCTCGGTCTCGGAGAACGGGCGCACGGTGCTCAGGCGACGTCCCCGGAGCCGTCCGCGATGGGGCGGATGACGACCGGGTACTCGGGGGCCCCGGCGGGCTGGGGGCAGCGGGCGACCCGGGCGGCGATCTCCGTGACCCGCTCCAGGCTCTCGCACTCCAGGACCCAGTAGCCCGCCAGGAGTTCCTTGGTCTCGCCGTACGGGCCGTCCGTGATCACCGTCCTGCCGTCCGCGTCCAGGCTGACGTGCCGGGCCTTGGCGGGTTCGGTGAGTCCCTGGGCGTCGACCAGTTCGCCGGACTCGGCGAGGTCGTTGCTGATCGCGCTCATGAACTCGAACATCGTCTGGATGTCCTTTTCCGACCAGGCCGGAGAGGTCTCCGAGCCCTTGCCGGTCATCGCGTGGTAGTCCGCCTGCGTGCCCTGCACCATGACGAGGTACTTCATCGGTCCGCTCCTTCGACTTCGATGGGGCCGCCCTCGGTGGGCGGCTTCACAGGGGACGTCGGAGCCGGTCCGGGGTTCTCGACACGCTGCTCAGGAATTTCCCGTGGTTTTCTCGGCGGCTTGGGTCGGCTGTCGTGCCTCCCGGGCCGCCGGGGCGTCCGGCGGCTGCGGCGCGGGGGCCCGGTGGTGCCGTTCCGCGTGGGGTTCGGCGCCTTCCGGGACGTACGCCTCGCAGTCGGCGTTGTGACACGGGCCTGCCACCCACTTGGGGACCCAGGCACCCAGTGTCTTGTGACGGTGCACCACCGTATCGACGGGCTGTCCGCAGGCGGGACAGACGTTCGTTTCGCTGCCCATGCCCCAAGGGTAGGGCGGCGGACGGCTCAGCGCTTCCTGTTGTACGCGCGGATCAGTACGCCGTTGCCGAAGGCGCGCACCGACTCCAGGGTGAAGTCGGTGACGGCGAAGCCCGTGCCCGCGAACATCGGCATGCCGGAGCCGTACACCTGCGGGTAGGTCTTGATGACGAGTTCGTCGATCTCGTCGCGCAGCGCACCGGCGATCTCCGCGCCGCCGCAGAGGTAGATGTCCAGGGGGCTGTCCTCGGCCTTCAGGGCGCGGACCCTGCCCACCAGGTCGTCGGCGATGATCTCGACGTTCGGGTCCGGGGACTCCTTGAGGGTGCGCGAGGCGACGTACTCGCGCAGATGGGCGTAAGGGCTGGTGACGCCCTCCTTCAGGGCCAGGTCGTAGCTGCGGCGGCCCTGGATGATCGTGTCGAAGCGCCTGTTCGGTACGTCGTCGATGCCCAGCCCCTTGCGGCCCTGCGTCGGCACGGTGTCCGGGTGCTCCGTGGTGAGGTGGCCGAGGTATTCCTCGTCCAGGTAGGCGAGCATCGAGGTGGCGTCGCCCGTCGGGTCGCCGATGAAGCCGTCGAGCGAGCAGGCGATGACATAGGTGAGCTTTCGCAAGCCGGTCTCTTTCCGTAGGCTGCCTTCGTTTCAACAACTGCAGTTGTAGTACTTCGGGCGTAGTGGTTGCAAGGGCATTTCGGCGCCGGATGGAAGTGAGAGAGGGGATTCCGTATGGCGGGCAATCCGGAGCGCCGGGCGGCGCTGGTGGACGCGGGCATCGAGGTGCTCGCGCGGGAGGGTGCCCGTGGGCTGACGTTCCGCGCGGTGGACTCGGCCGCCGGGGTGCCGGTGGGCACCGCCTCCAACTACTTCGCCTCGCGCGACGACCTGCTGCGCCAGATCGACGCCCGGGTGCAGGTGCGGCTCACCCCCGACCCGGAGGTGCTCGCCGGGCTGATGAGCCTGCCGAGGGACCGGTCGCTCGTCACGGCGCTGATGCACGACCTGATGGCCCGGGCCGAACGGGACCGCACCGGCCACCTCGCCCTGCTGGAGCTACGGCTCGAGGCCACCCGGCGCCCGGAACTGCGCGCCTCCTACACCGACTCGGTGCGCGGCCAGCTGGAGTACGGCATGCGGTTCCACCGTGAGGCCGGGCTGCCCGGGGACGACACCACCGTCACCGTGCTCTATCTCGCCATGCTGGGGCTGCTCGTGGAGCACCTGACGCTGCCGGGCGTGCTGGACGGCGCGCTGCCCGGGGCGAGTGTTCCGGAGGGGCTGGTGGCGCGGATCGTGGCGGCGGTGGTGCCGGAGGGAGAGGGCTGACCCCGGCCTGACTCAGGGCTGCTGGGGCTCGCGCCACATGGGCCACATCAAGGGGCCGTCGGGCAGTCGCAGCGCGGGGCCGTGCTGTTCGAAGCCGAGCCGCTCGTAGAGGCCTCGGCTGCGGGCGCTGCTGGCCTCCAGGTAGGCGGGCGTCCCCTCGCGGTCGCAGCGCTCGAGGACCGAGCCGATGAGTGCGGTGCCCAGTCCCTGGCCCTGGCGGTGCGGGGACACGCCGATCATCCACAGGTACTCGTGGGCGCGGTCCGCGGGGTGGATGTCGGCCGTCAGCCTGCCGATCAGCTCGACGCGCTCGTTGGCCGGGTCGACGACGGCGCGCAACTGGGCGGGCCCGTCGTCGTCGGGGTCGTGCGCCCCGGCCGGGGTCGGCAGCCACAGCGCGCAGGCCGTGCCGTCCTCGGCGAGGTCGATCCGCCCCTCCGCGAGCACGATCTCGGTGAACGCGGTCATGAGCCGGTGGTGGGTCGCACGGCGGTACTCCGCGCCGGGGAAGACCCAGCCGCTCACCGGGTCGTCCTGGAAGGCCTCGTCCAGCAGCCGGACGATCCGCTCACGGTCGTCCCGGCCCGCCGCCCGTATCGCCGCACCCATGCCCGCTCCCCTGTCGTTGAGGCATCAACAAGCCCTGCTCCTACGGCTGTTGAGCCTATCGGTACGACGAAAGGGTGGGCCCGCACGAGGTGGCGGGTGCGGGCCCACCGGGCCGGAGCCCCGGCCGCGCGGGGCAGGAACCACGCGGCCGGGGCTCCGGGGCCGGACCCTGCCTCAGCTGGTGCGGCGGGTCACGTACTCGGCGAGGGCCAGCAGACCCCCCGCGGACTCCGGCGACGGGATGGCACGGGCCAGCTCGTGCATCGCCCGGGACATCCGGTCGGCCGCCTGGACCTGCGCCCAGTCGCGCCCGCCCGCCCGCTCCACGGCCTGGACCGTGCGCTCAAGATCGCCCTTGTCGTACGGCGCCTCGTACAACTCGGCGAGTTCCCCGGCCGCCGGGGTGCCGGAGGAGAGGGCGGCTACGACCGGCAGGGTCTTCTTGCGGGCGGCGAGGTCGGCACCGGCCGGTTTGCCGGTGCGGCCCGGGTCGCCCCACAGACCGATCACGTCGTCGATGAGCTGGAAGGCGAGCCCGGACTCACGGCCGAACGCGTCCAGCGCCTCCACCTCGTCCGCCGAACCGCCCGCGTACAGACCGCCGATCGCGCACGCGCACCCCAGGAGCGCGCCCGTCTTGGCCTCGGCCATCGCCAGCACCTCGTCGAGGGTGACCTCGGCGGGTGCGCACCCCTCCAGCGCGGTGTCCGCCTGCTGTCCGGCGCACAGCTCCACGACACAGGACGCGAGCCGGGCGGCGGCGGCCGTGGCCGCCGGGTGCGGGTCCTCGGCAAGCAGCCGGTGGGCCACCGCCTGGAGGGCGTCCCCGGCGAGGATGGCGTCGGGGACGCCGAACACCGTCCACGCCGTGGGCCGGTGCCTTCGGGTGGTGTCCCGGTCCATCACGTCGTCGTGCAGCAACGTGAAGTTGTGGACCAGCTCCACCGCCGCGGCCGCGGGTACGGCGGCCAGCCGCGCCGGGGCGCCACCGAGCGCGGCGGCCGCGGTGAGCACCAGAGCGGGCCGGACCGCCTTGCCCGGGTTGCCCGCCGCCGGGCTGCCGTCCGCCTGCTCCCAGCCGAAGTGGTAGCGGGCGATGCGGCGCAGGGCCGCGGGCAGCGAGTCGACGGCCGTGCGCAGCTCGGGGTCGACCGCCGCCCTGGTGCGCGCGAGGATCTCCGCCGCCTCCTGCGCGTCGGGCAGACCGGGCGTGCCGTCCGTGCTGTCGGTGTGGGGCGTCGCGATGGGGGTCCGCCTTTCCAGCGCCTGGGGGTTCCACGCCGGGTCCACGCGCCCGGGCGGGCGAGGACCCGGCAGGCCTACCGGGAGGGTCACCGCCAGCGGCCGATCTCGACGTTCTCCAGCACACCGAGCGCGTCCGGCACGAGGACCGCGGCCGAGTAGTACGCCGTCACCAGGTACTTGATGATCGCCTGTTCGTTGATGCCCATGAAGCGCACGGACAGGCTCGGCTCGATCTCGTCCGGGATGCCGGACTGCCGCAGTCCGATGACGCCTTGGTCCTCCTCGCCGAGCCGCATCGCGATGATCGAGGTGGTACGGGCCTCGGTGACCGGGATCTTGTTGCACGGGAAGATGGGCACACCGCGCCAGGTGGGGATGCGGTTGCCGCCCATGTCGATGGTCTCCGGCACCAGACCGCGCTTGTTCAGCTCACGCCCGAACGCGGCGATGGCGCGCGGGTGGGCGAGGAACAGCTTGGTGCTGCGCCGCCTGCTGAGCAGCTCGTCCATGTCGTCGGGGCCGGGCACGCCGTCGTGCGGCTGGATCCGCTGGTCGTACTCGCAGTTGTGCAGCAGCCCGAACTCGCGGTTGTTGACCAGTTCGTGCTCCTGGCGCTCCTTCAACGCCTCCACGGTCAGCCGGAGTTGCTGCTCGGTCTGGTTCATCGGCTGGTTGTAGAGGTCGGCCACGCGCGAGTGGATGCGCAGCACGGTCTGGGCGATGCTCAGTTCGTACTCGCGGGGCCGGGACTCGTAGTCGACGAAGGTGTGCGGGATGTCCGGCTCGCCCGCGTGGCCGGCGGCGAGGTCGATCTCCTTCTCGCCGTACTTGTTGGTGCGCTGCTCGGGGATCGCGCGCACGAACTCCAGGTGTTCGCGCAGGGAGTCCGAGCGCTCCGCGACCTGCTCGACGTCCTGCCGGGACAGCACCAGGACGGTGCAGGCGGTCACCGCGCGGGCCGTGAACTCCCAGATGGCGTCCGGGTCGAGGAGCGCGTGCTCGCCGAGGTGGGCGCCGTCGGCGAGGATGCCGAGGCTCTCGTCGTCGCCGTAGGGGCCGGTGCCGAACTTCTCGACCCTGCCGTGGGCCAGCAGATAGACCTCGTCGGTCTGGTTGCCGAAGTCGGCGATCACCTGGCCCGCGGCGATCTCGCGCTGCTCACAGCGCCGGGCCAGCTCGGCCAGCACCTCCTCGTCCTCGAATCCGCGCAGGGCGGGGATCTCGCCCAGTTCGGCGGGGATGACCTCGACCCGGTCACCGGTCTTCACGAAGGTGATGCGGCCGTCGCCCACGGCGTAGGTGAGTCGCCGGTTCACCCGGTACGTGCCGCCCTTCACGTCCACCCACGGCAGCATCCGCAGCAGCCAGCGCGAGCTGATCTCCTGCATCTGGGGCACGGACTTGGTGGTGGTGGCCAGATTCCGCGCGGCCGCCGTGCCGAGGCTCTGCTGCGGCCTGGTCTCTTCCGTGCGGACCTCTTCGCCTACCGACATATGGAACTGCCCTCCCGGTTGTGTGTCCGGCCGCGATCTGCGCCGGCCACCGATCTCACGAAAGAGCCTTCCATCACTCAGCGTGCCGATGCTATTACCCGAAAGAGCGGGAATTTCTGATCGCCCGCCGGGGCAGAAATGGGGACCCCCGCTGGGACTCATGGGGCCGTCGCAACCCGGCGACGCGCTGTCCGCACAGCCGTCCGGTTGGTGTCCGAATCGGCTCGCACGCTGTGCGAACGGAGGGTTCCGGCCGCCTCCGTTTTGGTACATCCAGCGATACGAGGCGACCGCGCGGGGTGGTCGTCGCGCAACGGGTGAAGGAGGCGGGCCATGGCCTCACCGATGTCCGCGGCCAAGTTCCTCGCACGGCTGCGGGCCGAAGGGCTCACGGTCGTCGAGGTGGGCGAGTGGAGACAGCACCACCGCAACCACAAGGGGCCGTGGGGACCGGTCCACGGCGTGATGATCCACCACACGGCCACCAAGGGCACCAAGCGCACCGTGGACCTGTGCCGCAAGGGCTACGAGGGCCTGCCCGGGCCGCTGTGCCACGGCGTGATCACCAAGGACGGCCGGGTGCACCTGGTCGGCTACGGCCGCGCCAACCACGCGGGCAGGGGCGACGACGACGTCCTGCGCGCCGTGATCGCCGAGAAGGCGCTGCCGCCCGACAACGAGGCGAACACCGACGGCAACCGGCACTTCTACGGCTTCGAGTGCGAGAACCTCGGCGACGGCGAGGACCCCTGGCCCGAGGCCCAGCTCGAGGCCATCGAGAAGGCCGCCGCCGCGATCTGCCGCCACCACGGCTGGACGGAGCGCTCGGTCATCGGCCACCTGGAGTGGCAGCCGGGGAAGACCGACCCGCGCGGCTTCCCGATGAAGCGGATGCGGGAGCGGATCCGCGAGCGGCTCAAGTGACACGAGCCACCATCGCCCCCGCCCAGTGCCGGGGCGCGTCGCCGACAATGGTGGCGTGTCCAGCCGACCCGACCCCACCACCCTGCGTCCCCTGCTCCCCTCCCCCCTCCAAGAGGTGCCGGACGACCGCCTCGCGCGGTACGGCGTCGGGCTCGTCCTCAAGCGGGACGATCTGATCCACCCGGAGCTGATCGGCAACAAGTGGCGCAAGCTCGTGCCCAATCTGAGGGCGGCGCGGGGTCGCACCGTGCTCACCTTCGGTGGTGCCTACTCCAACCATCTGCGGGCCACCGCCGCCGCGGGCAGGCTGCTCGGGCTGCCCACGGTGGGGGTGGTCCGGGGGCAGGAGCTGGCCGACCGGCCGCTCAACGCGTCCCTGGCGCGGTGTGCGGCCGACGGTATGCGGCTGCACTTCGTCGACAGGTCGACGTATCGACGCAAGACCGAGGCCGGGGTGCTGGCGGGTGTGCTGCGTGCGGCGGACGCCGAGGGGGCGTACGTCGTGCCCGAGGGCGGCAGCAATGCCGAGGCCGTACGGGGCTGTGTGGACCTCGGCGGGGAACTGCGTGGGCACGCCGAGGTCGTGGCCGTCGCCTGCGGTACCGGGGGCACGCTGGCGGGGCTGGCCGCCGGACTGGCGGCCGGGCAGCGGGCGGTGGGGGTGCCGGTGCTCAGGGGCGGTTTCCTCGGCGGGGAGATACGGGCCCTGCAGGAGCGGGCGTTCGGCGGGCCGCGCGGTGCCTGGTCGCTGGACGAGCGCTTCCACTTCGGCGGTTACGCCCGTACCGGCCCCGAACTCGACGCCTTCGCCGCGGACTTCGAACAGCGGCACGGGCTGCCCGTCGAACGTCTCTATGTCGCCAAAATGCTGTACGGCCTTGTCACCCTGGCCGCGGAAGGAGCCTTCCCGCGCGGGAGCACCGTGGCGGCCGTCGTCACCGGCCGTCCGTTCCCGTAGAGAGCCCCCGCTACTGGTGCGTCTCCCGGTACGCCGCCGCCTCCTCCAGGTCCAGCCTGCGCAGCAGCGAGCGCAGCATCTCGTCGTCTATGTACCGGGCGTCCCGGAGCCTGACGAACACCTCCCGCTCGGCGCCGATCATCTCCCGGGCCAGCCGCCGGTAGGTGTCGTCGGCGGTCTCGCCGGTGATCGGGTTGGGCTGGCCGAGGCGCTCCCAGACGGCGTTGCGGCGGCGCTCCAGGACCGCGCGCAGCCGGTCGGCGAGCGGCTCGGGCAGGGCGTTGCGCTCGTCGGCGAGGAGTTCCTCCAGGCGCTGCTCGGCGGCCCGGGAGGCCTGCGCCTGGGAGTTGGCCTCGGCGAGGGTCTCGGCCCGCACATCGCGTCCGGGCAGCTTCAGCAGGCGGATCAGCGTGGGCAGCGTGAGGCCCTGGAGGACGAGCGTGCCGATGACGGTGGTGAAGGTCAGGAAGAGGATCAGATTGCGGCCGGGGAAGGGCTCACCGTCGTGCATGGTCGCCGGGATGGAGAAGGCGATGGCCAGGGAGACCACGCCCCGCATCCCGGCCCAGGAGATGATGAACGTCCCCTTCCAGGTGGGGTTCTCCTCCCGTTTCCGGATCCGCGCCGACAGCAGCCGTGGCAGGTAGGTCGCCGGGTACACCCACACGAACCGGGCCACGACGACCACGAGGAAGACGGCCACCGCGTACCAGAGGGCCGAGCCGACCTCGCGCGTCTCGAGTTCCCTGAGGACGACCGGCAGTTGCAGTCCGATGAGCGCGAACACCGACGACTCCAGGACGAAGGCGACCATCTTCCACACCGCGCCCTCCTGGAGGCGGGTGGCGAAGTCGACCTGCCACGCGCGGTGGCCGAGGTACAGGGCCACGACGACGACCGCGAGGACACCGGAGGCGTGCACCTGCTCGGCGACGGCGTACGCGACGAACGGGATCAGCAGCGAGAGGGTGTTCTGCAGCAGCGGCTCCTTCAGGTGCAGGCGCAGCCAGTGGATCGGCACCATCAGCACCAGGCCGATGCCGATGCCGCCGACCGCCGCGAGCAGGAACTCGCCGATGCCGCCCGCCCAGGTGGCGCCCTCGCCGACGGCCGCCGCGAGGGCCACCCGGTAGGCGGTGATCGCGGTGGCGTCGTTCACCAGGGACTCGCCCTGCAGGATCGTGGTGATCCGGGACGGCAGCCCCACCCGGCGCGCGATCGCCGTGGCCGCCACCGCGTCCGGCGGCGCCACCACCGCGCCCAGCACCAGCGCCGCGGTCAGCGGGAGGTCGGGCACGATCAGATGGGTGGCCCAGCCGACGACGACGGTGGCGAACAGCACGTAGCCCACCGACAGCAGGGCGACCGGGCGGAGCTGGGCGCGCAGGTCGAGGTAGGAGCTGTCGATGGCCGCCAGGTGCAGCAGCGGGGGCAGGATCAGCGGCAGGACCACGTGCGGGTCGATGTGGTAGTCCGGCACCCCGGGCACGTACGACACCGCCAGCCCCGCCGCCACCAGCAGCAGCGGCGCCGGGACCGGGGTGCGCCGCCCCGCCCCCGCGACCGCCGCGCTGCCCGCCACCAGCAACAGCAGTGGCATCACGTCCATGCCCTCACGCCCCCTACCTTTTCCGCGCGGTCGGCCGCACGCCCGTCGTAATCTGGCAATCATGAAACAGTGCACGCACGCCGACGCGCTGCCACACCCCGAACCCGAGCCGCTCAGCGTCACGTGCCTGGTGTGCCTGCGGCAGGGCACGCATCCGGTGCAGCTGAGGCTCTGCCTGTCCTGCGGCTTCGTCGGCTGCTGCGACTCCTCGCCGGGACGGCACGCGACGGAGCACCACACGGAGACCGGCCACCCGGTGATGCGGACCTTCGAGCCCGGCGAGAGCTGGCGTTGGTGCTTTGTCGATCATGTCCTGGCCTGACCGGTAAAGGTCCCGGCGGCAGGACGGTTCGACGGTCTGACGTCTGGGTACGTCAACCCGGCGCGCGCTCTTCCCAATTGGGCCCGCAGACCCCCTAGCCACTGTGCGTATATGTATGTTTACTATGAGTGACAGCACGGGGATGGGGTCCCGGGGACAGGATCGTCGAGGGCGCGGTAGCGTCACGGCTGAACCACATCGCGTTCCCCGAGGGGCGACCCTCGGCCCCGAACAGCTTGTACCACCTTGGAGGTGAGGGTGTCCCAGATCGCAGGCGAGCCCGCGACCCAGGACTTCGTGGAAGTCCGGCTGCCGGCCGCGGGTGCCTACCTGTCGGTGCTGCGGACGGCCACGGCCGGTCTCGCGGCCCGTTTGGACTTCACCCTCGACGAGATCGAGGACCTGCGCATCGCGGTGGACGAGGCCTGCGCGATCCTGCTCCAGCAGGCCGTCCCCGGTTCGGTGCTCAGCTGTGTCTTCCGGCTCGTCGACGACTCGCTGGAGGTCACCGTCTCGGCGCCGACCACCGACGGCCACGCCCCCTCGCGGGACACCTTCGCCTGGACCGTGCTGTCCGCCCTCGCGGGCAAGGTCTCCTCCGCCGTGGACGAGGACAAGACCGTTTCGATCAGCCTCTACAAACAGCGCGGCGCGGGACCTGGGCCGGCGTGAGGGACGGGGACGGGCCGGTGCGGGACGAAGATCGCGGCACACGTGAGCTGCCGGCCGAGGACGGAATTCAACCTTCCGCCGACGCCGAGGACCCCGGGGCGGGCGGTCCGGACGGAGCCAGGCGCATGGCGGACGGCATCGACGGCATCCCCGAGCAGGCCCGGCCGCACCCGGAGGACGACTCCGGGGACTCGGCGGAGGCCGAACTCCCGGTCGGCGGGCAGCGGGATCAGGAAGGTGCCGGGCAGAGCGCACCTCTGGAACGGCGGATCGGGGTCACCCCTGTCCGAGCTGCGGCGAGGGCTCGGGGAAGGGCAACGGGCGGGACGATGAGCGAGCACGAGCGATACTCCGAGCAGGACGCGGCCGCGCAGGGCGTGCAGGGCACGCAGCACGAGGCGCCGGACCGCAGCGGGGCGCGCGCCATGTTCGTCGAGCTGCGCCAGCTGAGGGAGGGCAGCCCGCAGTACGCGGAGCTGCGCAATCAGCTGGTCCGGATGCATCTGCCGCTCGTCGAGCACCTCGCGCGCCGGTTCCGCAACCGCGGCGAGCCGCTCGACGACCTCACCCAGGTCGCCACCATCGGCCTGATCAAGTCGGTGGACCGGTTCGACCCGGAGCGGGGCGTGGAGTTCTCCACGTACGCCACCCCGACGGTCGTCGGCGAGATCAAGCGGCACTTCCGCGACAAGGGCTGGGCGGTCCGCGTCCCGCGCCGCCTCCAGGAGCTGCGGCTGTCGCTGACCACCGCGACGGCCGAGCTGTCCCAGCTGCACGGCCGCTCCCCCACGGTCCATGAGCTGGCCGAGAAGCTGGCGATCTCGGAGGAGGAGGTCCTGGAGGGCCTGGAGTCCGCCAACGCGTACTCCACGCTGTCCCTGGACGTCCCCGACACCGACGACGAGTCCCCGGCGGTCGCCGACACCCTCGGCGCGGAGGACGAGGCGCTGGAGGGCGTGGAGTACCGCGAGTCCCTCAAGCCGCTCCTCGAGGACCTGCCGCCGCGCGAGAAGCGGATCCTGCTGCTGCGCTTCTTCGCCAACATGACCCAGTCGCAGATCGCGCAGGAGGTCGGCATCTCCCAGATGCACGTCTCCCGCCTGCTCGCCCGCACCCTGGCGCAGTTGCGGGAGAAGCTCCTCGTGGAGGAGTGACCGGGGAGCTGGCGGGCTACTTCTCGGCGCTGCCGGGTCCCCGGATCCCGAGGGCCCGGGTCGTCGCGGGGTTCATCAGCAGCACGAGCGCCGTGACCGCCACGACCCCGAGCACGATGCCCGCCGGGATGGAGGCGCTGTCGGCCTGGAGCAGGTTGTAGGCCACCGGCAGCGCCATGATCTGCGTGATGACGGCGGGCCCCCGGCTCCAGCCGCGTCGGCCGAGCAGTCCGCGCGCGGCCAGCAGCGGCAGCAGCGCCAGCACGGCGAGGGTGATCCCCCCGGTCACGGCCTGCCGCTGGTCGTCCGCCTCGCCCATGAGCCCGTAGACGAGGATCCAGACCCCGCCGACCATCAGCGCCAGCCCTTCGAGGCCGGTGAGCACGGCGGCCCACATCAGCCGGCGCGGCCGGGACTCACCGTTCTCCGGCTGGGCGGAACCATCGGGCTTCTGCTCACTGCTCACCCCAGCAGGGTAGCCCTCCGGTCCATCCGATCCGCACTCCGGTCTACGCCCGGTACCCCCCAGTAGGTACGCTGCCCTCCATGCGTGCACTTCTCGTGGTCAATCCGGCGGCAACCACCACAAGCGCACGTACGCGCGATGTGCTGATCCACGCGCTCGCGAGCGAGATGAAGCTGGAGGCGGTCACCACCGAGTACCGCGGGCACGCCCGCGATCTCGGTCGGCAGGCGGCGGAGAGCGACGACATAGACCTGGTGGTGGCCCTCGGCGGTGACGGCACGGTCAACGAGGTCGTCAACGGTCTGCTGCACGCCGGTCCGGATCCGGCGCACCTGCCGGGCCTCGCCGTGGTCCCCGGCGGCTCCACCAATGTCTTCGCCCGCGCCCTGGGCCTGCCCAACGACGCCGTGGAGGCCACCGGCGCCCTGCTCGACGCGCTGCGCGAGGGCAGCGAGCGCACCGTCGGCCTCGGCCTCGCCTCCGGCACCCCGGGCAGCGACGACGAGGCGGTCCCGGCGCGCTGGTTCACCTTCAACGCGGGGCTCGGCTTCGACGGGGGCGTGGTCGGCCGGGTCGAGCAGCAGCGCGAACTCGGCAAGAAGTCGACCCACGCGCTCTACGTCCGCCAGGTGGTGCGCCAGTTGCTCGGCGAGCCCAACCGGCGGCACGGCACCATCACCCTGGAGCGGGCCGGCGCGGATCCGGTCGAGGGACTGGTGGTGTCCATAGTCTCGAACACCGCCCCGTGGACGTTCCTCGGCAATCGCCCGATGTACGCGTCACCTAAGGCCTCGTTCGATACCGGGCTCGACGTATTCGGGCTCAGCCGTCTGTCCACGGCCGCGGTTGCCCGGTATGGCACCCAGTTGCTCACTTCGTCCCCCGAGCGCGGCCCCCGTGGCAGGCACGCGGTGTCCCTGCACGATCTGACCGACTTCACCTTGCATTCGAAGGCGCCACTGCCCCTTCAGATGGACGGTGACCACCTGGGGCTGCGCACCAGCGTGACGTTCACAGGCGTACGCCGTGCACTGCGTGTGATTGTGTGAGCAGAAAGGGCTGAAGTCCTTTCACTCGAACGTTTAGGCCACGATCCACCCCATGGAAGTACGGCTGTGACCTAGTCGACACCGAGGAATCAAAAAAAACTTTCCGGAAGGGGTTGTATCCGCCGCTGAGGTTTGCGAGTCTCTACGTGGCGATCGGGACAGCCCGCAACACCGGCTCCACAGATCACCGGAACCCCTCTCCAAATCACAGGACCACGGCAGGGAAACCTGACGGTCGGCCCTTCACTTGTTGAGGGATTCGTGAAAGCGTTCACATTCACAAGCAATCAGCACGTAATACCAAGGAGAGGTAGCAGCCATGGACTGGCGTCACCGCGCCGTTTGCCGCGAGGAAGACCCCGAGTTGTTCTTCCCCATCGGCAACACCGGTCCTGCGCTGCTGCAGATCGAGGAAGCCAAGGCCGTCTGCCGTCGCTGCCCGGTTATCGAGCAGTGCCTGCAGTGGGCGCTGGAGTCCGGTCAGGACTCCGGTGTCTGGGGTGGACTCAGCGAGGACGAGCGCCGCGCGATGAAGCGCCGCGCCGCCCGCAACCGGGCTCGTCAGGCCTCCGCCTGACATACCCACCCCGCTGACAGCCTGAGCTTGGCGGCGCGTGCAGCGAGTACGCATCTCCCGCCACCCGAGTCGCAGCGCGCAGTACCCCCGATGCGCTTGAACTTGCAGCAGCAGCGAGCACTGGCCTCGGACCCCATGGGTCCGGGGCCTTTTGCTTTGCCCCCACCCGCGGGCGACTCGGCTACTTCTGCGAGCGCACCGGCACGTCCAGGATCACCTGGGTGCCCCGCTCCGGTGCCGGGACCATGTCGAAGGTGCCGCCCAACTCGCCCTCCACCAGGGTCCGTACGATCTGCAGGCCCAGGTTTCCGGAGGTGTGCGGGTCGAAGCCCTCGGGCAGGCCCACCCCGTCGTCATGCACCGTGACCAGCAGGCGGGACTCCTTCGACGTACCGCCACGCACCGCGGAGACCTCGACCGTGCCGGTGTCGCCCTCGCGGAAGCCGTGCTCCAGGGCGTTCTGGAGCACCTCGGTCAGGACCATCGACAGCGGGGTGGCGACCTCGGCGTCCAGGATGCCGAAGCGGCCGGTGCGGCGGCCGGTGACCTTGCCGGGTGAGATCTCGGCGACCATCGCCAGCACCCGGTCGGCGATCTCGTCGAACTCCACGCGCTCGTCCAGGTTCTGGGAGAGCGTCTCGTGCACGATCGCGATCGAGCCGACCCGGCGTACGGCCTCCTCCAGCGCCGCGCGACCGCGCTCGGACTCGATGCGCCGGGCCTGGAGGCGCAGCAGGGCGGCCACCGTCTGGAGGTTGTTCTTCACCCGGTGGTGGATCTCCCGGATGGTGGCGTCCTTGGTGATCAACTCGCGTTCGCGGCGTCGCAGTTCGGTGACGTCCCGGAGCAGTACCAGGGAGCCGATGCGGGTGCCCTTGGGCTTGAGCGGGATCGCCCGGAACTGGATGACGCCGTCCTTGGCCTCGATCTCGAACTCGCGCGGGGCCCAGCCGCTGGCCACCTTGGCGAGTGCCTCGTCCACCGGCCCCCGGGAGGGGGCGAGTTCGGCGGTGGTGTGGCCCAGGTGGTGGCCGACGAGGTCGGCGGCGAGGCCCATGCGGTGGTAGGCGGAGAGCGCGTTCGGGGAGGCGTACTGGACGGTGCCGTCGGCGTCCAGCCGGATCAGGCCGTCGCCGACGCGGGGCGAGGCGTCCATGTCGACCTGCTGGTTGGGGAACGGGAAGGAACCGGCCGCGATCATCTGGGCGAGGTCCGAGGCGCTCTGCAGGTAGGTCAGCTCCAGTCGGCTCGGGGTGCGCACGGTGAGGAGGTTGGTGTTGCGGGCGATGACGCCCAGGACCCGGCCGTCGCGCCGTACGGGGATGGACTCGACCCGGACGGGGACCTCCTCGCGCCACTCCGGGTCGCCCTCGCGGACGATGCGGCCCTCGTCGAGGGCGGCGTCCAGCATGGGGCGGCGGCCCCGCGGGACGAGGTGGCCGACCATGTCGTCCTGGTAGGAGGTGGGGCCGGTGTTGGGCCGCATCTGGGCGACGGAGACATAGCGGGTGCCGTCGCTGGTGGGGACCCACAGGACGAGGTCGGCGAAGGAGAGGTCGGAGAGCAGTTGCCACTCCGAGACCAGCAGATGGAGCCACTCGAGGTCGGAGTCGTCGAGGGCGGTGTGCTGGCGGACCAGTTCGTTCATGGAGGGCACCTTGTGAGCGTACCCGGGGGTGTGCGGGGCGCCTAAAAGCGCGAACCCCCCGGAAACACCCGCGGGCCGCGGCGCCTGAGAGGGACCCTCAACCCTCCCGGCACCGCAGCCCGGAGCAACAACGGCCGCGGGGTGTGCGGTCCCGGTCGGCCGAAGGATGAGGAGCCGGGGCAGTCAGGGCAGAGAGCGCCGGTTCCTCGATCCGCCTTCCTGTGCGGGGAAGACGGAGGCTTGTGATCTGCGCGGGGAACAGGCAGCTTCCCCGCGCATTGATTTCCACCACACATTGTGGACTAGACCAGTTGGGTGTGTCCATGCGTGGGCGGTATTTGTTGTCGGAGACTGACTGGACTTGACGCTCGGCCAGCCTAACCCGCGCGCGTCGGCCGCGGGGCCGGATGCCGGCGCCAATTTCCGCCAACGCGCCGGTGCGCCCCCTTCAGCTCGTCTCCGTCACCTTCGCCAGCGCGCGCGGGGCGTCCGGGTCCTGGCCCCGGGCGATGGTCACCTCGTGGGCCAGCAGCTGGAGCGGGATGATCTCCAGGACCGGCTGGACCTCCTCGGCGACGTTCTCGGTGGGCATGACGAACCCGGCCGAGGCGCGCTCGACGTGTTCCCGGGGGCCGATGACGACCAGGTCGGCGCCGCGTCCGCGCAGCCGGTCCAGGACGGGGCGCAGCGCCTCGCCGCCCCTGCCGTCGGTGACCACCGCGATCACCGGCGAGACGTTGTCGACCATGGCGAGCGGGCCGTGCAGCAGATCGGCGCCGGAGTAGGACAGGGCGGGGATGTAGCTGGTCTCCATCAGCTTCAGGGCGGCCTCCTTGGCGGTGGGGTAGCCGTAGCCGCGTGAGGTGATCACCATGCGCTCGGCGAACCGGTACCGGGCGGCCAGCGCGCGCACCTCGTCGTGCCGGGCGAGCAGCTGCTCGGCCAGGCCGGGCAGCACCCGCGCGGGGGCGCCGTCGCCGTCGCGCAGGCCCTCGACGAAGAGGTAGAGGGCGAGCAGGGAGGCCGTGTAGGTCTTGGTGGCGGGCAGCGCCCGCTCCGGTCCGGCCAGGATGTCGATGTGGTGCTCGGAGATGCCCGCCAGCGCCGAGTCGGGGTTGTTGGTGACGGCGAGGGTGATCGCCCCGGCCGCGCGGGCGGCCTGGGTGGAGGCGACCAGGTCCGGTGAGCCGCCGGACTGGCTGACGGTGATGACCAGCACGTCCGTGAGGTCCGGGCGGGCGCCGTAGGCCGTGGTCGTGGACATCGAGGCGAGCCCGCAGGGCAGGCCGAGGCGGATCTCCAGCAGGTACTTGGCGTACAGCGCGGCGTTGTCGGAGGTGCCGCGGGCGGTGAGCAGGACGAAGCGGGGTCTCCGGGCGGCGATCTCCCGGGCCACCCGCCGGATGGGCCCGGCGCCCTCGTCCAGGAGCCGCCGGAGCACGGCGGGCTGTTCGGCCATCTCGCGGGCCATGATCCGGCCGGGGACGTCGCCGCGCGGGTCGAGGGTCGTGCCGCTCATAAGGGTGTCCTCCCGGTCCTCCTGACGGTCCCCGTGCCTTCCCTCCCATTGCACTCCCCCGCGCCGCGCCGCGCCTGTTAAATTGGACCCGAGATTGGTCTAAACCACATCCCCGTGACCCCCTCTTCAGAACGGCAGGCCCAGCGTGGAAGTTGTCATCGTTCCGGACGCCAAGGCGGGCGGCGAGCTGATAGCCGAGGCCATGGCGCGGTTGCTCAGGGGCAAGCCCGACGCCCTGCTCGGGGTGGCCACCGGCTCCACCCCGCTGCCCGTGTACGAGGCGCTGGCGGCCAAGGCGCGCTCCGGCGCGGTGGACGTCTCGCGGGCGCGGATCGCCCAGCTCGACGAGTACGTGGGGCTGCCCGCCGCGCACCCGGAGTCGTACCGCTCGGTGCTGCGGCGTGAGGTGCTGGAGCCGCTCGGGATCGGGATGGACGCGTTCTACGGGCCCGACGGCGAGGCCGCGGACGTCCAGGCGGCGTGCGAGGCCTACGACGCGGCGCTGGCCGCGGCGGGCGGGGTGGACCTCCAGCTGCTCGGGATCGGCACGGACGGGCACATCGGCTTCAACGAGCCGTGTTCGTCGCTGGCCTCGCGCACCCGGATCAAGACGCTGACCGAGCAGACCCGCGTCGACAACGCGCGCTTCTTCGAGGGCGACATCGACCAGGTGCCGCACCACGTCATCACGCAGGGCATCGGCACCATCCTGGAGGCCCGCCACCTGGTGCTGCTGGCCACCGGCGAGGGCAAGTCGGACGCGGTCGCCGCGACCGTCGAGGGCCCGGTCGCCGCCGTATGCCCGGCCTCCGCGCTCCAGCTGCACCCGCACGCCACCGTGGTCGTCGACGAGGCCGCCGCGTCGAAGCTGAAGCTCGCCGACTACTTCCGGCACACCTACGCCAACAAGCCGGACTGGCAGGGCATCTGACCGGCGAAGGCGAACGCCGGGCACCCCGTGAGGGGGCGCCCGGCGTTCGCCGTCTCCCGTGGGTCATCCCCCCGTGACGACCCCCGCGAGAACCTCCGCCGCCGCCCGGCCGCAGACCCGCGCCGCGCCGTAGGTGGCGAGGTGCAGCGCGCCCCGGGGCGGCGCCTGGGGGACCCCCATCTCGACGACAACGGTGTCAGGGCGGGCCGCGAGCAGGGTGGTCAGGGCCGCCATCCAGGGGTGCCGGTGCTCGTCGCGGACGACGGCGACGATACGGCGCTCCCCGGCCGCCGCCAGGACCGCACCGGCCGCCACGCTGCCCGTGAAGGTGCCCGACTCGGTGCCGGGCAGCAGCCCGGCCAGCTCGGCGGCCACGCCCCAGGGCGTCTCGTCGCCGACGGCGATGTTGGCGACCGGCGTGAGCGCGGCGACGTAGGGCGGAGCGGTGAGCGGGGTGCGGTCACCGGTGATCCGCAGGGCGCGGCGGGCGGCCCGCATGCCCACCTCGTCGTCGGCGGGGCCGGACGGCCCGGACTCGCCCGCCGTCCACTGGGCGAGCTTGCGTACCCGCTCGGCCGCGTCCGCGAGCCGCGCCTCGGCCAGCTCACCCGCGCGCACGGCGGCCACGAGGGCGTCGCGCAGCCGTCGTACCGTGTCGTCGTCGGCGAGGCCGCCGCCCACGCAGATGGCGTCGGCACCGGCGGCGATGGCGAGGACGCTGCCGCGTTCGATGCCGTAGGTGCCCGCGATGGCCTGCATCTCCATGCCGTCGGTGACGATCAGGCCGTCATAGCCGAGTTCGCCGCGCAGCAGCTCGGTGAGGATGCGGGGCGAGAGGGTCGCCGGGTGGTCCGGGTCCAGGGCCGGGACCAGGATGTGGGCGCTCATCACCGCCTTGGTCCCGGCGGCGATGGCGGCCCGGAACGGCGCCAGCTCGCGGTCGGCCAGTACCGCGGGGCCGGCGTCGATGCGGGGCATCGCGTGGTGGGAGTCGACGGCGGTGTCCCCGTGGCCGGGGAAGTGCTTGGTGCAGGCGGCGACCCCGGCCGACTGGAGGCCCGTGACATAGGCGGCGGTGTGCCGGGCGACCAGGTCGGGGGCGGCGCCGAAGGACCGTACGCCGATCACCGGGTTGTCGGGGTTGGAGTTGACGTCGGCCGAGGGGGCCCAGTTGAAGTTGACCCCGCAGGCGGCCAGGCGGCGGCCGAGCGCGTGGGCCACCTCGCGGGTCAGGCCGGTGTCGTCCACCGCGCCCAGGGCGTGGTTGCCGGGGTAGGAGGAGCCGGTGCGCACCTCCAGGCGGGTGACGTCGCCGCCCTCCTCGTCGATGGCGACCAGGACGTCATCGCGCTCGGCCCGCAACTGTGCGGTCAGGGCGGCGAGTTGGGCGGGGGAGGCGATGTTGCGGCCGAACAGGCCCACCGAGGCGAGGCCCTCGCCGAGGCGGCGCAGCAGCCAGTCGGGGGCGGTGGTGCCGGTGAAGCCGGGCTGGAGAACGGTCAGGGCGTCCCGCGTGAGGGTGTCGGTGCCGCTCGCGAAAGTGGTCATCGGGTGGCGTTATCCCTTCACGGCGCCATCGGTCAGGCCGCTGACGGCCCTGCGCTGGAGGTAGACGAAGAGGATCAGGATCGGGACGGCGAAGAGGGAGGAGGCGGCCATGGTGGCGCCCCAGTCGTCGCCGAAGGCGGTGCGGAAGCTGGACACCCACAACGGCAGGGTCTGTGCCTCGGCCTCCTTGTTGAGCACCAGGACCAGCGGGAACTCGTTCCAGGCGGTGATGAAGCCGAACATGGAGGTCGACATCAGGCCGGGGGCGAGCAGCGGGAGGATCACCCTGCGGAACGCGGTGACGCGGGTGCAGCCGTCGACCATGGCCGCCTCCTCCAGTTCCCTGGGCACGGCGGCGACGAAGCCGCGCAGTGTCAGGATGGTGAAGGGCAGGATCATCATCATGTAGAAGACCGTCAGCGGGACCAGGCTGTTCAGCAGGGAGGCGTCCCGGACGATCATGTAGATCGCGATGACCATGACCTCCCAGGGCGCCATCTGGGCCAGCATGAAGCCGACGATGAAGCCGCGCCGCCCCTTGAACCGCATCCGGGCCAGGGCGAAGGATCCGGCGAGCGCGATGATCAGGGAGAAGACGACCGCGAGGCTCGTGACGATCAACGAGTTGGTCACGTACGTCCAGAAGTGGTCGACGCTGGTCGCCGTCTTGAAGTGCTCCAGGGTGACGTCGGTGGGGAACCAGACGGGGTCCTCGGAGATGATGTCGCCGGTCGGCTTGAAGGCCGTGGAGAACATCCAGTACACGGGGAAGACGCAGCCGACGAACAGGACGACGGCCGTGACGTTGGGCCAGATGCGGCCGAAGAGCGTGCGCTTCACAGCTCCCCCTCCTCGTCTTGCTTGAGCACGATCCGCAGGTAGTAGGCGGTGAGCCCGAGCAGGATCAGGATGGTCAGGACGGCGATGGCGGCGCCCATGCCGTAGTGCTGGTTGCCGACGCCCTCGATGTAGGCGTAGACGGGCAGGATCTCGGTGAGCCGGTCGGGGCCGCCCGCGTTGATGACGTAGACCTGCACGAACGCCTTGAAGATCCAGATGACCTCCAGGAACGTCGTGGCGTAGAGGAAGGGCCGCAGCACCGGCAGGGTGACCGTGGTGAAGGACTTCCACGCGCCCGCGCCGTCTAGGGCCGCGGCCTCGTACAGCTCGCCGGGGATCACGGTGGTCGCCGCGTACAGGTTGATGGCGACGAACGGGATGGACATCCAGACGATCAGCACGGTGACGACGAAGAACGTCGACATCTGGCTGCTGGTCCAGCTGTAGTCGGCCATGGAGTGCCAGCCGAGCTTGTCCAGGACCCAGTTGACGACGCCGAAGCGCTCGGCGAACAGCCACTGGTAGACGGTGGTCGCCGCGACCACCGGCATCGCCCAGGCCAGCACCAGGCCGATCATCAGCAGGAACCGCATCCGCCTGCCGAGGCGGGCGAGCAGCAGGCCGACCAGTGCGCCGCAGACCATGGTCAGGGCGACGTTGACCGCCGTGAACAGGACCGAGCGCAGGGTGACGCGCCAGAAGTCCTCGCCGGTGAGGACCTCCTTGTAGTTGTCGACGCCGTTCCACTCGGTGACGTGCTGGATCAGCTGCGTCATGTTGAGGTTCTGGAACGACAGCAGGATGTCCTTCAGCAGCGGCCAGCCCAGCAGCAGCACGGTGGCCACGCAGGCGGGCAGCAGCAACAGGTACGGGGCGAGCGCGCCGACGCGCGCCGCGGCTCGCGGTGTCGGCCTGTCGGACTCGCCGCCGTCCGCCCCCTTGCGGACGTCCGTCGGCCCGGAGGGCGGCCGTTCGGTCTGCACGGTCATGCTCGCGTTCTCTCTACTCGACCTACTCGACCTGACGGAACGCGGGGCGGGGGCCCGACCGGAACCGGGCCCCCCTCCCCTGTGCCTTACTGCTGCTGCGACAGGCGCTTGTTGAACTCGTCCTCGACCTGCGCGGCGGCCTCGGCCGGGGACTTACCGCCCAGCACGGCGGTCATGTAGGTCTTGATCGGGTTGGGGGCGTTCTCGACGGCGGCCCACTCGGGGATCAGCGGCGTGGTGCCACCGCCCGCGGCGGCCGGGGCGGCGGCCTCGGCGGCGGCGTTGCCCGTCAGGTTGGTCTGCAGGGACTCCTTGTTCGGGATCACGCCGTTGGTCTTGGCGAGCTGGCCCTCGAACTCGTCCGACAGGGCGATCTTCAGGAACTCCTTGGCCAGTTCCTGCTTCTTGCTGCCCGCGGCGACGGCCAGGTTGGAGCCGCCGAGGAAGACGCCCTCGGGCTTGTCGGCCGTGGCGCCCGGGATGGTGAAGTAGCCGATCTGCTCCTCGATCTTCGGGTTGGCCTCGATCGCGATGCCGGCTTCCCAGCCCATGCCGATGAACGCGCCGACGTCGCCCTTGCCGAAGACCTGGCCCTGCTGCGGGGTGGCCTCGTCCTTGTCCTTGGGCGCCTTGGACAGGGCCTGGAACTTCTTGTACGTCTCCATGGCGGCGGCGACCTTGGGGTCGTCGAGGTTGGAGACGTACTTGTCGCCGTCCTTCTTGACGAGTTCGCCGCCCTCGCCGATGACCAGGCCGACGAAGTGGTACCAGTTCTGGCCGGGCAGGTAGATCGGCTCGGCGTCGGTCTTCTCGCCGATCGTCTTCAGGGCGTCGTAGAACTCGTCGCGGGTCTTGGGGGTCTCCTTGATCCCGGCCTCGGCCCAGACCTCCTTGTTGTAGAGGACCACGCGGTTGGCGAAGTACCAGGGCGCCGCGTACTGCTTGCCCTCGTAGATGGAGGACTCGTTGAGGGACTCGGTCCACTCACCGCCGATCTCGGCCTTCAGGTCGGCGAGGTCGGCGAGGCCGCCGGTCTTGGCGTAGGCCGGGGTCTGGGTGTTGCCGATCTCGAAGACGTCCGGCGGGTTCTCCTCGGACAGGGCGGTGGTCAGCTTCTGCTGGATGCCGTTCCACTGCTGGACCTCGAACTTGACCTTCGCCTTGGTCTTCTTCTCGAAGGCGGCGGCCAGGTCGGCCTGCCAGTCGTCGGGCGAGGAGCCGTCCATCACCCACACGGTGAGGGTCTGGCCCGCGTAGCCGTCCGCGCCGGCCTTGCCGCCGTCGCCCTCGTCGCCGTCGTCGCCCCCGCACGCAGCGATGGAGACCATCATTGCCGCGACACCGATCGCGGATATCAGCTTGCGCTTCACGCCACCCTCCTCAGGGATGCCACAAACCCCCCTCGTCCCCGCGGTGAGACCGTCAACGCGTGCTGTCCGTGGGGCCGGGACCTGGACCAATGGTGTAGACCAGTACCGGGAGCTTGGCCCAGACCAAATGGCCTGTCAAGGGTCCTGAAGTAGGCCTCTACCAGCCGTTATGGGACCTACATATGCAGGAACCATTACTAAAGAAGGCGACGAAAACACCGCCAGACGGGGCCCTCCTCCGGTAGACCACTGGGGGACCATTGCGCGGGATGGACTAGACCAACGATGGGCGCGGGGGTATACAGAGGGGATCACGGACCGTGCGGAGACCCGTACGAAAAGCCGTGCCACGATGTGAGCCGTGGCCGACACACGTCGGTCGTGTCGGACCGGGAGCCGGGAAGGCGGAGCATGAGCACCGACGTCAGCAGTGCGGAGAACGAGGGCGGGGCAGGCGTCCGTACCGCACGCGTGCCCAAGTACTACCGCCTGAAGAAGCACCTGCTCGACATGACGGAGACCCAGGCGCCGGGCACCCCCGTGCCGCCCGAGCGCACGCTCGCCGCCGAGTTCGACACCTCCCGCACCACCGTGCGCCAGGCCCTCCAGGAACTCGTCGTCGAGGGCCGTCTGGAGCGCATCCAGGGCAAGGGCACCTTCGTCGCCAAGCCCAAGGTCTCCCAGGCGCTCCAGCTCACCTCCTACACGGAGGACATGCGCGCCCAGGGCCTGGAGCCCACCTCCCAGCTCCTGGACATCGGCTACATCACCGCCGACGACACCCTCGCCGGGCTGCTCGACATCACCGCGGGCGGCCGGGTGCTGCGCATCGAGCGGCTGCGCATGGCCAACGGCGAGCCGATGGCCATCGAGACCACGCACCTGAGCGCCAAGCGCTTCCCGGCGCTGCGCCGCTCGCTGGTCAAGTACACCTCCCTGTACACCGCCCTCGCGGAGGTGTACGACGTCCATCTGGCCGAGGCCGAGGAGACCATCGAGACCTCGCTGGCCACCCCGCGCGAGGCCGGACTGCTCGGCACCGACGTGGGCCTGCCGATGCTGATGCTCTCCCGGCACTCCCTGGACCGGGACGGCCATCCGGTGGAGTGGGTGCGCTCGGTGTACCGCGGAGACCGCTACAAGTTCGTGGCGAGATTGAAGCGTCCACAGGAATAGTGCGCGCGCTGTAGCGCACCTGCTGATCCTGCTCTACGGTCCTGGCGTCATCGCAGACCCCATGACCTACGGCATGGCAGCGACGGGAGGACGACCCGGTGCGCACCGCGAACCCTCGAACCATCGTCATCTGGACGCTCGTAGCGCTGGTCGGGGCCACCGGCTGGACCGTCCTCGCGCTCTCCCGCGGCGAGGAGGTGTCCGCCGCCTGGATGGTGGCGGCGGCCCTGGGCTCGTACGCGATCGCCTACCGCTTCTACGCCAAGTTCATCGCGCGCCGGGTGCTCAAGGTCGACCGCACCCGCGCCACCCCGGCCGAACGCCTCGACAACGGCATCGACTTCCACCCCACCGACCGGCGGGTGCTGCTCGGCCACCACTTCGCGGCGATCGCCGGTGCCGGACCGCTGGTCGGTCCGGTGCTCGCGGCCCAGATGGGCTATCTGCCCGGCACGATCTGGATCATCGCGGGCGTCATCTTCGCGGGCGCCGTGCAGGACATGGTGGTGCTGTTCTTCTCCACCCGCCGCGACGGGCGCTCGCTCGGCCAGATGGCCCGTGAGGAGATCGGCCCGTTCGGCGGGGCGGCGGCGCTGCTCGCCGCCTTCGCCATCATGATCATCCTGCTCGGGGTGCTCGCCCTGGTCGTGGTCAACGCCCTCGCCGAGTCGCCGTGGGGCACCTTCTCCATCGGCATGACCATCCCGATCGCCCTGCTGATGGGCTTCTACCTGCGGGTCATCCGCCCCGGCCGGGTCGTCGAGGTCTCCGTCATCGGGGTGGCCCTGCTGCTGCTCGCGCTGGTCGCGGGCCGCTGGGTCGCCGAGTCGTCGTGGGCGGAGACCTTCACCCTCGCCCCGTCCACGCTGGTCATCTGGCTGGTGGCGTACGGCTTCATCGCCTCGATCCTGCCGGTGTGGATGCTGCTCGCGCCGCGCGACTACCTCTCCACCTTCATGAAGATCGGCACCATCGGCCTGCTCGCCCTCGGCGTGGTCGTCACCCTGCCGACGCTGAAGATGCCCGCCGTCACCGACTTCGCCTCCCGTGGCGACGGCCCGGTCTTCGCGGGCTCCCTCTTCCCGTTCGTCTTCATCACCATCGCCTGCGGCGCCCTGTCCGGCTTCCACTCCCTGATCTCCTCCGGTACCACCCCCAAGATGATCCAGAAGGAGACCCAGGTCCGGATGATCGGCTACGGCTCCATGCTGATGGAGTCGTCGGTGGCGGTGATGGCGCTGGTCGCGGCGAGCATCATCGACCCGGGTCTGTACTTCGCGATGAACGCGCCCGCCGGGGCCATCGGCACCACGGTGGAGAGCGCCTCGCAGGTGGTGACCGGCTGGGGCTACCAGATCTCCCCGCAGGACCTGGCCGCCGCCGCGGCCAGCGTCGAGGAGTCCAGCCTGCTGTCCCGCACGGGCGGCGCGCCCACCCTCGCCGTCGGTGTCTCGGAGATCTTCTCCCAGGTGACCGGGGGCAGCCTCAAGGCGTTCTGGTATCACTTCGCCATCATGTTCGAGGCGCTGTTCATCCTGACCGCGCTGGACGCGGGCACCCGCGTGGGCCGGTTCATGCTCCAGGACACCCTCGGCAACGTCTACAAGCCGTTCAAGGACGTCAGCTGGAAGCCCGGCCTGGTCATCACCAGCGCGATCGTGTGCGGGCTGTGGGGGTACTTCCTGTGGGTGGGCGTCCATGAGCCGCTCGGCGGGATCAACCAGCTCTTCCCGATCTTCGGCATCTCCAACCAGTTGCTGGCCGCCGTCGCGCTGGCCGTGTGCACCACGCTGCTGGTGAAGTCCGGACGGCTCAAGTGGGCCTGGATCACCGGGATTCCGCTCGCCTGGGACGCCACGGTGACGCTGACCGCGAGCTGGCAGAAGGTGTTCTCCAGCGATCCGCGCGTGGGCTTCTTCGAGCAGCGCAGCGTCTACCAGGCCGGGATCGACCGCGGCGAGGTCATCGCCCCCGCGAAGGACATGGACGACATGCACACCATCGTCACCAACGCCACGGTGGACGGCGTGCTCTGCGCGGTCCTCGCCCTGCTGATCGTCGTCGTGGTCGTCGACGCGGTCCGCGTCTGCGTCCGGCACGTCCGCCGCCCGGCGCTGTCCACGCTGCACGAGGCGCCGTACGTCGAGTCGAAGATCGTCGCCCCGGACGGGCTGTTCCCGACCCGGGCGGAGAAGGAGGAGGCCCGCGATGCGGTCGGCACTGACACGCGCGTTTAGGGGCATCCGCTGGTATCTGCGGGAGCTGACCGACGAGTCGGCATACGACCGCTATGTCACGCATGTACGCAAGGACCACCCGGAAGTGGAGGTTCCCTCAAGGCGCGCATTCGAGCGGATGCGCACGGACCGGCAGGAAGCGGACCCCAGACAGGGTTTCCGCTGCTGCTGACGCCCGCCGCCGGTGTTTCGACATACGAACGAGGGGTTCCGTTTGCGCCATCCCCTGACCTAGATTGCCTGCGCGTTACACAGGTGATCAGTGAGGGGACGGAGCCGCCAGATGCCACAAGCACCTGAAGTGAACAGAGCGGCGGTGGTGACGCCCACGCGCGTCGTCATCGCCGTCTGCCTGATAGCACCCTTCGTATCGATGCTGTGGGTCGGTTCCTACGCGAAGACCGACCCGACCCTGATCGGCATCCCGTTCTTCTACTGGTACCAGATGGCCTGGGTGGTCGTCTCCGCCGGACTGACATCGTTGGCATACCAGCTCTGGCAGCGTGACCAGCGCGCCCGCAAGTCGCAGGGGGGTGCCGGAGAATGAAGGACGGCGTCAACGGCGTAGCGCTCGCCGTCTTCATCCTCTTCTTCGTCGCCGTCACCGTGATGGGCTTCCTGGCCTCACGCTGGCGCAGGGCGGCCAACGAGCACAGCCTCGACGAATGGGGCCTGGGCGGCCGGTCGTTCGGCACCTGGGTCACCTGGTTCCTGCTCGGCGGCGACCTCTACACGGCCTATACGTTCGTGGCGGTCCCGGCGGCGATCTACGCGGCGGGCGCGGCCGGGTTCTTCGCGGTGCCGTACACGATCCTCATCTACCCGATGATGTTCGTGTTCCTGCCCCGCCTGTGGTCGGTCTCCCACAAGCACGGGTACATCACCACCTCGGACTTCGTGCGCGGCCGGTTCGGCTCCAAGGGCCTGTCGCTGGCGGTCGCGGTCACCGGCATCCTCGCCACCATGCCCTACATCGCGCTCCAGCTCGTCGGCATCCAGGCCGTCCTGGACGTGATGGGCGTGGGCGGCGGCGAGGACACCCACTGGTTCATCAAGGACCTGCCGCTGCTGATCGCCTTCGGTGTGCTGGCGGCGTACACCTACTCGTCCGGCCTGCGCGCGCCCGCGCTGATCGCGTTCGTGAAGGACACGCTGATCTACCTGGTCATCGCGGTCGCCATCATCTACATCCCGATCAAGCTGGGCGGCTTCGACGACATCTTCGCCGCGGCGAGCGAGAAGTACGAGTCGGCGGGCGCGGGCGGCCTCGCGCCGACCTCCGCCTCCCAGTGGACCTACGCCACGCTGGCCCTGGGCTCGGCGCTCGCGCTGTTCATGTACCCGCACAGCGTGACCGCCGTGCTGTCCAGCCGCAGCCGGGACGTGATCCGCCGCAACTCCACGATCCTGCCGCTGTACTCGCTGATGCTGGGCCTGCTCGCCCTGCTGGGCTTCATGGCCATCGCGGCCGGGGTCCAGGTGGAGAACGGCCAGCTGGCGATCCCGCAGCTGTTCGAGAACATGTTCCCGGACTGGTTCACGGGCGTGGCCTTCGCCGCGATCGGCATCGGCGCGCTGGTCCCGGCGGCCATCATGTCCATCGCCGCCGCGAACCTGTTCACCCGCAACATCTACAAGGACTTCCTGAAGCCGGACGCCACCCCGGCCCAGGAGACCAAGGTGTCCAAGCTGGTGTCCCTGCTGGTGAAGGTCGGCGCGCTGGTCTTCGTCCTCGGCATGGACAAGACCGTCGCCATCAACTTCCAGCTCCTGGGCGGCATCTGGATCCTGCAGACCTTCCCGGCCCTGGTCGGCGGCCTGTTCACCCGCTGGTTCCACCGCTGGGCCCTGCTCGCGGGCTGGGCGGTCGGCATGCTGTACGGCACCATCGCCGCGTACGGCGTCTCCTCACCGACGCAGAAGCACTTCGGCGGCTCCTCCAAGGAGATCCCCGGCATCGGCGAGATCGGCTACATCGGCCTGACGGCGTTCGTCCTCAACCTCGTGGTCACCATCGTCCTGACCTTCGCCCTGAAGGCCCTCAAGGCCCCCGAGGGCGTGGACGAGACCAGCCCGGAGGACTACACGGCGGACGCGGGGGAGCCCGGAGTCCAGACCGAGCTTCCCAAGGTGGGCACCGGTCACTGAGCCGACCAGGGGCGCGGGGCCGTAGCGGGATGCGGCTCCGCCGCGTGGGCGCGA
The DNA here is from genome assembly GCF_042796855.1 of Streptomyces sp. NPDC057877. Taxonomy (NCBI): domain Bacteria; kingdom Bacillati; phylum Actinomycetota; class Actinomycetes; order Kitasatosporales; family Streptomycetaceae; genus Streptomyces; species Streptomyces sp. NPDC057877. Next base: position 218,436 of record NZ_JBHVMS010000006.1, read on the forward strand.
CCGGCCACGACGAACCCGCAGCGGGCCGCCGAAACGCACCAGCGACGGCGGCCCGCTGTCGTCCACACTCCCCTCATGGACATCCAGATCCGCCCCATCGCCCCCACCGAACACGCCACCCTCGGCACCATCACAGCCGACGCCTACCTCAACGACGGCCTCCTCGACTTCGGCGAGAGCGACGCCTACCTCCACGAACTGCGCGACGTGACCAAGCGCGCCGCCACCGCCGAGGTACTGGTCGCGGTAGAGAACGGCCAGGTCCTCGGCGGCGTCACCTTCGTACCCGCCCCCGGCCCCATGTCGGACATCGCCCAGCCCGGCGAGGCCGAGATACGGATGCTCGCGGTCTCCGACAAGGCCCGCGGGCGCGGCACGGGCGAGGCCCTCGTCCGCGCCTGCGTCGACCGCGCCAGGGCCACCGACGGCTGCACGGGCGTCGTCCTGTCCACCCAGCGCACCATGCACGCGGCCCACCGCATCTACGAACGCCTGGGCTTCACCCGCACCCCGGAGCGCGACTGGAACCCGCTGCCGGAGCTGGACGACATCACTCTGCTCACCTACAAACTGACGCTCTGAAACCGGCGCGCCACAACATCTAGGGGCAGCACCGCTCCCCAACACAAGATGTATGCTCATGCTCGCTGTCGCCGCAGGGGAATCCGGTGCGAATCCGGAACTGTCCCGCAACGGTGTACCCGCGTGTGCCCACACGCGGGACCAGTCCGAGGACCTGCCGACAGCGCACCCGGCCGACCGGCCCGGGTGCCATGACGTCCGGGCCTCGTGGAGTGGGCCGGTGGGCGCGACGCCGTGTGCGCTCGTGAGCTGCCGCCTGCCCTCAAGGCCCCGTGCCGAGCGAGGGAGAGCACCACGTGACCATCGCGCCAGCGGATCCGGTCTCAGCAGCCCCGCAGGGGAGTGACGGCCCCGGCGCCGCGCTGCTGCGGACCCTGACCGAGCTGACCGCCGACCTGCCCGACGCCGACCCCGGCCGGGTCGCCGCCGCCGCGCTGCGCGGCCGGTCCGCGCGGGCCGACGCCACGGAGTTGCGGGAGCTGGCCACGGAGGCCGCAGCGGGGCTGATCTCGGAGGACCCCGCCTACTCCCGGCTGGCGGCCCGGCTGCTGACGCTCGCCATCCGCGCCGAGGCGGCCTCGCAGGGCGTCACGTCGTTCACGGAGTCGGTCGCGACCGGCCACCGCGAGGGCCTGATCGCCGACCGCACGGCGGAGTTCGTCCGCGTCCACGCCGCGCGCCTGGACGCGCTCGTCGACCCGCAAGCCGACGACCGCTTCGGCTACTTCGGGCTGCGCACCCTGCACTCCCGCTATCTGCTCCGGCACCCGATCACCCGCAAGGTCGTCGAGACGCCCCAGCACTTCCTGCTGCGCGTGGCGTCCGGGCTGGCGGAGGACGACAGCCACCGCTCGGCGGACGAGGTCGCGGCGCTGTACACGCTGATGAGCCGCCTCGACTACCTGCCCTCCTCCCCCACCCTCTTCAACTCCGGTACCCGCCACCCCCAGATGTCGTCCTGTTACCTCCTGGACTCCCCCAAGGACGAGCTGGACTCCCTCTACGAGCGCTACCACCAGGTCGCCCGGCTCTCCAAGCACGCGGGCGGCATCGGGCTGTCGTACAGCCGCGTCCGCTCGCGCGGCTCCCTGATCCGGGGCACCAACGGCCACTCCAACGGCATCGTGCCGTTCCTGAAGACGCTGGACGCCTCGGTGGCGGCGGTGAACCAGGGCGGGCGGCGCAAGGGCGCGGCGGCGGTCTACCTGGAGACCTGGCACTCGGACATCGAGGAGTTCCTGGAGCTGCGCGACAACACCGGTGAGGACGCCCGCCGCACCCACAACCTCAACCTCGCGCACTGGGTCCCGGACGAGTTCATGCGCCGGGTCGACGAGGACGGGGTGTGGTCCCTCTTCTCCCCCTCCGACGTGCCCGAGCTGGTCGACCTGTGGGGCGCGGAGTTCGACACCGCCTACCGCGCGGCCGAGGCGAAGGGCCTGGCGCGGAAGACGATCCCGGCCCGTGAGCTGTACGGCCGGATGATGCGCACCCTCGCGCAGACCGGCAACGGCTGGATGACCTTCAAGGACGCCGCCAACCGCACCGCCAACCAGACCGCCGAGCCGGGCCACGTCATCCACTCCTCCAACCTCTGCACGGAGATCCTGGAGGTCACGGACGACGGTGAGACCGCCGTGTGCAACCTGGGCTCGGTCAACCTAGGTGCCTTCGTGGCGGGCGAGGACATCGACTGGGAGCGGCTGGACGCCACCGTGCGCACCGCCGTCACCTTCCTGGACCGCGTGGTCGACATCAACTTCTACCCGACCGAGCAGGCGGCCCGCTCCAACGCCCGCTGGCGTCCGGTGGGGCTGGGCGTGATGGGCCTCCAGGACGTCTTCTTCCAGCTGCGGCTGCCTTTCGACTCGCCCGAGGCGCGCGCCCTGTCCACCCGGATCGCCGAGCGGATCATGCTCGCCGCGTACGAGGCCTCCGCCGACCTGGCCGAGCGCCCCCAAGCACCCACGACAGGCTCCGGTGCGGGGGAGGCCCCCGTCGGTCCGTTCCCGGCCTGGGAGAAGACCCGTACCGCCCGGGGCGTGCTGCACCCCGACCACTACGCCACCGAGCTGACCTGGCCGGAGCGCTGGGCGGCCCTGCGGGAGCGCATCGCCTCGGTCGGCATGCGCAACTCCCTGCTCCTGGCCATCGCGCCGACCGCGACGATCGCCTCGATCGCGGGCGTGTACGAGTGCATCGAGCCGCAGGTGTCGAACCTCTTCAAGCGCGAGACCCTCTCGGGCGAGTTCCTCCAGGTCAACTCCTATCTGGTACGGGACCTGAAGCGGCTCGGCGTCTGGGACGCCCGCACCCGGGAGGCACTGCGCGAGTCGGGCGGCTCGGTGCAGGACTTCGCCTGGATCCCCGAGGACGTACGACGGCTGTACCGCACGGCGTGGGAGATCCCGCAGCGCGGACTGATCGACATGGCCGCCGCCCGCACCCCGTTCCTCGACCAGGCGCAGTCCCTGAACCTGTTCCTGGAGACGCCGACCATCGGCAAGCTCTCCTCGATGTACGCGTACGCCTGGAAGTCGGGCCTGAAGACGACGTACTACCTGCGCTCGCGCCCGGCGACCCGTATCGCCCGCGCCGCCCAGGCCGCTGTCCCCGTCCAGCAGTCGGCCGACCCCGAGGCGGTCGCGTGTTCCCTGGAAAACCCCGAGTCCTGCGAGGCCTGTCAGTAATGACCACCCGTCACCAGAACCTGCTCGACCCGGGCTTCGAACTGACCCTGCGCCCCATGCGCTACCCGGACTTCTACGAGCGCTACCGGGACGCCATCAAGAACACCTGGACCGTGGAGGAGGTCGACCTCCACTCGGACGTCGCCGACCTGGCGAAGCTGACGCCGGGCGAGCAGCACCTGATCGGGCGCCTGGTCGCCTTCTTCGCGACGGGTGACTCGATCGTGGCGAACAACCTGGTGCTGACCCTGTACAAGCACATCAACTCCCCCGAGGCGCGCCTGTACCTGTCCAGGCAGCTGTTCGAGGAAGCGGTCCACGTCCAGTTCTATCTGACCCTCCTGGACACCTACCTCCCCGACCCGGACGACCGGGCGGCGGCCTTCGCGGCCGTCGAGAACATCCCGTCCATCCGCGAGAAGGCCGCGTTCTGCTTCAAGTGGATGGACTCGGTGGAGAAGCTCGACCGCCTGGAGTCGAAGGCCGACCGCCGCCGCTTCCTGCTGAACCTGATCTGCTTCGCCGCGTGCATCGAGGGCCTGTTCTTCTACGGCGCCTTCGCGTACGTCTACTGGTTCCGCGGCCGGGGTCTGCTGCACGGCCTGGCGACCGGCACCAACTGGGTGTTCCGCGACGAGACGATGCACATGAGCTTCGCGTTCGACGTCGTGGACACCGTCCGCAAGGAGGAGCCGGAGCTGTTCGACGACGCCCTCCAGGAGCAGGTCACCGACATGCTCCGGGAGGCCGTCGAGGCCGAGCTGCAGTTCGCGCGCGACCTGTGCGGCGACGGCCTGCCGGGGATGAACACCGACTCGATGCGGCAGTACCTGGAGTGCGTCGCCGACCAGCGCCTGTCCCGGCTGGGCTTCGCGCCGGTGTACGGCTCGGAGAACCCGTTCTCCTTCATGGAGTTGCAGGGGGTGCAGGAACTGACCAACTTCTTCGAGCGGCGCCCGTCCGCGTACCAGGTCGCGGTGGAGGGCACGGTGGACCTGGACGAGGACTTCTGACAGCCCTCGTCCAGGCCGTGGGCATCACCTGGCGACGGTCCGCAGCAACAGTCGCTGGGGACGCAGGGTGATGCCCACCCGCGTGGTGTCGTCCGACCCGGGGACCTGTTCCAGGCGGAAGGCCGTGGCCACCGCCGCGGTGATCAGGGTCAGTTGCGACATCGAGAAGTGGTCGCTGGGGCACTTGCGGTTGCCGACGCTGAACGGGCTGTGGGCGTACTTCGGCACGTCCTTGGCGCGTTCCGGAAGCCAGCGGTCTGGGTCGAACTCCAGGTTGTTGGCGTATGAACGCGGATCGCGCTGGATCGCGTACGGACTGTAGACGATGTCCGCTCCGGCCGGAATGCGATAGCCACCGAGTTCGGTGTCGGTGACCGCCCGCCGGGTCAGAATCCAGACGGCGGGCCGCAAACGCATCGCCTCGACGACGACATTGTTGGTGTACCTGAGCCGACGGACGTCGTCGAATGCCACGGGCCGACCCCCCGTTACGGATTCAACCTCGGCCCGGACCTTGTCGGCGTGTTCCGGGTGTTCCGCGAGAACCTGGAGCAGCCACATGATCGTGGAAGCCACGGTTTCGCTTCCGGGGGTGAGTATGGCGACGACCTGGTCGTGGATCTCCTGCTCCCCGATGGGCTCGCCATTCTCGTCCTTCGCCGCCAGCAATGCCGTCAGCAAATCGTCCGGCCTTTGCCCGGATGCCCGGCGCTCGGCCACGATCTCGTCGACGAGGAGATGCAAATCGGCCAACGCGCGGTTGAATTCGCGGTTGGCGGGAAGCGGCAGCCGGTAGAGCGGCCCGAGGGGGACCACCATCCGCCGGTACATGCCCTGGAAGACGGTGGCGAGCGCGACGCACAGCCGTTCCGCCCGCTCGTCCATGTACTGGCCGCGCAGCAGACAGCGGGCCGCGATGCGCACGGCGATCCGGAACGACTCCGAGGTGCAGTCGATGGTCTCGCCGGGCCGCCACCGCTCGGCGAGGGAGTGCGCCTCCTCCTCCATGATCGGCCCGTACGCCGGGATGGCGTCGAGCCGGAAAGCGGGCTGGATGGTGCGCCGTTGGCGCCGGTGCCGGGGCCCGTTGGCGGTGGCGACGCCCTCCTTGCCGAGCAGGCCCTCCAGCGACTCCCACAGCGGCCCGTCGATCTTGTAGTCGGGGTTGAGCGCCAGCGCGCCGGTGAGCGCGGGGGTGGTGACGGCGTACACCGTCTTCGGGCCGAGCTTCAGCCGGACCACGTCGCCGTGGTCGCGCAACTGGGCCATGAAGGCCAGTGGATCGCGGATCAGCCGCCAGCCGTGGCCGAGGAGCGGCAGGCCGCCGCCCGCGAGGGGTGGTTCACGCAGTTCCCGGGCCGGGGTGGTGACGCCTGCCTCGGGCTGCACTGACTCGACGGTCATTTCTCACCTGCCGCTTCGTTGTTGACGTACGGGGGCGTGGACCGGTCGTCCCAGCTGTCGACCATGTAACGGCCGGACTCGTGGTGGAACCAGTAGACGGTACTGAACCAGTTCCGCATATTCGCGAGGCAGGCTCGCACGGCAACGCTCAATTCCTTTCCCCGCAGCGTGCCGTCGGCGAGGTCGTCGGCGAAGCGTACGGCGTCCCGCTCGGCGGTCAGGAAATCGGAGATGCAATTCTCGACCCGCCGCCGTACCTCGACGACCGCCTCCTCCAGACTCAGCCCTTCATGGGTGATGAGACTGATTCCGAGGTTATGGACCTCATCGCCCGCGATTTCCTTGGGCAGCGAACAGAGGTCGTTGTACCAGGCGGCGAATTCCTGACTGAGCAGTGCCGCCCGCCGATATGCCGGGTGCTTCCGCACCGGGTCCGGGAGTTCGTGTCCCGCACTCGGTTCCAGCAGATCGGTCCAGATCCAGTGGGCGAAGGTGAGACGGCGCAGCGTCACATACTCGTCGACCGTGGGAACAAGCCCCTCGGTACGATTGTGGAACTCCCGGTCATAGGCTTCTATCACGGCGTGGAAATGCCGGGCGAACCGTGCGTTCCAGGTCCGTGACAGAAACGAGTACAGGCGCAGCACGCTGTCCGCGAACCCCGCGACCAGCGAGTCCTCATGGTGCAGATGGTGCTGGGGGGAGTCGAGGGCCGTGTGCAGCCGCTCCTTCAGACGCCGCCACGCTGCCGGACGACGGTGGACGATGTCACGGTCATGCCGGTCGTCCCAGACGAAGAACCACGCGCTGTAGTCCGCAATCGCCTGCATGACGTCGTCCGGGGCGCCGATGTAGTACCCCGCCATGAGATCGGTGTAGCACAGTCCATCGGCATATTCCGCCACCTTGTCCGCGGGCATGAGTCGCTTTTCGAGGAGCCATGCCCGGGTGTTCTCCTGGAGCCGCGGCCAATACGGATGCAGTTGCCGCGGAAAGGCCGCTTCGATCACCGGCAGAGAGAGCGACGGTGGGACCGCGACCGCGGTGGCGGTCGTTGTGGTGCTGTGTGGGAAAGCGTGCAAGACGAACCCCTTTCAGCCGCCGTTGACGCACGCCCCTGCCGCTGTGCCGGGCGTGCGCCGTTGCGTATCCCGCACTCCCCATTCAGCACCACAACTGACCGATTTGGGAACGGATTTGCTCCATTCACTACCCCAACGTGCCGAGAATCCCCCCCTGTGTGACTGGTTATGGATCACTGGCCGGGGCTATGGGATCGAACGTGCGACGGACAGACGAACGGCGCCCGGGCGGGGATCTCGTCCCGCCGGGCGCCGTTGGGGGGTCGGTCGTCAGTCGTTCGCGACCACGGGGTAGCGCGGCTCGTTCTCGGCCATCTGCCGCAGCGCGTCCTTGCGTTCCCGCTTGGAGAGCCGGTCGATGTACAGATAGCCGTACAGGTGGTCCGTCTCGTGCTGGAGGCAGCGGGCGAAGTAGCCGGTGCCGCGCACCTTGACCGGGTTGCCCTTCTCGTCCTGCCCGGTCACCTCGGCGTAGTCGGGGCGGGCGAGGGACGCGTACGCCGTCGGCACCGAGAGGCAGCCCTCGTTGCTGTCGTCGAGGCGGCGCTTGTCGGCGGGCAGCTCGACCAGCTTCGGGTTGCAGACCACGCCGACGTGCCGGACACCGGCGTCGTCCTGGCAGTCGTAGACGAAGACCTTCAGGTCGACGCCGATCTGGTTGGCCGCGAGGCCCACGCCCTCGGCGGTGCGCTGGCTGGCGAACATGTCCGCGACCAGCTGGTCCAGCTCGGCGCCGAACTCGGTGACGTCCTGGCACTCCTTGTGGAGCACCGGGTTTCCGACCACCGTGATGGGCCGCGAGGTGCCGCGCTCACGCCAGGCGGTCTCACGCTCCTCGCACTCCTCGGTGTCGATGACGAAGCCCTCGTCGTCCACGGGGAGCACGCCCACGTGCTGCTGATCGGTGTCCTGCTGGGCCATGACGGACGTACGCCTTCCTGCACAAAACCAAGAACAAAGGGGGGATGATGCTGGTCCAGGGTACGTGCAACGCCCTAAGGGGCGCGGGGAACCGTGCGATCAGCCACGACGCACCCGCACCCGGCAGCGCGCCTCAGCACACCTCTTCCAGATCCCGCCAGTCCCGGGAATCCGGGCTGTCGGCCACCCAGCCGTCCAGCAGCCCCCGGACCAGGGAAGCCGGCGCAGCCAACCCGCACTCCCGCTCCGGCACCCACAGCTGTCCGTCCGTCCGGTGCCCGAGCGGCCCCGGGTGCCCGGGCTCGCTGTGGTCGTGCGGGTCGAGATGCTCGCCGTCGCCCTCGTCCGCGGGCATCCGGGACTCCGAGCACATCCGGCACAGCAGCCGCACGGACGACGACCAGTCCTCCGCGGCGAACCCGGCGTCCGCGGCGAGCTGCTCCAGCGCGTCCCGGTCGGCCTCGGTCGCCGCCTCGAGCAGCACCACCCAGGTCGGCACGGGCGAGGGCGCCCACAGCTCGATCTCGTCGAACACGGGGTAGCTGTGCCCGGCGGAGGTGGTCCGCTCGCCGTGCGGCACCCCGTCGTGCAGCACGACCTCGCCCCAGCGCCGCCCGGACGACGGCAGCGGGATCGACAGCACCTCGATCCGGGCGGGGTCCAGGCGCCGCCCCCACACCACCTCGGCCTCGCCCTCGGGCGACAGCCGTACGGCAGCGCTGCCGAGGTCCATGCCGACGGGCTCACCGGAGACGGCGGCGCCGCCGGGGACGTCGAGGCCGTACGCCTGCCAGGCGCGGCGGGCCAGCGACCAGTCCTGGAGGGCGGTGGCGGCGATGCCGACGTTCCACCAGTCGGGTGCGCCGGTCTCCCGGTCGAGCAGCGCTACGGCGCGCAGCCCGGCGGCCCGCGCCTGCTCCCAGTCGTGCCGGAACTTGTGCAGCAGGGCGAGGTTGAACCAGGACTCCGACAGCCAGGGCTCCAGGTCGGCGGCCCGGGTCAGCAGCGCGCCCGCGTCCTCGTAGCGGCCGTCGCCGATCAGGGTGAACGCACGGTCGGTGGCCTGCCGCCAGGAGGCGGAGGGCCGGTGCCGTCCCTTGCCGAAGATCCTCACGATTCCCGCCTGCCAGTTCCGTGGAGTGGGCTGGCTATGCCTTTCGCGCCCCCGAACACCCTCTCCTGCGCATCAAACCACGTATGGCTGGGGGGCCGCTCGCTACCCATGGGTTACCCAGCCTCGGGCGGGGTCAGACTCCCGGGCCAGCGCCCGGGCCAGTGACTCCACCACTTCCGGAGCGTAGTCATCCGCGGTACCCAGGCGCAGCTCCTCCAGCGCCGTCAGGGCCCCGCCGGGACCGGCGCCGCGCGCCCGCTCCTCGTAGGCGTTCACGGCCCGCACGATCCGGGCGGCGAGCGGCTGCTCCCCGCACGGGTCGGCCTGCCGCTCCACGACCACCGCGACGGCCGGGTCCACCCCGGTCTGCCGTACGACGGCCCCGCCGAGCAGCGCGATCCGCCGCTGTTCGGTGGCCGGGAGGTGGGCGGTGGCCCCGTCCGGGACCGGGTCGACCAGGCTCAGCTGGCCGATGTCGTGCATGAGCGCCGCGTGCTCCAGCACGGTCAGCTCCGGCTCGGTCAGCCCCAGGTCCCGGCCCACGGCCCGGCTGAGCGCGGCGACCCGCCGCGCGTGCCCGGCCGGGGTGTATCCGGCGACCTCGGTGGCGCGGGCGAGGGAGGCGATGGTCTGCCGGTAGGTGGTGCGCACGGCCGCGTACCGGCGGTAGGCCAGCTGTACGAGGAACAGCGGCAGACAGAACACCGGCAGCGCCCACAGGCCCACCACGGCGACCGCGAGCGCCGTCACCGCGCCCGTGGCGCACACCGCCGAGCCGATGCCGAGCAGCCCGCGCAGCTCGTCCCGCAGCAGCGGGCCGAACGGCCAGCCGGTACGGGAGTGGGCCGCGGCGGCGGCGAGCACGGCGTCGCACAGCGCGGTGAGCGCCAGCAGGGCGAGCAGCAGCAGGGCGTAGGCGGGGCCGATCCAGGCGTCGAACACGCCCCGGTTGTAGAGCGGCTGGAAGCAGACGGCGGCGAAGCCGACGGTGAGCACCCGGCGCGCCAGGTGGTCCGCCGTACCGCGCCGCCCGCGCGCGAGGTGCGGTACGCAGCCCACCAGCGAGGCGGCCAGTACGACGGCGACGACCTGGGCGGCGCCGTGCCCGGTGGCCCGGCCCGCGTCCTGCCCGAGCAGCGCGTACGCCAGCGCCCCCGCGGCCCCGAGCGGCGCCGCCTCCCGGGGCGGGGCGCCGGTCCACCGGGTCAGCTCGCCGACGACGACGAACACCCCGAAGGCGAGCGCGACGCCCCGGTCGTCCAGCCCCTGCCAGAGGGTGACGGCGAGGGCGGCGGAGGCCAGGGCGGCGGCGCAGAGGTGGATGAGCCGGTGCAGGGTCACGGGCCGCTCCGAGCGGCACCGGCGGGACGATCGGCGCCGGTGGGGTCGCCCTGGGGCGGCGGTGCCTCATCGGCCGTCACCGCCGGACTCCACCCCCACCGCCGTACCACCCGTGCCAGCGCCCCCACCATCCGTGGATCGAACTGCGCCCCCGCGCACCGCTCCAGCTCCCCGAGCGCCACCGGGACCGGACGGGCCCGCCGGTAGGCGCGGGTGGACGTCATCGCGTCGAAGGCGTCGGCGACCGCCACCACCCGCGCGGACTCCGGGATCTGGCTGCCCATCAGCCCGTACGGGTACCCGCTGCCGTCCAGCCGCTCGTGATGGTGCAGGACCGCCGCCCGCGCCTCGCCCAGGAAGGCGATGCCGCGCACCATCTCGTGCCCGTACTCGGGGTGCAGCTCGATCACCCGCCGCTCCTCGGGCGTCAGCGGCCCGTCCTTGCGCAGCAGCCGCGTGGGCACGCCCAGCTTCCCCACGTCGTGCAGGATCCCGGCGAAGCGGAGCGTCTCCACGCGCTCGTCGTCCATGCCCAGCTCCCGGGCGATCATCATGGACGCCTGGCCGACCCGCTCGCTGTGGCCGCGGGTGTACCCGTCCTTGATGTCGACGGCCTGCACGAGCGCCCGGATCGTCGCCCGGTGGGCGGCCCGCTCCCGGTGGTACTGGGCGAACACCCACCACGACACCCACATGGGCAGCAGCACGAGCAGCGCGGCGACGGGCCCGTACGGGCTGCGCCACAGGACGGCCATCATCAGCCCGGCGAGCCCGTGCGCGGCGACGGCGGCCAGCGACCTCGGGAACAGCCCCCGCCAGGCCCGCCGCACCGGCACCCGCTCGGCCAGCACGAGGATGCCCCCGTCCAGCGCGGTCAGCACCAGGCAGAAGACCAGCACCGCCGCCCCCGCGGGCAGCAGCGCGTAGGGGAAGTCGGGCGCCACGACCGCGTGCCGCCCGCCGAGCGCCCAGTGCGCGCGGGCGGCGGCCCACACGGCGAGCACCAGCTGCCCGGCCCGCCAGATCCGCCGCAGCCCCGCGGGCCGCTGCTCGACGGACGACAGCAGCGCCCCCGGCACCGCCACGAGCGCGGCGGCGGGCGGGGGCAGCAGGAAGGCCCCGGCGAGGAGGACGGGGTAGCAGGTCCCGGCGGGGCGCCGCCGGGCGATCAGTTCGCCACCGGCGTAGAGCAGCGCGAGCAGCGCCACCGCCCACCAGGGCGTCCGCACGGTGGGCAGCGACAGCAGACAGAGCAGGCCCCCGAGGGCGACAACGGCGACGTACACGCGTGCCCGCGCCGGTATCGCCTCCATGACGCCCCTTCCCCACCGCCCGGCCGTCGGTTCAGGCTGGGAGCGTAGGTCGGGAAGGGGGGAGTCCGAGGCGGGATACGCCTCGGATTAGCACATTCGAGTGATGCCGGAACCCGTCAGGATTCCTGGGGCGTGGCCGGACCCGCGGTCACGTCGTGGTCGGGGACGGCCTGCCCGGAGCGGATCAGCTCCAGCCGCCCCATGACCTTGGCGCGCAGGTCGGTCGGCACGTCGTCATGTCCGCAGCACCGCTTGACCAGCTTCTTCACGGCCTGTTCGAGGCCGTACTTCTCCAGGCACGGCGAGCACTCCTGGAAGTGCTGCTTGAACTTGTCGCGGTCCACGTCCGGCATCTCGCTGTCGAGGAACTCGTAGAGATGGTCAAGGACCTCGCTGCAGTCCGTCTCGTGGTGCTCTCCGCAGCTCATGAGCCCGAGCCTTTCGCTTCGTTCGACTCTCCGGCGCCGGCCGGGACCAGACCCCGCTCGCGGGCGTAGTCCTCGAGCATGCCGCGCAGCTGACGGCGGCCCCGGTGCAGCCGGGACATCACCGTACCGATGGGTGTCCCCATGATGTCCGCGATCTCCTTGTACGCAAAGCCCTCGACGTCCGCGAGATACACGGCGATGCGGAATTCCTCGGGGATCGCCTGCAGCGCTTCCTTCACGTCCGAGTCGGGCAGGTGGTCGAGCGCCTGCGACTCGGCGGAGCGCAGACCGGTCGACATGTGCGACTCGGCGCGGGCGAGCTGCCAGTCCTCGATCTCCTCGGCCGCGCTGCGCTGGGGTTCACGCTGCTTCTTGCGGTACGAGTTGATGAACGTGTTGGTCAGGATCCGGTACAGCCACGCCTTCAGGTTGGTGCCCTCACGGAACTGGTGGAAGGACGCGTACGCCTTGGCGTACGTCTCCTGCACCAGGTCCTCGGCGTCGGCGGGGTTGCGCGTCATGCGCAGCGCGGCCGAGTACATCTGGTCGAGGAACTCCAGCGCGTCCCGCTCGAAGCGCGCGCTGCGCTCCGCGGTCGACTCCGCGCCCCTGCCGCCCAGGCCCTCGGGCTGCTCCGCCTGGCCGTTGTCGGTCCCTGCGTCGGTACCGGGAACCGGACCCACCTCCTCAAGTGTCCGGGCGGGACTGACGTCGGTCCCACCAGAATCGGAGGATAGACGACGATCCGGTCCGCCCGCCGCTCGAATAGGAGCGTTCTTGGCCGCGTGCAGCACTGTCCAGTCCAGGTCAGTACGGCTGCTGCGGTCCGGGCAGATGGTCGAACCCATGCGGCGGACTTCCTCTCCTGCGAACTGTGTCTGTCCGCCACAACAGAGGCACGGCCTCCGGCATTCCCGAACCCTTACCCGAGCGCTGCGGCCCACTCGAGGACACCGTCGGTGACGATCCGCACCGCGTCCTCCTGGCTGATCCCCGCCCGCTTGGGCACGGCGAGGCCGTGGTCGGCGCCCGGAACCTCGACCAGGTCGTACGCGCCCTCGGGGAACTCCTCCGGCCGCCCGAACGGGTCGTTGCCGCCCTGGACCACGAGGGTGGGCACCCCGGAGCCGAGCAGTTCGCCGGCGCGGGACTTCTCCGGCTTGCCCGGCGGGTGCAGCGGGAAGCTGAGCGCGAGCACGGCGTGCGCGCCCAGTTCGGCGGCGGTGCGGCAGGCGACGCGCGCCCCGGCGCTGCGCCCGCCGGAGACCACGGGCAGCCCCGGCTTGGCGACCGCGGGCCAGATCCCGCGCCAGCCGACGTCGAGGGTCCTGGGCGCGGGGGCGACCTTCTTCCCGGCGACCCGCCAGGGCTGCTCCACGAGGGCGACGCTCACACCGTGCCCGGGGAGGACCTCCGCGAGCGCCTGGAGGTCGCGGGCCTCGATGCCGCCGCCCGCGCCATGGCTCACCGCCAGGACCAGGCGGGCCTCGCGTGCCCGGTGCCAGGTGACGCGGGCGTCCCCCGCGTCCGTGGTGATGGTCTCGGTCGTCGCGCTGATCGTCACGCTAGAAGAGTGTGCCCTCTTCCGGCCCCGCCAGCTCCTTCAGCAGCTCCGGGCCGTTGTTGCGGACGTTGCTGACGTCGGTGGAGACCGGGTAGGCGCGCAGCAGCCCGGCGGGCGGCGGCGCGAGCAGCTCGCGCAGGTCGTCGGCGTCGGTGCGGGCCGGGTCCAGCCAGGCGTCCCAGCGGTCCGGGGTGAGCATCAGCGGCATCCGGGGGTGGATCTCGGCGAGGGTGTGCGGGCCTTCGGCGGGGGCGACGGCGAGCGGGGTGGTCTCCGCCTCGGTGGTGATGACGGAGCAGGTCGCCCACCAGGCGCGCGGATGGTCGTCGGGCAGCGTCCGGTCCCGCCAGAACTCGTACAGCCCGGCCATCGCGAACACCGAGCCGTCGGCCGGGAGCACGAAGTAGGGCTGCTTGCGCGGCCGCTTGCGCTTCCCCTCCACCTCCAGGTCGCGCTCCTGCTGGCCGGTGACCCACTCGAAGTAGCCGTCGGCGGGCACGATGCAGCGCCGGGTGGTGAAGGCGCGGCGGTACGACGGCTTCTCGTGCACCGTCTCGGCGCGGGCGTTGATCATCCGGGCGGCGCCCTCGGGCGTCTTGGCCCAGGAGGGGATCAGGCCCCACTTGAGCCTGCGCAACTGCCGAACCGGGCGCGGGTCCGGCGCGTCTCTCAGAGGACGGTCGAGAACGGCGTAGACCTCTTTGGTGGGCGCCACGTTGTAGTCGGGCGCCAGTGCCTCCTCGGGCTCCCACTTCTCGATCTCAAAGATTCCTGCGAGATCCTCGGCCCCACGACTCGATGCATACCGTCCGCACATACGTGCCACACTGCCAGACTCCGCAGCACGAGAGGGAGCGCACCGGACACATGGACAGCACGACAGCCACCTCCCTGTGGGACGGACTGACCGGCGTCCAGCCGGAGCCCGACCTGTGGGTGATGATCGCCACCCTGGTCGCGGCGCTCGCCGTGGTCGTCCCGCACCGTGTGTGGCGTCTCTCCCGCAACGCCATCACCATCGCCCACGAGGGCGGCCACGGTCTGATCGCCCTGCTGACCGGCCGCACCCTCACCGGCATACGGCTGCACTCCGACACCAGCGGTCTCACCGTCAGCCGGGGCAAGCCGTACGGCCTCGGCATGATCCTGACGGCCGCCTCCGGTTACACCGCGCCCCCGCTGCTCGGCCTGGGCGGCGCCGCGCTGCTCGGCGCCGGGCGGATCACGCTGCTGCTGTGGCTGGCCACGGCGCTGCTGGTGGCGATGCTGGTGATGATCCGCAACGCCTACGGGGCACTGACGGTGGTGCTCACCGGTGGCACGTTCCTGCTGGTGTCCTGGCTGACCGGGCCACAGGTGCAGGCGGCGTTCGCGTACGCGGTGGTGTGGTTCCTGCTGCTCGGCGGGGTGCGCCCGGCCTTCGAACTCCAGGCCAAGCGACGGCGCGGGGGCGCGGGCGACTCGGACGCGGACCAGTTGTCCCGGCTCACGCACACCCCGGCGGGGCTGTGGCTGTTCCTGTTCCACGCGGTGTCGCTGTGCTCGTTGATGGGGGGCGGGCGGTGGCTGCTGGGGCTGTGAGTCACCCACACGGGTAGCGGGCGCCCAGGGCCACGGGCAGCAGGTCCCACACAGGGCGCGAGCGCCGCGCCCAACAGCCCTGCGTGCGCGGGCGCGACCAGCCACAACGCGCCCGCCGTCGACCGAGGACGGCGTTCCCCGGCCGAGGACCGGACGGCGAACCCCCACTAAAGTGGGGCGCATGACCGTTCACCCCGCCCCCACCGACCTCTGGCCCGCCCCGCACGCGAGCGGAGCCGTCGACGCGACGGTCCACGTGCCCGGGTCCAAGTCGGTCACCAACCGGGCCCTGGTGCTGGCCGCTCTGGCGTCCGAGCCCGGCTGGCTGCGCCGCCCGCTGCGCTCCCGTGACACCCTGCTGATGGCGGGCGCCCTGCGTGCCATGGGCGTGGGCATCGAGGAGACGGTGTCCTCCGCCTCCTCGGTCTCGGGCGAGCGCGTCACCGGTGAGGCCTGGCGGGTGCTCCCCACCGATCTGCACGGTCCGGCCACGGTCGGCGTCGGCAACGCGGGCACCGTGATGCGCTTCCTGCCGCCGGTCGCCGCCCTCGCCGACGGCCCCGTCCGCTTCGACGGCGACCCGAGGTCGTACGAGCGTCCGCTGAACGGCGTCATCGACGCGCTGCGCGTGCTCGGCGCCCGGATCGACGACGACGGCCGCGGCACGCTGCCGCTGACGGTGCACGGCGCGGGCGCGCTGGACGGCGGCCCGGTGGAGATCGACGCCTCCTCGTCGTCGCAGTTCGTCTCCGCGCTGCTGCTGTCCGGACCGCGCTTCAACCAGGGCGTGGAGGTGCGCCACATCGGCGCCACGCTGCCCTCCCTCCCCCACATCCGGATGACGGTCGACATGCTGCGTGCGGTCGGCGCCCAGGTGGACACCCCGGAGTCGGGCGGCGAGCCGAACGTCTGGCGGGTCGCCCCGGGCGCGCTGCTCGGCCGTGACCTGACCATCGAGCCGGACCTCTCCAACGCCCAGCCGTTCCTCGCCGCCGCGCTGGTGACCGGCGGCAAGATCCTCATCCCGGACTGGCCCGCCCGCACCACCCAGCCCGGCGACCGGCTCCGCGAGATCTTCACCGAAATGGGCGGTTCCTGCGAACTGACCGACTACGGCCTGGAGTTCACCGGATCGGGTGCCGTCCACGGCATCGACGTGGACCTGGGCGACGTGGGCGAGCTGACCCCCGGCATCGCGGCCGTCGCCGCCCTCGCCGACTCCCCGTCCACGCTGCGCGGCGTGGCCCACCTCCGCCTCCACGAGACCGACCGCCTGGCCGCTCTCACCAAGGAGATCAACGAACTCGGCGGCGACGTCACCGAGACCGCCGACGGTCTGCACATCCGCCCGCGCCCGCTGCACGGCGGCGTCTTCCACACCTACGAGGACCACCGCATGGCGACAGCCGGTGCGGTCATCGGCCTGGCGGTCGACGGCGTGCAGATCGAGAACGTGGCGACCACCGCCAAGACGCTGCCGGACTTCCCCGACCTGTGGACCCGGATGCTCGGGGCGGCGTAGGACGCGGGGAGCAGTCATGCGCCGCTACGGCAAGCACACCGACGAGGACGACATCCGCAGCCGCCCCGGCCGCCGGAACACCCGTCCGCGGACGAACATCCGCCCGAAGCACGAGGACGCCGCCGAGGGCATGGTCCTCACCGTCGACCGGGGCCGTCTGACGTGCCTCGTCGAGGACCGGGTCGTCCTCGCCATGAAGGCCCGCGAACTGGGCCGCAAGGCCGCGGTGGTGGGCGACCGGGTCGCCCTGGTCGGTGACCTCTCCGGCAAGAAGGACACCCTGGCCCGCATCGTCCGCATCACCGAGCGCACCTCGGTGCTGCGCCGCACCGCGGACGACGACGATCCCTACGAGCGCGTGGTCGTCGCCAACGCCGACCAGCTCGCCATCGTCACCGCCCTCGCCGACCCCGAGCCGCGCCCGCGGCTGATCGACCGCTGCCTGGTCGCGGCGTTCGACGGCGGCCTGACGCCCTTGCTGGTCCTGACCAAGTCGGACCTCGCCCCGCCCGACAAGCTGCTGGAGCTGTACGGCGACCTCGACATCCCCTACGTCGTCACCAGCCGCGAGGAACTGGACGACGGCAGTGCGGCGGACCGGGTGCACGCGGAGCTGGACGGCAAGATCACGGCGTTCGTCGGCCACTCAGGCGTCGGCAAGACGACCCTGGTCAACGCGCTGGTCCCGACCGAGCGCCGCCGTACGACGGGCGTGGTGAACGCGGTGACGGGCCGAGGCCGCCACACCACCACCTCCGCCCTCGCGCTGCCGCTGGCCGACTCCACGGGCTGGGTGATCGACACCCCGGGCGTACGGTCCTTCGGCCTGGCGCACGTCGATCCGTCCCGGGTGATCAACGCCTTCCCCGACCTGGTGCCGGGCACGGCGGACTGCCCCCGGGCGTGCAGTCACGACGAGCCGGACTGTGCGCTGGACGCGTGGGTGGCCGAGGGCCACGCCGATCCGGCCCGTCTGTACTCGCTGCGACGGCTGCTGGCGACGCGGGAGGCGAAGGAAGGGGACTGAGGGACTGAGCGAGCGCGGTAAGGGCATAATCGCAACGCCGAACGAAGCCGAGCAGTCACAGTCGCACTCACAGTGGCGGTCACCGTCATCAATGGTGTGGACCTACGGGGAGGAACAGCCATGGCGTGGCTGCTGGTCATCGTTGCCGGGTTGCTCGAAACCGGCTTCGCCGTCTGCCTGAAGCTGTCCCACGGCTTCACCCGCCTCTGGCCGACCATCGCCTTCGCCGCCTTCGCCCTGGGCAGCTTCGGCCTCCTCACCCTCTCCCTGCGCAAGCTGGACGTGGGCCCGGCGTACGCGGTGTGGACCGG
Organism: Streptomyces sp. NPDC057877; assembly: GCF_042796855.1. Classification (NCBI taxonomy): domain Bacteria; kingdom Bacillati; phylum Actinomycetota; class Actinomycetes; order Kitasatosporales; family Streptomycetaceae; genus Streptomyces; species Streptomyces sp. NPDC057877. The sequence continues at coordinate 236,329 of NZ_JBHVMS010000006.1, forward strand.
CATCGGCGCGGCGGGCACGGCGATCTACGGGATGGTGTTCCTCGGCGACATCGTCTCGACGCTGAAGATCATCTCGATCAGCCTGGTGATCATCGGCGTGATCGGCCTGCAGCTGTCGGGCTCGGCGCACTGAGCGTTCTCCGCGCGGCGGCTCACACGAGCTGCTGCCGGGGAAGGGCGCTGCGCACCAGCTCGGCGACCCCGCCCTCGCGCGGCGGGGCGGCGACGCAGGAGAGGGCGAGCCGGACGGCGAGTTCACAGGACCGGGCGAGTTCGCCCGCACCGGCGCCACCCCCGGCCAGTACCGCGACGGCCCGGTCACGGACCAGCACGACGAAGTCCCCGGGCGAGGGCAACGGCCCGTCGGCCCGGCGCTGTGCGGGGACGGACGAGGAGGACGGCACCGGTGAGAGCGTCGGGGCGGGCAGCCGGTCGCTCCAGCAGCCGGTGAGCATGGCCCGTACCAGCGCGTTGTCGCGGGCCACGGCGGTCGTCCACTCCGCGGTCGCGGTCAGCCGCTCGCGGGCGTCGCTGTGCGCGCCGAGCGCCCGCTCGACCCCGGCGAGATAGCCGTCCGCCTCCCGGCGCACGAGCGCCCGCGCGAGCCCCTCCTTGCTGCCGAACTCGTTGTACAGCGTCTGCCGGGACACCCCGGCCGCGGCGGCCACATCCACCATCCGCACCGCGGACCACGGCCGCCGAGCCAACGCCGTATAGGCGGCATCCAGCAGAGACTCCCGCGCAGCAGGCATCATCGCCTCCCTCAGGGCGCCCAACCCTGCGCCCAGGTTTGACGCCCTCGGGGGCAGTGTCAAGGGGCCTTGCGGGGGCGTCCTGGCCGCGCGGGCGGACGCAGCCGCGGGGGGCCTAGCGGGGGGCAGCCGCGGTGTGTCTGGCCTGGCTGCGGGCGGTCGCTGTGCCGCCGTGGCACCGTGGCCGCGGTAGCCGCCGTAGCCGCCCTAGCCGCCGTAGCCGCCGTAGCCGCCGTAGCCGCGGGCAGTAACGCCCCCCCCCCCCGGCCCAGCACCAACGCCGGGCACCCGGCAAACCCGGGTCCAACCCCCGTGGCCCCACCCCACCCCCGCCAGATACCGTTCCCACATGCCCGACTACCTCGATGACCTCCGCCTCGCCCACGTCCTCGCCGACGCGGCCGACGCCGCGACAACCTCCCGGTTCAAGGCCCTGGACCTCAAGGTCGAGACCAAGCCGGACATGACCCCGGTCAGCGAGGCGGACAAGGCCGCGGAGGAACTCATCCGCGGCCATCTCCAACGCGCCCGCCCGCGCGACGCGATCCTCGGCGAGGAGTACGGCGTAGAGGGCACCGGCCCCCGCCGCTGGGTCATCGACCCCATCGACGGCACCAAGAACTACGTACGCGGCGTCCCCGTCTGGGCGACCCTCATCTCCCTGATGGAGGCAGGAGAGGGCGGCTACCAGCCCGTCGTCGGCGTCGTCTCCGCCCCCGCCCTCGGCCGCCGCTGGTGGGCGGCGAAGGGCCACGGCGCGTTCACCGGCCGCAGCCTCTCCTCCGCCACCCGCCTGCACGTCTCGCGCGTCTCGAAGCTCTCCGACGCCTCCTTCGCCTACTCCTCCCTGTCCGGCTGGGAGGAGCGCGGTCGCCTGAACGGCTTCCTGGACCTCACCCGAGAGGTCTGGCGCACGCGCGCGTACGGCGACTTCTGGCCGTACATGATGGTCGCCGAGGGCTCGGTGGACCTGTGCGCCGAACCGGAGCTGTCCCTCTGGGACATGGCGGCCACCGCGATCGTCGTCACCGAGGCGGGCGGCACCTTCACCGGCCTCGACGGCCGCCCGGGCCCGCACAGCGGCAACGCGGCGGCGTCCAACGGCATCCTGCACGACGAGTTGCTGGGCTACCTCAACGAGCGCTACTGAGCGCCGACGCCCTCTTGTTGCCCCCCTGCTCGGCCTGCCACTCTGGGAATCCCCCCGCTTGTGAACTTGTGAAAACATGAACAAGCGGCGGACCATCCCCCAGGAGGTGGCTCCAAGTCATGCTTGTCCGCGACGCCATGAGCACGGTCGTCCTCACCATCGGTCCCACCCACACCCTCCGCCAGGCCGCCGCACTGATGTCCGCCCGCGGCGTCGGCGCGGCCGTCGTCCACGACCCCGACGCCGACGGCATCGGCATCCTCACCGAACGCGACATCCTCAACTCCGTCGGCCGGGGCGAGGACCCGGACGCCGAACCCGCCGACGGCCACACCACCACGGACGTCGTCTTCGCCGCCCCGGCCTGGACCCTGGAGGAGGCGGCCCGTGCCATGACCCACGGCGGCTTCCGCCACCTGATCGTCCTCGACGGCAACGAACCCGTCGGCGTCGTCTCGGTCCGCGACATCATCCGCTGCTGGTCCCCGGCCCGTCAGCACGTGCCCGCCTGAACAGGCCAGTGGGCCGGACCCCCGAAGAGGCCCGGCCCACTGTCTACGACAAGCGGTCCAGTGCTGGAGTTCAGCCGCGCAGGGCCTGGACCGCGGCCTCCAGCCGCTTGCCGAAGTCCTCGTCGGCCTGAGCGAAGTTGCCGATCGCGCGCTCGACGATGTCCTCGCGCGAGACCTTGGAGATGAAGCCCGCCAGGTTGTCGATCAGGCGGCCCTTCTCGTCCTCCGACATCAGCCGGTACAGGTTGCCCGCCTGGACGAAGTCGTTGTCCTCGGCGTGCACGGGAGCCGGGTGGTTGCCGGTGCCGACGGTGTACCCGTCGAACGGCTGCCACAGCGGACGGCCGGTCTGCTGCGGCCCGCCGAAGCTGTTCGGCTCGTAGTTCTTCGCACCGCCGTGGCGGCCGTCGTACAGGAAACCGTCACGGGAGTTGGTGCGCGCCTCGGTGGCGTGCGGACGGTTCACCGGCAGGTGGTCGGCGTTGATGCCGACGCGGTAGCGGTGGGCGTCGCCGTAGGCGAACAGCCGCCCCTGGAGCATCTTGTCGGGCGAGGGACCGATGCCCGGCACGAAGTGCGCGGGCGAGAAGATGCTCTGCTCGACCTCGGCGAAGACGTTCCGCGGGTTGCGGTTCAGCTCCAGCTTGCCGATCTCGATCGGCGGGTAGTCCGCGTGCGGCCACACCTTGGTGAGGTCGAACGGGTTGAAGCGGTACGTCGCCGCGTCCGCCGCGGGCATGATCTGCACCTGCACGGTCCAGGTCGGGAAGTCGCCGCGCTCGATCGCCTCACGCAGGTCGCGCTGGTGGGAGTCGGGGTCCTCACCGGCGAGCCGGTTGGCCTCGGCCTGGGTGAGGTTCTTGATGCCCTGGTCGGTCTTGAAGTGGTACTTGACCCAGAAGACCTCGCCCGCCTCGTTGTTCCACTGGTAGGTGTGCGAGCCGTAGCCGTTCATGTGGCGGTACGAGGCGGGGATGCCGCGGTCGCCGAACAGCCAGGTCACCTGGTGGGTGCTCTCGGGGCTCAGGCTCCAGAAGTCCCAGACGTTGTCCGCCTCGGTCGAGCCCGTGTACGGGTCGCGCTTCTGGGTGTGGATGAAGTCCGGGAACTTGATGGCGTCCTTGATGAAGAACACCGGGGTGTTGTTGCCGACGAGGTCGTAGTTGCCCTCCTCGGTGTAGAACTTCAGCGCCCAGCCGCGCGGGTCGCGCACGGCGTCGGCGGCGCCGAGGTTGCCCGCCACGGTGGAGAACCGCAGGAAGGTCTCGGTCTGCTTGCCGACCTCGGAGAGGAACGCGGCGCGGGTGTACGGGGTGACATCGGCGGTCACGGTGAAGGTGCCGTAGGCCCCCGCGCCCCGCGCGTGCACCACACGCTCCGGAATGCGCTCGCGGTTGAAGTGGGCCAGCTTCTCCAGGAGGAGCTGGTCCTGGACGAGTACGGGGCCGCCGACGCCCGCCGTCTCACTGTTCTGGTTGTCGGCAACCGGTGCACCGGCCTCCGTGGTAAGCGGTCCCTGAGTCACGTGGGCCTCCTGCGCCATTCCTTGCTGTTCCTGTCCCTTGGCTAAAGCCGTTCCCGATCCTACAATGGACAATGTCTAAGTCAAGTAAAGCTCCAAAGTCACACCCGTTCGGGACCTGGTCCCCCTGCTGTTAGGCTGGACTTCATGAGTGACCTTCTGGAACGGCTGCGCGGACGTGGATGGCGCATGACCGCGCAGCGGCGTGTCGTCGCCGAGGTCCTCGACGGCGAACACGTCCACCTGACGGCCGACGAGGTCCACGCCCGGGCCGTCGCCAAGCTGCCCGAGATCTCCCGGGCGACCGTCTACAACACGCTCGGGGAGCTGGTCTCCCTCGGCGAGGTGCTCGAGGTCGCCACGGACAAGCGCGCCAAGCGGTACGACCCCAACGCGCACCGGCCGCACCACCACCTGGTCTGCGCCCAGTGCGGCGCCATCCGCGACGTCCACCCCACGGGCAACCCGCTGGCCGACCTTCCGACGTCGGAACGCTTCGGCTTCACGGTCTCGGACGTCGAGGTCACCTACCGCGGCCTCTGCCCGAACTGCGCCACAGCCTGACCGAGCACAACACATCAGCCCCGGCCGCCGATTGGCGCCGGGGCTGAAAACGACCCTGAGAACAACCCTGAAAACGACCTGGGGCCGAAACCCTGAGCTGCACTCAGGATTCCGGCCCCAGACCATCAGTAGCGGGGACAGGATTTGAACCTGCGACCTCTGGGTTATGAGCCCAGCGAGCTACCGAGCTGCTCCACCCCGCGTCGGTAAACGCAACATTACGTCAACCCCACCTCACGAGGCAAATCCCTTCACCAGGGCCCCTGACTACCGGGCGAGCGCGCTGCGTCTGGCCTGGGACACAGCTGCGGGCAGTCGTGCCGCTGGGGCGATGGGAGTCCCCCTCCTGCTCGAGCGGAGCCGAGAGCCTGGGGGGCGCTGGGGGGCACCCCCTGCTCAAGCGAAGCCGAGAGCTTGGGGGGGCGCTGGGGGGCACCCCCTGCTCAAGCGAAGCCGAGAGCTTGGGGGGTAGGCGCTGACGGCACCCCCCGCTCGATGAGCTTGGGGGAGGCACCCCGCGCGCGCCGGGCTGCGCGACGCCCCCGCCCAGCACCAGACGCCGGGCCCCAGCGGACACCGGGCACCACACCTACGCCGAGAGTTCCTCCCCCAGCGCATCCCGCAACCGCGCCGCCCGCTCAGCCACCTCCCCCGGCCCGAGCGCCACCGCCCGATCAGCCCACCGCTGCCCCTCCACCAGTTCCCCCCGCCGCGCATACACCAGCGCGAGCCGAAGCGCCGCCCGCCCATGCCCCGCGTCCGCCGCCCGCGTCCACCACACCGCCGCCTCCGGCTCACTCCCCTCCCGAGCCAACAGCAGCCCCAGATTGAACGCCCCGTTCCGCGACCCGGCCTCCGCCGCCACGCGGTACCACCGCGCCGCCTCCACCACATCGCCCCGCGCGGCGGCCAGCATCCCCACCCGCACCTGCGCCCGCCGATGCCCCTGGGAGGCCGCCCGCTCGTACCACTCCTCGCACTCCGTCTTCTGGTGCACGGCCTCGCCCAGCTCATGCCCCGACGTCCGGGGCCGCCGCGCGTCCAGCACCGTAGCCAGCCGGTACGCCGCCTCCGCGCTGCCACCCCCGGCCGCGCACCGCAGATGCCGCTCCGCCGCCTGCTCGTCCCCGTCCCGCAGCCGCGCGATCCCGACCTGCAACGCCGCCTCGGTGTGCCCGGCCGCCGCGGCACGCTCGTACCACCGCAGCGCGTCACGCTCCTCGCCCCGCCCGGCGTACAGGATGCCCAGGTTGAACGCGGCGTCCACGCTCCCGGCCTCCGCCGCCTTGGAGAACCACGGCTCGGCCCCCGTCGTGTCCCCGCCCTGCAGCAGCAGGATCGCCAGCGCGTTCGCGGCCTCCCGGTGCCCGGCGTACGCGGCCCGCCGGTACCACTGCTCGGCGTGCGTGGTGCGCCCCTGCTCGGCACAGAGCAGCCCGAGGTTGTACGCGCCGTTGACGTCCCCGGCGTCCATCGCGGCCCGGTACCACCGCTCGGCGGTCTGGGTCTCCCCGCGCTCGGCGTGCAGCGCGCCCAGCGCGTTGGCCGCGTTGCCGTCCCCCTCCTGCGCGGCCCGCAGCCACCACACGGCGGCGTTCTCGGTGTCACCGGCGTCCCGCAGCAGGAACCCGAGCGCACAGGCGGCGCGCGGCTCCCCGTCCTTCGCGGACGTCAGGTACCAGCGCCCGGCCTCCTTCAGTTCGCCCCGCTTCTCCAGGATCGCCCCGAGATGCAGCGCGGCCCGCCGGTGCCCGCGCGCGGCGGCCTGCCGGTACCACTGCTCTGCCTCCGCCAGAAGACCTTCACCGGCGCCGCCGCTGACACCGTTGTCAGCCCCAGGCTCGCCCCCACGCGGCACCTGGCGGTCCAGCGCGCGCGCCAGCCGGTACGCCGCCTCCCGGTGCCCCCGCTCGGCCGCCGCCCGCATCCACCGCTCGGCCGCGGTGTCCGCGCGGTGGTCCAGCAGGTCGGCGAGCGCGTACGCGCCCAGGACATGCCCCTGTTCGGCGGACTGCCGCAGCCAGTACTCGGCGGCGGGCTCGTCCCCGCGCTCACGGTGATGACGCCCCAGCGCGTGCGCCGCGGCGGCGGACCCGGCGACGGCGGCGATCCGCCACCATCCGGCAGCCTCGTCGGCGTACCCACGCTGGTGCAGCAGGACCCCGAGGTTGTTGGCGGCGGCACGGTCACCGGCGGCGGTCGCGGCACGCAGATGGGGCTCGGCTCCGCCGAGGTCGCCACGGCGCAGCAGCATGGCCCCGAGGACGCTCATCGCCTCGATGTCACCGGCCTCGGCGGCGAGCCGCTGGCGCAGTTCCTCCGCCGCCTGCTCGGCGGCCTCCGTCGTCTCGTCCGGCGCCTCCGGGGACAGCGGAGTCTCCGGGGTTTCCGGGGTTCCCGGGATCTCGGCACGGGGTGCGTCCAGCACCTCGTACCGCCCCGAAGAGTGCACAAATCGCCCTGACTCGAACAGAGTTGCCTTGTCCCCCATAACGTCCATCGTCGCACCACCTGCAACCTGGGTACACCTGGTATACCGCAGCCAGTGAGGTCACTTCAGCGTTTTGTCGACATGCCCACAGAGAGACAAGTCAAACACAGATCGCCCAACTCCCCACGGCGGCACGGCGATCCCGCACACCGGCACATGCGTTCGCACATCACGAAGGCCCGGATCCTGATCAGGATCCGGGCCTTCGTTGTGAGTAGCGGGGACAGGATTTGAACCTGCGACCTCTGGGTTATGAGCCCAGCGAGCTACCGAGCTGCTCCACCCCGCGCCGTTGTTCTGCAACCGTATCACGGCGCGGGGTGGGCTCCTGACTCAGTTCCCGGCGCCGCCCTCCGCGCCGCCGCCACCGGTGTTGTCCGGCTGCGCCTGGGCGTCCTCGGCGCGCCGCAGCGCGTCCTGGAGGTCCTCCTGCGCCCGGCCGTACGCCTCCCAGTCGCCCTTCTTCAGGGCTTCCTGACCGGCTTCGAAGGCCTTCTGGGCGTCGTTGAGGGCCTCCTGGACGGTCGGGTCCTCGGCCGTGGGCGGTGGTGTGGTCTCGCCGCCCTCGTCCTCGCCGGTGCCCTCACCCTCGTCCGGTGGTGGCTGCTCGGTCGCGCCGTCGGCCCCGAAGACCTTGTTGAGGGCCTCCTCGAGGGTGTCCTCGAAGGCGGTGGCACCGCCGTAGGTCACCAGGACCTTGCGCAGCAGCGGGTACTTGAGCCCGCCACCGCGGACGTAGACCGGCTCCACGTACAGCAGTCCGCCGTCGAGTGGCACGGCGAGCAGGTTGCCGTACTCGACTTCCGAGTCACCACCTCTCAGCAGCCTGATCGTCTCGGCGATGTCCTGTTCGGAGTTGAACTGGGACTGGATCTGTTTGGGTCCGGAGACGGTCGTACTGGTCGGCAGCTTCAGGATTCTGATCTGGCCGTACCCCTTGGTGCCCGCCTCGGCGTCGACCGCCATGAACGCGCTGAGGTTGTCACGCCCGTTGGGTGTGAACGTCGTCGTCAGCGAGAAGGCCTGTGTCTTCTGGTCGGGCATCTTCATGCTGAGGTAGTACGGCGGCACCGACTCGCTCGCCTTGTTCGTCGGGTCGTCCGGGACCTGCCACACCTCGCTGCCGCTGAGGAACGTCTCGGCGTCCTTCACGTGGTAGCGGGTGAGCAGTTCGCGCTGCACCTTGAACAGGTCCTGCGGGTAGCGCAGATGGGCCATCAGCGCGTCGCTGATCTCGCTCTTGGGCTCCACCGTGCCGGGGAAAGCCTTGCGCCAGGTCTTCAGGACCGGGTCCTGGGTGTCCCACTCGTAGAGCTTGACCTCGCCGGTGTACGCGTCGACGGTCGCCTTCACGGAGTTGCGGATGTAGTTGACCTGGTTCTGCTGGGCGACCACCGCGCGCTGGTTGTTCGTCGCGGTCAGCGAGTCGGCCGTCGTGTCACCCAGCGTCGTACGCGAGGAGTACGGATAGCCGTTCGTCGTCGTGTAGGCGTCGACGATCCACTGGATACGGCCGTCCACGACCGCCGGGTAGGCGTCACCGTCGATGGTCAGCCACGGCGCGACCGCCTCGACGCGGTCCTTCGGCGTGCGGTTGTACAGGATCCGCGAACCCTCGCCGATCGCTCCCGAGTAGAGGATCTGCGGCTCGCTGAACGCCACCGCGTACGCGGCCCGGTTGACCGGGTTGGAGAGGTTGACCCCGCTGTCGCCCTGGTAGCTGTAGGTCTTCTCACCGCTGTCGTCGGAGTAGTCGATCTCCTTCTGGGGACCGCCGACGATCGAGTACATGCTGGTCTTCTCGCCGTAGTAGATGCGCTGTTCGTACTTGCCCAGCTCACCCTTGGACGGCAGATCGGACTCGGTGAACTCCGGGCGGCCCTCGGAGTCGGCGGTGGTGCCCTCGGCGGCGACGACGCCGTAGCCGTGGGTGTAGCGGAAGTGGTCGTTGATCCAGTTGTTCTTCGGAATGCCGCTGAGGTTGATCTCACGCAGACCGATGACCGTGTCCTGGTCCTTGCCGTCCTTGCTGTACCGGTCGACGTCCAGGTTGGTCGGGAACGCGTAGTAGTTCCTGATCTGCTGGAGCTGCTGGAAGGTCGGCGAGACGATGTTCGGGTCCATGATGCGGATGCTCGCCGCGGCGTCGACGTCGTCCCGCAGCTGCGTCAGGTCCTCGGTGTTCGTCTTGCCCGCGTAGTCGCTGACCTTGGTGCCGTCGATGCCGTACGCCTGCCGCGTCGCCGCGAGGTTCTTCTCGACGTACGGGGCTTCCTTGGCCTGCTCGTTCGGCTGGACCTGGAACTTCTGGACGATCGCGGGGTACAGCCCGCCGATCAGGATCGCCGACAGCACCATCAGGCCGAAGCCGATGACGGGCAGCTGCCAGGTGCGCCGCCACAGGGTGGCGAAGAACAGCAGGGCGCAGATGACGGCGATGCAGAACAGGATCGTCTTGGCCGGGAGGTAGGCGTTGGCGTCGACGTACCGCAGGCCGGTCCAGTTGTCCGTGGCCTTGAAGTCGCTGGACTTCACCGCCAGGCCGTACCGGTCGAGCCAGTACGCGACCGCCTTCAGCGCCACGAAGATGCCGATGAGCACCGACAGGTGCCCGGTGGCGGCGGCCGTCGCGCGCGCGCCCGGGCTGGTGATGCGCAGCCCGCCGTAGAGGTAGTGGGTGAGCGCGGCGGCGATCACGGAGAGGATCGCGGCGGCGAAGCCGAAGCCGAGCAGGAACCGGTACCAGGGCAGGTCGAAGGCGTAGAAGGAGACGTCGAGGTTGAACTGCGGGTCCTTCTGGCCGAAGGACACGCCGTTGACCCACATCAGCCAGGTCCGCCACTGCCCGGACGCGGAGGCGCCCGCGATCAGGCCGACCAGGGAGGTGATGGCGAACAGCAGCCACTTCTTGTAGGGCGCGATGCCCATGCGGTAGCGGTCGAGGTTCTGCTGCTCCATCGACATGGCGCTCAGCGGCGGTCGCAGCCGGTGGGCCAGCCAGATGTTGAACCCGACCGCGAGCGCCATCAACAGGCCGAAGACGAAGAACAGTCCGATCTTGGTCCACAGGGTGGTGGTGAAGACGGAGGAGTAGTTCACCGACCGGTACCAGAGCCAGTCCGTCCAGAAGCCCGCGAACATGGTGAACGCCATGCCGAGAACGGCCAGCACACCGAGTGTCATGAGCAGGGTCCGGACACGCCGGGACGGGCGGCCCACTCTGATCCGTGGCCCCGTCGGGCCTCCGCCGCGGTCCGGCATCTGGAAAGCCAAGGTGGCACCTCGAAAATCGCTGTTGGTCTGTCAGGCCCCCGTGTTCGCGGGCCGTGCGTAGGGCCCCGTGATCGTAGGCCCTCACCTATGCAACTTACCTACGCTTTACTCAGTTCCCGATTCCGGGAGGGAACGAGGCAGGATTGTGACCATGTCCAACACTCCCATGGCGGCGAGCCCGCTCACCCGGGCCGTACTCGAGATCGACGAGTACGCCTCCGGCCTCGGCTGGGACCAGCCCGCCCGCCTCTTCGCCCTCGTAGACACCGCTCGACTGCGCACCCAAGAACCCTCCCTCGCCGCACAGCTCGGCCTGGGGGAAGAGCAGGAGACCACCGGTCTCACCCCGATCGAGCAGGACGAGATTCCAACGGACAAGGCGCTCGACGAGTTCCTCGCCACGATCGCCTGGCCGGACGCGGTGGCCGGGTGTGCCCTGACGGTGGAACGGCTGATGCTGCCGCCGTCCGCGGAGGCCCAGGTTCCGCAGGATCTCGACGAGGGTCAGCTGGCGAAGTGGGTGGCCGAGCACCCGGAGCGCCAGGAGGTCCGTATGACGGTCGCGGTGCTGCGCGACGGCGCCCGTGAGTCGGCGCTGCGGCTGCGGGAGAAGGACGCGCCGACCGAGGTGCTCACAGGTTCCGGCCTGGTGCCGGGGCTGGCGGAGGCGTTGGCGGCGACGTTCGAGGACTGAGGGCCGGTCGGGGCAGCGAGCCGGGGCCGTACCGCCGCTGATGTTCCGCGCGGTCGGCCCGTCCTGCCCCCGTGCTCCCCGCGGGTCAGCCCTTGGTGCCGCACTCCGGCAGGTCGGAGGTGTCGCCGTCGCGGATGTCCGCCAGCGCGCCGAGGGCGTCGTCGATGGTGTCCACCTTGACGAGCGTCAGGCCGTCCGGGGTGTCCTTGGCGGCCGCCGCGCAGTTGTCGGCGGGCGTCAGGAAGTACTCGGCGCCCCTGTCCCGCGCGCCGACCGTCTTCATCTCGACGCCGCCGATCGGGCCGACCTTGCCCTCGTCGTCGATCGTGCCGGTGCCCGCGACGAAGCTGCCGCCCGTCAGGCTGCCCGGGGTGAGCTTGTCGTAGATGCCGAGCGCGAACATCAGTCCGGCGCTCGGCCCGCCGACGTCGGCGAGCTTGATGTCGATCTTGAACGGGAAGGTGTGGTCGGTCCCGGCGGAGATCCCCACGATGGCGCGCTTCTCGCCGGTGTCGTCGGAGGTCGTGGTGGTGATGGTGACGTCCTTGGTGGCGGTGGCCGTCCGGTTCTCCTTCTCGGCGGCGGCCTGCTCCTTGGCGGGCACGATCGTGAAGACGACGTCCTCGCCGGGCTTGTGCTCGGTCACCAGTTCCGCCACGTCGGCGGGTTCCTTCACCGCGGTCCCGTCGACGGCCTTGATCACGTCCCCGGCGTGCAGGACGCCCTCGGACGGCGAGTCCTTGACGACGGTGGAGACGATCACCCAGGACTTCACCGGGATGTCGAGTTCCTTGAGGGCGGCGACCTTCGCGCTCTCCTGGGACTGACTGAACTCCTCGGCGTTCTCCTGGGTGGACTCCTCCTCCGTCTTGCCGTCCGGGTAGAGGGTGTCGTGGGGGACCACCTTGTTGTCGTGCGCCAGCCAGCCGTAGACGGCCTCGACGAGGTTCATCTTGTAGTCGGCGCTGGTGACGCGGACCGTGGTCATGTTCAGATGACCCGTCGTCGGGTAGGTCTTGCGGCCCTCGATCTGCAGCACCGGCTCGCCGTCGTGGTCAGCGAGGGTGTTCACCGTCGGCCCCGGGGACATCTCCGCGTACGGCACGCGGATGAGTACTCCCGCGCACAGGAGCGCGATCAGCATCAGGGTGGAGGCGAGCATCGTCGCGGTGCGGCGTGGCATGACTCGACAGTACGGGACGGTTCTGTCAGCGCACCGTCAGGGCCGTCCGTCCGGGAACGGCCCCCGTGACCTCGGGGTCCGTGCGGCGCCTGGGCGGTCAGCTGCCCGAGTGCGATTTCTCCATGGCGGCCCGGAAACGGGCGTACCCGTCCAGTTCGGGACCATCGCTACGGGCCTTGCGGGTGCGGTTGGCCCAACTACCCCAGAGCCCGCCACCGATCGCAGCCACAAGCGGAATCAGCAACCAGGCGAGCGCCCCCATGCCGACCTCCAACCCCAACGCGTCCGCAACTGACTGATCAGCAGATTAACCATCCGCACGGACAACGCTCGCGCCGGGGGTGCGGTTACGCAACCGGAATACGCGCCGGGCTCCTCAGCAGGCGCCGACCCATTCCTCGGTGCCGTCCGCGAACTTCTGGTGCTTCCAGATCGGCACCTCGTGCTTGAGGTCGTCGATCAGCTTCCGGCAGGCCTCGAAGGCCTCCCCCCGGTGCGGACACGACACGGCGACGGCGACCGCGAGATCCCCCACCTTGAGATCACCGATCCGGTGCACCGCGGCGAGCGCGCGCACCGGGTACTCGGCGACCACCTTCTCGGCGATCCGCCGCATCTCGGCCTCGGCGGTGGGGTGACAGGAGTACCCCAGCTCGTCGACGTCCGCGCCACTGTCGTGATTGCGCACGGTCCCCACGAACAGCGCCGTCCCCCCGGCCGCGTCATCGCCGACCGCGCGGAAGACCTCGTCCAGGGACAACGGCGTCTCCCGGATCCCGATCAACTTGATGGGCTCCTGAGCGGCCTGCTCACCGGGGTGATCGTTCATAGCTGCCATGCGCCCATCGTGCACCAAGGAGGGGGGCGGGGAAAACAGCCGCCTGCGGGGCAGTGGGCAGGCGCCGTGCCGACATAGCTGCGGGCAGTCGGGTCGCTGGGGCGGGGGTCTTCCCGCTCGAGCGAAGCCGAGAGCTTGGGGGCGGGTGGGCGCAGCGGCACCCGCCGCGCCGGGCCGCGCGACCCACCCCGGCCAGCACACACGCCGGGCACACAGCCCACAGAGGTCAGATCCGACGCCGCGCCTTCCGCGCCCGCCGCACCACCGCCGCCGCCCCCAGCAACGCCACCGTCGCCCCAGCCGCCCCCGCCGCCGTGGCGTCCTTCCGCCCCAGCCGCCGCCCGGCCACGGTGTGCCGCCCCGAGACCTCGTCCAGCAACTCGGCGAGCACCTCCTCGTTGGTCCACTGAGCCCGCCACCCGGCGTCGTGCAACCGGCTCCCGCTCACCACCCAGGGGTACATCGTGTACGCGAGGTCCCCGGCCGGGGACGGCGTGAGCCCGATCCGGTGCAGCCGCGCCGCCGCGCCCAGCGCCACCGCCGACGGCAGCTCCATCCGCCGGATGCCGCTCAGCTCCTCGACCTCCTCCTGCTCCAGCCACCCGTCGCACCCCACCGCCAGCTCCCCCTCGACCTTCTCCAGGACGGCGTACTCCAGGGCACTGCACAGATCCTCGACGTGGCAGAACTGCCAGGCGGGCCGCGACCCGGCCACCACCAGCAGCCGAGGCGACTCGAAGTACCTGGTCAGCGCGGTGTCGGTGCCTCCGACGAGCACGGCGGGGCGCACCACGGTGACATTGAGCCCGGGGTGCGCCCGAGGCGCCCGGCGCGCGAGCCGTTCGATCTCCAGCAGGTCACCCACCCCGGTGGCCTCCGCGGTGGCCCGCAGCTCGGCGTCCTCGGACAGCGGCAGCTCGTTGTCCGGCAGCGCGCCGTAGACCATCGCCGAGGTGCACAGCACCACCCGGTGGACACCGGCCGCCGCGGCCGCGGTCAGCACGGTCTGCGTCCCCCGGACGTTGTAGGCCGTTCGGGCGGCGGCGTCGGTCTCCAGGTCAAGGTCGACCGCGAGGTGCACGACGACGTCCGCGCCGCGCAGCTTCTCCGCGATCGCCGGATCACGGACGTCGAGGATGTGCCACTGCGCCGCCGCGCACTCCCCTCGCCGCTCGTCGATGGCGATGACCTGCTTGATCTCCTCCGACGCGGCGAGCCGCTCGGTGAGCAGGGCACCGATGCCGGACGCGGCGCCGGTGACCGCGACGACGGGCCCGCGCAGGGCGGACGGGGTTGAGTGGTTTCGCGCTGCGCGAACCTGCGGATCTGGGGAACTCACCGGGCGTCTCCAGCGGTTGTCTTCACATACGAGCGCGAGTGACGCGTACGTACCAGGTGGCATCCATCCTGCCGCAGGCCGTGCGTCGGCGAAGCACCGAGGCCCGATCCGCCCGCGGTGTCTACGCTGGAGGGTGTTGTCGGGCAGCCGCGCCGCCGGAAAGAACCGGTGGCCTTAACCAGCCGAGGAATCCCGTGAGTGACACCCCATTCGGATTCGGCCTTCCGCCGGAGGAGCCGGACGACGGCGACGAGGGCAAGAAGAAGGACCAGCAGAGCGGTGGTGGGCAGGGACCGGGCAACCCGTTCGGTTTCGGAGGTCTGCCCGGCGCCGGAGGCTTCGGCGGCCCTGGTGCGGACAATCCGCTCGCCGCCATGTTCGGTTCCCTGAACCCCACCGACCTGGGCGCCGCGTTCCAGCAGCTGGGCCAGATGCTCTCCTACGAGGGCGGCCCGGTGAACTGGGACATGGCCAAGCAGATCGCCCGCCAGACGGTCTCCCAGGGCGCCCCTGACGGCACCAAGGACGTCAGCGTCGGCCCCACCGAGCGCACCGCCGTCCAGGAAGCCGTACGCCTTGCCGACCTGTGGCTCGACGACGTGACGTCGCTGCCCTCCGGTGCCGCCTCCGCGGTGGCCTGGAGCCGCGCGGAGTGGGTGGAGGCGACCCTGCCCGCGTGGAAGGAGTTGGTCGACCCCGTCGCGGAGCGGGTCGGCGGCGCCATGGGCGACGTCCTGCCGGAGGAGATGCAGGCCATGGCGGGCCCGCTGATCGGCATGATGCGCTCGATGGGCGGAGCCATGTTCGGCACGCAGATCGGGCAGGCCGTCGGCGTGCTCGCGGGCGAGGTCGTCGGCTCCACCGACATCGGCCTGCCGCTCGGCCCGGCGGGCAAGGCCGCCCTGCTGCCGGTGAACATCGACACCTTCGGCAAGGACCTGGGCGTCCCCAAGGAGGAGGTGCGGCTGTATCTCGCCCTGCGTGAGGCCGCCCACCAGCGCCTCTTCGCGCACGTACCGTGGCTGCGCTCGCATCTGTTCGGCGCGGTCGACGGCTATGCGCGCGGGATCAAGGTCGACACCGCGAAGCTGGAGGACGTGGTCGGCCAGTTCGACCCGCAGAACCCCGAGCAGCTGCAGGACGCCCTCCAGCAGGGCATGTTCCAGCCGGAGGACACGCCCGAGCAGAAGGCGGCCCTGGCGCGTCTGGAGACCGCTCTGGCGCTCGTCGAGGGCTGGGTGGACGCGGTGGTGCACGCGGCGGCGAAGCCGCGTCTGTCGTCCGCGGACGCCCTGCGCGAGACCCTGCGCCGCCGCCGCGCCTCGGGCGGGCCCGCCGAGCAGACGTTCGCCACCCTGATCGGCCTGGAGCTGCGTCCGCGCCGCCTGCGGGACGCCTCCCGCCTGTGGGCGTCCCTCACGGACGCGCGCGGCGTCGACGGCCGGGACGGCCTGTGGGCCCACCCGGACATGCTGCCGACCGCCTCCGACCTGGACGACCCGGACGGCTTCGTGCACCGGGAGCACGCCGACTTCTCCGAGCTGGACAAGATGCTCGGCGAGGCGGCGGGCGGCTCCCCCGGGAAGCCGGACCTGAACAAGGACCGCGAGAAGGACGACGACAGCGAGTGAGCCTGTACGACGACACGGTCCTCGTACTGAAGGGGTACGAGGACCAGGCCGAGCTGCGCCAGGCCTACCTGGACCATCTCGCCGAGCATCCGGACGGCATGTGGAAGGCCTGCGCGGACGGGCACATCACGGCGAGCGCCCTGGTGATCGACCCGTCACGCGGGCGCGTGCTGCTCACCCTGCACCGGAAGCTGCGCATGTGGCTCCAGATGGGCGGCCACTGCGAGCCGACGGACGCCACCCTGGCGGACGCCGCGCTGCGCGAGGCCGCCGAGGAGTCGGGCATCACCGGGCTGACCCTGCTCGCGGGCGGCCCGGTGCGCCTGGACCGGCATCCCATCCCGCCGCCGTGCCACTGTCACTACGACGTGCAGTACGCGGTCCTGGCCCCGCCGGACGCCGCGCACACGGTCAGCGACGAGTCCCTCGACGTGCGCTGGTTCGCCTACGACGAGGTCGCGGACGTGGCCGACGACTCGGTGGTGCGTCTGCTGGAGGCGGCCCGCGCCCGGCTCTGACGGGTAAGGGGTGACCGCCATGGCGGTCACCCCTTACACCCGCCTACACCCGCGTCATGATCGCGGGCTCAGCTCCAGGCGTTGCCCTGGTTCTGCCCGCGCGCACCCTGCTGCCCCATGCCGTACTGCGCGGCGGCGCCCTGCCCGATCACGGCGTTCTGCGGCGGCAGCAGCTCGCTGGGCTGGACGAGCGCGTAACCGGAGCCCATGAAGCTCAGCTCCCAGCCCTCACCGGTGTTGCCGCGCCGCCGCCACACCCCCGAGGAATGCGTCTGGGCCTGCATCTGCACCCGCAGACCGGTGGACCAGGCGACGATCGCGTCCGCGTCGCAGTTGACGTACTTCTCCGGGGTGACCTGGAGCATCAGCGGCGCGCCCGAGGTCATCAGCGCGACCTTGCCGCTGCCGGAGATGTTGAGCTGGTACTTCCCGGAGCCGGAGATGCCGTAGAGGCTGTCGACGGCGATGACCTCGTGATGCAGTGACGAGTCCATCGCGAGGACGTAGCTGCTGTCGACGGTCAGCCCCTCGTGGTCCACGTCGACGAGGTGGACGTGCTGCTTGAGGTTGGCCAGATAGACCGTGCCCTGCCCGTGGCAGCGCATCAGGTCCAGACCCTCACCGGTGTGCGCACGCGCGCGTGCGGCGCTGTTGCCCTGGAACTCGGCGTCGAACTCGACGAGCCCCTGGTAGGCGACCATGGTCCCCTTGCGGGCGAGGATGTCGTCGTGGCCCGCCAGGCTGACCCGGAGCATCTGCTTGTTCTGCAGCGCCCAGCGGTCCTGGGTCTGCTGGTCGTTGTAGGCGAAAAGCGGACTCTGCATGGTGTGGTGCTCCCCCTCAGCCCCGGATCCGGAGGCGGTCGGTGCTGTCCTCGCTGGGCTGGACGACGACGATGCCCTGACCGGAGAACGCCATCTGGTACGCCTCGCCGCTGCCCCGGCCGATCAGCGACTGCGCCTTGAAGCTGCGCTTGCCCTTCACCTTGAGGTTCGGGGACCAGGCGATGAGCGCGTCCGGGTCGACGTAGGTCTCGTCCTCGCCACCGCCGCAGTCGACGACGATGGGCTTGCCCCGGGAGGTCAGCGCGACCCAGCCCTGCCCGGAGATCTTGGTGTTCCACAGGCCCTGTCCGGCGAACTTCGCCAGCCCCTTGACCCGCTCCACGCCCCACGTCAGATGCGCGTCGAAGGCGAGCAGGTTGGTGGCGTTGACCGAGATCCCGTCGCCGTTGAGGTTGATCACGACGACGTTGGCGCCGTAGTCGGCGAGGTAGAGCAGTCCGTCGCCGGAGCACTTCATCAGCGGCGCGCCCTCGCCGGTCATCCAGTCCTTGGCGATCTGCCGGACGGCGGGCGGGTTGGGCTCGTACTGCACGAAGCCCTCGTAGGCGACCATCGAGCCCACGCGCGCGAGAAGGTCGTTCCCGGTCTGCATGGCGACCTTCAGCATGTGGTTGCCGTGGTTCTCCATGCGGGCGGCGACGGGTGCGGGGGCGTGGCCCGCGAGCGGCTGGTTCATGACGGGCTCCCCTTAGATCTCGTAGGGCTGGACGACGATGAAGTTGCCGGGCGCGGCCCGGAACTGGAGGTTCACGCTCTCTCCGGTGTCGCCCGCGTAGGTGTTGCGGCGCATCCGCACCTGGCTGGAGACGACCACCTGGGCGGCGGACGACCAGGCCACGACGGCGTTGCAGTCGGCGAACGTCGTCGGCGTCACCGGCAGCACCACGGGCGTGCCGTGCGTCTTGACGACGATGGTGCCGGTGCCCTGGAACAGCATCGTGAACAGCGCGCCGCCGGGGATGCCGTGGCCCTCGATGCGGCGGACCTCGTAGGTGAGGCTCTCGTCGAAGGCGAGGACGTTCTCGGCGGAGACACAGATGCCGTCGCCCTGCAGCTCGATGGGGTGCAGCATCGTGGAGTTCTCGGCGAGGAACACCTGTCCCTGGCCGGTGCAGCGCATCAGCTGCATCTCCTGCCCGGTGGCGTTGCCCACGATCCGCCCGGCGAACCCCGCGCCCTTGTAGCTGAAGTCGACCTTGCCCTGGTAGAGCACCATGCTGCCCTGCCGGGCCAGCACCGGCTGACCGCCGATGCCGAGGTCCACGCGGACCAGCTTCTTGTTCTGCTGCGTCCAGCGCTGTCCGGTGGGCGTCTCCTTGAACTGCTGGAGCGCACCCGCGACGCCGGGCGCCTGGGGCGTGCCCTGGGGGACGCCCTGAGGCATGCCCTGGGGTGCGGCCGGTGGTGCTCCGTAGGGGGCCTGCTGGCCGTAGCCGGGGGGCGGCGTCGGCTGACCGTAGCCCGGAGGCGGGGTCGGCTGGCCGTATCCCGGGGGCGGCGCGGGGGCCTGCGGGGCGGTGGGCTGGGGGTAGCCGGGGGGCGGCGGGGGCGTCTGGCCGTAGGGGGCCTGCGGCTGGGGCGGCTGGCCGTACGGCGGCGGGGCCTGGGGCGGCACCGTGCCGCCGGGCGGGGTCATCGGCGCGACGACGGTGGGCGCGGTGTGCACCTGGGGGGCGGGCGCCGGGGGCGGGGTCGCTCCCGGCGGGGGTGCGAAGCCCTGCGGGGCGGGCTGCGGAGTGGGCGCCGGTGCGGGCGGGGGTGTGGGGGCCGGTGCGGGTGCCGGGGCGGACGGGGCGCCGAACGCGGGCGGGGCGGTGGCCTGGGCAGGCGGGGCGCCGAACGCGGGCGGGGCGGTGGCCTGGGCGGGCGGGGCGAAACCGGGGGCGGCACCGGTCTGGGGCTGCTGCGGGGCGGGCTGCTCCTCCTCGGCGACCTCGCCGCCGAAGTTCTTCAGCAGCGCGTCGAGACCGCCGTCGAAGCCCTGTCCGACCGCCGCGAAGCGCCATACGTCCTTCAGGTAGAAGTCGCCCAGCATCACGGCCCGCTCGGTGGTGAACTCCGAGCCGTTGAACGCGTACCGGGCCACCTCCTCACCGCCCGCGACGATACGGATGTAACCCGGGCTGATCTGCGACATCTGCCCCGCGCCGTCGATCGTCGCGGTGAACGACAGCTTCTGGATCTGCGCCGGGATCCTGTCGAGCGTGACCCGGAAGGACTCCGTGTCACCCGCCTGGGCCCCGAGCTGCTGGATGGCCTCCTCGGGGGACTTCGGCTGGTTGAAGAAGACGAAGTACCGGTCGTCCGAGAGCCGCTCGTCGGCGTCGAGTCCGAAACAGCTGATGTCGAAGGTCAGCCCGGGGCCGGAGATCTGCACGCCTACGTACAGATCCGTGCCCGCGGTGAGATCACTGATCCTGGCCTTGTGGCCGCGTTGGAATTCCCTGGCCATGCGTAACGACCGTCCCCCATCCCGAATGCGAGTGCGTCGCGTCAGGCTAACGGCAAACTCCGACACCGGCGGAAGTCGGTACAGACCCGGTACACAACCCGCGCGGGACAGTGCCAGAAGCCCGTTCGCGCGTGCTCCCCTCGCGAGCCCTCCCGCGCGGGAGGCCGGTCAGCGCGCGCCGGGCAGATGGGGCAGCCGCTCGGCGGCGACCACCCCTTCGAGGTAGCCCCGCGCCCGCTCGGTGCGCGGATAGGTCTCCAGCAGCCGCCAGAAGCGGGGCCCGTGCCCGGGCACCAGGAGATGGGCCAGCTCGTGCAGGAGCACGTAGTCGACGACGTACTCGGGCATGCCCTGCAGCCGGTGCGACAGGCGGATGCTGCCCTCGGACGGGGTGCAGGACCCCCAGCGGGTGTTCTGGTTGGTGACCCAGCGCACCGAGGTGGGCCGTGCCCGGCCGTCGAAGTACTGCACCGACAGCCGCTCGGCGCGCTCGGCCAGCTCGGTGTCCCCGAGGACCCGCTTGCTCTCCTGGGCCGCCAGCTTGTCGAGCATGACGCTCACCCAGCGTTGCTCCTCCGCCTCGGACATCCGGGCAGGGATGAGCACGACGGTGCGATCGCCCTCGCGGTACGCGGAGACCGTCCTGCGTCGACGCGCACTTCTGCGCACCTCGATCGCGCTCGTCCCCGAGCCGCTTGGCGGCTGGCTCGTCGTGCTGCGCTGTGGCGTTCCGGCACGGTGCAGTGGGTCGGCGGACACGCCCCGACGTTACCCGCTGCACACGGGGGAAGTCCCGACTCCGGGACGGTTCCGTTCCGATCCCCCACCGAGCGTTTGATTTGTACGACGCCCGGCCCAGCCGACACTCCGATTTATACGATGAATCCCCCCACCTGTGGATAACCCTCGGCGACCCACCCACCGCGGCAGGCATGCTGGCATCTGCGACTACGACCTCTCCGCGAGGCCCTCTCCCGCGATCGGGATCCGGGGCCTCGGGGTACGGGGCATCGGGATACGGGGGCCTGGCACATGCATCCGATGGTGAAGCCCGCGCTGCGGCGCGGCTGGCGCGACCTGAACACCGTGCAGTTCGGTATGACACCGGCGCACGCGCTGACCCTGGGGCCGGTGGACCTGGCGACGGGCAGCTTCCTGGACCTGCTCAACGGCACCCGCGGGCTGGACCTGCTGCGCGCGGAGGGGCGCCGCATGGATCTGCCGGACGGACATGTGGACGCCGTGGTGGACCGGCTGGCCCGGGCCGGGCTGCTCGACGACGCGCGGGGCGGGGGCCCGGCCGCCGACGCCCTGCGCGCGAAGCAGGCGGTCCTCGACCGGCTGCGCCCCGACCTCGCCTCCCTCTCCCTGACCAGCTCGAAGCCGGGCGACGCGGTCGAGCGGCTGGCCGCCCGCCGGTCGCTGCGCGTCCAGGTGCGGGGCGCGGGCCGGGTCGGGAGTGTGCTGGCCTCGCTGCTGTCGGGCGCGGGCGTCGGCGAGGTCGATGTGCGCGACGGCGGCTGTGTGGAACCTTGGGACGTGGCACCGGGCGGCCATCCCGCCACGGCCGTCGGCGAACGCCGCGACGAGTCCGCCCGCCGGGCCGTGCGCCGGGCGGCCCCCGACCGCCCGCCCCGCCGCGGCCCCCAGTCCCCGCCGGAGGACGGCGGCCCGGGCCGCCATCTGGTGATCCTCGCCCCACGGGACGACGTCGCCGTACACGCGCCCGACCCGACGGCCGCCGAACCCCTCATCACCTCCGGCACCCCCCATCTGTACGCCGGTGTCGTCGAGGGCACCGGCGTGGTCGGCCCTTTCGTCCTGCCTGGTGAGACGGCGTGCGCCCGCTGTCTGCACGAGGCGCGCACGGACCGCGATCCCACCTGGCCACGGCTGGTCGCGCAGTGGCGTTCGGGCCGACAGCCCCAGGTCCGCCCATGCGATGTGACGCTCGCCACCACCGTCGCCGGGCTCGCCGCCGCCCACGCCCTCGCCTTCCTGGACGGTCGGCCGCCGTCGAGCGCGGGCGCCCGCTGGGAGGTCTCCCTGCCCGGCCTCCACTGGCACGCCCGGCCCGTCTGGGCCCACCCGGCATGCCCGTGCGGGGCGGCGGAGAGAGTCAAGGAAGGAGCCGAGGAGGAAACGAAAAGGGAGCGGCCCTCCATGGACGGGGAGTCGCACGAGACAATGGCGGGGCAACGGTCGTCAACACAGGTATGCCGTAGGGCAGGCGCGGCGCGGCCGGCTGGCACTTGGAGGGCGCATGTCTGATCTTCCCCGCAAGGCGGTCACCCGGACCGCCAAGCTGGCCGCGCTGCCGCTCGGCTTCGCCGGGCGCGCGACTTGGGGACTGGGCAAGAGAATCGTCGGCGAGTCCGCGGAGCTGGTCGGCCGCGAGCTGCAACAGCGCACCGCGGACCAGTTGTTCAAGGTGCTCGGCGAGCTGAAGGGCGGTGCGATGAAGTTCGGGCAGGCCCTGTCCGTCTTCGAGTCGGCGCTGCCCGAGGAGGTCGCCGGTCCCTATCGGGCGGCGCTGACGAAGCTCCAGGAGGCGGCGCCTCCGATGCCCACGCGGACCGTGCACTCCGTGCTCGCGGAGCGGCTCGGCGAGGACTGGCGCGAGCTGTTCGAGGAGTTCGAGGACAAGCCCGCGGCGGCGGCCTCGATCGGCCAGGTGCACCGGGGGGTGTGGCACGACGGCCGTGAGGTCGCGGTCAAGGTCCAGTACCCGGGCGCCGGTGAGGCACTGCTCTCCGATCTGAACCAGCTGAGCCGCTTCGCCCGCCTCCTGGGACCGCTGGTCCCCGGTATCGACGTCAAGCCGTTGATCACCGAACTCAAGGACCGCGTCTCCGAGGAGCTGGACTACGGCCTGGAGGCGCAGGCCCAGCAGGTCCACGCGGAGGAGTTCGCCGATGACCCGGATGTCGTCGTGCCCGCCGTGGTCCACCAGAGCGAGCAGGTCCTGATCACCGAGTGGGTCGAGGGCATCCCGCTCTCGGAGATCATCTCGGACGGCACCGAGGAGCAGCGCGACCGCGCCGGTCAGCTGCTGGCCCGGTTCCTCTTCTCCGGCCCCGCCCGCACCGGCCTGCTGCACGCCGACCCGCACCCGGGGAACTTCCGGCTGCTGCCCGGCGGCCCGGACGGCGAGGACGACTGGCGTCTGGGCGTGCTGGACTTCGGCACCGTCGACCGGCTCCCCGCGGGCCTGCCGACCCCGATCGGCGACTCCCTGCGGATGACCCTGGACGGCGACGCGGAGGCCGTCTACGAGCTGCTGTGCGCCGAGGGCTTCGTCAAGGAGACCATAGAGCTGGACCCCGACGCGGTCCTCGACTACCTGCTGCCGATCATCGAACCGGCACGCGCCGACGAGTTCACCTTCAGCCGCGGCTGGATGCGCAGCCAGGCGGCCCGGATCGCCGATCCCCGTTCCCCCGCCCACCAGTTGGGCAAGCAGCTCAACCTCCCCCCGGCCTACCTCCTGATCCACCGGGTCACCCTCAGCACGATCGGCGTGCTGTGCCAGCTCGGCGCGACCGTGCGGCTGCGCGCGGAACTCGAGGAGTGGCTGCCGGGGTTCGTGCCGCTGGAGGAAGGGTTCGAGGGAGAAGAGGAAGACCTGGAGGAGCCGGAGGAGTCGGTGGCCGGGGCCTGAGCCGGGCAGGCGGTCAGCGCCGGGTACGCGCGGCGACCTTGGCGGCCGGGGCCCGGGGCGGGCCTGGCCGTCGGTGCGCGGCGCGGCCCTGGTGGCCGGTGACAACGCGGCGGGGGCCGGTCCGTTGGACGGACCGGCCCCCTGTGGGAAGCATCCGGTTACTGCATGACCGCCATGGCCAGCGCCCGGCGAGCGCGGCGCGAGGCGCGCTCGGCGCGGCGCTGCATCCGGCGGGCGGTCACCAGGCTCATGGCCTGGCGCTCCTGCCGCGCCTCATGCAGCCGGTCGTGCATATGCGCACGAGCCAGGGCTTCTGGGATGAGTTGCATCTCTCGGGTCCTGTTCTGACGCGAGTCGTTCGCGCCGGTGGTGATGACATCTGGGGTCGCCGAGCCGGTGGGCTCATGGGTGGACGGCTTCATCGGGGCCTGCTTCTGGGGGTCGTGCGTGAGGGGGCGATCGATCGTTCCTGCGGTGTTCATGCCGTGACCGGGTTCTTGCGCGGGCGGCCACGCGGCCGCTTCCGGGCGACGACAACACCCTGGACGAACAGCTCGCCACCCCAGACACCCCAGGGCTCACGCCGCTCCTTGGCACCGGCGAGGCAGGCCTCGATCAGCGGGCAGGTGCGGCAGAGGGACTTGGCGTACTCGACATCGGCCGGCGACTCGGCGAAGAAGACCTCCGGGTCGTAGGAACGGCAGGGGACGGGCACGCCGAGGTTCTCGATGGCGTCGTCGAGCGCGGTGAGCGCGGTGAGCGGGATGAGCGGGGTCAAGGTGGAGTCCTCCGTGAGACCGGGCTTGGGGATCGTGTCGGAAGGCGGTACGGACGGGGCGTGCGCTTCGAGTTGCACGGTTCGTCTTCCTCGTCTGGTCGTTCCGGTCGGGTGAGACCGGGTTGCGGCTGGTACCGGGTTCTTTTCTTGTCCCGAGGCCCCTTCACTCCGTCGCCCACGTTCGTGGGCAAACAGAAGGGCCGCGGATCCCGGATGGGGTTCCGCGGCCCTGAAGGCGCCGGCCTGATCGGCGATCAGGCTGGATCACTCCAGGGTTCTGGCCCACGGAAGGCCCACATCTGGTGGTGGTGCGTCGTCTGCTTGCGGACTCCGGCACCGGTCGCCGTAAAGGCATAGGCCTGCGCCTGTGCCACTACTGCCGCTTCCAGTGCCTTGGTCGGTCGCTCATTGCGCTCTCGGACGGGAAGACCCGCGAGAGAGACGACAGACGCCGGGCGGACGGCACGAATGCCGGACAGACCGGTGCCCGGGTTCGAGGCGCCGAGCATGCACAGGGAGACGGCCGAGCGATCGGTCATTTTGGCCGCGCTGATGAAGCTGGTGTTGATGCTGATCACTGGACTCGCCTCCTCTCGGCGTCTCAAGGACTGGGTGAACCAGTCCGACGGATATGCAAGTACAACACGGAATCAGGGCCTCAGGAAGGCCGCTGTTCCCGTGCCTAAGAACCTATGGGGATTCCTGGGGCATGCGCAAACTATTTTTTCGACGAGTTCGCATCAGTCCGATTCGTCCTCCCCGCCGACCTCCTGGCCTGCGCAGATGGCCAGCACATCGGCGCCGTAGCGGTTGAGCTTGCGCACGCCGACGCCGGGGATCCGGGCCAACTCGCCCTCGTCGTCCGGCGTTGCCTCGGCGATCGCCATCAGCGTCTTGTCGGTGAAGACGCAGAACGCGGGCTGACCGCTGCGCCGGGCCTGGACCGCGCGCCAGTCGCGCAGGCGTTCGTACAGGCCCTCGTCCATGTCGGAGGGGCAGTCCTCGCAGCGCAGCAGCTTCATCTCACCGGCGTCGGTGAGGGTGCGTCCGCAGACCCGGCAGCGGGCGGGGGTGCGCTGGGTCCGCCGTGGGGCCGCGGCGCTGCTGCGGCCGGGGATGCCGCGCTCGATGCCGCCCGCGGCTCCGGCGCCGGTGCGGCCCGGGCCGCCGCTTCCGGAGCCGGGCCGCAGCCCGTCCAGGAAGCGGCTGGGGCGGCGGTTGGGGCGGCCACCGGGCGAGCGGGACAGCGACCAGGAGACATGGAGGTGGGAGCGGGCGCGGGTGACACCGACGTAGAGGAGGCGGCGCTCCTCTTCTATCTGCTCGTCGGTTCTGGCGTAGCTGATCGGCATCATGCCCTCGGCGACTCCGACCAGGAACACGGCGTCCCACTCCAGGCCCTTGGCCGAGTGCAGGGAGGCGAGGGTGACGCCCTGCACGGTCGGGGCGTGCTGGGCGCTCGCCCGCTCGTCGAGTTCGGCGACCAGGTCGCCGAGGGTGGCCCCGGGCCGGGCGGCGGCGAAGTCCTGGGCGAGGCCGACCAGGGCGGCGAGGGACTCCCAGCGCTCTCTGACGGCCCCCGAGCCCGCCGGTGGCTGAGTGGTCCAGCCCTCCCCGGAGAGCACGGCCCGGACCTGGGAGGGCAGGTCCACGGCCTCGTCGAGGAGGGAGTCGTTGCCCCCGAAGCGGGCCGCGCCGCGCAGGGCGATGCCCGCCTTGCGCACCTCGGGCCGGTCGAAGAACCGCTCCGCGCCACGCAGCTGATAGGGGATGCCCGCGTCGGCGAGGGCCTGTTCGTAGGTCTCGGACTGGGCGTTCGTGCGGTACAGGACGGCGATCTCGCTGGCCGGGACGCCGGAGTCGAGGAGGGAGCGGATGCGGTGCGCGGCGCCCTCGGCCTCGGCGGGCTCGTCGGTGTACTCGGCGTAGACGGGGTCGGGGCCGGGGGCGCGCTGGGAGACGAGTTCCAGCCGGTGGTCGGCGGCGCGGCCGTGGGCCTGGGCGAGCAGACCGTTGGCGAGATGGACGACCTGGGGGCTGGAGCGGTAGTCGCGGACCAGCTTGACGACGGTGGCCTTCGGGTGGCGGACGCGGAAGTCGAGCAGATGGTCCGGCGTTGCTCCGGTGAACGAGTAGATCGTCTGGCTGGCGTCGCCGACGACGCACAGGTTGTCGCGGTCGCCGAGCCAGAGGTCCAGCAGGCGCTGCTGGAGGGGGCTGACGTCCTGGTACTCGTCGACGACGAAGTGCTGGTACTGGGTGCGGACCTGTTCGGCGACGTCGTGCCGGTCCTGGAGCACGGCGACGGTCAGCAGCAGCACGTCCTCGAAGTCGATGACCCCGCGGTCGCGCTTGAGGTCTTCGTAGGCGGCGTAGAGCTGGGCGATCTCCGCCGGGGAACGGGGGGCCTCGCGGCCCGCCTTCGCGGCTGCGAGCGGATAGTCGGCGGGGACGGTCTGGGTGACCTTGGACCATTCGATCTCGGCGGTGACGTCCCGCAGCTCGCCGCGGTCGAGGCGGACCCGGCAGGCGGCGGCCGCGTCGGCCACGAGCTGCACCTTGCGGTCGACGAGCCGGGGCATGGAGCCACCGATGGCTTTCGGCCAGAAGTACTGCAGCTGGCGCAGGGCGGCGGAGTGGAAGGTGCGGGCCTGCACCCCGCCCGCGCCGAGCTGCCGGAGCCGGCCGCGCATCTCGCCCGCGGCGCGGTTGGTGAAGGTGACGGCGAGCACGCTGGAGGGCGGCAGGATCCCGGCGCGCACGCCGTAGGCGATGCGGTGGGTGATCGCGCGGGTCTTGCCGGTACCGGCGCCTGCCAGGACGCACACCGGGCCGTGCAGCGCGGTGGCGACCTCGCGCTGCTCGGGGTCGAGCCCTTCGAGCACCGCGTCGGCCGAGTCCGGTACCTGCGGGAAGAGGGTGGAGTGCGTTGCTGCTGTCACACCGCCATGCTGCCAGGTCGCCAGAGGCTGCTGAGCCGGTTGTCCACAGGCGGGCCCCAGTAGTAGTACTAATGCGGCAGGCGTCACGTGCGGGCCACGGGCCGATACCCCCGGCGGGAATGGCGGCCGGGTCGGATACGTTCCCCCTCTGCAACCACCGCACCTACCCGAGCCGCCGAAGGAGCGCGAAAAGACATGCTGGGTTCTGTGACGATGTACAGCACCACGTGGTGTGGCTACTGCCGTCGGCTGAAAAGCCAGCTGGACCGCGAGGGCATCGCGTACACCGAGATCAACATCGAGCAGGACCCGGAGTCCGCCGCGTTCGTGGAGAAGGCGAACGGCGGCAACCAGACGGTCCCCACGGTTCGGATCACCCCCGGCCAGGGCGGCTCCGAGGTCGTCATGACCAACCCGAGCCTCGCCCAGGTGAAGCAGGCGCTCGGCGCCTGATCCTCGCGGCACGACGAAGCCCCGACCGGCCTCCTACGGCCGGTCGGGGCTTTTGTGTGCGGTCAGACGACACCGCGCGTCGGCAGCGGCTTGCCGTACCAGAGTTCGATGAGGCGGGCGGCGATGGAGATGCCGTACGGCGGCAGCACCTCGCCGCTCTCGAAGGCGGCGCGCAGTTCGTCGCGGGAGAACCAGCGGGCCTCGTGGATCTCGTCCCCGTCGACGTCGACGGCGGTGGAGGTGGCCCGGGCCATGAAGCCCAGCATCAGGCTGGAGGGGAACGGCCAGGGCTGGCTGGCGACGTACTCGACCTGGCCGACGGTGATCCCGGCCTCCTCGAAGACCTCCCGGCGTACCGACTGCTCGATCGACTCGCCGGGCTCGACGAAACCGGCCAGCGTGGAGAAGCGGCCCTCGGGCCAGTGCACCTGGCGGCCGAGCAGGATGCGGTCGTCCTCGTCGGTGACCGCCATGATCACGGCCGGGTCGGTGCGCGGGTAGTGCTCGGCACCACAGGCGGGGCAGCGGCGGATGTGCCCGGCGGCGGCGATGACCGTGCGCTCGCCGCAGCGGGAGCAGAAACGGTGGGTGCGCTGCCAGTTCTCCAGGCCGACGGCGTGCACCATCAGGCCCGCGTCGCGCGGTGAGAGCAGCAGACCGGCCTCGCGCAGGCCCGCCGGGCGCGCGGACTGGTCCATGCGGCCGGGCAGCGCGTCCTTCTGGAGGGCGAAGTAGCTGACGCCGTCCTCGTCGTTGCCGAGGAAATAGCGGTGTGCCTCGGTGAGGGGGGCCTCGAAGGAGGGGGTCATGACGAGTTCGGTGCGCCCGTCGGGCGTCTCGTCGATGAGGACCTGGCCGCCGGAGACCACGAAGCAGCGGGTAGAGGGGTGGCTCCACGCCGCCGCCAGCCAGGCCTCGTCGAGCCGGTGGTGTGCGGCGCGGTCGATGCCGCTCGGGGCGGTGAGCGAGATGGGTCGGTCGGCGGTGTGGTCGGTCCAGGTGGTCACGGGTGGTTGCATCTCCCCCGGTGGAACGGTTGTTTCGGCGGCGGTTCAGCGGGTCGTACGGCGGGTCGGGACCGGGTGCGGGCTCCGTGGTGCGGGACGGTGCTTCCAGTGTGCCCCGCTTGGAGTACCGCTCCGCGCGGCAGGGGCCGGTCAGGGCGCATGGCGCCAGCTCTCGGCCAGGTCGCCCCACAGATGGGCCGTGGTCTCGACTCCTTTGAGGAGGAGGTCGAGTTCCACTTTCTCGTTCGGGGCGTGCCAGCTGTCGGAGGGCACGGAGATGCCCAGGAAGAGGACGGGTGCGCCGAGGACCTCCTGGAGGTCGGCGGCGGGTCCCGAGCCGCCCTCGCGGGTGAAGCGTACGGGTGTGCCGAAGGCACGGCCCATGGCCCGGACCACGGACTGGAGGGCCGGGTGGTCCAGAGGGGTCAGACAGGGGCGGGTGGCGGCGCCGAAGACGATCTCGCAGCGGATGCCGTCGGGCACCCGATCGGCGGCCCACGCGCGGACGGCCTTCTCGATGTGGTCGGGGTCCTGGCCCGCGACCAGGCGGAAGGAGAGCTTCACCATGGCGGTGGACGGGATGATCGTCTTGCTTCCGGGGCCCTGGTAGCCGCCGCCGATGCCGTTGACCTCGGCGGTGGGGCGGGCCCAGACGCGCTCCAGGGTGGTGTGCCCGGCTTCGCCGTGGGTGGCGTGGGACTTGGCGGTGCGCAGCCACTGGTGCTCGTCGAAGGGCAGCTCGGCGAAGAGTTCGCGCTCGCGGTCGGTGAGTTCGACGATGCCGTCGTAGAAGCCGGGCACGGCCACGCGCGCGTGCTCGTCGTGCAGGGCGGCGACGAGGCGGGCGGCGGCGGTCGCCGGGTTGGGCACGGCGCCGCCGAAGGAGCCGGAGTGGATGTCCTGGTCGGGGCCGGAGAGCCGGATCTCGCACTCGGCGAGGCCGCGCATGCCCGTGCACACCGTGGGGGTGTCCTCGGACCACATGCCGGTGTCGGAGACGATCACGGCGTCCGCGGCGAGCCGGTCGGCGTGCTCCTCGACGAGGGCACGGAAGTGCGGGGAGCCGGACTCCTCCTCGCCCTCGATCAGCAGCTTCAGGTGCACCGCCGGGGTGGTGCGGCCGGTGGCGGCGAGGTGGGCGCGGACCCCGAGTGTGTGGAAGAACACCTGCCCCTTGTCGTCGGCCGCCCCGCGCGCGTAGAGGCGGTTCTCCCGGACGACGGGTTCGAAGGGGTCGCTGTCCCAGCCGTCCTCGCGGGCGGCGGGCTGTACGTCGTGGTGGCCGTAGACGAGGACCGTGGGTGCCTCGGGGTCTGCGGAGGGCCACTCCGCGTAGACGGCGGGCGCTCCGGGGGTCGGCCACACCTCGACGGTGGTGAAGCCGGTCTTGCTGAGCTTGGCGGCGAGCCAGTCGGCGCTGCGGCGGACGTCCGGCGCGTGGTCGGGCTGGGCCGACACGGAGGGGATGCGCAGCCACTCGGCGAGATCGTCGAGGAAGGCGGCGCGGTGCTGCCCGATGTACGTGCGGACGGCGCTGACGGCACTGTCAACGGTGTGGCTCATGGTCACGAGCCTATCGGCCGTCGCTGACACCCTGATCGTGCGATTCGTCACCGGACGGCTCCTCGATCAGCAGCCGCTCCAGCGCGGCCCGGTCCGGAAGGCCGCCGGGGCGTACCACCTCACCACTGCGCACATGAACGAAAGCGGCCGTGACCGACTCCAGGGGGACGCCCTGCTGCTCGGCCCACGCGAGCCGGTACACGGCGAGCTGGAGCGGGTCGGCGGTGGTGCCACGGCCGGTCTTCCAGTCGACGATCTCGTACGTCGCCGTGTCGCCGTCACCGGTCGCGTAAACGGCGTCGATCCGGCCGCGGACGACGCGGCCCGCGATGGTGATCTGGAAGGGGGCCTCCACCCGGTAGGGCGTGCGCTGGGCGTACTCGGTGCGTTCGAAGGCTTCCTTGAGGGCTTCCAGGTCCTGCTCGTCGGTGATGTCGGCGTCGCCGCCGGGCAGCTCGTCCGGTTCCAGCAGGGGCAGGGTCAGTTCCTCGAAGCGGGCCTCGACCCAGGCGTGGAAGCGGGTGCCGCGGCGGGCCGCGGGCTGCGGTGGGCGAGGCATGGGGCGGGCCAGTTCCTGGGCGAAGCCGTCGGGGTCGGCGGCCAGATGCAGCAGCTGGGAGGCTGTCAGGGAGGCGGGCAGCGGGACTTCCGTGACCCGTTCGCGGGCGCGCAGCAGCTCGCCGGTGAGGGCGTCGAGGTCGCGGTCCCAGGAGGCGATGGTGCGGGCCTCCTCCGGGGTGAGGGGCGCGTCGGCCGCGAAGCCTCCGGGGCCTTCGGGCGGCGCGGTGTCGATGTCCGGGGCGCTCGCCTGGTGGGGGACGGCGGGGCGCAGGGTGGGCAGGGAATCCCAGTCGTCCTCCGTGAGGGGGATGTCGTCGTCGGGTTCGTCGTCCTCCGGGGGCGGCGGCCAGTCGGGGTCCTCGTAGGTGCCCGGTTCGTGGCTGGTGGCGGGGTGGGCGTGCGGCTGGGTGGCGAGGTCGTCGAGGTGGGAGAGAACGGTCTCGGCGGCGGCCCGGCGTCGGGCGAGCGCCTCCTCGTCCAGGGGCAGCGGCCACACCTGCTCGGCGGTGGCCTGGTTCAGGGCGGGGTTCTCCTCGTCCTCGGCGGGTTCGTCCGCCCATGCCTCGATCTCGCCGTGTCCCGCGGCGCAGTGGTCGTGGAGGGCCTGGAGGAAGTCGGAGGGCCCACGGGGCTTCTTCTGGGTGGGGCCCCACCAGTGGCCGGAGCCGAGCAGCAGGGAACGGGGGCGGGTGAAGGTGACGTAGCCGAGGCGGAGTTCCTCGGTGTGCTGGTGGTCCTTCATGGCCTCGTGGAAGGCCTTCATCCCGCGCGAGTCCCACGCCTCGATGTCGGGCAGGGTGTCGGCGTCGCCGCGCAGCTCGTGCGGCAGCACCTTGGCCTGCGCGGTCCACTTCTCGCGGCCCTGGCCGCTGGGGAAGGTGCCGGTGACCAGTCCGGGGACGGCCACGACGTCCCACTCCAGGCCCTTGGACTTGTGGGCGGTGAGCACCTTGACGGTGTTCTCGCCGCCGGGGAGGGCGTTGTCGAGGCCCTTCTCGTACTGGGCAGCGGTGCGCAGGAAGCCGAGGAAGGCGAGCAGGGTCGCCTCGCCGTCACCCGCGGCGAAGGATGCGGCCACGTCGAGGAAGTTGGAGAGGGTCTCCCGACGACGGGCGGCCAGGGCGTGCGGCGATGCGGACAGTTCCACTTCCAGGCCGGTGACGGCGAGGACGCGGTGCAGTACGTCCATCAGGGGGTCGGCGAGGGAGCGGCGCAGGTCACGCAGTTCGGCGGCGAGGCGCGCGAAGCGGACCCGCGCGTCCGGTGAGAAGGGCAGCCCGTCGTCGTCCCCGCCGCCCTCCAGCGGGGTCTCCAGGAAGGTGTCGAGGGCGTCCGCGAGGGAGATCACCTCGGCCGGGTCGACCCCTTCGACGGCTCCGGCCAGCCGCAGGTCGGGGTCGTCGCCGGGGTCCACGCGCGCGTGGGCGACGAGCAGCCGGGCGCGGCGGCCCAGGAGGGCGAGGTCGCGCGGGCCGATGCGCCAGCGGGGGCCGGTGAGCAGCCGGACCAGGGAGGCGTTGGCGCCCGGGTCCTGGAGCACCTCGCAGACGGCTACCAGGTCGGCGACCTCGGGCAGGTGCAGCAGCCCGGACAGGCCCACCACCTCGACGGGCACGTCCCGGGCGACCAGCGCGCCCTGGATCTGCGCGAAGTCACCGGCCGTGCGGCACAGGACGGCGATCTCGCCGGGCGCCTTGCCGGTGTTCACGAGGTGGGCGACGGAGTCCGCGATCCAGTCGATCTCCTCGGCGTGGGTGCGCAGCAGGGCGCAGCGCACCACGCCGTCGCGTTCGGCGCCCGGGGCGGGGCGCAAAGCCTCCACGCCCGCGTGCATGGCGCGCAGGGGCTCGGCGAGGCCGTTGGCGAGGTCGAGGAGGTGGCCGCCGCTGCGCCGGTTCTCGCTGAGGGCCTGGCGGGTGGCGGGGCGGCCGTCCGCGTGGGCGAAGTGCTCGGGGAAGTCGTCCAGGTTGGCGACGGAGGCGCCGCGCCAGCCGTAGATCGCCTGGCAGGGGTCGCCGACCGCGGTGACGGGGTGGCCGGTGCCGCCGCCGAAGAGGCCCGCCAAGAGGACGCGTTGGGCGACGGAGGTGTCCTGGTACTCGTCGAGGAGGACGACACGGAACTCGTCGCGCAGGATGCGGCCCGCTTCGGGGAGCTGGGCCAGTTCGGCGGCGAGGGCGATCTGGTCGCCGAAGTCGATGAGGTCGCGTTCGCGTTTGGCGGCGCGGTAGCGCACGACGAGTTCGGCGAGTTCCCGGCGGGCGGCGGCGGTCTCGGGCACCTTGCGCAGATCGGCGTTGCTGAGCTTGGCGCCGTCCAGGGCGAGCAGCAGTTGGGCGTCCCACGCGCGCAGCCGTTCGGGGCCTACGAGGTGCTCGGAGAGTTCGGCGTCGAGGGTGAGCAGGTCGCTGACCAGGTCGGGGAAGGACCGGGTGAGCGCCGGGTAGGGGCCGGGGGCTTCGCGCAGCACGCGCGCGGCCAGCTGGTAGCGGGTGGCGTCGGCGAGCAGACGGGCGGAGGGTTCGAGCCCGATGCGCAGACCGTGGTCGGTCAGGAGGCGGCCCGCGAAGGCGTGGTACGTGGAGATCACCGGCTCGCCCGGGGGGTTGTCCGGGTCGATCACGTCCGGGTCGGTGACGCCCGCCTTGATCAGCGCCTTGCGGACGCGTTCGGCGAGTTCTCCGGCCGCCTTGTTGGTGAAGGTCAGGCCGAGCACCTGTTCGGGGGCGACCTGGCCGGTGCCGACCAGCCAGACCACGCGCGCCGCCATCACCGTCGTCTTGCCGGAACCGGCTCCGGCCACGATCACCTGCGGGGCGGGCGGCGCGGTGATGCAGGCCGTCTGCTCCGGGGTGAACGGGATGCCGAGCAGCTCTTTGAGCTGGTCGGGGTCGGTGATACGGGCGGGCACGTAGAGAGGCTAGCGGCGGCCACTGACAGCGGAGGCCACGATCGTCGCAGGGGGCGGAAGAAGCGCAGGTCAGCACGGGGGGTGCAACCTGTCACAGGGGCGCTCGGGCCTCCGGGCGCGCTCAGTCCACGACGTGACGCCCTTCGGGGCGTGCGCTGCACGACGCGCGGAAGGAGCAGTGCGTGCAGTGCTGCCCGGTCGTCGGCGTGAACCGCTCGTCGAGCACCTTCCCCGCGGCGGTGGCCAGCAGGTCGCCGACCCACTCCCCCTCCAAGGGCTCCTGCGCCTGCACCTTGGGCAGGGTCTCGCCGCCGTCCCGCTTGGCGGCGCCCTGGCGCAGCTGGACGAGTTCGGCGCCGCCCGGCTCGGGGCGCACCCCGTCGAAGGCGTCGTCCACGGCGCCCTCGCGGACGGCGAGCTGGTAGACGGCCAGCTGGGGGTGGCGGGCCACGTCGGCGGCGCTGGGTGCCTGTTTGCCGGTCTTGAAGTCGACGACGTAGGCGCGGCCCTCGCCGTCCGTCTCGACGCGGTCCATGGAGCCGCGGATGCGGATCTCGTAGTCACCCGCTTCGAGGGTGACGTCGAAGTGGTGCTCGCTGGCCACGGGGGTGCGTCCGGTGCGGTCCATGACGTGCCACTTGAGGAAGCGCTCGAGCGCCACGCGCGCGTGCTCCTTCTCCTGGGCCGACTTCCAGGGCGCGTCGAAGGCGAGCGCGTTCCACACGGAGTCCAGCCGTTCCATCAGCACGTCGAGGTCGGCCGGGCTGTGCCCGGAGGCGACCTCGTCGGCGAGGACGTGCACGACGTTGCCGAAGCCCTGGGCGGCGGTCGCCGGGGTGTCGGCCTTCACCTCGCGGCTGAGGAACCACTGAAGGGCGCAGGTGTTGGCGAGCTGGTCGAGGGCGCTGCCGGAGAGCGTGACGGGCTGGTCGCGGTCGCGCAGGGGCACCTTGCTCTCGGTCGGCTCGAACATGCCCCACCAGCGGTAGGGGTGCGCGGACGGCACCAGGGGGCGCCCGTCCTCGTCGGTGAGCGCGGCGAGCCGGGCCAGCCGGTGGGCGGCGGCCCGGCGCAGGGTGGCCGAGACGCGCGGGTCGACGGTGGTGGCGCGCAGTTCGGCGACGAGCGCGGCGACGGACAGCGGGCGGCGCGGGCGGCCGGTGACGTCCCTGGGTTCGACGCCTAGTTCGGTCAGGAAGCGGGAGGGCTGGTCGCCGTCTTCGGAGGGCGCCTTCACCGCGGTGACGACGAGCCGTTCACGCGCGCGCGTGGCGGCCACGTAGAACAGACGGCGTTCCTCGGCGAGGAGGGCGCCCGGCGTGAGCGGTTCGGCGAGCCCGTCGCGGCCTATCCGGTCGGCCTCCAGGAGGGAACCCCGGCGCCGCAGGTCCGGCCACAGGCCCTCCTGGACGCCCGCGACGACGACCAGCCGCCACTGGAGGCCCTTGGCGCGGTGCGCGGTCATCAGGCGCACGGCGTCGGGGCGTACCGCCCGGCGGGTGAGGGTGTCGGCGGCGATGTCCTCGGCGCCGATCTCCTCCAGGAAGTTCAGGGCGCCCCGGCCGCCGGTGCGTTCCTCCGCGCGGGCGGCCGTGGCGAACAGCGCGCATACGGCGTCCAGGTCGCGGTCGGCGTTGCGGCCCGCCGCGCCACCGCGCCGGGCGGCCCGCTCCAGGCGCGCGGGCCACGGGGTCCCGTCCCACAGGTCCCACAGCGCCTCCTCCGCCGTACCACCGCCCGCGAGGCGCTCCCGGGCCTTGCGCAGCAGCGCGCCGAGACGCTGGGCACCGCGCGCGTACGCCGGGTCGTGCGCGACCAGCCGCTCGGGCTCGGCGAGCGCCCGCGCGAGCAGTTCGTCGGAGGGCGGCGGCACGGGGTTGCCCGCGGCCCGCTCCTCCTCGCGCAGGGCGCGCCCGAGACGGCGCAGGTCGGCGGCGTCCATGCCCGCAAGCGGGGAGGTGAGCAGGGTGAGGGCGGTCTCCGTGTCGAGCCAGGGGCCGGGATCGGATGTCGCGGCTTCGGCGTCCCCGGTCCCCGCCTCGGCGTCCGGCCCAGGTCCCCCCGCGTCCCCACGCGCCTCCGCCTCCGCGACCGCCCGCAACGCCGTCAGCAGCGGCGCCACGGCAGGCTCGTGCCGCAGGGGCAGATCGTCACCGTCGATGTCGAGGGGGACGCCCGCGGCGGTGAGGGCGCGCCGGAGGGTCGGGATGGTGCGGGAACCCGCGCGGACGAGGACGGCCATCTCGCCCCAGGGGACGCCGTCCTCCAGGTGGGCCCGGCGGAGGATGTCGGCGATGTTGTCCTGCTCGGTGCCCGCCGTCGGGTAGGTAAACACCTCGACGCGACCGCCGTCCCGCACGGGGGCGAGGTCGCGGTGGGCGCGTGCCCTGTCCGCGGGCAGCCGGGGCAGCGGCATGCGCTGGGTCAGCAGCCGGGTCGCGGTGAGCAGGGCGGCGCCCGAGCGGCGGGAGGTGCGCAGCACCTCGACGGGCGCCGGACGGCCGTCCCCGCGAGGGAAGGCGTCCGGGAAGCCGAGGATGCCGTTCACGTCGGCGCCGCGGAAGGCGTAGATCGACTGGTCGGGGTCGCCGAAGGCGACGAGGGTGCGGCCGCCGCCCGCGAGGGCGTCCAGCAGCCGTACCTGTGCGGGGTCGGTGTCCTGGTACTCGTCGACGTACACGGCGTCGTACTGCGCGGCGAGCCGCTCGGCGACGGCGGGGCGATGGGCGAGGAGCACCGCGCGGTGGACGAGTTCGGCGTAGTCGATGACGCCCTGGAGGTCGAGCACGTCGAGGTACTCGGCGAGGAAGGCGGCGGCGGCGCGCCAGTCGGGGCGGCCGATGCGGTGGGCGAAGGCGTCCAGGGCCTCCGGGCCGAGGCCCAGCTCACGGCTGCGGGCGAGCACCGCGCGGACCTCGTCGGCGAAGCCACGGGTGGTGAGGCAGGCGCGCAGTTCGTCCGGCCAGCGCACCGGGGCGAGGCCGAGCCGCTCCAGGTCGGGCTGGCCCGCGAGGAGTTCGCGCACGGTGACATCCTGCTCGGGGCCGGACAGCAGCCGCAGCGGTTCGACGAACAGCTCGCTGTCCTGCTGGGCGCGGACGAGGGCGTAGGAGAAGGAGTGGAAGGTGGTCGCGCGGGGCGCGCGGGCGGCCCCGATGCGCAGCGCCATGCGGTCGCGCAGGTCGACGGCGGCCTTGCGGCTGAAGGTGAGGACGAGGACCCGCTCGGGGTGGGTGCCGCCCGCGATGCGGGCCGCCACGGACTCCACCAGCGTGGTGGTCTTCCCGGTGCCCGGACCTGCGAGGACGAGCAGCGGACCGGCCTTGTGGTCAACCACCACGCGCTGTGCGGCGTCCAGACGAGGGGGATCCGGTCGGACCGGCGGGGTACGTACCAGTCGGTAAGCGCCACGGTTCCCCTGCCGCACCTCAAGGTGCGGCAGGCGACTGGTGGAGGAAGGGAAGCTCACGTGGTTCGCCGGTCCTGGTGGGTGTGCTGGTGGGGCGACCGCCGCGCGTGGCGGGCGGTGGCCGCGGGATGAGGGGGACGCGTGCAGCCGACGCTACGCCGACGGATGACACGGAAGCAGGGCTTCCGCTTCTTCCCGCCGGGCCCTCACGCCACGCGCGCCCCTTGTCCCTCGAACGTACGTCATGTCACGGACGTGCCCTGTTTACTCCGTACGGATCACACGTCCCCCAAGGGCCCGGCCGATGGCGGAAGCTGTCAGGTGTGAGCCTTCGCGCTTCCGCCGCCGTCCCACCGCGCCTGCTTCACGTCCACGCGCGGCAGGTGTCCCTCGGCCGCACGGCCCGCGCCCTTCAGCGGAGTGCCCTCCGCGCGGTAGGCGTCCAGCGCCTCCAGCTCATGACCGGCGAGCAGTACCCCGTCCGCGCGGACGACCCGCCACCAGGGGACCGCGCCCCCGTAGAGGGACATCACACGGCCGACCTGGCGGGGGCCGCCCTCCTCCAGATACTCGGCGACGTCCCCGTACGTCATGACGCGCCCGGCCGGAATGCGTTCCGTGAGGTCGAGGACCCGCTCCGCGTACTCGGGCAGGGCGTCGGCGTACTCCGGGCGGGCGTCCTCGGGAAGGCTCTGCTCGCTCATTCGCCCCATCCTGCCCGACGCCACCGACAAAGTGACCGGCTCGCGACGGTGCGTATCCCTCGCCCCGGAGCAGCGCTTCAGGCAGACTGTGCGCCCCGCGTTTGCACCCTGATGCCCCCGTGTGTCGGTGGAGCATGCCACCATCGTGCGGGCGGTGACTGGTGATACGAGATCAAGAAGAGACGATGAAGCAGCAGGGCGTGCACCCCGACGACGCGGAGGGCACCTCTGATGCTTCGGCGCGCCCGGACACCACCAGCCCTGACGAGACGCCCTCCGCCGAGGGGACGACCGAGGGCACGGCCGCGATGAGCACCGCCCCGGAGAGTGACGATCCCCACATCGACGCGGTGGAGGGCGACGAACCACTGCTCCCCGCGCGCGTGCACCGTCCTTCCGATCTGATGCGGCTCCTGGTCGGCGTGCTCGCCGTCGCCGTCCTGCTCGCGATCGCCGCCTTCGCGCACGGCACCACCTCGGGGCTGGAACAGGACATCACCAAGGGCACCGGGCAGGCGCCCGATCTCCTGATCAAGATCGCGGGGCTGGCGTCCAGCATCGCAATCCTCCTCGTACCCGTTGCGTTCGCGATCGAGCGGCTGATCAAACGGGACGGGCTCCGCATCGCCGACGGCGTGCTCGCGGCCGTACTGGCACACGGAGTGACACTCGCCACCGACCTGTGGGTGGCCGAGGCCGCCCCGGACTCCATCCAGGAAGCGCTTACCCAGCCCTCCCCCGGCGACGTCAGCGCCCTCACCGACCCGGTGCACGGCTATCTGGCGCCCGTCATCGCCTATATGACGGCCGTCGGCATGTCCCGCAGACCACGCTGGCGCGCGGTGCTGTGGATCGTGCTGATGCTCGACGCGTTCTCGATGCTCGTCACCGGCTACACGACCCCGTTCTCGATCATCCTGACGGTGCTGATCGGCTGGAGCGTCGCCTACGGCACGCTGTACGCCGTCGGCTCACCGAACGTCCGCCCCACCGGACGGACGCTGATGGCGGGTCT
Organism: Streptomyces sp. NPDC057877; assembly: GCF_042796855.1. Classification (NCBI taxonomy): domain Bacteria; kingdom Bacillati; phylum Actinomycetota; class Actinomycetes; order Kitasatosporales; family Streptomycetaceae; genus Streptomyces; species Streptomyces sp. NPDC057877. The sequence goes on from NZ_JBHVMS010000006.1 coordinate 275,097, forward strand.
GCGGACGGTCGGCTTCCACCCGGTGAGCGCCTCCCGCGACGACACCGGCGACACCTCCGACGGCGACCGTGGACGGCGCTACTTCGTCACCCTGGAGGACGGCCCTCCGCTGGACGTCACGGTCGTCGACCGCGAGCAGCAGGCGCAGGGCTTCTTCTACCGGGTCTGGCGCAACCTCACCCTGCGCGGCTTCGCCACCCGCCGCAGCCTCCAGTCACTGCGCCAGGCCCTCGAACAGGAGGCCCTGCTCGCCTACGCCGCCATCGCCGCCGGGGCCAACGCTCCCAAGCTGATCGCCACCTCCGAACTCGGCCCCGACGCCGTGATACTCGTCTACGAGCACAGCGGCGGACGCTCCCTGGACTCGCTGGCCGAGGACGAGATCACCGACGAGCTGCTGCGCAACACCTGGGACCAGGTGCGGGCGCTGCAGTCCCGGCGCATCGCGCACCGCAGGCTCGCGGGCGACGCGATCCTGGTGGATCGTTCCGGCACGGTGATCCTCACCGATCTGCGCGGCGGCGAGATCGCCGCCGGTGACCTGCTGCTGCGCATGGACGTCGCCCAGCTGATGACCACGCTGGCGCTGCGGGTGGGCGCCGAGCGTGCCGTGGCCTCCGCCGTCGCCGTGCTCGGTCCCGACGCCGTGGCCGACTGCCTGCCGATGCTCCAGCCGATCGCGCTGACGCGCTCCACCCGCGCGACCCTGCGCAAGCTGGGCAGAGAGCGCGCGGAACGCGAACGCGAGGCGGTGCTGGAGGCCTCCCGGCAGAACCGGCAGAACCGCCCGGAGGAGGCCGGTCAGGAAACCGCGGTCGTCCTAGAGAAGCGCGGCAAGAAGGCCGTACGCGCGCAGGCCAGGGCCGAGAAACGGGCCGTCGAGGAAGCCCTCGAGGAGGCGCGCGAGGACGATCCGCTCACCCAGATCCGCCACGAGGTCCTGCGCATCCGGCCCCAGGCGCCGGTCGAACCGGCCCGGCTGGAGCGGGTCCGCCCGCGGACGCTGATCAGCATCATCGCGGGTGCCATCGGCGCCTACTTCCTGCTGTCGCAGCTGACGCACATCGAGTTCGGCACCCTCTTCTCCAACGCCGAGTGGGGCTGGGTGGCCGCGGCCGTGCTGTTCTCGGCGCTGAGCTATGTCGCCGCCGCGATGGCCCTGCTGGGCTTCGTGCCCGAACGGGTGCCCTTCCCACGGACGGTGCTGGCACAGGTCGCCGGGTCGTTCGTGAAGATCGTGGCACCGGCCGCGGTGGGGGGCGTGGCGCTCAACACGCGCTTCCTCCAGCGGGCGGGCGTACGCCCCGGGCTCGCGGTGGCCAGCGTCGGCGCCTCGCAGCTGTTCGGGCTCGGCTGCCACATCCTGATGCTGCTGTCCTTCGGCTATCTCACCGGCACCGAGAAGACACCGTCGCTGTCACCGTCCCGGACGGTCATCGCGGGTCTGCTGACGGTGGCGGTGCTGGTGCTCGTGGTGACCTCGGTGCCGTTCCTGCGGAAATTCGTCGTCACGCGCGTGCGGTCGCTCTTCGCCGGTGTGGTGCCGCGCATGCTCGACGTGCTCCAGCGCCCGCAGAAGCTGATCACCGGCATCGGCGGCATGCTGCTGCTGACCGCCTGCTTCGTGATGTGCCTGGACGCGTCCATCCGGGCCTTCGGCGACGAGACCACCTCGATCAGCCTCGCCAGCGTCGCGGTCGTGTTCCTCGCCGGTAACGCGCTCGGTTCCGCCGCCCCGACGCCGGGCGGTGTCGGCGCCGTCGAGGCGACCCTGACCGTCGGTCTGATCGCCGTCGGCCTGCCCAGCGAGGTCGCCGCCCCGGCCGTGCTGCTGTTCCGGCTGCTGACCCTGTGGCTGCCGGTGCTGCCGGGCTGGCTGGCGTTCAACCACCTCACCCGCAAGGGAGCGTTGTAGCCACTGGCCCCAGCCGCAGCGCAGGCGTACCTCGTACGGACCGTGCCCCGCGCGTACGGCCGGACACGACCGCAGGATGGGTACATGCCGAACCCTCCCCGACTGCGCACCGCTGCCCTGACCGTCACCGCCGTGCTGCTGACCTCCACGCTGGCGGGGTGCGGCGACGGCTCCGACGACGAGGACCTGTCGGCCCAGGAACTGAACTGGAAGGACTGCCCGGCCCCCTCCCAGGCCCAGGGCGGCGGCACCACCCCCTCACCGCTGCCGGGCGGCGGCAGATGGCAGTGTGCCTCCATGAAGGCGCCCCTCGACTGGGACGACCCCGAGGGCGACACGATCGACATCGCGCTGATCCGGGCGAGGTCCAGCGGCGAGGAGAGCGAGCGCGTCGGCTCCCTCGTCTTCAACTTCGGCGGACCCGGCGGCTCCGGCGTCACCACCCTGCCCGCCTTCGGCACGGAGTACGAGACCCTGCGCTCCCGCTACGACCTGGTCAGCTTCGACCCGCGCGGCGTCGGCCGCAGCGCCGCCGTGTGGTGCGAGAGCGACCGGCAGCTCGACGCCTACTTCCAGCAGGACGCCACCCCCGACGACGCCGCCGAGCGCACCGCGCTCCTCAACGGCGTCAAGGACTTCAACGAGGCATGCGAAGACAGGTCCGAGCGGATACTGCCGCACGTGGCCACCACCGACGCCGCCCGCGACATGGACCTGATGCGCCAGGTCCTCGGCGACGACAAGCTCCACTACTTCGGCATCTCCTACGGCACCGAACTCGGCGGCGTCTACGCCCACCTGTTCCCGAAGAACGTGGGCCGCGCCGTGTTCGACGCGGTCGTCGACCCCACCCAGACGCCCGAACAGGGCGCCCTCGGCCAGGCCAAGGGCTTCCAGCTCGCGCTCGACAACTTCGCCGAGGACTGCGCGTCCAAGGAGGAGGACTGCCCGATCGGGGACAGCGCGCAGGACGTCAAGAACCGCATCGCCCGGCTGCTCAAGGACCTCGACGCCCGCCCGATCCCCGGCGTCTTCCCCCGCGAACTGACCCAGACCGCCGCGACCAACGGCATCGCGCAGGCGCTGTACTCACAGGACTTCTGGCAGTACCTCACCGACGGCCTGCAACAGGCGTACGACGGCGACGGCCAGATCCTGATGCTGCTGTCCGACTCGCTGAACGGGCGCGGCGAGAACGGCGAGTACAGCAATCTGGTCCCGGCCAACATCTCCATCAACTGCGCCGACGACCGACCGCGGTACACCGAGGCGCAGGTACGGCGGAAGCTGCCCGAGTTCCGGGCCGCCTCGCCCCTGTTCGGTGACTTCCTGGCCTGGTCCATGCTCAGTTGCACCGACTGGCCCGTGAAGGGCGCCGCCGACCATCCCGACGTGAGCGCGCCCGGAGCGGCGCCGATCCTCGTCGTGGGCAACACCGGCGACCCGGCGACGCCCTACGAGGGCGCCCGCAGGATGGCGGACGAGCTGGGCAAGGGCGTCGGTGTCGAGCTGACGTACAAGGGACAGGGGCACGGCTCCTACGACAGCGGGAACAAGTGCGTGCGGGGCGCGGTGGACGGCTATCTGCTGGACGGCAAGGTGCCCGAGGCCGGGACGGTCTGTTCCTGACTCGGTCCGTTCCTGACTTGCCCCGTTCCTGACACGCCCCGCTCCTGACACACCCCGTTCCCGTTCCTGACACGTCAATGGGAGCACCGCAAACCCGCTGGTCAGAAGGTTATCCACAGGCTCCGGCAGGCTCGGGCCGTTGCGCATAGCATGGCGTGACAGCGGTCCGCGGCGCAGAAGCGGACGGCCTGCGAGGGGGGATGTGCGACATGGCGCGTTTTGTACGGGGCGCGGCGCTGGGCGTCGCCGCGCTGCTGCTGGGGACGGGGTGCAGCGGCGGTGGCTCGTCGGACGACGGACCCTCGCCCGGTGACGGGTCGGCCGCGTCGTCCTCGTCCCGGGACACGTCCGCCCCGGACGTGCCGGAGCTGGACTGGGGCGGGTGCGAGGCCACCGACGACGCCCCCGCGCCCGGCGACGAATGGCAGTGCGCGACGCTGAAGGCGCCCCTGAACTGGTCGCAGCCGGACGGCGAGACGATCGACCTCGCCCTGATCCGAGCCAAGGCCACGGGTGACGACCGCATCGGCTCGCTGCTGTTCAACTTCGGCGGACCGGGCGGCTCGGGCGTCTCCATGCTGCCGTCGTACGCCAGTACGGCCTCCCTCCTGCGCGACCGCTACGACCTGGTGAGCTGGGATCCGCGCGGGGTGGGCGCCAGCGGGGGCATCCGCTGCCGGAGCGACAAGGAGATCCAGGCCGCCGAGTCGGTCGACGTCACCCCGGACACCCCGGCCGAGGAACAGGCCTACTTCAAGGACGCCGCCGACTTCGGCAAGGGCTGCGCGCAGGGCGCCGGAAAGCTGCTGGGGCATGTGTCGACCACGGACACGGCCAGGGACATGGACCTGATGCGCCAGGCGCTCGGCGACGACAGGATGCACTACTTCGGCATCTCCTACGGCACCGAACTGGGCGGTGTGTACGCCCATCTGTTCCCCGACAAGGTGGGCCGGATGACCCTGGACGCGGTGGTCGACCCGGCCGCCGACAGCGTGGGCCACGCCAAGAACCAGACCACGGGCTTCCAGCGCGCCCTGGACGACTACCTCAAGTCCCGGGGTGAGGATCCACGGCAGGGCACGCGGGAGATCGCCGACCTGCTGGAGCGGATCGACGCGGAGCCGCTGTCGACCTCCTCGGGGCGGAAGCTGACACAGACCCTCGCCGTCACCGGCATCGTCCTGCCGCTGTACAGCAAGTCCAGCTGGCCGACGCTGACCAGCGCCCTGGAGGCCGCCGAACAGGGCGACGGCACCGCGCTGCTGGCACTCGCTGACGGCTACAACGAACGCGACCCCTCGGGCAACTACGGCACGACGACCCACTCCCAACGGGTCATATCGTGCTTGGACGACAAGCAGCGGCCGACGCCCGCGCAGGCCAAGGCACTGCTGCCCGAGTTCGAGAAGCTCTCGCCCGTGTTCGGGACGTTCCTCGGCTGGGACACGGCCGGGTGGTGCCACGAGTGGCCGGTGGCCGGACAGCACGACACCCCGGAGGTGAGCGCGCCCGGAGCGGCGCCGATCCTCGTCGTGGGCAACACCGGCGACCCGGCGACGCCCTACGAGGGCGCCCGCAGGATGGCGGACGAACTGGGCAAGGGCGTGGGAGTGGTGCTCACCTGGAAGGGCGAGGGACACGGTGCCTACGGCAGCGGCAGCCGCTGTGTCGACACCACGGTGACCGCGTACCTGCTGAAGGGCACCGTGCCCGAGGACGGCAAGGTCTGCGAGTAGCGTCCGCGCCCCGCACGACGGCGGGGGCCCCGGGCACCTCTGGTGCGCGAGACCCCCGCCGCTCGGGAGACCTGGCCGCGGACGGGTCGGTAGGCCCGCCGCCGCGTCCGTCGGTTCAGCCGTCAGTACACCGGCTTGTCCGGCTCGATCTGGTTGACCCAGCCGATGACGCCGCCGCCCACGTGGACGGCGTCGGCGAAGCCCGCGGACTTCAGGACCGCGAGGACTTCCGCACTGCGGACACCCGTCTTGCAATGCAAGACGATCTTCTTGTCCTGCGGAAGGCTCTCCAGGGCGGTGCCCATGAGGAACTCGTTCTTCGGGATCAGCCGGGCGCCCGGGATGGAGACGATCTCGTACTCGTTGATCTCGCGGACGTCGATGATGTCGATGTTCTCGCCGTCGTCGATCCACTCCTTGAGCTGCTTGGGAGTGATCGTGGCGTCGGCCGCCGCCGCCTGGGCCTCCTCGGACACGACGCCGCAGAAGGCCTCGTAGTCGATGAGTTCGGTGACGGTCGGGTTCTCGCCGCAGACCGCGCAGTTCGGGTCCTTGCGGACCTTGACCTGGCGGTACTGCATCTCCAGGGCGTCGTAGATCATCAGGCGGCCGACCAGGGGCTCGCCGGTGCCGGTGAGGACCTTGATGGCCTCGGTGACCTGGATGGAGCCGATGGACGCGCACAGCACACCGAGGACGCCGCCCTCGGCGCAGGAGGGAACCATGCCGGGGGGCGGGGGCTCCGGGTAGAGGCAGCGGTAGCAGGGGCCGTGCTCGGACCAGAAGACGGACGCCTGGCCGTCGAAGCGGTAGATCGACCCCCACACGTACGGCTTGTTCAGCAGCACGCACGCGTCATTGACGAGGTAGCGGGTCGCGAAGTTGTCGGTGCCGTCGACGATCAGGTCGTACTGGCTGAAGATGTCCATCACGTTGTCGGCCTCGAGCCGCTCCTCGTGCAGGACCACGTTCACGTACGGGTTGATGCCGAGCACGCTGTCCCGGGCCGACTCGGCCTTGGAGCGGCCGATGTCCGCCTGGCTGTGGATGATCTGGCGCTGCAGGTTCGACTCGTCGACCTCGTCGAACTCCACGATGCCGAGGGTGCCGACGCCCGCGGCGGCGAGGTACATCAGCGCCGGCGAGCCCAGGCCGCCGGCGCCCACACAGAGCACCTTGGCGTTCTTCAGCCGCTTCTGCCCGTCCATGCCCACATCGGGGATGATCAGGTGGCGGGAGTACCTGCGGACCTCGTCTACGGTCAGCTCGGAAGCGGGCTCGACCAGGGGTGGCAGCGACACGGGGACTCCGTTGGTCGGTCAATCACTACGGTTGTTCTCCCCGTAACACTGCCATGGCCTTTTTCATTCCGAGACACCTGTTCCGATCCGCGAGACGATTTCGTCCCAGTAGCCGGGCATGGTCTCCCAGGGGCTCGTGCCGCGGCGCCGGATCCGGTCGGTGAAGTAGATCGTCGCGGCACCCTGCCAGCGGGCGATGCGCAGGGCTTCGTCGAGGTGGCCGCGCGGCACTCCGTGCACGAAGTGGCAGAAGCGCTCGGGCGGATGGTCGGCGGTCCACTCCGCGACCTGCGACCAGCGGTAGTCGCTCCAGGGGCCGCGGAAGGTGACGAGCTGGTCGGCGAACTCGGCGTAGCCGGGGTGCGGATGGCCGTTGTGCCCGAGGACGATGTGGGCATCGTCACGCAGTGCGCGGAGCTTGCCGACCGTGCGCTGGATGTCGGGGAGCGTGCTGCGGTCGGCGGGGCAGCGGTCGAGGAGGAAGCCGTCCACGCCGTACCAGTCGAGGTAGCGATGGGCGTCCGAGATCAACCGGGAGACCGCTTCGGCGGTGCGGACGCGGGCGCCGTGGGCCGTTTCGAGGTGGCCGAGGACGCGGACGCCCACGGTGCGGAGCCGGGCCGCGGCCTGGAGACAGTGCGGGTCGAGACGGGTGCCGGGGCCGCCCGCGACATTGAGGACGGCCCAGTGCACGGGGGCTCCGGGGCGGGCCAGATCGGCCCACTCCTTGGGGGCGACCAGGGGGTGGGCGTAGCCGGGGATGCCGAAGCCGCTGCCGGTGACGGGACCGGCCTGGGTCGATGTGGTGCTGGTCAGATGCGGCATGCGGCCTCCATCCAGATGTCGGCGAGGGACTCTTCGAGGTTGATCCGGGGGCGCCAGCCGAGTCGGTCGCGGGCGGTGCGGACGTCTGCCTGCTGCCAGCTGCCGCAGCCGTCGGGGTACGGGTACGCGCCCGGGTGCGGCACCGGAGCCGGGTGGTCGGAGTCGGGGCGGGGGTGGCCGATCGAGTGGGCGAGCGCGTGGCCTCCGGTGGCGTGGCCGCCGCCGGGGTGGCCGAGGCTGTGGGCCAGCTGCGACCTCATCGGGGGCGGAGGGCCGTCCAGTTCATGGAGTGCGCCGCCGTATCCGGCCACCCGGGCGAGGACCGCGGCGGCGTCGCGGAGGCGGACCGCGCGGCCGGAGCCGATGTTGATGACGCCCTGGGCGGCGGAGAGCGAGGCCGCGTGGACGGCGCGGGCGACGTCGCGGACGTCGATGAAGTCGCGCTGGATGCCCAGGCCGCCGAGTTTGAGTTCGCCGTCGCCGGTCTGCATGGCGCGGCGCATGGCCTCGGCGAGGCGGCCGAGCGGGGAGCCCGCGGGGGTGCCGGGGCCCGCGGGTGAGAAGACCCGCAGGACCACGGCGTCCAGGCCGGAGCCGAGGACGAGTTCGGTGGCGGCGAGCTTGCTGACGCCGTACGGGCCACCGGGGCGGGGGACGGCGTCCTCGGCGGTGGAGGAGCCGGGCTGGCTGGGCCCGTACTCGGCGGCGCAGCCGATCTGCACCAGCCGGGCGCCGCAGCCGCTGCGGCGCAGGGCCTCGCAGACGGTGGCGACGGCGACGGTGTTGTGGCGGGTGAGTTCGCGGGCGCCGCCACGGGTGGCTCCCGCGCAGTTGATCACCACGCCGGGGTGGACCGCGTCGAGGAAGCGGGTGAGCGCGCCGGGACTGCCGGAGGCCAGGTCGAAGCGGACGTCCGCGTCGTCACCCCGGCCGAGGGCGGTGAGCTGGACGGCGGGGTCGGCGAGGAGGCGGTCGGCGACGAAGCGGCCGATGTACCCGTTGGGGCCGATCAGCAGGACTCTCATCGGGCGGCTCCCTCAGTCGCCGCGGCTCCTTGGGTCGCCGGGTGGGAGGTGGTGGTCATGTGGGTTCTCCTTCGAGGGGGGTGGCCGGTCGTGCGTGAGCGCTCGCCCGGGTCAGCGTGCGGATGGCGTGGATGAGGAGAGTCAGTGCGGCCGCTCCGCAGATGAGGGTGGGGACGGCCGCGGCACCCCAGGCGGCCATGGATGTCTCCACGGGCCGGGCCAGGAAGGCGCAGCCCGGCAGGCGGGCGGCGAACAGGCTGGCCAGGGCGGTGGCCTCGGCGGCGACCGCGGCGGTGAGGACCATGGCGGGGGCATGGGTGCGGCCGTGGACGGCGAGGAGGCGGGCCAGCAGGAGGAGTGCGCCAAGAGTGAGGGTCTGGGCATGGGCGGCGGGCTCGTCCAGCAGTGCGGTGCAGAGAGTGAGGAGCGCGGTCAGCGCCGTGAGGAACAGGGCGATGGCGCCGAGGAGGAGGGGTCGGACCGAGCTGGTGAAGTCCTCCAGGCCCCGGCTGGCGGCCAGTCTGCGGCGGGCGCCCGACAGGAAGAGGTGGGTGCACCAGGCCGCGGGGGCACACGCCAGGGCCAGGGAGAGGAGCGGCGCGGTGACGATCGGCCAGGAGCCGTGGGCGGTACCGGTGGGCAGGGTGTCGGGGCCTCCGGCGAGCGCGGTGCGCAGGAGTCCGTCGCCGAGGGTGGCGTAGGCGATGAGCCAGAGGGTGGTCGCCGTGGAGAGGGTTCCGCGTACGGCCGCGGTGACCGCCAGGACGGCCGCCGCGGTCAGGAGCAGACGGGTGTGGCCCTCGGTGAGGTGCGGACCCGCCACCGCGACGGCGGCCAGTGCGCCGGGCAGCAGCGGGCGCAGGAGGCCACCAGTGCGGGCGGGCGGGGACGGGCTCGCGGGGACGGGCTCGGCGTCACGCGGGACGCGGGCGTACATCTCCTCCGCCAGCGAGAACACGTCCCGGTGGCGGAAGCGGGCCGCTGTGCGGTCGGTGACGCCGTGGGCCTCCAGGGCGGCGGCGATCTCCAAGGGGTCCACGGCGCGTTCGCACAACTCCCGGTGACGGTGCATCAGGGCCTTCACCGGGTCCGCGCCCCGGCGCGGGGTGGTGGACGCCGTCCGGTCGCTCATCGCGCCCCCTCGGTGGCGGGCACGGGCGTCGCGCGTACCGGTGGGCCCGGTGCCCAGCTGGGGATGGTGTGGGCGCTGCGGTCGGCCCAGCGGCCGGGGACATGGGCCTCGGCGGGGACGGCGAAGGGAAGGGGTTCCCCGGCCTCGTCCAGAACGACACGGCGGACCGGGCTACGCGAGACGATCTCCAGATAGATGCCGTGGAAGGCGGCGATGTTCTGCTCGACGGTGAACAGTTCGAGCGCGCGGGCGCGGGCGGCGGCGCCGAGGCGCTCGCGGCGTTCGGCGTCGCGCAGCAGTTCCACGCAGGCCTCCGCGAGCGCCTTCGGGTTGCGCGGGGGTACGACGATCCCGGTGCCGCCGATGACCTCCACAACGGCGCCGACCTCGGTGGAGACGGTGGCGCGCCCGCAGAACATGGCCTCGACCAGCCCGACCGGGAAGCCCTCGACGACGCTGGAGAGCACGGCCACGGCACCCGAGGCATAGGCGTCGGCGAGGCTCGGGAACTCGCCGGTCTCCTCGAAGGACACCGGGTTGTCCCCGACGGCGTGCCGCCCCTCGGCCTCGTCCGGGAACAGATGGGAGGCCAGTGCCTTGCAGTGGCTGAGGTAGGCCGCGCCCTCGGCGCCGTCGGGGGTGCCGATGATCCGCAGCCGGGTCCGGGGTTCGGCCTGGCGGATCTCGGCGAAGGCGTGCAGCAGGGAGATCAGGTCCTTGGCGGGTTCGACCCGGCCGACCCACACCAGCGTGTCGGGGTCCCCCTGCGGCCCCTCGCCCACCTCGGCGAACGGCGCCGCGTCCATCCCGGAGTACACCGTGCGCAGCGTGGCGCGGTCGGCGCCGCAGCGTTCCTGCCAGCGGCGGGCGTGTGCGTTGCCCGCGGTGACGCAGGCTGCCTGCCGGTAGACCTCGGTGGCGAGCCTGCCGTGGAAGGCGGCGAGCAGGGCGCGTACGGCCGGGGCGGTGTCACTGGCGCCGGAGGTCAGGTAGTGGGTCCGCAGCCGTACGCCGTACTCGGTGACCAGCAGGGGTACGCCGGTGAAGTGGCGGGCCAGCAGCCCCGGCAGCGCCGCCGCGCCCGCCGAGGCCGCGTGGCACAGGTCGACCGCGCCCAGCCCGTCGTCCTCGTACCAGTCGAGCGAGAGGGGGCGCAGAACGCCCTCCAGGTGCGCGGCCACCGCGAGCAGTTCGGGCACCCTCGCCTGTCGCGCCGTACGCCGCGCGCCGGGCGCACGACAGGCGCGCTCCAGGGCCCGTACGGCCGTCTCGGAGCGGAGTGCCGTCGGCAGGCCGCCCTCCTCGTGGGCCAGTTCGGCCAGTCCGTAGAGGGCACTGGCGAAACGGTCCGCCAGATGGGCGGAGGATTCGGTCGCGGGTGCGCACAGGGCGGTCGCCAGTTCGCCGTACAGCTCGGCGAACCGCCTGCGCACGCGCCTGCCGTGCACGACCCCGTCGTCCTCGGCCGACCAGAGCGGTGCCGTGCGCACCCTGCTGACCTGCGGTGGCAGCGGGAGCCAGCCCTCGTCCTCCTGGCGCTGGCTGCGGCTGAGCGCGTAGATGTCGAACTCGTGCTGCCCGAGCCCGCGCACGAGCCGGTCGCACCAGAGCGTGGCCTCACCGTTCAGGTACGGATAGCCACCCTCCGTGAGCAGTCCGATGCGCAAGAGTGCACCCCCGATCTCCCGTAAGGGGAGCCGCCGTTGGTCCCGGCGGCTCGCAGCGGGACGAACGTATGCGGACAAGGCGGTGGCGCGACGGACGGTTGTCCATCGCGCCACCAAAAGGGGTGAACGGTCGTAACTTTCCCGTGCGGGTCGCGTTTCGTCGCGCTAAGAGATCACTTGCGTACGGAACGCGACCGCCGGACGGGGTCGTCAGTCCTTGGGGTAGGGCCAGGCGTTGGGGAGGCAGCGGATGCCGTCGTACTCGAGGAACTTGGTCTGCTGCTGCATGACCGGGGCGAGGTCGCCCTCCTTGTCGCAGGTCACGTGCGAGTAGCCGAGCCGGTGGCCGATCTCGTGGTTGATCAGCATCTGGCGGTAGGCGTGGATCTCGTCGCCGTAGGTCTTCGCGCCCCGCGCCCAGCGATAGGCGTTGATCATGACGCGCTCGGTGGAGGCGGAGTCGCAGGAGACATTGTCGACCGTGGTGTCCAGGCCGGACTTGGCGCACCACTCGGCGGTGGTGCCGGGGCTGGCCAGGGTGATCACGAAGTCGGGGTCGCCGGAGTGGATGCGTTCGAAGGTGCGCCCGCCGTTGTGCGCCCAGCCGCGGTCGTCGTTCAGGGTCTTCTGCACGGCCTCCGCGAAGAGGTCGCCGTCCAGTCCGAGACCGTGTTCCACGTCGACGCGGTAGGTGTACTTCTGGCCCTTCCCCGGCGCCTTGTCGATCCCCGGGACCGCGTCGAAGGTCCCCGGTCCCTCCAGGGTGGGGCTGAGGGCGTACACCTTGCCCATCTTCTGGTCGTACGTCAGCGGAGCCACGGCCGGTGGCGCGGCGGGCACGGGGCGCCCCTCCGCGCGCGACGCGGTGTCGCCCGTGCCCTGCCGTGCCTGGGACTGCGCGCCCAGGGCGCCGTCCGTGGCGCTGTCCGAGCCCCGGTCGGTGACCTGTCCGGCGACGACGACCGCCAGCACGGTCGTCACCGCGGCCGCCGCGATGCCCGTGAACGTGCGCCCCTTGCCGCCCGCCTTGACCGGCGCCGGTTCGCCCGTCGGCGGGGCCTCGTCGAGGTCCGCGTCCTCCCAGCGGGTGACCGACCCGTACGGGTCGGGGCCGGAGGCCGCCGGAGGGGCCGTGCGGGGCGTGAAGAGGTCGCCGCCGTCCTCCTCGCCGAAGGCGTCGACGTAGTCCTGGCGTGGGCCGTGCGGGGCCGTGTGCCGCGGTCGCGGTCGCGGTATCCCCGGCCCGGGCGCCGTCCGCCCCGGCGCGAGGGGCACACCCGGCCCGCCGGGCGCCCCGTAGCCGAGCCCCTCGGCCGTGGGACCCCGCAACTCTCCCCAGGCGCCCCCTTGTTCACGCTGCTCCGGATGCCCGCCCCGAACCTGCGGGACACCGCGCGGGGGCGTCCCACCGGGAAAACGGGGGCTACCGTGCGCGGGCGTGCCATCTGGGAGCCGCGGGAACCCATGGGCGGGCGTGCCGTCGGGAAGCCTCGGAACACCCCGCGCGGGCGTCCCGTCCGGGAGCCGCGGAAACCCATGGGCGGGCGTGCCGTCGGGAAGCCTCGGAACACCATGCGCGGGCGTCCCGTCGGCAAGTCTCGGAACCCCGTACGCCGACGTCGTACCGCCCTCCGGCGGCAGCGGTCGCCCACGCCCGGGACCAGGCGGTGTCGGCGGCCCAAACGACGGCCCGGACGATGGTGCGGACGACGGCCCGGGTGATGGTGTGGGCCCCGGCGCCCTGCGCCGGTCCTTCGGCTCCGCGGTGTCCCCCTTGGGGGCAGGCCCCCGACGGCTGTGGCGTCCCACGTTGCGCCTCAGCTCCCCGAGTTGGCGGATTCGACCCGATCGCCCGAGCGTACTGCACTCCGGGCGCGCCGCCGCGGCTCCTTCGCTTCGTCCGCCGTCTCCTTTTCGGCCGTCTCCGCGAGGAGTTCGCGGAACGCCGTGGCGACCGTCCCCGGATACTCCATCATCGCCACGTGCCCGGCCTCCGGCAGGGTGAGCAGCCGGGAGTCGCGGAAGGCGCGCGCGGCCCTCTGCGCCATGCGGAAGCCGACGAGCTGGTCCCGGCCGCCGTACACCAGCAGCGTCGGCGCCAGCACCCGCTCGGCCTGGCGCCACAGGGCGTGCTGGCCGCCCAGCGTGTAGGCGTTGACGATGCCGCGCGCGGAGCGGGCCATCGCGTCCCAGAAGTACGGCAGCCGCAGCCGCCGTTCCATCTCCTCGACGGCGTTGCGGAAGCCCTCGGGCGTCACCCGTCCGGGGTCTCCGTAGCAGAGCCCGAGGACCCCGCGGACCCGCTGCTCGGCCGTCCAGTCCCGGGAGATCCGGGTGAACAGCCCGGCCACTCCGGGTAGCGCGAGCAGCGCCGTGGGGACGGCGGTGCGCTGGACGCGGATCTCGGGCAGGGCGGGTGACACGAGGGTCAGCGTACGGACGAGATCGGGCCGTACGGCGGCGACACGGGTGGTGACGGCGCCGCCGAGGGAGTTGCCGAAGAGGTGGACGGGGCCCCGGTCGGCGGCGTCGAGGTAACGGATGACCGCGCGCGCGTGCGCCGTGATGGAGTAGTTGCCGTCGTCCGGTGGCGGGGAGTCGCCGAAGCCCGGCAGGTCGATGGCCTCGCTCTCGACGGTGTCGTCCAGCAGGGGCATCAGCGACGACCAGTTCTGCGAGGAACCGCCGAGACCGTGGACGTACAGCGCGGGCGGCAGCCCCTCGCGCGCGGGTGGCCTGGAACGGACCGTCAGCGTGATGCCGGGCAGCCCCACCGACCTCAGCCGCTCGCCCTCCGCGACCCTGACGGGTGCCACCTTCGGGAGAACATTGGCTGGCGGCACGGACGGCAGCTCGGTCGAAGACATGCGGCAATGTTACGAGACGATCACGCACCAGTTCATGTGTTCGCCATCACAAACTGACACAGGGTGTCGCGAGACGTCACCCCACGCGACCCCGCGCGCGCCGGTCGCCGACCCCGGGAACACCTACGGATGCGCACCGAGTGACGCCCCGTGCGCGGATCGCATAGCGTCCGGATCAGGTGTCTCCTACGCTCGTACAGAGGGCACCCGCATGTGGCCCCTGCATCTTTCAGGGACGTGAGTAGGAAGGGAGCCCATCATGGCCGTCGACCCCACCGACCCCGAGACCTTCGAGGACGACGTACAGGAGGAGCCGGACTACGACGTCGAGGCCCCCGAGCCGGACGCCGCCGAGCAGCACGCGAACGTCACTCCGGACCGCGACGACCCGCTGACCGGCGTGGACCCCGCGCGGGCCAACGAGGCCGATCTCGCGGAGCAGGCCCGGGTCGTCCCGCTCGACGAGGACGACTACCGGTGAGGCGCCTGTGAACATCCCGCCGATATGCCGCTGATGTGTACGACCTGACAAGGCGCCGTTGAACAGGACGAACAGGAACGAGGACGATTTTTGCCCGTTTCACACCCGTTCGAAACCATCTGTACGGCTATTGCCGCCGTCCGGTCCGTGAAATTCTGCCTGCGCACCGCGCACAGCACGGTTACCGAAAAGTACGATGGCGGCGCGGCGCACACCGCATGTGGACGACTTTGGGAGGCGGCGTGACAGCCATCGAGCAGACAGAGGCGGCACGCCCGCGAGGCACGCGCCTGCCGCGCCGTGCCCGCCGGAACCAGCTGCTGGGCGCCGCCCAGGAGGTCTTCGTGGCGCAGGGCTACCACGCGGCCGCCATGGACGACATCGCCGAACGCGCGGGCGTCAGCAAGCCGGTGCTCTACCAGCACTTCCCCGGCAAGCTCGACCTCTACCTCGCCCTGCTGGACCAGCACTGCGAGTCCCTGATCCAGTCCGTGCGCCACGCGCTCGCCTCGACGACCGACAACAAGCAGCGCGTACGGGCCACGATGGACGCGTACTTCGCCTACGTCGAGGACGACGGCGGAGCGTTCCGCCTGGTCTTCGAGTCCGACCTGACGAACGAGCCCGCCGTGCGCGAGCGCGTCGACAAGGTCACCACCGAGTGCGCCGAGGCGATCTGCGACGTCATCGCCGAGGACACCGGCCTGTCGCGGGCCGAGTCGATGCTGCTGGCCTCGGGCCTGGGCGGCCTCGCCCAGGTGGTGGCCCGCTCCTGGCTGCACAGCGACCGCAGCGTCCCGCGCGACGAGGCGGTCCAGCTGCTGGCCTCCCTCGCCTGGCGCGGCATCGCGGGCTTCCCGCTGCACGGGACCGACCAGCAGCCGCACTGAACGACCAAGCGACCGGGGGCGGAAAAGACCCGCAGTCACGTTTGTTCCCGCACCCTGTTCGCTCGTGGCGTTCTCGTGCGGAGCGTGTGCGTCCCCTCACCGGGCTAATGTGTGCTGCGTACGGCGCGGACGCCCGCGCACTTCACTGACCGTCGGAGGGACATAGCCGTGGAGGTCAAGATCGGCGTGCAGCACGCGCCCCGCGAGATCGTTCTGGAGAGCGGTCAGACCGCCGATGAGGTCGAGCGGGTGGTGGCCGAGGCGCTCGCCGGGAAGTCGCAGCTGCTGAGCCTCGTGGACGAGCACGGCCGCAAGCTCCTCGTCCCGGCCGACCGTCTCGCCTACGTCGAGATCGGCGAGCCCGCCCCGCGCAAGGTGGGCTTCGGCGCGCTGTAGGCGCTGCGAGCAGGGCGGGGTCCGGCGACTCGGGTGAGTCGCCGGACCCCGCCCTTTTCGTCGCCCACGGATCGAATGCACCGACCACGGATCGAATGCACCACCCACGGGCCGAACGCGCCGCCCACAACTCGAACGCGCCACCTACGGGCCGAAACGCGCCGCCCACGGGCCGAACGCGCCACCCGCAGCTCGAACGCACCACCCACAGGTCGAACACAAGTCCTCCACAGGTGAGGATTGCATTCCGCAGGTCAGGGGTAAGACGGGCTACGACCGTTAGGGCAGGACGGCCGCGTGGGAGGACCCCGACATGTTCTTGGAAGCGTTCAGCTCCGCGATCCTCGGTCTGGCACTGGCCTGGGCCGCGGCCCATCGCCTGTCACACCGGCTCCCCGCCCGCCCACTGGTCCTGTCGACCGGCGTAGCCGGAGCCCTCTTCGGCGCCTTCGTGATGCACAGCGCGCTCGACGCCGGCGGCTTCCTGCTGGTCCTCGTCGGCGCGGCGATCGTGTCCGCCGCGTCCCTGTCGCTGCTGCTGCGCCCGGCGGGAAGACTCCGCGGCCGCTCGGCGACGGCCTGAGCCGCCGCCGGGCGCGCCCGCGCCCACGAGGACGGCACCGACGGCGGAACGACGACCGGTGACCCCCGGGACCGCTCAGGCAGCCAGCCCCAACGCGGCCATCCGCTTGGTGTGCGCCTCCGTGATCCGGGAGAACATCTTGCCGACCTCGGCGAGGTCGAAGCCGTCCGCGACCCCGCCGACCAGCATCGTCGACAGCGCGTCCCGGTCGGCCACCACCCGCTGGGACTGCGAGAGCGCCTCCCCCATCAGCCGCCGCGCCCACAGCGCGAGCCGCCCGCCCACGCGCGGGTCGGCGTCGATCGCCGCCCGCACCTTCTCCACGGCGAAGCTGGCGTGCCCCGTGTCGTCGAGGACGGCCAGCACCAGCCCCCGGGTGTCGGAGTCGAGGCGGGCCGCGACCTCACGGTAGAAGTCACTGGCGATCGAGTCGCCGACGTAGGCCTTGACGAGCCCTTCCAGCCAGTCCGAGGGCGCCGTCTGCTTGTGGAAGCCGTCGAGGGCGGCCACGAACGGCTCCATCGCGCGGGTCGGCTCCTCACCGATCTCGGTGAGCCGGTCGCGCAGCCGCTCGAAGTGGTGGAACTCCGCCGACGCCATCTTCGCCAGCTCCGCCTTGTCCGCCAGCGTCGGCGCCAGCTTGGCGTCCTCCGCGAGCCGCTCGAACGCCGCCAGCTCGCCGTACGCGAGCGCCCCGAGCAGATCCACGACCGCGGCCCGGTACTGCGGATCGGCGGCGGCGGCCGCCCAGTCCTGGGCGGCGACTCCGGTGTGCTCGGCCTGGGCGTCAGAAGGGGAGGACGTACCGGTGGCCGCTGTCTTCTCGGCGTTCCCGGCGACCTTGTCAGGCTTGTCAGAGCTGGTCATGAAGCGCACAATAGCCCGCTCGCCGGGCCGTGGAAGGCCCTGGTCAGTCACTGTGACAACGACGACCCACGGCAGTGTGACGACCACTACATGACCGAATCGGGCGTCGCATATGCGCGAATCCGGGGTATGGTGGTAATGCGCCTGCTGAGTACGCCGACGTATCTCGACGTATCTCGACGGGCCGCACGTATGAGGATGCCCGGTCGGTGGCCCGATCGGCTCCGACCCGACAGCCCTCCCTGACCGTACGCCGAAGCGCGTACGACGATCGGAGGGAACCCTCAGCGGTACGAGTGCTAGAGCGTCGGCAGAGGTCCCGTGCTCTTCGGCTGCCGCAAGGCGGCCGACGTCCCCGGCACGGTCCGACACGACCCCCGCGCTCGCCTCGCACCGCGCACACAGAAGAGGCAGCACCCTGACTACGACGTTCCGACAGCTCGGAATCCTCCCCGAGACCGCCGAGGCCCTTGAGGCCGTCGGCATCATCAGCCCCTTCCCCATCCAGGAGATGACGCTCCCCGTGGCCCTCTCGGGCACGGACGTCATCGGCCAGGCGAAGACCGGCACCGGCAAGACGCTCGGTTTCGGCCTCCCGCTCCTCGAGCGCGTCACCGTCCCCGCCGACGTGGAGGCGGGCCGCGCCCGTCCCGAGGACCTCACCGACGCCCCGCAGGCGCTCGTCGTCGTACCCACCCGCGAGCTGTGCACCCAGGTCACCAACGACCTGCTCACCGCGGGCAAGGTGCGCAACGTCCGCGTCCTCGCGATCTACGGCGGCCGGGCCTACGAGCCCCAGGTCGAGTCCCTCAAGCAGGGCGTCGACGTGGTCGTCGGCACCCCGGGCCGACTGCTCGACCTCGCGGGCCAGAAGAAGCTGAACCTGAAGCACATCAAGTCCCTCGTCCTCGACGAGGCCGACGAGATGCTCGACCTGGGCTTCCTGCCCGACGTCGAGAAGATCATCAACATGCTCCCGGTCAAGCGCCAGACCATGCTGTTCTCGGCCACCATGCCGGGCGCGGTCATCGGCCTGGCCCGCCGGTACATGTCGCAGCCGACCCACATCCGCGCCACCGCGCCGGACGACGAGGGCGCCACGGTCGCGAACACCAAGCAGTTCATCTACCGCGCGCACAACATGGACAAGCCCGAGATGGTGGCGCGCATCCTCCAGGCCGAGGGCCGCGGCCTGGCGATGGTCTTCTGCCGTACGAAGCGCACCGCGGCCGACCTCGCCGACCAGCTCAAGCAGCGCGGCTTCGCCTCCGGCGCCGTCCACGGCGACCTCGGCCAGGGCGCCCGCGAGCAGGCGCTGCGCGCCTTCCGCAACGGCAAGGTGGACGTGCTCGTCTGCACCGACGTCGCCGCCCGCGGCATCGACGTCGAGGGCGTGACGCACGTCATCAACTACCAGTCCCCGGAAGAGGAGAAGACGTACCTGCACCGCATCGGCCGCACCGGCCGCGCGGGCGCCAAGGGTACGGCGATCACGCTGGTCGACTGGGACGACATCCCGCGCTGGCAGCTGATCAACAAGGCGCTGGACCTGGGCTTCAGCGACCCGCCGGAGACGTACTCCACGTCCCCGCACCTCTTCGCCGACCTCGGCATCCCCGAGGGCACGAAGGGCGTCCTGCCGCGCTCCGAGCGCACCCGCGCGGGACTCGACGCGGAGGAGCTGGAGGACCTGGGCGAGCCGGGCGGACGCGGCGCACGCCGTGGTGGCCGCCGTGGCGACTCCCGCCCCGCCGACCGCGCGAGCGGCCGGTCCGACAGGTCCGACCGTTCCGATCGGCCCGCCCGTTCCGACGACGCGGCCGACGGCGAGCGTTCCTCCCGTACGCCGCGACGCCGCCGCCGGATGCGCGGCGGAGCCCCGGTGGACGCCACCGCGACGACCGCAGCGCCCGACGCCCTCGACGCCCCCGAGGCGGAGACGGCACCGCGCACCCCGCGCCGCCGTCGCCGTACCCGCAGCGGGGCGTCGGCGGAAACGGTCCCGGCAGCCGCCACCGCCGCCGAGGCCGCCGTGACGCAGGCGGAGGGCCCGGCCGTCCTGGACGCGCGGCCCGAGACGGTGCTCGCCGAGACCCCGGAGAGCACGCCGGACAGCGCCCCCGACGGCACCCCGGACACCGCGGGGGCCAAGCCGCGCCGCCGCCGCACCCGCAAGACGGCGGAGGCGCCGGTCATCGAGCCCGCCGCCGAGCCCGCCCCGGTGGCGGAGCCGACGGAGGAGCCCAAGCCCCGCCGCCGCACCCGCAAGACCGCCGCGGTGGAGCCCGAGGCGACCGAGGCCGTCGAGATCCCGGCGCAGGCGACGGCTGAGCCGGAGACCGCCGAGGCCAAGCCCCGTCGTCGTACGACGCGCAAGGCGGCGGAGGCCGCCGTGGACACCGCCGAGGCCACGGAAGCCAAGCCGAAGCGCACCCGCAAGAAGGCAGTGGTGGCCCCCGACGCCGCGGAGATCGCCCCGGAGCCGACGGAGGAGCCCAAGCCCCGCCGCCGCACCCGCAAGGCGGTCGCCACGGAGCCCGAGGCGGCCGAGACCGTCGAGACGGCCGAGGCCGAGGCCGAGGTCAAGCCCAAGCGCACCCGCAAGAAGGCGACCGCCCCGGCCGAAGCCGCCGTGGACACCGCCGAGGGCACCGAGGCCAAGCCGCGCCGCACCCGCAAGAAGGCGGCGGCCCCGGCCGAGACCCCGGAGGTTCCCGAGGTGACGGAAGAGGCCCCCAAGCCCCGCCGTACCCGCAAGACCGCCGCCAGGAAGACCACGGCCACCGCCGAGATCCCGGCCCAGGCCGGGCAGGAGCCCGAGGCGGCGGCCAAGCCGGTGCGGGCCCGCCGCACGACCCGCAAGACCGCGGTGGCGACGGAGTCCGCGGACGCCTGAGCCGCGTAAGCGATACGGCAGACCGATGGCCCGGCCCCAGCTCACCTGGGGGCCGGGCCATCGGCGTACCCGGGGCCGCCCGGTACCCTCGCCCCGTGACCGCGCCCACGCCCCTCCCCTTCACCCCGCCGCCCGCGGCCCGCGCCTACCGCCTGCGCACGGCCCGGGGTGACTTCGCCGTCGTGGACCACCCGGTGGCCCCCGGCGCCGAACCCCTGGGGGTCGCCCTGCTACTCCCCGGGTTCACCGGCAGCAAGGAGGACTTCCACCTGCTGCACGAGCCGCTCGCGGCGCGCGGGTACCGGACGGTGGCCGTGGACGGCCGGGGGCAGTTCGAGTCGGACGGCCCGGCGGACGACGAGACGGCTTATCTGCGGGGCGAGTTGGCCCGGGACGTGCTGGCTCAGGCCGAGGCGCTGGCGCCCGCCCCGGACGCCGGGCCCCTGCATCTGCTCGGCCACTCCCTGGGCGGCCAGATCGCCCGTGCCGCGGTGCTGATCGACCACTGCCCCTTCCGTTCGCTCACGCTCGTGGCGTCCGGACCGGCGCAGATCTCCGTCTCCCAGCAGCAGCGCGTGAAGCTGCTGCACGACGCGCTCGCCGTGCTGTCGATGGCCGAGGTGTGGGAGGCGATCCAGGCGATGGGCCCGCCCGAGGAGGTCGGCGGCCCGGCCCGAGGACTCGGCGGCCGGGACCACCTGCGCCGCCGCTGGCTGGGCCACAAGCGCGCCCAACTCGTCGCCACCGGGCGCCAGTTGTGCACCGAGCCGGATCGCGTCGACGAACTGGCGGGGGTGCCGCTGCCGTACCACGTCCTGTCGGGCGAGCGCGACGAGACCTGGCCGGTGCCGCTGCTGGACGACATGGCGGTACGGCTGGACGCGCGGCGCACGGTCGTCGCGGGCGCCGAGCACTCGCCGAACGTGGACCAGCCGCTGGCCACCGCCGAAGCCGTCGCCGACTTCTGGGACGCCACCGCCTGAATCCGCGGTCAGTACTGCGTCTGCAGGTGCTCCCAAAAGCCGTCCCGCAGCGCGCGCCGCAGATCCGCCTGGCCGCGCAGTGAGTACTGGAGCAGCCCCTCCGCCTCCACCAGCAGGTCCTGGTCGACCGGCCCGGGCAGATAGGGGTGGCCGGGCAGCAGTTCCACCAGCGCCTCGCGGCCCCGGTCGGACAGCCACTTGGCGGCGATCTGCGCGCCCACGAAGCGGACGTCCTCGCGGGCGGGCCGGGTGGCACCGGCCTCGTAGGCGGGGACGGTGCGCCGGGCGACGTACGGCTTGAAGAAGTCGAGGTCGAGGGTGCGCTGGCTGTCGACCTCCCACAGCAGCGGTTCGGCCTGGTTGCGGCCCTCCGGCGCCTCGATGCCCCACAGGTGCACGCGCGCGCCGTAGCCCTGCGCGGCCTCGACCGCCGACACCAGGTCCTCGTCGCCGCCGAGCAGGGCCGCGTCGCTGATGGCGCGGTGCCGGGCGAGGGACTCCAGGTCGGTGCGGATGAGGGAGTCGACGCCCTTCTGCTGGTTGTTGGCGTTGAGGTTGCCGAGGCGGACCTTGACGTCGGGCAGCTCGGCGATGGTCTGCTGCTCGGCGGTGTGGATACGGCGCCGGGCGCCGTCGTACCAGTAGACGCGCAGCAGTCGGCTGTCCGCGAAGATCGTGCGGGCCCTGTCGATCAGGGCGTCGATCAGGCCCTGGGCGTCCAGGTCGAAGGCCCGCCGGTCCTCCGTGCCGGCGACCAGTCGGCCCGCGGCCGCGTAGAGGTACCCGGCGTCGACGAAGATCGCATGGGTGGAGGGTGTCTTCGCCACCTCGGCGAGCATGCGTTCCAGCAGCTCGTTGGTCCGGTCGACGCGGGCGCTGAGGGCCGTGAGGTCATCGTTCATCACGTCCATTGTCACGGCGGTCACGCTGCGAACACAACTGGTCCCGATCGGTCCGCACCCTTAAAGCAAACAGACACTTACCGGTCAGTAATTAGTCGTTCGAAAAATTTCCTTAGCGTAGGGAATGTTTGTAACACGCGAACGGTTGCATACGTATGGAACACCCCAGACCGGACGAACGAAGGGAGAAGCCATGCGCTTCGAGATCATGCGCCTTGACGACGTCGACGGCACGCCCGTGGACACCACTGTCGTGGACGCGGCGTCCGTCAACCGGATCGTGCAGCAGGCCGCCGCGATAGGCCAGCGGCTCTGGATCCGCCCCGCCGCGCCCAGCGCGTCGTAGGACCGTCAGGCCCCCTGGATCACCTGAGTGACCCCGTTGATGATCTGCTGCACCGCGATCGCCGACAGCATCATCCCCGCCAGTCGGGTCACCAGCACGACCCCGCCGTCCCTGATGACCCTGATGATCAGCAGCGAGTAGCGCAGCGCCAGCCAGAGCACGACATGGATGGCGAGGATCGCGACCCACACCGACACCTGCGTCCCGACGCTGTCCGCCTTCTGCACGGCCAGGATGACCGACACGATCGCACCCGGTCCCGCCAGCAGCGGCATGCCCAGCGGTACGAGCGCCACGTTGACGTCCTTGGTCGCCTTCGGCTCGTCGGTCTTGCCGGTGAGCAGGTCGAGCGCGATCAGCAGAAGCAGCAGACCGCCCGCGATCATCAGGGCCGGGACGGACACATGCAGGTAGTCGAGGATCTGGTGCCCGAGCAGCCCGAACACGGCGATCACACCACCGGCGACACAGACGGCCTGGAAGGCCATCCGCCGCTGCACCTTGGCGGGCCGCCCGGCGGTGAGGGCGAGGAAGATCGGGGTGACCCCAGGGGGATCCATGATGACAAAAAGGGTCAGGAAGAGAGAGCCGAAGACGGCGACGTCGAACATGGCGAAGGTACTGCCTTGCGTGAAAGGTGAAAGGGGGAACGAGCGGTGAAGGGGAGGAGAGGGAGGGAGGCAGCGCCTCAGGCTCCCCCGGCCCCCGGCACCGGGAAGGCCCCCGTCGCCCGCCGGGTGATCTCGCCGTAGACCTCGGGGTCCGTCGTGTACTCACCGAGCACACAGGTCTTGCGGCTGCCGTGGTAGTCGCTGGAGCCGGTGACGAGCAGTCCCAGCTCCTTCGCCAGCCCGCGCAGTCGCGCCCGGGTGTCGAGGTCGTGGTCCATGTGGTCGACCTCGATGCCGTCGAGGCCCGCCGCCGCCATCTCGGCGATCGCGGACTCGGGGACCGTGCGCCCGCGCTTGGCTGCGGCCGGGTGCGCGAAGACCGCGACCCCGCCCGCGCCCTTGATCAGCCGGATCGCCTCGAAGGGGTCGGTCTCGTGCTTCTCCACGAAGGCCCGGCCGCCGTCGGCCAGCCAGTCCTGGGTGAAGGCGTCGCCCACGGTGGGTACGACACCCAGCTCGACCAGCGCCGAGGCGACATGCGGTCGCCCCACCGACCCGTCGCCCGCGATCCGCGCGACCTGCTCCCAGGTCACGGGCACGCCCAGCGCGTTCAGCTTGGTGATCATGCCCTTGGCGCGCGGCGTGCGGTCGTCGCGCACCAGCTCACGCTCGGCGAGCAGCGCGGGCTCCTCGGGGTCGAAGAGGTAGGCGAGCATATGCATGCTGACCCCGTCGATCCGGCAGGACAGCTCGGCGCCGGTGACGAGGGTGAGCCCCTCGGGCACCGCGGCGATCGCCTCGGCATGGCCGCGGGTGGTGTCGTGGTCGGTCAGCGCGACGACGTCCAGCCCGGCCGCGGCGGCGTTCCGCACCAGCTCCGCCGGGGTGTCCGTGCCATCGGAGGCATGGGAGTGGGTGTGCAGATCGATGCGCACGACACGGACTCCAACCGATGACGGAACAGACACTGACATCTGATACTAACGGCTCCCCGAACCCCCCTGTCACACCCGAACCCGACGTTCACCCCCTACTAACGTCCCGGAAACGTCCCCAAGGGGCGCGGGGAACCGCGCGACCGGCCACACACGGCCCGCACCCGCGCGACAGCACAAGCCACCCCGCCCGATAGGCGCCTACGGCTCAAGCAAGCGCGGCGACAGCGCCCCGCACGGCACCAGCTCCACCTCCGCGCCCGCGTCCCGCAGATCCGTCAGCACCAGCTCGTCGTACATCAGCAACCCGGACTGCTCGGGCCAGACGACCGCCCACAACCACAGCCCGAGCGCCTCGCCCGCGAAGACGGCGCGGTCGCTGGGGGTGCCGGAGACCAGCCAGAGAGGGGTGGGGCGGCCCGCGGCCAGAACCTTCGCCTGGGCGGGCTTCTCGACGTCCATGTAGGGACCCGGGTCCGGGCCGTCGATGCCCGCGTACCGCGCGCCGAGCCCGACCCCGAGTTCCTCGGCGACCAGGATCAGCTCACCCATTCCGCCCAGCGGACCGGGCCCGCTGGAGGCCACCGCCGACGCACGCCCCCCGCTGCGGTCGTCGCCCGCGCTGGCCACGCCGGTGTGCAGCCAGCCGACCGGCAGGGGCCAGGGCATCCACACCGGGACCTGGGTGCGGTGCACCACGACGCTGAGGGCCTCGACGCTGGGCGGGATCACGGGCTGCACCGGATGCACCGTGCCATGGGCATCGCACTGCCAGGAATCGGCGAAGAGGCCGGGAGCCCTGACCCGGCCACCACACTTCGGGCAACTGGGTTCGCCCCTCATAGAGCCCCACGGTCCTACCCGCGCCCCGCCACGTCAAGGACGATCACCCGTCCGGAGGGAACCGGAACGGCCCCGGCCGGAACGCCGCACCCTCCCGGGACGGGACCAGCCCCACCGCACCACACACCCCGGGACGGGACCAGCCCCACCGCACCACACACCCCGGGACGGGACCAGCCCCACCGCACCACACACCCCGGGACGCGAACAGCCCACCGCACCACACACCCCGGGACGCGAACAGCCCACCGCACCACACACCCCGGGACGCGAACAGCCCACCGCACCGCACGCACCCAAGACCGGAGCAGCCGTCCGCACCCACCGCCCCAACTACCCTGCCCCTCCGGCCAATCCGTGAGATCCGTCACCCCAGCGGCACGGACCCCCGGGCGGGATCGCGCAGGTCCGTGCCGTGGGTCAGCCAGCGCTCCTGGAGGGCCTGCGCGCCGTGCACCCGCTTCCAGGCGGCCTCGTTGGGGGTCATCGGCAGCAGCGGCAGGAACCGTACGGGTTCCAGCGGCTCGTCCAGCTCCAGGTCCTCGACCAGACCGCCCGGCTCGGCGACCAGCACCGAGGTGAACGCGGCGCCGGGCCACAGGGGTTCGCCCACGTCGAGGGATGCGCCGGGGGCCACCACGACACCCTCGACCTGCGGGGACGCGGCGAGCACGGCCAGCGGGCGGAGCACCTTGTCGGTGTCGGCGACGCCCGAGCGCACCGACAGCAGCAGCTCGGCGCGCGGGCCCCTGACCGGGTCGACGAGCGTCGCCGTGGGGTCGGCCATGGGTTGCGCGGACATGCCGAGGGTGGCGTAGCGGACGATGTCCCCCTGCTGGAAGCGGAGCACCTCGACGCGGTCCGTGCCGAGGAAGGTGACCGCGGCGCGGGCGTCCGGTTCGCCGAGCGCGCCGCGCAACCGGGCCTCGACCAAAGGAAGAACATCAGTCATGCCGCGAGCATAGAACTCGTCAGTAGCGGGCAAAGCCGCGCCTTGACACTTCAGTCGGCTGATACTCTTGGCCGGTGGTCGGGGCAGCACGCAGTAAGCGTCGCGAACGAGCCCCGACG
Organism: Streptomyces sp. NPDC057877; assembly: GCF_042796855.1. Lineage (NCBI taxonomy): Bacteria > Bacillati > Actinomycetota > Actinomycetes > Kitasatosporales > Streptomycetaceae > Streptomyces > Streptomyces sp. NPDC057877. The sequence continues at coordinate 301,001 of NZ_JBHVMS010000006.1, forward strand.
CCGAAGGATCTCCCTCACGAGGGACCGACCGGAGGAGGTGGGGCTGTCATGGATCGAAGTCGACCGTGCAGTACCACTCGCTCTTCCGGCTCCTGACTCAGCTGCTCTGCTGCTCTGGCCTTCCCGCCTCTCGCGGCTCTCCGCTCGCCTTCCCCGGAAGAGCACTTCGTCTCGTCTTGCTTGATCTGTCTGATCTCAGTCAGTAGCGAAGCTCGCCACCGCGACGGTGCGGTGCTCCCCGCTTTGTGGACGTGCCAAACATCCCGAAGTCAGGACGTCCCCATTCCGGGCAGTTCCACCCGTCGAGGCGATCTGCGTTGCTCGCCCGCGAAGGAGCCCGCCATGTCGATGATCCGCGACCTGCGTGCCGTGGTCCGCCCGTCCCGCCCCGCGCTGCGCCAGGATCCCGGGGAGTACGACACCACCCGCGACCCCGAGAGCACCTCGGCTGTCGTCGACTGCGCCGTCTACCGCGACGGCGCCCGGATGCCGTCCGCCAAGGCGCCGACGCCGCAGGAGGCGATGCGCCAGGTGCGCCGCGACGGCGGGTTCGTCTGGATCGGGCTGCACGAGCCCACCGAGGCCGAGTTCGCCGACATCGCCACGGAGTTCGGGCTCCACCCGCTGGCCGTCGAGGACGCCGTACAGGCCCATCAGCGCCCGAAGCTGGAGCGCTACGACGACTCCCTCTTCACCGTCTTCAAGACCGTCCACTACGTCGAGCACGACGAACTGACCGCCACCAGCGAGGTCGTCGCCACCGGCGAGGTCATGTGCTTCACGGGCCGGGACTTCTTCATCACCGTCCGGCACGGCGGGCAGGGCTCGCTGCGCGCGCTGCGGCACCGGCTCCAGGACGACCCGGAGCTGCTGGAGAAGGGCCCGTCGGCGGTGCTGCACGCCATCGCCGACCATGTCACCGACGGGTACATCGCGGTCGCCGACGCCCTCCAGGACGACATCGACGAGGTCGAGACGGAGGTCTTCTCGCCGGGCCGCAAGGGCGCCCCGCGCGGCACCGACGCCGGGCGGATCTACCAGCTCAAGCGGGAGGTGCTGGAGTTCAAGCGGGCGGTGTCGCCGCTGCTGCGGCCCATGCAGCTGCTGAGCGAGCGGCCGATGCGGCTGATCGACCCCGACATCCAGAAGTACTTCCGCGACGTCGCCGACCACCTCGCCCGGGTGCAGGAGCAGGTGACCGGCTTCGACGAGCTGCTCAACTCCATCCTCCAGGCCAACCTCGCACAGGCGTCCGTCGCCCAGAACGAGGACATGCGCAAGATCACCTCATGGGCCGCCATCATCGCCGTACCCACCATGGTGTGCGGGGTGTACGGCATGAACTTCGAGCACATGCCCGAACTGGGCTGGCGGTACGGCTATCCGCTGGTCCTCGGGGTCACGGGGCTGATCTGCATCGGCATCCACCGCACCCTGAAGCGCAACGGCTGGCTGTGAGGGCCCTAGGCTGGGCGCATGACTGGACAACTGCTCGACCGGGCGCTCGTGGAGGAGGCCACCAAGAAGTCCGGCCTGATCTGGGTCAGGGGTGCCGGTGCTCCGGCCGCCCGGACGCTGTGGCACGTGTGGCACGAGGGCGCGGCCTGTGTGGTCGGTGACGGGCCGGGTGAGCAGCCGCTGCCGGGGCTGGTCGACGGTGCCGACGCCGAGGTGACGGTCCGCAGCAAGGACAAGGGCGGACGGCTCGTCAGCTGGACGGCGAAGGTCGTCGAACTGGCGCCGGGCTCCGAGGCGTGGGCGGCGGCGGTCGCCGAGCTGAAGGGCAAGCGCCTCAACGCCCCCGACGGCGAGGCCATGCCGGACCGCTGGCAGCGTGAGTGCCGGGTGCTGCGGCTGGAACCGACGGGCGCCACCGCGCCCCTGCCGGACGGCTCCCTGGCCGAGGCCCCGCTGCCGAGCCCGGCGACGACACGGCTGCCGGTACCGGCGGGGCTCCCGAGGCTGCTGCTCAAGCGCCGCGGACGGCGCCGCTAGGAGGAACCGGCGCGCCAGGCTCCGCGTCCGCGGCACGATCCGCCGGACACTCTCTAAGACGTCGGCAGCTGTTGGCCGTACCGGACACTCTCTAAGACGTCGGCAGCTGTTGGCCGTAGTCGACCGTCTCGTTCTTGGCGGGCTTGTCCAGGGCGAAGTCCTCGCCCCACTCGGAGAAGCGCAGTGTGCCCGCGTCGCCGCCGCGTACCAGGCGCAGCGGGTACGGCTTGCCCTCCAGGGAGACGTCGAGGGTGCCGCCCGCGCCCTGGTCGCCGGTGATGCGGATGGTGCGTACGCCGGACTGTTCGTGGTGGCCGTCGGTCGCCAGCGTGCCGTGCAGGGCCAGCAGGCTGTCGAGGAGCACGTCCTTGTCGGTGAAGGTGCTGAACCTCTTGTACGAGGGGTCCTGCTGGGGCACCTTCACGTACTTGCCGCCGAGCTTCTCCGCCGCGGCGGCGGCGTCGGAGTCCTCGCCGTCCCCGCCGCTCTCGTTGTTCCAGAACTCCGGGTCGGCCCTCAGGAACAGCTGCTCCCCCACCCGCAGCAGCCGGAAGGTGGCCCCCTGGGCGGTGACCGAGCCGGTGCCGCCGTCCGAGGTCAGGCGCATGTCCAGCTCGTAGGTGCGCCCGCTGGCGACGACGGACCCGGCCAGCCGCACGGCGTCGACGGAACCGGCGGCGGCGAGGGTCTTGGCCTGGATCTTCTCGGGGGGCAGCTTGCCCACCCCGTTCGTGCCCGCGTTCGGGTCCTCCTCGCTGCTGCATCCCGTCAGCACCGTGCCCGCCATGGCCAGTGCGCACATCCCGCCCGCCAGGGCGAGGCGGCTGCGGTTACGGCCCTGGGGAATCGCAGTCACAGGTGGGCTGCCTTTCCGACGTGTCGTTCAGCGGCGTACTGCAGCGTACCGGGGCTTGGACACGCAGACGGAGCCAGTCCGTCCGGACCGCTCACCAGGGCGGATCCGATCGGTACGGGCTAGCCTGAAGCGCACCCGAGTGGGCAAAAGGGATAAGGCGGAAGGCACGCCAGGAATACGTCAGGAAGAGGAAGGCGCGATACATGGCAGCGGGCGCCCCCCGGATCTTCGTCTCGCACCTCGCCGCGGTCCCCGTCTTCGATCCGAACGGCGATCAGGTGGGCCGGGTCCGCGATCTCGTCGCCATGCTGCGGGTCGGGCGGCGTCCCCCACGGGTGCTCGGACTGGTCGTCGAACTCACCACCCGGCGCCGGATCTTCCTGCCCATGACCCGCGTGACCGGCATCGAGTCCGGCCAGGTCATCACCACCGGTGTGCTCAACGTCCGCCGCTTCGAACAGCGCCCCACCGAGCGCCTCGTCTTCGGGGAACTGCTGGACCGGCGCGTGCACCTCGTCGAGACCGGCGAGGAGGTCACCGTCCTGGACCTGTCGGTGCAGCAGCTGCCCGCCCGCCGGGACTGGGAGATCGACCGTGTCTTCGTCCGCAAGGGCAGGAAGGGCGGCACCTTCCGCCGCGCCAAGGGCGAGAGCCTCACCGTCGAGTGGTCGGCCGTCAGCGGCTTCTCCCTGGAGGAGCACGGACAGGGCGCCGAGAGCCTGCTCGCCACCTTCGAGCAGTTGCGCCCCGCCGACCTCGCGAACGTCCTGCACCACCTCTCCCCCAAACGGCGCGCCGAGGTCGCCGCCGCCCTCGACGACGACCGCCTGGCCGACGTACTCGAGGAACTGCCGGAGGACGACCAGATCGAGATCCTCGGCAAGCTGAAGGAGGAGCGCGCCGCGGACGTCCTGGAGGCCATGGACCCCGACGACGCGGCCGACCTGCTCGCCGAGCTGCCCACGGACGACCAGGAGCGGCTGCTGAGCCTGATGCAGCCCTCCGACGCGGCCGACATGCGGCGCCTGATGTCGTACGAGGAGCACACCGCGGGCGGTCTGATGACGACCGAGCCCATCGTGCTACGACCGGACGCCACCGTCGCCGACGCCCTCGCCCGGGTCCGCAACCGCGATCTGTCGCCCGCCCTCGCCGCCCAGGTCTACGTCTGCCGCCCGCCCGACGAGACCCCGACCGGCAAGTACCTCGGCACCGTCCACTTCCAGCGGCTGCTGCGCGACCCGCCGTACACCCTGGTCAGTTCGATCATCGACGACGACCTCCAGCCGCTCGCGCCGGACGCCGAACTGCCGCTGGTCGCCGGGTTCTTCGCGGCGTACGACATGGTCGCGGCGCCCGTCGTGGACGAGTCCGGGTCGCTGCTCGGGGTGGTGACCGTGGACGACGTACTGGACCACATGCTGCCCGAGGACTGGCGGGAGACGGAGTTCCACCTGGACGAGGGGGTGGGTGCCGGTGGCTCCTGAGCGCGACACCGGCCGCGAACGCGCCCCGGCCGGAGCCACCGCCAGCGCCCGCACCCGACCCCGTCTCGACCAGCCGCGCCCGCCGCGGCGGCGCATCCTCCCCGAGTGGGACCCGGAGGCCTTCGGCCGCCTCTCCGAGCGCATCGCCCGTTTCATCGGCACCGGGCGCTTCCTGGTCGGGATGACGGTCGTCATCATCACCTGGGTGCTGTGGAACATCGTCGCCCCGCCCGGTGTGCGCTTCGACGAGTACCCGTTCATCTTCCTGACCCTGGCGCTCTCCCTCCAGGCCTCCTACGCCGCCCCGCTGATCCTGCTCGCGCAGAACCGGCAGGACGACCGCGACCGGGTCAACCTCGAACAGGACCGCAAGCAGAACGAGCGGTCGATCGCCGACACCGAGTACCTGACCCGGGAGATCGCCGCCCTGCGCATCGGCCTGGGCGAGGTCGCCACCCGGGACTGGATCCGCTCCGAGCTGCAGGACGTGCTGAAGGACCTGGAGGAGCGCGTCGACGGGCACGGCGGGCATACCGGACAGCGGGTATTCCCGGCGGAACGGTCACCGGGACGTGACGTACACGACCGCTGACGGGGCTCTCGGGCCACGCGCGGAGCGCCGTACCATCGTCCTTATGGCTACGGAAGACGCGGTGCGCGAAGCACTGGCGACGGTGAACGACCCCGAGATCAACCGCCCCATCACCGAACTCGGGATGGTCAAATCGGTGGAGATCGGTGCGGACGGAGCGGTCGCGGTCGCCGTGTACCTGACGGTCTCCGGCTGCCCCATGCGGGACACCATCACACAGCGCGTGACCGACGCGGTCTCGCGGGTGGAGGGCGTCACGCGGGTCGACGTCACGCTCGACGTGATGAGCGACGAGCAGCGCAAGGAGCTGGCGAACGCCCTGCGCGGCGGCCAGACCGAGCGCGAGGTGCCCTTCGCCAAGCCCGGCTCCCTCACCCGCGTGTACGCGGTCGCCTCCGGCAAGGGCGGCGTCGGCAAGTCGTCGGTGACGGTGAACCTGGCGGCGGCCATGGCGGCGGACGGGCTGAAGGTCGGTGTCGTCGACGCCGACATCTACGGCCACTCCGTGCCCCGCATGCTGGGCGCCGACGGGCTTCCCACCCAGGTCGAGAACATGATCATGCCGCCGTCCGCGAACGGCGTGAAGGTCATCTCCATCGGCATGTTCACGCCGGGCAACACGCCGGTGGTGTGGCGCGGGCCGATGCTGCACCGCGCGCTCCAGCAGTTCCTGGCGGACGTGTACTGGGGCGACCTGGACGTGCTGCTGCTCGACCTGCCGCCCGGCACCGGCGACATCGCCATCTCCGTGGCGCAGTTGGTCCCCAACGCCGAGATCCTGGTCGTGACGACCCCGCAGCAGGCGGCGGCGGAGGTGGCCGAGCGGGCGGGCTCCATCGCCGTCCAGACCCACCAGAAGATCGTCGGTGTGGTCGAGAACATGTCCGGCCTGCCCTGCCCGCACTGCGGCGAGATGGTCGACGTCTTCGGCACCGGCGGCGGCCAGTCGGTCGCCGAGGGCCTCACCCGCACCACCGGCACCAACGTCCCCGTCCTCGGCTCCATCCCCATCGACGTCCGCCTCCGTGAGGGCGGCGACGAGGGCAAGCCGGTCGTCCTCACCGACCCCGACTCCCCCGCGGGGTCCGCCCTGCGCGGCATCGCGGGCAAGCTGGGCGGCAGGCAGCGGGGCCTGGCGGGACTGTCGCTGGGGATCACGCCGCGGAACAAGTTCTGAGAGGCGTCAGCGGCGCGGGCAACCGAGCGACCAGCCACACCCCACCCGCACCACCCCAGGCCCCACGGCGAAGGGGCGCCGGACAACGACCGGCGCCCCCGAGACCTACGCGTACTCCGCGATGTCCTTGACCACGGCGAAGCCGAGCCCGTACGCGCTCATCCCGCGCCCGTACGCCCCCACATGCACCCCCTGCTCGGTGGACCCGGCCAGCACCCACCCGAACTCGGACTCCCGGTAGTGGAAGGACGTGGGTACGCCGTCCACCGGCAGGGACAGCGTGGACCACTCCGGCCCGGCGAGGTCGTCGGCCAGCGCCCACGCCGTCTCGGTCTGCTGGTCGAGCCAGTCGTCCCGCAGGGTGTGGTCCATCTGCCCGGGCCAGGTGAAGGACAGCAGCCCCACCCCGGCGAGCCAGGCCGCCGAGGACACCGAGGTGGCCTCCAGCAGCCCCGTACCGTCCGCGCTGCGCCGCACCGGGTTCGCGGCGACGGTCACCACGACCGCGAACCGGTCCCGCTCCTCCGCCGTCGCCTCGGCGCGCACGGAGGGCTCGTCACCGTGCCCGACGGAACCGTGCTCCACGGCTCCGTCGGCCGCCGTACCGACCTGCATCAGCCAGCGCGGCCCCGTGAAGGCCTCATCGAGGCCGTACCACGGGAAGGGCGCGCGCAGGTACCCGTCGATGGTGCGCCGGGCGGAGGGGACCTGCTGTCCGCTCTCCGTGTCCCGCGCCTGCTCGACTGCCCTACTCGTCGTCTCCATCTGCCCGGACGCCTCCTCGCTCTCGTCGGACCGGGCGGCCCGCCCCCCTTCGGGCGGCACTACTCGTCGGAGTACGGTCCGCACAACAACTCGGCAGCATATCCACACCACTGAGGGCAGCCGGGAAAGCGCCCGGCGCGTGGGTCGCCCGGGCGCCGGGTTCAGGCCGCGCGCACCCCGTCGGGACGGGTCAGGTGGCGTCCGCGTCGTAGGGCGGGCGCTCGTCGGGCTTCTTGGTCATGTCGACGGTGCCGCCGGACGGGGAGGAAGAACCGGAAGACGAGGGGGGCGGTGTCGCGGAGGAGTCGCTGTCGCGGCCCTGCACCGCGTCCGTGACCTCGGCCATCTCCTTCTTCAGGTCGAAGCCGTTGCGGATCTCCTTGAGCCCCAGGTCGTCGTTGTCCAGCTGCTTGCGGATGAAGGTCTTGGGGTTCAGGTCCTCGAACTCGAAGTCCTTGAACTCGGGACCCAGCTCCTGCCGGATGTCCTGCTTGGCGCTCTCGGAGAACTCACGGATCTTCCGGATCGTGCGCGTCACGTCCTGGATGACCTTGGGGAGCTTGTCCGGACCGAAGACGAGCACGGCGAGGACGATGAGCGTCACCAGCTCGAGCGGTCCTATGTCATTGAACACCTGAAGCTCCTTGCCATGTCCCGGGCCGGAACCAAGGTACCCGGCGATGCTGTCCAACCGGTACCGTCTGGTCGCTCGTGTGAGTCGGCTCGCGGCCGTCGCGGGCCGTCATTTCTCGTCAGTCCCCGTCGGAGGAACCGAGCACGAGGGAGATCGTCCGCTCCTCGCCGCCGCGCTGAACGGTGAGTTCCAACCGGTCCCCGGGACGGTGCGCACGTGTCTTGACGATGAGTTCCTCGCCCGAGTGGACGCGCTGGCCGTCGACCGCGGTGATGACGTCGCCCGCCTCGATACCGGCCCGGTCGCCGGGTCCGCCGGGGGTGACCGGGGCCCCTCCGTCGCGGCCCTCGGTGCCCACCCGGGCTCCGTCACCGCTGTAGTCCATGTCGAGCGTGACGCCGATGACGGGGTGCGTCGCCCGGCCGGTGTTGATCAGTTCCTCGGCGACGCGCCTGGCCTGGTTGACCGGTATGGCGAAGCCGAGTCCGATGGAACCGGCCTGTCCGCCGTCCAGGTCGGTGCCGCTGTCGGCGCTGCGGATCGCGGAGTTGATGCCGATGACCCGGCCGCGGGTGTCGAGCAGCGGGCCTCCGGAGTTGCCCGGGTTTATCGGCGCGTCGGTCTGGAGGGCGTCGACGTAGGAGATGTCGCTGCCGTCGCCCTTCTCGCCGCCCGCCGTGATGGGCCGCTCCTTGGCGCTGATGATGCCGGAGGTGACGGTCCCGGCGAGGTCGAAGGGCGCGCCGATGGCGACGACGGGGTCGCCGACCTGGACGTTGTCCGAGTTGCCGAGGGGCATGGGCTGGAGGCCCTTGACCCCGCGCACCCGGACCACGGCGAGGTCGTAGCCGCTGTCCCCGCCGACGAGTTCGGCGTCGGCGGTGTCGCCGCTGTGGAAGGTGACGGTTATCTCACCGTCGTCTCCGGCGGGCTCCACGACGTGGTTGTTGGTGAGGATGTGGCCGCTGCCGTCGAGCACGAAGCCGGTGCCGGTGCCCTGCGCCTCGTCGCCGCTGACATGCAGGGTGACCACGCCGGGCAGGGCGCGCGCGGCGATCCCGGCCACGCTGTCCGCGGACCGCCCGGCGGGCTCCTTCCCGGCCTGCGGCAGCTCCACGGTCCCGACCCCGCCGTTCCGCTCCAGGTACGCCCCTACGACGCCACCGACGCCGCCGGACACCAGCGCGAGCAGCACGGCGCCACCGACCAGGCCCTTCCGCACCCGGCGGCGCGGCGGCCGGGGGCTCTCCACGACATCACCGCCCTGCGCAAGCGGCGCGGCGCTCCCGTCGGCCACCGCCCAGGGGTCGTAGCGCCGCCAGGGGTCCTCGGAGGGCTCGTGGAGGGCCGGGGGCTCGGGGAGGGCGCCGGGGGCGGGAGGAGGCGCCATAGGGCCCTCAGGGGCGGGTGCGGGCGCGGGGGCCTGCGGTGGTACGAGGGGGCCGGGGGCCGCCGTCGCGGCCGTGACGCCGGGATGCGGCGCGTGCGGCGCGTGCGGCGCGGCCTGCTGGACCGGCGGGGCGTCGGCGGGGGCGTGCGTCGGGAGCGGGGCCACCGTGCCGTGCGCCGGGGTCGCCCCCGGGTGCTGGACGGGCGGGGCGGGCGCCCAGGGGCCCGGTTCGCCGTAGGGCGGGGTGCTGTAGGGGTCGGGGTCGTGCAGGGGGCGGACGGCGTCGGTGGGGGGCGCGTCGATGAGGGGCGCGTCGGTGGGGGGCGCGTCGGTGAGGGGCGCGCCCGCACCGGCAGGGTCCTCCTCCGCGGCCTTCACGGCCTCCACGGCCTCCGCCCTCTCCGCCGCCTCCGGTCGCCGCAGCTCGAAGTCGCCCCCGGAGGACGCCGCGCTCCCGTCCTCGGGGGCGCCGACGGTCGCCGGGCGCTCCAGCTCGAAGTCGCCGTCGGGCATCACGCCGTCCCGGTCGGACATCGCACCCGGTGCCCCGGACCCGGCGACGCCGGTGGGACCCGTGTCGGTCCCCTCGGGGTGGCTTGCCGGGCTCTGCGTGGGCTTCCCCTCGTTCATGCTCTCCCCACAGCTGGCCGCGGCACGGCTCGTCGGTGATGGCCGCGGTTCGTCGACTCCGCGCCCGGCGGCGATGCCAGGGGCGCGGCCCACCCCGGATTCAACCAGGTTCGCCTACGGACGCGCAGGGGCCGGTCAGCGGGTGACCGAGCCGGACGACGACGGGGAGGGCGCCAGGGTCCCCTCGGGCCCCGGCGCGACCAGTACGCCGGGCGCGGTGATCTCGGGGGCGGTGGCCCAGGAGGTCAGGGAGACGGGCGGGGCCGCCGCCAGCGGGCGTATCAGCGGGGACATCGCGGCGGCACCGGCCACCACGGGCGCGGTGAGGTGGTGCAGGGTCCGCGCCTGTTCGGCGCCGGGCGTGCTCACTCCGGGCAGCAGGGGCGCGGAGACCGCGGTGGTCGCGGCGGCCGGGGTCTCGGTGAGGGACCGCTGGCCACCCTGGCCGGTGGCGAACAGGGGGCCCGCCCCACGCCGTCGCTGGTTCTCGGGGACGGTCGCGGCGCCGGTGCCGGGGGTGCGCAGCGGGGTGACGTTACTGCCGGTGCCGGAGCCGCCGCGGGCGTCGGTGGTGTCGCCGGACGCGCCGGTGGTGACGCCGCCCAGGGCGATCGCGGCCAGCGACACCGCTCCGGCGGCGACGAAGGCGAACCTGCGCCCGCGGGAGGCGGCGCGCTCGGCCTCGTGCCGACCGACGTCATGGATGCGGAAGCCGCGCTGGGCGGCCGGGGCGGACGGCAGCAGGGGGTCGTGGCCGTGCGGACCGGCGGGGACGTACCCGAACTCGAATCTCTCGCCGCGCCTCAGACCGAAGATCCCGGTGGCGCCCGGCGCTCCGGGCAGCCCTCCGGCGAGGTCTCCCCCGCGCGGGGGCAGGCCCCCGGCGTCGGTGTCCCCTCCCCCGGGCAGCCCCTGGAGGCGGGCCAGGAGGCTCTCGGAGGGCGGAGGCGGGGCGGCTTCCGCGAAGACGTTCTTCAGACGGCGCTGGGCGTCGACCTCCGCCTTGCACTTCGCGCAGGTCGCCACATGCGCAAGGACGCGCTCGCGCGCGTCATGACTCAGTTCACCGTCGACGAGGGCGGCGAGCCGGTCTCCGAGATGCTGGTCTGCGAGGCGCTCCTCGGCAGATTTCGGCCGTGATCCACTCACGCGGACGCGCCCCCTCCTCCCAGTGCGGGAACGCTGGCCACGAAGGAGCGGCGCTCGGCGCGCGCCTTGGGGGACCGGTGTGCGAGCGCCTTGCGCAGCTGGGAGCGGCCACGGTGGATCCGGGACCGGACGGTGCCGAGCTTGACGCCGAGGGTCGCGGCGATCTCCTCGTACGACAGTCCTTCGATGTCGCAGAGGACGACCGCGGCGCGGAACTCGGGGGCGAGGGTGTCCAGGGCCTGCTGGACGTCGGCGTCGAAGTGCGCGTCGTTGAAGACCTGCTGCGGGGAGGGCTCGCGGCTGGCGAGGCGCTCGGCCGCGTCCTCGCCGAGGGCGTCGAAGCGGATGCGCTGCTTGCGGCGGACCATGTCCAGGAACAGGTTGGTGGTGATGCGGTGCAGCCAGCCCTCGAAGGTCCCCGGCGAGTACGTCGACAGGGAGCGGAAGACGCGGACGAAGACCTCCTGGGTGAGGTCCTCGGCGTCGTGCTGGTTGCCGGTGAGGCGGTAGGCGAGGCGGTAGACCCGACCACTGTGCGTGCTGACGATCTCCTCCCAGGTGGGCGGAGTCCACGCCTGCCCGTCCGCGTCGGTGGAGAAGGTCGCGGTACGGTCGCGGTCGGCGGCGTGGCCGGGGTCAGCAGCGGTGTCAGTCACGGATTTCGGCCTGCCCGCCGATCCGAGAAGGCGCCGCAGCGCTCCTCTCCGATCCACAGGCGCAGCCGCACCTCCCCTGGTGGCTCTGGTGGTGTCCAGTGGAGCCCCTACCATAGCCACCTCGTCCGTTAGCTCCGGATAAGCGGTTTTACGAGAATTTGATCTGCGCTGGTCCAGCTGATGCGGCTGCGTCAGCACTTGCTCGCCGCCTCGCTCCATGTCGTGATCCAACCGTGTCCCCCGCTGTCGTCTCCTGCCCCTTTTAACGCCCGGTCCCATCTGCGGGTTCCCGGCGGCAACGGATACAGTCACGCCCAGGCAACCACGGGGACAGGAGAGGGTCATTACCGGCAACGGGCAGACGGGCTGGGCGTTCGCCGACGCCTATCTCGCCGAGGACGAAGCGCTGCACTGGGCCCGGGACCGGGCCCGGGAGGCAGGGCTGCGTTCGGTGTCGCCCGGCACGGGCGCCGCGCTGCGGATGCTGGCCGCCTCCGTGGACGCGAAGGCCGTCGCGGAGATCGGCACGGGCACCGGGGTCTCGGGGATCCATCTGCTGCACGGGATGCGGCCGGACGGCGTGCTGACCACCGTCGACCCGGAACCGGAGCACCAGCAGTTCGCCCGGCAGGCCTTCCGGGCCTCCGGCTTCGCCAGCAACCGGGCGCGTTTCATCCCGGGCCGCGCGCTGGACGTCCTGCCCCGCCTCGCGGACGCGGGGTACGACCTCGTCTTCTGCGACGGCGACCGCCACGAGGTCCTGGACTACCTCGCTGAATCGTTGCGCCTGCTGCGGTCGGGCGGCCTGGTGGTCTTCGAGGGCGTCTTCGCGAACGGCCGCACAGTCGACTCCGGGCCGCAGCCCACGGAGGTGCTGCGGCTGCGTGAGCTGCTGCGCACGGTGCGGGAGAGCCCAGAGCTGATGCCGTCGCTGCTGCCGGTGGGCGATGGCCTGCTGTGCGCGGTCAAGCGCTGACCGACGGTCGGCCGGGCGGACGCCGGGCGGGTGCGTGATCCCGTGCAAACAGCCGCCCCGGCACCGAATCCTGAGTTTCGATGCCGGGGCGGCTGAAAGGGTATGGTCGCTTGCGCGTCAGCCCACGACCTTCTTGAGGGCGTCGCCCAGTGCGTCGGCCTCGTCAGGGGTCAGCTCGACGACGAGTCGACCGCCGCCTTCGAGCGGAACGCGCATGACGATGCCCCGCCCCTCCTTGGTCACCTCGAGCGGGCCATCGCCCGTCCGCGGCTTCATGGCCGCCATGCTCGTTCCCCTTCCTGAAACCAGCTCATCGTCAAAGCCGACGGCCCCTTGAAGGGCACGCGCCGTCCTCTGAAGGGGACGCGCGACACCGGCATCGAACACATTGCTTCCCAGCCATTATCCCGCATCCCACGACCCGATGACCAACATCAGTCGGCATCGCTTGGGCAACGCGCGCGAGCAAAACCACTCAATTCGGCGATGTGACTGCGATACTGCGCCGCCGCACCGACTTTCCCCGGCCAGAAACCGGCTCGAATTCTTTGACGCAGGTCACATGCCGGGCGCGGCCCACCGTCGGTGATCTCCGTCATGCTGTCCTTCGAACAAGGACATACCGACGGGTACGACGAGAGGGGATGTGCCATGGCCGACACCGTGCTCTACGAGGTGAGCGACGGGCTCGCGACGATCACGCTGAACCGCCCCGAGGCGATGAACGCGCTGAACATCGCGACCAAGGTCGCCCTGCGGGACGCGGCGCGGACCGCGGCGGACGACGACGCCGTACGGGCGGTGCTGCTGACCGCGGCCGGTGACCGGGCGTTCTGTGTGGGCCAGGACCTCAAGGAGCACATCGGGCTGCTCGCCGCGGACCGGGAGTCGGGCTCGGGGCAGACCATGAGCACGGTGAAGGAGCACTACAACCCCGTCGTGCGGGCGCTCGTCGGGGCGCCCAAGCCGGTGGTCGCCGCGGTGAACGGCGTCGCGGCCGGGGCGGGCTTCGGCTTCGCGCTCGCCGCGGACTACCGGGTGGTCGCGGACACGGCGGCCTTCAACACGTCCTTCGCGGGCGTGGCCCTGACCGCCGACTCCGGGATCTCCTGGACCCTGCCCCGGGTGGTCGGCCCCGGCCGCGCCGCCGACCTGCTCCTCTTCCCGCGCTCCATCAAGGCCCAGGAGGCCTACGAGCTGGGCATCGCCAACCGGGTCGTCCCCGCGGCCGACCTGCGCGCCGAGGCCGAGCAGGTGGCCCGCACCCTCGCCGAGGGCCCGACGCTGGCGTACGCGGCGCTGAAGGAGTCCATGGCGTACGGCCTCACCCATTCCCTCGACGAGACCCTGGAGAAGGAGGACGAACTCCAGGCCCGCGCGGGCGCGTCGCAGGACCACGCGATCGCGGTCCAGGCGTTCGTGAACAAGGAGAAGCCGAAGTACCTGGGCCGCTGAGCAGGCGCCCCGGCCGGGACCGGCCCCGCGGGACCGTTCGGCCAGGGGCGCCACACCGGGCCCGACCGCACCGGGCCCGACCGCACCGGGCCCGACCGCACCGGGCCCGACCGCACCGGGCCCGACCGCACCGGGCCACCGGGCTGCCACGCCGGACCCCCGGCCCGGGGGCCGCCCGCCGAGCCAACCTGCCCCATCCACCCCATCCACCCCATCCACCCCTGCCAGGCCCGTCCGCCGGAACCGCACGGCACGACCTGGCCGCCGGGACGGTTCGCGGATCAGGCGTCCGGGCCCGGCGGCGGGGTCGTCCCGACAGGGTTCAGGCGGTCGCCCGTGCGTATGACGCACGTCTCCAGGTGGTCGTCCACCAGGCCGCAGGCCTGCATCAGGGCGTACGCCGTGGTGGGGCCGACGAAGCGCAGGCCGCGCTTCTTGAGGGACCTGGAGAGGGCCGAGGACTCCGGGGTGATCGCCGGGACGTCGGCGAGGGTCTTCGGGACCGGGCGGGTGGCCGCGTCCGGCGCGTGGGACCAGATCAGGTCGTCCAGGTCGCCCGGGGCCCAGTCGGCCAGCACGCGGGCGTTGGCGAGGGTGGCGTCGATCTTGGCGCGGTTGCGGATGATGCCCGCGTCGGCGAGGAGACGGTCGCGGTCGGTGTCGGTGAACTCGGCCACCGACGCGATCTTGAAGTCCGCGAAGGCGGCGCGGAAGCCGGGGCGGCGGCGCAGGATGGTGATCCAGGACAGGCCGGACTGGAAGGCCTCCAGGCTCAGGCGCTCGAAGAGGGCGTCGTCGCCGTGGACCGGGCGGCCCCACTCGTCGTCGTGGTACGTGACGTAGTCCTCGGTGGACAGGGCCCAGGGGCAGCGCAGCGCGCCGTCCGGGCCCGCGAGGGCGGCTCCGTCGCTCACTGGTCGCCCTCCGCCTCGGACTTGTGCAGGTCGGCCCGCGCCGCGGCTCTGGCCCCGGTCAGCGCGGATTCCAGGTCGGCGATCCGGGCGTCCCGCTCGGCCAGTTCCGCGCCGAGGCGGTTCAGGGCGTCGTCCACGTCCGCCATGCGGTAGCCGCGCGCGGCCAGCGGGAAGCGCAGGGCGTCGATGTCCGAGCGCAGGACCGGGCGGTCCTCCGGCAGGCTGTCGTACAGCCGCTCGGGCGCCGCCTCCGGCAGCGGTCCGTCGCCCTCGCCGCCGCCCACCACGGCGAGTGTCACCGCGGCGACCACGACGGCGAGCGCGACGACCAAGAACAAGAACATAACCATCGCGACGCCCCACGCTCTGAGTCAGAGATCTCGGCACCGACCGCGCCGATGTCGAATGTGTCAGGGTCCGATCGTGCCATGCGAGTCTGACAGTTAGGGTCGCAGGCGGCCGTAAGAGGCCGAGGACCAGGACATTCGTACGAGAAGAGGTCACAGGGGATGCTCAGGCTGGGCAGGCGGGAGTTCGACCCGCGCGAGCCGGTGATCATGGCGATCGTGAACCGGACCCCGGACTCCTTCTACGACCAGGGAGCGACCTTCCGCGACGAGCCCGCCCTCGCCCGGGTGGAGCAGGCGGTCGCCGACGGTGCGGCGATCATCGACGTCGGTGGCGTCAAGGCCGGGCCGGGCGAGGAGGTGACCGCCGAGGAGGAGGCGCGGCGGACGGTCGGGTTCGTGGCGGAGGTGCGGCGGCGGTTTCCCGATGTCGTCATCAGCGTCGACACCTGGCGGCATGACGTCGGTGAGGCGGTCTGCGAGGCGGGCGCGGACCTGTTGAACGACGCGTGGGGTGGGGTGGATCCGCGGCTGGCGGAGGTCGCCGCGCGGTATCGGGTGGGGCTGGTGTGCACCCACGCGGGTGGGGCGCAGCCGCGGACCCGGCCGCACCGGGTGACGTACGACGACGTCATGGACGACATCCTGCGGGTGACCGTCGGGCTGGCGGAGCGGGCGGTGGGGCTGGGGGTGCCGCGGGAGTCGGTGCTGATCGATCCCGGGCACGACTTCGGGAAGAACACGCGGCACAGTCTGGAGGCGACGCGGCGGCTGGGGGAGATGGTCGCGACCGGGTGGCCGGTGCTGGTGTCGCTGTCCAACAAGGACTTCGTCGGGGAGACGTTGGACAAGCCGGTGAAGGAGCGGGTGATCGGGACGCTGGCGACCACGGCGGTGTCGATGTGGCTGGGGGCGCAGGTGTACCGGGTGCATGAGGTGGCTGAGACGCGGCAGGTGGTGGACATGGTGGCGTCCATCGCCGGGTGGCGGGAGCCTGCGGTGGCCCGGCGGGGGCTGGCGTAGGGGCCTTCCTTCGCCCCGCCGCCCCTGCCCCTGCCCCTGCCCCTATCCCGTCCCCTGGGGGCTGCCGCCGCCAGACCCCCGCTTCGGCCCTCAACGGGCCTCGTCCTCACCCGCCGGACGGGCTACGGCTACCGCCCCGCCTCCTTCGACACCAACGCCACCGCCTCCTCCACGTCGTCCGTCACATGGAACAGGGCGAGGTCCTTCTCCGCCGCCTTGCCCTGGGCCACGAGGGTGTCGCGGATCCAGTCGACCAGGCCGGACCAGTAGGCCGTGCCGAAGAGGACGATGGGGAAGCGGGTGACCTTGCGGGTCTGGACGAGGGTGAGGGCCTCGAAGAGTTCGTCGAGGGTGCCGAGGCCGCCGGGGAGGACCACGAAGCCCTGGGCGTACTTGACGAACATCATCTTGCGGACGAAGAAGTAGCGGAAGTTCAGGCCGATGTCGACGTAGGGGTTGAGCCCCTGCTCGAAGGGCAGCTCGATGCCCAGGCCGACCGAGACGCCGCCCGCCTCCAGGGCACCCTTGTTGGCGGCCTCCATCGCGCCGGGGCCGCCGCCCGTGATGACCGCGAAGCCCGCGCCGACCAGGCCGCGGCCGAGCCGCACCCCCGCGTCGTACTCGGGGGAATCCACCGGTGTCCGGGCCGAGCCGAAGACGCTGATCGCGGGCGGGAGTTCGGCGAGGGTGCCGAAGCCCTCGACGAACTCCGACTGGATGCGCAGGACGCGCCAGGGGTCGGTGTGGACCCAGTCCGAGGGGCCGCCGGTGTCCAGCAGCCGCTGGTCCGTCGTACTCGCCGTGATCTGGCCGCGTCGCCGGAGGACCGGTCCCAGGCGCTGCTCCTCAGGCCGCCTGCCGTTCCCGGGGTTGCCGGTAGCCATGTGCGCTCCCTCCGCTTGCTGTCGTTCCACCTCAGCGTAGATCTACGCGGGTTACGTACGGGGTACCTGAGCATGTCCGCCGTACGGCCGGGTAAACCGGCTCGCGATCACGTCGTGAGCCAGGCCCGCAGGCGCTCCTCCCCCGCCAGGATCTTCGCGGTCTCGACGCGTTCGTCCCGCCTGTGCGCCAAGTGGGGGTTGCCGGGACCGTAGTTGACCGCCGGGATGCCGAGGGAGGAGAAGCGGGAGACGTCCGTCCAGCCGTACTTGGGCTGCGGGGTGCCGCCGACCGCCTCGATGAACGCCGCCGCGGCCGGGTGGGAGAGGCCGGGGAGGGCCCCGCCGCTGTGGTCCTCGACCAGGAACTCCTCGATGCCGCAGTCCGCGAACACCTCGCGGACATGGGCCACGGCCTCGTCCTCCGTACGGTCCGGCGCATAGCGGAAGTTGACCGTCACCACACACTCGTCGGGGATCACGTTCCCGGCGACCCCGCCCGAGATCCCGACGGCGTTGAGGCCCTCGCGGTACTGGAGGCCGTCGATCACCGGGTTGCGCGGCTCGTACGCGGCGAGGCGGGCCAGGATCGGGGCGGCGGCGTGGATCGCGTTGGAGCCCATCCAGCCGCGCGCCGAGTGCGCCCGCTCGCCACCGGTCCTCAGCAGCATCCGCAGCGTGCCCTGGCAGCCGCCCTCCACCTGCCCGTCGGACGGTTCGAGCAGCACGGCGAAGTCGCCCGCCAGCCACTCCGGGTGGGCTTCGGCGACATGCTTCAGGCCGTTCAGGTCGGCGGCGACCTCCTCGTTCTCGTAGAACACGAAGGTCAGGTCGCGGTTGGGGGCCGGGACGGTGGCCGCGACGCGCAGCTGCACGGCCACGCCCGACTTCATGTCGCAGGTGCCGCACCCCCACAGCACGCCGTCGTCGTCGAGACGCGAGGGGACGTTGTCCGCGATGGGCACGGTGTCGATGTGACCGGCGAGGATCACACGCTGGTCGCGGCCCAGGTTCGTACGGGCGACGACGTTGTTGCCGTACCGGTCGACCGTCAGATGCGGCAGGGCGCGCAGCGCGGTCTCGATCGCGTCCGCGAGGGGCTTCTCGCTGCCGCTCTCCGAGGGCAGGTCGACCAGCCTGGCGGTGAGCTTCGCGGCGTCCAGGGTGAGGTCAAGCGGGGTGTCGGCCATGCGGTCGACCCTAACGCGAACGAGATTCCGTACTCTCCAGTACCTTCCAGGGCCGTACTCTCCAGTACCTTGTACGGCGTGCCAGAGCCGTCCCCCATCCTCCGCAAGCGTCGCGGCCGTCTCTTCCGTATCGGGGCGGCCCTCGTGGTCCTGTGCGCGGTCGCCGGTTATCTCGCGGTGCAGTACGTCACCGGCGGGACCGGCACCCCGGGCTGCAAGGTCGTCTCCGCCAGGGACGAGGGCGCGACCTACGAGTTCACCGAGGAGCAGGCGGTGAACGCCGCGACGATCACGGCCGTCGGCATAGCGCGCGGCATGCCCGAGCGGGCGGTGACGATCGCGCTGGCCACCGCCCTCCAGGAGTCCGCGCTGCGCAACATCGACCACGGCGACCGCGACTCGCTCGGCCTGTTCCAGCAGCGCCCGTCCATGGGCTGGGGCAGCGAGGAGCAGATCATGGACCCGTCGTACGCGTCGGGCATGTTCTACGACCATCTCGCCGAGGTCCCCGGCTACACCCGGCTGCCGCTCACCGTGGCCGCGCAGCGCGTGCAGCGCAGCGGCTTCCCGCAGGCGTACGCCAAGCACGAGCCGGACGCCACGCTGCTCGCCGCCGCCCTGACCGGCCGGGCGCAGGCCACCCTGACCTGCGCCGGGCGCCCGGGCGCCGCGCGGGCGGCGGGGCCGGACGCGGTGCGCTCGGCGCTGGTGCGGGAGTTCGGGCGCGACGCGCTGGAGGAGGCCGCGGCGGAGGTGGGCGGCGACCGGTCCGACGAAGGCACCACGGAGTTCGCCGCCGAGACCAGTGGGCGGTCGGTGACCGTGCCCGTCTCCGCCGACACCAACGCCGTGGCCGGGCGCACCGTCGAGCAGCGGGGCTGGCAGCTGGCGCACTGGGCGGTCGCCAACGCCTCCGCGCTGCACATCGAGACCGTGTCCTACGGGGGCCGGGAGTGGGTCGCCGGGAACGCCGACAGCGGGTGGCGGGCCGCCGAGGACTCCGAGGCCACCGACGCCAAGGGCTCCGGCGGGGCGGGCGGCGCCACGAGTGCCGTCCGAATCGTCACTGGGCAGTAGTACGAGGCCTCACCCTCGCGGGTTACCTGCGCGCACCCCGGGCGACGGGGTGCGCAGGTTTTCGTGCCGTCACCCTCGTGACCGGCGAAACCCTTGGGAACAAAGGGCTGCGGGCATTCGGCGGGCTTTCCGGACAGGTCTTCTTTGCCCGTTTTTATCCACAACAGATAATGCGACACATTGCCAACTCTTTACGTTGTGCCGCCGCAACCTTCCCGGGTTTCAAGCGGTAGTCACTGCGTCTGGGCCCGGACGATCAACAGTCCTCGACTGTTCTCTGCATCTCTCTCCATCTGTCTTCAGTCCTCTCCCGTCAAAGGAGCACCATGTCCCTCCCCCTGACCCGTCGGATCGCCCGTGCCGCGCTGCTCGTCGCTGCGGGAGCGGCTGCCGGGGTCGGTGCGGCCGGCTCCGCCAGCGCGGCCCCCGAGCTGCCCGCCACGCCCAACCTGGGTGGTCTGACCGCCCTGGACGGGGCGAACGTCGGCAACACCGTCGACAGCGCGGCGCAGGGCGTCACCGGTGCGGCCGGTGAGACCGGCAGCAAGGCGGTCAAGAAGGCGGTCCCGGCCGCGGGCAAGACCGGCGGCCAGGCCGTGAAGAAGGCGACTCCCGCAGTGCAGAAGGCGGCCGGTGACGCCGCCGGGGCCGCGGGGGACGTGCTCGGTGACACGACCAAGACCGCGACCAAGGGCGGGCTGCCCACGGACGGGCTGACCAAGGGAGCCCCGGTCCAGGGGCTGTCGCCGCTGGGCTGACGCGGCCCGGTTCTACCTGGTTCCTGGTTCCTTTCCTGGTCCCCGGTTCCTCGTTTTACCTGGTTCTACGGCGGTGGGGTTCGGGGGTCTTCCCCGAACCCCACCGTTTTCGTGCCCACGGTGCCCACGGTGCGCGCGGTGCCCGCTGTGCCCGCTGTGCCCGCTGTGCGCGCGGTGGGCACAGCGCCTACAGGCGCGCCACCGCCGCCGCCACCCTCTCGTCCGTCGCCGTGAGGGCGACGCGTACGAACCGGGCGCCCGCGGGGCCGTAGAAGTCGCCCGGCGCCACCAGGATGCCGCGGGCGGCCAGGTGGGCGACCGTGTCCCAGCAGGACTCGTCGCGGGTGGCCCACAGGTAGAGGCTGGCCTCGCTGTGCTCGATGCGGAAGCCGTGGGACAGCAGGGCGTCGCGCAGGGCGGTGCGGCGGGCGGCGTAGCGGTCGCGCTGCAGGCGGACATGCTCGTCGTCGCCGAGGGCCGCCACGACGGCCGCCTGGGTCGGGGCGGAGGTCATCATGCCGCCGTGCTTGCGGATCTCCAGCAGCGGGCCGAGGACAGCGGGGTCGCCGGCGATGAACGCGGCGCGGTACCCGGCCAGGTTGGAGCGCTTGGAGAGGGAGTGGACGGCCACGATGCCGTCGTACGAGCCGCCGTTCACGTCCGGGTGCAGGACCGAGACCGGGTCGGCCTCCCAGCCCAGCTCCAGGTAGCACTCGTCGGAGAGGAGCAGGACGCCGTGGGCGCGGGCCCAGGCGACAATCCTCGTCAGCTCGGCCTTGGACAGCACCCGGCCGGTCGGGTTGGACGGCGAGTTCAGCCAGAGCAGCCTCAGACCGGCCGGGTCCAGCTCGGTCGGGTCGTCGTACGCCTCGTGGTCCGCGCGGGCCAGCCGGGCGCCGACCTCGTACGTCGGGTAGGCGAGGCGCGGGTAGGCGACCCTGTCGCCGGGGCCGAGGCCCAGCTGGGTCGGGAGCCAGGCGACGAGTTCCTTGGAGCCGACGACCGGCAGGACGTGGTGGTGGGTCAGGTCGCGGGCGCCCAGGCGGCGGCCGAGCCAGCCCGTGATCGCGTCGCGCAGCTCGGGGGTGCCCCAGACGGTCGGGTAGCCGGGCGAGTCGGCGGCGGCGATCAGCGCCTTCTGGATCAGGTCGGGGACCGGGTCGACCGGGGTGCCCACGGACAGGTCGACGATGCCGTCCGGGTGCTCGGCGGCCGTCTTCTTGTACGGCGCGAGCTTGTCCCAGGGGAAGGCCGGAAGGCGGTCGGTGACAGGGGACGCGAAGGGCGCTGACACAGGTTCTGGCTCACTTTCTGGTACGGCAAACGCCTCGGTCCCGTACGGCGCCGGGGATGACCGGAGTCATCGGGCCGTACGGGACCGAGGCGGCACGGTGACGCGGGCCGCTTACCGGGTTACTCGCCCGAGGCCTGCGGCGGCAGCGCGGCGATGAAGGGGTGGTCCCGCTCGATCAGGCCGAGCTTGCTGGCGCCGCCCGGGGAGCCGAGTTCGTCGAAGAACTCGACGTTCGCCTTGTAGTAGTCCTTCCACTCCTCCGGAGTGTCGTCCTCGTAGAAGATCGCCTCGACCGGGCACACCGGCTCACAGGCACCGCAGTCGACGCATTCGTCCGGGTGGATGTACAAGGACCGCTGGCCCTCGTAGATGCAGTCGACCGGGCACTCCTCGATGCACGCCTTGTCCTTGACGTCGACACAAGGCTGCGCGATGACGTAGGTCACGCTGTCGTTCCTCCTCGATACGGGCGCTGGCGGGCCTCCTCAGGCTCCGCCGCCTGGCGCGCGGGAGCGCGGCGTCGTCGATGCCCGCCCCTAGTATCTCCGTTCTTGGGCATGATCCGAACAGGAGGGGTGAACTGGCCTGTGGAAATGTCGGCCGCTGGGCGTCTTGAGGTCCGTATCACCGCCGCTGACGTGGGTAAACGCGTCTCAGTACGGCGATTGACCGGCGCGTCGGACACGGAGGGCAAATTCACCGACACGGTGGGTGTTCTCACATCATGGGATGACGATGTGCTGGTGATCACATGCCGGGACGGGGAGTCCGTCCGGATCGCGGAGTCCTCGCTGGTCGCGGGAAAGGTCGTACCGGCCGCACCGGCGCGCCGCCGTGGACCCGCCGCCTCCTACGAGGAACTGGCGCGGGTCTCCGCGCGGGCCTGGCGCCCGGTGGAGAGCGAGCGGCTCGGCGCGTGGGAGCTGCGCGCCGCCGCCGGGTTCACCCGGCGGGCCAACTCGGTGCTGCCGCTGGGCGATCCCGGGCTGCCGCTGGACGAGGCGCTCACCGTCGTACGGCGCTGGTACGGGGCCAGGGGGCTGCCCGCCTATGTGCAGACCGCCACCGGGGGCGCGGGCACGCAGGAGGTGCTGTGCGCGGAGCTGGAGCGGCGCGGGTGGGTGCGTGAGGTGACCGCCGAGCTGTGGATCGGGGCGCTGGCGCCGGTCGCCGACCTGGGTGCGGAGCCGTCCGCCGTGGTGCTGTCGAGGAGCGCCGACGACGCGTGGCTGGCGCGGTACCAGCGCAAGGGCGTGAGCGAGGTGGCGCTGCGGGTGCTGGGCGGCGGGCCGTCGGTGTGGTTCGCGACCGTGCCGGGGCCGCGGGGGGTCCCGGCCGCGATCGGACGCTGTGTCGTGGACGGGCGGTGGGCCGGGTTCGCCGCCGTGGAGGTCGACCCGGAGCAGCGGCGACGGGGGCTGGCGACGACCGTGATGGCGGCGCTGGCCCGGCAGGCGCTGGCCGAGGGCGCGTCGGCCGGGTGGCTGCAGGTCGAGACGGACAACGCGGGGGCGCGGGAGCTGTACGCCCGGCTGGGCTTCGCCGCGCACCACGCCTACCACCACTACCGGGAGCCGGGCCCCTCCGGCACCTCCGGCTGACTGCTGCTGAAGGGCACCACACATGCGTCCCCCCTTCCCCCCGCCGCCCGAGCGCTCCGCCGAGCTGCGGCGGCGGTTCGCCGCGGAGGCGCGGTCCGAGCTGCCCGATCTGTCGGCGCTGTGTCTGCTGCTGGGCGCGGTGGCGGACGGCTCGCTGGACGAGGCGGGCGTCGACGCCGCGCAGGCGGAGCTGGACGACCTGGCGGGGCGGCTGCCGTTCCGGCCCGGCGGACCGCACGCGTGGGCGGTGGCGTCGCGCGCCCTGCTCGGCGAGCGGCTCGGCTTCCACGGCTCCCCCGGCGACTACCAGCGCCTGGAGTCGTCCCTGCTGCACGAGGTGCTGCGGCGGCGGCGCGGGCTGCCGATCCTGCTGTCCGTGGTGTGGCTGGAGGTGGCACGGCGGGCCGGGGCGCCTGTGTACGGGGTCGCGCTGCCGGGGCACTTCGTGGTCGGGTTCGGGACGCCCGGGGAGCAGGTGCTGGCCGATCCGTTCGACGGGGGGCGGGTGCTGACCGGGTCCGACGCGGAGCTGCTGGTCGCGGGGGCGGCGGGGGTGCCGCTGGAGCCGGGCATGCTGACGCCCGCGGATCCGCTGGACGTGGTGCTGCGGGTGCTGAACAACGTGCGGGCGTGGGCGGCGGCGCGTCCGGAGCGGTCGGATGTGGCGCTGTGGGCGGTGGACCTGTCGCTGCTGCTGCCGTCGCATCCGGCCCGGCTGCGCTACGAGCGGGCGCAGTTGCTCGTGCAGCGCGGGGAGTTCCTCGCCGGGGCGGCCGAGTTGGAGGCGTACGCGGAGGTCGTGGCGGCCGTGGACGAGGCGACGGCGGAGCAGGTACGACGGCAGGCCCGGACGGCCCGGGCGAAGCTCAACTAGGGCCTGTCTGACGATTCCCGCCTGCTCCGCGCCCCTTCGGGCGACGACGGCAATGGTCGGACAGGCCCTAGCGTCCTCGCCCGGACCGTGCGGGTCAGCTCGGGTCCGTGTCTATGACGGCCGTGCGGTCCGAGGTGCTCGTCAGGGCCAGGCGCAGGGCGCCGATCACGTCCTCGACGGTGACCGGGGTCTTCTCGCCGGTGGCGCGGGTGATCCGGACGTCGTCGAAGGTGCTGCCGTACAGCTCCTTCAGCGCGTCCTTGTCGTAGCTCTCGACGAGCTTGCCGTTCACGGCCTTCACACCGAGGAACCGCCACAGGGAGTTCTCGGGGCTGAAGGAGATCGAGTGCGCGGGGTCGGTCTGGACGGTGACGGTGTCGGACATCGCCGGCTGGGCGAACTCCTTCATCATCCGGTCGACCTCGGCCTTGCCGACCGTCGGCTGCCTGGCCGTGGTCGGCACCTGCACGGCGGCGGCGGTGCCGGACTCCACCTGGGTGCGGTAGGCCGCCGCGACGGCGTCGGCCGCCGGGTCCACGGCGATGCCCTTGCCTTCCTTGCCGTAGACCGGGACCGCCTTGCCGGACTCGAACTTGATGGTGCCCTCGGTCACCGAGCCGCTGCCGCCCGCGGCGGTCTCCAGGGCGGCCTGGAGCTTCTCCTCGTCGACCGGCATGACCGGTTCGACGACGCGCTGGTTGCCGAAGAGGGAGCCGATCACCGAGACCGGGTTGTAGTCGCTCTCCGCCGCCGCCGCGACCGTGGCCGTGGCGTCGAACTGGAGGCCCGCCTGGTCCGGCTTGAGGGCGACGGTCTCGCCGTCCACGGACAGCTTGAGCGCGTTGCCGATCCGGTCGCCGAGGGCCTCGTCGAGCTTCTTGACGGCCTCGTCGCGGGTGCCGCCGCCGATGTCGACGCCGAGCACGGTGGTGCCCTTGGGCACGTCGGAGCTGTTCATCAGCAGCCCGGCGCCGTAGGCGACACCGGCGATGACGACCACGGCGCTGCCGAGCAGCACCAGCTTGCTGCGGCCCTTCTTCTTCGGGGCCGCGGCGGCGGGCGCGCTCGGCTTCGGCTGCTGGGGCACCCTCGGCGGGGCCGCCTGGGGCCGGGGTCCGTCGGCGGGCGCGCCGGTGCCGAACGGCGGGGTGCCGTGGTCGGCGGGCGGGACGACGGGGATGCCGCTGCTGACGGTGTGGCCGGAGACGTTGTCCGCGGAGGTGCCGTAGAGGCCGCCGGGGGGTTCGGGGGCGGGCTTCTGCGGGGTGAGGATCGCGGTGTCGTCGCTGAGGCCGCCGCCGGGGCCGGGGTGGCCCGGGTGGCCGGGGGCGCCAGGGGCCGTACGGGGGCCGTTGCCCGCCATGCCGGGGCCACCGGGTACGCCGGGCCCGCCAGGGCCGCCGGGGGCCATGCCGGGGCCGTCGCCAGTGACCGGGCCGCCGGTCGGGCCGGTGGGGTGCTGCTGGGCCGCGCCGTAGCCGCCGTAGGGGTCCTGGGCGTGCTGGCCGGTCTGGCCGCTGGGGTCGTCGTCCGCGTAGTACGGCAGGTCGTCGCGGGTCGGCTCGGTGGCGCGCTGGCCCGCGTTCAGGGCCTCGGTCACGTCGAAGGAGCCGGTGCCGCCGCCGTGGCCGGGGGCGACGGGGCCGCCGGTGGCGCCGGGGAGCCCGGCGCCGTTCGCACCGCCGCCCTGCGTGTTCATGGAGCCGACGCCCCCGCCGGGACGCGCGGCACCCGGCCGCGGGGCACCGGTCGCCGGGGTGCTCGGGGCGGGCGAAGGGGCCAAGGGCGCCGCGCCGTTGGCGGTGCCGCCGCCCTGACCGCCCTTGGGGCCCGAGGACTTGCGGGGCGCGAACCAGTCGCTGGTCTTCTCCTCGGCACCGGGCCCACCCGGGGCGCCGGAACCACCGGGGCCACCGGAATCCGGCACCGCGGACATCCCCGGCACACCGGCCCCCGTCGGCTCCGCGCCCCGCTCACCACCGCCCAGGGCGGCGACGGCGGGTACCCCGCCGGGCGGCGTCGGCGTCTCCCCCTCGGCCGCGCCCGCGTCCTCGGTCTCACCGACGGGCTTGCGCACGACGACCGGCGGAATCGGCCGCGATCCGGGGATGTTGATCCGGATCCGGGTCGTCAGCGTGGTCTCGGTCTTGCGGTCCTCCGGCTGTGCGGCCGTACGGCCCGCGTCCGCGTTGCCGCCCGGCCCCGTGGGGGTGCCGTACGGCGGCGTGCCCGACGGGTAGGCGGCTCCACCGCGCCCGTTGGGCCCGGAGGACGGACTGTCAGTTTCACGACTCAAGGCAGGTTCTCCCGGTTGGCTCGCCGCCCGTTGCGACCTCGCTCTGCTAGGGGGTCCCCCCGGCTCGAACGAATTCGTCGAGTGCTTGGGGGAGGCTCGGCGGCGGGACCACCATACTGGCCACTTCTGGCGCTTATCCCACGACCGCTGTGGAAACCCACACCGGACTCGCACGAGCGCGGGATGGCGAACTGGTACGTCAATGCCAAGTCGGGCGGAGCGACCCTACGGTTGCCGTCCGGTCGCAAGCGTGGCGCACATCACAGCCACACCCATGCCACCGAGCAGGAAGAGGTACGAGCCCGCTCCCGCGGCGAAGAGGAAGTCGCCCTCCGGACGGCTGGCGGTGAGCAGCACGGCGGCGACCATCCAGCCCGCCGCGGGCGCGATCGCCCCGCCCCGGCCGCCGAGCGCGCGGGCACCGCCGAGGAACAGCCCGGCCGCACCGGCGAGCGCGAGCAGCAGCCCGCCGGGGAACCACCCGGCCTGCACCAGCGCCCCGGCGCCGCCGACGACCGCGCCGAGCAGAAAGAGCCCCAGGTAGACGACGATCCGCACGGCGGACGGCCGGTGCAGGGGCTGGGCGAGCAGGGAGCCACGGTCACTCATGCCGCACCTTCCAGGGGGATCCCGGCGAACAGGTCGCGCTCCCGTTCGCCGCCGCGGCCGGGTTCGCCGCTGGCCAACTCGTAGTACTCGGTGGCGAAGATCGGCTGCGCCAGCTCGTTGGAGAGCGCGAAGTACGGCTCTACGGCCTCGATCTGGGTGGCGTGCGCGGCCATCGCCGCGGTTTTGGCGGCGGCGTACGCGGTGCCGTCGATCTCGGCGGTGATCCGCTCGTCGGGGACGACGCCGGGTACGTCGTCGAGGGTGGCGCTCCGGGTGAAGGGCAGGCCGGGCAGCGCCTCGCGCAGGCGGTCGAAGGCCTCCTCGGCGGCCGTGCGCGGGACGCGGTTCCAGTAGACCTTGGCGACGGGGCAGCCCGCCTCGGCGGCCAGCTCGGCGGCGCGCATGGCGATGCGGTGGGCCTGGATGTGGTCGGGGTGGCCGTACCCGCCGTTCGGGTCGTAGGTGACCAGGACCTGGGGGCACACCTCGCGGATGACCTCGACCAGTTGGGCGGCGGCCTCGTCGAGGTCGGCCTGCCAGAGGCAGCCGGGGTCGTCGTTGTCGGGCAGGCCCATCATCCCGGAGTCCCGGTACCGGCCCGGGCCGCCGAGCTGACGGAAGTCCTCGACGCCGAGCGCGCGCATGGCGGCGGTCAGTTCGCCGAGCCGGTGCTCGCCGAGGGCGGCGCCGGTGAGGTGGGCGAGCCCGGGCGGGATGACCTCGCCGCGCTCACCGAGGGTGCAGGTGACCAGCGTCACATGGGCACCCTCGGCCGCGTACCTGGCCATGGTCGCGCCGTTGTTGATCGACTCGTCGTCCGGGTGCGCGTGCACCAGCAGCAGACGACGCGCGGGCAGTTCCGTCATGGACCCACCCTACGAGTCCGTGGTGGGCCCGCCCCACGAGGACCGCCGCGGCGCCGCGCGCCCCCGTCAGAACTTGATGCTGCCGATCATGCCCGCGATGTTCGTGGTCAGCTCGTTGATCGTCGGCGCGACGGTCGAGGAGGCGAGGTAGAAGCCCAGGAGCATGCACACCACGGCATGCCCGGCCTTCAACCCCGACTTCTTGACCAGCAGGAAGACGATGATCGCCAGCAGCACCACCGCCGAAATCGAGAGTGCCACGGCGGCTCACCTCCAAGAACCCGGGAACGTGGGGGAAACGGTCTGGAAACGGTCGGGAACACGTGCGGGGGAACTGGTAAATCCATACAACAGCCAGCAGGTTCATACCCACGCAGCGCTAGTGATCATAACTATGAGTACGTGCGCATCGATCGGCGCACGGCCGCACAAGGGGGCGCATGGCCAATATGGTCAGGGCATGACGATGGCGCCTGATTCCTTCCCCCGACGGCACGCCCGCACCCAGCGATTCACGCTCGGCGCGCCGCGTTCGTTCACGGTGGCTCCCGACGGTTCCCGTGTCGCGTTCCTGCGCTCCGGCTCCGGCTCCGACCGGGCCAACTCCCTGTGGGTTCTCGACATCGCGGACGGCCAGGAGCGCCTGGCCGCCGACCCGGGCGCCCTCCTCGGCGGCGCGGGTGAGGACCTGCCGCCGGAGGAGCGGGCGCGGCGTGAGCGCAGCCGTGAGGGCGGTGCCGGGATCGTCGGCTACGCCACCGACACGGCCGTGGAGTTGGCGTCTTTCGCCTTGTCAGGGCGGCTTTTCACGGCCGAGCTACGGGCCGGTACGGCGCGTGAACTGCCCACCGTGGGGCCGGTGATCGACCCGCGCCCAGCGCCCGACGGACGGCATGTCGCGTATGTCGCGCGGGGTGCCCTGCGGGTGGTCGGCGCGGAGGGCGAGGACGACCGGGCGCTCGTCGAGCCGGAGGCGGAGGGGGTTTCCTACGGTCTGGCCGAGTTCATCGCCGCGGAGGAAATGGCGCGTTCGCGTGGGTTCTGGTGGGCTCCGGAGTCCGACCGGCTGCTGGTGGCGCGGGTCGACGACACGCCGGTGCGGCGCTGGTGGATCTCCGACCCGGCCCGGCCGGAACGTGACCCACAACACGTCCCGTACCCGGCCGCGGGCACGCCCAACGCGGACGTACGACTGCTGGTGGTCGGCCTGGACGGCACCCGCACCGAGGTGCTCTGGGACCGCGCCCGGTACCCCTATCTGGCCCGAGTGCACTGGTCAGCGGCGGGCGCCCCGCTGCTGCTCGTACAGGCGCGGGATCAGCGTGGCCAGCTGTATCTGGCGGTGGACCCGGACACCGGCGTGACCCGGATGGTGCACGCCGACGATGATCCGATTTGGCTTGATCTTTTCCCCGGGGTGCCGTGCTGGACGCCCGCCGGGCAGCTGGTGCGGATCGCCGACGAGGGGGGCGCCCGGGTGCTCGCGGTCGGCGAACGCCCGCTGACCGGACCGCAGTTGCACGTGCGGGCGGTGCTCGACGTCTCGGACGACGACGTACTGGTGGCGGCGTCCGCGGGGGCGGAGGCGACGGCCGCGGAGATCGGCGAGACGCATGTGTACCGGGTGAACGAACTGGGCCTGGAACGGCTGTCCCAGGAACCCGGCGTGCACTCCGCGGTGCGCTCCGGCAGCGTCACCGTGCTGGTGTCGCACACGCTCGACCGGCCCGGGGCCCAGGCGCGGGTGCTGCGGGACGGCAAGCAGCTCGCCACGGTCCGCTCCTACGCCGAAGATCCCGGTTTGACCCCGCGCATCACGCTCACCGAGGGGGGCGCACGCCGCATCCCGTGCGCCGTGCTTATGCCTCGGGACTACGCCGGTGACACCGCGCTCCCGGTCCTCCTCGACCCCTACGGCGGCCCGCACGGCTCCCGCGTCGTCGCCGCGCACAACGCCCACCTCACCTCCCAGTGGTTCGCCGACCAGGGCTTCGCGGTGGTCGTCGCCGACGGCCGCGGCACCCCGGGCCGCTCCCCCGCCTGGGAGAAGGCCATCCGGGACGACCTCGCCGAGGTCGTCCTCCAGGACCAGGTGGACGCCCTCCAGGCGCTGGCCGCCGAGCACCCGCTCGACCTGACCCGGGTCGCCATCCGCGGCTGGTCCTTCGGCGGCTATCTGGCGGGCCTCGCGGTACTGCGCCGCCCCGACGTCTTCCACGCGGCGGTGGTCGGCGCCCCGGTCACCGATCTACGCCTCTACGACACCCACTACCAGGAGCGCTACCTCGGCCACCCGGACGAGCGGCCGGAGGTCTACCGCCGCAACTCGCTGATCGACGACGCGGGCCTGGTCGACGCGGCCGAGCCGCACCGCCCGATGATGATCGTCCACGGCCTCGCCGACGACAACGTGGTGGTCGCCCACTCCCTGCGCCTGTCCTCCGCCCTCCTGGCCGCGGGCCGCCCGCACGAGGTGCTCCCGCTGTCCGGGGTCACGCACATGACGCCGCAGGAGGAGGTCGCGGAGAACCTGCTGCTGTTCCAACTGGACTTCCTGCGGCGCGCCCTCAACCTGGCCTGAGCGGAAGACCTCCGGGAGCACCGCAACCATCAATTGAGGAACCACGACGAAACACCGGCCAGTTCCGCGAGAGCGGCGCCGGTTTAGGCGCAAGAACGGGGCAACGGGCCGGGGTGACATGGCGCGCCCCGGCCCGTTTACGGCACCCGCACGGCCGTACGCTCTATAGCGTGCCGCGTCCGTATATCGGAGCCGGGTCAGGGGAGTTGCCTTTCTGTTACTCGGCCGGGGTCTCCGGCGGCACCACCTGTTTCTCCTCCGCGAAGTGGCAGGCCGAGTCGTGGGCGGCGGGGCCCCTCACCCCCTGGAACTCCCCCGGGACCGCCAGCGCCGGTACCTCCACCACGCACCGCTCGCGCGCCTTCCAGCAGCGCGTGCGGAAGCGGCAGCCGGACGGGATCTTCGTCGGGGACGGCACGTCACCGGCCAGGATGATCCGCTCCCGGTGCTCACGGGCCTCCGGGTCGGGCACCGGGACCGCGGAGAGCAGCGCCTGGGTGTAGGGGTGGGTCGGATGGTCGTAGATCTCCTCGTCCGTGCCCGTCTCGACGATCCGGCCGAGGTACATCACCCCGACCCGGTCGGAGATGTGGCGCACGATCGACAGGTCATGGGCGATGAAGACGTAGGAGAGGTCGAACTCGTCCTGGAGGCGGGCCATCAGGTTGATGACCTGCGCCTGCACCGACACGTCCAGCGCGGAGACCGGTTCGTCGGCGACGATGATCTCGGGGCGCAGGGCGAGGCCGCGGGCGATGCCGATGCGCTGGCGCTGGCCGCCGGAGAACTGGTGCGGGTAGCGGTTGATGTACTCGGGGTTCAGGCCGACGACGTCCAGCAGCTCCTGGACCCTCTTGCGCCGGTCTCCCTTGGGGGCCGCCTCGGGGTGGATCTCGTAGGCCTCGCCGATGATGTCGCCGACGGTCATCCGGGGGTTGAGGGAGGTGTACGGGTCCTGGAAGACCATCTGGATGTTGCGGCGTACGGCCTTCAGGGCGCGGCCGGAGAAGCCGGTGATGTCCTGGCCCTTGTACCGGATCGTCCCCGCGGTCGGCTTCTCCAGGCTGACCAGCATCTTGGCGACCGTGGACTTGCCGCAGCCGGACTCGCCGACGATGCCGAGGGTTTCGCCGCGGTCGAGGTGGAAGTCGACGCCGTCCACGGCCTTCACGGCGCCGACCTGCTTCTTGAAGAGGACGCCCTGGGTGAGCGGGTAGTGCTTGACCAGCCCGCTCACCTCGAGGATGGGCTCAGCCATGCAGGCACTCCCTCCAGAAGTGGCAGGCGCTGCCGCGCTCGCCGGGCCCCTCGACCTCGTACAGGGGCGGCTCATCGGTCGTGCAGACGTCCCTGGCCAGCGGGCAGCGCGGGTGGAAGGCGCAGCCCGGCGGGATGCGGAGCAGACTGGGCGGCAGGCCCTTGATGGCGTACAGCTCCTGGCCCTTCTGGTCCAGGCGCGGGATGGAGTCCAGCAGGCCGCGGGTGTACGGGTGGGCGGGCGCCTTGTAGATGTCGTGGACGGGCGCGGACTCCACGATCCGGCCCGCGTACATCACCGCGATCCGGTCGGCGACGTCGGCGACCACGCCGAGGTCGTGGGTGATGAGGATGAGCCCCATGTGGTACTCGCGCTGCAACTCCGCGAGCAGCTCCATGACCTGGGCCTGGACGGTGACGTCGAGGGCGGTGGTGGGCTCGTCGGCGATGATCAGCTTCGGCTCCAGCGCGAGCGCCATCGCGATCATGATGCGCTGGCGCATGCCGCCGGAGAACTGGTGCGGGTACTGCCGTACGCGCTCCCTGGCGGCCGGGATGCGGACGCGGTCCATCAGCTCCACGGCCTTGGCGCGGGCGTCCTTCCTGGACATCCCGCGGTGCACGGTGAACATCTCGGCGAGCTGGTCGCCCACGGTGAGCACCGGGTTGAGCGCGGAGAGGGCGTCCTGGAAGATCATCGCCATCTCGGCGCCGCGGACCTTCCTGCGCTGGTCCTCCTTCAGCTTCAGCAGGTCCCGGCCCTGGAAGAGGACCTCGCCGCCGGTGATCCGGCCGGGCGGCATGTCGAGGATGCCCATGATGGCCTGGGCGGTGACGGACTTGCCGGAGCCGGACTCGCCGAGCACGGCGAGGGTCTCGCCCGCGTCCACCCGGTAGCTGACGCCGTTGACGGCCTTGGCGACGCCGTCGCGGGTGCGGAACTCCACGTGCAGGTCGCGTACGTCGAGCAGCATGGCGGCGGCTCACCTCAGCTTCGGGTCGAGGGCGTCGCGCACCGCGTCGCCGAGCATGATGAACGCGAGCACGGTGACCGCCAGCGCCCCGGAGGGCCACAGCAGGGCGTGCGGGGCGTTGCGGATGTACGGCGAGGCGGCGGAGATGTCGATGCCCCACGAGACGCTGGGCGGGCGCAGGCCGACCCCGAGGAAGGACAGGGTGGCCTCCAGCGCGATGTAGGTGCCGAGCGCGATGGTGGCGACGACGATCACCGGGGCGACGGCGTTGGGCGCGATGTGCCGCAGCAGCAGCCGGGAGTGGGAGGCGCCGAGGGCGCGGGCGGCCTGGACGTAGTCGTTCTGCTTGGCGGTGATGACGGAGCCGCGGGCGATCCGGGAGAGCTGCGGCCAGCCCAGCAGCACGATGAACCCGATCACCGGCCAGATGGTGTTGCTGGTGACCACCGACAGCAGCACCAGCCCGCCGAGGACGACGGGGATCGCGAAGAAGACGTCGGTGATGCGGGAGAGCACCGCGTCCCCGACGCCGCCGAAGAAGCCCGCCAGGGCGCCCAGGACGCTCCCCAGGACCGCGACCCCGAGGGTGGACAGGACACCGACCGCGACGGACGTACGGGCCCCGTAGACGGTCCGTGTGTAGACGTCGCAGCCCTGCCCGTTGAAGCCGAAGGGATGGCCGGGCTGGGAGCCCTCCTGGGCGCGGGCGAGGTCGCACTTCAGCGGGTTCCCGGAGGCGATCGCCGACGGCCACAGGGAGATGAAGACCAGGAAGAGGATGACCAGCGCGGAGCCGATGAAGACGGGGTTGCGGCGCAGGTCGTGCCAGGCGTCGGACCACAGGGAGCGCGGCTTCTCCTGCGGGCCGGTGCCCTCGGGGCCGCCGGGCGTCCGCTCCAGGGTCTCCGCCTCCGCCAGTCCCAGGTCCATGGCACCTCCCTGGCCGGTGGCGGCGATGGCGTTGTCGGGCTCGCGCGGCGGCTCAGGCATAGCGGATCCTCGGGTCGAGTACGGCGTACAGGAGGTCGACGATGAGGTTGGCCAGCAGGAAGACGAGCACGAGGACGGTCACGAAGCCGACGACGGTCTGGGTGTTCTGGCGCAGGATGCCCTGGTAGAGCTGGTAGCCGACGCCGTGGATGTTGAAGATCCGCTCGGTGACGATCGCGCCGCCCATGAGGAAGCCGACGTCGGCGCCGATGAAGGTGACGACGGGGATGAGCGAGTTGCGCAGCAGGTGCCGGGTGATCACCCGGCGCCGGGGCAGGCCCTTGGCGACGGCCGTACGGACGTAGTCGGAGCGCCGGTTCTCCGCGATGGAGGTACGGGTCAGCCGGGTGACGTACGCGAGCGAGACCGAGGCGAGGACCAGCCCCGGCACGATCAGCTCGTCGAAGGTGGCCTCGGAGGAGACGGACGGCTTGATCCACCCCCACTTCACCCCGAGCAGCAGCTGGATCAGCAGACCCGTGACGAAGGTGGGCACCGAGATGACGACCAGGGTCACCAGCAGGACGCCGGTGTCGATGGGACGGCCGCGGCGCAGGCCGGTGACGACGCCGAGGCCGATCCCGATGACGATCTCGAACAGGATCGCCACGAGCGTGAGCCGGATGGTGACCGGGAACGCGGTGCCCATCAGCTCGGTGACCGGCTGGCCGTTGAAGGCGGTGCCGAAGTCGCCGGTGAAGACGTTGCCCATGTAGGTCAGGTACTGCTGCCACACGGGCTTGTCGAGGCCGAACTCGTGGCGCAGCTGGGCCGCGGTCGCCGGGTCGCACTGGCGGTCGCCGCAGAGTCCCGCGATGGGGTCGCCCATGACGTTGACCATCAGGAAGATCAGCAGCGTGGCCCCGATGAAGACCGGGATCATCTGGAGCAGCCGCCGGACGACGTAGCGTCCCATCGCCGCCCCCTCTCAGCCGACCTGGATCTCGTTGTAGACGGGGACGCTGAACGGGTTGAGCTTGACGCTGGACAGCCGCTCCGAGTAGCCCGCGCTGCCGTTCTGGTACCAGAGCGGGATGGCGGCCATGTTGTCGCGGACGACCTCCTCGGCCCGCTGGAAGAGGTCGACGGCCTTGGCGGTGTCGGACTCGGCGTTGGCCTGGTCGACGAGGTCGTCGAACTCCTTGTTGGTCCACTTGCCGTCGTTGGAGGAGGCGTTGGTGTAGTAGAGCGGCTGGAGGAAGTTCTGGATCAGCGGGTAGTCCATCTGCCAGCCCGCGCGGAACGGGCCGCTCATCTTCTGGTCGGTGATCTGGCTGCGGAAGTCGGCGAAGGTGCCGACGGGGTTACCGACGCAGGCGCGGTCGTTGTCGAGGGCGTTGTTGATGGAGTTGCAGACGGCGTCGACCCAGTCCTTGTGGGACCCGGTGTCGGCGTTGTAGGTGATCTTCACCTGCCCGCCGGGCAGTCCACCGCCCTGCTCGATCAGCTTCTTCGCCTCGGCGGGGTCGTACTCGCACAGCTCCCCGCACAGCTCCGGGTCGAAGCCGCCCTCCTCGCCGAGGACGGGGGAGGTCCAGTCCTTGGCGGGGGTGCGGGTGTCCTGGAAGATCGTCTTGGTGATCTGCTCACGGTCGATGGCGCGGGACAGGCCCTTGCGGACGTTCGCGATGTCGTCCGCGCTCCAGTTCCGGTCGTAGAACGGGAAGGCGAGGGTCTGGATGATCCCGGCGGGGGTGTTGATGTACCGGTCGCCGAGGTCGTTCTCCACGTTCCGCAGCTGGGCGGCGGGCACGTCGTCGACGAGGTCGAGGTTCCCGGCCAGCAGGTCGGTGTAGGCGGTGTTGTTGTCGGTGTAGACCTTGAGGTCGACGCCGCCGTTGCGCGCCTTGTCGTCGCCGGGGTAGTCGGCCCACTGGCGCAGGGACATCTGGGAGCCACGGGTGTACGAGTCCACCAGGTACGGCCCGTTGCCGATCGGCTTGGCCAGCCAGGCGTCGTGGTCCTCGAAGAACGCCCGGGGCAGCGGCACGTAGGCGTTGTAGCCGAGGGTCTCGGGAAAGGTCGAGAACTTCTGGTTCAGCCGGACGGTGAAGGTCCGCTCGCCGGTGACCTTCAGACCGGACAGGGTGTCGGCGGTCTGCTTGCTCCCGTCCTCCGGGTGGACCTCGTCGTAGCCCTCGATGTAGCTGAAGAAGTAGGCGTTGCGCTGGTTGTTCTTCAGGCTGGCGCCGTAGTTCCAGGCGTCGACGAAGGACTGGGCGGTGACCTTCTCGCCGTTGCTGAAGGTCCAGCCGTCCTTGACGGTGACGGTGAAGTTCCGCGAGTCGGTGGTCTCGATGCTCTCCGCGAGCATGTCCTTGGCCTCGCCGGTCTCCGGGTCGTACTTCTTCAGCCCGCGGAAGACCATGTCGAGCACCTTGCCGCCCTGCACCTCGTTGGTGTTGGCGGGCTCCAGCGGGTTCTGCGGATCACCCCACGACGAACTGAGCACGGCCCCCGTGTCACCCGAGCCGCCCCCGTCGTCCCCACCCCCACAGGCGGTCCCCACCAGCCCCACGGCCACCGCACCCGCGACCCACCTGGCGTACCTGCCTCCACCCATGGAGTCCCTCCTCGTATCGCGCCGTAGGTCAGCGCGGGGGCGCTGATCCGTTACCGGCCAATATCGGGGGGTTGGGGGCGGGGTGCATGCGGGGTCGGGCCGGATGGGTGGTGGGCGCCCGGAAACGCCGGAGCCCGGCATGGCAGCCGGGCTCCGGGGGACGTGGCGGTGAGGCCGTGTCAGGACTTGCCGGGCGTCTCGTTGGCCGTGGACGACTCCAGGGCCTTGAGGGCCGGGTCCAGGACGACGTCCGCGCCGTGGGCCTCGGTCGTCGGGTCCTCCGGGAAGTGGCAGGCGGTCAGGTGACCGTCGTGGTTGCCGGAGATCTGGACCAGCGGGGGCTCCTCCGTGGCGCACTTGTCCTGCGCCTTCCAGCAGCGGGTGCGGAAGCGGCAGCCGGACGGCGGGTGGATCGGCGAGGGGACGTCACCGGAGAGCCGGATGCGCTCGCGCTGCTCGCCCTCGTCGTCCAGGGGGACCTCGGGGACGGCGGAGAGCAGGGCGTGGGTGTACGGGTGCCGGGGCCGGTTGTAGATGGAGTCACGGTCGCCGACCTCGACCACCTTGCCGAGGTACATGACCGCCACGCGCTGCGAGAAGTGCCGCACGATCGCCAGGTCATGGGCGATGAAGACGAACGCGATGCCCAGCTCCTCCTGCACCTTCTGGAGGAGGTTGACCACCTGCGCCTGGATGGACACGTCCAGGGCCGAGACCGGCTCGTCCGCCACGATCAGCCTCGGGTTCAGGGCGAGCGCGCGGGCGACGCCGATGCGCTGGCGCTGACCGCCGGAGAACTCGTGCGGGAAGCGGTTGTAGTGCTCGGGGTTGAGGCCGACCAGCTCCAGCAGCTCCCGGACGCGCTTCTCCCGGCCGCCCGCGGGGTCGATCCCGTTGACCTCCATCGGCGACTTGATGATGGAGCCGACGGTCTGCCGCGGGTTCAGCGAGGAGTACGGGTCCTGGAAGATCATCTGGATCTCGGACCGCACCGGCGCCAACTGCCTGCGGCTGGCACGCGTGATGTCCTGCCCGGCGTACGTGATCTGTCCCGACGTCGGCTCCAGGAGCCGGGTGATCAGCCGTCCGGTGGTGGACTTGCCGCAGCCGGACTCGCCGACGACGCCGAGGCTCTCGCCCACGCCGACGGACAGGTCGACGCCGTCGACGGCCTGGACGGCGCCGACCTTGCGTTTGATCGGGAAGCCGCCGTAGATCGGGAAGTGCTTCGTCAGGCCCTTGACCTCCAGGAGGGGTTCCGTGGAGGTGCCGGTGGAGCCCTGCTGTGCGGGGAGGGTGAGGTTCTCGCTCATGATCTCGGTCTCTCCCTAGCGCAGCCGGGGCTGGATCTCGTCGATGAAGATGGTCTGCTTCTGCTCGGCCGTGAGGTGGCAGGCGGCGGCACGGCCCTCGCCGAGCGACGGCCGCACGTCCACGCACTGGGTGCCGGACACCTGGTCGCGGAAGGTGCAGCGCGGGTGGAAGGGGCAGCCGGACGGCGGGTTGAGCAGCGAGGGCGGGCTGCCCGGGATCGGCGTCAGCTCCTGCTCGATGTCGCCGTCCAGGCGCGGCATGGAGCTGAGCAGCCCCCAGGTGTAGGGGTGCGTCGGGGTGCGCAGCACCTCCTTGACCGAGCCGCGCTCCACGGCCCGGCCCGCGTACATCACCAGCAGGTCGTCGGCCATGTTGGCGATGACGCCGAGGTCGTGGGTGATGAAGATGATCGCGGAGCCGAACTCCTGCTGGAGGTCCTTGAGCAGGTCCAGGATCTGCGCCTGCACGGTCACGTCGAGCGCGGTGGTCGGCTCGTCGGCGATCAGCAGGTCGGGGTCGCACATCAGCGCCATGGCGATCATCGCGCGCTGGCGCATACCGCCGGAGAACTGGTGCGGGTAGTCGTCGAAGCGCACCTTGGGCTGCGGGATGCCGACCTTCTCCAGCATCTGGATCGCCCGGTCCTTGGCCTCCTTCTTGGAGGCGCCCATGTGCTTCATGTACGGCTCGGAGAGCTGCCGTCCCACCGTGTAGTACGGCGACAGCGCCGTCAGCGGGTCCTGGAAGATCATCGCCATCTTGTTGCCGCGGAGCTTCTCCAGCTCCTTCTCCTTGGCGGTGACGAGTTCCTGGCCGTCCAGGACGATCTCGCCGTCGATGGTGGTGGTCCG
The DNA here is from genome assembly GCF_042796855.1 of Streptomyces sp. NPDC057877. Taxonomy (NCBI): domain Bacteria; kingdom Bacillati; phylum Actinomycetota; class Actinomycetes; order Kitasatosporales; family Streptomycetaceae; genus Streptomyces; species Streptomyces sp. NPDC057877. Next base: position 339,023 of record NZ_JBHVMS010000006.1, read on the forward strand.
GGGGTTGTGCAGGCCCAGGATGGTCAGGTTGGTGACGGACTTGCCGGAACCCGACTCACCGACGATGCCCAGGGTCTTGCCCCGCTCGACATCGAAGGAGAGCCCGTCGACCGCCTTGACGATGCCGTCCTCGGTGGAGAACTGCACCCGCAGGTCACGGACCGAGAGGAAACTCTCGGACCCGGTCGGGGCCGGGGCGTCCTCGGTCTTGGTCAGTGTGGTCACGGTGGTTCGTTCTTCCTAGGAGAGCCGGACGCGCGGATCGATCCAGGCGTACGCGATGTCGACGAGGATGTTCAGGAGCAGGATGAAGAAGGCTCCGACCAGCATGACACCCATCGTCAGCGGCAGGTCCTTCGTGACCGCTCCGTCCACGGCGAGGCGGCCGATTCCCTGGAGGTCGAAGGTGAGTTCCGTGACGACACCGCCGCCGAGCAGGGCGCTGAGGTCGATGCCGAGGATCGTCACGATCGGGATGAGCGAACCGCGCCACGCGTAGCGGAAGAACACGTACTTCTTGCCCATGCCCTTGGCGCGGGCGGTGCGAACGTGCTCCTCCTGGAGCTGCTCGATCATCGAGGAGCGCGCCATACGGGTGTACTGGCCGGTGAAGATCGTCGCCATCACGGCCATGGGGATCCACAGACCGCCGAGCCAGCCGAACGGGTCCTCGGTGAACGGGATGTACTTCGGGTTCTCCACCCAGCCGGTGCTGTACACGAAGATCAGCAGCACGATCGGGCCGAGGAAGTAGATCTGGAACGAGCTGAGCACCATGGACGCTCCGGTCGCGGCCTTGTCCACCATCGTGCCGCGCCGGTATGCGGCGATCATGCCCGCGCCGATGCCGAGGACGAGGAAGACGACCAGGGCGCCGACCGTCAGGGACAGGGTCAGCGGGAAGCGGTCCATGATGATGTCGGTGACGTTGTCGTTGTAGAAGAACGACCGTCCCAGGCACGGGGCGGGGCAGTCACCCTGCGGGAAGTCCCGGCCGGCCACGATGCCGGACATGAACTCCCAGAACTGCGTGACCAGCGGCTGGTCCAGACCGAGGGCGTGCCGGATGTCCTCCAGTCGCGCGGGCGAACAGTCCTTGCCACAGGCCAGGGAGGCGTAGTCGGACGGCGCGGCGACGAAGAGGAAGAAGGTTGCGGCGCCGATCAGGAACAAGGTGACGACGGCACCGACCGAGCGCCGGAGGATGTACTGAAGCATGGCGGGGGGCTGCTCTCTGCGGAGACGGTGGACGGGTTCACGGAACCGCGGGGACGCGCTCCGCCTGGTGCGCGCCCCCGCGAACAGCCGTAGAGAGTTACGACTTCAGGAACAGTCGGGTGACGTCCATGTAGCTGGACTCAGTGCTGTAGCGGGCACCACCGATGTTCGAGCCGTAGAGCTGCAGCTGCTTGGTGTACCACAGCGGCGCGGCCGGGTTGACCTCCTCCAGGATGTACTTGTGGGCCTCTTCCCAGGTCTTGGCGGCCTGCTCGGGCTGCTCGGTCAGGGCCTTCTTGATCAGCTCCTGGACCTTGGGGTCGTTGATGTGCGAGTAGTTCGACGCACCGTCGGCCACCTGGTCACCGTCGTAGATCGGGGTGACGACCGTTCCGGCGGACGGCCAGTCCTGGCCCCAGCCGGTGATGTAGATGTCGTACGGGTTGGCGAGCTTGCCGATCTGCTCGTAGTAGCTGGCGGCGTCGATCTCCTTGGAGACGACGTCGAAGCCGACCTTGCCGAGCGCGTCCTCGATGGCGACCTTGCGCTTCTGGCCCGCCTCCGAGTTGGCGTAGGCGAAGACGAGCTTCTTCTCGGCGGCCGGAACGTCCGCGAGCAGCTCCTTGGCCTTCTCGATGTTGCCCGCGGGCGTCGTCAGACGGCCGTAGGGGTCGTACTTCGCGTCGTAACCCGGCAGGGTCGGGGCGAACAGGTTCGGGGCGACGTCACCGCCGTACGCGCCACCCTCACCGGCGATCAGCGACTTCGAGTTCACCGCGTAGGTGGCGGCGTCACGGACGGCCTTGTTCTTGACGCGGTCCAGGTTGAACGTCAGCTGCATCACGTAGGGCTGGTAGCCCTTGATGGTGCGGCTCTCCACCGGCTGGTTGCCGATGACGTCCTGGATCTGGGTGGCGTCGACGCTGCCGGTGAACTGGATGGCGTTCTTGGCGTCACCCTGGTCGGAGATCAGACGCTTGGTCTGGGACGACTCGGTGATGCCGAACTGGAAGTCGAAGCCGTCCACGTACTGGTGACGCACCGAGTCCGTCTTCGGGTCCCAGTTCTCGTTCTTGACGAGCTTGAGGGTCTTGCCCGCCTTGAACTCGGCGATCTTGTACGGGCCGAGCGAGACCGGGGCGGTGTCGTACTTCTCCTTGGTGTCGGTCTCCTCCGGCACGATGGAGTAGCCCGGCATCGCCAGCGTCATCGGCAGGTCGGGACGCGGGGTGTCGAAGTGGAAGACGATCGTCTTGTCGTCCGGCGTCTCCAGGACCGAGTCCGGCAGGTGCTTCTTGCCGAAGCCGCCGTCCGGCAGGGCCTTGCGGTAGTCCGGACCGCTCAGCCAGGTCTGCAGGTAGGTCGGGCCGTCGAAGATGAACTCGGCGTACAGACGCTCGACGCTGTGCCGGACGTCGGCCGAGGTGATCTCGTTGCCGTTCTCGTCCTTGACGCCGTCCTTGAGCGTGAACGTCCAGGTCTTGTTGTCGTTGGACGCCTTGCCGGAGTCGGTGGCGAGGTCACCCACGACCGCGACACCGCCCTTGCCGTCTTCCTCGAAGTTGGTCAGGCCGCGGAAGACCAGGTTGGCGAACTGGCCGGCGTCCGAGACGTAGATCTGGCCCGGGTCCATGTGGGACAGGGCCGACTCCTGGTAGACCGTGATGGTGCCGCCCGGCTTGGCCCCGGGGACCTCCTCGGCCGGACCGGCGGAGGCCTCGGCGTCCAGGTAAGCGACGCCCTGCTGCTGCTCCTTGGCCTTGTCCTGCTTCTCGCTCTTGTCCTTACCGGTGTTACCGGTGTTCTCCGAGCAGCCGGTCAGCGCCAGCGAGCCGGCCGCGATGGCGACCAGTATGCCGCGCGCTCTGCGCGAGGTGAACGACTTCATAGCGGTGAATGCACCTACCTGTCGGTTGTTATCCATGAGTACTGCCTGACGCGGCTGGTAGGCCGACGCGGGGGCGGCAGCCACCCCCCACCAATGGACGGCTCAGCGCCCGGACTTGGGGTCGAAGGCATCCCGTACCGAGTCTCCGAGGAGGTTGAAGCACAGGATGAAGATCACCAGCGCCACACCCGGGAAGAAGATGAACGCGGGGTCCTGCTGGGTGTAGTCGGCACCGGCGGCGAACAGACGCCCCCAGTCCGGGGTGGGCTCGACGAAGCCGACGCCCGCGAAGGAGAGGAAGGCGATCGTCAGGATGGTGCTGGGCAACTGGTACGTGAACTGCACCAGCACCGGCGTGACGATGTTCGGCAGGACCTCCTTGCGGATGATCCGGCCCGGCGAGGCCCCCGAGACCTTGGCGGCCTCGATGAACTCGCGCTCGCGCAGCGCCAGGACGACGGAGCGCACGAGTCGGGACATGCCCATCCAGCCGAGCACCCACAGCACGATCAGGATCGCCAGCGCCCGGAAGTACGTGGGCGTCTCGTCCCGCGGGTCCACGAAGAACGAGGTCACCACGGGCATGAAGGCGATGAAGAACAGCTGCGAGGGGAAGGACAGGAAGAAGTCCGTGACCCGGCCCAGCCAGTAGTCGGTGCGACCGGCGAAGTAGCCGCCGACGAGACCGATGATCACGCCGGTGACCGTCAGCAGGACCGAGACCCCGAGCGCCATGAACAGCGACGTCCGCATGCCGTACACGAGCATGGCGAACAGGTCACGGCCGTACTGCGGCTCCACACCGAACCAGTGGTCCGCGGACATGCCGCCGAAGTAGCCGAGCGGGAGCCCGAAGTCGTCGAGGATGGGCTTGTCCGCGTACGTCGGGTCCTGGCCGTACAGCGTGTACGGGTCGGTGCCGCTGATCGCGGTGAGCAGCGGTGCACACAGCGCGATGACGAAATAGAAAATCACTACGCCGGCGCAGAACATCCCTGTACGGTCACGCCTGAAGCGCTGCCACATCAACTGCCCGGGAGAGCGACCCTCAAGCTTCTTGGGACCTTCGGCGACCTCGGAGGTCGCGTCCAGCTCTGGGTCCAAGGCGACCGCGGACCCGGAGCCCTCGGCCTTCGTCGGACTGGTCATGTGTGTTCTTCCCCCGGGGGGTTGGAGAGTTGAGCGCAGCACAGATACCGGCAGGTTCTGTGGTTTGGGGGAACTTTCGCCAAACGCATCAACGCGCGTCAAGGGCAGAAGACATAGGGATCTCCCTACCGAGCTTTTTTTGAGCAAAAATTGCAAAGATTGACACCTGCGCGCGCTTGACAGGTGAGACGGAAAATCTGCATTGCGGCTCAAAGCGGACAATTTACTGGTTTACATGTCCGAAACTTGAGCGCAGCCATACCGATATCCGAACAGCGCGGAACAACCACCATGAGTCGCCCTCCGCGGCCCTCTCCCGGACACGACGACGACCCGATTCCCCGTCGGGGGAACCGGGTCCGTGTCATGCGCCCCTCGCGGGGTCCGTCAGGTGTGCTTGGCGCGGCTCGCGGCGCGGGCGCGCTCGCGGGCGTCCAGGTTCACCTTGCGGATGCGAACGGCCTCCGGGGTCACCTCGACGCACTCGTCGTCGCGGCAGAACTCCAGCGACTGCTCCAGCGACAGCTTGCGCGGCGGGACGATCGACTCGGTCACATCGGCCGTGGAGGACCGCATGTTCGTGAGCTTCTTCTCCTTGGTGATGTTGACGTCCATGTCGTCGGAGCGGGAGTTCTCACCGACGATCATGCCCTCGTACACCTCGGTGCCGGGGTCCACGAAGAGTACGCCACGCTCCTGGAGGTTCGTCATGGCGAACGCCGTGACGGCGCCGGAGCGGTCGGCGACGAGCGAGCCGTTGTTGCGGGTCTGGAGCGGCCCGAACCACGGCTCGAAGCCCTCGTGGATGGAGTGGCCGATGCCGGTACCGCGGGTCTGCGTCAGGAATTCCGTCCGAAAACCGATCAGGCCGCGCGAGGGCACCACGAACTCCATGCGAACCCATCCCGAACCGTGATTGGACATGTTGTCCATCCGGCCCTTGCGGACGCCCATGAGCTGGGTGACGGCGCCCATGTGCTCCTCGGGCACGTCGATGGTCATCCGCTCGACCGGCTCGTACACCTTGCCGTCGACGTCCTTGGTGACGACCTTCGGCTTGCCGACCGTCAGCTCGTACCCCTCCCGGCGCATGGTCTCGACGAGGATGGCCAGCGCCAGCTCACCGCGGCCCTGCACCTCCCAGGCGTCCGGCCGCTCGGTGTCCAGCACCCGGAGGCTGACGTTGCCGATCAGCTCCCGGTCCAGCCGGTCCTTGACCTGGCGCGCGGTGACCTTGCGGTCCTTGACGGCGGCCTTGTTGTCGGCGCCCTTGCCGGTGCCGCCCCTGCCGACCAGCGGCGAGGTGTTCGTACCGATCACCATGGAGATCGCGGGCTCGTCGACCGTGATCAGCGGCAGGGCGACGGGGTTCTCCGGGTCGGCGAGCGTCTCACCGATCATGATCTCCGGGATACCGGCGACGGCGCAGATGTCACCGGGGCCCGCCTTCTCCGCGGGCTTGCGGGTCAGCGCCTCGGTCATCATCAGCTCGGTGATCCGCACGTTGCTGACCGAACCGTCGCGCTTCATCCACGCGACCGTCTGGCCCTTCTTCAGCTCGCCCTGCTGGACGCGCAGCAGCGCGATACGGCCGAGGAAGTTGTCGGCGTCCAGGTTGGTGACGTGCGCCTGGAGCGGGGCCTCCGCGTCGTACGTCGGCGCCGGGATGTGCTCCAGGATGGTGGAGAAGAACGGCTCCAGGCTGTCGCTGTCGGCCGGGACGGTGCCGTCCTGCGGCTTGGTCAGCGACGCGATGCCGTCGCGGCCGCAGGCGTAGACGATCGGGAACTCGATCTGGTCCTCGTCGGCGTCCAGGTCGAGGAACAGGTCGTACGCCTCGTTCACGACCTCGTCGATACGGGCGTCCGGCCGGTCCGTCTTGTTGATGCACAGGATCACGGGCAGCCGCGCCTGGAGCGCCTTGCGCAGCACGAACCGGGTCTGCGGCAGCGGGCCCTCGGAGGCGTCGACGAGCAGGACGACACCGTCGACCATCGACAGGCCGCGCTCGACCTCGCCACCGAAGTCGGCGTGGCCGGGGGTGTCGATGATGTTGATGGTGATCGGGTCGCCGCCCGCCTTCGGGTGGTACTTGACCGCCGTGTTCTTGGCCAGGATCGTGATGCCCTTCTCACGCTCCAGGTCGTTCGAGTCCATCATGCGGTCGTCGACCTGATCGAGCTGGTGGGCGGCGAAGGCACCGGCCTGCTTGAGCATGGCGTCGACGATGGTGGTCTTGCCGTGGTCGACGTGGGCGACGATGGCGACATTGCGGATGTCGTGACGCGTTGCAGTCACAGCCATATTGCGGCGTACTCCCGGGATGGTGAGGACGGCTGCGCGTAGGTCTGCGTTACGCGCGCCCTGCCGGGCTTGACACGCCTCGGCCTTATCCCATGGTACGGGGCGTATGGGGTAGGGGCTTGCCGGGACCCTGACAGCTCCGGGGGCCGCCTGCCCCCAGGAGCCCGCGACCAGGCACGACGAACCCGCGGCTAGGCCCTGGACGGCCCGGCCGACGGCTTGCCGGACTTCTTCAGGAAGCCCATGTCCTCGTACACCGGCGTCCGGAAGCCGAAGGCGCCCACGTTGGCCAGGTCGCCCTTCGTCGAGACGAGTTCCGGGCGTTGGTAGAGCGGGATGGAACCCGCCGCCGCCCAGATGCGGGCGTCCGCCTTGCGGATCAGGGCGTGGGACGCGCTCTCGTCCAGCGTGCTGACCGCCTGGTCGAAAAGCTGGTCGACCTGGTCGGTGCCGACCCGGGTGTAGTTCTGCTCGACGTTCAGCGAGCCGTCCGCCGCGGGCACCGGCTTGGCGTAGATCGGGCGGGCGTCGGTCGCGGGGAAGGCGGAGGCGGGCCACGAGTACAGCGCGAGGTCGTACTCACCGGACGCGATGTGGTCCTTGAAGTAGCTCTCCTCCTCGACCTTGGACAGCTCCGTGCGGATGCCCACCCGGTCCAGCATCCGCCGGATCCGCTCGGCCACGGTCCGCAGCGTCTCCGACCCCGGCCCCGTCGGCAGCACGAACCGCAACGACAGCGCCTTGCCGTCCTTGGCCAGCGGCCCCGCCGGGGCCCCCGCGGGCGCGGGCGTGCCCTTGGGCGCGTACGCTCCCGGCGCGCCGCCCTGCTTCAGGTTCTGCTTGCCGTCCTGCGCGAGCTCCTCATCGCCGCTCTGCCCCTTGTCGTCCTCCCCGACGATGTACGTACCGTCGTCGTTCCCCTCCCCGTCCCCTTCCCCGGCGGACTCCCCCTTCTTCTTCCCCTCGCCCTTGGGGCCCGCCGCCTTCTCGCCCTTCTCCTTCTCCTCCACCTTCCCCGGCACCCAGCCCGCGTCCGCCAGCAGCGCCCGTGCCTCCTTGGTGTCCTGACCGCCCAGCGCCCCGCTGCCGTCCGCGTACGCCGCCTGCCCGGACAGGGCGACATGGCTGCCGAGCGGCTTCACCGGCAGCCCCAGCGGCTTGTGTACGACCCGTGCCAGCTCCTTGCGGTCCAGCGCCCGCGCCACCGCCCGCCGTACCCGCTCGTCGGCCAGCGGCCCGCCCGCGCCGTTCAGCGCGAGCTGGGTGTACGCGGGCTCCAGGGACCTGCGCACCTCCACCCCGCGCCGCTGCGCCCGCCCGGCCGCCCCCGCGTCGATCTCCGCGACGTCGATCTCGCCCTTGGCCAGCGCGGTGGCCCGCTTCTCCAGGGGCACCTCGCGCAGCACGATCCCGGAGAGCTTCGCGGGCCGCCCCCACCAGCGTGGGTTGCGGGCCAGGACCACCTCGTCGTCCTCGCGGTCGACCTTCTGCACCAGGAACGGCCCGGCCGTCAGCTTCAGCTTGCGCCGCGCGCCCTCGTTGAAGGCGTCCGGCGCCCCCATGACCTCCTTGGGGTACAGCGGCGAGAACAGCGACTTCCAGTCGGCGTACGTCCGCCGGAAGGTCACCCTGACCTCCAGGTCGCTGTCCCCGCGCTCGATCCGCTCGATCCGCTCGTACCCGGCGTTGCGGGCCGTCCAGTACGCGCTGTCCCTGCCGGACAGGGCCCGCCACTGCGCGGCGAAGTCCGCGGCGCCGATCTCCCGGCCGTCGCTCCAGACGGCCTGCTGGTTGAGCTTGTACAGGACGACCTGCCGGGGCTCGGTCTCGACGACCTTGGCCGACTCCAGATAGTCGGTGTTGATCTCCGGGCGCCCCTGGGCGCTCATCCGGTACATCGACGGCAGCACGGCCTGCGCCACGCGCGTCGTGGTCGCGTCGGCGTCCGCCTGGAAGGTGTTCAGCGTCTCCGGCACCGCGTCCACGGCCCACCGCAGCGTGCCGCCGTCGGCGACCCGGTCCCGGGCGGCGGGCGCGATGTCCGGACCGGCCAGCGGCTTTCCGGCGGGGTCGGGGGAGCCGCACCCGGCGAGGGCGGGTACCGCGAGCGCGCCCGCGGTGAGGAAGACGGCCGAGCGCTTGACCGCGCGCAGTCCGACGCCGTGCTGGGACATCTCTGCTTACCTCCGGAGGCCGCGGGCGTTACGATCCCTTTGGCGGTATATGGCGGTATATGGAGCTGATCACATCTACTGCCCAGTGCGGCCACTGAAGAGGAAAGGGTTCTGCAACCACCGGCGACACGGCGACAACCACCGCGAAGCCCACCCGTGCGGCGCAACAGCACCGGACACCGCACCCCACGCGCCCGCGGGCCCGCCCGACACAGCCCCGCCTGCCCGGCGACACCAGGCGCGCTCCGGCGCACTGCGGCGCACGCACCCGTCAGCGCACGCACCGGACGACGGGTACTTGTCGGACCGGCCCTGGGCCAATCGGTGCACGTCCCTTCCCACCGACCGGTGTGACGCGCAACACTCGCAGGCGCATGAACGTCACCTGAACGTTGCCGCACGCGGCCGCCCGGCCGACGGAAGTGAGGTCACGTCATGTCCGTGCACGACGAACTGACATCGGTCCAGCGCTGTCTCGACGACCTGACCAGGTCGGTGCGGCGGCTGGAACAGCAACTGGGCAGCGGCGGAGTGGACATCCGCCGGGTCCGCGCCGACTGCGACCACCTGCGCGAGAGCGTGGCGCTGCTGCGCGAGGCGGCGGCCACTCCGCCCGCCTCCCGGCGCCCGGAACTGGTCACCATCTCCGACACGCCCTACGACAGCGCCCTGTGGACGGACTCGGACGACGAGGGCCTGGGCGCCCGGAACCGCCACGCGCCGTGACGCCGTAGAAGCAGCGCGCGGGGTGTGACAGCCGCGCCCCGCGCCCCCGACCCGACCGGAGTCAAGACTTGGCCACTGGTACGGAACCCCCGACAACAGAACCCCATCCCCCCGGCGGCGGTGTCCGGTCCGCGACCCGCGCCGCCATCACCGCCCCCCATCTGCGGACCGACCGCTGGTGGCTGGCGCCCGCCGCCACCGCCGCCGCGCTGACCGCCTTCATCGTGTACTCGACCTGGCGGGCGTTCGTGAACGCCGACTACTACGCGGCGCCGTACGTCTCGCCCTTCTACTCCCCCTGCCTGGCGGAGAACTGCGAGCCGATGAAGGCGGGGCCCAACTGGGAGATCTTCGGCAGCTGGTGGGGCCTGTCCCCGGCGATCCTGATCCTGATCTTCCCGCTCGGCTTCCGTCTGACCTGCTACTACTACCGCAAGGCGTACTACCGCGGCTTCTGGGCCTCCCCACCGGCCTGCGCGGTCGCCGAGCCGCACAGGAAGTACAGCGGTGAGACCCGCTTCCCGCTGATCCTCCAGAACACCCACCGCTACTTCTTCTACGCGGCGGTCCTGGTCGCGGGCATCCTCACCTACGACACGGTGCTCGCCTTCCGCGACGAGAACTACGAGTGGGGACACATGGGTCTGGGCACCCTGGTCTTCCTCGTCAACATCGTCCTGATCTGGATCTACACCCTGTCCTGCCACTCCTGCCGCCATATCGTCGGCGGCCAGCTGAAGCACTTCTCCAAGCATCCGGTGCGCTACCGCATGTGGCGGTGGGTGGGGCGGCTCAACGCCCACCACATGGCGCTGGCCTGGGCGTCCCTGGTGAGCGTGGCGCTCGCCGACTTCTACGTGTACCTGGTCGCGTCCGGCGCCTTCGACGATCCGCGGTTCTTCTAATGAGTGGGGCCTTCTGATGACGGTGGTGGAGCGACAGCAGTGGGACGTCGTGGTCGTCGGCGCGGGCGGCGCCGGACTGCGCGCCGCCATCGAGGCGCGCGAGCGGGGCGCCCGTACGGCCGTGATCTGCAAGTCGCTGTTCGGCAAGGCGCACACGGTGATGGCGGAGGGCGGCATCGCCGCGGCCATGGCCAACGCCAACGAGCACGACAACTGGCAGGTCCACTTCCGGGACACCCTGCGCGGCGGCAAGTTCCTCAACCAGTGGCGGATGGCCGAGCTGCACGCGCGGGAGGCCCCCGACCGGGTGTGGGAGCTGGAGACCTGGGGCGCGCTGTTCGACCGTACGAAGGACGGCCGGATCTCGCAGCGCAACTTCGGCGGCCACGAGTACCCGCGCCTCGCCCATGTCGGCGACCGCACCGGCCTGGAGCTGATCCGCACCCTGCAGCAGAAGATCGTCGCCCTCCAGCAGGAGGACCACAAGGAGACCGGCGACTACGAGTCCCGGCTGAAGGTCTTCCAGGAGTGCACGGTCACCCGGGTCCTGAAGGACGGCGAGCGCGTCTCCGGGGTCTTCGCCTACGAGCGGGAGAGCGGCCGTTTCTTCGTCCTGGAAGCGCCCTCCGTGGTGATCGCCACCGGTGGCATCGGCAAGTCCTTCAAGGTCACCTCGAACTCGTGGGAGTACACCGGCGACGGCCACGCGCTGGCCCTGCTCGCGGGCGCGCCCCTGCTGAACATGGAGTTCGTGCAGTTCCATCCGACGGGCATGGTCTGGCCGCCGTCGGTGAAGGGCATCCTGGTCACCGAGTCCGTACGCGGCGACGGCGGCGTGCTGCGCAACAGCGACGGCAAGCGGTTCATGTTCGACTACGTCCCGGACGTCTTCAAGGAGAAGTACGCCGAGACGGAGGACGAGGCCGACCGCTGGTACGACGACCCCGACCGCAACCGCCGCCCGCCCGAGCTGCTGCCCCGCGACGAGGTGGCGCGGGCCATCAACGCGGAGGTCAAGGAGGGGCGCGGGTCGCCGCACGGCGGGGTGTTCCTGGACGTGTCGACGCGGATGCCCGCCGATGTGATCAAGCGGCGGCTGCCGTCGATGTACCACCAGTTCAAGGAGCTGGCGGACGTCGACATCACCGCGGAGGCGATGGAGGTCGGGCCCACCTGTCACTACGTGATGGGCGGTATCGCCGTCGACTCCGACACGGCCGCCGCGCGCGGGGTGCCGGGGCTGTTCGCGGCCGGGGAGGTCGCGGGCGGGATGCACGGCTCCAACCGGCTCGGCGGGAACTCCCTGTCCGACCTGCTGGTCTTCGGGCGGCGGGCGGGCTGGCACGCCGCCGAGTACGCCCAGGCGCTCACCGGGGACCGCCCGGCCGTGGCCGACGACCAGGTGGACACGGCGGCCGAGGAGGCGCTGCGGCCCTTCTCGGTGAGCGGCGAGAACCCGTACACGCTCCACCAGGAACTCCAGCGCACCATGAACGACCTGGTCGGCATCATCCGCCGCGAGGGCGAGATGGAGCAGGCGCTGCGGGCGCTGGCGGAGCTGCGCGAGCGGGCGGCACGGGCCGGGGTGGAGGGCCACCGCCAGTTCAACCCGGGCTGGCACCTGGCGCTCGACCTGCGGAACATGCTGCTGGTCAGCGAGTGCGTGGCGCGGGCCGCGCTGGAGCGCACCGAGTCCCGCGGCGGCCACACCCGGGAGGACTTCCCCGGTATGGACCGGGCCTGGCGGCGCCTGAACCTGCTGTGCACGCTCGCCGACGCGGCCGGTGACGCCATCGCCCTGAGCCAGGAGACCACCGAACCCATCCGCCCCGACCTGCTCGCCCTGTTCGACAAGGAGGAGCTGGTCAAGTACCTCGCCGAAGAGGAGCTGTACGAATGAGCAGCTACGACGCCCACTTCAAGGTGTGGCGGGGGGACGCCGAGGGTGGCGGCCTGGAGGACTACAAGATCGAGGTGAACGACGGCGAGGTCGTCCTCGACATCATCCACCGCCTCCAGGCCACCGAGACGCCCGATCTGGCGGTGCGCTGGAACTGCAAGGCGGGCAAGTGCGGCTCGTGCTCGGCGGAGATCAACGGGCGGCCCCGGCTGCTGTGCATGACCCGCATGTCGGTCTTCTCCCGCGACGAGACGATCACCGTCACCCCGCTGCGCGCCTTCCCCGTGATCCGTGACCTGGTGACGGACGTCGGCTTCAACTACGCCAAGGCGCGTGAGGTCCCGTCCTTCGTGCCGCCCGCCGGTCTGGGTCCCGGCGAGTACCGCATGATGCAGGAGGACGTGGACCGGCCGCAGGAGTTCCGCAAGTGCATCGAGTGCTTCCTGTGCCAGGACACCTGCCATGTGGTCCGTGACCACGAGGAGAACAAAGGGGCCTTCGCGGGCCCCCGCTTCCTGATGCGGGTCGCCGAACTCGACATGCACCCACTGGACGCCGCCGCCGAGTCCGGCCTGGACCGCAGGACCACCGCCCAGGACGAACACGGCCTCGGCTACTGCAACATCACCAAGTGCTGCACGGAGGTCTGCCCCGAAGGCATCAAGATCACCGACAACGCCCTGATCCCCCTGAAGGAACGGGCCGTGGACCGCAAGTACGACCCCCTGGTGTGGCTGGGCTCGAAGATCCGCCGCCGCACGGGCTGACGAGAACGGCAGACGGCCACCGGGCGGCGGCCCGCCCCGGCCGTCGCACCGGTCGCGGCCCCGCGTTCCTGGTCATACGCTCCCACATGTGACGTCATCCTTGATCCGGGGCCGCAGGCGGCGGGGGAAGGGCCAGATAGCCGCTCGCCTCGCCCAGGGGGTGCTCGGGGGCGGGATCGCGGTGCTGTGGCTGTGCCTGGTGCTGCCGAGGATGACGCCCGGCGCGGACGGCGCCGCGGGGGCCGCCGCGCAGGAGGAGGGCGGGACGTACACCGCCGATCTCGTGCTGCCGCTGGTCGCCGCGGTGGTGGTGATCGCGCTGGCCGCCTACGGGTACGTGCGCCGCAACCGGCGCGCGGCGACCCGTACGGCGCCCGGGGGGACGGGGGCCGTCGCGGCGGTCGGGGCGCCGCTCACCGACCTCGACGCGCGGGCGTGCGCCGCGCTGGTCGAGGCGGACGACTGGGTGCGCGCGAGCCGCGCGGAACTCGGCTTCGCGGCGGCCGGTGCCGACCCCGCGGACCTCGAACCGTTCGAGCGGGCGGTGCGCGCGGCCGGTACGGAGCTGCGGGCGGCGTTCGCGATCCGGCAGCGCTACGACGGTGGCGTGCCGGAGGACCAGGCCGCGCGGCGGCAGGCGCTCGCCGGGATCGTCGGCCGGTGCACGGAGGCGGGGCGGCGGCTGGACGCGGAGGCGGCGGGGCTGGCGCGGCTGCGCGGGCTGGACCGGGCCCCGGACGCGGCCCTCGCGGTCGCGGAGGGGCGCTTCCGGGAGCTGGCCGGGCGGACCACGGGGCTGGAGGAGATCCTCGGCGGACTGCGGGAGCGGTACGCGCACGCCGCGTCGGCGTCCGTCACCGGGTACCCCGAACTCGCCAAGGACCGGCTGGTGTTCGCCACCATGCGGCTCAACGAGGCCCGGCAGTGCGCCGACCGCGGGGAACCGGACCAGGCCGCCGGACACCTGCGCGCCGCCGAGGGCGCGATCGCCGAGGCCGATGTGCTCGTCACCGGGGTCGAGCGGCTCGCCGATGCGCTGGCGGAGGCCCAGCGGCTGGTTCCGGCCACGCTGACCGGCGCGGAGGCGGAGGTCGCGGGCGCGCGGGAGCGGGTGGCCCAGGGGGTCACGGGGGTGCCCGTGGGTGAGCTGCGGGCACGGATCCGGCAGGCGGACACGGTCCTGGGCACCGTACGCGAGGAGCTGACGGGTGGGCGGGCGGGCGATCCGCTCGATCTGCTGCGGCGGATCGCGCGGGTGGTGCTGCCGGTGGCGGACGGGCGGGCCGGGGTGGTTCCGGCCGCCGCGCTGCTGGTGGCGCGGTACTCCGCCGCCGTCGCGGACGGCTTCGTGGCCACGCACCGGGGCGCGGTCCGCGCCGAGGCCCGGACCCGGCTCGCGGAGGCGCGGCGGCTGCTCGCGCCCGGCCCGGAGACGGACCTGCTCGCGGCCGACGAACTGGCCCGGCAGGCACGGCACCTGGCCGAGCAGGACGTACGCGTGCACGGGACGCCGTACGCGGCGGCGGCCGGGCCCGGCACGGGCTTCGGCGGGCCTCGCACGGCCGCTCCCTGAGGCCTCAGAACAGGCTCAGCAGCGCCTCCGCCGGGTCCGCGAGGCTGTGCTCCCCGTCCGGCAGCGGGAGTTCGAACCACACCGTCTTGCCGCGCGGGGTGCGCCGGGAGCCCCAGGCGGCGGAGAGCAGCCCGACGAGTTGCAGGCCCCGGCCGCCCTCGTCGGTGTCGCGGGCGCGGCGGCGGCGCGGCTGGACGAGACCGGCGTCCCAGACCTCGCACACCAGGGTGCGGTCGAGGAGCAGCCGGAGTCTGATCTCGCCCTCGCCGTACCGCAGGGCGTTGGTGACCAGCTCGCTGACCAGCAACTCGGTGGTGTCGACCAGGGGTTCGAGGTCCCAGCTGAGCAACTGGCCGCGGGCGTACTCACGGGCCCGGCCCACGCTGCGCGGCTCGCGCGGCAGGGTCCAGTCGCCGACGGACTCGGCGGGCAGGCCCTGCACCCGGGCCATCAGCAGGGCGATGTCGTCCTCGCCGTGGTGGGTGTCGAGGGTGTTGAGGACGTGGTCGCAGACGTCCTCCAGGGGGCGCGCGGGGTCGGTGAGCGCGCCGACGAACGCCTGCAGGCCCTCGTCGAGTGGGTGGTCGCGGCTCTCGACCAGGCCGTCCGTGTAGAGGGCGAGCAGGGCGCCCTCGGGCAGTTCGACCTCCACCTCCTCGAAGGGCTCCCCGCCGACGCCGAGCGGCATGCCCGGGGGTACGTCGAGCATGAGGGCCGCCTCGCCGGGTTCGACCAGGACGGGCGGCAGGTGGCCCGCGTTGGCGAAGGTGCAGCGCCGGGTGACGGAGTCGTAGACGGCGTACACGCAGGTCGCGAGGTAGACCTCGGACAGGTCGGCCTCGCGGGGGCGGCGGGCGGCGCGGGTGGCCTGCTGGATGCCTCCCCCGGGGCCGAAGGCCTGGGCGGGACCCCCGGGGGCGCCGAGGCCGCGGGCGATCTCGTCCAACTGGGAGAGCACCTCGGCCGGTTCGAGGTCGAGCTGCGCCAGGGTGCGTACGGCGGTGCGCAGTTCGCCCATCGCGACGGCGGCGCGCAGCCCGCGCCCCATCACGTCGCCGACGACCAGCGCGGTGCGGTGGCCGGGCAGTTCGATGACGTCGAACCAGTCGCCGCCGACCTCGCTGGGCCGTCCGCTGGCGACACTGCCGGGCAGATAGCGGCAGGCGATGTCCAGGCCGGCGGCGACGGGGTCGCCGGGCGGCAGCAGGGACCGTTGCAGCATCAGGGCGCGTTCGTGCTCGCGCCGGTACAGGCGGGCGTTGTCGATGCACACGGCCGCCCGCGCCGCCAGCTCCACCGCGAGGTCCCGGTCCCGGTCACCGAACGGCTCGCTGCCCTTCGTACGGGCGAACTGGGCGAGTCCTACGACGGTGTCGTGGGCGACCATCGGCACGGCGAGCGTGGACTGGACGAGGCCGCCCTCCTCGGCGGGGACCCTGCGCGGGCGGGCGGTGCGCAGGGCGTCCGCGCAGGGGGAGTTGAAGGGGTAGTGGTGGACGGCGCCCACGGCGACGGGCTTGCCGGTGCCGGTGAAGGGGGCGTCGGAGACGGCGCTGGCGAAGGCGACGCGGCGGAGTTCCGCGCTGCCGTCGGGGAGGCCGGGCGGGGTCTCGTCGCCGACCAGCAGGCCCTGGTAGAGGTCGACGGTGGCCAGGTCGCAGAAGCCGGGGACGACCACGTCGAGGAGTTCGCGGGCGGTGGTCTCCAGGTCGAGGGAGTTGCCGATGCGGGCCCCGGCCTCGTTGAGGAGGGCGAGGTTGCGGCGGGCGGCGGCGGCCTCGCGGGCGGCGGCGCGGCGGGCGGTGATGTCGATGCCGAGCCAGGCGATGCCGATGGGGCGTCCGCTGCCGCTGTGCACGCGGTAGAGGTTGACCGACCAGTGGCGGCGGTCGTCGGAGCCGGGCACGAACCCGGTGATGTGCATGTCGGTGATGGAGTCGCCGGTCTCCAGGACCCGGCGCAGGGTGGCCGAAACCCGCTCGGCCTCACCGCGCGGCAGATAGTCGTGGACGCCCTTGCCGCGGTGGTCGTCGGGGGTGCCGCCGAAGATGGACGCGAACCGCTCGTTGGCGCGGCGCACCCGCAACTCGGCGTCGATCAGCAGGAACCCGAACGGAGATTGGCCGAAAATAGCCTGCGAGGCGGCGAGATCGGTCTCGATGCTCCGCAGCACCCGCACATCGACGACGATGCAGACGGCGGCCTTCTCGCCGCCCTCGGCCCGCGTCGGCATCACATAGACCTCGGCGAGCCCTTCCACCCCGCGCCCACCGTCCACTGGGTCGGGCAGCCGCACCGGCACCACGCCGGTCCACTCCCGCCCGTCCAGGATCTCGGCCATCTTCCGCTGCCCCTCGGCGCGGCGGTCGGGGTCGACGAAGGCCTCGATGGGGTCCATGCCGACGGCCCGGTCAGCGGGGATGCCGAACAACTGCTCGGCCCGCACGCTCCACTGGTCGACCAGCCCGTCCGCGCCGATGGAGAAGGACGCGACCTTGATGTAGTCGTAGATGGAGCCGGGGGGGCTGCTCTGCCAGAGGGCGTCGCCGGGGGGTGTGCCCTCGGCGGCCAGGGCGGTGGCGGTCAGGGCGCGGGCGGTGGCGGGGGGGTTGGGGGGCGGGGTGCCGGGAACGCCGGAGCCCCGGGCGTCGGGGGCGGATGTGCCCTCGTCAGCGGAAGTACCGTCACCCGCGTCCGCATCACCGGCACCCGTACCGGCGGCACCGGCACCCGTACCGGCGGCATCGGCGGCGACCGGTGCGGCGGAAGGATCCGCGGCCCGGTCGTCGCCCCTCGCGCCGTCCGACGGGTCCTCGGACTCCGTGGCCTTCGCTGGTATCTCGCTCACGCGAACCGTCCCCTCCAGCTCACCGCGTCCGGCACCGGTCACCGGAGGCGGCTGCCCGCAGTATCCAGCACTACGGCGCCGCACGACACGGTGTTCACGATCACAGCACGGTCCTGGTGGTTTTCGGACCGGGCGGTGACAACACTCCCAGTCTTCTAACCAGCGGACACGCCCTCGAATCACGCCTGTCGACAACGAGTACCGAACGGATCCGGCCGTGGCACCCGGCACCGCCCCTCACCCGGGCACCGCCAGCTCGAACCACACCGTCTTGCCGGTCTCACCGGGGCGGGTGCCCCAGCGACGCGAGGTGGATGCCACGAGTTGCAGTCCGCGTCCGCTCTCGTCCTCGGGCCGGGCGACGCGCTCGCGGGGCGGGTCGGGCAGCGGGTCGGAGACCTCCACCAGCAGCACCCCACCGCCCCGGTCCGGCCGCACCAGCCGTACCCCGATGGGTCCGGTGGCGTGCCGCAGGGCGTTGGTGACCAACTCGCTCACCAGCAGGGCCGCGAGGTCGCCGACGCAGTCGAGGTCCCAGCCGTGCAACTGGCGGCGGACCACGCCGCGGGCGGCGCGCACCGCGCCCGGCTCCGCGGGGAACGTCCACTCGGCACGGTCACCCGCGGTGTCGGTCACGCCGATCACTTCCCAGCGCACGAGCCCAGCGCACCAGCTCACCCCACAGCCCATGTCCGATGCCACAGGACGAAATCTCACAGGACGATTTCGTGGGACTATATGACTAAGGGGGACATACCCGATATCGAGGGTCGCTACCGCGCTCGCGGGTGCGCCGTCGCATCGATCAGCGCGAGCGCCTCACGCACGGCGGGGACGTCCTGGTCGAGCCAGTCCACGTCCCAGATCTCCGCGGGGGTGAGCCAGCGCAGTTCGTCATGGTCCTGGAGCGGGCGGGGCGCTTCGCTGCCGGGACGCAGCCGGGCGGTGAAGACCCACAGGACATACGGCTGCCGCAGGGGCCACTCCCCCGGGATCCGCGCAATCGCCTCGGCCGCCACGCCGAGTTCCTCACGGAGTTCGCGGACGAGGGCCGCCTCGGGCGTCTCACCCGGCTCGACCTTGCCCCCGGGCAGTTCCCAGCGCCCGGCCAGTTCGGGGGGTGCGCTGCGGCGCGCGGCGAGCAGTCTGCCGCCGTCGGCGTCGAGGAGGGCGGCTCCCACCACCACGATCCGTTCGCTCATGCGCCGGAGCCTACGGGAGGCGTCCGGCCCGCCCGGTTCAGCTCTCCTCGGCCGGGGCCGCCTGTCCGATGCGCTCGACCCAGTAGAGCTGCTTGTGGCCGCGGCTGTCGAGGCTGTCGGCGATCTTCTGCGCCTCGGCACGGGTGGCGTACCTGCCCACGCGGTAGCGACTGCCGTTGTCGTCCTGCCGTATGACGAGCCAGGGGAGAGTGACCGTGCTGTCGTTCATCGCGCCCCTCCACTTCCCGTCCGCGGCCGGTGCCGTGCCCCACCCTCTAAGGAAACCGCAATCCGCATATGCCCGAGCGTACGCCTTACCTTCACGGAGCGAATACGGCTTTTCACAAAGAGGTACGCAACCGGCCATGCCCCAGGGGGCGCACAACGTCGAACGCGCCGCCCGCGCGGCTCGGCGCAGACGGTCAGCGGCATGTCGGGACCCCCTACACGCGTCCCGGACGACCTGCGAGAACGACCGGATTGCAGCGGCGCGACAGACGCCCTGGAAGGGGGTGGTGCCGGGGGCAACTGCCCCCCGGGCGTGCAGGTCTCACGCCCCTTCGTGTGCGCTACGTCACTCAGCCGTGTGCGCCCCTCGAACGCCCCTCGCTCATCGCACCGGCAGGTGGTACGCGACGCGGTAGCGGTCGGCCGGAATCACCACGTCCGCCGTCTCGACGGGGCGGCCCGAGGCGTAGAAGGTCCGCTGGACCACCAGGACCACATGGCCCGGGACGCCGCCGAGGGCGTGCAGCTCCTCGGCGAGGCCGGGGCGGGCGCCGACCTCCTCGGTGACGTTGTCCACGACGACGTCGATGGCGGCCATGCGCTCGACCACGCCCATCCCGCCGAGCGGCCCCTCCTCGGGCAGCATCACGGGCGTACGGCCGGTCAGGGCGAGCGGCTCCCAGGAGGTGGAGAGCATCATCGCCTCGCCGCCCTCCCGGAAGACGTACCTGGTGCACATCACCCGCTCACCGGTCTGGACGCCGAGCCGCTCGGCGATGGCGCCGCTGGCCTCGCTCTGCTCGCTGCTGGACTCCCAGGTGCCGCGGGAGGCGGCGTCGGCCTGCTCCTGGCGGTAGGGCGTGGCCCCGCCGGACGGGCGGTATCCGGAGCGGGCGATCTGCCGGGGCACGGGGCGCTCGCGGACGTACGTCCCGGAGCCGGAGCGGCCCTCGACGAGCCCTTCGGCCATCAGCACCTTGCGCGCCTCCAGGGCGACGGTGTCCGAGACGCCGTACTCCTCGCGGATGCGGGCCTGGGAGGGGAGGCGGGTATGCGGGGGCAGCAGACCGTCGACGATCTTCTTGCGGAGATCACCCGCGACACGCAGGTACGCCGGCTGCTCACCGAAAGTCACTGGCCGCTCCCATCAGGTTGTACAGACAGCCACAGCGTGGCAACCACGGGTTGGAGCGTGCAAGCAAAGGCCAGGGAATCACCCGATGTGATGACATGCGGGTCGGGAGGGTTTTACGCCTCCTCCGTCCTGTCTCCGGAGCCGTCGTCGTAGTCGTACGACGGCGGTGACGTGTCCAGGCCAAGAGCCTCGCGCGCGGTGACGGTCTCCTCGCCGTCGTAGAACCCGTACCCCTCGTCGTAGTGCACGTAGAACGTGTCCGCGTCGGTGGCGGCGCCCGCCTTCTCCCAGTGTGCCCGTGCCTTCTCCAGTTCCTTCACCAAGGCCGTGAGGGAGCGCTCGGCGTCGGGCCGCCAGGCGTGCTCGCGCAGGACGCCGGTCTGCTCGCCGAGCACCTCGTGGACGTCGTCCGCCCAGGCCCGGTTCCCCGGCAGGTCGTCCTCCGGGTAGGCCTCCGGCTCGGTCTCCAGCACCGCGTCGATGGCGCGGACGGCCTCCAGGTAGGCGAGCTGGTCCGCGCCGAGGGTCGTGCCGTCGTTGCGCAGCGAGCCGGTGAGCGAGCCGTGTTCGTCGGTGTTGCCGAAGACGCAGGTGATCTCCCGGTCGCCGAGCCGCCAGCTCTGCGAGGTGGGCGAGAAGTAGTAGACGTCGACGTGATCGGGCACCGCCCAGGCGTCCAGGGCGTAGTCACCCTGAAGGGCGTAGCACTTCTCGTCGGCGATCTCGGTGAGCCGGTCGTCGTTGGGGAAGCCGCCGTCCGGCAGCACGATCGTGCCGAACACCTCGCCGTCGTGCTCACCGGAGCAGGGCACGTCGTCGACGTCGTAGGTCACGCCCTGGAGCGAACCGGAGGGCGTGTCGAAGCAGTCGCCCTTGTCGAGCGAGAAGCTCGCGCCGTCCCGCGCGCCCTCCTTGACGCCCTCCCAGAAGCTGGACGCGGCACCGGTGCCCAGCGACACCGCCCACAGCAGCACCCCCACCGACGACAGCACGGTCCCGGCGACCGCCATCCCCTTCCCCCGCTGCCCCTTGCGCTTGATCTGCACCAGCGCGATCACCCCGAGCACCAGCCCGATCGCGGGCAGCAGACACAGCACACCGAACACCAGCGCGGCGATGGCGACCCCGTTGACCGGCGGCTGCGGCGGATACCCGTACGGGTAGGGGTACGGATGCCAGGCCGCCTGCTGCTGCGGGAAGGACGGCGGCTGCTGCGGGAAGGACGGCGGCGCGTACGGTCCCTGCGGAGCCGGGTACTGGCCCTGTGGGTCCTGGGGCTGGTGGGGCCCAGGGGGCGGAGGAATGGACACGAGTACCGTGCTCCCGGTGAGAACGACGACTGAGCGAGCCCGCGACGGGCGTACGCGGCTGGGCGCATCGTAAGCGGGTGGGCGACGGGGGCGACCCGGGAGTCCCCTCTGACCGGGGAGGGCCTGACCGGCCGAGGGTGTGGGCGCACGGACACGCCTCGCCCCCGGGGCGGCTGGGTCAGTGACCCGTGGCCCACCCCGAGGGCGAGGACTCTCAGGAACCGTGCGGTGATTGACGTGGGGTCAGAACTGCAGGGCCCAGGCGTCGATCCGTCCGGTGTCGTACGTCGCGTTGTCGCTGACCCTCAGCCGCCAGGTGCCGTTGGCGGCCTCCGAGGAGGCGTTGACGCTGTAGGTGGTGTTGATGTTGTCGGCGCTGCCGCCGGTGGTGTAGCCCTTGAGCGTGTACGCGGTGCCGTCGGGGGCGATCAGCTGGACCTGGAGGTCGCCGATGTACGTGTGCACGATGTTGACCTCGACGGCCAGGGTGGCGGGCGCGTTGCCGGAGACGCCGGAGACGGTGATCGGGGACTCGGCCGTGGCGTGGTCGGCGATCGCGTAGTCACCGGTGTTCTCGAAGCGCGGGCCGGGCGGGGTGGTGGGGCCGCCGCCGACGTAGAGCAGGCGGTTGGGCGAGCCGGTGCCCGGGTTGGTGACGACGTTCGGGGTGGCGGCGGCGACCAGCGCCGAGGACACCTGGGCGGGCGTGGCCGTGGGGTTCTCGGCCAGGTGCAGGGCCGCCGCTCCGGCGACGTGCGGGGTCGCCATCGACGTACCGGAGATGGTGTTGGTGGCCGAGTCGCTGGTGTGCCAGGCCGAGGTGATCGAGGAGCCCGGGGCGAACAGGTCCAGGACCGTGCCGTAGTTGGAGTAGCTGGCGCGGGCGTCCGTCGACGTGGTGGCGCCGACCGTGATGGCCTCCGTCACGCGCGCGGGTGAGCGGGTGGAGGCGTTGGTGGACTCGTTGCCCGCCGCGACGGCGAAGGTGACGCCGGAGGCCACGGCGTTGCGTACGGCGGTGTCGAGGGCGGTGTCCGCGCCGCCGCCGAGGGACATGTTGGCCACGGCGGGCTTGACCGCGTTGCGGGCCACCCAGTCGATCCCGGCAACGACCTGAGCCGTCGTACCGGAGCCGGAGTTGTTCAGCACGCGGACGCCGACGACCCGGGCCTTCTTGGCGACGCCGTAGGCGTTCCCGGCGACCGTGCCCGCGACGTGCGTGCCGTGGCCGTTGCCGTCCTGGGCGGTGTTGTCGTTGTCGACGGCGTCGTAGCCGTAGGAGGCACGGCCGCCGAAGTCGCTGTGGCTGATGCGGACGCCGGTGTCGATGACGTAGGCGGTCACGCCCTGCCCGGCCGAGTCCGGGTAGGTGTACGAGCTGTTCAGCGGGAGGTTGCGCTGGTCGATGCGGTCCAGGCCCCAGGAGGGCGGGTTGGGCTGGGTCGCGGCGATGCTGAACGTGCGGTTCTGGACGACGGACGCCACGGCCGGGTCGGCGGCGAGACGTTTCGCCTCGGACTCGGAGGCCTCGATCGCGTAGCCGTTGAGGGCCTTGGTGTACGTGCGCTCGATGGCCGCGCCGTACTTCTCGGCCAGCGCGCGGCCCTCGGCGGTGCCCGAGCGGGCCTCGTCCGCCCTGAGGGTCACGATGTAGCTGTCGGCGACGGCGTTGGCCGCGCCCTCGTACTGGATGCGGCCCTCGGCGGCCGGGGCCGCGCCCGCGGGCAGTGCCGACATCAGGCTCGCGGCGAGCGCCGCGGTGGTGAGGGCGCCTATCGCGGCCAGTCTTCGGCGGGCGTGGAACAGGGGAGTACGCATCACTGCCATCTGAGGGGTCCTCCTCAATCGGTGGTGCGCTGGTGGTGCTCGGTGGGGGGTGGTGCAGGGGTGGCGCACGACGCCCTGATCATCAGGTGCATGTCAATCTCCGGCGCGTTCTGGTCCGCCGTCTGCCGCACCGGGGCGTCAGGCGAAAGATTGAGGGATCCACAGGAATTGCACAAGAGGCACTGCACGGACCGGAGCCCGAAGGGCGTTGTCAGTGGTCCCCGTTACGGTGACAGCGACTTGATCGAAAGCATCGTCCGGCGGGGAGCCGGGCGAGGGGGTGGGTTGTGCGCAACGACGAGATCACGGGTCCCGACATCGTTTTCCCGGACGAGGACACCTTCGTGATGCCGGACGCCTGGCGGGAGTTGGCGCACCCACGGCGGGACGGGGTCCGCCGGAAGGCACCGGACCCGCACCCCGAGGGCGCCCAGCAGGTGGCACAGCGGCTGCGGGAGACCGCCGACCGGGTCGAGCAACTGCTCGCCGCCCCCGACAGCGAGCCCCGCATCGTCGAGGCGGTCCGCGCCCAGCAGCACGGCACCCCCGATCCGCTCGGCGCCGCCGTCCTGGCCGCCGTGGCGGTCAGTTTCCAGGTCCACAAGGGCGCCTTCGTGGACGCCTGGGCCGCCGCGCACGGCATCCCGTTCGCCGCGCGGGCCGTGGTCGAGTACGTCGCGATCAAGTCCAACAGCACCGAGTCCACCGGGTACAGCGGCTCCGCGCTGCGCTTCCGCGCCGCCTCGTACGACCGCGTCGACGAGTGGTACGCCCGGCCCCACTTCGCCGACCGCGTGCGCGAACTGCTGGCCGACACCGACGACGAGACCTACCGGCGCACCGTCGCCGCGCTTGCGGACCGCCGGACCGACGAGCGCACCCGTATCACCGTGTCCTACCTGCTGCCCACCGAGCACGACTGGTCCACCGAGTGCACCACGGGCCCGCTCACGGCCGACCAGCAACTGCGGGCGATGCTGCTGGCCTCGCTGCACTCACCGGCACAGCTCGGCCACTTCGGCGACCAGGTCCGGCTCTCCTGGGACGGCTGGCGCCTGCCGCTCGTCGCCTCCCTCGCCCACAGCACCGGCGCGGCCTGCGCACCGCTCCTGCGCCCCCTGATCGAGTACGACTACGAGGGCGACTTCGCCGGTGCCCTGGTGGAACTGCCGTCCGACGACGCCTTCGGCATCCTCCTCGCCCACGCGGGGCTCAAGCACGTGCGCCCCGAGCTGCTGACGGCGATGCGGCGCTACCCCGTACGCGCCCTGCGGCTGGTGGGCGCGGCGGCCTGCGGCACCGGCAAGGCCGCGCCCAACGCCCGGTACCTGCTGGCGGGGCACGTCCGGGCGCACCGGGAACTGGCGGCGGCCGTCCTGCCCGACCTGCCCGCCGAGGTCGCCGCGCGCGTCGAACCGCTCCTCACCGGCGCCGGCCGGGTGGCCGAGGCCCCCGCCGAGGCACTGCCCGCCCTGCTGGTCAGCCCGCCGTGGACGACGAAGCGCAAGACCCGCAAGGCGCGCGTGGCGACCGGGGTGACCCCGCCCGAGCCGCGGGTCGCCTGGGCGGCGGGCGAGCGGGAGGAGTGGGCGGGCACCTACGACGGCTACCGCAGCGGACGCAGGAACTGGTCGAAGGAGATCGAGACCCTCCGGAAGGGCGGACCGTTGCCGGACGTCCGGGACGCCCGGCTGTTCGTCGACAGCCGCGAGGACGTGGTCCGTCCGCTGCTGGCCGACTGGAACCCCGAGGTCTGGTGGGACGGCGAGCGCAGGCTCAGGCCGGTCGCCGCGCGGCACGGAGTGCACGCCGTGCCGGTCCTGCTGCGAGGCACCGCCCGGCGCCCGGCCATCATGGGCCCGCTGCTGCTGCCGTATCTGCACGTCGACGTGGCCGGGCGGCTCTGCGACTGGCTGACGCGGCTGAAGACCGTCCGGGTCCTCGCCCGCGACTGGCTGTCCCGGCACGGTCTGGCCGCCGTGCCCTTCCTGGTGCCGCACGCGGTGGGGCCGGTCGGCCGGGAGCGCGGAGGCGCCGGGCAGGCGCTGCGGCTGCTGGCCGCCGAGCACGGCGCGGAGACGGTGCTGGAGTACGCCGCCGAGTGCGGGCCGGAGGCCGCGGACATCGTCGCGGAGGCGCTGGCCGCCGACCCGCTGGAGAGCGGCCTCCCGGCCCGGGTGCCCACCGTCGGCGACTGGGCCGACCCGGAGCTGCTGCCGCAGATCCTGCTCACCCAGGGCGGCGCGCTGCCCGTCGACGCGACGGGCCATGTGCTCACCATGCTGGCGCTGTCCAGGCCCGGTGAGGCCTACCCCGGCATCGAGGTGCTGATCGAGCACTGCACCGCGGACTCCCTCGCCGCCTTCGCCTGGGGCGTGTTCGAGCAGTGGCGGTTCAGCGGGATGCCCGCCAAGGAGAGCTGGGCGCTGCACGCCCTGGCCTGGTTCGGGGACGACGAGACCGTCCGCCGTCTCACGCCCGTGCTGCGCGCCTGGCCCGGTGAGAACGCGCATCGCAGGGCCGTGGAGGGCCTGGACGTCCTCGCGACGATCGGCAGCGATCTGGCGCTGACCCATTTGCACTCCATCTCCCAGCGGGTACCGTTCAAGGCCCTCAAGGTCCGCGCCGAGGAGAAGATCTCCGAGGTCGCCGAGGGCCTCGGACTCACCCGCGAGCAGCTCGGCGACCGGCTCGTCCCCGACTTCGGCCTGGACGCCGACGGCAGCACCGTCATCGACTACGGCGCCCGCCGCTTCACCGTCGGCTTCGACGAGCAACTGCAGCCGTACGTCCGCGACGCCGACGGCAAGCTCCGCAAGGCCCTGCCCGCCCCGGGCGCCAAGGACGACGCCGAGCTGGCCCCGGCCGAGCGCAAGCGGTTCGCCGCGCTGAAGAAGGACGTCCGCACCGTCGCTGGCGACCAGGTGCGGCGGCTGGAGGCGGCGATGGTGGCCCAGCGCGACTGGCCCGCCGCCGAGTTCCGCGCGCTGTTCGTGGCGCATCCGCTGCTGTGGCACCTGGTCCGCCGTCTGGTGTGGCTGCGGGAGCTGGACGGCGAGGTGACCGCCTTCCGGGTCGCCGAGGACCGCACCTTCGCCGACGTCCACGACGACGAGCTGGCGCTGCCCGAGCGGGCGCGCGTGCGGCTGGCCCACCCGCTGCACCTGGGCGACCAGGTGGGCGCCTGGGCGGAGCTGTTCGCCGACTACGAGATCCTGCAGCCGTTCCCGCAGCTCGGCCGGGCCGTGCACGCGCTCACCGAGGACGAGGCCGCGGGCCACCGGCTGACCCGGTTCGAGGACACCCTCGTCCCGATCGGCAAGCTGCTCGGCCTGACCAAGCGCGGCTGGGAGCGCGGGGCGCCGCAGGACGCGGGCATCGAGCGCTGGTTCTTCCGGCGGATCGACGACGACCACTGCCTGGTCCTCGACCTGGACCCGGGGATTGTCGTGGGCATCCCCGACCAGTTGGGCGACCAGACCTTCCGCGCCGTCTGGCTCGACAGCGCCCCGGGGGACTACTACCCGAAGCACAAGCACCCGCTGCGGCTGGGCGGCGTCGATCCCGTCCTCGTCTCCGAACTGCTCGCCGACCTGACCGCGGTGACCACGCCGTGAGCGCGCCCGCAACGCCTTCCACGGCTGGCTCCCCGGCGGACTCCCCGGCGGACTCCCCGGCTGACGAGGCGCTGCTCCAGCGCCCGCCCGCCGAGGTCCGCCACGCCGACGAGCTGGCCGCCCTGCGCGCGGCGGACACCGACCCCCGCCCCACCGGCTGGCGGCTCAGCATGCGCGCCGCCCGCCGCTTCATCGTGGGCGATCCGCGGGCCGGGATCAGCCGCAAGTTCGTCGGCAACCCGTCCCTGGTCGAGCGGGCGCTGGTGACCCTGGCGACCAACCGCGGCCTGATGCTCGTAGGCGAGCCGGGTACGGCGAAGTCGCTGCTGTCGGAGCTGATCGCGGCGGCCGTCAGCGGCACCTCCACGCTCACCGTGCAGGGCGGCGCGGCCACCACCGAGGACCAGATCAAGTACTCCTGGAACTACGCCCTGCTGGTCGCCGAGGGCCCCTCCACGCGCTCCCTGGTGCCCGCGCCCATGCTGCGCGGCATGGCCGAGGGGCGGATCGTGCGCTTCGAGGAGATCACCCGCTGCCCCCCGGAGGTGCAGGACTCCCTGCTCTCCCTGCTGTCCGAACGGGTCATCGCCGTCCCCGAGCTGGACGGCGAGCAGGGCATGGTCTTCGCCCGGCAGGGCTTCAACGTCATCGCCACCGCCAACACCCGCGACCGGGGCGTCAACGAGATGAGCGCCGCCCTCAAGCGGCGCTTCAACTTCGAGACCGTCTTCCCCATCGCCGACTTCGACACCGAACTGGCCCTGGTCGAGGCCGAGGTCACCGCGCTGCTGCACCGGTCCGGGGTGACGGTGACGCCGCGCCCGGACGTGCTGGAGGTGCTGGTCGGCACCTTCCGCGAGCTGCGCGGTGCCGGGGCCGCGCGGGGGGAGCGGCTGTCCGCGGTGATGAGCACCGCCGAGGCCGTGTCCGTGGCGCACGCGGTGGGGCTGCGGGGCTGGTTCCTGCGCGGGGAGGCGGGCAGCGCCGCCGACGTGGTGGCCTGTCTGGCGGGCACCGCCGCCAAGGACAGCCCGGAGGACCTCGCGCGGCTGCGCCGGTTCCTGGAACAGGACGTACCGCGCCGGGCGGGGGCGCGGTGGCGGGAGTTGTACGACGCGCGGCATCTGCTGGCGGACTGATGGCGGGCGGCGACGCGGTGTTCCTCGGGGTGCGGCACCACTCCCCCGCCTGCGCCCGGCTGGTGGCGCGGACGATCGGGACGCTGCGGCCCTCCCACGTCCTCGTGGAGGGCCCGGCCGACATGAACGAGCGGCTGGACGAGCTGCTGCTCGGACACCGGCTGCCGATCGCCGTCCTCAGCCACTACCGCGACGAGACCCGCGTGGCCACCTCGTGGGCCCCGCTGTGCGACTACTCGCCCGAGTGGATCGCCCTGCGGGAGGGGCGTGCCGTCGGCGCCGAGGTGCGGTTCATCGATCTGCCCGCCTGGCACCCGGCCTTCGCGGACCGCGCCGACCGGTACGCCAACCGGTACGCCGACGCCGATGCCCGGTACGAGGAGGCGACCCGGCGGCTGTGCGCGCGGTTCGCCGTCGACTCGGCGGACGCGCTGTGGGACCGGCTGTTCGAGGCCGCCGACCCGGACGGGCTCCGGGCGCGGCTCGACGCCTACTTCGAGCTGGTGCGCGGGGACGCCGAGGCGGACGCGGGCGACCGGGTCCGCGAGGCGTACATGGCGTCGTGGGTGCGGGCCGCGCTGGCGCGGGCCGGGGACCGGCCGGTGCTGGTGGTGACGGGCGGCTTCCACCAGCCCGCGCTCCGGGCACTGACGGCCCGTCAGACACCGGTCCCGGACTGGCCGGAGGTGCCCGAGCCCCCCGAGGGCGCGCTCGGCGGCAGCTTCCTGGTGCCGTACTCCTTCCGGCAGTTGGACGCGTTCGCCAGGTACCAGTCGGGGATGCCCTCCCCCGGCTACCACCAGCGGCTCTGGGAGGCGGGCCCGCGGGCCGCCGCGGAGGGCCTGCTGCGGACGGTCGCCGAGCGGCTGCGGGCGCGCGGGATCACCGCGTCCACGGCCGACCTGGTCGCCGCGCGCACCCTGGCCGAGGGACTCGCGCGGCTGCGCGGCCATCCGTACGCGACCAGGGTGGACGTCCTGGACGGCCTGGCCGGTGCGCTGATCACCGACGACCTGGACCGGCCGCTGCCCTGGACCACCGGCGGCACGCTCGGCGCGGGCGCCCATCCGGTGGTCGTGGAGATGGTCGCCGCCTGCACCGGCGACGCGGAGGGCCGACTGCACCCCGGCACCCCGCTGCCGCCGCTGGTGCACGAGGTGCGGGAACAGCTCGCGCGGCTGGAACTCGACGCCGTGGAGCAACCGTTCGGCCTCAAGCTGACGGAGCCGCGGGGCCTGGAGCGGAGTCGGGTGCTGCACCGGCTGCGGGTGCTGGGCGTACCGGGCTTCACCCGGCTGTCCGGTCCGGTCGACGGCGCCGACCCGGTGTCCGTGGAGCGGTGGCAGCCGGGGTCGGTGGACGGGCGCGAGGCGGCGCTCATCGAGGCGGGGGCGTACGGGGCGCGGCTGGACGAGGCCGCCTCGATGCTGCTCGGGGAGCGGGTGCGGGACGCGGGCACGCGGATCGGGCCGTTGGCCGGGCTGCTGTTCGACACGGTGCTGTGCGGGATCGGCCCGCTCTGCGACGACCTGCTGGGCACCCTCGCGGACCGGGTACGGCACGCCGACGCGCTGGGCCCGCTCGGTGAGGTGCTGACCGCCGCGCTGGGCCTGTGGCGGCACGACCAGGTGTTCGGGGTGGCCCGTGACCCTCTGCTCGGCGGGGTGGTGGCGGGCGCGGCCGACCGTGTGTTCTGGCTGGCCGAGGGCTTGCACGGTGGCCCGCCCGTGGATCTCGCCCACCTGCGCGCACTGGCGGCGGCGCGGGACGCGCTGGTGCACGCGGGGCGGCTGATGTCGGTCACCCGGGAGGCCGCGATGGAGGCCGCGGCCCGCGTCTGCGGGGATCCGCTGGCGCCCGCCGGGCTGCGGGGCGCGGCGTTCGGGTTGCGGTGGTCTCTCGGTGGTGCCGATCCGGGGGCCCTCGGGGGGACGGTGTCGTCCCTCGCGTCCGCCCCGTCCGGTCTGCTCGGTGACTGGCTCACCGGGCTGTTCGCCCTCGCCCGGGAGGAGGTGGCGGGCGAGGAGTCGCTCGTCGACGTGCTGGACGGGGTGGTGTCGGCGATGACCGACGACGACTTCCTCACCGGACTGCCCGCGCTGCGGCAGGCGTTCGCCTTCTTCCCGCCCCGTGAGCGGGAGCGCGTCGCCGGGCGGCTCCTGGAGCGGCGCGGGCTGCGCGGCTCGGCCCGCTCCCTGCTGCGCACCACCGCCGACCCACTGCTGCTGGCCCGCGCCCGGGCCCTGGAGGAGAACGTGGCCCGACTGCTCGACCGGCACGGCCTGCGGGGGACGCCATGACGAGCCCGGACCCGGGCATGCCGCCGGGCTCCCCGGGTACGCCGCCCGGCTCCCCGGCTGTGCCGCCAGGCTTTCCGGATACGCCGCCCGGCCCCCCGGCTGTGCCGCCAGGCTTTCCGGATACGCCGCCCGGCCCCCCGGCTGTGCCGCCCGGCCCCGACCTCGAACGCTGGCGCCTGATCCTCGGCTCCCCCGCCGACCGCCACACCGGCCCCCCGCGCGGCCGGGCCGCCGCCCGGGACGCCGCCCTCGACTGGCTCTACGGCCGGGACGAGGAGCTGCGCACGCGCGGGGTCCGCCGCGGCGGGGCCGCCACGTCGCGGGTGGGCGGCTCCGGGCCCTCCCCCGTCACCCCCGTGGACTGGCTGGACGACATCCACCGGCTGTTCCCCAAGGAGACGGTGGAGCGGCTGGAGCGGGACGCCGTCGAGCAGTACGGGATCAACGAGATCGTCACCGACCCGGACGTCCTCGCCCGCGTCGAGCCCAGCCAGACCCTGCTCCGGGCCGTCCTGCGCACCAGGCACCTGATGAACCCCCAGGTCCTGGCAGTGGCCCGGCGGATCGTGGAGACCGTCGTACGGGAGTTGCTGGAGCGGCTGCGACCGGAGGTGCACCGTGCCTTCAGCGGCTCCCGGTCCCGCCGCCCGAGCCGACTCCCCCTGGCCCGCGACTTCGACTTCAAGGGCACCGTCCGGGCCAACCTCGCCCACTACCAGCCGCGCGAGCGCCGCCTCGTCATCCAGCGCCCGCACTTCCACGCCCGCACCCGCCGCCACCTCGAACAGTGGCAACTCGTACTGCTGGTGGACCAGTCGGGCTCCATGGTCGGCTCAGTCATCCACTCCGCCGTCACCGCCGCCTGCCTGTGGCACCTCCCGGGCCTGCGGACCCACCTGGTCGCCTTCGACGGCAACGTGGTGGACCTGACGGCCGACGTCACCGACCCCGTGGAGCTGCTGATGCGGGTCCAGCTCGGCGGCGGCACCGACATCGCCCGCGCCGTCGACTACGCCGCCGCCCTGGTCGAGAATTCGCGGCGCGCCATCGTCGCCGTGATCTCCGACTTCTACGAGGGCGGCGACTCCTACCGCCTGGTCCGCACCGTGCGCGCCCTGGTCCAGCAGGGCACCACGGTGCTGGGCCTGGCCGCCCTGGACGAGGAGGCCGAGCCCGCCTACGACCGCGGGCTCGGGGAGCGGCTCGCGGCGGCCGGGGCGCACATGGGCGCGATGACGCCGGGACGGCTCGCGGAGTTCGTCGCCGAGAAGGTGGGCCGGGGAGGGCAGGCCTGATGCCGCGCGCCGATCTGCTGGCGCTGACCCCGCAGACGCTCGCCGCGCTGGCCAACCGGGGCCTCGTCAAGCGGGCCGAGAAGGATCTCGCGGCGGGCGTCGTCCCGGCGGTGACGGACGCCGAGGACGGCACCGTACGCGGCCGCTTCCCGGACGGCACCGAGGCGGTGCTGCCACCGGGCCTCGGCATCGACGCCGCGGGGTGCACCTGTGGGGCGACGGGGGTGTGCCGCCATCGCGTCGGGCTGGTGCTGGCGTACCAGCGCACGGCCACCAGCGCACCCAGCAGCACCCCTGCCAACACCCCCACCAGCACCCCCGCCAACACCCCCACCAGCACCTCCACCAGCACCCCCACCAGCACCCCCACCAGCACCCCCACCGGCCCACCCCCCAGCACCGCCACCAAGCCCCCCGACACTCCCACCCCTTGGTCCCCCGCCGAGTTCGACGACGACGCCCTCACCGCCGCCCTGGGCCGCCCGGCCCTGGCCGCCGCCCGCCGCGCCCACGACCGCGGCTACACCGCCCGTCTGCACCGCCCCACCCCCGAGGACCCGGCCCCCCGGGTGGAACTGCCCACCTGCACCGTCCGCTTCCCCGTGCCCCACGAGCTGGCCTACGCCCTCACCGACGCGACCGCCGCCCTGCGCGGCGAGGTCGTGGCCCTGGCGGTGTGGGCGTTCCGCGCGGGGGACGCCCAGCGGGCCACGGACGTGACGGTCGGCGGAGGCGGAACCTCGATGGACGGGACCGCCCGCACCACCGACCCGCTCCCCGCCGCCGTCACCCTCGCCAACGACCTCCTCCTGGACGGCGTACCCGCAGCGGGCCCGGTGTTCGCCGCGTCCCTGCGCCGTGCCGAGGAGGCGCTGACCGCCGCCTCCCAGCACTGGCCCGCGGGAGTCCTGGCGGACCTGCGCGAGCAGGTCGAGGCGTACTCGGCACGCGGCGCCCGCTACACACCGCACCGTCTCGCCGGGCTGCTCGCCGAACTCCACGCCCGGCACCGCGCCGCCCGCCGCGATCCGGTCGGCGTGCTCGGCACCGGCGAGGCGCCGACGACCCCGCTGCGCCGGGTGCGCCTGGTCGCCCTCGGCTGCCGGATCGGTGGCACCGCCCAGGACCGTACGGCCGAGGTCTACTTCGCCCACGCGGACGCCGGTGTCGCGCTGGTGCTGCGCGAGCGGTGGGCGCTGGCCGAGGGCGAGGCGCCCACCGGACACGATCTCGCCTCCCGTCGGCTGCTCGGCTCCCCCCTGCACGCGCTGGCCACGGCGAACGTCGTCAGCGAGCGCACCGCCCGCAGCGCCGACCGCACGGTCTCCGTCTCCCGTGGCCGGGTCGCCGCCACCAGCGTCACCCCGGTCGGCACCGCCTGGACCGAACTGCCCGGCAGCCTGCGGCTGACCGACGTGGCGCGCCACCTCCGGGCGTCGGGCGACCGGCCGCCGCGTCTGATCCGGCCCCGGGTCGCGGCGGAGGCGGTACGGGTGGTGGAGGTGGCCGCCGTCGAGCCGCTCGGCTACGACCCGGCCGCGCAGCACCTGGAGGCGCTCCTCCACGACCCCGCGGGCAACGAGGTCCTGCTCCGCGCCGACCACAACCCGCTCTCCCCGGGCGGCCTGGACGCCCTGTCGGCCGCCCTGCACCAGCACGAGGGCCGGGCCCGCTGCGTCAGCGGGATGCTGCACACGGCCGAGGGCCGGATCGTCCTCTCCCCGCTCGCCGTCCTGACGTCATCCGGTGTCGTCGTCCCCGACCTCGCCCCCGGCGACGGCGACACCGCGCTGCCCCCGGCCCGCCCGCGCCCCACCGACCCGCTGACCGCCGCCCTGGAGTCGGCCCTCGCCGCCCTCGCCGACACCGCCCACCACGGTCTGCGCCACCGCCACGGCACGGCACGTGCCCGCCTCGCCGACACCGCCACCGCACTGCGCCGCACGGGACTGCGCACCGCCGCCCAGCTGCTCGAGGACGCGGACGCGGCGGTCCCGGCCTGGGTGGACGCGTATCTGCACCTGGCCGTGGCCCTGGAGGCGCACCAGCACCAGCACCAGCACCAGCAGAGCCGAACAGCCCTCACGCCTTGACCTTGTCGTGCCGCCCCAGGAAGCGGAAGCCGCCCTCCCGCACCTGGTACAGGAAGGTCGAGCCCACCGGTTGCAGCGCCTGCGTCTTGTCCTGGGCGAAGGCGAGCCGCTTGGCCACCCCGTCATGGCTGAGGCGGAAGATCCGCTCGGCGATCTGACCGGCCTCGATGCCGTCGCCCCCGCCGACGGCGGCGATGGTGCGGGCCACGAGGTGCACGGCGTCGTACGCCTCGGCGGCCCAGCGGCCGGGATCGCCGCCGTAACGACGGCGGTGCGCGGCGGTGAACGCCTTGGCGGCCCGGCCCGCGCCGTACGGCGCCGCGGCGTACGGGGCGCCGAACACCCAGCCCTCGGCCGCGTCGCCCGCCTCCGCCAGGAAGGCGTCCCGCATCACCGACTCGTACCCGGTGCGGGGTCCGGTGAAGCCCTCCGCCGCGAGGGCGCGGGCGCAGGCGGCGGCGCGGCGCGGCGAGGTGCCGACGTAGATGACGGCCCGCATCCGGTCGGCGAGCGCCGCGCGGACGGCCGGGCGGAAGTCATCCTGGTCTGCGGCCACCTGGTAGGCGACGGCCGTGCCTTCGGAGGGCGGTGTCCGCTCCAGGTACCGGGCGCTCTCCCAGGCGGTCTCACCCGCTTCCTGGTCCTCGATGAGGGCGGTGCGTTCGGTGCGGCGCACCCGGGTCAGATAGTCGAGGACCGACAGGTTGCGGTACTCGTAACCCGCCATCGTGGCGCACAGCGTGCGCAGTTCGGTGCGGTCCAGCCCGGCCTGCTCGACGTCGACCGACACCAGCACCACCGGCAGGTCGGCGGTCCCGTACAGCGGTACGGCGGTCTGTGCGGCCCCCTCGGTCGTGGGACCGATGACGGCGCGGACGCCGCGGTCGTCGAGCACCCGGCGGGCCACCTGCTCGGCCCGGCCCGCGTCGCCCTTGTCGTCGTACGTCTTCAGGGCGAGCCGGAAGGCGGCGTCGGCGCGGGCGTTGTGGGCAGCGACGGCGAGCCGCGCCCCGCGCTCGTGCGCCGTACCCGCCGCCCGCTGACCGCCGCTCAGGTCGGCGTGCAGGGCGAGGGTGTGGACCGGCGGGCCACCGGAGGCGCCACCGCCGGTGGCGGAGCTGCGGCGGGCCAGCAGGACGGCGGCACCGGCGCCGGAGGCGGTGAGCACGGCGGCGGCCGAGCCGCCGATCGTCAGGAACCGGCGCCGGGAGGTCCCGGGTACCGTCTCGGCTTCCGCCTCCGGCGCGGTCGGTGCCGTGTCGCGGGGCGGCGGGACCAGGGCGCGGGCCGACCGCTCGGCCACCAGCCGCAGCAGGTCCGGCGGCAGCCAGTCGCCCCGGTCCGGCACCGGAGCGGCGGCGGCCAGCAGGACCTCCCGCAGCGCGGCGGCCGTCGGCCGTGGCCCCGGGTCCTTGGCGAGGCAGGCCGTGACCGCGTCCCGTACGGCGGGCGGCAGCCGGTCGATGCCGGTCAGGTCGGGGTCCTCGTGGACGGTGCGGTACAGCACCGCGGCCGGATCACCGGTGCCGAAGGGCCGCCGCCCCGTGGCGGCGTACGCCAGTACGCAGCCGAGGGAGAACAGGTCGCTGGGCGGCCCCACCGCGGCGTCGGAGGCGCGGGCCTGTTCGGGGGAGAAGTAGCCGGGGGTGCCGATGACCGCGTCGGGGGCGGTCAGCGCGGTGGTGCCGACGCCGAGGGCGATCCCGAAGTCGATCAGCCGGGGTCCGTCGCGGGCGAGGAGGATGTTGGCGGGCTTGACGTCCCGGTGCACCAGGCCCGTCGTGTGCACCTCGGCCAGCGCCTCCGCGAGCCGGGCGCCGAGGGTGACGACGGTGGGCGGGGGCAGCGGGCCGTGCCCGTCCACGGCCTCGGTGAGCGCCGGGCCGGGCACGAAGGCGGTGGCGAGCCAGGGCTCGCGCGCCTCCGCGTCGGCCGCCGTCACCGGCACCACCCAGCGCCCGGTGAGCCCGGTGGCCAGCCGCACCTCGCGGCGGAACCGGGCCCGGAACGCCGGGTCGGCGGCGTACTCGGCGCGGATCATCTTCAGGGCCCGCAGGGCACCGTCGGGGGTGCGGGCCAGGTACACGGTGCCCATGCCGCCGGTGCCGAGCCGGGCGAGCAGCCGGTGCCCGCCCAGGGTCTCGGGGTCGTCGGCTCTCAGTGCGCGCATGCCGCCCTCACGTCACTCGGGGACGGCGACCGGGCCGACGTAGGCGAACCGGCCGCCGTCGACGCGGTAGTGGTGGACGGTGGTGGGCTTGAGCCGGTTGTGGGTGAAGGTGTAGATCCCGGTCAGCCCCTTGTACCGGGCCTTGGTGATGGCGTCGGCGATCTGTGCCCGGTTGGGGCGCTTGCCGTGCGTTCCGGCGAGGGCGGTGAGCCTGCTGACGACGAGGCGGGTGGCGTCGTACGCCTCGGCCCCCCAGATGCCCGGGGCGCTGCCGTACCGCTCGCGGTGGGCGGTGGCGAAGGCCCGTACCGACTTGGCCTTCGGCTCGATGTACGGCGTCAGGACCTGCCAGCCGTCGGCCGCGGTGTCCGCCGCGGCGGTGAACGACTCGGTGGCGGCGCTCATGTCGAGGAACCGGGGCCCGGTGAAGCCGCGTTCGGCCAGGGTCCGGGCGATCGCGGCGCCCCGTTCGGGGGTGCCGGTGTAGTAGAAGCCGTCGATGTCGTGGGCGAGCATGTCGTCGACGACCGCCGTGGCGTCGGTGGCGGCGCTCGGCACGACCCGGGAGTACAGGTTCAGCCGCATGCCCTTGGCGGCGCTCTGGGTGATCAGCGAGTGCTCCATGCCGATGACGCCGCCCGCGCGGTCGACCAGCAGCCCCGGCCGGAACGAGCCCTGGGTGCCGAGGACGGCCACGGTCGTGAAGGAGGCGTACGCCACCACGGGGGCGGCCTGGAAGTAGCGTTGCGGCTGGGTCAGCGTCGCGATGGCGGCGTTGGTCGACACCTCGGACACGGTCACCAGCGGCACACCGGCGGCCTCGTAGATCTCCAGGGCGGCCACGGTCGAGGTGTAGCCGGTGGGGCCGAGCGCGGCGAGCAGTTGACGGTCGCCGGTCAGCTGCCGGGCCACCCGCCGTGCGCGGACCGCGTCGCCCCGGTCGTCCACCACCCGCAGATCGAGGGTGAACGGTTTGTCGTCGTCGGAGTTGAACTGCTCCACGGCCAGCCGCACCGCACGCTCCTGGGCCCGTCCGATCTCCCGCTGCGGTCCGCTCAGATCCGCCTGGAGACCGATCGTCCAGGCCTGGTCGGCGGGGGTGTCCTCGTCGCCCCCGCGCAGCGCCGCCCACAGCCCCGCGCCGCCGCCCGCCGCGAGCAGGGCGGCGCCGCCCGCGCCGAGCAGGAGTACCCGCCGACGCCCCATCGGCTCCTTGGACTCCTTGGACTCCTCGGGCACCAGCGTCGGCTCGACTCCGGGCAGGGCGAGCATCTCGGCGGACCGTTCGGCGACCATCTCGACCACGGCGTCCGGCAGCCAGGCGAGGGAGCCCTCGGGGGCGTCCTCCACCAGCGCCGCGTCCACCTCCTCGACGGTGGGCCGTGCCTCGGGGTCCTTCGCCAGGCACCGCAGCAGCAGCGCCCGCAGTTCGTCGTCCGCCACGCCGTCCAGTTCGGGCTCGTCGTGGACGGTGCGGTAGAGCAGCGCGTCCACCGCGCCGGTGCCGAAGGGCGGCTGCCCGGTGGCGGCGTACAGCAGCACACAGGCCAGCGAGAACACATCGCTCGCCGGGCCCACCCGCTGCCCGCGCGCCTGCTCGGGGGAGAGGAACCCCGGCGTCCCCACGACCAGGCTGTCCGAGGTGAGGGCGGTCTCCTCCACGGCCGTGGGCCGCGCGATACCGAAGTCGATCAGCCGGGGGCCGTCCGGCGCGAGCAGCACATTGCCGGGCTTGACGTCCCGGTGCACCAGTTCCGCCTCGTGCACCGCCGCCAGCGCCCGCGCCAGCACCTTGCCCAGCACCCGCACCGCCCGCGCGGGCAGCGGCCCGCACGCCATGACGGCCTCGCCCAGCGAGGGGCCGGGCACGAAGGCGGTCGCCAGCCAGGGCACGTCGGCCTCGGTGTCGGCCCCGAGCACCGGCACCACCCAGGGGCTGTCCACCCGCCGCGCCGACTCCGCCTCCCGTCGGAACCGCGCCCGGAACTCCGGCTGGTCGGCGTACTCGGGCTGGATGGCCTTGACGGCGGCGAGATCCCCGCCCTCCGCCACGCGGGCCAGGTACACCACGCCCATACCGCCCGCGCCCAGCCGCCCCAGCAGCCGGTGCCCGCCCAGCCGCGACGGGTCGCCCGGAACCAACCGCTCCATCACGCACCGCCCTTGGTGTCCTGGCCGGAGTCCCCCACGGGCCGCCCGATCTCGTCCTGCAACCGCACCATCATCGTGGGGAGTGCTCCCCCGGCCATGTCGCTCAGCTCGGCCTCATCGCGCCCCCGGCCGCCGCACACCGACGTGCTGATCACCACCGACCCCTGCTGGGCCTGCTGCCAGTCGTAGGGGTACGGCCCGCCGTGGGTGTCGCTGACGCACTGTCCGCTCTCGATCAGCAGGTCGTCGCTGTGGTTGTTGCCGCCCTCGCCCGCGGCGTGCGCGGACGACGTCAGTTCGACCAGCCGCTCCCCCTGCCGCAGGGTCTGCTCCTGGCAGCCGAGCGCCTCCTCCAGCATCCCGGCCTGCTCCCACGCCGCGTCCAGCGCCGTGCGGTGCACCGTGACGGTGGCCGACATCCGCACCGTGCCCTTGCCGCCACCGGCGGGGATGACGTAGTGCCGGGTCAGCGTGGCCAGTACGTCGTCGGGGAGCACCTCCCGCTGCCAGACACAGTCCTCACCGAGCACCGCCCAACGGCTCGGATCACTCTCGTACGGCGTCCCCCGCTCCGCCTGCGACCCGAACAGTTCGGGCCCTCCGATCACCCTCCGGATCAGCGCCCGTGCCTCGGCCTCGGTGCCGGGCTGCTTGTCCGGGTCGGCCTGGATGGTGGGCGAGGTGACGGGCTCGGGTTCGGTCTCGCCACCGGGCTCGGGTTCGGCCTCGCCACCGGGCTCGGCGGACTGGCTGGCGCCGCTGGCGGCCTTGGTGTTCCCGGCTCCCTTCCCCGCCCCCGGGTCATTGGTGCAACCACCCGCTAAGACCCCGCCCACCACCAAGGCGCAGCAGACGCTGAGCACCCGCGCATGCTCCACGCCCTCACCCCCACTTTCGTGTTCCGGTTCCGGCGGCCGTGGTCGAGGGCCGCCTCGTCATGCCCGTACCGATGCGGTGCGGGTCACCGGTGGTTCCCGTGATCGCGCTTCAGTACGAGTCAACTCTCGCTGAGGGCACGGCAGTTAGGAAGACACGAGAAGATGAAGGTGCGGGGAGGGGGAGGTCAGGCGCCTTCCGTGCGCTGATGACCACGGCGGGCGTCCCGGTCGAAGATCCCGAGGATTTCGCAGGGGCCGCCTTCCGCACCGATGGCGTGCGGCAGCATCGTGGGGAACTCCGCGGCCTGGTTCGTCTCCACGCGGAGCCGCCGGTGCCCCAGCATCAGGACCGCCGTCCCGGACAGCACGACCAGCCACTCCCGGCCCGGGTGCGCGCGCATGCGGGCGGGATTGCCGGGGGGCGGTTCGGTCATCCGCTGCCATACGACGGTCATGCCCGGCTCGGCCTTGATGGGCCAGCGCATCAGCCCGTGCGCGGCGTCGATCATCGGACTGACGACGACGTCGTCGGAGGCCGTCTCGACGAGCTGGTCCAGGGTGGTGTCCAGGGCACGGGCGAGCGTGACGAGGCTGTCCAGCGCGAGGCGGCGCTGGCCGTTCTCGATCCGGCTGAGCGTGGACTGGCTGAGCCGGGCCCGCTGGGCGAGTTCCTCCAGGGACCACCCCTGCGCCACCCGCAGCGCACGGATGCGCTTGCGTACGAGGCTGTCCAGATCGCCTTCGTCTTGCGTCATGCGCAACATCGTATGCGTACCTGGCAACCTCCGCCTAGCGTCGGCACCCATGCACCCGACGACCACACACCCCCAGCCCACACCCCCGACCCCCCGCCAGCTGCGCACGATCCTGACCGCCGTCTGTGTCGCGCTGATGGCGGTCATCGCCTCGGTGTCCGGGCTGAGCGTCGCCCAGCCCGACCTGGCCGTGGCCTTCGACGCCTCGCAGACCACGATCCTGTGGGTCATCAACATCTACACGCTGACCCTGGCGGCACTCCTGCTCCCCCTGGGTGCCCTCGGCGACCGCCTGGGCCGCAAGCCCACGCTGATCACCGGCCTCGCGGTCTTCGGCGTCGCCAGCGCGGCGGCGGGCCTGGCCCCGTCGGCGGAGGTCATGCTCGCCGCACGGCTGCTCAGCGGGGCGGGCGCGGCGATGATCATGCCCGTCACGCTCGCCGTGATCACCTCGACGTTCCCCAAGGAGGAACGCGGCCGGGCGATCGGCGTCTGGACCGGCGTGGCCGGGGGCGGCGGCATCCTCGGCATGTTCCTGTCCGCGGCCCTGGTGGACCTGGCCACCTGGCGCTGGCTGTTCGCGCTCCCCGTCCTCCTGGTCGCGGTGTCGCTCGTGATGGCGCTGCGCGCGGTCCCCAACTCCCGGGAGTCCTCCGCCCGCCCCTACGACACCGTCGGCGCGCTGACCTCCGCCGTCGCGGTGGTCGGCCTGATCTACGTCCTCCAGGAGGCCCCGGAGCACGGCTGGCTGGCCCCCGCCACCCTCCTGGCCCTCGCGGTCGGCCTCACCGCCACGGTCTGCTTCGTGGCCTGGGAACTGCGCCGCCGGGACGCCGCCCTGCTGGACGTCCGCCTCTTCCGCGAGCGGGCCCTGGCCGGCGGCTCCGTGACACTCCTCGCGGTCTTCGGGGTCCAGGCGGGCATCTTCGTGGTCCTCTTCCCGTTCCTC
The DNA here is from genome assembly GCF_042796855.1 of Streptomyces sp. NPDC057877. Taxonomy (NCBI): domain Bacteria; kingdom Bacillati; phylum Actinomycetota; class Actinomycetes; order Kitasatosporales; family Streptomycetaceae; genus Streptomyces; species Streptomyces sp. NPDC057877. The sequence continues at coordinate 379,524 of NZ_JBHVMS010000006.1, forward strand.
CAGGCCGTGCTCGGCTGGTCGGGCCTGCTGTCCACGCTCGCGCTGATGCCGATGGCCGTCCTGATGATGGCGTCCTCGGGCCTCGCCCCTCGGCTGACCGCACGCGTCGGCGCCCGCGCCACCATGGCGACCGGCGTCCTGCTGTCCGCCGCCGGTCTGGCGCTGATGGCGGCCCTGGTCTCCGTCGACGGCGGCTATCCGGCCATCCTCCCCGGCATGCTCGCCATGGGCCTCGGCATGGGCCTGGCGATGACCCCGTCCACGGAGGCCATCACCGGCTCCCTGCCCACCGAGCGGCAGGGCGTCGCCTCCGCCCTCAACGACGTCACCCGCGAGTTCGGCACCGCCCTCGGTGTCGCCCTCCTCGGCGCCCTCCTCTCCTCCGGCTACCGCGACGCCATGGCCGACCACCTCACCGGCGTCCCCGCCGACACGGCCGACACCGCCCGCCAGGGCATCGCCCACGCCGTCGGGACCGCCGACGCCACGGGCACCCCGGCCCTGGCGCACGCCGCCCGGCAGTCCTTCGTCGACGGCTGGCAGCAGGCCATGTGGGTGGGCGTCGCCGTGATGGCCGCCCTGTTCCTGTACGTCGCCACTCGCGGCCCGGCACACCAGGACCGGGCCCGGAACTGAGGGGCGCTCAGAGGTCGTCCACGTCGACCAGCCCGTCCTGGACGGCGCGGGCCACCAGGCTCGCCTTGGTCCGGGCCGGGCGGCCGACGTTCGCGTACTTGATCCGCACCCGGTCCAGATACGAGTTCACCGTCCGCACGGAGAGGCCGAGCCGCTGTGCGACCAGTTCCTTCGACTCCGACTGGAACCACTCGATGAGGACGTCCTCCTCGCGGGCGGAGAGCTGGGGGCGGTCGGCGCGGGCGTTCGTGCCCATCGCACCGGCCAGCGCGGGCGGCGTGTAGGGCCGCTCGTCGGCCGCCGCCAGCGTCGCCTCGACCAGGTGCTCCTGTCCCTCGCTCTTGGTCAGGAAGGTCGCGGCTCCCAGGTCCAGACAGCTCAGCGCGGTCTTCTCGTCGTCCCGCATCGAGTAGACGACCACCTGCCGTCCCGCGTCGACGAGCCGTCGCAGGCTGCCGAAGGCGGGGCCGCTGTCGCCCAGTTGCAGATCCAGCAGCACGACGTCGGCCGTGTTCCCGGGCGCGGTCCAGGCCTCCCCCACGGAGGCCCCGGCCGCGACGACGGTGATGGGCCGCGGCGACGCGGCGTACCACATCCGCACGCCCGAGAGGATGGCGGGATGGTCGTCGACGATGACCACGCTGACCGCCGCGTTGCTACTCATGCCAGATCAACTCCGCAAGCCGCCGTTCTTCTCCAACTGGCCTCCACCCAGACGCTTCCGGCGCGGGCGGTGCGGGTCACGGACACGGGAGGGCGGGACGGGGTGGCCTCTGCCCCGCCACCGCCGTCGCCGCACTCCCCGCTGATCACGCTCACGCGTACCGCGCGGGCGGTCCACACGACCGTCACCCGCGCGGTCTTCCGCGTACGCCCCAAGATCACGGCCACCGGATCGATCAGCGCCCTGCGCACCTCCACGGGCACCTCACCCGGCCGCCCCCGTACGGCCAGGTCCACCGTCGCCCCCCGCTGTTCGGCCACCTCGACACACGCCCGCAACTCGTTCAGCAGCGGATCGGAGACGGCGTCCCCCTCCGCGAACAGACGGCGCATCCGGGCGGCCTCCACACCGCACCGCAGCCTGACCTCCTCGTCGTAGGGACTCAGCACACCGTGCCCGAGGCCCACGAGCAGCGGCACCGTCGTCGCCGTCAGGGCACGGTAGCGCTCCTTGTGGTCCCGCTGGACGTCCTCGTGGATGCGTTCGCGGGTCCGCAGTTCCTCCACCCGCGCGGCGGCGGACTGTGCCACGGGCGCCGTGGCGTGGAGCAGCCGTATCAGTACGGCGACGGAGAGCTGCAAGCCGCAGGTGGCCACCCCGGCGATCCCCATCGCGGCGGTCGGCGCCCCCGACAGGAACACCACCGCCGCGTTGAGCCCCATGTGCGCCCCGAGGAACCCCGCGAACGCCCTGACCCGCAGGTCCGCCAGCAGGAACACCGCGTGCCAGCCCACCAGTCCGAACGCCCAGTCCTCCGCACCCGTCAGCCGCTCCGGCGGAAGCGTGAGCGCGCACACCGCCGACACGCCCAGCACCGAGCCCAGGCTCCACCAGCGCACGTACGGCGGAATCCGCCTGCCCCGCAGCACACAGGCACCCCCGGCCACCGCGACGGCGGCGAGGCAGACGAACGCCGCGGTCTGGGCCCACGCCGGGCGGTACACGTCCTGGTAGGCCGTGAGCTGGCGCAGCGAGATGGCGAACTGCGACACCAGGCTGATGAGCAGCGCGGCCAACTGGGCCCCGTAGAGCAGTTGCCCGCGGATGAGGCGGACGACGGCCGTCTGCTGCGGACGCGGTACGCCCGTCACCCGTGCCTCCCGCGCCCGGTCCTGCCAACGCCACCGCACCCGGGTCCCGGCGCCCGGCTGTGAGACGACGGACGCGGAGCCCCCGACCGCCCGCATCCGGCCGACGACGGAGCCGGAGATGCCCCGCCGCCGCGCGGACACGGCCGCGGGGTCGAAGCCGCGCCCGAAGTCCGCCAGTTCGACGACGACGGTGCCGCCCGCCTCCCCCCATGCCGTCAACTCCGCCTCCCCCACCCCGGCGTGACGGGCCACGTTGCCGACTGCCTCCCGGATCCCGTTGAAGATCGCGAGCCCGGGCCCGGACGGAATCACGAGCGGGCCGTCGATACGTGTCTTCAGCACCACCCTCCCCCGCCCTTCACCCTCGGGTACGCAGCTCAGGAGCACCGCGAGATCGATGTCCCCCGTCTCGAAGCCGGGCGCCGCGGACAGCGCCTCCACGTCCCGCCGGGCCCGCGGAGCCAGCCACGACCAGTCCCGCGCGGCCCCCTGGGAGACCATCAGCAGCGTCGCGCTCGCCGTGTCGTGCAGGGTCGCCAGGTACTCGCGCTCGGTCGCCCTGCGCGCCGCGGCCACCTCGGCCTCCCGACGCGACGCCGCCCGGAGCGCGGCGGCCCGGTCGGCCGCCCTGGCCCGCGCCCGCACGATGAGATAGGCGGCCCTCGACAGACACACCACGACGAACATGCGCACCAGGTAGGCCACCTCGGGACCGTGTCCGGGCGAGGCGAGCACATCGCCCAGCACACAGGCGGCAGCTCCCCACACGGCCAGGACACCCCCGGCCACGGGCCGCCTGGCCCACTCGTGCTGAAAGGTGATGACACTGATGTCGACGATCGCCTCCACCATCACATCCGCCCCCGCCCCACCGAGCACCGGCTGCGACAGCCCGACCACCGCCACCCCGGCCGCGTCCAGCGTCCACAGCAGGGCGTCCGGAAGCGGACGGCGCAGCGCGTACAGACGCACACCACAGGCGAGTACGGCGGGCACCAGCAGCGCCAGCGCGAGAGGGACGTCCGCGGCATCCGCGGAGACCACACCCAGCGCACCGCACAGGAAGACCACGGTGGCCCGGAGCCACACCCCGTACCGCTCGAGGGTCCGGTTCAGCAGGCGCTCACTGGACCGGGGACCGTCCACCGCCCCACCGGCGACGTAGGTGCCCCCGCCGAACCCCACGTACCCCCCAAGCCCCATAGCGCCCAAGGTAATTGACCAGCCAACAAGACCGAACGCGCCTCTCCGGAGAACCCGGCTTGCCGCCTCGCAGGAGTCCGCACATGCGTCCCGCCGCGAGGCGTTGTCCCACGCCCGGCAGGTCCCGCCCGGAAGGCGCCCGACCCTGTACGAGACCACCGAGCGCGAACTGCCCGCTCAGCGGCTCCTCTTCACCCAACCCCACGACACCGCCGCGGCCCCCCGGCTTCCTCCAGGACCCGAGCCACCTGCTCCTCTCCCACCTGAGAACGGCTCCCCAGCCGTCGCCGCTCCCGTCACCCCGCGCTGCTCATGGCGAGGCCGTCGCGCCCACAGAGGCGGTGCCCACAAAACCAGCCTGCGGCACGCAAACAGGGTCGACTCCAATTCGAATCGACCCTGCTTGACCCGCGTGTCTGGCTAGTTCGCCAGGTCCACGCTAATGCGTGCCCTATACATTGAACCGGAACTCCACCACATCCCCGTCCTGCATCACATACTCCTTGCCCTCCATCCGCGCCTTCCCCTTCGCGCGGGCCTCCGCCACCGACCCCGTGGCGATCAGGTCGTCGAAGGAGATGACCTCGGCCTTGATGAAGCCCTTCTGGAAGTCGGTGTGGATGACTCCGGCGGCCTCGGGGGCGGTGGCGCCGCGCTTGATGGTCCAGGCTCGGGACTCCTTGGGGCCGGCGGTGAGGTAGGTCTGGAGGCCGAGGGTGTTGAAGCCGACGCGGGCGAGGGTGGCCAGGCCGGGCTCCTCGGCGCCCACGGACTCCAGGAGTTCCATGGCGTCCTCCTCGTCCAGTTCGGCGAGGTCGGCCTCGAGCTTGGCGTTGAGGAAGATGGCCTCGGCGGGGGCGACCAGGGCGCGCTGTTCGTCCTTGAAGGCCTCGTCGGTCAGTTCGTCCTCATCGACGTTGAAGACGTAGAGGAAGGGCTTCGTCGTGAGGAGGTGCAGGTCGTGGAGGGGCTCCGCGCGCTCGCTGCCCTGGACGATGCCGTGGGCGAAGAGGGTCTCGCCCTGGTCGAGGATCTCCTTGGCCTCCTCCACCGCCTTGACCTTCGACGCGAGGTCCTTCTTGATGCGGGACTCCTTCTGGAGGCGCGGGAGGACCTTCTCGATGGTCTGGAGGTCGGCCAGGATCAGCTCGGTGTTGATCGTCTCGATGTCGTCCTTCGGCGAGACCTTGCCGTCGACGTGCACGACGTTCTCGTCCTTGAAGGCGCGGATGACCTGGCAGATCGCGTCGGACTCGCGGATGTTCGCCAGGAACTTGTTGCCCAGGCCCTCGCCCTCGGAGGCGCCGCGGACGATGCCCGCGATGTCCACGAAGTCGACCGTCGCCGGGAGGATGCGCTCCGACTTGAAGATCGACGCCAGCTGTGCGAGGCGGCCGTCGGGGACGCCGACCACGCCGACGTTGGGCTCGATCGTGGCGAACGGGTAGTTGGCCGCGAGCACGTCGTTCTTGGTCAGGGCGTTGAACAGGGTCGACTTGCCGACATTCGGCAGACCGACGATTCCGATCGTGAGCGACACGTTCTCGACTTCCCGTGCGTGAGGAGGGGGCCCAGAGGGCCAGGCAGGACCAGGCTGGCCGATCCCCCAGTCTACGGGGTGCCCGGCCGGGGGCAGGCGAACAGTCGAACGCTTCGGCAAGGTCCGGGCTACGGCGTGTCCGAGAGCCCATTCGGCACATTAAACGACCTAAGTTGGTCCAGTGGAGCAACACAGGACGCGACCTCCTCAGCACGGACCGCGACGCGGGACGACCTCGCTGCCGCCACAGATGGGGCGGGGTGGGGTTCGTTCTGCCCGACCAGCGGGCGGTAGCACCAGCCGACGGCCCGCGCCCGGTCCGCAGGGCGTGCGGCGGATGCCCAATCCGCGGCTCACCGGGCTCGGGTGCGGACTGTTCTGTGCCGCCGTGATGATCGTGCTCGGGTGTCTGACGCGGTTGCTGTTCGGGGCCTCGCCCACCGTCTACGGCGTGCTGTTCCTGCCCGTGTGCCTGCTGAGCGCGGTGTGGGTGCGCAAGGGGGACCTGACGAGCGCGCCGGTCGTGGTGCCGATCGCCTTCGCCGCCGGGATGATCTTCGTCGCCGACAGCGGGGACGGTTTCGGGGGGCGTGTCGTGGGGCTGGTGACCGCGCTGGCCACCGAGGCCGGGTGGCTGTACGGGGGGACGCTCGTCGCCGGGGTGATCGTGACCGTACGGAAGGTGCGGCTCATGGCGCGACGCCGGGCCGCCGCCGTGGCCGCCCGGCGTGTCACCGGCTGAGTCTCAGCCTCTGTCCGCCGCGCGCATCGCCGCGCCCACGATGCCCGCGTTGTTCTGGAGCTGCGCCGGGACGATCTCCGCCTTGATGCCCTCGATGTAGTGCAGGAACTTCTCCGACTTACGGCTGACGCCACCGCCGATGATGAACAGCTCCGGGGAGAACAGCATCTCGACGTGCGCGAGGTACTTCTGCACGCGCTGGGCCCAGTGCTCCCAGCTCAGGCCGTGGTCCTCCTTGGCCTTGCTGGAGGCGCGCTTCTCCGCGTCGTGGCCGTGCAGTTCCAGGTGGCCCAGTTCCGTGTTAGGGACCAGTCGTCCCTCGACGAAGACCGCGCTGCCGATGCCGGTGCCGAAGGTGAGGAGGATGACCGTGCCCTTGCGGTCGCGTCCGGCGCCGAAGGCCATCTCGGCCACGCCCGCCGCGTCGGCGTCGTTGACCACCGTCACCGGCAGGCCGCCCAGGCGGTCACCCAGCAGGGCGCGGGCGTCGGTGTCGATCCAGCCCTTGTCGACGTTGGCCGCCGTACGGATCGTGGCGCCGCCGGTGACGACGCCGGGGAAGGTGATGCCCACCGGTCCGGTCCAGCCGAAGTGGTCGACGACCTGCTGCACGCCGTCGGCCACCGCGTCCGGCGTGGCCGGTTGCGGGGTCAGCACCTTGCACCGCTCGTCCGCCAAGTCGCCCCTGTCCAGGTCGACAGGGGCGCCCTTGATCCCTGATCCGCCGATGTCCACGCCGAAGATCTGCATGGCACCACGTTACGACGGACCACTGACAGTCACGTACCGGGTGTTCACTCCCCGGACGCGGCGTTGCCTCCGGTGCGCTCCGCGATCAGGGTCGCGGCCTCCTCGCGCAGGTCACGGCGGAGTTCCTTGGGGAGCGAGAAGGTGATCGATTCCTCCGCCGCCTTCACGATCTCCACGTCCTCGAAGCCACGCTGCGTGAGCCACTCCAGGACCTCCTCGACCAGGACCTCCGGGACGGAGGCGCCGGAGGTGACCCCGACCGTGCTGACGCCCTGCAGCCACGCCTCGTCGATCTCGTCGGCGAAGTCCACCAGATACGCCTCACGGGCACCGGCGAGCTTGGCGACCTCGACCAGCCGCTTAGAGTTGGAGGAGTTGCGGGAGCCGACGACGATCACCAGCTCGGCCTCGGCGCCCATCTGCTTCACGGCGAGCTGACGGTTCTGCGTGGCGTAGCAGATGTCGTCGCTGGGCGGGGAGATCAGCTGCGGGAACTTCTCCTTGAGCGCGTCGACCGTCTCCATCGTCTCGTCGACGGAGAGCGTGGTCTGGGAGAGCCAGACGACCTTCGACGGGTCGCGGACCTCGACCTTCGCCACGTCGCCGGGCCCGTCGACGAGCTGGATGTGGTCGGGGGCCTCGCCGGAGGTGCCGATGACCTCCTCGTGGCCCTCGTGGCCGATCAGGAGGATGTCGTAGTCCTCGTTCGCGAAGCGGACGGCTTCCTTGTGGACCTTGGTGACCAGCGGGCAGGTGGCGTCGATGGTGGCGAGCTTCCCGCGCTCGGCCTCCTCGTGGACGACGGGGGCCACGCCGTGCGCGGAGAACATCACGATGTTCCCCGGGGGGACCTCCTCCGTCCGCTCGACGAAGACGGCGCCCTTCTTCTCCAGGGTCTGGACGACGTACTTGTTGTGGACGATCTCGTGCCGGACGTAGACCGGAGCCCCGTACTGCTCCAGGGCTTTCTCGACGGCGATCACGGCGCGGTCCACACCCGCGCAGTAGCCTCGGGGGGCGGCGAGCAGGACACGGCGGCCAGGCGAAGCAGTCATGCGTCCCATCGTAAGGCCGCCCCCGGTGGCGGACGGATCACCACTGCCGCGCGGGCAGGGGCACGCGCGGGGGCGCACCCCGCCCGGCCCCGCGCACCGCCCTTCGATGTCGGTGCCTGCGGCTACGCTCGCGGCATGGCTCTCAACACGTCCGCGCACACACCACTGCCCGTCGGTGAGGTCTCGCGGCTCATCGGGGGGTGGATCGACCGGCTCGGCGCCGTGTGGGTCGAGGGGCAGATCACGCAGCTGTCGCGGCGGCCGGGCGCGGGTGTGGTGTTCCTGACGCTGCGGGATCCCTCGTACGACATCTCGGTGAGCGTCACCTGCTACCGGCAGGTGTTCGACGCCGTGGCCGACGTGGTGAGCGAGGGCGCGCGGGTCGTCGTCCACGCGAAGCCGGAGTGGTACGCCCCGCGCGGGCAGCTCTCGCTGCGGGCGGCGGAGATACGGCCGGTGGGGGTCGGGGAGCTGCTCGCGCGGCTGGAGCAGCTGAAGAAGGCGCTCGCCGCGGAGGGGCTGTTCGCGGCGGAGCGCAAGAAGCCGCTGCCGTTTCTGCCTCAGCTGATCGGGCTGGTCTGTGGCCGGGCCTCCGCGGCCGAGCGGGACGTGCTGGAGAACGCCCGGCATCGCTGGCCCGCCGTCCGCTTCGAGGTGCGCAACGTGGCGGTGCAGGGCGTGCACGCCGTGCCGCAGGTGGTGCAGGCCGTGAAGGAGCTGGACGCCCTCGACGACGTGGACGTGATCATCGTGGCGCGCGGGGGCGGCAGCGTGGAGGATCTGCTGCCGTTCTCCGACGAGCAGGTGGTGCGGGCGGTGGCCGCCTGCCGTACGCCGGTGGTGTCCGCCATCGGGCACGAGCCCGACAACCCCCTGCTCGACCACGTCGCCGATCTGCGGGCCTCGACGCCCACCGACGCCGCGAAGAAGGTCGTACCGGACGTCGGTGAGGAGTACGAGCGGGTACGGCTGCTGCGGGACCGCGCGCGGCGCTGTGTGCAGGCCTATCTCGACCGGGAGGAGCGCGGGCTCGCGCACGCGCTCGCGCGGCCGTCCATAGAGGACCCGCACCGGATGATCGACGAGCGCGCCGACCAGGTCGCGTCGCTGCTCGACCGGGGCCGCCGCTGCTTCGGGCATCAGCTCGATCGCGCCCACTCGGACCTCACGCACACGCACGCGCGCGTGGTGGCCCTCTCCCCCGCGGCCACCCTGCAGCGGGGCTACGCGGTCCTCCAGAAGACGGACGGCCATGTCGTCCGCACCCCCGACGACGTCACCGCCGACGAGCCGCTGCGGGCGCGGGTGGCCGAGGGCGAGTTCTCCGTACGAGTCGACACGAAGGTGAGCGAATGACCAGCAGGACGGACGAGGCGCTCGGGTACGAGCAGGCACGCGACGAGCTGATCGACGTCGTACGGCGGCTGGAGGCGGGCGGTACGACGCTGGAGGAGTCGCTCGCGCTCTGGGAGCGGGGCGAGGAGCTGGCGAAGGTGTGCCGCCGCTGGCTGGACGGGGCCCGGGCGCGGCTCGACGCGGCGCTGGCGGAGGAGGAGGCTGCGGAGGCCGCCGGGGACGAGGACGACGGCGAGGAGTCGTAACAGCCGGTTCCAGGGCGTCGTACCCGCGGGGGTCGTATCGCGGCTGTCGCAGCCCACGTGCCGTAGCGCGGGCGTAGCGCGGGCGCCGTAGCGCGGGTGCCGTGGCGCGGGTGCCGTGGCGCGGGTGCCGTGGCGGGTGCCTGTGAAGCGGATCACCACGTTCCCATTTTGATTGAACGTTGAACTTCTAGTGGGTAGTGTCGACGACGTCAGCCGATCCCCCCGGACCGACACATCGAGAAAGTCGAACCATGTCCCTCGTTCTTGACCCCGCCGCCCAGGACCTGCTCTTCCGCGAGGCCCGCACCGCGAACACCTTCACCGACGAGCCCGTCACCGACGAGCAGATCCAGGCCGTCTACGACCTGATCAAGTACGGCCCCACGTCGATGAACCAGTCCCCGCTGCGGATCACCCTGGTCCGCTCGGCCGAGGCCCGCGAGCGTCTGGTCGACCTGATGGCCGACGGCAACAAGGAGAAGACCGGCAAGGCCCCGCTGGTCGCGATCCTCTCCGCGGACAACGAGTTCCACCACGAGCTGCCGACGCTGTTCCCGCACTTCGAGGGCGCCAAGGACATGTTCGAGGGCCTCGGCCGCGAGGCCCGCGAGCCCCAGGCCACGATGAACGCCGCGCTCCAGGCCGCCTACTTCGTCATCGGCCTGCGCGCCGCCGGGCTGGCCGCGGGTCCGATGACCGGCGCCGACCTGGAGGGCGTCCGCAAGGAGTTCCTGGACGACGACCACACCCCGCTGATGATCGTCAACATCGGCAAGCCGGGCCCGGACGCGTGGTTCCCGCGCTCCCCTCGACTGGCGTACGACGAGGTCGTCACCACCGTCTGACACGCACGCGCGCGTGCCCGCAGGAAACGAGAAGACCCCCGGTGCCCACCGGGGGTCTTCTCGCTTCCTGCGTGCACGGCATCTCACGCACTACGACATCTTCAGCGCCCCAGCCATCTCCACCAACTGCTCGAACGACCCCGTCCCGGCCACCACGGTCGTCGAGCCCTTGTCCGCCTCGCCCTGCTCCAGCACCAGCGCGTCGTACCGACCGCCGGTGTACCGGGTCCAGGTGCGCCCGCCGATCTCCTCGGTGGCCTTGGTCTCGGAGGAGCCCTGGCTGGCCTTCTCGATGTACTTCGCCCGCTTCTGAGTGGACTGGCCGACCGCCACGTACTCCCCGTCGGGGGCGTGGAAGCCCAGGTGCCAGGTGTGGTGGGGCTCGCCCTGGTACCGGACGGAGGTGGGCTTCCAGCTCTCCGGCAGACCCTCCGGGGCCGCCACCGGGTAGGCGGCGGCGCGGCGTGCCGTCAGCAGCTCGATGCGGTAGTCCACCCGGGGAAGGTCGGGCTCCTTGTCGTCGTGCGGGGTGAAGATGTAGATGACCCCGGCCGCGAGCAGGCTCACCGAGAGGGAGAGCACCATGCCGCGGATCGTTCTCTGCTTTCGATTCGTCCCTGCCACGCCCTCTATCGTCGCAGGTGGCCCACTCCGCTCATCCGTGGGGTGCCCTGCTCATTTTGTCGGCCTGAGGATAGAGTCAGCGCCAACACCCTCATCCGGCCGTCGTCGTATCAGAAAGGTGCGCTCCGATGACCGAGCATCATCTGCCGTCCGAACTCGATGTCCCCTCCGAGGCCCCCGACCGCAACCTCGCCCTGGAACTCGTACGGGTGACCGAAGCCGCGGCGATGGCCGCGGGCCGCTGGGTCGGCCGCGGTGACAAGAACGGCGCCGACGGGGCGGCGGTACGCGCCATGCGCACCCTCGTCTCGACCGTCTCCATGAACGGCGTCGTCGTCATCGGGGAGGGCGAGAAGGACGAGGCCCCGATGCTCTTCAACGGGGAGCGGGTCGGTGACGGCACCGGGCCCGAGTGCGACATCGCCGTCGACCCGATCGACGGGACCACGCTGACCGCCAAGGGCATGCCGAACGCGATCGCCGTCCTCGCGGCGACCGAGCGGGGCTCGATGTTCGACCCGTCGGCCGTCTTCTACATGGACAAGCTGGTCACCGGCCCCGACGCCGCCGACTTCGTCGACATCAACGCGCCCGTGTCGGTGAACATCCGCCGGGTCGCCAAGGCCAAGCGGGCCACGCCCGAGGACGTCACCGTCGTGATCCTGGACCGGCCGCGGCACGCGGGCATCATCGACGAGATCCGGGCGACCGGCGCCCGCATCAAGCTGATCTCCGACGGCGATGTGGCGGGCTCCATCCTCGCGCTGCGCGAGGGCACCGGCGTCGACCTGCTGCTCGGTGTCGGCGGCACGCCGGAGGGCATCATCTCCGCCTGCGCCGTGAAGTGCCTCGGCGGCACGATCCAGGGCAAGCTGTGGCCGAAGGACGACGAGGAGCGGCAGCGGGCGATCGACGCCGGGCACGATCTCGACCGGGTGCTGACCACGGAGGACCTGGTCACCGGGGAGAACGTCTTCTTCGTCGCGACCGGGATCACGGACGGGGAGTTGCTGCGGGGGGTGCGGTACCGGTCGGAGACGGCCACGACCGACTCGATCGTGATGCGGTCCAAGTCGGGGACGGTGCGGAGGATCGACTCCGAGCACCGGCTGAGCAAGCTGCGGGCGTACAGCGCGATCGACTTCGACCGGGCCAAGTGATCGCGCAACAGCGCCGGGTGGGTGCTCACCATGGGCGGGTGCGGGTGTGGTGGGGCTTGTCGCGCAGTTCCCCGCGCCCCTTGGGCGGGCACGCGCCGCCCGCGTGAGAAGTGAAGGGGCGCCCCTGGTGCGGAGGGGCGCCCCTTGCTTCGCCGGGCTGGGTCAGCCCGCTGCCGCTATGCGGTTGGTCGCTCGGGCCGCCTTCTTCAGTTCCATGTCGCGACGGCGGCGCCGGGCGAGGACGACGCGGCGCTCGGCGGCGGTGAGGCCGCCCCAGACGCCGTAGGGCTCGGGCTGGAGCAGGGCGTGTTCGCGGCACTCGACCATGACAGGGCAGCGGCCACAGACGCGCTTGGCCGCCTCCTCGCGGGAGAGCCGGGCGGCGGTGGGCTCCTTGGAGGGGGCGAAGAACAGGCCGGCCTCGTCGCGCCGACACACCGCCTCGGTGTGCCAGGGTGCGTCTTGGTCCCTGTCCCGCACTGGCACCCGCTGGGCCGGAGCGGCAGCTACCTGCGGGGACGAATGCGGCGGTTGCAGCACGGTCTACTCCTGACGACGGCTTCGCGAGCGAGAGACGATGCAGCAAGGTCTACCCGCTGTGCGCGCGCCTATGCAGGGAGTCCCCAACGGCCCTGTGCGGGCGCTCTGTTCACATTCGTCAGTGGCCGAGATGTTTGCGCAGATGCCGGTCGATCTTCCGTTCGGCCTTGCGGTGCACCCGGTCGATGATGTCCGCCACCAGCTTGCCCCGCTTGGGCCGCGCCTCGATGTTCCCCAGCACCGACCAGCCCTCGACGAAGACGACGGGCGCGTCCGGGTCGCCGGAGTCCAGGGTGTCGACCTCGAAGTTGCCGAGGACGCCGCCGCCGGAGCCGCGCAGGGAGATGTTCTCCGGGACCTCGATCTCGACGTTGCCGAAGACGGAGACCGCCTTGATGACGACCTGCTGGTACTCGAACAGCGCCTCGCTGAGGTCGATCTCGATGTTGCCGAAGATCGAGTACGCGTGGATACGGCGGCCCGCGCGCCAGCGGCCTCTGCGGGAGGCGCTGCTGAAGACCGCGACCACGTTGTCGTCGGGCTCGACGGGTATCGCACCGGCGGTGGGGCGGCTGGGGGCCTGGGTGAACGTCGGGCCGGTCGGGCGCTGCTGGTGCTCGCCGGGCAGGTCGCGGACGAGGGGGGCCAGCTCGCCGACCGTCCGGGCGCGGTACACCCGTTCCACGCGCTCGGCGTGCTCCTCGGCGGTCAGACGGCCCTCGGCGAGGGCTTCGCGCAGGATGTCCGCGATCCGATCGCGGTCGGCGTCGGAGGCGCGCAGCTCGCCGGGGGCCGGGTCGGCGGCGGCAGCGGTCGTCGGCGCGGGCGCGGGGTCGGCGTGGGGCGCGGTCTGCTTCTCAAGGTCCACGGCAGCAGCGTACCGAAACACGATAGATCGCGATACCCCTGTTCGGAGGTCGCGTGCGCTGCATTCCGCGCGTTGCGCTGCATTCCGTGCGTTGCGCTGCATTCCGTGCGTTGCGCTGCGCTCCGTGCCTCGTGCTGCGCTCCGTGCCTCGTGCTGCGCTCCGTGCCTCGTGCTGCGCTCCGTGCCTCGTGCTGCGCGCGTCGTGCCGCGTGCCTCGTGCTGCGCGCGTCGTGCTCCGTGCCTCGTGCCGCGTGCGTCGTGCCGCGCGCCTCCCGGCGGGACCTCGACTGAGCCTTACCTCACAGGTTCACTGTCAGCGGCAGGTTCTACGCTGGTGAGCGCCCGCCAAAGGAGGCGGGCGGCCGTCTGTCGAGTGAGGAATGGGCGACATGCCTGAGTTCGCGTACACCGATCTGCTCCCCATGGGAGAGGACACCACCCCGTACCGGCTGGTGACCTCCGAGGGTGTCTCCACCTTCGAGGCCGACGGGCGGACGTTCCTCAAGGTGGAGCCGGAGGCGCTGCGCAAGCTGGCCGAGGAGGCCATCCACGACATCCAGCACTATCTGCGGCCCGCCCACCTCGCCCAGCTGCGCCGGATCATCGACGACCCCGAGGCGTCCGGCAACGACAAGTTCGTGGCCCTCGACCTGCTGAAGAACGCGAACATCGCGGCGGCGGGCGTCCTGCCGATGTGCCAGGACACGGGTACGGCGATCGTGATGGGCAAGCGCGGGCAGAACGTGCTGACGGAGGGCGGCGACGAGGCGGCGCTGAGCCGTGGCATCTACGACGCCTACACCAGGCTGAACCTGCGCTACTCGCAGATGGCTCCGCTCACCATGTGGGAGGAGAAGAACACCGGCTCGAACCTCCCGGCGCAGATCGAGCTGTACGCGACGGACGGGGGCGCGTACAAGTTCCTCTTCATGGCCAAGGGCGGCGGGTCGGCCAACAAGTCGTTCCTGTACCAGGAGACGAAGGCCGTTCTGAACGAGGCCTCCATGATGAAGTTCCTGGAGGAGAAGATCCGTTCGCTGGGTACGGCCGCCTGTCCGCCGTACCACCTGGCGATCGTGGTCGGCGGTACGTCCGCCGAGTACGCGCTCAAGACCGCGAAGTACGCCTCCGCGCACTACCTGGACGAGATCCCGGCCGAGGGGTCGCCGCTCGGGCACGGGTTCCGGGACAAGGAGCTGGAGGAGAAGGTCTTCGAGCTGACGCAGCGGATCGGGATCGGGGCGCAGTTCGGGGGCAAGTACTTCTGCCATGACGTGCGGGTGGTGCGGCTGCCGCGGCACGGGGCGTCGTGTCCGGTCGCCATCGCCGTGTCCTGCTCGGCCGACCGGCAGGCCGTCGCGAAGATCACCGCCGAGGGTGTGTTCCTGGAGCAGTTGGAGACCGATCCCGCGCGGTTCCTGCCGGAGACGACGGACGAGCACCTCGAGGCGGACGGGGATGTCGTCAGGATCGATCTGAACCAGCCGATGGAGACGGTGCTCGCGGAGCTGACGAAGTACCCGGTCAAGACGCGGTTGTCGCTTTCCGGGCCGTTGGTCGTGGCGCGGGACATCGCGCACGCGAAGATCAAGGAGCGGCTGGACGCGGGGGAGCCGATGCCGCAGTATCTGAAGGATCACCCCGTGTACTACGCCGGGCCCGCGAAGACGCCTGAGGGGTATGCGTCCGGGTCGTTCGGGCCGACCACGGCCGGGCGTATGGACTCCTACGTGGAGCAGTTCCAGGCCGCGGGGGGTTCGAGGGTGATGCTCGCCAAGGGCAATCGCAGTAAGCAGGTCACCGACGCGTGTGCCGCGCACGGGGGCTTCTACCTCGGGTCCATCGGCGGTCCGGCGGCTCGGCTCGCTCAGGACTGCATCAAGAAGGTCGAGGTCGTGGAGTACGAGGAGCTGGGGATGGAGGCGGTCTGGAAGATCGAGGTCGAGGACTTCCCCGCGTTCATCGTCGTCGATGACAAGGGCAACGACTTCTTCCAGGATCCGGCGCCTCAGCCGACGTTCACGTCCATTCCGGTGCGGGGGCCGGGGGTGGCGTAGGCCGTGGGGGGTGGTGGGGTGGTCTTCTCGCCCCCGCCGCCCCAAACGCCGGACAGGCCGGGTGGGGGGACCGATGGCGTACAACGCGGTCACCCCATGGGCCGAACCCCGGAACATCCCTGCCCTCCCGTTCGCTGTAGCCGGTATGAGCGAATACCGAATCGAGCACGACTCGATGGGCGAAGTCCGTGTCCCCGCCGATGCCAAGTGGCGGGCGCAGACGCAACGGGCCGTCGAGAACTTCCCCGTGTCCGGGCAGCGGATCGAGCGGGCGCACATCGAGGCGCTCGCGCGGATCAAGGGGGCCGCCGCGAAGGTCAACGCGCGGCTGGGAGTGCTCGACGAGGACGTCGCCGAGGCCATTCAGGAGGCCGCCCGGGAAGTCGCCGCGGGGCGGTGGGACGAGCACTTCCCCGTCGACGTGTTCCAGACCGGGTCCGGGACCTCGTCCAACATGAACACCAACGAGGTGGTCGCCACCCTCGCCAGCGAGCGCCTCGGACGGCCTGTCCACCCCAACGACCACGTCAACGCCTCGCAGTCGTCCAACGACGTCTTCCCCTCCTCCCTCCACATCGCCGCCACCGCCGCCGTCACCCGCGATCTGGTCCCCGCGCTCGACCACCTCGCCGCCTCCCTCTCCCGCAAGGCCGAGGAGTTCGCCGATGTGGTGAAGTCGGGGCGGACCCATCTGATGGACGCGACGCCCGTCACGCTCGGGCAGGAGTTCGGCGGGTACGCCGCCCAGGTGCGGTACGGCGTCGAGCGGCTGGAGGCCTCGCTGCCGCGGCTGGCCGAGCTGCCGTTGGGCGGTACCGCCGTCGGGACCGGCATCAACACCCCGCCCGGCTTCTCCGCCGCCGTCATCGAGGAGGTCGCGAGGGACACGGGGCTGCCGCTCACCGAGGCGCGGGACCACTTCGAGGCGCAGGGCGCGCGGGACGGGATCGTCGAGGTCAGCGGGCAGTTGCGGACCATCGCTGTCGGGTTGACGAAGATCGCGAACGATCTGCGGTGGATGTCCTCGGGGCCGCGTACCGGGCTCGCCGAGATCTCGCTGCCCGATCTCCAGCCGGGGTCCTCCATCATGCCCGGCAAGGTCAACCCGGTCGTCCCCGAGGCCGTCCTCATGGTCGCCGCCCAGGTCATCGGCAACGACGTCACCGTCACCACCGCGGGCGCCTCCGGCAACTTCGAGCTGAACGTCATGCTTCCGGTCATCGCGAAGAACGTGCTGGAGTCGATCCGGCTGCTCGCCAACGTCTCGCGGCTGCTCGCCGACCGGACCGTCGACGGGATCGTCGCCGACCGTGAACGCGCCCGCGAGTACGCCGAGTCCTCGCCGTCCGTCGTCACCCCGCTCAACAAGTACATCGGGTACGAGGAGGCCGCCAAGGTCGCCAAGAAGTCGCTGGCCGAGCGGAAGACCATCCGGCAGGTGGTGCTGGAGGGCGGGTACGTCGAGCGCGGTGACCTCACCGTCGAGCAGCTCGACGAGGCGCTGGACGTGCTGCGCATGACGCGGCCGTAACGCCCGGTCACCCGCGCGTGAACCGTGACGCGTACCGCAGCGTCGTACATCGGTGACACCTAAAATCCGTTCATGGCAGACGGTGGAGACGTGAGGCGAGTGGCGGCGGGCGAGGTCCCGGTGGCGTACTGGGCGTCCGGGACGCGGATCCTGTGGCGGTACCGCGAGAACGCCGGTGCCCGCTTCCACATCGCGCGCCCCGTCACCGTCGTACGCGACGACCCCGAACTGCTCGCCGTGTGGATGGCGCCGGGGACGGAGTGTGTGAAGCCCGTCCTCGTCGACGGCACTCCGGTGCACCTCGAGCCGCTCGGCAGCCGGTACACCAAGCCGCGCACCGTGCAGCGCGACCGCTGGTTCGGCACCGGGGTGCTGAAGCTGGCGCGGCCGGGTGAGCCGTGGTCGGTGTGGCTGTTCTGGGAGCCGGGGTGGCGGTTCAAGAACTGGTACGTGAACCTGGAGGAGCCGCTCACCCGGTGGGGCGGGGGTGTGGACTCCGAGGACCACTTTCTCGACATCTCCGTGCACCCGGACGGCAGTTGGCACTGGCGCGACGAGGACGAGTTCGCGCAGGCCCAGCGGGACGGGCTGATGGGTCCGGCGCAGGCCGAACGGGTGCGTGCGGCCGGGCGGGCCGCGGTCGACGTCATCAGCGCCTGGGGCGCGCCGTTCTCGGACGGCTGGGAGCACTGGCGGCCCGATCCGTCCTGGGTGGTTCCGCCTTTGCCGGAGGACTGGGATCGTACGCCCGCGCATGTGTCCTCGTGAGACCCTTGATACGCCCCCGGGCAAGAAACGTAGGATCGTCCTCCGCAAGGGCGCGTGGCAGCAACTCAGGGGGCACGTGTCGGGTCTGACCAGTTGTCACCGAGGGGCGGCAGGACGTGAGTGAGGGGTACGACGGCAAGACCCGCGCGGACCGCAGGTTCGCCGGTGGCACAGCAACAGCCTCTGACCACGCGGGAATTCCGTTCCTGGGGCACGTATTCCGGGTATCGGGACTTCTGCGGGACGAACTGCGCGTGCGGCGCACGGTGCGCACGACCCCGGACGGATGGATTCGACACGCGTGACGGAGCAGCCGACCTCCTTTGAACGCGCCCAGTCGGGCGCGGACCCCGCGATTCCTCGCGGGGCGATGCTGCGTTCTCCGGCGGGTTCCCCGGCCGCGACCGGGTTACCCGCCCAGTCCCACGCCAGTGAACCGCCCGCCACCGACCCGGCCGCCACGACCGGCCCGGAGCACGCCCAGCCCGCCGCGGCCGACCCCGGCACCCACCGGCCGCGCCCCGCGACAGCGCCCGAGCACATCCCGGCCCAGCCCGCCGACCAGGACCGCACCGGGATCGGTACGGGTCCCGGTCCCAGCGGTCAGGAACGGCGCACCGGGCACGCGGCGCTGACGCCGGGGCGGCCCACGCCCATGCGGCGCGACGGCGACCGGCTGCGCTTCGTCGGCGCCGCCACCCGGCGGATCGCCCGCGGCATCGACCTCGACGAGATCGTGATGGGGCTGTGCCGGGCGACCGTGCCGACCTTCTCCGACGCGATCCTCGTCTATCTGCGCGACCCGCTGCCGGTCGGCGACGAGCGGCCCACCGGCCCGATGCTGCTGCGGCTGCGCCGTACCGACCGGATCCCGGAGGAGCGGGACACCGAGAGCGGCTTCCTGCCCGCGCTGCCGCCGGAGCCCTCCGAGCTGACCGAGCTGACGGCCGAGCTGTCCGAGGTGCGGCCCGGCGGAGCGCTCGCCGAGGTGCTGCGCGGGGTGCGCCCGGTGTTCGCCGACGCGCCCGCGGCCCGCGCCGCGCTGCCCGAACTCCTCGGTCACGACGCCGACGCGATCGTCCCGGCCGGACAGCGCGCCATCCTCGCCCCGCTGCGCGGCCGTCGCCGGGTGATCGGCGCGGCGGTCTTCCTGCGCCGCCCGGAGCGGCTCGCCTTCGAGGCCGACGACCTGCTGGTGGCCGCCCAGCTCGCCACGCACAGCGCCCTCGGCATCGACAAGGCGGTGCTGTACGGGCGTGAGGCGTACATCGCCGATGAGCTGCAGCGCACCATGCTGCCCGAGACGCTGCCGCAGCCCACCGGGGTGCGGCTCGCCTCCCGCTACCTCCCGGCCGCCGAGACCGCGCGGGTCGGCGGCGACTGGTACGACGCCATCCCGCTGCCCGGCAGCCGCGTCGCCCTCGTCGTCGGTGACGTCATGGGGCACTCGATGACCTCCGCCGCGATCATGGGGCAGCTGCGCACCACCGCGCAGACCCTGGCCGGTCTCGATCTGCCGCCCCAGGAGGTGCTGCACCACCTCGACGAACAGGCCCAGCGCCTGGGCACCGACCGGATGGCGACCTGCCTGTACGCGGTGTACGACCCGGTCAACCACCGCATCACCGTCGCCAACGCCGGACACCCGCCGCCCGTGCTGCTGCACCTGGGCGGCCGGGCCGAGGTGCTGCGGGTGCCCGCGGGCGCCCCGATCGGCGTCGGTGGCGTGGACTTCGAGGCCGTGGAGCTGGACGCGCCCGCCGGAGGCACCCTGCTGCTCTACACGGACGGCCTGGTGGAGTCCCGACTGCGGGACGTGTGGACCGGCATAGAGCAGCTGCGCGAGAAGCTCGCCGCGACCGCGCAGCTCACCGGGCCCGACCATCCGCCGCCGCTGGAAGCCCTGTGCGACGAGGTGCTGGACATGCTCGGTCCCGGCGACCGGGACGACGACATCGCGCTGCTCGCCGCCCGCTTCGACGGGATCGCGCCGAGCGACGTGGCGTACTGGTACCTCGACCCGGAGGAGATGGCGCCCGGCAAGGCCCGGCGGCTCGCCCGGCGCGCGCTCGCCCGGTGGGGCCTGGAGGAGCTGACGGACTCGGTCGAGCTGCTGGTCAGCGAGGTCGTGACCAACGCCGTGCGCTATGCCTCCCGGCCGATCACGCTCCGGCTGCTGCGCACCGACGTGCTGCGCTGCGAGGTCGGCGACGACGTGCCCCAGCTGCCGAGGCTGCGGCAGGCTCGCGCCACCGACGAGGGCGGACGCGGGCTGTATCTGGTGAACCGGCTGGCGAGGCGGTGGGGCGCGACGCGGCTCAGCACCGGCAAGGTGGTGTGGTTCGAGCTGAACGGGTCATAGGCGGAGCAGATGCCGCGGCCACCCGGCGCCCCTGAACACCGGCCGCGTGCGCTCACGGTCACCGCCGCCTGAGCGCCGGGCAGCCGCGTCCGGTCACGGTCACGGTCACCGCCGCCCGAGCGCCGGGCCGCGTCCGCTCACCGTCACCGCCGCCCGAGCACCAGGCAGCCGTGTCCGGTCACGGTCGCCGCCTGAGCGCCGAGTGGCCGCGTCCGCTCACCGTCACCGCCGCCCGAGCACCAGGCAGCCGCGCCCCCGTCATGTCACCGGCGCCCTCGCCCGCGGCACCGTCAGGAACCCCCGAATCCACATCGGGTGATCCGGCCAGGCGCGGGCCGACACCAGGGTGCCGTCCACCACCGTCTCGGCGTCCTGGAAGGTGGTGACCCTGAACAAGAACCCCGAGGACCACTTCGTCCATATCGAGCAGGCCGCGTTCGAGCCGTCCAACATGGTGCGGGCATCGGGCCGTCCCCCGACAAGATGCTCCTCGGCCGCCTCTTCTCCTACCCCGGCACCCACCGCTACCGCATCGGCCCGAACTACGCCCAGCTCCCACCGAACCGGCCCTGTTCGCCGGTGCGCTCCTACGCCAAGGACGGCCCCATGCGCTACGAGGCCGCGCGCACCCGGCTGGTCTCCAACGTCAGCGGACACCTGCTCAACGGGGTGACCCGCCCGGTCGTCGACCGTGCCCTCCCGTACTGGCGCGCCATCGACAAGGAGACGGGCGACCGGATCGCCCGGGAGGTCAACGGGGGCTGACCTCCCGGGCCGTGTCCGGTCGCTACTCGTTGTTCCCGTTGCCGGGAGCCGCCGGGTTCTCCGGCGTCTCCTCCTCGTCCGTCTCCGTGGGCGGGGGTGCCGTCGTCGTCGGGTCGTCCGTCGGCGGTGCCGAGGTCGTCGGGTCGTCCGTCGGGGGTGCCGAGGTCGTCGGGTCCTCGGTCGCGGGCTCCGTCGTGGGCGGTTCCGTCGTCGGGGACTCCGACGTCGGCTCCTCGCTCGGCGCCTCGGAGGTCGGGGTCCAGTCCGGCTCGACGGCCGCGCCCTGGTCGGTGTCCAGGTCGAACTCGGTGACCTTGCCCATCGCGCCGAAGGTGTACTGCGCCCAGATCAGCGCGGGGAAGCCGCCACCGTTGACGCGGTAGTCGACGCCGCCCGCCTTGTAGAGCGGCACCTGCTTGTGCGGGGGCTTGTCGTCCTCGCCGAACACGCCGACCGAGGTGACCAGGTTCGGGGTGTAGCCGGTGAACCAGGCCGACTTGTTCTCGTCGGACGTACCGGTCTTGCCCGCGACCTGCTGCTCGCCCCGGGCCGGGTTGTCCCGCACGGAGACGCGGGCCGTACCGTCGTCGACCACGCCGGTGAGCACGGAGGTGACGGTGTCGGCGGCCTCGCGGCTGATCACCTGCTCGCCGATCGGGTCGGGCATCTCCACGGTGAGGTCCTTGTGCTCGGCGGAGCCCACGACCGCCGGGGTGACCTTCTTGCCGTGGTTGTCGAAGGTGGCGTAGACCCCGGCCATCTGCATCGGGCTCGCGCCCATGGAACCCAGGGTCTGGGCGGGTACGGCCTCCAGGTCGGCGCTCATGCCGAGTTCCTCGGCGACCTCCATCACGCGGTCCATGCCGACGTCGATGCCCATCTGCGCGAAGACGGAGTTGATGGACTTGTTCATCGCGGTCTGCGCGGTGACGTCGCCGTAGTCGACGTCGTCCTCGTTCGGGGGCGCGAAGCCGACCCTCTGGCCGTTGTCCACGGCCGGGCGCTCGCTGTCACCGTCGTAGATCGTGTCCGCGGAGATCGGGTCGCCGTCCTGGGTCTCGGCACCGTCCTCCAGGGCGGCGGCGAGGATCACCGGCTTGAAGGTGGAGGCGGCCTGGTAGTCGAGGCGGGTGGCGTTGTTGCGGTAGTGCTTGAGGTAGTCGACGCCGCCGTACATCGCCACCACCTTGCCGCTCTTGGGGTCGACGGACACCGCACCGGCCTGCACATCGGCGTCGACCTTGCGCTCGTCCGGGTCGAGCTTGCCGGTGAGCTGGTCCTTGACCGCCTTGACGAGCTGGGACTGCTTCTTCTTGTCGATGTTGACGGTGATCGTCCAGCCGCCCCGGTCGATCCGCGCCAGCGCCTCCTCCGTGTCGGTGGCGGCGCCCTGGTCGACGAGCTGCCGGGCGAGTTCCTGGTTGGCCGCGTTGACCAGGTAGCCGGTCTGGCCCTCCAGGCCGGGGGCGCCCGCGGGGTCCTCGGGCACCGGGAACTCCATGTCCGCGCGTTCCGCGGCGCCGAGCCAGCCCTCCTCGACCATGTTGTCCAGGACGTAGTTCCAGCGCTGCTTCACCAGCCGCTTGCCGCCGTCGGAGGCGGTCGCCCAGTCGTACTGGCTGGGCGCCTGGAGCAGCGCGGCGAGGTACGCGCCCTGCTCGACGCTGAGGTCCTCGGCGTCGACACGGTAGTAGGCCTGGGCGGCGGCCTGGATGCCGTAGGTGCCGCGGCCGTAGTAGCTGGTGTTGATGTAGCCCGCGAGGATGTCGTCCTTGGACATCTGGCGGTCCACCTTCAGGGAGATCACCAGCTCCTTGAGCTTGCGGGTGACCGTCTGTTCCTGGGTGAGGTAGTAGTTCTTGACGTACTGCTGGGTGATCGTCGAACCGCCCTGCTTGCCCTTGCCGGAAAGGGTGTTGAGGACGCCTCGCGCGGTGCCCTTCAGATCGACGCCCGAGTCGCCGTAGAAGGACTTGTTCTCGGCGGCGACAAAGGTGCGCTGCACCTCCTTGGGCACCTGGGCGAGGTCGACGACCTCGCGGTTGACCTCACCGGTGCGGGCGAGGGGGGTGCCGTCGGCGTACTGGTAGACGTTGCTCTGCTCCTGTGCGAGGGCGTTGCCCTTGGGCACGTCGATCAGCAGGTACAGCAGGATGAAGCCGCCGATGCCGAGCAGGCACAGGCCGAGGAACGTGCCGAGGATCTTCTTCCAGGTGAACAGCCTGCGTATGCCGCGAGGACCGGCCGCACGCGACGAGCGCCCGTGCGACGGTGCCGCACGTCGGCCACCGCGCTGCCGCGCCCGTCTTTCTTCGGCTCGTCCCATGAGTCCGCTCGCTCCGCTTCGTTCTCGTCCGTCTCATACGTCGGTGTCAGCCTTGCAAGCTAGCACCCGTTTATATGACCAAGTCCGTCCGATCCGGTTCTTTACGGACGTGACAATGAGCACCCGTCCCACAGGAACCGACGACTGAGGGCGGGTTGAGGTTGCTGCGATCGGGTATTGTGATATCACTTTGCAAGCACCGAACGGGGGGACCCTCATGTCCACACACGACACCGCACCCACCGCCGACGTCCCGGAGATGCCCGCCCCGCGCGTGCGCGAGTTCGCGGCGCAGAGCATCGGCGGCGGACTCGCCCTGCTGCTCGGCCTCCTCGGGCTGTTCGGCGGGGTCGCGATGGCGGTCTCCGCCGTCGCGGTCAGCTCGGGCGGCGCGAAGGCGGCGCTGATCGCCCCGGGCATCCTGATCTCGATCGCCGCGTTCCTGGCCATGTGCGGGCTGAACATGGTGGCGCCGGGCGAGGCCCGGGTGGTGCAGCTGTTCGGCCGCTACCGGGGCACGATCCGGCAGGACGGCCTGCGCTGGGTGAACCCGCTCACCAGCCGCACCCGGATCTCCACCAGGGTCCGCAACCACGAGACCGCCGTACTGAAGGTGAACGACGCCTACGGCAACCCGATCGAGCTGGCCGCGGTCGTGGTGTGGCGGGTCGAGGACACCGCGCAGGCCACCTTCGAGGTGGACGACTACATCGAGTTCGTGTCCACCCAGACCGAGGCGGCCGTGCGGCACATCGCCATCGAGTACCCCTACGACGCCCATGACGAGGACGGCCTGTCGCTGCGCGGCAACGCCGAGGAAATCACCGAGAAGCTGGCGGTCGAGCTGCACGCGCGCGTGGAGGCGGCCGGGGTGAAGATCATCGAGTCCCGCTTCACCCACCTCGCCTACGCCCCCGAGATCGCCTCGGCGATGCTCCAGCGGCAGCAGGCGGGCGCGGTCGTGGCCGCCCGGCGGCAGATCGTGGACGGCGCGGTCGGCATGGTCGAGGCGGCGCTGGCCCGGATCGCCGAACAGGACATCGTGGAGCTGGACTCGGAGCGGAAGGCGGCGATGGTGTCCAACCTGATGGTGGTGCTGTGCGGGGACCGCTCGGCGCAGCCCGTGCTGAACACCGGGACGCTCTACCAGTGACGGCGCCCCACGAGGAACCGGAGAAGCCTCGACGCCGGTCGCAGCAGCGCAAGCAGGTGCTGCTGCGGCTGGACCCCCTGGTCTACGAGGCGCTCGCCCGCTGGGCGTCCGACGAACTGCGGTCGGCCAACGCCCAGATCGAGTTCCTGCTCCGCCGGGCCCTCGCGGAGACGGGACGACTGCCTGGCGAGGCGGGGCCGATTCCCCGCCGGGGGCGACCGCCGCGGGGGCCGGAGGGCCCTGAGGGCCAGACGCGAGGCCCCGAGACCCAGTAAGGCGCTCGCGCGGCAGGCGGACGCCGCCCGGCGAGGCACGTGCGATACCGCGCCGAGGACGACCGCCCCGAGGCCCGAGGCCCGAAGACCCGGTAAGGCGCTCGCGCGGTGGGCGGACGGCTGCCCGGAGGCGGGTTCCGCTCCGCGCCGGAGGCGATCCGCCGTGAGGTCCGGAGGGTCAGGCGCGCGGTCCTGAGGCTCAGTAGCGCAACTGTGACAATCGGCTCCCACCTGCGTCGCCGTACCCGTCCCGTACTCCCTGCTGAGCACTGTGCACCCCGCGTATACACCCGAGGTATACGCCGTGTGTACAGTGCTCGCCATGTCCATCGGTCACACCCTCCTCGGACTCCTGGAGTCCGGCCCGCGCCACGGCTACGACCTGAAGCGGGCGTTCGACGAGAAGTTCGGTCAGGACCGGCCCCTGCACTACGGCCAGGTCTACTCGACGATGTCCCGTCTGCTGAAGAACGGCCTCGTCGAGGTCGAGGGCATCGAGCCCGGCGGCGGCCCGGAACGCAAGCGCTACGCCATCACCGACGCCGGGATCACCGACGTCGAACACTGGCTCGGCACGCCGGAGAAGCCCGAGCCGTACCTCCAGTCGACCCTGTACACCAAGGTCGTCCTCGCCCTGCTCACCCGGCGCGACGCCGCCGACATCCTCGACACCCAGCGCTCGGAGCATCTGCGGATGATGCGGATCCTCACCGACCGCAAGCGCAAGGGCGACCTCGCCGACCAGCTGATCTGCGACCACGCCCTGTTCCACCTGGAGGCCGATCTGCGCTGGCTGGAACTCACCGCCGCCCGTCTCGACAAGCTCGCGGAGGCGGTGAGGGCCAAGTGACCCCACCCGCCGGTTCCCTGCTCACCGCCGAGCAACTGCGCAAGGCCTACGGCCCCACCACGGCGCTGGACGGCGCCGACTTCTCGATCCACCCGGGCGAGGTCGTCGCCGTGATGGGCCCCTCGGGCTCCGGGAAGTCGACCCTGCTGCACTGCCTCGCGGGGATCGTCACCCCCGACTCCGGCTCGATCATGTACGCGGGCCAGGAGATGGCCACCATGAGCGACACCCGGCGCAGCGCGCTGCGCCGCTCGGAGTTCGGGTTCGTCTTCCAGTTCGGCCAGCTGGTGCCGGAGCTGACCTGCGTCGAGAACGTCGCCCTGCCGCTCCGGCTGAACGGCCGCCCCCGCAAGGAGGCCGAGCGCGCCGCGCTCACCTGGATGGAACGCCTGGAGGTCGACGACCTGCGCAAGAAGCGCCCCGGCGAGGTCTCCGGCGGCCAGGGCCAGCGGGTCGCGGTGGCCCGCGCGCTGGTCACCGACCCGCGCGTGCTGTTCGCCGACGAGCCGACCGGCGCGCTCGACTCCCTCAACGGCGAGCGCGTGATGGAACTGCTGACGGACGCGGCCCGCTCCACCAACGCCGCCGTCGTCCTCGTCACCCACGAGGCCCGGGTCGCCGCCTACTCCGACCGCGAGATCGTCGTACGCGACGGCAGGTCCAGGGACATGGAGCGCGCCGTATGACGGCCAGGCAGTGGTCCCGCGATCTGGCGATGGGCGTCTCCTTCGCGTTCACCGGACGCGGCGGCTGGGTCCGGGCGGTGCTCACCGGCGTGGGCGTCGGCCTGGGGGTGGCGCTGCTGCTGCTGACGACCGCGATCCCCAACGCGCTGGACGCCCGCAGCGCACGGGAGGCGGCCCGTGCGGACATCACCTACGGTCCGGCGGTCCCGGAGAAGTCGGACCACTCGCTGCTCGTAGCCGACGTCGGCGGCAGCTACCGCGACCTGTACGTCCGGGGCCGGGAGCTGGAGCCGGAGGGAGCGCGGGCGCCACTGCCGCCGGGGCTGTCCGCGTTCCCGGCGAAGGGCGAGATGGTCGTCTCCCCGGCGCTGAAGCGGCTGCTGGAGTCGGACGAGGGGAAGCTGCTGCGCGAGCGGCTGCCGGACCGGATCACCGGCACCATCGCCGAGCCCGGCCTGATCGGCTCCGCCGAACTGGCCTTCTTCAGGGGCGGACAGGGCCTCGCCCCGCACGTCGACGGCGCCACCGTGACCCGTATCGAACGCTTCGGCCGTGACCAGCAGCCGTCCGAGCCCTGGGACCCGGTGCTGATCCTGCTGATCGTGGTGCTCTTCGCGGTGCTGCTGATGCCGGTCGGGGTGTTCATCGCCGCGGCCGTGCGGTTCGGCGGGGAACGGCGCGACCGGCGGCTCGCCGCGCTGCGGCTGGTCGGCTCCGACAGCCGGATGACCCGCCGGGTGGCCGCGGGCGAGGCGCTCGCCGGGTCCGCGCTCGGCCTGGTCTTCGGCGTGGTGTTCTTCCTGATCGGCCGGGAACTGGCGGGCTCGGTCCAGGTGTTCGAGGTCAGTGTCTTCCCGGACTACCTCAACCCGTCCCCCGCGCTGGCCGCCCTGGTCGCGGTGACCGTCCCGCTGGCCGCCGTCCTGGTCACCCTGCTGGCGCTGCGGGGTGTGGTGATCGAGCCGCTGGGCGTGGTGCGCACGGCGAAGCCCGCACGGCGGCGCCTGTGGTGGCGGCTGCTGCTGCCGCTGGCCGGTCTCGCCGCCCTGTACCCCATGGTCGGCAAGGGCCGCGACAACGGCGACTTCAACCAGTACCTGGTCGTCGGCGGCGTCATGCTGCTGCTGATCGGCGTCACCGCCCTGCTGCCCTGGATCGTCGAGACGGTCGTCGCCCGGCTCGGCCCGGGCGCGGTCTCCTGGCAACTGGCCGTCCGCAGGCTGCAGTTGAGCAGCGGTACGGCGGCCCGTACCGTCAACGGCATCGCGGTCGCGGTGGCCGGTGCCATCGCCCTGCAGATGCTCTTCGCCGGTGTGGAGAACGACTACACCGAGCCCTCGGGCAACGACCTCACCCGCGCCCAGATGCAGGTCAACCTGCCCGACGACGTGGCGATCGGCGCCGCGGCGGAGCGGTTCCGGCAGACCCGGGGCGTGCGCGAGGTGGCCGCGTACTCCGAGGGCTACTTCGGGGAGCAGCGGCGGAACCCGGACGGCACCACCCAGATGACGGTCGCCGACTGCACGGCGCTGCGGGAGCTGGCGGCGCTGCCGTCGTGCCGGGACGGCGACGTGTTCCTGCTGCGCGGCGCCGACTACGAGGGGGACACACCGCGGTACGTGAAGCCGGGCCACACCGTCTACATCGACCCGTCCTACGAGGGCACTCCCCCGAGCGCGGAGGTCCCCTGGACCCTCCCGACCGGCCTCAAGGACGCCAAGTCGCGCAAGGACATGACCGGCGTACGGCGCGGGGGCCTGCTGGTCACCCCGGCCGCGCTGCCGGAGGGGGCCGCCACGGCGCTGCGCGGCCAGGTGTACCTGTCCGTCGACGGCTCGGTGCCGGACGCCCCCGAGCTGGTGCGCAACACGGCCGCGGCGCTCTCCCCGCTGGCCCAGCCCTACAGCTGGTCGGCCACCGAGCGCTCCGAGCGCTACGACTCCCTGCGCACCGGCCTGTACGTGGGCGCCGCCTGTGTCCTGACCCTGATCGGCGCGAGCCTGCTGGTCTCCCAGCTGGAGCAGTTGCGGGAACGCCGCAGGCTGCTGTCGGCCCTGGTCGCCTTCGGCACCCGGCGCCGTACGCTCAGCCTGTCGGTCCTGTGGCAGACGGCGGTCCCGGTCGCCCTGGGCCTGGCCCTGGCCGCGACGGTGGGTCTGACGCTGGGCACGGTCCTGCTGCGGATGGCGGACACGCCGGTGACGGTGGACTGGGCGAGCGTGCTGACGATGACCGGCATCGGCGCGGGCGTCGTCCTCGCGGTGACGCTGCTCAGCCTGCCGCCGCTGTGGCGCCTGATGCGCCCGGAGGGTCTGCGGACCGAGTGACGGGGGGCGGTGCGCCGTCCTCCAGCACCCGCACCGGAAGCGGCCGCAGTGCCTCGCGCAGTGCGGCCGCCAGCTCCTCGTACTCCCCCGCGCGGGCCGCGCCGGTACGCATGGCGAGGGCGATACGGCGGGTCGGGGCGGGTTCGGCGAAGTCCGCGGTACGGAGCTGGGTACTGCGCCGGGTCTCCACGGTCAGGGCGGTACGGGGCAGCAGCGTGCAGCCCAGCCCTCCGGCGACGAGCTGGACGAGGGTCGACAGCCCGGCGGCCGTCGTGCTCACGTCGACGTCCTCCCGCCCGACCTCCCGGCAGATGTCGAGGGCCTGGTCCCGCAGGCAGTGCCCCTCGTCGAGCAGCAGCAGATGCAGCACCCGCAACGCCTCGCGCGGGATGCCCCGCCCTCCGCCGAGCCGATGATCGAGCGGCGTGACGAGCACGAAGTCCTCGTCGAACAACGGCAGTTCACTCACCCCCGGCATACCCAGCGGCACGGCGAGCAGCAGCAGATCCAGCCGACCCCCGGTGAGCCCGTCCAGCAGACTGGCGGTCTGCTCCTCGTGCACCTGGAGGTCGAGGTGCGGATACCGCTCACGCACCAGCCGCAGCACGGTCGGCAGCAGGTACGGCGCCACCGTCGGGATGACCCCGAGCCGCAGCGCCCCGGTGAACGGCGCGCGGACCGCCTCCGCCTCCTCCAGCAGCGCCCCGACCTCCGCCAGCACCGCCTTCGCCCGCACCGCGAGGCGCTCACCGGCCGGGGAGAGCAGCACCTTGCGGGTCGTCCGCTCGACCAGCGTCACCCCGAGGGTCTCCTCCAGGGCGGACACGGCACCCGAGAGGGCGGGCTGGCTCATCCCGATCGCGGCGGCGGCGTCGCGGAAGTGCAGATGCTCGGCGACGGCGGAGAAGGCGCGGAGCTGGGCGAGGCTGGGCTGCCGCTTGCGCACCGCGCCGGGACTACCGATGGTCACTGATAACTACCTCCGATCAACCTGACCGAGTGTAGCTATTTCCCGGATCAATTCCTCTCGTGCCAAGATCGGCACCTGTCCAACCCATGGGAAAACCCCGACAAAATCGGGTGTTTCCTCGCTGCAAGGAGAGCTAGTGCTCACTGTCGGTGACAAGTTCCCCGAGTTCGAACTGACCGCCTGCGTCTCGCTGGAGAAGGGCAAGGAGTTCGAGAAGATCAACCACAAGACCTACGAGGGCAAGTGGAAGGTCATCTTCGCCTGGCCGAAGGACTTCACCTTCGTGTGCCCGACCGAGATCGCCGCCTTCGGCAAGCTGAACGAGGAGTTCGCCGACCGCGACGCCCAGGTCCTCGGCTTCTCCGGCGACTCGGAGTTCGTCCACCACGCCTGGCGCAAGGACCACGACGACCTGCGTGACCTGCCGTTCCCGATGATGGCGGACTCCCGGCACGAGCTGATGCGGGACCTGGGCATCGAGGACGAGGAGGGCTTCGCCAAGCGTGCGGTCTTCGTCGTCGACCAGAACAACGAGATCCAGTTCGCCATGGTGACCGCCGGTTCCGTGGGCCGTAACCCCAAGGAGGTCCTGCGGGTCCTCGACGCCCTCCAGACGGACGAGCTGTGCCCGTGCAACTGGTCCAAGGGCGACGAGACGCTGGACCCGGTCGCGCTGCTCGCCGGGGAGTGACGGCACCGACATGTCCCTCGACACCCTGAAGTCCCGTATACCGGACTACGCCAAGGACCTGAAGCTCAACCTGGGCTCGGTCATCGGCAACTCCGACCTCCCGGCGCAGCAGCTGTGGGGCACGGTCCTGGCCACGGCGATCGCCTCGCGCTCCCCGATCGTGCTGCGCGAACTGGAGCCGGAGGCGAAGGCGAACCTGACGCCGGAGGCCTACCAGGCGGCCAAGGCGGCAGCGGCGGTCATGGCCATGAACAACGTCTTCTACCGCACCCGCCATCTCCTCTCCGACCACGAGTACGGCACCCTGCGCGCCGGTCTCCGCATGAACGTCATCGCCAACCCCGGCGTCGACAAGGTCGACTTCGAGCTGTGGTCCTTCGCCGTCTCCGCCATCAACGGCTGCGGCATGTGCCTCGACTCCCACGAACAGGTCCTCCGCAAGGCGGGCCTCGACCGCGAGACCATCCAGGAGTCCTTCAAGATCGCCTCGGTGATCCAGGCGGTGGGGGCGACGGTGGAGGCGGAGGCGGTGCTGGCGGGGTAGGGACGGGGCACCGCCCCGCCCACCCGTGCCGCCCCGGCGGCACGGGTGCCCGCGGCTGGACGGGGTGCCCGCACACCGCCGCCTGCGGCGCAGGGGTGCAGGGGACGAAGTGCCCGCCGGGGTCTGGGGCGGAGCCCCAGGCCGGGGCCTGTCAACTGGCCGAGACGGGCGGGTGGGTGGGAAACGCCCGGGGTCTGGGGCGAAGCCCCAGGGTGGGAACCCCTTTCAACCAACCGAGACGGGTGGGTGGGTGGGCAAACACCCGGGGTCTGGGGCGGAGCCCCAGGCGTCCGGCGGGGGCGGGCCCGCCTCAGGAACCCCGTTCCACGGGTGGCGCCGGTTCCGAGGGCGTTGCCCTCGCCCGCGCCGTTTCCTCCGCGTAAGAGCGCAGGTAGCCGACGACCGTGTTGGTGACGGCCACCAGGGGGACGGCGACCACCGCGCCGCCGATGCCCGCGATCATGCCGCCCGCCGTTACCGAGAGGACGACGGCGAGGGGATGCACTCGCACCGCGCGGCCGAGGATGAAGGGCTGGAGGATGTGGCCTTCGATCTGCTGGACCGCGAGTACGACCGCCAGGGTCATCACCGCGGTGAACACGCCTTGCGTCACCAGGGCCACGACCACCGCCAGCGCGCCCGACACCACCGCGCCGACCAACGGGATGAAGGCGAAGAGGAAGATGAAGACGGCGAGCGGGACGGCCATCGGGACGTCCAGGAAATAGATGCCCAGGCCGATGAAGATCGCGTCGATCAGGGCCACGACCACCGTGCCCCGCACATACGCCGTCAGCGTCCGCCACGCCCGCGGCCCCGCCCCCGCGACCCCCGGCCGAGCCGCCGCGGGCACCAGCTTCAGGCACCACTCCCAGATCCGCCTGCCGTCGTAGAGCAGGAAGAGGGTGGAGAAGACGGCCAGCAGGATGCCGGTCAGCGTCTCCACGACCACCGTCACGCCCTCGAGCCCGGCGGACGTGATCTGATCCGTGTTCGCCCCGACCGCCTCCCGCAGGTTCTTGGCGATCTCGTTGATCTGTTTGTCCGTGACGTGGAAGGGGCTGTCCAGCAGCCACCGCCGCAGTTCCTCGATGCCGTCCTGCACCTGGTCGGAGAGATCGTCGATGTTCTCCATGACCTGCCAGGTCACGAACCACCCGATCAGCCCCATCACCACGAAGCCCAGCACCGCGGCCAGCGCGGTCGCCGCCCCACGCGGCAACCCGAGCCGCCGCAGCCGCGCCACGGTCGGCTGCAGCAGCGCGGTCATCAGCAGCGAGGCCACGAACGCCAGCACCACCAACTGCACGGCACTGATGACCCGCATCAGCACCCACACCGTCCCGGCGAGCACCAGCAGCCGCCACCCGGCCTCGGCGGCCACCCGCACCCCCCACGGCACGGCCTGCGCCGGATCGGGACGGGCCTGCACCAGGGGCGGATGATCAGGGGGCGGCGGCACCTGCGAGGCAGTGGACGGCTCCGACCGCTCCTTGGCGTGTTCCCGCTCCGCCTCGGCCCGCCGTTCGCTCCACCGCTTGCTCATCGCGGTGAGCCCGGCACCGAGTCTGCCGAGCCACCCTGGCACTCGCGACATGATCCGTCCTCTTCCCCCGTTCTTCCCCACCACTCCCCCCGGAGTCGTCGGATCCGACCGTACAGTGCGCGGGGCCCGGACAGCGCGAAAGCCCCTCCCCTAGGACGGGGAAGGGCCGCGCGAGGTTGAGACCGGCCGGTCAGCCCGGCAGGCTCCGGGTCAGTACCAGTTGTTGGCCTGCCAGAAGTCCCAGGCGCCACAGGGGCTGCCGTAGCGCTCGTTCATGTAGTTCAGGCCCCACTGGATCTGCGTGGCCGGGTTGGTCTGCCAGTCGGCGCCGACCGACGACATCTTCGAGCCGGGCAGGGCCTGGAAGAGACCGTAGGCGCCGGAGGAGGGGTTGACCGCCTTGTAGTTCCAGTCGGACTCGTGGTCCACGATGTTGCTGAAGCACGTCCACTGGTCGGCGGGGACCACCTGCCGTGCCATCGACTGGATCTGCGCGATGGTGTAGGAACTCTGGACCGCGAAGGTGGTGGAGTCCCGGGCCGCGTCGCGGCTGGCCTGCTCCTCGGCCTCCTCGCGCTCCTTGGCCTCCTGGGCGGCCTTCGCCGCCTTCTCGGCGGCTTCCTTCTTCTCGATCGCGGTCTGGGCGGCAGCCTTACGGGCCGCTTCCTCCGCTTCCTTCTTGGCACTGGCGTCCGCGGCGATGGCCTGCACGTCGGCCTGCTGCGTCAGGGACGCGGTCTGCACCTGGGCCTGCTGGCCCGCGGGTATGTCCGCGAGGAGCGTCAGGTCGGTTGCCGCCGCCTCGGCGTCGTTGTCCTGGGCGGTGCTGCCCGAGGCAACGCCGACGACGCTTCCGACTGCGGTGACCGCGGTGGCGGAGGCCACTGCGAATCCCCGGACCGAGATCCGGCTCACACGGTTTTCCTTCCAGCATCGCCCGCTTCGGTGACCCTGGCGGACGCAATCGTGCCCCTGGCACTGGCCTCCCCAACTGCGGGGTCACGGGAGGCACGGGCCCGGTGGGCAACTCCCCAGCGGGGGAGCGCCGCGTGGTGCTCGGGCGGCATACGACGGCTGCTATGGAGTTGTTGCCTGTGGTGTGCCGTGGTGCTGGGGGCACAGGTGTGTCGTATGCGGGGCCTGACAGGTCTGAGACTCTGCCGTAACCGGACGGCGCAAGGCAATTCCGAGTTGCGTGTGAAAGCTCACACGCAGTTCGCCCCTGGGGATTTCGGCTTTCCGCCCCACACGACGGCGCCGCCCGGCTAGGCTCTGAGCCTTTGCCGGACGGCGCCAACTGCCGCGTAACCGCCCCGAGCTGGGGCGCGTCGGTCAGATCTGCCCATCCTCCAGCATTTCGGTCACAAGGGCGGCGATCTGGGACCTCTCGGACCGGGTCAGGGTGACATGGGCGAAGAGCGGATGGCCCTTCAGCTTCTCCACGACGGCCACCACACCGTCGTACCGCCCGACCCGCAGATTGTCGCGTTGCGCCACGTCATGGGTCAGGACGACCCGCGAATTGGCCCCGATCCTGGACAGAACGGTCAGCAGGACGTTCCGCTCCAGGGACTGGGCCTCGTCCACGATGACGAACGCGTCATGCAGCGAGCGGCCACGGATGTGGGTGAGCGGCAGGACCTCCAGCATGCCCCGCGCGGTGACCTCCTCGATGACCTCACGGCTCGTCACCGCCGACAGGGTGTCGAAGACCGCCTGCGCCCAGGGGCTCATCTTCTCGGCCTCGGTGCCGGGCAGATAGCCCAGTTCCTGCCCGCCCACGGCGTACAGCGGCCGGAAGACCATCACCTTCTGGTGCTGTCGGCGCTCCAGGACCGCCTCGAGACCCGCGCACAGCGCGAGCGCCGACTTGCCGGTGCCCGCCCGGCCGCCCATCGACACGATCCCCACGTCCGGGTCGAGGAGCAGATCGAGCGCGATCCGCTGCTCGGCGCTGCGCCCCTTGATGCCGAACGCCTCCCGGTCGCCGCGCACCAGCCGGACGTTGCCCTCGGGCGTGATCCGGCCGAGCGCCTTGCCGCGCTCCGACTGGATGGTCAGGCCGGTGTGCACGGGCAGGTCGGCGGCCTCGGGGACGTGGAGGTGTCCTTCCTCGAAGAGGATGTCCACCTGTTCCCCGGGCAGGGTCAGTTCCGACATCCCGGTCCAGCCGGAGGAGTCCGTGATGGCGAGTTCGGCGCGGTACTCCTCGGCCAGCAGCCCGACGGAGGAGGCCTTGATCCGCAGCGGCAGGTCCTTCGACACGACGGTGACGTCGAACCCCTCGGCCTGCAGGTTGCGGGCGACCGCGAGGATGCGTGAGTCGTTGTCACCCAGGCGGTAGCCGCTGGGCAGCACGCTGGGGTCCGAGTGGTTCAGCTCGACACGGAGCGTGCCGCCGAGGTCCCCGGTCGGGATGGGGGCGTCGAGACGGCCGTACCGGACGCGGTAGTCGTCGAGCAGCCTGAGGGCCTGCCGGGCGAAGTAGCCGAGTTCGGGATGGTGCCGCTTGGCCTCCAGCTCCGTGACCACGACGACGGGGAGCACGACCTCGTGTTCCTCGAAGCGGCTCAGGGCGTTCGGGTCGGCCAGCAGGACGCTGGTGTCGAGAACATAGGTGCGCCGGTCTGGCTTGTGGCGCTTTGTGCTGGTCACCACGGAAGGACGTACCCCCTCGGATGAGGTCGGGGAGCGACGGAGTGGAGCTGGACCGGTCCACGGCCGCGATGCACTGCGGGCCGAGAACCGGCCCTCCGCTGCTGCGTCCGCGCGGTAGACGCACGATCGGGCTGGTGCAAAGGGCCTCCCGGGCGGACGGCCCCGTGCCGCCCGCTGAGATCCGACACCCGTGGTTCGGGTGTCGACCTGATTGGCTTATGCCCTCGAACACGCGCCGCCATGCCACGGCATATGACGGCGCGCTGGTGAACTCCGTGTTACGGACGGCCTGGTGATCGCCGCGGAAGGGGTACGTCAGCCGCCGTAGCGGCGGTGGCGGGCCGCGTAGTCACGCAGGGCGCGCAGGAAGTCGACCTTGCGGAAGGCGGGCCAGAAGACGTCGCAGAAGTAGTACTCGGAGTGCGCCGTCTGCCAGAGCATGAATCCGGACAGCCGCTGTTCGCCGCTGGTCCTGATCACCAGGTCCGGGTCCGGCTGGGCGCCCGTGTAGAGATGACGGCCGATCATGTCGATGTCGACGGACTCGGCGAGTTCGTCCATGGGCACGCCGCTGTCGTGGGCGTCGAGGAGCATCGAGCGCACCGCGTCGGCGATCTCCTGGCGACCGCCGTAGCCGATGGCGAAGTTGACCACTATGCCGTCGACGTGCGCGGTGTCCTCCTGCGCCCCCTTGAGGGTGTGCTGCATCTCGGCGGGCAGCAGGTCCATGTTGCCGACGTGGCGCACGCGCCAGCGGCCGTCGGCGGCGAGGGAGCGGACGACGTCGTCGATGATGCCGAGCAGCGGGACCAGTTCGTCGGCGGGACGGTCGAAGTTGTCCGTCGACAGCAGCCAGAGGGTGACGACCTCGACCTCGGTCTCGGTGCACCAGCCGAGGAACTCCCCGATCTTCTCGGCACCGGCCCGGTGACCGTGCACGGTGGACGAGCCCGCGGCCTTCGCCCAGCGGCGGTTGCCGTCCATGATGACGCCGATGTGCTTGGGCACCTGAGCGTGGTCCAGGTGGCCTTCCACCCGGCGTGCGTACAGCCTGACCAGCAGGCTACGCAGCTTGTCGCGCAGGTTCACGTGATCGTCAGCCCCTCCGTGCGTGGCGGTCCCCGCTGGCGAAGCGTACCCCCGCGGGACGGGGGGCGGAGCCCGGGGTGCCGGGCGTCGAGGCGCCGCAGCGGGCGGTCGAAGAGGCGGGTGCGCGGGCGCCCCGAGGGGCCGGAACGCGGAAGTCCGCCGGGGCGGGGGCGCGCGAAAAGCGACCGGGCGCGGGCAGGAAACGGGCATGAAAAAACGGGCCGGTCCGTGGGGGGGAGACGGACCGGCCCGAGGGGGGGCTTCCACCATAACCCTTCGTAAGTGATGCTGGGTGCATCTGCGTGCCACAACTACTCTCCGAATTCGCCCGGCAACGCGCCGATGGTCGCGGAATGCCGGGTTCACCAGGGGTTCATGGCCGAATCGCAGCGGATTCAAGGCGACACGCGACGTCCCCCTGATGGGCTAACCGGAGGTCGGACGCGCGCTTGACGCGGTACACGGCACCGCGCAGCCCCCTCCACCGCGCGGTGCCGCCCCGCGCAGCTTTGCTGGCGCGAATTACCTTGGTCTGAACCTACCCGAGCCTCCGGGGCCGAATCGAGCCACCCCCGATAACGATGTGAAAACCACACCGGCCGCCCGGCTATTTACCGATCGCTTTTCCGGGCGTCGAACAGGTGCCGGGTGCTGTGGGCGACGAACGGCCCGTCGGCGCGGATCCGCTCATGCAGGGCACGCAACCTGGGCTCGTACGCGGCGACGGTGAACCCCGGCACCATCCACACCACCTTGCGCAGGAAGTGCACGACGGCGGCGATGTCATGGAACTCGACGCGCAGCCGCTCCGCCCTCAGCTCCACCACCTCGAGCCCGGCGGCCGCGGCGGCGGCGCGCTCGCGCCCGGGGTCGCGGGCGCCGCGGACCGCCTCCGGCTGCGGGCCGAGGAAGAACTCCACCAACTCGAAGACGCTGTTCGGCCCGACGTGCTGGGCGAAGTAGGTACCGCCGGGCCGCAGCACCCGGACGATCTCCGCCCACTGCGGGCGCACCGGATGCCTGCTGGAGACCAGGTCGAAGGCGGCGTCCGGGAAGGGCAGCGGCGCGTCCTCCGGCACGGCGACGACGGTGACGCCGCGCGGCCCGAGCAGGCCGGTGGCCTTGGCGGCGTTCGGCGGCCAGCCCTCGGTGGCGGCGACCCGGGCGGGCGCCGCCGGAGCGGCCCGGCCCAGGGCGAAGTCCAGCACCTCGCCGCCCCCGGTCTGCACGTCCAGCGCCGCCCCGGCCCGCGCCAGCCGACCGGCCAGCGACTCCGCGTACCGCCAGGACGGCCGCTCCTCGGTGGCCCGGCCCTCGAACCAGGAGAAGTCCCAGCCCTCGGTGGGCACGGCGGCGCCCTCGGCGGTCAGTTCCTCGAAGGAAGCCTGTCGATCACCCATGGCTCACGGCACGAGCGGCCGGACCTCCTCGGCCACGAACCGCACGAACCCCTCCGGGTCGGGCTCGTCCCCCGTCGGCTGGAGGACCACGGTGTCGGCCCCGGCCTCCGCGAACCGCGCCACCGCCTTGGCGACGGCACCGGCGTCCCCCGCCACGCCGACCTCGGGTACGTCGGCCAGACCCTCGGCGACGAGTTCCGCACGCACCCGGGCGGCGGCGTCGGGACCGGTGGCGGCGAGGAGGTAGACGACGACGCGGTGCGGGTCGGTACGACCGGCCGACGCCCGCCCCTCGTCGATCAGCCGCCGCGCCTCCCGTACGCCGTCCGGGGAGGTGGCCGAGGTGAGCAGGGTGCCGTCCGCCGCCGCACCGGCCAGCCGCAGCGTGCGCGGCCCGGTGGCACCGGCGAGCACCTCCGGCGCCTCGGCGGGCGGCCAGTCGAGGGCCACGTCGTCCAGGCGGACGTACCGCCCCTCGGTGGTGAGGCGCTCGCCGCGCAGCAGGGCGCGCAGGGCGTCGAGGTGTTCGCGCAGCAGGGTCAGCGGCGACTCGGCGCGGGCGCCGACCTGCCCCATCCAGTCCTGCACACCGTGCCCGACGGCGAGGACGGGACGGCCCGGGAACATCCGGTACAGCGCGGCGGCCTCCATCGCGGTGAGGGCGACGTTGCGCAGCGGCACCGGCAGCAGACCGATGCCGACCCGGAGCCGTTCGGTCCAGGCGAGGGCGGCGGCGGCCGTGGAGATCCCGCCCTCACGGAAGCAGTCCTCCCACAGCCACAGTTCCTCCAGGCCCGCCTCGTCGGCGAGGCGGGCGACCTCGCGCAGCCGCTCGGGCGGGAGTTGCGGACGGAAGACAGCGCCGAGTCCAGTCATGGGATCTTCCTAGCGGGCGCACGCCGGTACGACAACCGCTTATCCGTACGCCGCCATGCCGCCCAGCACGACCCCCGTGAACGCCCCGCCGATCATGAACGGCCCCAGCGGGATCGCCGACTTGCGGCTCGCGCGGCGCAGGGCGATCAGGGAGAGGCCGTACAGGGCACCGTAGGCGAGACCCGCGAGGGCGCCGGTGAACAGGACGGACCAGCCGTACCAGCCGAGGGCCGCGCCCAGGCCCAGGGCCAGCTTCACATCGCCGAAGCCCATGCCGGACGGGTTGACGAGGAAGAGGACCAGGTACCCGGCGCCCAGCACGAGCGCCCCGAGCACCGCCATGCCCCAGGAGCCCCCGTCGGCGGGCAGCGCGGCGGCGGCGCCGAGCAGGACGAGGATCCCGGCGGCGAGCGGCAGCGTCAGCACGTCGGGCAGCCGCTGCACCCGCTGGTCGACCAGGGCGAGGAGGACGGCGAACGGCGCGACCGCCAGCCACACCACGACCTCGGGACGCGCCCCGGTCGCGGCGCCGAGCACGGCGCAGACCACGGCGGTGAGCGTGGCGACGAGGGCGGCGCTGGGCCCGTACGGCGCACAGCCGGTCTCCACGCACCGCGCCCGCCCCACCCAGCCCCCGAACGCGCCCGTGATCCGGTGCCCGCCCGGACACCGCTCGCTCCACGGCTCCCCGGCGGCCACCGAGAACCGGTGAGCGGCCCGCGGCAGCAGCAGCCCGGCTCCCCCGCCCCACAGGGCGGCCACGAGGACGATGAGTGCGCGCACGCCCGGACCCTAATCCGCCCCGGCCGCACCCGGCATGGGCCCGTGGACCCATGTGGGGCCCACTCGCCACCGGATACGGTCCCCGCACGCACGGACGACGGGAGGAACCGGCACATGGGCCGACGCTGGCGGGACGGACGGGGAGAACTGGTCGTGCGCGGCGGCCCGCAGGGCACGGACGTCACCGTCCCCCTGGAACTGGCCACGTCCTACCGCGCCCGCACGAGGGGCCTGCTGGGCCGCGACGCGGTGGACGGCGCGCTCCTGCTCTCCCCCGCGAGCAGCGTCCACACCTTCCGCATGCGGATCCCCATCGACGTCGCCTACCTCGACCGCGACCTCACCGTCCTGGCCGTCCGCACCATGCCGCCGGGCCGCCTCGGCCTGCCCCGGCCGCGCTCACGGCACGTACTGGAGGCGGCGGCGGGGGTCATGGCGCAGTGGGGGCTCCGCACGGGCACCCGCGTGGAGGTCATTCCGGCGGCTCGGTGACGGGCCGGGCGGAGACGGCCGCGACCAGGATCATCGGGGCGTCGCCGTCGGACTGGTTGAGGGAGAGCGCGAGGCAGCGGTCCGCCCCGAGGTCCCAGACGGTGAGGTCGCCGAGGAGGTCCCGGCCGGTCAGGGCCCGCAAGAGCGGAGGCAGCGGCTCACCCGTACCTCCGCGGAGGGCGGGGGCCCGCATGCCGACCGTGCGGTGCGGCCCGTAGGCGCCGTCGAACTCATGGGTGAGGGCGGCGAGATGCTCCTCCGCGACCGCCGCGGCCTCGTTCCACTCGGGGTCGTAGAGGCCCGTGAAGGGGGCGCTCTCCCAGAGGGGGACGACGAGGAAGCCGTCGCCGCTGGTCCTGGTCCACTCGCCGGTGACCGGATCGCCCTCGTCGGCCGTGGCCTGACCGGGCCCCGGCACCGGTGCCGCGAGCAGTTCCGCCACGTCGGTAACCGCCCGCGTCAGCTCGAAGGGTTCCCCGAAGCGGGCGGTCACAGGGCGGGCCTGTCCATCGGCTGGGGCAACGGGTCCAGGGCTCCGGCCGCCTTCAGGGCCTCGTACGCCCGGACGACGGGCGCGGTGTCGTCGCCGGGTGCCGCGATGTCGAGGAGTACGCCGGTGCCGGGGAGTTCCCTGCCGAAGACCCCGTCCGGCATACGGGACGCCCGCCCCGGAGACAGGAAGCCCGCCCAGCCGACGGACGGCGTACCGACCTTGAAGCCCGCCTCCCTCTTCAGAGCGGCCGTCACAGTCCGGTCCCCGGCGTCGCCGTAGTCCGGCTGCCACGACTCGGCGACGGCGGTGAGCAGTTCGGCGTCGGGCAACCGCGCGTCGTCCGGGGCTACGACGGTGACGACCAGCGACTGGAGCAGGAACTCCGGGCTGCCGCCCGCCAGCCCGGCGATCTCCACCTTCCAGGCGGGGGCGGGGTCGGCGAGCAGCACGCGCAGGGAGGTGCCGTTCGCGGCGGACCAGTCGTCGGCCGCCTGCGCCGCGCGCAGCGCCTCGGTGAGGGACGCGCCGTCGCCGGTGCGGACCGCGGCACCGGGACCGGAGACGGGCACCGTCCGCCAGGTCGGCTCCGCACCGCCGGTGGCCTCCGGGAGGAGTCCGGCGATGCGCTCCAGGGTCGCGCTCCAGCGTGCGGTGAGCGCGTCGACCGGTTCCGGCCGGGGGCCCCAGAAGCCTCGGACGACTCGTCGCATGTCTTGTGCTCCCACGTCTGCGTCTCGTGCACGGCTCGTCTGTGTCTCGTACTGAACGGTCTTCACCATAGGGCGGGGAAGGCCGGGTGACCCGCTGGTCACTCGTCGAACGCCTCCGGTCTGCGTTCGCCGCCGGTCGGCTCGGGCCGGGTGTGGACGACCTCGATGTCCAGACCGGCGTCCTCGAAGGCGTCGCGGGCCGCGTCGGCGACCTCCTGGTTGGAGAAGTGCCACTCGACGTCCTTGCCCCGCGCGGCCTCGACCTGCCGACGGGCCTCGGTGAGCAGCCGTTCCCGGCCGGAGGGGGTGAGTTCGGCGCGGTCCGCGGTCAGGAGGGAGTCGTAGCCGTTCTTGGCCTCCAGATACGTCTGCCGGGAGGAGTCCCAGCCGTCGAACTCGACGTCGGGGACGTCGGGGTCGGGGTGCGGTACGACGTACTCGTGGCCGCGCTGGGTTCCGGTGACCTGCTCCTGGTAGCGCAGCCAGGACTCGTTGCGCCAGGTGGGCTCGGGGTTGCGGTCGCGGCTGGCCCAGAACCCGTCGCCGCCGTCGGCGTCGCCGTAGGTACGGCTCCGGAGGTCGTCGGCCCACTCGGGCGGCTGGTAGTTGCGCGGGTCGGCGGTGTCGCCGTGCTCGGGCGGGGGCCACTCCTTGCGGTTCTCCAGCGCGCGCCCGGCCCGCTCCGGCTCCTCGGCCCGCTTGCGCTCCAGGTAGGCCAGCCGCTCCTGCTCGCGGGCCCGCCGTGCCTGCTCCCTGGCCTCCTCGTCGCAACCGCCCTCCGCGCGCACGCCGTAGGGCACCCGGGCCTGGGCGGCGGCGAGGACGGTGGTCCCGGTGCCGGGGCCGCCGGAGAGGGGAGGGTCGTACGGTACGACCCGTGCGGGCGCCGCGATGGCACAGCCCGACCTGCGCGCCGCGTCCTCGGCCTCGTCGGCGGCCTCGTCGGCCCGTCGGGCGGCGTCCTCCAGGGCGTCCAGGTCACCGGCGCGCGCCGCCCGCCGGGCGTCCCGCGCCGCCTCGGCCGCGTCGTCGGCGAGCTTGCTCAGCTTGCCGAGGGAGCCGACCCTCTCGACGATCTTCGCCTCGCCGTAGCCGGGGATGAAGAGGGAGCCGACGTTCCACAGGACGGTGGTGACGGCCCGGGTCTCGTTGCCGCTGTCCCACTGCTCCACGACCTCGTCGCCGATGAACGAGTCGAACAGCACGGTGCCGCCGGTGCCCAGTGAGGCGCCGCCCCAGTCGAGGACCGCGCCGAAGTAGTCGCCGTCGTCCCACTTCTCGCGGGCGTCCGCGGTGTCGTCCCACCACGCGTCGCCCAGCGAACGGCCGTAGTCCATCAGGCCGTTCCAGGTGTCGACCGGGTGGATGACGGTGTTCCAGATGCCCTCCAGGTCACCGCCGATGCCGTCGACCACGAGGCCTTCGCCGACCTGCTTCAGCTGGTCGCCCGCGCAGCCGAAGAAGGCGCCGACGCCGGAGAAGCAGCCTTCGCCGTCGTCGCCTTCGTCACTTGGGGTGGGGTCCTCGTAGGGGGGTTCGTCGGTCTCGTCCTCGGCGGCGACGGGGTCGGCGGGGTCGAGGGCGGCGGGTTGGTTGGGGCCGTTGGTGTTCGGGACGTCGGTGTGCGGGACGTCGGTGTGCGGGCCGTCGGTGTGCGGGCCGTCGGGGCTGTCGGTGTCTCCGGCGACGGGCTCCGCCGTACACCCCATCCCGACGACCCGGCAGACCTGCGCCTGCAGACCGCCGTAGAGCCGCGTGCCGAGGCCGCTCACCACCAGCGCGGCGATGACCGCGGCGACCACGGCGACGAGACCGGCGTACTCGACGGCGGTCTGCCCGTCGTCCCGCCGCCAGCGGATCATGCGGCTCAGTGAGAAGGGCCGCCGTTGCTGTCGGTCGTACTCGGCGAGGCGGTACCAGTCGCGGCTCTCGGGCCGGGTGACGAAGTAGAGGACGAGGACGGGCAGAAGGAGCTGGCTGAACCCCCGCCCGGACCCCTCGGCGACATGGGCGAAGGCCCCGAGGACCAGCCACACCTGGACGGCGACGAGCCCCCACCAGACCCGGACCCCGCCCTCCCCACTGCGCCGGGCGAGCCACCAGCCGAGCGTGCCGGGCGCGGCGGCGTAGGCCGCGACGGCGAGGAGGCGGCCGTCGACGATGTCGTACGAGGCGGCGGTGAGGAGCATCCCGGCGCCGCCGAGGACGGTGAACGCGAACAGCGCGTGCACCAGGACGAGCGCCACCGCCAGCGACCGCGGCAGCTCCACCCGCCCACCCCGCCCCGACGGCCACGAGGCACCACCGAACTTTGGAACTCCCCCGACCGAGGCCATGCCCCCTCCTCAGCTCAACGCTCAGATCATGGGCCGAGGTTAGGAAGGGGCTCCGGTTCAGAGATGGGCCCGTGGACCCAATGCGGCACCCAAAGTGGCCGGGCGCGAGAGGCGGGCGCGGATGCGGGCCGGGGCGGCGGGGGTGCGCAGCGGGGCCGGGGCGTGGCAGTCGGGGGGCAGGTTCGTCTTGGCGAGGGTGCTCAGGAGGGCGCGGGGGCCGGTGTCGACGTAGGTGGTGTAGCCGTGTTGGTGGAGGGTGCGCAGGGCGGGGATGAAGGTCACCGGTTCGGTGAGGTGGGCCGCGGCGGCGGTGCGGAGCTGGGCCGGGGTGTGGGCCTGGTGGCCGCCGGTGGAAGTGGTGTGGACCGCGAGGCGGGGGCGGGTGACCGGCTGGCTCTGCAGGAGACGGCGGAAGACGCGGTGGACCTCGCCGAGCAGCGGGTGGTGGAAGGCCGTGCGGCTGGTGAAGGGGGTGGCGCGGTGGCCGCGGTCGTGGAGGAGGGGGCGGATCCGTGCCAGGGCGGCGGTCGGGCCCGCGAGGACGACCTGGGCCGGTGCGTTGTGGGCGGCGATGGCCAGGTGGCGGGGGGTGCGGTCGTCGTGGAGGAGGGCCGTGGCCTGGTCCCAGGTCAGGTCGGTGACGAGCAGACCGGCCGCGGGCAGCGCGGCGTCGCGTAACAGGTGGTCCCTGATCTGCAGCAGTCGTACGCCCTGGCGCACGGTGATCGCCCCCGCGACGGTCAGCGCGGCCAGGTCGCCCATGCTGTGGCCGATGACGGCGTCGGCGGGGGTGGGGAGGAGGTCGAGCACCGCCGTGGCGGTGGCTACGGCGGCGGTGTAGGTGGCCAGGTCGAAGGCCAGGGGGTGGGAGCGGACGAGGTCTTCGGGGGCGGGGGCGTCGGGGTGGGTGAGCAGCGCGCTCACGGGCGAGGTGGGTTCCCGGGCGGGGGCGCAGGCGTCCACCGTGTCCAGTACGGCGCTCACGGCGGGGTGGTCGCGCAGGGGGCGCAGGGCGCCTGGGAGGTAGGCGCCCTGGCCGGGACACATCAGTACGGTGCGGGGAGTCATGCGGCGTTGGTGAAGGCCAGGGCCACGTTGTGCCCGCCGAAGCCCATGCTGGTGCTGAGGGCGGCGAGGGGGCCGGAGGCGGGCAGTGGCTGGGGGTGGCGGCCGACGACGTGCAGGCCGATGGTGTCGATCTCCGGGTCCAGGCGGTCGAGGCTGTGGACCGGCGGTGCGGTCCGCTCCCGCAGGGCCAGCACCGTGAGGACGGCCTCGATCGCACCGGCGGCGCCCAGGGTGTGCCCGAAGGCGGCCTTGGGCGCGCTGACCGCGACCTCCTTCAACTCCTC
The DNA here is from genome assembly GCF_042796855.1 of Streptomyces sp. NPDC057877. NCBI lineage: Bacteria > Bacillati > Actinomycetota > Actinomycetes > Kitasatosporales > Streptomycetaceae > Streptomyces > Streptomyces sp. NPDC057877. The sequence continues at coordinate 423,943 of NZ_JBHVMS010000006.1, forward strand.
CCCGAACACGGCCGTGAGAGCCTGCGCCTCGCACAGGTCGCCGACCGGGGTGGAGGTGGCGTGGGCGTTGATGTGCTGGATGTGGGAGGGGAGCAGGCGCGCATCGCTCAGGGCGGCGTGCACGGCGGCGGCGCAGCCCGTGCCGCCCGGGGCGGGCTGGGCGACATGGTGACTGTCGTTGGTGATGCCCGCGCCGGTCAGATGGCCGTGGACACGGGCGCCGCGGGCGGCGGCGTGCTCGGCGCTCTCCAGGACGACGACGCCCGCGCCCTCCCCCATGACGAAGCCGTCGCGGTCCGCGTCGAAGGGACGGGACGCCTGCGCGGGGTCGTCATGGCGCTCGGAGAGCGCCTGAAGCCGAGCGAACCCGGCGAAGGCAAGGGGCGTCAGCGCGGCCTCCGTACCCCCCGCGACCACCACGTCCGCCAGACCGTCCCGGATGAGTTCCAACCCGAGCGCGAGGGCCTCGGCGCCGGAGGCGCAGGCGCTGACGGGGGTGTGCACCCGGGCCTTGGCCCCGATCATCAACCCCACTTCGGCGGCGGGATGGTTGGGCAGCATGCGCGGAATGGTGCGCGGACTGACCCGGTGGGGCCCAGCGGTCTCCAGACGATGGTTCTGCTCGAGGATCGTGGTGAGCCCGCCCAGCCCGACCCCGACGACCGAGGCCACCCGGGAGCCCTGGTCGCTGAGCGCCGCTCCGTCGGCGAGCCCCGCGTCCCGCCAGGCCTCCTTGGCGGCGACCAGGGCGAACTGCGCGGAACGGTCGCAGTGCGAGGCCTTCGCGGCGGGCAGCACGGTACGGGGTTCCACGGCCGCCCGGGCGGCGAGGTACCGCTGCGTGGGGCCGTTCGGTGGTCCGATGTCGAGGTGACCGATACCGGACGCGCCCGCCAGCAGGGCCGCCCAGGTGGAGGGGACGTCACCGCCCAGTGCCGTGGTCATGCCCAGTCCGGTGACCACGGCCGGTGCCTTGGCGGGAGCCGGTACGGCTCCACAACGAGGGCTCACGAGGACTCACCGGCGGGGGCCGGGACGGTGGCACGGAGATGCGCGACGATCTCCCGCACCGTGGTCAGCTCCTCCGCCTCCTCCACCGGCACCTTGATCTGCCAGTGGTCCTCGATCGCGGCCACCAGCTCCAGCCGGGCCAGCGAGTCGACACCCAGGTCGTCCTTCAGGCTGCTGTCGGGCTCGATCTCCTCCGCGGTCAGGTCCTCGACGGTGGCGGTCAGCAGCTCGCGGACCTCGTCGAACAGGTGTCGTTCCTCGATCGTGTAGGGCACGGGGGGCTCCTCTGCTGGGACGCGAATGACGGCTCGTGCACGAGTGCACGGCGTCAGCCTTTCCGACCGGCCGGGACGGGATGCGTCTGGAGAGGAGGGTGGTGGATCACCGGGAGCACGTGGGGGGCGCCCTGTGAACGAGCCCGACACCCGCGCACTGTCACGCGCTTCAGGACGGGCTTAGGGTGCGGGAGACCGGGTGCGTATCAGTCCCGTCACGGATTCTTCCGGTGCCCGGCGCCCCAGTGAAGCGCGGGCGCGGCGGACACCACGACGATCGCTCCCCAGTCACCCTCGACGTGATAGGCCGAGCCGTCCCAGAAGAGGGCGTCGATTCCGCCGTAGTCCGTCTCACCGGACGCGTCCTTCGCGGGCGGCGTCCCCTGCCCGTCCCAGGTGAGGCGCCGCACATCGGCGAACTCGATCACGGCGACCGCATAGCAGTACTGCTCCCCGGGGGCGGGGGGACGGTACCGGGGATGCTCCGGCGTGAGAACCACTTCGACGTCCAGGCACAGACGACCGGGGTTCGCCTGAATTCCCAGGACGAAACCGTCCTCCAAGTACACACCGTCAAAGACGCCCATCTGAAAATATTCGACCCTGGCAGAGTTCACGGCAGATCCCAAACAATCGGTGTGTGGTTTCCCGGGCTTTTCCTGGTCACGGTGTTTCCGGCGGGGTCTATCCGATCTCCTTGAGCGTTCCTTATCTCCACGTGCGGCGTTCCGCTGCCCGGAGCACGACTGCTGCCCTGCTTCAAGGTGACACGAACGATCCCGTTCTCGTCGACGAACTTGGGAGGGCCGTTCTCCGTACGCGTCTCCCTCCATCCTTGCTGACGCGCCCACTTCGCGATCCCGGACGCTGTCCGGTGCCCACCGATCGCGTCCGCCGAAGCACCCGGACCCTGCGACCCGGGGGACACACTGCCACCCCGACCTGATCCGCCCGCCCCAGAGCCAGCACTTCCGGAGTCTCCCCCTCCGCCCGTCGCTCCCACGGCCATCAGCGCGACACCGGCCAGACCGAGACGTGCGGCCAGCGCAGCCCCGAGCATCCCTTCTCCCGCCACCGTCACCCCCGCGAAGGCGAAGCCCGCTGCGGGCGGAAGCAGCGCCAGGAGGGAGAGGAGGAGCAGGGCGAAGCCGAGGTAGACGAGGAAGCGGTCCAGGGCTTCGAGGAGGTGGGCCGGGGGGATGGCCGGGCCGTCGGTGCCGGTGGGGCCGGTGCTGCGGTAGACGAGGAGGGCGCCGGTGGTCGCGGAGGACACGGCGACGCAGAGGCGCAGGCGATGGGCGGCGAGGGCTTCCCCCAGGGGCTGGGCCGCCGCCTGGCGCCAGGTCCGGAGCAGAACCGTCAGCAGCCACGCGATCCAGACCATGGCGGCCACCGTGAAGCCACGCAGGACCGCCGGGCCGGAACCGCCGGTGAAGTGCTCCTGGAACCCGGCCGTCGACCTGAACGAACCGACACAGAGGAACAGCACCGCCGGTGCCATCAGCACCAAGGGGAGGATCACCAGAACCCATCGGCCACGGCTCACGCGCGCTCGGACCGCCGCTCTGACGCGAGCGCGTGTTTCGGCCCTGCCCGTACGCCACGCCTCCGCGCTGTCCGTGGCGTTCATCCGGCCCGCGATATCGGCCACGGTCCGGCGTAAGGACTCGTCGGACGGGCGACCCCGCGGTCCGGCCGCCCCGGCGGAGTAGCACAGGGCCCGCCGCAGCCGCAGGAAGCGAAGGGCGATCAGCGGGGTCCAGGGGAGACGCCAGGCGGCATAGCGGATCAGCGCCGCCGCACTGTCGCCGTCCACCCGCTCGTCCCCGACCAGGACATCGGGGAGGTGACGCTTGCCGCGGCGCAGGGAGGCGGTGTCGATCGCCATCGCCAGCAGCAGCGCCGCCACGGGGACGGCCCACAGATGGTCCTCGACGGACTCCAGCCACCGCTCGCGCTGATTCGCCGTCGGGTGCGTCGCGACGTAGTTGTTGAGCGCGTGGTGCGCCGCCGCCGCGCCGACGAGCACCAGTGACAGGGGTTTCAGCCAGCCCGGCGCCCGCCACAGAATGCCGATCCCCAGCCCCGCCACCGCGGTCCACACCAGGTGACTGAAGGTGGCCACCGTGATGTCACCGGCCTGCCCCAGGCCCAGCGACGCGGCGGGCGCGGGGAGCCAGGACGTGAATATCCGCGCCACGCCCGGTATGTACGGCGGCGCCAGACTGTCGGGCACGATCCAGCCGCCCTGGCGCGCCAGTACCCGGTCGCCGTCCAGGGAGTACCGCAACAGCGCCTCAAGCAGCCCGAACCCGGCGCCCAGTGCCGCGCCCAGCACCGTGAAGTCGGTCAGTCCCCACTGTCGGCGGACCTTGACGTACAGCCCGGCCGCCAGCAGGGGCGACACCTTGACCAGTTCCTCCACCCACGGCGCGACGGTGTAGGCGGTGGTGTTCACCACCTGGATCAGCGACCGGTCCGTCAGGTCGGCGATCGTCCTCGTGTACCCCAGCTCCAGCAGCGCCGTGACCGTGCCGCACACGTACGCGCCCACCAGGATCGCCAGCAGCACCGTGGACAGGCGTACGGAACGGGTGGGAGCGGACAGGAGGAAGACCTGGATGACGCCGTACAGCGCCGCGAGGAGCATGAGTACGGTCATACGGGTTCCCCGTTCCCCGAGCCGACGTTCCCGAGTCGATCACTCGCACCTGATTCGCTCGCGCGAACGACAGGTTAACGGCTGGATCACCTGGAGTGCGCCTTCGTGACCACCACGAGGCCCACCCCTGCGGGGCGGGCCTCGTGGTGGTCGGGTCAGGCGTCTCCCCTCGGGAAGGAGATCTCCACCCGGCGGTTCTTCTTGCGGCCCGCCTCCGTGGAGTTGTCGGCAATGGGGTACTGCTCGCCGTAGCCCCGCACCTCGAAGGTGATGCCGGGGTCGTTCAGCTCGGACTCCAGGATTCCGTGCACGGCGTTCGCGCGCTGGCGGGACAGGACGTCGCCGTGGGCGGAGGAGCCCAGGTTGTCCGTGAAGCCGAAGACGCGGATCGTCGTCGCGTTCTGCGTCTTGATCTCCGCCGCGATCGCGACGATACGGGCCTTCGCCTGCGCGCCGAGCCGCGCGCTGTCCTTGCCGAAGAGGACCTCCGCCTGCAGCGCGAACTTGACGTCCGCGTTCGTGTCCTCGCGGCGTTCGTCGCCGCTCTGGTCCTCTACGACCTGCTTGATGTCCAGGACCTTGGGCTCGGCCAGGGTGGCGCCCTCGGGGAGCTTCAGGTCCGGGTCGTTGGCGTCGAGTTCCACGGGGGCGGCGGCTGTCGCCTCGGTGCCGGGGGGGACGCTGGGGTCGTCGGCGTGGGCGGTGGTGGCGGCGTAGAGGTTGGTGGCGAGCATGACGGTGGTGGCGGTGAGGGCCAGGGTGAGGCGGGTGGGGGTCATGGTGGCCTCACCCGGAGATCGTGATAGTGCCGGTGGAGAAGGTCGGCAGTTGGAAGGTGACCTCTGTGGTGCTCGAGGGCGGGGCGGGGAACTGCATGAAGACGGTGATCTCCTCGCCTGCCTTGAGGATCGACAGCCCGGTTGTCGTCAACGGCCGTCCATCTGTGTCACGTAGCACGTAGTAGCGCTTCTTCTCCTTGCTGTCCACCAGGGTGGCTCCGCCCAGCGACCTGCCGTGCGCGATGATCTCGGACTCGTTTCCCCTCAGCAGCGTGGAAACGGTGACTGACTTGTCACTGTCATTCTTCAACGTGCCGTTCACGGTGACGAAGCCGCCCGCATCACGCTCAGCAGAGGTGATCTGGAGCATCAGCCCATCGGAGCCCCTCAACTCGGCCAGCGGATCGCCCTCCTGGCCCTCTTGAGCGCTAGGCTGCGAACCGTCACCCTTCGAAGCGGTCGCCGAAGCCTGAGGCTTCTCGTCATCGCCGCCGTCCCCACCCCCACCGCAACCAGCCACGCCGAGGGCCAGACCGGCCGCAACGGTCAACGCGACCATCCCCCTGCGGGCCTTCGTCGTGAACCGCATCCTCATGACTCCGCTTCCTTTATCACTCGTCGTTCGCTATTCAGTCGGCCAGATGGACGTCGAAGAGATCCTTGGGTTCCGGGAGGTCGAGCTGCGGGTCCAGGTCCCATGTCACGCCTCCCTTGCAGGAGAGACTGGGCAGCACGTCCTCACCGGCGTCCTCGGCCGGGGGCTCGAACCCGCAGCGGGGTTCGATGACGGCGATGGCGGACGCCGTGGCGTGCTGGCCCTCCGTGCCGGGCACGACGGTGTCACCCACCGGCTCGTCGGTCTCGACTGCAACCGTGAAGCGCAACGGCTCCGACGTACAACCCGTCACGTGGGCGTCGTTCTGGCCCGCGAGTTGCTCCGCACGCCAGCATGAAAGCCCTGGCACCACACCCGGCACGTTGCCCTCGAAGATGTCCTGCCACCGAGTTGGGTCCAGCACGTCGTCCAGCCACTGGCCCGTCAGCAGTGCACGCCGGTGCTGGGCCGCCGCGAGCGCTGCGGCGTCAGCCGCCGTCTGGGCCTCGTTTCGGGTGGTCGCGGCCTGGCCGACCGCCAAGAACGCGAACGCGAGAAAGAGCAGGCCCCCCACCACCGTGATGTAGATGGGGAAGGCCTGCCCTGCGTCGTCTCGGTGACGCCCGTGCATCAACCCGTGATCTCGCCGATCTTCGTGGTGATCGCATCGGCGATCGTGGCACCGAAGTCCGTGGCGAGGAGCACCAGAATGATCGCCACGACCACCGCGATGATCCCCAGATACTCCACCGCGGTCTGCCCCTTGTCGTTCCTGGCGGCGCGGGACTGAAGGTACGAGACGGTGGTGTTGATCCAGTTGCTCATGGTGTTCCCCTCCGGTGTCGGCTCGGGTGCCGTTCGCGATGCCAGAAAGGTACGTCCCGGCGCCCCGCCCAGCAGAGGGTCCCAGGGCCCAATCGCGGGCCCAATCACGGAGGTGGGGCCGCAGGCCCCGGCGAGCCGCCACGGGTCAGCCCACCTCTCGCCGCGAACCCGGCGCCGTCCCCAGCCACTTGGCGGCGGCCTCGGCGCGGCTGGTGCTGTGGAGCTTGGCGAAGATGCGGTTGATGTGGTTCTTGACGGTCTTCTCGCTGATGAAGCAGGTGGCGGCGATCTGCTGGTTGGTCATGCCGGACGCGATGAGGTCCATGATCTCCGCCTCCCTGGTGCTGAGCTGGAACCGCGATCGGTCGGGGGCGGGCGGCCTACCCGCCCCGACACCTGTCCATCCAGACGTCGACTGTGCCACAGTCGGTTGCAGTTGCGAAAGGTTTTCCGCAGAAGTAGTTTGGGGCGCGACCGCGCTCGCAGGGTCCATTCTGCTGCTAAGCGGGGGAAGATGGGTGCCCTCACGTGCACCTAAGCCGTCCGGGAGGGGAGCCTCCACCCCTCCCTTTCGCAGTTGCGCCAGCAATGCCCCCGCCGCCGTGGACGTGAAGTGCGCCCTGCCCTCCTTGATGTCCCGCACCGCCGCCACCAACTGGTCCGCCGTGAACTCGCCGTGGACCAGGTAGCCGCCCGCACCCTTGCGCAGCGCCTCATGGACGATCTCCGACTCGCGGCTGTACGTGAGCATCACGACGGGGGCCAGCTGGACGAGGTACGGCAGGGCCGAGATGCCGTCGACGCCGGGCATGCGGACGTCGAGGAGGACGACGTCGGGGCGGTGGGCGAGGGTGGCGTCGTAGGCCTGGCGGCCGTCGGCGGCCTCCGCCACGACCGTGATGTCCTCGCGGCCGGAGAGCAGGGCCGTGAGGCCCGCCCGGACGACCGGGTTGTCGTCGGCCACCACCACGCGCAGGGAGGGCGGCACGGAGTCGTCGAACGGGTTCGGGAGCGGCTGTGGAGGGCCGGAGTGGGGCGTTTGAGCCGTCATCGGCGGTCTCCTCTCAGGTCGTGGTCGAGATGTTCAGTGCTGCCAACGGCAGGTCCAGGCGGACCTCCGTGCCGCTCGGGTGGGCGCCTCGGCCGATGCGGATGCGTGCGCCCACCGAGGCCGCCCGTTCGACCATGCCGACCAGACCGAAGTGGCCTGCCTGGCGCAGGTGTTCGAGCGTGGTGCCCGGGGGCAGGCCGCGTCCGTCGTCGTAGACGCTGATGCGGAACAGATCGCCGTGCACTCCGGCGCTGACATCGACCTTGGTCGGGGACGCATGCCGGTGGGCGTTCTCCATGGCCTCCGTGGCGATGGTGAGGAGCTGACGGGCGACTGCCGGGGGAACGGGTGGGACCGCCCCGCCGCCTGTCGGGTGATACACGGCCGGGACTCCGGTGCGTGAGGCGAAGTCCACCGTACGGGCGGCCAGTTCCAGCGAGACGTCCGTGCCGTGGGACGGGTCCGACTCGCGGCGCAGGTCCGTCAGTAGTTCGCGGGACTCGGCCGCGGCCCTGCGGGCTGAACGGGCCACGAGTTCCGCCCGCTGCTTGACGAGTGCCGGGTCCAGCTTGTCCGCGGTACCCGCCAGGCCGTCGGCGGCCAGCGCCACGCCGTGCAGGGTCTTCGCCACCGAGTCGTGCAGTTCGCGGGCGAGACGGGCGCGTTCCGCCCCGATGGCCTCGGTGACCGCCAGTCGTGCCTGCACCGCCGTCAGGGCCTGCGTCGCCTCGCCGAAACGGAGCATCAGGTTGCGCAGCGTGGAGCCGACCGCGCCCGCGATGACGCAGAGACCGGGAAGGAGCAGGGCCTCCGCCACCGCCGCGCCCGGCGTGTCCGTGAGCGTCGCATGGACCAGGAGCAGGATGAGCGACTGGAGGCAGGCGAAGGCCGCGGCGCCGCGCCAGCTGTAGACCAGGCCTGCCAGCAGGGGTGTGGTGACGCTGACGTAGGCGAGGGTGGTGTCCGGGCCCGCCGAGACCAGCAGCAGGGAGCCGAAGAGGGTGTCCAGCACCAGGAGAGTGGGGTGGCGCAGGAGGAGGGGGCCGAAGCGCTCCCAGTCGCGGAACAGAACGTAGGACGCCATGAAGGTGATGACCACGGCGGCGGCCACGAGCCAGGCCGCCAGCCCCGGAGCGGCGTTGAGGAGCGCGGCCGGAGCTGCCAGGGCGATCATGGCCAGCCGAAAGCCGAAGACCTGGCGGCACATCGCCTGAAGGGCGTTGACCTGGATGGGAAGGGTGGAGTCTGAGGCGGGAGCCACGGGCAGCGGGTGGCTGTGCCGTGCGTCCGGCGCGACCGGTCCGACGGTCCTCTCCCGTTCCTTCGGCAGGGCAGGCGTCGCCGAGGTCACCGGGATGTCCGGTGCGCCGGTGCGTGCCTGCACCGGGAGGACCGTGCCCGCCGGAGGCGTGGTGATCTCCGGTGGCTTCGCCGTCCTCGGACGACGGCGGAGCAGGCCGATGCCCGGGTCCTCGTCGGACGTCTGCCAGGTCGGCATGGTGAGCCACCTCCCCCCTACTCACCCGTGACCGTGCCGAAGTCCGTGCCCGACCCGAGCAGCAGGCCCGCGCCGAGGAGGAGCATCGTGGCCGGGACCATGAAGGTCGTGATCATCAGTGTGGCCTTGGGGACCGCGCGGGCGGCCTTGCGGCGGGCGTTCTGGGCGTCCGTACGGCGCATGTCCTTGGCCAGGGCCACCAGGGTGTCGACGATCGGGGCGCCCAGTTCCTCGCCCTGCTGGAGCGCCGAGACGAACATCGCCACCTGTTCGGAGTCGTTGCGACGGCGGAGCTCGGCGAAGGCCTGGCGGCGGCTCATGCCGAGGTCCATCTGCCGCAGGGTGATACGGATCTCGTCGGCCCACGGGCCCTCGTACTTGGACGACACCCGGTCCAGTGCCTGCCGGAAGCCGAGGCCCGCGCTGACGACGACGGCGAGCACGTCGAGGAAGTCCGGCAGGGTGCGTTCGATGACGTCCTTGCGGACCCGGATCGCCGACCAGATGCCGACCTCCGTCCAGAACGCGCCGAAGGCGAACAGGACCAACGCCAGGAGCACGTTGTCGTTCATCACCATCACGAGCCCGCCGAAGCACCCCAGAAAGCCGTAGACCGCACGACGGGCGGCATAGCGGTCGATCGTCAGGCCGCCGGGATTGCCCGCGAGGTCGATCTTGCGGCGGTACTTGGCGACCTGCTTGGGGCCCATCATCCGCAGTACGGCGGGCGCGTACCGCATGCCGAGACGGTCGATGACGGAGTCGACGGCGCCGGTGCGGGTGGAGCCGACCTCCAGGGCGAGGGCGAGGTCACTGGGGAGTCTGGCGTCCGCACGGTACATGCGTATGCCCGCGAAGATGCCGTAGACCGCGAGGCCCGTGATCAGTGCCAGAAGAAGTGCCATCAACTGACTCGACCTCCCTTCTCGGAGTCTCAGACGTCGATGCGGGACAGGCGACGGATGAGCAGGAAGCCGACCGCGTACATCGCGAACGCGATGATCACCGCGCCCTGGCCGATCGGGGAGCCCGTCATGCGCTCGAGTGCGCCGTCTTCGATGCTGTTCATCAGCAGCAGGGCCCCTACGCCCATGATCGGCACCGCGTACGACGTCATATTCACCTGCGACAACTGCGTCCGCACCTCCCTCCGAGTCTCCTTCCGCTCCTCCAACGTCTCCGTCAGATTCCGCAACGCCCCCACGACCTGACCCCCCGCCCGGTTGGACAGCACGAGCGTCGTGACGAGGACGACCAGTTCGCGGGAGGGCAGCCGGTCGGCCAGTTCGCCGAGGGCGTCGTCCATCGAGGCGCCGAGGGCGAGTTGGTGGGCGACCTTGGCCAGTTCCTCGCCTGCCGGGGCCTCCAGTTCCTCCGCCGCCATGCCGATCGCGGTGCGCAGGGCGAGGCCCGCCTGGGTGGCGTTGGCCATGATGCGGGAGAGTTCGGGGAGTTGGTTGATGAAGCGCTCGATGCGTTTCTGGCGTTGCCAGTTCAGGAACTGCGTCGCCGCCCAGACGCCGAGCAGTCCGGCGATCGGGCCGAAGAAGGGGGCGAGCGTGGCCTGGCCGATCAGCCAGAGGCCCGCGACCGTGGCGAGCATCGCGGCGAAGAACTCGCCGGGGGTGATGTCGAGACCGGTGGCGGCGAGGCGGAGTTCCAGCTTCCTGCCCAGTTGGGTGCGGCGCAGGCGGCGGTCCAGGTCACGGAAGTGGCGCTTGCGGCCCGTGACGGGGATCTGGCCGGTCGCGGAGAGGCGGTCGACCAGGGCCTGGCGCTGGGCCTTGCCCATGGCGTAGGCGTGGAAGCCGGTGACGGCCAGGACGCAGGCCAGCAGGGTGACGCCGGTGGTGAGGGTGACCAGGGATTCGAGTGCCATGGGGACGGGACCTACTTACCTGCTTCTCGGGCGGTCAGTTGGGCGGCGGACTGGGCGACGCCGTAGGCCTGGGGGATGGGCTGGCCCGCCATGTAGAGGCGCTCGGCGACGCGGCGGGGCAGCGGGAAGTACTGGAAGGAGCCGTAGACACGGCCGTCGGCGGCCATCGGCTGGGCGTCGAAGCGGGCGACGGTGGCCAGCCGGTACGGTTCGCCGCCGTGGCTGTCGACCAGTGCGATCTCGGTGATGCGGCGGGCGCCGTCGGCGAACCGGGTGAGCTGGACGATGACGTCCACCGCGCTGTTGATCTGGTCGTGGAGGGCGATGAAGGGGACCTCCACGTCGGACATGGAAGCGAGGGTCTGGAGGCGCATCAGCGCGTCCTCCGCGCTGTTGGCGTGGACGGTGGCCAGGGAGCCGTCGTGGCCCGTCGACATCGCCTGGAGCATGTCCAGGGACTCGCCGCCTCGCACCTCACCGACCACGATCCGGTCGGGGCGCATGCGCAGGGAGTTGCGGACCAGGTCGCGGATGGTGACCTGGCCCTTGCCCTCGACGTTCGGCGGGCGGGACTCCAGGCGGATGACATGGGCCTGCTGGAGCTGGAGTTCCGCGGAGTCCTCGATGGTGATGATGCGCTCGCGGTCGGGGATCAGGCCGGAGAGGGCGTTCAGCAGGGTCGTCTTCCCGGTGCCGGTGGCGCCCGAGACGATGATGTTGAACTTCGCCTGCACCAGTCCGGCGAGCAGGTACAGCATGTGCTCGTCGAGCGAGCCGAAGCCGATCAGTTCCTGGAGGGTGAAGGAGCGGGGGAAGCGGCGGATGGTGAGGGTGGCGCCCGTGAGGGACAGGGGCGGGATGATGACGTTCACTCGCTCGCCGGAGGGGAGGCGGGCGTCGACCATCGGGTTCGACTCGTCCACGCGGCGGTTGACGGTGGACACGATGCGTTCGATCGTTTGCATGAGCTGGTCGTTCGAGGCGAAGCGGAGGGGGAGTTGCTCCACCCGGCCCGCTCGTTCCACGAAGATCGCGTCCGGGCCGTTCACCATGATCTCCGTGATCGACGCGTCCTCCAGGAGGGGTTCGAGGATGCCCAGGCCGAGGGCCTCGTCCACCACCCTGCGGATCAGCTGCGAGCGCTCGACCGTCGACAGCACCGGGCCCTCACGGCTGATGATGTGGCCGAGGACCCGCTCCAGGCGGGCCCTGCGCTCGGCCGCCGCCAGCGCGCTCATCTCCGCGAGGTCGATCTCCTCCAGGAGCTTGGCGCGGTAGGAGGCGACCAGGTGGCCGTCCTCGCCACGGTGGCCGTTCTCCTCGGGGGAGTTGATGCGTGCCCGCAGGCTCATTCGCCGTACACCTCGCTCCTCGTTCAGTCGTCCGACGGCATGGTGGCGGTCTTGGTCGCCGGGCCGAAGTCCCAGCCGGGGACGATCGACGGGATCTCCACGGTGGCGGTCACCCGCACCTCGTCGCCCAGGTCCGTCGGTACGCACGTGGTGCCGTCGGCCAGCCAGTCGCTGACCGCGTTCTGGCAGTCCTGCTGCGTCGGCCCCTCCAGCGAGGCGCTGCGCGCCCCCGTCCGGGCCGCCGTACCGGCCTGCTGGGCGGTGTAGGCGATGATGCCGAGCTGGATGCCCGCCATGGCGACGATGAGGAGGATCGGGAGGAAGCCCAGGTACTCGATGGCGACCTGGCCCCGGTCACGACGGCCCGTGCGATACGTCATCTCAGCCCGTCTCCTCCACCACGGCCCCCGCGTGCCCGTCCACCTGGAAGGGGAAGCCGACGGCGCCCGGGAAGAGCACCGGGACCTCCAGCCTCACATCCGCCGTCACCAGGCCGCCGCTCTCCCCACAGCTCACCGACGCCGCCCCCTCCCACGCCCCCGGCAGGTCCTCCATCGCCGCCGCCTCGCAGGCGGCCTGGCGGTCCTCCGCCGCCGTCCCCGCCCGCGCCGCCTCATCCGCAGCGTTCCCCGCGAGCGTGAAGGTGTACCCCACGAGCACGAACTGCCACAGCAGCACCAGCGTCAGAATGATCAGCGGGGTCATGCCCAGGAACTCGATCGCCACCTGGCCCCGGTCCCGGTCCTCGCGCCGCACCCGCATCCGCGTCGGCGTCCACATCGGCTAACCCCCTCCGTCCCGGCGCCGCCGGAAGGTCAGCGCCCCCCGGTCTCCGCCCCGCATCCGGCCGCCGCCCTTCTGGGCGCCGTCGGGCACCTTGACGAGGCCCAGTTCGCCCGCGAGGGCCCACAGGGCCTGTTTGACCACGCTCTTGCTGTCGAGTTCGTGGAGCCGTCCGGCGTCCACCGCGCCCTGCAGTTCCTTGAAGTTGGCGGGGATCGCGGTCGCGGCGACCGTGGTGCCGGTGATCCTGCGGATCAGCGGCGGCTGGATCTCCGTACCGCGGGTGTGGCGGTTGACGACGACGGTGGTCTCCTCCGCCTTGCGGATCTGGAGGCGGTCCCACATGCGGACCATGCGCTTGGCGCCGCGGACGGCGACGACGTCGGGGGTCGTGACGAGCACGGCCGTGTCCGCCATCTCCACCGCCGCCGCGCTGGCGCCGCTCATCTGGGCGCCGCAGTCGATGACGACGGTCTCGTAGCGGGAGCGCAGGGCGCTGACGATCTGCCGGGCGGCCCGGTCGGTGACCTCCTCGCCGCGTTCGCCCTCGCCCGGGGCGAGCAGCAGGGCCACGCCGGTGTCGTGCCGGAAGACGGCGTCGGCCAGGACGCGCGGGGAGATGTCGGTGATGGCGGCCAGGTCGACGACGGAGCGGCGGAACTGGACGTCCAGGTAGGAGGCGATGTCGCCGGACTGGAGGTCCATGTCGACGAGGACGACCCCGCGGCCGGAGGCGCCCGCGGCCAGGGCGAGCTGGATGGCGGTCAGCGTGGCGCCCACGCCGCCCTTCGCGCCGCTGACCGTGACGACCGTGCCGCCGACGCCGGTGAAGACGTCGCCGCCGTGGCCGAGGTGGCGGCGTACGCCGACGGACCACTGGGCGACGGCCTGGACGCGGTGGGCGAGTTCCTCGTAGCTGAGCGGGAGGGCGACCAGGCCGCGGGCGCCGGAGTCCATGGCGGCGGAGAACAGGCCGGGGCTGGCGTCGGAGGTGACGAGGATGACCCCCACGGCGGGGAAGCGCAGGGCGACTTCCCGGATGAGTTCCAGGGCCGGGACGGGGCCGATGCGCTCATGGACGACGACGACCTCGGGCAGTTCGTCGACGGACTCGGCGGCGAGCCGGGCGAGGGTGTCGACGAGCTGGGTGGAGTCGACCACCGGGGCCACCGGCTCGGCGTCCGGGAGCTGGCTGAGCAGGGTCGTGATGGACCGGACCGCGTCCGCGTCGCCGACCGCCGGCAGGATCCTCGTGGGCATGCGGGCCTCTCACTTGTCCTTCGCGAGTTCGTACGTCCGGTCGGTCTCCGGGACGGTGGTGTCAGTGCCGGGCGCGACCAGGGCGAGCCGGACGCGCTGGGCGAACGACTCGGCGTACGTGATGCGCTGGGCGTCGATGGTGGACAGCGCGAAGGTGATCGGGACGGCGTCGGTGGGGCGGCCCCGGTTGTCCTGGTCGGGCTCCAGGGAGGTGAGCCTGCCGACGTCGAGGACGCGGGCGTTGGTGACGATGATCTTGGACTGGGCGGGGTCGCCCTCCCGTTCACCGGCGAAGGTGGCGTAGACGTTGACCGTCGAGCCCGGGGTGATCTTGCCCGCCACCCCGGTCGCCGCGTCGATCATGATGGCGACCTCCTGCTCGCCCGCCTGGAGCGCGGGCTGGTTGACGATCATGTCGCTCTGGAGCAGGGAGCCCTTGCGCAGGGTGGTCACCGCGATCTTGCCCTCGATCTGCCGCAGGTCGGTCACCGCGTTCTCGGACAGCCAGCGCTCGGGCATATCGATCTTCTCGAACTGGCCCGTGCTGAGCGTCGTATAGGGCGCTACGTCGGACTTGACGCGGTAGGCGGTGACCTCGGGGCCGACCTTGGACTCGACGTCGTTGATGACGGACAGGACGCCCGCGAACGCGGCGAGGGCGCAGAGGACGGACAGCAGCAGGAGGATCACGCCGCGGCGCTGACGGGAGTTCATGAACCGTACAACCTCATTGGGGATATCGGTCGAGCGGGCAGGAGTCGTGCGAGCGGTGCGGTTGCCCAAGGGGCGGTTGCCGGTGGTGCGGGGGCCGCGGACGGGGGGGCTCATCCGGCCGGGAGGGCTCTCTGGTTCTCGACGGGCGGTGCGGTGGCGGAGCAGAAGACGCAGCGGTCGCCGATGACGTCGATGCCGCACCAGTGGCAGCTGCCCTGGCGCACGGACGTGACCAGTTGGTAGAGGACCGACAGGTCGGGCAGGTAGGTGCAGAACTCGATCAGTCTGCCGGTCCCCCACCACACGGCGGACTCGGCGGGCGGCGCCACCTCCCGCATCCCCTGCACCTTCCAGGCGGGGGCGAGGGTGCCGGTGACCCAGTCGGACTGGAGCTGGCCCCTGGCGACCAGCATCCAGGTGCCGAACTCGGGACCGGCGAGGCGGGCTTCGGGCCCGATGCGCACCAGCTGCGGCTCGGGATGGGCGACGACTCCGAACTGACTGCCCGGCATCCAGGACTTGGCGTGCGACTTCAGGCTCACCGGGACCCGGTCGAGCTTGGCGACGGAGCCGAGCAGCGCCCCGGAGTGGATGTAGTGGGTCAGGAGCCGCCCGGCGGAGGCGAGGACTCCCGGGGACAGGTCACAGGAGGCGAGCTGGCGCAACTGCCGGGCCAGGACGGCGAGTCCGAGCGGCGGCAGATCGGGGCGGAAGAGGGCTATCCGGTCGCTCTCCAGGATGGAGCGTACGGTGTGCAGGCGCCGCTCCACGGCGGCGGGGACGGCCTGGGAGCAGACGACGATCACATGCCCGTGCAGCTCGATCAGGGACACCATTTCGGCCAGCACCTGTTCGAGCGGGCGCGTGTCGAGGTCCCCCAGGACGACGGCGGGCATGGTCCGCTCGTCCTGCGGCGGCAGCGCCATGTCGGCGCTGGTCACGGCAATGGCAGTTGGCACGCGCAGCTCCCCGTTTCCCCATGCCCGGCGGCCTCGCCGTGATCACTCGGGCGGCCCTGGACGACTTCACTGCGTGACTACCTCAGCACTGTATCCACGCCCCGATGACCGGAGAACAGCGTTTCTGTAGCTGTGGAGCAACTGTCGTTGCACAAGACACGTCAAACCGGGGCAGGACGACCATCCCGACCCCACGTGAAGGCGTACCCCGGTGCCGCGCCGGTTGACACCACCCCTCTCTACGGCCGTCCGAAAAAGGCCTGTTGTTCACGCCGCCCCCGCCGAAGCGGTTGGTCTGGACCTCTTGACAACTCAATTGGCCTAGACCAACTTGTAGGGCGCACGGTGGCCACCGTCGTCCCGCTACGACCCCCACTCCCCCACCGGAGGCTCCAGTGGACCGCGCACGCAGACCCAGACGCTCCCGAAGCGGTCGGATACGACTCTGGTCCGGAGCCGTCACCGCCGCGCTCGCCCTCTCCCTCACCACCGCCCAGCAGGCGTCCGCCGCGGACGTCAACAACGCCAGGAACGCGGGCTTCGAGTCGGGCCTCGCGCACTGGACCTGCTCCGCGAACAGCGGTACGACGGTATCCTCCCCGGTGCACGGCGGCTCCGCCGCGCTCAAGGCGACCCCCGCCGGACAGGACAACGCCCGCTGCACCCAGACGGTCGCCGTCCGCCCCAACTCGACGTACGCACTGAGCGCCTGGGTGCAGGGCGGGTACGCCTATCTGGGCGCCACGGGCACCGGCACCACGGACGTCTCCACCTGGACCCCGGACTCCACGAGCTGGAAGCAGCTGTCGACGACCTTCACCACCGGCGCCAACACCACCTCGGTGACGGTCTACACGCACGGCTGGTACGGCCAGCAGCCCTACCACGTCGACGACGTGTCGGTCTTCGGCCCCGACGGCGGCGGAGGCACCGACCCGGACCCGGTGGTCCCCGCCACCCCGACCGGCCTGGCGGTCGGGTCCACGACCGCCTCCTCGGTCTCCCTGCACTGGAACACCGTCTCGGGCGCGACCGGCTACAGCGTCTACCGCAACGGCACCAAGGTGACGGCGGTGACCGGCACCTCGGCCACGGTGACCGGGCTGGCGCCCTCGACCTCGTACTCCTTCCAGGTCACGGCGACCAACGCGGCCGGTGAGTCGGCCAAGTCGACGGCCGTGACGGGGACGACGACCACGAACCCGGGCGGCGGCACGGGCGTGCCCAAGCACGCCGTCACCGGCTACTGGCAGAACTTCAACAACGGCGCGGCCGTGCAGCGGCTCTCCGACGTACAGGCGCAGTACGACATCATCGCCGTCGCCTTCGCCGACGCCACCGCGACGCCGGGCGCCGTGACCTTCAACCTGGACTCGGCGGGGCTCGGCGGCTACACGGTCGACCAGTTCAAGGCCGACATCCGCGCCAAGCAGGCCGCCGGGAAGAAGGTCATCATCTCGGTGGGCGGCGAGCTGGGGACGGTCCGCGTCAACGACTCGGCGTCGGCCACCAACTTCGCCAACTCGGTCCACGCCCTGATGCAGGAGTACGGCTTCGACGGCGTCGACATCGACCTGGAGAACGGCCTCAACGCCACGTACATGTCCCAGGGGCTGCGGTCGCTGTCCCAGAAGGCGGGCCCCTCGATGGTCCTCACCATGGCCCCGCAGACCATCGACATGCAGTCCACGTCGGGCGCCTACTTCCAGACCGCCCTGAACGTGAAGGACATCCTCACCGTCGTCAACATGCAGTACTACAACAGCGGTTCGATGCTGGGCTGCGACGGCAAGGTGTACTCGCAGGGGTCGGTCGACTTCCTCACCGCCCTGGCCTGCATCCAGCTGGAGGGCGGCCTCGCCCCCTCCCAGGTCGGCATCGGCACCCCCGCCTCGACGCGGGCCGCGGGCAGCGGCTACGTCTCACCGACCGTGGTGAACAACGCCCTGGACTGTCTGACCCGGGGCACCAACTGCGGCTCCTTCAAGCCGTCCCGGACCTACCCCGACCTGCGCGGCGCGATGACCTGGTCCACGAACTGGGACGCGACGGCGGGCAACACCTGGTCCAACGCGGTCGGACCCAAGGTGCACGGGCTGCCGTAGCCAGCGGCGGTACGTCTCGACGGCCGGTGCGTCGGCGGACGCACCGGCCGTCGTCGTGCGCGGTCACCGGGCGGGGGCGCCACGCCTCCCGGTGGGCGTGCCGTGACGGAGGTGTTGTGAAACATTTCCCCGGGTCCACCGCATCAATGAGGTGTCAGGACGACGACGAGCACATCGGTGGGCGGGGAGAGCGGCATATGAGACAGGCGCGGGCCGATGAGTACGCGGAGTTCGCGGCGGTGCGCGCCGGGCATCTGTACCGGTCGGCGTGTCTGCTCACCGCCGGTGACACGCATCTGGCGGAGGACCTGGTCCAGGAGACGCTCGGGCGGCTGTACGTCAGCTGGCACCGGGTGAGCCGTGCCGGGAACCCCGCCGGATACGCGCAGACCGTGCTCACCCGTACCTTCCTCGCCCAGAAGCGGCGGCGCAGCAGCACCGAGCGGGCCACCGACGCGGTGCCGGAGTCGGCGGACACCCGCGGTGGGGACACGGCCCTGCGGCTGACCCTGCTGGACGCGCTCGCCCAGTTGTCCGCCAAGGACCGCGCCGTCGTGGTCCTGCGCTACTGGGAGGACCGCAGCGTCGAGGAGACCGCCGACGTCCTGCACGTCAGCTCGGCCGCCGTGCGGACCCGGTGCGTGCGCGCCCTCGCCCGGCTGCGCACGCTGCTCGGTGAGGACCTCGCCGAGTACGCCGCCGCCTGAGACATCCCCTCCGTTCGCCTCACTCACCTCACCTTCAGGAAAGGGTGGTTCGCCATGCCCGTAGGACCCTCCGAGGAATCGTCGGCCGACCCCTTCGAGCGGCGGCTCGGGGCCGCCCTGCGGCAGACCGGTGACGCCTTCGACACCGACGGGACCGACCTGGTCACCGCGGGGCAGGCGCGTGGCCGACGGCTGCGGCTGCGGCGCCGGGCCGCGGTGTTCGGCGGGGCGGCCTCCCTCGCCCTGGTGGGCGTGGGCGGGGCGCTGGTCCTGCCCGGCGGCGGCGGGAGCGCGAGCCCGGCCGCCGACGGCGGGCAGCGGGTGGCCGCCTCGCCCACCGCGAGCGAAGGGACCGGCGCCGTCACGGGGGCGGAGATGATCGCCACCCTCAAGTCCCTGCTCCCCGAGGGCGAGGTCAGCCGGGAGAACAGCGGCGGCGCGGACGCGGGCACGCCGTTCGCGACGGTCGTGTACGACGACGGCCGGGGCGGCGGAGCCATCGGCGTCAGTCTGGCCCGGATCGAGCCGGGCAGCGCGGGGGCGCGGGACCTGACGACCTGCCCCGACAAGGTGTACGTCCCGTACGACGACTGCGACTCCACCAAGCTGCCGGACGGCTCGCTGCTCATGCTGATGAAGGGGTACGAGTATCCGGACCGCCGCGTCGACACCAAGCTCTGGCAGGCGCAGCTCGTCACCCCCGAGGGCCACCACGTCAGCGTCACCGAGTGGAACGCCGAGGCGGAGAAGGACGCGCCGATCACCCGGCCGGACCCGCCCCTGAGCGCGGAGCAGTTGACGCAGATCGCCACCGCCGAGCGGTGGCGGGACGCCGCGGACACCATCCCGGAGAACCCCAAGGGCGTCCCGGACCGGGGGGCCGGGGCGGAGCCGCCGCCGGTGCTGGGACCGCCCGTCACCCAGGTGCTCGTCGACCGGCTGCCCGACGGGCTCGACGTGGTCTCCGAGGGCGGTGACGACAGCACCGAGTACGGGTACGTCGTCGTCGACGACGGCCAGGGCCGCAGCCTGGTGCAGGTCACCGTGCAGACGGGCATGTCCGGTGTCGCGGGCGACCTGTTCGACGCCGACGACGAGACCCTGGGCGACGGGACGCGGGTCGCCGAGCGCCAGGAGCCCGGGGAGAAGGGCGGCGAGGGTGTCGTGATGTGGTCCGTGGACACTCTGCGCACGGACGGCTCCCGCGTGCTGGTCAGCGCCTTCAACAGCGAGGCGCAGCACACCGCCGCGACCCGCGGGGAGCCCGCCCTGACCATGGCGCAACTGCGCGAGATCGCCCTCGACCCCCGTTGGTTCAACTGAGGAAGCCGAGGAAGTCCGACCACGGCTGGTCCCAGATCTGCTTCACGCACAGCACCAGGAACAGCAGCCCCGCGGCGGCGAGCATGCCGTTGCTGAGCGGGCCGTTGCGCCACTCCGCCGGGGTGCGGGCGGAGTTCAGGAGCCAGATCAGGGTGAGGGCGAGGAACGGCATGAAGGCGGCGCCGAGGACGCCGTAGACGATGACCAGGCGGAAGGGCTGGCCCTGGAAGATCAGGACGATCGGGGGGAAGGTCAGCCACAGGAGGTAGGCGCGGAAGGGCCAGGAGCGTTCGCGGGCACCGGACGCGACCTCCTCGCCCCGCGCCGTCGCCCGCCCCCGGTAGCGGGCGGCGAAGTCGGCGAACAGCAGGCTCACCCCGTGCCAGACGCCGATCAGGGAGGTGAAGGAGGTGGCGAAGAAGCCGATCAGGAAGAACTTGGCGGTGGCGGTGCCGTACTCGGCCTCCAGGATGTCCCCGAGCTGGACGAGGCCCTTGTCGCCGCCCGCCAGGGCGATGTCCGCCGCGTGCAGGAGTTCCGCGCCGACGATGAGCATGGCGACGACGAAGACGCCGGTGGTGAGGTAGGCGACCCGGTTGTCCAGGCGCATGACCTTCATCCAGCCGGAGTCGGTCCAGCCCTTGGCGTTGACCCAGTAGCCGTAGGCGGCCAGCGTGATGGTGCCGCCGACGCCGCCGATCAGGCCGAGGGTGTTGAGCACGGAGTCCTTCTCGTCGGGGAGGACGGGCAGCAGCCCGGCGAGCAGGTCGGGGAGGTTGGGGGTGACCCGGACCGCGAGGTACACGGTCACCACGAACATCACGCCCACGAGCACGGTCATGACCTTCTCGAAGACCGCGTACTTGTTGAACCAGACGAACACCAGTCCGACCAGGCCGCAGGCGATGGCCCACCACTCGAGGTCCATCACGTCCGGGAACAGCGCCTGGAGCGGCAGCGCACTCGACGACATCGCCGCGGCGCCGTAGACGAAGCCCCAGATGACGACGTAGACGACGAAGAAGTACGTCGTCCAGCGGCCGAGGCTGGCCCAGCCGTCGAAGAGGGTGCGGCCGGTGGACAGGTGCCAGCGGCCCGCCGCCTCGGCGAGGGAGATCTTCACCAGGCAGCCCAGGACGGCGGCCCACAGCAGGGTGTAGCCGAAGCTGCTGCCCGCGATGAGGGTGGCGACCAGGTCACCGGCGCCGACGCCGGTCGCGGCGACGACGATGCCGGGTCCGAGGGAGCGCCAACTGGACGCGCGGGGCGTGGGTTTGTCCGACGTGCCGGTTTCCCTGGTGTTTCCCGTGGTGTCCGCCATGGGGTCAAGAAAGCGGAAGGGTGGCGGCCGGGCAAGAGGGCGTGCGCCGATCACCGCGATCTCCGCACGCCCTCCCCCCTTTGTGTGATGCGCGTGCTACGGCTGTCGCCGTCCGCAGCCGTCGCACGCGCAGGTGCCGAGTTCGAACCAGACGGTCTTGCCCGGCCCGTCCTGATGGCAGCCCCAGCGCCGGGCGAGGGCGGAGACCAGGAACATGCCCCGGCCGCTCTCCGAGGCGCCCGCGTCGAGTACCTGCGGGGTGCGACGGCCCGCGTCGGCGACCTCACAGCGCAGCACGCCGTGGGCCGCGGTCAGCGTGAGCTGGAAGCGGCTGGCGGAGTGCAGCAGGGCGTTGGTGGCCAACTCGCTGACCAGCAGCTCCGCCGTGTCGACCAGTTCGGCCCTGTCGACGGTGTCGTCCCGGTCCGCGAGGCCCCATTCCTCCAGTCGTTTGCGTACCTCCGCGCGGGCCTCGCGGACGGCGGACGGACGGGGGTCGTACTCGACACTCGCGTGGCCCGCCCCCAGCGGGGGCTGCGGATACGCGCCGTACCGAGGGTCACGGTCGTCCGGGAGGCGCCGCCCGGAGAGTTCCAGCATGTCCTCAAGGGTGACCGGCGTGGCACCGGAGCACACGGGGAGGACTACCCGTTTCCCTACCTGCACTCGCTTCTCCACCTGAACCCGCACCCCTACTTGAACTGGAGGCGCACGGAACTGCCCCCGGCGTCGTCCCGTACGTCGACGTACGCGCACACCTGCCGCGTGAACCACAGTCCCTGCCCGGGCTCAAGACCGGGGGCGGTCGGCGGGACGAAGCCCGCGAGCGGGTCGGCGACCGGGCGGGAGGCGCGCACCTCGCAGACGCAGGCCGGGGCCGCGCCCCACAGCAGGGCGCCGGTGACGGGTCCGACGGCGCTCACGGCCTCGCCGACGGCGGCGGCGAACAGCTCCGCGTCCGCGGCGGACAGGCCCTGGCCGCTCGCCCAGGCGCGTACGGCGTCCGGGTCCACGGCGCCGGTCAGCCGGTGCGCGTCCGGCGGCGGCTCCGGCAGCGGTACGGCGTCCAGTTCGGCGGCGATGACGGCCGGGTCGGTGTAGACGCCGGTGCCGGGGTGCGCGCGGCGGGCGGCGGCGACCACGGCGGCGCCCGCGGTACGGGTGTCGTAGGCGCACAGGGCGGTCGTGGCGAGCGGCGCGAAGAGGAGGTTGGCGAGGGCCTCGTAGCGCAGCCACTCGGCGCTCTCCCGGGCCGAGCGTCCGGCGCGCCCGCCCCAGTCGGGCTCCATCAGCAGGTGGACACGGCCGCCGGGTGCGGCGTGGGCGGTGACGTAACCGGCGCTCCGGGCCACCGCGTTGGCGGCGGAGCCGGTGTACCAGTCGGTGTGCGCGATGTACGTGACCCGCTCGGCGTCCGCCCCGAGGGCGTCGCGCAGGAGGTCCAGCCTGCCGGGGGCGGTGATGGCGACGGGCGCGGGTTCGCCGGGGGCGGCGAGGCCCTCGGCGAGGAAGGGCAGGGCGGCGGCGAGGAAGTCGTCGTCGGTGCCGAAGGCGGTCATGCGGTGGTCGAAGGTGTCCAGGGCCGTGGGGGCGGGTAGCGGCATGGTTTCCCTGTTCGGTCGTAGGGGCGGGGGGTGTGGGGGCTTGGGGGGCGCGGTCAGCGCTGGGCGGTCACCCAGGCGGCGATCTGACTGCGGTTGCTGAAGCCGAGCTTGCTGAGGATGCGTTCGACGTGTCCCTCGGCGGTGCGGCGGGCGATGACCAGGCGGTCGGCGATCTGCTGGTTGCCGAGCCCTTCGGCGACGAGGTCGGCGACCTGGCGTTCGCGGCGGGTGAGCTGGGGGGTGAGCTGGGGGGCGAGCTGAGGGGCGAGCTGAGGGGCGGCGCCGGACGGCCGTCGGCCGCCGTCCCGTTCGCGCTCGCCGAGCGCGTATCCGACGGCCCCGGTCAGTCCGAGGGCGCCGCCGCGCCGGTGGCACCGCTGGTAGGCGTCGTCGCCGAGGGCCTTGCGGGCGCGGGCCTCGCTGTCGTGGCGGGCGGTGGCGAGGGGGGTGGAGCCCCAGCGGTCGCGGTCGATGTCCGCCCAGACGCGGTCGGCGGCGCCGAGCAGGACGGCGGCCCGTTCGAGGTCGGTGCCGTGGGAGGCGATCTCGGCGAGCAGGTCGAGGGTGAGGCCGATGCCGATGATGTCGCGCACGGCGAGCTTGCGGCGCAGGGCCTCGTGGGCGTGGCGCTCGGCCCGGCGGCGGTCGCCCTTCACGGTGTAGGCGAGGGCGAACATGCGCAGCACGTACGACAGCACCCACTCCTCCCCGTGCTCCTGGCAGAGCCTGCGGGTGTCCTCGCAGACGGCGATGGCCTCGTCGGGCCGCCCCAGGAAGGACAGGGCGCAGGCCAGTTCGACGCGGTCGAGGCCCACGAGGCTTAGATGCTGACCGGGCACCCGGCCGCGGTCGACCCCGGCGCGGAAGTGGGCGAGGGCGCCGGTGAGGTCGTTGCCGAACAGCCGGATGACGCCGACGACATACCCGGCGTGCGCGGCCTCGGCCTCGTCGCCGAGGCGCAGGGCGAGGGCGTGCGCGGCCTCGGCGCGGCGGCGGCCGAGGGCGAGGTTCTGGGTGGCGGCGGCGAGCAGTCCCTCGACCCACAGTCCGCGGGCGCGTTCCCGGCTGTCCTCCGGGTTGGCGTCGAGGGCGCGTTCCATCCAGTAGCGGCCCTCGCGCGGGGCGCCGCACGCGTGCCAGTAGAACCACAGGGCCCCGGCCAGCCGCAGCGCGGCGGGGGCCTCGCCGGGGGTGCGGAGGCTGAAGTCGAGGGCGGCGCGCAGGTGGTCCTGGTCGGCCGACAGCCGGGCGACGATCCCGCTCTGTCCCGGCCCGAACCACGCCGCCTCGCACGCCGCCACCCTCCCCTGCACCCACTCCCGCTGCCGCCGCCGCGCCGTGACCTCCTCGCCGGGGAGTTCCCGCAGCTTGTCGAGGCCGTAGTGGCGGAGGGTGTCCAGCAGGCGGTAGCGGAGGGGGGCGGTGGGGGGCGGTGTCTCCGGTGCGGCGTCCCCCGGCGGGCCGGGGTCCGGGTCAGGTTCGCGGGTGAGTACGGACTTGTCGACCAGGCCCGCGACCGCCTCCAGGACGTCGTAGGCGCGTACGCGCTCCCCGTCCGCCGCGACCGCCTCGGCGGTCTCCAGGTCGAAGGAGCCCGCGAGGACGGAGAGGCGGGCCCAGACGAGTCTCTCCTGCGGGGTGCACAGGTCGTGGCTCCAGTCGACGGCCGCGCGCAGCGTCTGGTGGCGGGGCAGGACGGCGGAGCCGGTGGTGAGCAGGCGGTAGCGGTCGTCGAGGCGGGCGAGGAGCTGTTCGACGTCGAGGACGCGCATCCGGACCGCCGCCAGCTCGATGGCCAGCGGCAGCCCGTCGAGGCGTCCGCACAGCCGGGCGACGGCGGCCCGGTTGCCGGGGGTGAGCCGGAAGCCGGGGACGACGGCGGCGGCCCGGTCGGCGAAGAGGGCGAGGGCGGGTCCGGCGTCGTCCGCGGCGGTCAGCCCGGCGTCCGGGTCGGGCACCGCCAGCGGCCGTACGTCCATGAGGTGTTCCTCGGTGAGGCCGAGCCGGTGCCTGCTGGTGGCGAGGAGGCGGATGCCGGTGGTGCCGCGCAGCAGGGCGGCGGCGAGTTCGGCGCAGGCGTCCAGCAGGTGTTCGCAGTTGTCGAGGACGAGCAGCAGACGTCGGTCACGGACCTGTTCGACCAGGGCGGCGAGCGGCGGCTGCGCGGAGTGGTCGTGCAGCCCCAGCGCGGTGGCGGCGGCGACCGGGACCAGCGCGGGGTCGTGCAGCCCGGACAGCGCCACGAAGCGGACGCCGTCCGGGAACGCGCGGGCGACCCGCGCCGCGATCCGGGCGGCGAGGCGCGTCTTGCCGACCCCGCCCGGCCCGGTCAGGGTGACCAGGCGGGCCCTCGCCAGCAGTTCGCGGCCTTCGGCCTGTTCGGCCCGCCGGTCGACGAAACTGGTCGTCTCGACCGGCAGCCCGCAGTCCCGTCGCGACGCTGATCCGCCCATGATCAGCCAGTCCTCTTCAGCGGTGGGGGCTTTCCTTGGCTTTCCTTGGCTCTTGTCGTCCTCTGCGCGCCCACCCTCTCGCCGCGCCTCACATATATGCACGCCCCGCGTCACACCCCCGGGTGCTCTTTGCGGCACGCCGCGCCCCCCGTACCCCGCCCGCGTACACTGCGCGGCTGATTTTGGCGGGATTCAGGCCAGCAGACCACGATTCGCTCTTGACCCGTTCATGCCACACCCTCAACCATGAGCGCCACACGACGAACAGCACGTCGCACGGAAGCACCACCCCCCGCTCCACTCCCTCCCCACTTCCGGAGACCCCGGAATTCCTGGAGTACCAAGGAGATTTCATGCGACTTCGCCCACGCGGCTCAGGCGCGCGATCCGGCAGACGCACCGCCGCCCTGGCCGCCCTCGCGGCCTTCGCGCTCGCCGCCCCCCTCGCCGTCACCGCGACGGACGCCACCGCGACCGGCGCCGAACGCACCGCGGCGGCCTCGGCGGACGACATCCGCCAGTACGAGGTCCACATGCACTCGGACGCCAAGTCCCGCACCGCGCTGCTGCGTTCGGGCGTCAGCATCGACGAGGTGCACGGCCACGGCGTGGTCGTCTCCGGCCGCGCCGACCAGATCCGCAAGCTGCGCGGCCTCGGCTACGACGTCACCGCGCTCGGCGAGGTCCCGGACCGCTCGTCCGCCGCGGACGACATCCGGCTCTACGACTTCCCGTCGGCCGACTCCCGCTACCACAACTACGCGGAGATGACGAGCGAGATCAACTCGATCGTCTCGGCCAACCAGTCCATCGCCAGCCAGCGCGTCATCGGCACCTCCTACCAGGGCCGCAACATCGTCGCGATCAAGATCAGCGACAACGTCGGCACCGACGAGTCCGAGCCCGAGGTGCTGTTCACCCACCACCAGCACGCCCGCGAGCACCTCACCGTGGAGATGGCGCTCTATCTGCTGCGTGAGCTGACCAGCGACTACGGCAGCGACTCCCGCGTCACCAACATGGTGAACAACCGCGAGATCTGGATCATCCCCGACCTCAACCCGGACGGCGGCGAGTACGACATCGCCAGCGGCTCCTACCGCTCCTGGCGCAAGAACCGCCAGCCCAACTCCGGCTCCTCCTACGTCGGTACGGACCTCAACCGCAACTGGAACTACCAGTGGGGCTGCTGCGGCGGCTCCTCCGGCTCGACGTCCTCCGAGACCTACCGCGGCTCGGCCCCCGAGTCCGCGCCCGAGGTGCGGGTCGTCGCCAACTTCGTGCGCAGCCGCGTCGTCGGCGGGGTGCAGCAGATCAAGACGGGCGTCGACTTCCACACGTACAGCGAACTGATCCTGTGGCCGTACGGCTACACCTACTCCGACACCGCGCCCGGTCTGACCGCCGACGACCGCAACGCGTTCGCGACGGTGGGTCAGAAGATGGCCGCCAGCAACGGCTACACCCCGGAGCAGTCCAGCGACCTCTACATCACGGACGGGTCGATCGACGACTACCTCTGGGGCGCGCACAAGATCTTCGGCTACACCTTCGAGATGTATCCGCGCAGCAGCTCCGGGGGCGGCTTCTACCCGCCCGACGAGGTGATCGAGCGGGAGACGTCCCGGAACCGGGACGCCGTGCTCCAACTGCTGGAGAACTCGGACTGCATGTACCGCTCCATCGGCAAGGAAGCCCAGTACTGCTAGTCACTCGGCCGGTTGCTCGGCGTCGTCCTCGAAGTACGCGTCGAGGACGGCGTCCAGCTTCTCGTCCCACTCCTTGAAGCGGCTCCTGGCCGGTGCCTCGATCTCGATCGGGTACCAGCGCCGGTCAGGAGTGTGCACGGTGACGGTGTACCGCTTGCCGAAACGGCCGGTCTCCGTCTCCACCGCCCCGATCTCGTCCCAGCGGAACTCGCACTCCTGGTCGTCCAGGGCGAGTCGTACGCCCTTGTGGTCGGCGACGATACGGGCCCGGCGGTCGGCGGCCTCGAACACGGGGCCGTCGACGGGTTCCTCCCCGGGCTCCGGCGCCTCGTCGGCTCCCTCGGATTCCGGCGCCTCGTCGGTCCCCTCGGGCTCCGGCGCCTCCTGCGTCTCCTCCGGTTCGGTGTCCTCGGCGGACTCCTCCGCCTTCCCCGACACGGGTGAGGTGAGCCCGGGGACGAAGGCCGGGTCGAATCCGGCGCCTTCCAGGGGCTGGCTGCTCGAACCTATGCGCTGCTCCACAGCGGGCAGTATGGTCCAAGAACCTGTGCCGGACACAGCCAGCCCCCGTATCAGTGAACGAAGAGTTATACGAAGACGCGTGGGACGAGGACGCGTCAGACGAAGACGCGTCAGACGAAGACGCTCAGGACGGCGGCGACCACGAACCCCGCCACCGACAGCACCGACTCCAGCACGGTCCAGGTCTTCAGGGTGTCCCGCTCACTGATCCCGAAGTACTTGGCGACGATCCAGAAGCCGCCGTCGTTGACGTGCGAGGCGAAGATCGAGCCCGCGGAGATCGCCATGATGACCAGCGCGATGAACGCCTGCGAGTGGTCGCCCTCCGCCAGCAGCGGCGCCACGATGCCCGCCGTGGTCACGATCGCCACCGTCGCCGAGCCCTGCGCCACCCGCAGCACCAGCGAGATCAGGTACGACAGCACGATCACCGGCAGGCCCACGTCGTTGAAGGTGTCCGACAGCGCCTGCGCCACCCCGCTCGCCTTGAGCACGGCCCCGAACACCCCGCCCGCGCCGACGACGAGCAGGATGTTGCCGACCGGCTTGAGGGACGAGGTCGACACCGTCTCCAGGGACCTGCGGGACCAGCCGCGCCGGATGCCGAGGACGTAGTACGCCAGCAGCAGCGCGATCGTGAGCGCCACGAACGGGTGGCCGAAGAACTCGATCACCGAGCGGAGGGTGGAGGGGTCCAGGGCGATCGAGGAGAACGTGGCGGCGAGGATCAGGATCAGCGGCGTACCGATGATCGCGAGCACCGTGCCGAGCGCGACGGGCGCCTCCCGGGGCTCGACCCCGGCCGCCCGCTGCTCGGCGAAGACGGCCTGCTTGGACTCCTGAGCTGCCTCCACCATGTCCTGCGGCACGGCGACGAAGATCCGGCGGCCGATCCACGCGGAGAACGCCCAGGCGGCCAGCACCGCGGGGATGCCGCAGACGACGCCCATGAGGATGACCCAGCCGAGGTCGACGTGGAGCAGCCCGGCGGCGGCCACCGGGCCGGGGTGCGGCGGCAGGAAGGCGTGGGTCATCGACAGGCCCGCGAGCAGCGGCAGGCAGTACAGCAGGATCGACTTGCGGGAGCGCTTGGCGGCGGCGTAGACGATCGGGGCCAGGACGAAGATGCCGACGTCGAAGAAGACCGGGATGCCGAAGATCAGGCCGGTCATGCCCATCGCGAGCGGCGCGCGCTTCTCGCCGAAGAGGTTGAGCAGCCGCGAGGCGAGCACCTCCGCGCCGCCGCTGACTTCGAGGATGGCGCCGAGCATGGTGCCCAGGCCGATGATGATCGCGACATGGCCGAGGATGCCGCCCATGCCGGACTCGATGGTGGAGACGGCGTCGGAGCGCTGGACCGTGCCGAAGAGTTCGGTGACCGACAGCCCGGCCAGCAGGCCGACGGCTATGGAGACGGCGAGCAGCGCCACGAAGGGCTGCAGCCGGGTCCTGATGATCAGGAAGAGGAGCAGGGCGATACCGAGGGCGGCGACGGTCAGCAGGCCCGCGGTGCCGTCGATGAGGAGGAGCAGGCCGCCGGTGTGCGGTGGGGCTTCGGGGGACATGAAGGGGGTCCTCTGAGTAAGTGCATACTGCTTTCGGGCAGGGAGGATCGCGGGACGGCACCGCATGGGGTGCCGCCCCGGTGACGGCGTACGGGGGTTGAGGGGGCGTCAGCCGAGGACGGCGAGCGCGTCGATCTCGATGAGCAGGCCCGCGGGCAGACCGACGTAGACGGTGGTGCGGGCGGCGGGCGGCCGGGTCAGGCCCTGGGCCTCGAAGTAGGCGTTGTAGAGGTCGTTCATCTCGGCGAAGTGGTCCACGTCCGTGAGGTAGACGCGGATCATCATCACGTCGTCCCAGGAGGCGCCGCCCTCCTCGAGGATCGCCTTGACGTTGGCGAGGGTCTGGAGGGTCTGTTCGCGCAGGGTGGGCCCGGCGGGCGTGGGCGGCTTGCCCTCCTCGGCGGGCAGGAAGCCGACCTGGCCCGCGACCTGGAGGATGTTGCCCTTGCGGACGCCGTGGGAGAACTTCGCGGGCGGGGTGGTGTGGGTCTTCGGGGTGAGGGCGGTCTTCTCTGTCACGGGGGTCCTTACTGTGGTCCGGTTCCTGGGGTCCTGCCGGAGTACTCCGCGCTGATCGCGTCCGCCGTACGGCGCACCAGCGGGAGCAGGGTGAGGAGTTCGTCGGCGGTGACGACGACGTTGGGCGCCGAGACCGACATCGCGGCGACCACCCGGCCGCCGGTGCCCCGGATGGGGGCCGCGACGCAGTTGATGGACTCCTCGTGGCCGCCGAGGTCGGTGGCCCAGCCCTGTTCGCGCACCCGGTCCAGCTCCCGCAGGAACGCGGGGGCGTTGGGTGTCGAACGGGACGTGTAGAGGGGGTAGTCGAGCTTCTCCGCGAGGGCGCGGCGCTCGGGTTCGGGCAGGTCGGCGAGGAGCAGCTTGGCGACGGCGGCGACGGTGATGGCGACCGGCTTGCCGATCCGGGAGTACATGCGGACCGGGTAGCGGCTGTCGACCTTGTCGATGTAGAGCACCTCGTTCTCCTCGTGGACGGCGAGGTGCACGGTGTGCCCGCACTGTTCGTTGAGGCGTACGAGGTGGGGGTGGGCGATCTCCCGGATGTCGAGGTTCTCCATGGCCTCCTGGGCGAGCGCGAAGAGACGGGCGCCGAGCCGGTAGCGCTGGTCGGACTGGCGGTAGACGAAGCCGTGGTCGTGCAGGGTGCGCAGCAGCCTGAGCGCGGTGGACTTGTGCACGCCGAGTCGGTCGGCGACCTGTCCGAGGTCGGCGGGGCCCTCGGCGAGCAACGGCAGGATGCTCAGCGCGCGGTCGACGGTCTGGCTCATGGGGTGGGTACCTCCTCCTCGCCCGGCTGCCTCACGTCGTCGATCCAGCCCGGGCCGAGTCGAAGTCTCCCCCACGCGCCGTCGTCCAGGGCGGCGAGGCGGTCGGCGTGGTCCCGGGCGGGGGGCGCGGCGAGGTCGCCGGGGGCGGTGAGGGCGGCGGCGGCCCAGAGGTGGCCGTGCCGGAGGCGGTCGCGGACGGGGAGTCCGCGCAGGGTGGCGGAGAGGAACCCGGCGGCGAAGGCGTCGCCCGCGCCGACGGCGGCGATGACGTCGACGTCGAGGGCGGGCACGAAGGTGGCGTCGGGGCCGTGGAAGGCGGTGGCTCCGGCGGGGCCCTGCTTGACGACCAGCACCTCGGGTTCGGGGAGCGCGGCCCGCACGGCGTGCGGCCCGTCGTGTCCCCAGGCCTCGTCCTCGCCGACGAAGACCAGGTCGGCACGGCGTGCGAGGTCCCGCAGCACCTCGGGGCCGTCGCCGTGCCGCCACAGGCCGGGGCGGTGGTTGACGTCGAAGGAGACCAGCGGGCGGCCGGGGACGGGAGCCGTCAGCTCCCGCATCAGCTCCAGGCAGCCGTCGGAGAGGGCGGCGGTGATGCCGGACAGGTGCAGGATCCGCCCGGACCGCACCGCCGCCAGGTCCACGTTCCCCGGCGTCATCGCGGAGGCCGCCGATCCGGCGCGGTAGTACGCCACCTCGTGGGCGTCGGTCGCGCGGTCCCCGGCGGTGCGGAAGTAGAGGCCGGTGGGGCGGGCGGGGTCGCGGACCACGTGGGACACGTCGACGCCGTAGGCCGCGAGGGCGGCCACCAGATGGTCGCCGAACCCGTCGGTGCCGACCCGGCTCACCCAGCGGGCGCGGTGTCCGGCGGCGGCCAGCGCGCAGGCCACGTTGGACTCCGCGCCGCCGATGCCGCGGTCGAAGGACGGGACGTCGGCGAGGCGGCCCGGCCGGGTGGGCAGGAACGTGACCATGGACTCGCCGAGGGCGACGACGTCGAAGGGTCCGTGGTCGGTCACGATCGTCGGGTCTCCTCTGCGGCTGGCCGTGCGGGGTACGGCTCCGTTGACCCCGCGTGGCCGAGATGTTAGACAGCGACAAGCGATATACGCAATGACTGTTGCAAGTAGCGCAACAGACCTGATCAGGGAGGTTCCATGAGCCCCGAGGCGCTCGCCCGACTCGCCGAGGAACGCATCGACCACCGCTTCAAGGGCCTCCCGCCCGACGCGGACGGCCTGACCGTCGGGGAACTGGCCGCCCAGCGCCGCGACCTCTTCACCGGCGGCTTCAGCACCCCCGTGCTGGCCCTCTCCGCCGAGCGCCTGGAGCACAACCTGCGGCTCATGGAGACCTACGCGGCCCGCCACGGCCTCGCCTTCGCGCCGCACGGCAAGACCTCGATGGCGCCCCAGCTCTTTCAGCGCCAGCTCGACCACGGCGCCTGGGGCATCACCCTCGCCGTCCCCCACCAGGTGCGGGTGGCCAGGGCCTTCGGCGTGCGGCGGGTCTTCCTCGCCAACGAACTGGTCGATGCCGCCGCCCTGCGCTGGCTCTCCGCGGAACTCGCCGCCGACCCGGACTTCCGCCTGGTCTGCTACGTCGACTCGGTGCGCGGCGTGGAGCTGATGGCCGCGGCGCTGCGCGGGGCCGCCCGCCCGGTGGACGTCGTGGTGGAACTGGCCGCCGGTGAGGGGGCGCGTACCGGCGTGCGCACCGAGGCCGAGTGCGCGGCGGTCGCCGACGCGGTGGCCGCGACGGACCGGCTGCGGCTGGTCGGGGTCGCCGGTTACGAGGGCGAGGTGCCGCGGGCGACCCCCGAGCGGGTGCGGGACTGGCTGGGCCGTCTGGTCTCCCTCGCCGTCGAGTTCGACAAGGCGGGCCGGTTCGCGGGGCTGGACGAGATCGTCGTCAGCGCGGGCGGCAGCGCCTGGTTCGACGCGGTCGCCGACGCCTTCGCCGGTATCCCCGGCCTCTCCGCGCCGGTGCTGAAGCTGCTGCGCTCCGGTGCGTACGTCTCCCACGACGACGGGCACTACCGCAAGCTCACCCCCTTCAACCGGGTCCCCGGGGAGGGCGCCCTGGAGCCCGCGTTCCGGCTGTGGACGCAGGTCGTCTCCCGGCCGTCGGCCGAGCAGGCGTTCGTCAACGCGGGCAAGCGCGACGCCGCCTACGACCTGGATCTCCCGTTCGCCCAGGTGGTCCGCCGGGACGGCACCGAGCACCCGGCGGCCGGGATCGAGGTCACCGCCCTGTCCGACCAGCACGCCTGGCTGCGCACCGGGCCGGACGCGGACCTGGAGGTCGGGGACTGGGTGGGCCTCGGGCTGTCCCACCCGTGCACGTCCTTCGACAAGTGGCAGCTGATTCCGGTGGCCGAGGCGGACGGCACAGTCGTCGACTACGTCCGCACGTTCTTCTAGGAGGTACGGCGATGGCAGACCTGGTCATCCGGGACGCGGACGTCGTCGACGGCTCGGGCGGGCCCTCGTACCGCGCCGATGTCGCGATCGACGACGGCAGGATCGTCTCGATCGTCAAGGAGGCAGCGGCGGCGGGCTGTCAGCGCCCGACCGCCACCCGGGAGCTGGACGCGGAGGGCCTGGTCCTCTCCCCCGGCTTCATCGACATGCACGCCCACAGCGACCTGGCCCTCCTCAGGGACCCGGACCACAGCGCGAAGGCGGCGCAGGGCGTGACCCTCGAGGTCATCGGCCAGGACGGGCTGTCGTACGCCCCGGTCGACGACCGCACCCTGGCGGAGGTCCGCCGGGCGATCACCGGCTGGAACGGCTCCGGCGACGACATCGACTTCGACTGGCGGTCGGTGGGCGAGTACCTGGACCACCTCGACCGGGGCATCGCGGTGAACGCGGCGTACCTGGTCCCGCAGGGCACGGTCCGCGCGCTCGCCGTCGGCTGGGAGGACCGCGAGGCGACGCCCGCCGAGCTGGACCGGATGCGGCGGCTGGTCGCCGAGGGCATGGAGCAGGGCGCGGTCGGCATGTCGTCGGGGCTGACGTACACGCCGGGCATGTACGCCAAGGACGCCGAACTGACCGAGCTGTGCCGGGTGGTGGCGTCGTACGACGGCTACTACTGCCCGCACCACCGCTCCTACGGGGCCGGGGCCCTGGAGGCCTACGCGGAGATGGTGGCGCTGACGAGGGAGGCGGGCTGCGCGCTCCACCTCGCGCACGCCACCATGAACTTCGGCGTCAACGAGGGGCGGGCGCCGGAGCTGCTGGGCCTGCTGGACGAGGCGCTGGCGGCGGGCGCGGACATCAGCCTGGACACCTACCCCTACACGCCCGGCTGCACCACGCTCGCGGCGCTGCTGCCGAGCTGGGCGAGCGAGGGCGGCCCGGAGGCGGTGCTGGCCCGGCTGGCGGACGAGGAGACCGCCGAGCGCATCCGGCACCACCTGGAGGTCATCGGCTCGGACGGCTGCCACGGGGTGCCGGTCGAGTGGGAGACGATCGAGATCTCCGGGGTGAGCGACCCGGCGCTCGCCGCGCACACCGGCCACCGCCTGGACGGCTGGACGACGGCCCGCCGCCTCCTGCTCTCCGACCGGCTGGGCACGACGATCCTCCAGCACGTCGGCCACGAGGAGAACGTCCGCGCGATCATGCGCCACCGCGTGCACACGGGCGGCTCCGACGGCATCCTGCAGGGCAGCAAGCCGCACCCGCGGGCCTACGGCACGTTCCCGCGCTACCTGGGCCGGTACGTGCGCGAGCTGGGCGTGCTGTCGCTCGAGGAGTGCGTCGCCCGTCTGACCGCCCGCCCGGCGGCCCGGCTGCGGCTGCCGGACCGGGGGCTGGTGCGGGAGGGCTACCGGGCCGACCTGGTGCTGTTCGACCCGGAGACGGTGGCTGCGGGCTCGACCTTCGACCAGCCGCGCACCCTGCCGACCGGCATACCGCACGTCCTGGTCGACGGCCGGTTCGTCATCGAGGACGGGCGGCGCACGGACGTACTGGCGGGCCGGTCGGTCCGGCGCACGCCCGCCTGAGCTACTTGGGCCCCTTGGTCGTGCCCTGCCCGTTGCCGGGCTTGTGGTCGGAGTTGCCGGGGCCGCCGTCCTCGCCCGCGGGCGCGGTCGAGGTGGGCGCGCCGGACGTGGTGGGGGCGGTGGACTCGGCGGCGCCGGAGGAGGGGCTGGCGGTCGTGTCGGCCTCGTCCTTGGTGGGGCTCGCGGAGCGGGAGGCGCCGGGCGTGCGGCTGCCGGTGTCCTCGGAGGCGTCCGGGTCGGACGTCCGGGTGGTGTCGGTGTCCCCGGCGGACGGTACGCCCGTACGGTCCTGTCGGTCCTCGGAGCCGTCCGTGGAGGAGCCGGAGAAGGAGAACCCGGCGATCAGCGCGGCGGCGGACACGGCGCCCACGGCTCCGGCGGCGACGGCGGCGCGGCGGGTGCGCCAGGCGCTGGGCTTGCGGCGGGCGCGGTGGCCGGTGCGGGGGCGGTCCGTCCGGGCGGGCACGGCGGCGGGCGCGGGCGGCACCTCCCCGGCCTGGGGCGCCAGTTGCTCCCCGGCCGCGATCGAGGGCAGCTCGTGCGTCTGGTCGTAGGCGTTCTGCCAGCCGTGCGCGGCGGCCGGGTCGGCGTACTCGTCGTACGACGGGGTCTCGGCGGCCTGCGGGTGGTAGACCTTCGGTGCTTCGCCGTCCGCGGGGGGCTGCTGGTGCTCGGACATGGCCGGGGATTGTAGGGACTGGAGTGGCCTCTGAGACAGCGGACGGCGATATCGGGACATACCCCTGCGTCTCACGTGGCGGAAAACACCACCCATGGAGCGTTACCCAGCCGTAAGCTCCCAGACATGCAGGTGATCCAGTCGACGAAGCTCGCCAACGTCTGTTACGAGATCCGGGGCCCGGTGCTCGAGGAGGCGATGCGGCTGGAAGCTGCCGGTCACCGCATCCTCAAGCTGAACACCGGCAACCCGGCGGCGTTCGGCTTCGAGTGCCCGCCCGAGATCCTGGAGGACATCCTCCGCAACGTCTCCACGGCCCACGGCTACGGCGACGCGAAGGGCCTGCTGGCCGCGCGCCGGGCGGTGGTGATGCACAACCAGACCCTCGGCATCGAGACGGACGTCGAGCACGTCTTCATCGGCAACGGCGTCTCCGAGCTGATCACCATGGCGATGCAGGGCCTGCTGGACGACGGCGACGAGGTGCTGGTCCCCGCCCCGGACTACCCGCTGTGGACGGCCGCGGTCTCCCTGTCCGGCGGTACGGCGGTGCACTACCGCTGCGACGAGCAGTCGGACTGGATGCCGGACCTCGCGGACGTGGAGCGCAAGGTCACCGACCGCACCAAGGCGATCGTCATCATCAACCCGAACAACCCGACGGGCGCGGTGTACGACGAGGCGGTGCTCAAGGGACTGACCGACATCGCCCGCCGCCACAACCTGCTGGTCTGCTCGGACGAGATCTACGACAAGATCCTCTACGACGGCGCCACGCACACCCCGACCGCCGCCGTCGCCCCCGATCTGCTCACCCTCACCTTCAACGGCATGTCGAAGGCGTACCGGGTCGCCGGTTACCGGGTCGGCTGGATGTCGATCTCCGGGCCGCGGGCGCACGCGGACTCCTACATCGAGGGCCTGACGATCCTGGCGAACATGCGGCTGTGCGCGAACATGCCGGGCCAGCACGGCGTGGTCGCCGCGCTCAGCGGGCGACAGACGATCAACGACCTGGTGCTGCCGGGCGGGCGTCTGAAGGAGCAGCTGGACGTGGCCTACGACCTGCTGACCCAGATCCCCGGCGTGTCCTGCGTCCGGCCCAGGGGGGCGCTGTATCTCTTCCCGCGGCTCGACCCCAAGGTGTTCAAGATCAAGGACGACCGGCGGATGGTCCTGGACCTGCTCCGCCGCGAGAAGATCATGGTCGTGCACGGCACCGGCTTCAACTGGCCCGAGCCGGACCACTTCCGGGTGGTGACCCTGCCGACGGCCGGGGACCTGCGGGACGCGATGGGGCGGATCGGGAACTTCCTGGACGGCTATAGCCAGCCTTGAGCGCCTCTTTTTGGAACAACACAACTTTAGACGCGATCTAATGTAGGATGGCTTCTGTCAGAGCATCTGGAGGCCGTCCCATGTACGAACCGATCCGCGACAAGTCGGTCCACAGCACGACGGCCGGCCGCACCGCCGACTTCCCCCACCGCTCCCGTGAGGAAGAGCTGGACATCCAGCTCGCGGGCCATCTCGCCGCCCTGCTCGCCGTCACCGACGAGCTGCGCGCGCTGGCCCCCTCCGCCGACCTGGACACCGCGGCCGAACGGCTCGCGCAGCAGGTCACCCGGCTGCGCGGAGGCAGTGCCCCGGCCCGCGCGCCGCTGGCCGCCGCCACCCCCGAGCCGCACCTCGCGGCCCTGCACCGCCGCGCGCACACCCTCGCCGGACGCGCCCTGGTCGTCGCCGCGTCCCGCGCCGACACGGCCGCCGCGATCCTCACCGCCGAACGCATGGACGCCCACGCCGCCGCCCTCGAACCCCGCGAGCTGGCATCCCACTGAGCCCCGCCGAGGGCTCCCCCTGACGGCCCCGGTCCGCGTGCACCCGCAGCGACGCGCGGACCGGGCGCCACACACCCGCGCGCACGGCGCCCGCGACGGGCGCCCGTTGTGTACCGGGACCGGTACGTCACCCCCCGTTCACCCTGGGCGACGAGGAACGTTGGATTCCAGGAGCACGCTCCCCGCGTGAGAAGAATCGCAGGCATCGTCCTCGCGGTCCTGCTGATCGGCGGAGTGGTGGCAGCCGTCGTAGCGGGCCGGGACAACGGGGACCAGGGCACGGCAACGAAGACCGTGCGCGCGGTGATCGGCTCGGAGAAGGCCACCTTCTTCGCCGATCAACAGGTGGTGGACGCCCTTGCCGCCGAGGGCTACACCGTGCGGACGGAGACGTCCGGGTCCTGGGCCATGGAAGGGCTCGACCTCGAGGGCTTCGACTTCGCCTTCCCCTCCAGCCAGGCACCCGCCGACGAACTCGCCGCGAAACTCGGCGTGCAGAAGCCACTGCCGCGGCCCTTCTACTCCCCGCTCGTCGTGGTCGCCCACCACAACGCCGCCGCGGTCCTCGACCGCAACGGGCTCGCGGACGTGGAGAGCGCACAGGGCAAGGGCGTCCTGCGCATGGAGGCGTTCCTCGACGCCGCCCGGGACGACCGGACCTGGCAGGAACTGAAGGGCGCCGAGCAGCACGGCGAGCTGACCGGCACCCTCTACACCGCCACCACCGACCCCGTCACGTCCAACTCCGGCGCCCTCTACCTCGCCGCCGCCTCCTACGTCGACAACGGCCTCAAGGTGGTCGCGGGCGACGCCGACATCCGGCGCGCCGCGCCGCTGCTGCGGAAGCTGGTCCAGGTGCAGGGCGCCCAGCAGCCCAGCTCGGACGCCGCCTTCACCGACTTCATCAGCGGCGCGGGCAAGCCGCTCGTCCTGGTCTACGAGTCCCAGGTCGCCGCCCTGCTCGCGGAGGGCGGCGCGGGCGTCACCGACGACCTGACCGTCCTCTACCCGGACACCACCGTCAACAGTGACCACACCGTCGTACCGCTCACCGAGGAGGGCCGCGCCGTCGGCCAGCTCCTCTCCACCGACCCGGAGCTGCGCAAGCTGGCCGTCAAGCACGGCTTCCGGCCGGAGCGCGGCACCGCCGAGTTCACGGCGGCCACCCAGGACCACACCGACCACCTCAACCAGCAACTGGACGGCATCAGTCAGGCGCCGGTGCCCACCTACGAGGTGCTGCGCGAGATGACACGCCGAGCGCGTGGACAGGGGGACAGCACATCATGAACGACCAGAGCGCCAGCTTCGGCCTCGGCCGGAGTCCGGGTCACAGCACCAGCCAGAACACCAGCCAGAGCACCAGCCAGAACAGCCACGTCAGCCTCGACGACACCTTCACGCTCACCCCACCGCAACCCGTCACCCCCGTACCGCCCGAGCGCGCCGGGGGGCTCGTCCCCGTCGACGACGGGGTGCGCACCGAGATGGCCCGCAAGGCCGCCGACTACGTCGCCTCGCTCGCCGCCCTCGACGCCCGCTCCCCCGAGTTCGCCGGGAAGGTCGGCGAGATCACCGCGCTCGGCGCCGGGGAGATGCGCACCGCCGCCGCGCAGTCCAACCGCATGCTGGAGCGGACCGTGCGCAGCCTGCCGTCCAAGGGCGGCGACGCCCAGTCGCAGGTCGCCGGGTCGCTGGTGGAGCTGCGCCGGGTGGTCGAGGACCTCGACCCGCGCGACCTGCCCGCGACCAAGGGACGCAGGTTCCTGTCCCGGCTGCCGGGCGGCAACCGGCTGCGCGACCACATCGCCAAGTACGCCTCCGCACAGGGCACCCTGAACCAGATCGTCGGCGCGCTGCGCGGCGGGCAGGACGAACTGCGCCGCGACAACGCCGCGTTGCAGACCGAGCGGGTCCGGCTGTGGGAGACCATGGGCAAGCTCCAGGAGTACGTGGTGCTCACCGAGGCCCTGGACACCGCCGTGGAGCGGCACATCGACGCCGCCGAGCCGCAGCAGGCCGACTCGCTCCGCGCCGACGTGCTCTTCCCGGTCCGGCAGAAGCACCAGGACCTGCTCACCCAGCTCGCGGTGTGCGCGCAGGGCTACCTCGCCATGGACGTCGTACGCCGCAACAACGACGAGCTGGTCAAGGGCGTCGACCGGGCGGCCACCACCACGGTGTCCGCGCTGCGCATCTCCGTGATGCTGGCCTCCGCGCTGGACCACCAGAAGAAGGTCGTCGACCAGGTCAACGCGTTGCGCGGCACCACCGAGGACCTGATCCGCGGCAACGCCGAGATGCTCGCCACGCAGAGCGGGGAGATCCAGCGGATCGCCGCGGACCCGGCGGTCGGCGCGGAGACCCTGCGGACCGCCTTCCAGCAGATCTACCGCACCCTCGACGCCATCGACACCTACAAGGTGCAGGCGACCGAGGCCATGGCGGCCACCGTGGAGTCCCTGACCAGCGAGTTGCAGCACGCCAGCGCGTACCTGGAGCGGAGCCGGTCGCAGGGCGCGCTGGAAGGGGGCCCGGCATGAGACGGCTGCTGGCCCTGCTGCTCGCCGCGTGCGCGGCGCTGACCGCCTGCACCGGACAGGACGGCGACGACCGGGACGACGACGGCGCCCCCGCCTACCAGCCGGGCACCCTGCGCGTCCTCGCCTCCAGCGAGCTGAGCGACATGACGCCCGTCCTGGACCAGGTCCGCGAGGACACCGGCATCACCGTCCGCCCCACCTACATGGGCACCCTCGACGCCGTGGACCTGCTCGCCAGCGGCAAGGCGGACGGCACCTACGACGCGGTGTGGCTGGCCTCCAACGACTATCTGCGGCTGCGCCCCGAGGCCGCGCAGGAGGTCGTCTCCGAGACGCCGGTGATGTCCAGCCCGGTCGCCATCGGCGTCAAGCCGGACACCGTCGACGAGCTGGGGTGGGAGCCGGAGAAGGTGACGTGGGCGCAGGTCGAGCGGGCCGTCCGGGACGGCGGGCTCACCTACGGCATGACCGACCCGACCCGCTCCAACTCGGGCTTCGCCACGCTGGTCTCGGTCGCCTCGGCGCTGTCCGGCGCCCAGTCCGCGCTCACCGACGCCGATGTGCGCCGGGCGACACCCCGGCTGAAGGACTTCTTCCAGGGGCAGCAGCTCACCTCGGGCTCCTCCGGCTGGCTGGCCCAGGCCTACCAGCGGCGCGGCACCGTGGACGCGCTGCTCAACTACGAGTCCGTCCTGCTCGGCATCCCCGACCTGACGGTGATCCGCCCCCGCGACGGCGTCGTCACCGCCGACTACCCGCTGTCCACGCTGGCGTCCTCCAACGCCACCGCCCGCGAGGACGTCCGGCGCCTGGCCGAGGCCCTGCGCTCGCCCGAGGCGCAGCGGCAGATCACCGGCACCACGCACCGCCGCCCGGTCGTCGCCGCCGTACCGCCAGGACCCGGTCTCGACCCGGCCCGCCGCCGGGAACTGCCCTTCCCCGGCAGCCGGTCGGTCGCCGACGGGCTGCTCGACAGCTACCAGAACGAGCTGCGCCGCCCCTCGCGGACGGTGTACGTCCTGGACACCTCCGGCTCGATGCAGGGCGACCGGCTCGACCGGCTGAAGCAGGCCCTCACCGACCTCACCGGCGACTTCCGCGAGCGCGAGGAGGTCACGCTGATGCCGTTCGGCTCGGCGGTGAAGGACGTCCTCACCCATGTCGTCGACCCGGCCGACCCGCAGACGGGCCTGGACGGCATCCGACGCGACACCGAGGCGCTCTCCGCCTGGGGCGACACCGCCGTCTACACCTCGCTGGCGAAGGCCTACGACCATCTGCGCACCGACAAGGACACCTTCACCTCGATCGTGCTGATGACGGACGGCGAGAACACCACCGGCGACGACGCCGGGGACTTCCAGTCCTTCCACGCGTCCCTCACCGGCGCCCAGCGCGACATCCCCGTCTTCCCGATCCTCTTCGGCGACTCCGACCGCTCGGAGCTGGAGCGCATCGCCGACCTGACCGGCGGCCGTCTCTTCGACGCCCGGCAGGGCTCGCTGGACGGCGCCTTCGAGGAGATCCGTGGCTACCAGTAGAGCGGCCCTGCGCTACCTCGAGTCGCGCAAGAACCTCACCGGCAGCGCCTGCGGGCTGCTGGGCCTGGTGCTGACGTTCACGGAGGTGGCGGGCCCGTACTGGCCCGTCGTCGTGTGCGGTCTGTACGGCGCGGGCGCGCTGATCGCGCCGCCGGAGCGGCCCGCGCTGCCGGAATTCCCCGACCCGTCCGCCCAACTGGAGGCGGTGCGCGCCGACTTCGAGCGGCTCGGCGGCTATCTGGCGGACGTGGAGCTGCCGACCGCCGCCGCGGAGCGCCTCACCGCGCTGACCGACCTGCTCGGCGCGCTCCTTGCGCCCGGCTGGGTCGCGGAGGTCCTGGCGGCCGACCCGGAGGGGGTGCACGCCGTCTCGCGGACCGTCCGGCAGGACATCCCGGAGGCCGTCGACGCGTTCGTACGGACCCGGTGGTGGCACCGGATGGCGCCGGGCCAGGAAGCGCCGGAGTCCCCTCTGGAGCGGCAGTTGACGCTGCTGCACGAGGAGGCCGAGCGGCTGGCGGCGGGCCTCAGGGAGATCGAGGCCCGCCGCCAGGAGTCGCACACCCGGTACCTGGAGGACCGGGGCGGCGGACTCAGCGCGTGACGTACACGGTCGCCGACGCGGTGGACGGCTGGTGCAGGTCGTCGCCGGGCCAGCTGACGGTGTAGGTGACCTCGCGGCGGGTGCGCGGCAGGTCGTCGATGGTGAAGGTGCCGTCGGCGGCGACGGTCACCGACGACAGGGTGCCCGTGCCGAGCCGGTCCGACCGCTCCACCTTCAGCACCGCCCGCTCCGGCAGCGCCTTGCCCCGCGCGGCGAACGTGCCCGTGATGTGCACGCCGCCCGACAGGGAGCCCTCCGCCGGGGCGGTGAGCGCGATCGAGGTGGGCGCCTTGCCGACGGTCACGGTACGGGTGAGGTCGGTGGCGGGGCGGTGGGTGAGGTCGCCGAGGAAGGAGACGGTGTAGGTGGCCTCGCCGACCAGGTCGGGCTCGTCGAGGACGGTGAAGGTGCCGTCGGACCTGACGGTGGCGGTGCCCAGGTCGTGGGTGCCGTGGGCGTCCTTGCGGGTCGCCGTCACCCGCAGCGGCTGGGTGGGGGCGGGCCCGTCGGACTCCAGCCTGCCGCGCACGGCGAGCGGCTCCCCGGCGACGGCCTCGGCGGGGCTGTGGCTCAGCTCGCCGGAGAAGCGGGTGTCGTACTGGACGGCCGGGGGCTGGATGACGTGCAGCCAGTACTGGCCGCCGGTGGCGTTGGTGGTGACCGCGAACAGCCGGGAGCCGTCGGCGGACCACTCCAGGCCGCGCGGGGCGACCCGGTCGCCGTCGAGGCTGCCCTCGAAGGCGAACTCCAGCGGCTCGGTGGCGTCGGCCGGGTCGGCGGGCTGGACCAGCAGGTCGGGCGTGGCGCCGGTGGCCGCCGCGCCCCGGGCGATGTACTTGCCGTCGCCGCCGAAGGCGACCGCGCTGGCGGTGGCACCGGCCGGGAGCGCCGGGTAGCCGGTCCCCGCGTCCGACAGGTCGTCGGTGTTGAGCAGCCGGGTGCCGTGCGAGGCGTCGGCGACGGCGATCTTGGCGCCGTCCGGGGAGACCGCCATGTCCTTGAGGTGGAGGGCGCCCTTGCCGTCGGCGTCGGCGAACCGGCGGGCGGCGTTGCGCACCAGCGTGGTGCCGCTGGCGTCGAACACCGTGAGGAACGGGTCCGGGGCCTTGGTGTTCAGCGGCTGGCCCATCACGAGCCGGTCCCCCGCCCCGGCCTCCAGCTGCAGGACGCCGAAGTCGTTCCAGCCGGTGCGCGTGTACCCGCCCGGGACGAGGGTGTCCAGGTTGGTCGGCACGGTGGCGCAGGAGTCGGCGGTGCCGTACGGGGTGGTGAAGTGCAGGGTGCCGCCGGACTGGGCCAGGGAGCGCCCGCAGACGTCGACCGAGACGTTGGTGGTGGCGGTCTGCTGGTGGGTGGTGGTGTCGAAGGCCAGGATCTGGGTGCGTCCGCCCACGTAGAGGGTGGAGCTGTCGGCGCTGAGGGCCAGGCCGGAGACGTAGTACTGGGTGTTGATGGTGGTGACGCGCTCGCCCTGGAAGTCGTACACGACGACGATTCCGGGGTTGGTGTAGTAGTTGGTGCTGCTGTCCGCGACGTACACGCGCTGGTGCACGGAGTCCACGGCCATCGCCGAGTACGAGCCGATCGGCAGCTTGGCCACCACGTCGGAGGCCGCCGCGTGGGCCGCGGGCGCGGCGGCGACGGTCAGTCCGGTCCCGGCGAGCGCGGCGGCGAGGACGGTGGCCGCGAGCCGTCTGGGACGGTGTGCTGTGTTCAACTGTGCCCCCCACAGGCTGTGTTGAGCCCCGTCGGACGCGACGGGACTCGTGTGTCACCCATGTAACAGGGGTGAAGATCATGTGATCAAGGGGGCGCGCGGGCTGGTTGAGCGCAACGGCAGCACGCCCCGCACGCCGTTGTGCGGGGCCCGGTTCGTGACAATGTGCCGCCGCCCGCGGCCGACCGTGACGATCGCTGGTCAGGGCTCCCATCGAGGGGTCGGCCGCGGGGGTTCTCGGGGTGGGCGTCAGCCCAGGCGCCGCACCAGGGCGCGGTACTCGTCCCACAGCTCCTGGGGAGTGTGGTCGCCGAAGGTGTTGAGGTGCTCGGGGACCAGGGCGGCCTCCTCGCGCCAGACCTCCTTGTCGACGGTGAGCAGGAAGTCCAGGTCGCTGTCGGAGAGTGCGAGGCCGTCGGTGTCGAGCGCGCCCTTGGCGGGCAGCACGCCGATCGGCGTCTCGACGCCGTCCGCCTTGCCCTCAAGGCGCTCCACGATCCACTTCAGGACGCGGCCGTTCTCACCGAAGCCGGGCCAGACGAAGCGGCCCTCGTCGTCCTTGCGGAACCAGTTGACGTAGTAGATCTTCGGCAGCTTGGACTGGTCCTTGTCCTTGGCCACGTCGATCCAGTGACCCATGTAGTCGCCCATGTTGTAGCCGCAGAACGGCAGCATGGCGAACGGGTCGCGGCGCAGCTCGCCGACCTTGCCCTCGGCGGCGGCGGTCTTCTCGGAGGCCACGTTGGCGCCGAGGAAGACGCCGTGGTTCCAGTCGAAGGACTCCGTCACCAGGGGTACGGCGGTGGCGCGACGGCCGCCGAAGAGGATCGCCGAGATCGGCACGCCCTTGGGGTCCTCCCACTCCGGCGCGATGATCGGGCACTGCGCGGCGGGCACGGTGAAGCGGGCGTTGGGGTGCGCGGCGGGCGTCCCGGACTCGGGGGTCCAGGCGTTGCCCTTCCAGTCGGTGAGGTGGGCCGGGCCCTCCTCGGTCATGCCCTCCCACCACACGTCGCCCTCGTCGGTGAGGGCGACGTTGGTGAAGACGGCGTTGCCCCACAGCGTCTTCATCGCGTTGGCGTTGGTGTGCTCGCCGGTGCCGGGCGCGACGCCGAAGAAACCGGCCTCGGGGTTGATGGCGTACAGACGGCCGTCCTCGCCGAAGCGCATCCAGGCGATG
This sequence comes from Streptomyces sp. NPDC057877, assembly GCF_042796855.1. Classification (NCBI taxonomy): domain Bacteria; kingdom Bacillati; phylum Actinomycetota; class Actinomycetes; order Kitasatosporales; family Streptomycetaceae; genus Streptomyces; species Streptomyces sp. NPDC057877. Next base: position 468,304 of record NZ_JBHVMS010000006.1, read on the forward strand.
TCGTCGCCGATGGTCTCGACCGTCCAGCCGGAGATCGTGGGCTCCAGCATGGCGAGGTTGGTCTTGCCGCAGGCGGAGGGGAAGGCCGCGGCGACGTACTTGGACTCGCCGGTGGGCGGGGTGAGCTTGAGGATCAGCATGTGCTCGGCGAGCCAGCCCTCGTCGCGGGCCATGACGGAGGCGATGCGCAGGGCGTAGCACTTCTTGCCGAGCAGGGCGTTGCCGCCGTAGCCGGAGCCGTAGGACCAGATCTCGCGGGTCTCCGGGAAGTGGGAGATGTACTTGGTCTGGTTGCAGGGCCACGGGACGTCCTGCTGGCCGGGCTCCAGGGGGGCGCCGAGCGAGTGCACGGCCCGCACGAAGAAGCCCTCGTCGCCCAGTTCGTCCAGGACCGGCTGTCCCATGCGGGTCATGGTGCGCATGGAGACGGCGACGTACGCCGAGTCGGTGATCTCGACGCCGATCGCGGACAGCGGCGAGCCGAGCGGGCCCATGCAGAAGGGCACGACGTACATGGTCCGGCCGCGCATGGAGCCGCGGAACAGGCCCTTGTCACCGCTGAAGATCTCCCGCATCTCGGCGGGGGCCTTCCAGTGGTTGGTGGGACCGGCGTCCTCCTCCTTCTCGGAGCAGATGAAGGTCCGGTCCTCGACGCGGGCCACGTCGGTGGGGTCGGAGGCCGCGTAGTAGGAGTTGGGGCGCTTGATCGGGTCGAGCTTGCGGAAGGTGCCCGCCTCGACGAGCTGCCCGCACAGCCGCTCGTACTCGGCCTCGGATCCGTCACACCAGACCACGCTGTCCGGCTGGGTCAGTTCGGCGATCTCGTTGACCCACGAGATCAGTTCCTGGTGGTTGGTCGGAATGACGGGGGGAGCCGCGATATCGCGCGCCACGATCGCTCCTAGGTGAGGGTTTGTCGTGAGGGATATGTCGTTGTCTGCCCCGTGGGGGCCGCGACCCGGATGCTTCGCTGGTTCCGCCGCGCGCTCATCCGGTGCCGACCGCACTCATATGATCATGCGATGCGAGTGCCCATCTGTCCAGAGGGCCTCACAACTGAGCAACGTGACCATCGCCACGTGTGAAATGTCACTTTACGTGCGCATTGCGTTCAGCCAACCGTTCCTTTACGCCACCCGGGGGGCCACTCCGCCCGCCCCAACTCCCGTGAGACGATGGCCACTACCGGCGCCGGACTGATCCGTAACTTACGGTTCCGTAGGTACGATGTGGTGTATGACTGCGTCCGTCCCCGACGCGCCCATGGACACGCCGGCCGCCGGCCGCGTCTCCGCGGCGCTCTCCCTGCCGCACCCGATCAAGCCCAAGCTCCGCGGCTGGCTGCATCTCGGCATGTTCCCGGCCGTCCTCGTCGCGGGTCTGGTGCTCACCGCCCTCGCCGACTCCCCCCGGGGACGCCTGGCCTGCGGGATCTACGCCCTGACGGCATGCCTGCTGTTCGGCGTGAGCGCGCTGTACCACCGGGGTGACTGGAGTCCGCGCATGGACGGCGTCCTGCGCAGGCTGGACCACGCCAACATCTTCCTGATCATCGCGGGCACCTACACCCCGCTGACGATCCTGCTGCTCCCGGGCGCCCAGGGGCAGTGGCTGCTGTGGGGCATCTGGGCCGCCGCGCTCGCCGGGATACTCTTCCGGGTCTTCTGGGTCGGCGCCCCGCGCTGGCTCTACACCCCGTGCTACATCGCCATGGGCTGGGCGGCCGTCTTCTACCTCCCCGACTTCCTGCGCACCGGCGGCATCGCCGTCCTGGTCCTGGTGATCGTCGGCGGGCTGCTCTACAGCGCGGGCGGGGTGGTCTACGGCATCAAGCGCCCCAACCCGTCACCGCGCTGGTTCGGCTTCCACGAGGTCTTCCACTCGTTCACGCTGGCGGCGTTCATCGCGCACTACGTGGGGATCTCGCTGGTGGCGTACCAGCACGCGTAACCACCGCTCACCGTTCAGCAAAGGCCACGGCTCACGCCGTGGCCTTTCCCATGTCCCTCCCCGGGGATATTGACAGAGACTACCTTCTGAGAGCTACTCTCAGTTCATGTCAGCTGTCACTCCGTCGGTCGGACGCCGCCGCTGGGCGGTGCTCGCAGCCCTGGCCGCGAGCACCCTGGTGCTCGGCTTCCAGCTCACCGACGTGGTGTCCGTGGTCGTCTTCGCGGCGCTGACGCTCCCCGCCGGACTGCTCGGCGACCGGTTCGGGCGGCGCCGGATGCTGCTCACCGGGCTCGGCGTCCTGCTCGCCGGTTCCCTCCTCGGCGCGCTGGCCGGGGACGAGCGCGCGGTCGTCGTGGCGCGGGTCGCGATGGGCGTCGGCGGGGCGCTGCTCGTGCCGCTGTCGCTGTCCGTGCTGCCCACGCTGTTCGGGCCCTCCGAGCGCCTGCGGGCCGTCGGGATCGTCTCGGCCGCCTCCGCGCTGGGCATGCCGCTCGGGCCCGTCCTGGGCGGACGGCTCTCGGACCACTTCTGGTGGGGCTCGGTCCTCCTGGTCAACGTCCCGCTGCTCGCCCTGGGCATCGCGGCCTGCCTGTTCCTGCTGCCCGACCCGGAGGACGCCGCCCCCGTCGGCGTCGACGCCCTCTCCACCGCGCTCACCGCCGCCGGGCTCGGCTCCCTCGTCTACGCCGTCATCCAGGCGCCCGTGCGCGGCTGGGGCGACCCGCTGGTCCTGGGGCTGCTCGGCGGGTCGCTGGTGGTGCTCACCGCGCTGGTGCGGCGGGAACGGCGGGCCGCGCGCCCCACGCTCGACCTGGCGCTGCTCGGCGACCGCGGCTTCCTGCTCAACGCCGGAACCGCCACGCTGGTGACCTTCGTGCTGGCGGGGCTGCTGTTCCTGCTGCCGCCGTACCTCCAGGCGGTCCTCGGGCACGACGCCTTCGGCACCGGGCTGCGGCTGCTGCCCGTCATGGGCGGTCTGCTGATCGCCGCGCGGGCGGCACAGCCGCTGGTGGACCGGCTCGGCTCCCAGTCGGTGGTGAGCGCGGGCCTGGTGGTGCTGGCCTTCGCCGCGTTCCTCGGCAGCCGTACGGCGGCCGACTCCGACTACGGCTACACCGCGCTGTGGCTGTCCCTGGCGGGCATTGGCTTCGGCTTCTCGATGGTCCCGACGATGGACGGGGCGCTGGCCGTGCTGCCCGCCGACCGGTCCGGCGGCGGCTCCGGGCTGCTGATGGCCCTGCGCCAGGTCGGCGGCGCGATCGGCATCGCCCTGCTGGGCAGTCTCCTCGCCGGGGTCTACCGCGCCGGGCTGGACGTCACCGGCCTGCCCTCGGCGGCGGCCGACACCGCCGGTGAGTCGGTCGTCGCCGCGCACCTGATCGCCACCGAGACCGGCGCCCCCGCCCTCGCGGCCTCCGCGGACGCCGCCCACGTCCAGGGCATGGCCGTGGTGCTGCTGGTGTGCGGGGTCGCGGCGCTGGCGGCGGCGTTACTGGCGGCGGCGCTGTTACCCGGCGTCGCGGCAGCGGACGCCGCCGCGACGGGCGGGGGCAAGGTCGGAAAGGTCAGGCACGTCAGACAGATCGCGGGACGGAGCGAAGGCTGATGTTCGACATCGAGGCATACGACAGCCGGTACTTCCCGGTCGAGGCGGACACCGCCCGCACCGAGGAGCCCGACGACCCGGTGTCGCTGCGGCTGATCACCACGGCCCCGGAGCCCGGTCCCGCCCACGCCATCGGCCCCTCCTGGGAGGTCTGACCGCACCCGGGCGCGGCGCCTGACATCCTGAGTGCCGTGAACGGACCCCAGATCCACGTCGAATTCGACCCAGGAATCCACCTGTTCGTCCCCGCCGCCCGCCGCGCCGGACCCACCCCGCTGACCACCGACGGCGTCTCCACCCTCGGCCATGTCGTCGAGTCCCTGGGCGTACCCCTGACCGAGGTCGGCGCCCTCGTCGTGGACGGCCGCGAGGTGACCACCGCGCACATCCCGGCCGCCGGTGAGTCCGTCGCCGTACGCGCGGTGACCCGCCCCCAACGCGTCCCGGGCGCGCCCCTGCGGTTCCTGCTCGACGTCCACCTCGGCACGCTGGCCCGGCGGCTGCGGCTGCTCGGCGTGGACACGGCGTACGAGTCGACGGACATCGGCGACCCGGCGCTCGCCGCGCGCTCGGCCGCCGAGCGGCGGGTGATGCTCAGCCGCGACCGGGGGCTGCTGCGGCGCCGTGAGCTGTGGGCCGGGGCGTTCGTCTACTCCACCCGGCCCGACGACCAACTCCGCGACGTCCTCGACCGGTTCGCGCCCGCACTGCGGCCGTGGACGCGGTGCACCGCCTGCAACGGGATGTTGCGGGCGGCGACGAAGGAGGAGGTCGCGGACCAGTTGAAGGGCGGGACGCAGCGGTCGTACGACGTGTTCGCGCGGTGTGGGGAGTGTGGGCGGGCGTACTGGAAGGGGGCGCATCACGATCAGTTGGAGGCGATCGTCGAGCGGGCGCTCGCGCTCCGCGCGGAGCGGGGATAGGGGCGTGGGGGGGGTTGGGGTCGTAGGGAACCGCGGGTCCGTTGTGGCTGGTCGCGCCCACGGCGGAACCGCGTATCGATACAGCCCCCACGCCCCTGGAAGGGGCGCTCAGCGCCTGGTCAGGTCCTTCTTCCCGCAGGCTTTGCCGTCCCCGTCGCGGTCCAGGTGCAAGGGGTCGTCCGTGCCGTTGAGGGTCAGTCGGCCGTAGCCGTTCGTCTTCAGCCAGGTGCAGCGGGACTTCGTCGTCGCCTGCACCGTGGGCGGGAAGGTGGTCGGTACGCAGACGTTGGCGGAGCCGTAGTGGCGGTCGCAGCCGGAGACCGTCGGGGGGACCGGGTGGGAGGCGCGCTTCTTGCCCGCCTCGGTGACCTTGCCCTCCGGGGAGTCCGCGAACGAGTGGACATGGGCCGAGGCCAACGCCTGTGGGCCCTGGAGGTGGATCCACTCGGCCACCGACGGGACCCCGTTGGCGTCTACCGCGAAGAGCATGTACCAGCCGGGCGGGGCCAGGTTGGGGTTGCTCGTGACGTTCAGGTCGACGTTGTTGCCGTCCACGCTCAACGGCAGGTCGACGAACCGCTGGTTGGGGTCGGAGGAGTGGGTGACGGCCGCCGGGCGGATCAGTTCGGCCCTGGCGATCGGACGGTCCACGGTGATGCGCTGGGTGTCGCCGTAGGTCCACTCGGTGTCGATGACGGAGGTGATGGCCGGGCGGTCGCCCTTGAGGAGGTAGGGCGGGGTGTAGACGGAGACGTCGTGGTTCCAGGAGCCGTTGCCCGGGTTGTCGCCGGTGGTCATCACCCGGCCGTCGGGCAGCAGGAACGCCGAGGAGTGGTAGCCGCGGGCCTCCGGGTCTGCGGCGACCGGGTCGAAGGTGTCCGTCGCCGGGTCGAAGATCGACGTCTCGTAGACCGGGTCGGCCCGGTTGTGCAGCGCGCCGCCGGTCTCCAGCACCTTGCCGTCCGGCAGCAGGACCGCGGAGACGTACATCTTGCCCTGGGCGCCGGTCTGCGGGACGGGCCCGGCACCGAGGTCGACGGTGCCCTGCGGGAGGGGCGGACCGGCGGTGTAGGCCGGGTCGGGCTGCTTGAGGTCGATGATGTCGGTGAGGCGGTTGGCGTCGGGGTTGGAGTCGATGTTGCCGCCGCCGAGGGTGAGGACGCGCTGGTCCTGCGCCGGGGGCAGCAGCACGGACGCGGACTGGTCGCGCTGGTCCTTGTTCTGGAGGCCGGGCACCTGGGTGACGGTGTTGGCGCCGTAGTCGTAGATCGCCGAGCCGGTGCCGGGGATGTTGTTGCCGAAGACATGGCTGCCGGAGTAGAAGAGGCGGCCGTCCTGCATGAGGATCATCGACGGGTACAGGCCCCAGTAGGACCAGGTCTGGTTGACCTTCCACAGTTCGAGCCACTTCTGCTCGGCCTGTGAGAAGACCTCCGCGGTCACCGAGCCGGTGGAGTCCTCCTTCAGCCCGCCGAAGGAGATCACGTCACCGTTGCCGAGGATGGTCGCCGACGGGTACCAGTGCCCGTCGTTCATGTCGTTGGTCCTGGTGTACGTCTCGGTGGTGGGGTCGAAGACGTACGAGCCCTTGTACCCCTGGTAGCCGATGGTGCCGTCCGCCGACGGATAGCCCTTGTTGCCGCTCATCACCAGCACCCGCCCGTCCTGGAGCTGGACGTGCCCGGCGCAGAACATGTCGTCCGGGGTGGGGACGATCCGGTACGAGCCGTTCGCGGGGTCGTAGACGGCGGAGGTGAAGGTGCCCGCCTCGAACATCTCCTCGCTGTTGCCGGAGCCCGCGATCAGCAGCACCTTGCCGTTGTGCAGCACGACGGAGTGCATGGAGCGCACCGGGTTCCGCACCGGCAGCACGTCCCAGCGGCCGTTGGCGCACTCCTCGGCGGTGCCCGTGCAGTCGGGCGGCGGGGTGACGTCGGGGACCTGCTCCATCGTGTAGTCGTCGGTGGTCGCCGAGCCGGTGCCGTACACCGACACGCCCCAGGAGATCCGGTCGGTGCCCGCCGGGACCTCGGGGGTGCGCACGGTCGCCCGGGTCCAGTCGGCGGCCATGCCGAGGGTCTTCAGGTCGGTCCAGTACTGCCAGCCCGCGGTGGTGTCGTGCCGGAAGAGGGTGATGTTGGCGTCCGGGGTGGTCGTCTTGTACCAGAGCGACAGGTCGTACTGCTTGCCCGCGCTGACCGTCGGCGCGCACTGCGCGGACTCGGTGATCAGCGCCTTGCGGTCGCCCTCGGTGCGCCGGGTCAGGGTGACCTTCATGGCCTTGGACCCGGTGTGGGCGTCGGCGACCGTCTCGTAGCTGAAGTCGTTGTCGCCCCAGCCGGACTTGGACCAGCAGTACGGCATGTCGCCGGTGCCCGCGGTCTCGAAGCCGGGGTTGGTGATGAGGTTGGCCGCGGCGGCGGGGTGGGGCGAGGCCAGGAGGAGACCGGCGGTGAGCGCGCCCACCGCCAGCAGGGCGGTTCGCGGTCTGTGCCCCAGCCGTCCGAACCTCGGCTGTCTGCGCCTCAGCTGTCCGTACCTCATACGGTCCTCCTCGTGTTGCGGCTCCCGCTCGGCAGGTAGACCAGCGCCTCGGTGCCGACGAAGCGCAGGACGAAGGTGGTCACCAGCGCGAGCGCGGTGGCGGGCAGCGCGTCCATCCCGAACCGGCTGACCAGCAGCGCGATCAGCGGGAGGCGCAGCAGCAGATCGGCGTTGGCGAGCAGCGCGAACCGGCCGAGCCGGTCCCACCAGCGCCGGAACGACCGGCGGTCGCGGAACAGCAGATGCTCGATGAGCAGGAAGTTCCAGGCGACGCCGAGCTGGTTGGCGAGGATCTCGGCGGGCAGGTAGTGCAGGCCCGCCCCGGTGAGCGTCCACAGGGCGAGCAGGTTGGGGAGGAACCCGCTGACGCCGATCAGCCCGAAGACGACCATGCGGGCCAACGGTGAGGAGGTGCGCAGCCCGACCAGGTGGCGCAGGAACCGCATGCCCTCCCGCGCGCTGGACTTGGACTCCCCCGCGAACCGTTCCTGGAAGACGAACGGCACCTCGCTGACGCGGCGGGGGCGGCTGCGGACCGCCAGTTCCAGGAGGATCTTGTAGCCGAGGGGCTTGAGGACCTCGGCGGTGACGGCGCTGCGCCGGATGGCGAAGAAGCCGCTCATCGGGTCGCTGATGCCGTGCAGGCGGCGCGGGAAGAGGGACTTGGTCAGCCAGGTCGCCGCCCGGGACACGGCGACGCGGTAGCTGCCCGCGAGCCCGGCGCGGCTGCCGCCCTTGGTGTAGCGGGAGGCGACGACCAGTCCGGCGCCCGCCCGCTCACCGGTGGCGACGAGGTCGGGGACGAGGGACGGCGGGTGCTGGCAGTCGCCGTCCATGACGACGATCCACTCCGACCCGGCCACCGTGATGCCCGCCACGACCGCGCCGCCGAGGCCGCCGACGGGTTCCTCCCGGCGCAGCACGGCCACCGGAAAAGGGCAGTCCTTCGCCGCCTCCTCGATGATCTCCGGGGTGTCGTCGGTGGAGTCGTCGACGAAGAGGACCTCACAGGGCAGCCGGGACGGCACCGACTCGGTGATCTGGTGCAGCAGCCGCCGTACGTTCGCGGCCTCGTTGAAGGTCGGTACGACGATGGTGACGGCGCCCGGTTCGGCCACCTCGGCCGCGATGGCGGCCGGGTCGCCCAACTCGCCGGGGACGGTGGACTCCTGGCTCATCGGGCGCCTCCCGCGGTGGTGTCGAGCCGTCGGATCTCGATGCGGTCCTCGCCGGTGCCGAAGACGGCGACCGGTGTGGAGTGCTCGATGGCGGCCCGGACGATCGGCAGGTCCACGGCGTCCCGGCGCACCGTCGGCGAGGCGACCACGTAGTCCAGGTCCCGCCAGCCGCGCTCCATCGTCTCCCGCACCGAGGGGTCGAGGTCGGCCTTGTAGAACCAGATGACGCCGTCCCCGGCCCGGTACCCGGCGTGCACCAGGTCCAGCCAGAGCGCGTCGTCGACGAGCACCCGGGTGTCCCGCGGCTCGGCCACCTCGCTGCCGAGCCAGCGGGCGGCGGCCCGGTAGGGAGCGTTGGCGTCGGCGGTGACGGCGGTGCGGTCACCGTCGTACCAGCGGGGTACGACATGGGCGGCGGCGCCGATCGCGAGGACCGCGGCGAGGGCGTACCGTCCGCCGACGAGCCACCGGGGCTCTCCCGTGCGGCGGCCCCGGCGCAGCACGGCGTGGGCGACGGAGGCGGTGCCGCCCGCGAGGACGAGGGCGAGGAAGGGCAGCGCCTGGATGATGTACATCGCGGGCAGATAGCCGTTGGGGCGCAGCGCCAGCGCGGCGAAGACGGCCACGGCGAGGGCGGGTCCGGCGAGCGCGCGGGCGGTGACCGACCAGCGCCACCCGGCGAGCAGCAGCAGGGCTCCGGCGAGTCCGCCGAGCGGCAGGACACGGTCGTAGTAGAGCCAGGACTCCAGGACGCCGTGGGAGCCGGAGCCCTCGTCGAGGAGGAAGCCCGAACCGGGTCTGGTCATCTGGTACCTGACGCCCTCCCAGAGGGAGACATGGCCGCTGCCGGGGAGGAGTTCGCCCTTGAGGAGGGCGAACAGCGGGTACGACAGGCCGATCAGGGCGCAGGCGGTGGTGGCGCCGGTGAGGGCGAACTTGCGGGTGTCGCGGTGGCTGTGCCGCCACATGGTGACCAGCAGCGCCGGGAGGACGACGAGCATCGTCTCCTTGGTGAGCACGGCGGTGGCGGCGGCTACGCCCGCGCCGAAGTGGTGCCAGAGGTGGCGGCTGGGCGAGGCGGCCAGGCAGAACGCCAGCAGCGTCCACATCACGGCGAGGTTGTCGAGGAAGATCTCCCGCTGCAGCACGACGGACAGCGGGGAGAGCCCGAACAGGGCCATGGCGAGTCCGGCGGCCCAGCGGGGCAGGGCGAGGCGGCGGGCGAGGACGTAGAGGAGGATCGCGCTGACCGCGCTGACCAGCAGCATCACCGCGCGCATGGTGCCGACGGTCATCGACTCGGGGCTCAGCCAGGCGGGTATCCAGGTGAGCAGGGCGAGTTGGATCCAGCCGAGCGGCGGATGGTCGTACCAGTAGGTGTAGTGGGCGAGGCCCGCGCCCTGCTGGACGGCCCAGGCCTGGGCGAGGTAGGTGCCCTCGTCGTCGCTGAGGGTGGGGTAGTCGGCGATGTTCCAGCCCTGTACGACCATGATCGCGACCAGCAGGGCGCCGCACAGGAGCAGGTCGGGGCGGGAGGAGCGGAGGCGGCTGGGCGGCGTCGCCCGGCGGGCCGGAGCGGTTGCGGGCGCGGCTGTCCGCGCCGCGGGGACCTGGGTGGTGGTCGCCGCGGGGAGGGTGGAGGTCACGCGGGAACGTCCTCTCGGTTCGCCTGGGCGAGATGTGCGCCGACGTGGCTGGTCAGCTCCCAGTCGTTACGGCCGCGCTGCTCGCGCCAGACGGCGCGGACGGCGGCTCCGGCGAGCAGCACCTGGTAGAAGGGGCCGCCGACGACGAGCTTGAGGTAGTGCACGAGGCGGACGCGCAGGCCGTACTGCTTGCCGAAGTCATGCAGCCCGACGACCTCGAAGACGAAGGTGACCAGGGCGGTGACGGCGGGCAGGAAGGTGATGAAGGCGATGCCCACGGGGACGTCGAGGAAGAGGGCGACGGCCACGTTGAGCGGGATGACGACGCCGGTGAAGGCCTGCATGAACGGCGTCATCAGGGTGTAGCGGGCGAGCAGCCGCTGCCCGACGGTGGGCAGTTGCCGCCAGTCCCTCTTCCGGTACACCTGGAGGAAGCCCTGGTTCCAGCGGGTGCGCTGCTTCAGCAGCGAGATCAGGGAGCCCGGGGTCTCCTCCCGGGTGACCATGTCGGAGTCGTAGGCGACGACGACCTTCTTGCCGGTGCTGGACAGCCGTACGCCCAGGTCGCAGTCCTCGGCGAGGCAGTCCGGGTCCCAGCCGTCGGCGTCCCGCAGGACGCCGGTGCGGACGAAGACGGTGTTGCCGCCGAGGGGGATGAACCCCTTCTGCGCGTGCAGGTGGAGCCGGGAGCGGAACCAGAAGAAGTACTCCAGGCAGTTGCGCAGGCTGTACCAGCTGGAGTGGAAGTTGATCAGCTGGACGCCGCCCTGCACCACGTCCGCGCCGGTGGTGCGGAAGGCGTGGTCGACATGGGCGAGCAGTTCGGGATGGACCTGGTCCTCGGCGTCGAAGACCCCGACGACGTCGCCGCGGCAGTGCGGCAGCGCCGTGTTCATGGCCTTGGGCTTGTTCTTCTTCTGGTGGGTGTCGACGACGACCCGTACCCGGGGGTCGCGGTCGGCGGCGGCCTCGGCGACGGCGGTCGTCTCCGGGTCGTCGTGGCCGACGATGACGATGATCTCGAAGTCGGTGTGGGTGGACTCCAGCAGCCGCTGGATGGTGTGGTCCAGCACGGCCTGTTCGTGCCGGGCCGGGAGCAGCAGCGAGAACGACACGTGCTCGGCGCCGTCCGGCCTGCTGAAGCGGGTGGAGGCCAGCACCTCGGGCGTGCGCCACGCGTGCATCTGCCACCACAGGGTGAAGGCGGCCATCCAGAACAGGGCCAGTGAGACGGCAGCGACGAAGACAGACGTCAGCAAGAAAGATCCCCCCGAATCTTCAACTCCCCCGGACGCGGCGGGCCATCAGGTCCACCGCGTGACTGTGGAGAGGTTAGGGGGGAACTGTGAAGGGCGGAAGCTGTTCCGATAAATTACGTGTTTCGGAGCGGGGTATCGGTAACCGGCACCTACCCGAACTCACGCCCAAATGCGGCAGTCAGAGCCGTCTGACCGGTTTCTCTCAGCGGGTCAGCGTGGCCCTCAGCCGCTCCGGATCGGTCGTCGGGGCGTCACAGGTGAAGTTGCGGCAGACATAGGCGGTCGGTGCACCGCCGCTGAGCGGACGGTCGGCGAGCAGCGGGAACTCGTCGCTGCCGACGGCGCCGTAGGCGACCACCGCGCCGGGCGCGGTGCCGAGCAGCGCCGTGCGGTGCAGGGCGCGGGCGGCCGGGTCGTCCAGCGCCGGTCCTACGACGGCGACCTCGCGCGGACCGTCGAGGCGGGCCTCGGCGGCGGCCAGCCCCCAGCCGATGAACCTCGGCACCCGCGGCCCGAGCGCCTTCACCACGCCGAGCGCCCGTTCGGCGGCGGTGCGGTGGGGTTCGGAACCGGTCTGGGCGGCGTACCCGAGCAGCGCGCCCGCGGCGGCGGTCCAGCCGGACGGGGCGGCGTTGTCGGTGGGGTCCTGCGGGCGCCGGATCAGCCGCTCGGCGTCGGCCGCCGTGTCGTACAGCGCGCCCGACTCCTCGTCGGTGAAGCGGACCAGCACATGGTCGAGCAGGAACCCGGCGAACTCCAGCCAGACCCCCTCCCCGGTCACCGACGCCAGCGCGAGGAAGCCCTCGGCCACGTCCGCGTAGTCCTCCAGGACGCCCGCGTTGGTCCCGGCGCGGCCGTCCTTGCTGGTGCGGGTGAGCCGGGCCTGGTCGTCCAGGTGCAGCCGGACCAGCAGATCGGCGGCGGCGACGGCGGCCTCCACCAGGTCGGGCCGGTCGAAGTAGGCGCCGGTCTCCGCGAGCGCGGCGATGGCGAGGCCGTTCCAGGCGGCCACGACCTTGTCGTCCCGGCCGGGGGCGGGCCGCCCGGCCCGCGCCTCGAACAGCCGCCGCCTGATGGCGTCGATCCGCTCGGCGTCGACGACGCCCTCCCGCTGCGGGAGCCGCAGTACGGACGCGCCCTCCTCGAAGGTGCCCTCCTCCGTCACGCCGAAGTGCCGCGCGGCCAGTTCGGCGTCCCGCTCGCCGAGCACCTCACGCAGCTGCGCGGGCGTCCAGACGTAGTACGCGCCCTCCACGTGCCGGCCGGTGCCGCCCTCCCGTCGCCCACCACCGCCCTGCTGCGGACGCGCTTCGCGCGGCACCTCCTGTTCGCTGTCGGCGTCCAGCGCGGAGGCGAACCCGCCCTGCTCGGTGCGGAGTTCGCGGACCATGAAGTCGGCGGTCTCCAGGGCGACCCGGCGGGCCAGCTCGGAGCCGGTGGAGCGCCACAGATGGGCGTAGACGCGGCACAGCAGCGCGTTGTCGTAGAGCATCTTCTCGAAGTGCGGCACGGTCCAGTCGCGGTCCACCGAGTAGCGCGCGAAGCCGCCGCCGAGCTGGTCGTAGAGGCCGCCGCGGGCCATGCGCTCACAGGTGTCCGCCGCCATCTGGAGCGCGCCCTCGGAACCGGTACGGGCGTGGTGGCGCAGCAGGAACTCGATCACCATCGACGGCGGGAACTTCGGCGCCCCACCGAACCCGCCGCGCTGTGGGTCGTACTCCCGCGTGAGCCCGAGCAGCGCGCCCGCCAACTCCTCCTCCCCGGGCACCTCGGTGCCGCCGAACGACACCTCCCGCCCCGCGAGATCCCGCACGATCTTGCCCGCCACGTCCGCGACCTCCTCGCGGCGCTCCGTCCACGCGTGCCGGACCCCTTCCAGCACCTGCCGGAAGGACGGCATCCCGCCGCGCGGGGCAGGCGGGAAGTACGTCCCGAAGTAGAACGGCTCGGCATCCGGCGTGAGAAACACCGTCATCGGCCACCCGCCCTGCCCCGTGGCCGCCTGCACCGCCTCCATGTAGACCGCGTCGACGTCCGGCCGCTCCTCGCGGTCGACCTTGACGCTGACGAAGTGGGCGTTCATGACGTCGGCGGTGGCCCGGTCCTCGAAGGACTCGTGGGCCATGACATGGCACCAGTGACAGCTGGAGTAGCCGACGCTCAGCAGCACCGGGACGTCCCGCCGCCGCGCCTCCTCGAAGGCCTCCCGCGACCAGGGCCACCAGTCGACCGGGTTGTCGGCGTGCTGGAGCAGGTACGGGGAGGTCTCTTGCGCGAGTCGGTTCGGCATGGGGTCCATCCTGCCCCAGTACCCGGCAAGACGCCGGACAGCACGCAGCAGGGTGATCCGGCCCCCTCCCCATGTCGGCCCGTCCGCAGCACACTTGATGACCAAGGACAGCGATCCGCGGAGGGGGACATGACATGCGGGACGCTCACCGTGCGGAGGCCGAGCGGTTGCTGCGGCGGGCCGTGGAGGAAGAGGTACGGCGCTCGGGCGGCCGTATCGACGGGCAGGTGCTGCTGACCCGGGCGCGCGGCGCCCTGGACGCGATGGCCGAGACCGCCGCGGAGGAGTACGGCGCCTACACCCACGCCCTCGACGAGTCCGAGGCCGGACGGCTCACCTTCGGGCAGCGGTACGCCCGTGAGGGCGCCGGGACGCCGCTGCTGGTGGCGGGCGTGGCGGGGCTCGCGGCGGTGGTCGCCGACCTGGCCCTGGGCACCGGCGCCGGGACCGCCCTCGGCGCGGGCGTGACCGTCGGGGTCGTCGGCGCCGCGGCGACCGTGGTGAAGGTGGCCGGGGTGCACCTGCCCGCCGCCCACCACCGCGCCGGTGCGGTCGGGCAGCCGGGCGGGCCCGAGCAGTTGCGGCTGCAGTGGCTGACCGCGCTCGAGGTGCGCGGCATCCGGCCGTTCCTGGACCAGCAGCGGGTGCTGGCCGCGTCCACCGGGCCGGTCGGCAAGCAGCCGGGGCCCAAGCTGCGCGGCGCGGACAAGAGCGCGAAGGCCCGCGGGCGCACCGTACTGGAGCAGTCGTTCACCCAACTACCGGAGCCGGTGGGCCCGTTCGCGGGGCGGCGGGCCGAGCTGGCGCGGATCCGGCAGTGGGTGCAGGCCGCCCGCGCGAGCACCCGGACCCGGCCGACGGTGGTGGTCCTGCACGGGGCGCCCGGCAGCGGCCGTACGACGCTGGCGGTGCGGGCCGCGCACGATCTGCGGGACCAGTTCCGGGGTGCCTGCGTGGTGGATCTGCGCGGCGACAGCCCCCAGGACCCGCCGCTGCCCACCCGGGACGCCCTGCTGCATCTGCTGAACCGGCTCGGCGCCTCCCGCGAGCAACTGCTGTTCCGGGAGCGCTCCTCCCCCGACCAGCAGATCAGGCGGCTGAGCGAGCTGTACCACCAGCATCTGACCGGGGTGCCCGTCACCGTCGTCCTCGACGACGCCCACGACCCCGAGCAGATCCGCGCCCTGATCCCCGAGCGCTCCGACAGCCTGGTCCTGGTCACCGCCCGCGAGCCCCTGGAACTCCCCGCCGACCTGCCCGCCTGGGTGCACCAGCTGCCGGTGGGGACGCTGGACGCGGCGGGCGCGGAGGAACTGCTGGGCGCCGCGGCACAGGACCCCTCGGGGCCCTACGACGCCGAGTCCGCCGAGGACGTCCGGAAGCTGTGCGGCGGGCTGCCGCTCGCGCTGCGCGTCGCCGGGTCCTCGCTCGGGCCGCGCTCACCCCGGCAGCTCGCCACCGACCTCGGGGCCTACGGGCCCGTGCAGCCGGTCGAGCGGGCGCTGTGGCTGCGCTACACCGACCAGTCCGACGCCGCCCGGCGGCTGCTGCGGCGCCTGGCGCTCGCCGGTCGCGCCTCGCTCGGCGCCGCGGCGGCGGCCTCCCTCATCGCCACCGACGAGGCCGAGGCGACCCGGCACCTCGTCGCGCTCTCCCGCGCGGGGCTCATCGACCGCGTCCGCGGCGACCGCTACCGCCTGCACGACCTCGTCCGCGTCTTCGCCCACGCCCGCCTCCTCGACGAGGAGGAGCCCGCCGAGCGCACCGCCGCGCAGGAACGGCTGATCGTCAACTACGCCGACCTGGCCGACTCCGTACTGCGACTGGTCGACGGCAACATGTCCACCCGCTCCGACCGCTTCGGCCCGCACGGCTTCACGTCCCTCGACGAGGCGCTGCGCTGGCTCGACGACGAGTCCAGCTTCATCACCGCCACCCTGCGGCACGCCGAGGGCGTCGACCAGGGCGCGGTGCTGAACCTGCTGGGCGCGCTGTGCGACTACTGCCTGCTGCGCGGCGACCTCTACCGGCTCGGCGAGATCAGCGAGCTGGCCCAGGCCGTCGACCAGGGGCTGCTGATCCGGTCGGTGCAGTGGCGCACCGGTATCGCCGCCCGCCAGCTCGGCGAACTCGACACCGCCCGTACGACGCTGACCTCCGTCGTCGACCTGTACCGCGAGGCCCACCACGACGCGGGCGCCGCGCGTGCCCTGTGCTCGCTCGGGATCACCCTGCACCACCAGGGCAACCTCACCGAGGCCGCCGCCAAGCTCCGCGAGGCCCTGGACCTCCAGGCCTCTCCCGACCTGGCCACCGACCGGGCCTGGACCATGCACGCGCTGGCCGCCGTCGAACGCGACCGCGCCCATCTCGCCGAGGCCCTCGACCTGCTCACCCGCTCCCTGGAGCTGCACCGCGCGGGCGAGTCCCTGCACGGCCAGGCCTGGGCCCACTTCCAGCTCGGCCAGCTCTGCCTGCGCCTCGGCGACGTGCCCCGCGCGGAGTCCGAGCTGCGCTCCGCCCTGGAGCGCTACGGCCGCACCCGCGACGCCCGCGGCGAGGCCTGGGCCCTGACCCAGCTGGCCCGGGCCCGACTGGTCGCCGGGGACGCCGGGGACGCGGTGACGGAACTGCGCCGCGCCGCCGCCCGGCACCGCGACAACGAGGACGCCCGGGGCGAGGCGTGGACCCTGTACTACCTGGGTCAGGCGCTGGAGGAAGCGGGCGACCTGGACCAGGCGGTCCGTGACCTGGAACGCTCCCGCACGATGTTCTCCCGGATGCGCGACGTCTACGGCCTGGCCTGCGCCCGGCACCACTCGGCCCGCGCCACCCGCGACCAGCGCGCCGCCCAGACCGGTTCCCTGCGCAACTCCGGCTTCGCCCGTCAGCTCCTCGTCGACGCCCGTGCCGACTTCCAGCGCATCGGCGTCGCCCACGGCGAGGCCTGGACCTGCCTGGAACTGGCCGTCGTCGACGCGGGCAACGCCCGCACCCAGCAGGCGCTCGCCCTGTGCGACGAGGCCGCCGGACTGTTCGCCTCCTACGGCGACCGCCGCGGCGAGGACTGGGCGCGCTTCCTGCGCTGCACCCTGCTGCCGTACGCCGCCCCCGGCGGCATCGACGTCGGCACGGCGGTGGCCCAGGAGGAACTGGCCCAGCTGTCCCGCGCCACCCACCCGGCACGGGACGAGAAGCTCGACGACTACGTCGCCGCGTACGAACTCCTGCTGGAGCGCGGCGTCACCCTCGAGACCGGCTGGCAGGCCTGGCGCCTCGGCATGACGCCGAACCGCCACGCCCGCGAGGTGATGGGGGTGGCGGTACCGGCCACGCCGTGAGCGTCAGCCCTTGTGGGCCTGGGGGGCCTCGGAGTCGGCCGCCGCGGCGTCCGGGTCCGGGGCCTCCTTGAAGTCGACCCGGCCCATGTGCCGGTTCATCGACTTCATCAGGGCCCACACGGCCAGGGCCATCACCGCGAACACGATGAAGCCGAGGACGCCGGGCGTCACCTTGTCCTCGTCGAGTTCCTTGGCGAGGGTCACGACGTGCGTCATTGCCAGGCTTGCGCTTGCGCTCATATCAGGCATTGTCGCGGATGCCCGCGAAGAGGTCGTCCTCGGGGAGGGAGGTCTCCACGAGCGACTTCGCCAGCTCGTACTCCTCGGTCGGCCAGATCTCCTTCTGCAGCTCCATCGGCACCCGGAACCAACCGCCGTCCGGATCGATCTGCGTACGGTGCGCGATCAGCGCCTTGTCGCGGATCTCGAAGAAGTCGGCGCAGGGAACATACGTGGTCAGCGTGCGCTCGGCCCGCTGGAACTCGTCCCAGCGCTTGAGCCACTCCCCGTACGGCGACTCCAGGCCCCGGTCGAGCATCGCCTGGTGCAGCGCCTCGGTGCGGGGGCGGTTGAAGCCCTGGTTGTAGTAGACCTTCATCGGCTGGTAGGCGGGGCCGTACTCGGCCTCCGGGTACTTCTCGGTGTCCGCCGCACCCTCGAACGCCACCATCGTGATCTTGTGGGTCATGATGTGGTCGGGGTGCGGGTAACCGCCGTTCTCGTCATAGGTGGTGATCACCTGGGGCCGGAAGGAACGGATCTTCCGCACCAGTTCCCCAGCCGCGTGGTCGACGTCCTCCAGGGCGAAGCACCCCTCCGGCAGCGGCGGCAGCGGATCGCCCTCGGGCAGCCCCGAGTCGACGAAGCCGAGCCACTCCTGCTGGACGCCGAGGATCTCCCTCGCCTCGTCCATCTCCTTCTTGCGTACCTCGTGGATGTGCTCCTCGATGTACGCGTCTCCCTGGAGCCTGGGGTTGAGGATGGAGCCACGCTCCCCACCCGTGCAGGTCACGACCAGCACGTCCACCCCCTCGGACACGTACTTCGCCATGGTGGCCGCGCCCTTGCTCGACTCGTCGTCGGGGTGGGCGTGCACGGCCATCAGTCGCAACTGCTCAGTCAAGACTCAATCCTCAAGTCGGTAGGCGCCCTGTGTGCGGCGGCGCAATCGGCGGCTTCTATAGTGACCGAATCGGTGGGCGAATAATTCCGCCCCCAGGACGACCAGGACGGCCAGGACGGCCAGGACGGCCTGGGGACGACCGGAGGGACAACGATCATGAGCACGGCGAGCACGCGCCTGCCCGAGGGCCGCTACGGCCGCTCCTCGGACGAGCGCGCCAACCGCACGCTCAAGGTCGTCGGCGCCGTCCTGGGAGCCCTGCTCATCGCCGTGATCGGCTACTTCGCCTATCACTACATCGGTGGAAACAAGATCAGCGGTCAGGTGATCAGCTTCGATCCCTCGGACGACGCGGTGAAGGTCCGCCTCCAGGTCGAGAAGGACGCCGGTGCCTCCGGCTACTGCACCGTGCGCTCCCAGGCCGCGGACGGCGCCGAGGTGGGCCGGGCCGACTTCCGCTTCGCCGGGGACGCCACCACCGTCACCAAGGTGGTCACGCTCCGCACGACGGCACCGGGGTCGACGGCCGAGCTGCTGGGCTGTCACACCGACTGAAGATCAACGCCGGGGTCCCGTCAGGTGTTCACCTGAGCGTCACCCGGGCACGATCCGCGTCACCCGGATTACGTAGGCACTGACCTGCGTTGACCTGACTTTAGTGACTTATGTCCTCCCCCTTCCGCCACTGAATTGTTAGGCTCGTGGTTTCGCCCACTCCTGAAGGAACATTCTTCTGGGTAGGGCGATGCTTTGTATTCCCAGTACCGACGAGGAGCACCCTGTGACCCAGACCAGCGAGAACGTCACCTGGCTGACCCAGGAGGCGTACAACAAGCTCAGGGACGAGCTTGAGTACCTTACTGGTCCTGCGCGCACGGAGATCGCCGCCAAGATCGCGGCCGCGCGCGAGGAGGGCGACCTGCGCGAGAACGGCGGGTACCACGCGGCCAAGGAGGAGCAGGGCAAGCAGGAGCTCCGTGTGCGCCAGCTGACCCAGCTCCTCGAGAACGCCAAGGTGGGCGAGGCCCCGGCCTCGGCCGACGGTGCGGTCGCGCCCGGCATGGTCGTGACGATCGCCTTCGACGGTGACGAGGACGACACGCTGACCTTCCTGCTCGCCTCCCGCGAGTACGCCAGCGGCGACATCGAGACCTACTCCCCGCAGTCCCCGCTCGGCACCGGCGTCATCGGCCACAAGGTCGGCGAGGACGCGCAGTACGAGCTGCCGAACGGCAAGAAGGCCTCGGTGCGCATCCTGAAGGCGGAGCCGTACAGCGGCTGACCAGGCCGTACCGCGCCTGACCGGCCGATCCCGCAGGACCTTGGCACGCCCCCGGTGTCGCAGTACCACCGGGGGCGTTGCCATGCCCGCCCGCGGAAGCGGGGCCGCGAAGGCCTTCTCAGGTGGCTGCCGAGCGGTACTTGCGGACCGCCAGCGTCCGGAAGAGGGCGATGATCACTATCGAGTAGATCAGCGACGCCCACACCGGGTGCTGCATGGGCCAGGCGTCCGACTGGCTCACCCCCGGGTTGCCGAACAGCTCACGGCACGCCTGCACGGTGGCGCTGAACGGGTTCCAGTCGGCGACATGGCGCAGCCACGGCGTCATCTGGCTGGAGTCCACGAACGCGTTGGACACGAAGGTCACCGGGAAGAGCCAGATCAGCCCGCCCGAGGTGGCCGCCTCGGGAGTGCGCACGGAGAGGCCGATCAGCGCGCCGACCCAGGTGAAGGCGTAGCCGAGCAGAAGCAGCAGCCCGAAGGCGGCGAGCACCTCGCCCACGCTGGTGTGGGTCCGCCAGCCGACCAGCACCGCGACGAGTGCCAGCACCAGCACGGTGAGCGCGGTCTGCACCAGGTCGGCCAGCGTCCGCCCGGTCAGCACCGCCCCCCGGGCCATGGGCAGCGAGCGGAAGCGGTCGATGAGCCCCTTGTGCATGTCGTCGGCGATCCCCGCGCCCGCGCCCGCGGTGGCGAAGGTGACGGTCTGCGCGAAGATGCCCGCCATCAGGAACTCGCGGTAGACGCCCGGGTCGGTGGTGCCGCCGATGTTCATGGAACCACCGAAGACATAGCTGAACAGCACCACGAACATGATCGGCTGGATGAGCCCGAAGATGATCATTTCGGGAATCCGGGACATCCGGATCAGGTTCCGCTTGGCGACCACCAGCGAGTCGCGCACGGACTGGGTGACCGGGTTGGACGGCGCGGCGATCCGCACGCTGTCGGTGACGGCACTCACCTGACGGCCTCCTTCTCGTTCTCTTCTTCCTTGGCCTCGGCCACATGTCCCGTCAGCGACAGGAAGACGTCGTCGAGGGTGGGCCGCCGCAGGCCGATGTCGTCGATCTCGATGCCCCGGGTGTCCAGCTCGCGGATGACCTCGGCGAGCAGCTTGGCGCCGCCGACGACGGGCACGGTGAGCTTGCGGGTGTGCTCCTCGACGGCGGCCTCGCCCTTGCCGAAGCCGCGCAGCACCTCGGCGGCGGTATCGATGTGCTCGCGCTCGTGCACCACGACCTCCACCCGCTCGCCGCCGGTGCGGGCCTTGAGCTGGTCGGAGGTGCCGCGGGCGATCACCTTGCCGTGGTCGACGACCGCGATCTCGTGCGCGAGGTGGTCGGCCTCCTCCAGGTACTGGGTGGTCAGCAGCAGGGTCGTACCCCCGGAGACCAGCTGCTTGATGACCTCCCACAACTGCTGGCGGTTGCGCGGGTCCAGGCCGGTCGTCGGCTCGTCCATGAACATCACCGGGGGCGAGACGACCAGCGCGGCGGCCAGGTCGAGGCGGCGGCGCATGCCTCCGGAGTAGGTCTTCGCGGGCCGGTCGGCGGCGTCCGCGAGGTTGAACTGGTCCAGCAGCTCACCGGCGCGGACCTTCGCGTCCTTGGCCCGCATCTGGTACAGCTGCCCGACCATCTGGAGGTTCTCCCGGCCGGTCAGGTACTCGTCGACCGCGGCGAACTGGCCGGACAGGCCGATGGAGCGCCGCACCTCGTTCGGATGCTTGAGCACGTCTATCCCCGCGACCACCGCGCGGCCGCTGTCGGGGCGCAGCAGCGTGGTCAGGCAGCGGACCGTGGTGGTCTTGCCCGCGCCGTTCGGCCCGAGCAGGCCGAGGACCGTGCCCTCGGGGACGTCGAGGTCGACGCCGTCCAGAGCCCTTACGTCGCCGAAGGTCTTGACCAGACCTTCGGCATAGATGGCGCCTGGCATATGAGTCTCCACCTCATTGGGGTTCTTCGTGGGATTGCTGAGCGGTAGGTGCGGGCCCTGCGGGCGCTCGGGCCCTGCGGACACTCACCATAACGCGATGTATCGCGTCTCACAATGCGAATCATTCGAACGGGTGAGGGAACGAAGATCGATCCCGGCGGGTCAGCCGATGACCAGGTATCCCGCGTCGCGCAGGGCGTCACCGACCTCGGCGCAGTGGGCCGGTCCCTTCGTCTCCAGGTGCAGTTCGACCTCCGCCTCCGTGAGCCCGAGCCGTGGATCGGTCCGGACGTGGCTCACATCGAGGACGTTAGCGTCGACCACTGACAACACCCCCAGCATTTTTGCGAGGGCGCCCGGCCGGTCGGTCAGCCGCAGCCGAACGGCCAGGTAGCGGCCCTGCGCCGCCATGCCGTGCCGCAGCACCCGCTGCATCAGCACCGGATCCACGTTCCCGCCGGACAGCACCGCGACCACCGGGCCCTCGAACGCCCCCGGCTCGCTCAGCAGCGCCGCGACCGGGCTCGCCCCGGCGGGCTCCACCACCAGCTTCGCCCGCTCCAGACAGAGCAGCAGCGCGGTGGACAGCTCGTCCTCGGTGACCGTGCGGACCTCGTCCACCAGTTCGCCGATGATCCCGAACGGCACATCGCCCGGCCGCCCGACCTTGATGCCGTCGGCCATCGTCGCCGGGTTCTCGATCGCCACCGGCCGCCCCGCGGCCAGCGACGGCGGATAGGCCGCCGCGCCCCGCGCCTGCACCCCGACGATCCGCACGTCCGGCCGCAGCGCCTTCACCGCGACCGCGATCCCGGCCGCGAGACCGCCGCCGCCGATCCCCACCAGGATCGTGCGCACCTCCGGGCACTGCTCCAGGATCTCCAGGCCGACCGTGCCCTGGCCCGCGATGACGTCCGGGTGGTCGAAGGGGTGGATGAACACCGCGCCGGTCTCGGCGGCGTACTCCTGCGCGGCGGCCAGCGTCTCGTCGACCACCTGGCCGTGCAGGCGCACCTCGGCGCCGTACTCCCGGGTGGCGCTGATCTTCGGCAGCGGGGCGCCCCTCGGCATGAACACCGTCGACCGCACCCCGAGCAGCGCGGACGCCAGCGCGACGCCCTGCGCGTGGTTGCCCGCGCTCGCCGCGACCACCCCGGCGGCCCGCTCCTCCGGCAGCAGCCCGGCGATCCGGACGTACGCGCCGCGCAGCTTGAACGATCCGGTGCGCTGGAGGTTCTCGCACTTGAAGTGCACCGGGGCGCCCACCAGCTGGGTCAGGTGCCTGCTGCCCTCCATCGCGGTCACCCGCGCCACCCCGGTGAGCATCTTCTGGGCACCGCGCACGTCGTCGAGGGTGACCGGCGGCACGGGGGTGGACTTGCGGTGGTTCATGCCTCAAGTCTCGCAGTTCACACACGCCCACGGCCGCTGTGACCAACCTCCGAGACTGGTTTGCGCAGCCCCGGTACGGGCCGCCTTCCGTCCGCGTAACCTGTCCCCCAACCCAGCACCCAGTAAATGAAGTGAGCCCCCCGCCATGCCCACAACACCTGAAATGTCGATGGACATGACGACCGTCGGAGACACCGGTCTGCTCGACACGCTCCAGCACGAGGTGGCGGTGTTCGCCCGGCGTGCCGAGCAGACCCGGCTCGGCGGCGTCGGACAGGTGCGCAACTCCATGGACCGCGCCGCGTACCTGCTGCTCAACCGGCTCGACAAAGAGGGCCCCATGGGCGTCAAGGCGCTCGCCGCGAGCATGGGCATCGACTCCTCGACGGTCACCCGGCAGGTGGCTCCCCTCGTCGACACCGGCCTGGTCAAGCGCACCTCGCACCCCGAGGACGGGCGCGCGGTGGTCCTCCAGCTGTCCCCGCGCGGGCACTCCCGGCTGGAGGAAGTGCGCTCCTCGCGACGTCAGTTGATGGCCGAGCTGACCCACGACTGGGCGCCGGAGGAGCGCGAGGCGTTCTGCACGCTCCTCACCCGCTTCAATCGCTCCCTCTCCGCCCGTATGGCCGCCCAGGGCGTGCCGGTCGCGGAGCAGTCGCCCACGTCCTGAACCGCCCGCCGATACGGAGGGCAGACCTCCGCAGGCCGGTGGTGCGCGGCTCTTGACCGAAAGGGCACCCCTGGCCTCATATGAGAGCCGGGTCCTGGTCTCGTACGCGGGTGGGCGTGCCCTCAGCGGGTTGGCATGCCCTCATACGACCACCGGGGTCCGCTTCCTCAAGGACGCCTTCAGGCGGGAGGCGCGGTGCGAGAAGGGCGAGCGTCCCGAGGGACCCGCCGGGACGACGAGTTCGCGGCGTTCGTCGCGGGTGCGGCGGGCCGGCTGCTGCATGCCGCCACCCTGCTCACCGCGGAGTCCCCGGACGCCAACCCGCGCGCGCGGCGCTTGCTGACCCTGGCCCTCGCGCACACCTACGCCCGCTGGGACGGGCTGCGCGGCGAGGACCCGTACAACCACACCCGCAGCTATCTGGCCACCCGGTTCGCACACGCGGCCTGGCACCACTACGGCGCCCTCGGCCGGGCCCGTCCCCACCCGCGCAGTGCGCTGGCCCATCTGTCGCCGCAGGAGCGCCTGGTCGTCGTCCTCAGGTTGTACGAGGCGATCGCGGAGAAACAGACGGCGGCCCTGCTCGGCCTGCCCGTCGAACGCGTCCGCACCCTGTGCGACCGGGCGACGGCGCTGCTGCTGCACCCGCCCCGGGACCCGGCACCCGCGGTGGTGGCCGGGGCGAAGGTGGCGGCGTCATGAGCCGCGCCGACCGCGAGGCGGCCGCCCGCCGGGTCATGGACCGTACGCCACCGAAGGTGCCGCCCGACCTGTGCCCCGACGCCGTACGCCGCGGCACCCGCATCCTGCACCGGCGGCGGGCCGTGCGGCGGCTGCTGTGGCTGCTGCTGTGCGTGGCGGCGCTGGCGTTCGCCGTGTGGGCGCTGGCCGCCGAGCCCTGGGTGGAGCCGCCGTCGGAGACGACTCCACCACTGACCGACTGGTGACCTCCCGGCGCCCCTAGCCGAGCGCCTGCTGCAGGTCCGCCAGCAGGTCGTCGGCGTTCTCGATGCCCACCGAGAGGCGTACGAGGTCGGCGGGGACCTCCAGGGCGGAGCCCGCCACGGACGCGTGGGTCATGCGCCCGGGGTGCTCGATCAGCGACTCGACGCCGCCCAGCGACTCGCCGAGCGTGAACACCTTCGCCCGGTCGCAGACCGCGACGGCCGCCTCCTCGCCGCCCTCGACGCGGAAGGAGACCATGCCGCCGTAGGACCGCATCTGCTTGGCGGCGACCTCGTGGCCGGGGTGGTCCGGCAGCCCGGGGTAGAGCACCTGCGTCACGCGCGCGTGCCGGGTGAGCATGTCGGCGACCTTGGCGGCGTTCTCGCTGTGCCGGTCCATGCGCACCGGAAGCGTCTTGATGCCGCGCAGTACCAGCCAGGAGTCGAAGGGCCCGGCGACCGCGCCCATCGCGTTCTGGTGGAACGCCAGCTCCTCGCCGAGCCCCTCGTCGCCGACGATCAGCGCGCCGCCCACGACGTCGGAGTGACCGCCCATGTACTTGGTGAGCGAGTGCACGACGACGTCCGCGCCGAGCGACAGCGGCTGCTGGAGGTAGGGCGTGGCGAAGGTGTTGTCGACGACCAGGCGGGCGCCCGCGTCCCGGCTGACCTGCGCGACCGCGGCGATGTCGGTGATGCCGAGCAGCGGGTTGGAGGGGGTCTCCACCCACACCGCCTTGGTCTTCGGGGTGATCGCGGCCCGTACGGCGGCGGGGTCGGAGGTGTCGGCGACCGACCACTCCACGCCCCAGCGGGCGACGACCTTGGCGAAGAGGCGGAACGTCCCGCCGTACGCGTCATTGGGGATGACCACGTGGTCACCGGGGCTGAGCAGCGTACGCAACAGGCAGTCCTCGGCCGCCAGTCCGGACGCGAACGCGAGGCCGCGGCGGCCACCCTCCACGGCGGCGAGGTTCTCCTCCAGCGCGGTCCTGGTCGGGTTGGCGCTGCGGCTGTACTCGTAGCCGCCGCGCAGACCGCCGACGCCGTCCTGCTTGTAGGTCGAGACCTGGTAGATCGGCGGGACGACGGCGCCGGTCAGGGGATCGGCGGTGTTGCCCGCGTGGATCGCGAGGGTCTCGAAATGCTGACTGATGTGCCTGTCACTCATGGGCACCGAGCGTAATGCGCGCGGGGGCGGTCTGAGGGCCGAGCGGGATTCCACAAGCGCACTACGGAGGGTCGCCGGACGTTGTCCACAGCCCGGGGCCGGGGTTTTCCACAGGCTATCGCCACGGGTTGGCCAATTGTCACCGGCGTCTGGTTCGCTTGAGGCATGGAGATTCTCTGGGTCCTGGTCGCGCTGGTCATGCTGGGCTTCGTGGTGCTGCCGTTCCTGCGGCGCGGGCGCGGTGCGATCGAGCAGGTCGCGCCGGGCCACCCGGACGCCGCCGACCCCGCGGACTACGGGTTCGCGCGGCAGGAGGAGCTGGACGTCCGCATGCCCGGCCCCGACAAGGACCTGCTGGACGTGCTGGACCTGGTGCAGCGCGGCCAGGACTACCGCGCGGCGGCCCAGCTGCTGGCGGGCACCGAGGCGGAGGGCGAGCTGCGCTGGCAGCGGGTGCAGGCCTTCGCGGGCGCCGCGTCCCTGGAGCTGGCGCAGCGCCCCGGCGGGGTGAGCGAGGTGCCGGGCGGGCAGTGGCTGCGCAACTGGCGCACCGAGGCGCCCAAGGACGCGGGCGGCGCGGCGGTGCACGCCGAGTTCCTGGTGCAGCAGGCGTGGCGGACGGCGACGCCCGGCACCGACGAGTTCCGGATCATCATGGAGGAGGCGAAGGCGGCCTGCGGTGACGCGGCGCTGCTGGCCCCCGGCGACCCGATCCCGTACATCGTCGAACTGTCCGTGGCGCGCGGCCTGGCGTACCCCCGTCCGGAGTTCGAGCAGCTGTGGCTGAGGATCCTGGACCGCGCCCCGAACCACATGGGCGCGCACCTGGCGGCCCTGCACTACTGGTGCGAGAAGTGGCACGGCTCGCGCGAGCTGGCGACGTCGTTCGCGGAGGCCGCGGCGGCCCGCGCGCCGCGGGGTTCGCTGCTGGCGGCCATGCCCCTCTTCTCGGTCTTCGAGCACCTCCCCGAGCTGAACCTGGTCAGAGGCTTCTACCAGAGCGAGGTGGTGACGAAGGCGATCCACGGCGCCCTGCACGCCGTCCACTCGGCCCGCCCCGACGACCCGATGCTGGCCCACGTCCGCCACCTTCTGATCTTCTTCCTGGTCCGCGCCGAGCGCTGGGCGGAGGCCATGACCCAACTCGTCCACGTGGACGGCCACGTCGGCGCCCTCCCGTGGACCCTCTCCCCCGACCCGGCCGCGGAGTTCGCGGTCTACCGCGCCCTGGCGGTGGCGGGCTACGAGGCGAACGGCGGCAGCCCGGCGACCCTCCCGGGCTGAACACCCCGGAATGCCCGGGGCCCCCACCGGGTTGACCCACTCGCCGCCCCGTCCCGGACAAGGAGCCCACACACATGCTGTTCGGCCGCACGCCGTCGCTCCCCACCCCCGAGCAGGCACTGAAGGGCCGCCCGGAACCGATCTTCACCGTCCCCGACCACCACACCGTCCTGGGCACCCCCCTCCTCGGCCCCTATCCCCCCGGCCTGGAAACCGCCGACTTCGGCCTGGGCTGCTTCTGGGGCGCCGAGCGCACGTTCTGGCGACTCCCCCAGGGCGTGTGGACCACCCTCGTCGGCTACCAGGGCGGCCATACCGAGCACCCCACCTACGAGGAGGTCTGCTCGGGCCTCACCGGCCACACGGAGGTCGTCCGCGTGCTCTACGACCCCCGCCTGCTCCCCTACGAAGCCCTCCTGAAGACCTTCTGGGAGTCCCACGACCCCACCCAGGGCTTCCGCCAGGGCAACGACGTCGGCACGCAGTACCGCTCCGCGATCTACACCCACACCCCGGCCCAGACCACCGCGGCTACCACCTCCCGCGAGACCTACCAGAAGGCCCTCACGGCCCGGGGCCACGGCAGGATCACCACGGAGATCCTCCCCGCGGAGGGGCGCGCCTTCTATCCCGCCGAGGGGTATCACCAGCAGTACCTTTCGGCCAGCAAGAACCCGGACGGGTACTGCGGGTTGGACGGGACCGGCGTCTCCTGCCCGATCGGCGTGGCTCCTGCGCAGGGCTGAACCACCGCCGCCGGACGTCACGGCGACGCTGCGGGCGCTGCTGCCCGGTGAGCGGCGCCCTGCTGGCCCAGGTTCCCCACACACGGGTGGTGGGCAGGTGCGGCTGCGGCTGTGCGACGGTCGATCTTGAGGTGGACCGCACGGCGGTGGCTCCCGCTCCGGCGCATGACAATCCGGCCGTGGAGGCGGGCTACACCGAGCCGCACTCGGCCGCCGTCATGGTGGGACATCTGCCCAGGGGCGGGCGCGCCGACTCTCGTCAGATTCGCCAGGTAACCGGCGACCCGGCAGCCTGACGGTCGGCGTCCTCCGGCAATGCCTCGTCGGCCGGGCGACTGCCCCGGGGCCACCTGGGCGGGACGCGGATCGCGGGGCGCGCGGTCATGACGGTGGCGAGGCGGATCCGGTCCGGGCGGCCCGTCGTGGGTCGTGTCCGTCGACGAACCCGTTTCAAATTGAGTGGCCCCCCGCCTCGGCCGACCCTCACCCTGTACGCCATGCACCTCACAGAACCACCGCAGCGCGAAGTCCGCGCCGCGTACACGGCCGACACGATCACCGTCTACCAGGCGTACGCGCCGGAGATAGGCCTGGCCGCGGCCCGGGAGGGGCGGTTCCCGGGCGCGTGGAAGCGGGACCGGATGACATGGGTCAAGCCGTCGTTCCTGTGGATGATGTACCGCTGCGGGTGGGCCACGAAGGAGGGCCAGGAGACAGTACTGGCGGTGGAGATCGAGCGGGACGGTTTCGAGTGGGCGTTGCGGCAGGCCTGTCTGTCGAGTTACGCGCCCGGGGTGCATCCCGACCGTGCCACCTGGAAGCGGCAGTTGAGGCGTTCGCCGACGCGGGTGCAGTGGGACCCCGAGCGGGACCTGCGGCTCCAGCCGCTGCCGTACCGTTCCCTCCAGCTCGGTCTCTCCGGCGAGGCCGCGCGGCGGTACGCGGACGAGTGGACGGTCTCCGTCAGGGACGTGACCCCGCTCGCCCACCGCGTCCACGCCCTGGTCCGCGACGGCGACCTCGACTCCGCGACCCGGCTGCTGCCGAGTGAGCGTCCGTACCCGGCGCTGGCCTGAGCGTCATGTCCCTTGCCGCGTCGTGGCGGGAGCGGCGGGCTCTCGGTCCCCCGGTCGCGCACACCTTCCGCCGCGCCTACGCGGACCGCTGGGTGCGGTTTCACAGCCTGCCCGGGTCGAAGCGGCATCCCGAGTCCGAGGACGAGTACGCGATCGTGCTGCACCGGTACAACACCGTCCTCGATGAACTCTTCGCCGGTGTCGACGTGTTCGTCGTGACCATGGACTGGTCGAACACGCCGGACGGGCCACCCGGGCATCCCGCGCCACGGCGGCGGTTCCATCCCGCGGGTGTCCGATGGTGGACCGAGGCGGATGTGGACGATCCTGACCCGGACTTCCACACTCACACCCGCCTCTACGCCGACCGGCGCCCCTGGCGGCGCGGCCGCGTCGACGACTTGCTGCGGGCCGTCGCCGACGACGTGCTCGCCGAGGTGTTCATCACCGATGTCCAGCTCCGTCGCATCCATCATCCCTACGACGGTGGCGCCGACGTCATCCTCACCACGCCCGCCGAGCGCGACCGCCTCCGCGCCCGGTACGCCGACTGGCTACCCGCCAACTCCGTCGGCCTGTGACGATCCCCCCACCCCGCCCTCCCCCTCCCACCGCAACAAATCCCCCGGCTGGCACTCCAGCACCTCACACAACGCCGCCAGCGTCGTGAAACGGACCGCCTTCGCGCGGCCGTTCTTGAGGACGGCCAGGTTGGCGGGGGTGATGCCGACGCGGTCGGCGAGTTCACCGACGGAGATCTTGCGCTTGGCCATCATCACGTCGATGTCGACGACGATCGGCATCAGATGACCTCTTCCAGCTCGGCCTGCATGCGTGTGGCCTCGATGTCGCGGGCCACGGCCTGGGCGAGGAGCATGCGCAGGACGAGGACGATGAGGGCGACGCCGAACAGGCCGAGGGAGAGGCCGCAGATCAGGAGGACCACCCCGGGGGCGGTGGCCTCTCCCGGGGCCAGGACGACCGCCAGCGCGAACACGACCAGTGATGACGCCACGAACGCCCCCATGATGATGTGCACATAGCGGAAGGCCGCGTCGGAGAAGACGGTGCCGCGGCGGACCATCGTCACCAGGCGCCATACGGCGGCCAGGACGGTCTGGGCCGTCACCACCCCCAGGACGATGATCACCAGGACCGGGACGCGCAGGTGCGCCGCGTCCTCGTCCAGGTCTCTCATGTCGATGGCCAGCAGCGGCACCATCACCGCCTGCACGAACACCGAGCCCGCCAGCAGCGCCACGAGCACCGCGCGCAGCGCAAGCACCGTCAGTCTTCCCATCGGCCCTCGCCTCTCCCTTTTCCGTACGAGCATCCGTCACCTATCGATTAACGGGGGGAATCTATCGAGATTCGATAGGTTATGCAAGGAGGGAGTGGCTCAGCCCTCGTACGGCAGCACCGCCCCCCACGACCACCGCGGCACCGGCTGCTCCGCCGGAGGCCGGGCGTCCGGGCCCGAGAAGTACACCGCCAGCCGCGTCCCCCACTCCACGTACGCCATGAACGCCGAACGGAACTCCGCGTCCGTCGGCAGCCCCGCCTCGTCCGCCGCGTCCTGGATGAGGTTGACCCAGCGGCGGCGCTGGGGCTCGGTGATGCCGCGGCCCCTGTGCTTGGCGACCATGTGGGTGTGGCCGCCCCGCGTCCGGGAGTACTCCGGCGGGCCGCCGAAGACCTCGGCCAGCCAGAGGGCCACGTGTTCGGCGTGTTCGGGGGCGAGGCCCGCGAAGACCGGGGCCAGAAGGTCGTCCTTCCTGACCTTGTCGTAGAAGGCGGTCGTGAGGCGGGAGAAGGCGTCCGCGCCGCCCGCCCAGTCGTAGAGGGAGGGGATCGCCGCGCCCTTGCCGCGTACCGGCGTCGGCGCGTAGTGGCGCATCTCCTCGATGTGCTCGATGTACGGGCGGATCTCGGCGAGGAAGCCGGGGAACAGACCGGACTCGCGGAAGCCTTCGAGGTGGTCCGCGGTGGAGGTCCAGGTGATGCGCAGGATGTGGTGTCCGGGGGCCTCCTCGCAGCGGGTCAGTTCGTAGTCGACGCAGTGCGGGGACGCGGCGAGGTGCGGGGCGGCTCGGGTGTAGGCGGCGAGGAAGTCGGCCGTCCGGTCCGCTGGGACGCGGTAGCGGATGTACTCCACGGACACGGAGGCCGTCTGCGCGGTTGTGGCGGTCATGCCGTCACCGAAGCACGGACGGCCCCCCGGACGCTTTCCTTCCGGGGGGCCGTTCGCCTACGGCTCACTGCCGACGGATCAGCGGAGCACTACAGGCACCGCACGACCGTCACGCGCTCACTTGCCGTAGTACGCGTTGTAGATCGAGATCGTCGACTTGTTGCCCTTCTTGTCGGTGATCTTGGCGTGGTACGAGATCGCCTTGCCCTTGGCCGGGTTCTTGACCTTGACCTTGCCGTCCTTGACGGTCAGCTTCTTCCAGGTCTGGCCGTGGTCGTACGACACGTACACGTGCAGCGACTTCAGGCTGGAGCCCTTGGCCGCGCCCTCGACGGTCACCGGGACGGTGGCCGTGCGGCCGGCCGTCACCTTGCCGTCCAGGGTGGTGTTGGCGCCGAAGCGGGCCGTGGAGGCCGGGAGCCGGACCAGGTCGGCACTGGACTTCTTGGAGCGGAAGGTGAAGCTGGCGTCGATCCGCGTGGAGGCGGCGGCCACCTTGGCGCTGCGCTTGACCGAGGAGGTCAGCTTGTACTCGGCGTCACCGGACGGGACCTTGAACGACTTGTCGCCGAACAGCGGGTCGTCGTTGGAGCCGACCTTGGTGCCGTTGCGGTACAGGGTCGTGGTCACCGAGGTGAACAGCGACGAACCCGGGTGCCTGGCGCTGTCGGCGAACAGCGGGACGACACCGTAGACCTCGTTGCCCTCGCGGAACAGGCCGAACTCCCCGCCCAGCGTGGGACCGAAGACCGCGCGGTTGAAGGTGGTGGAGTACTTCTTGCCGCCGGTGTACTTCTTCGGGTTGCCGCCGCTGTAGTACGCCTCGTCGACCGGGATGCCGTCGGCGTCCTTCGGACCGAGCTGGAAGAAGTCGTACGACCAGCGGACGTCGTCGACGGTCGACAGGTACAGCGTGCGCTTGGTGGGCAGCTTGCGCTCGATCCCGACGCCGAAGACGAAGTCCTCGGGGAAGAGGCCGAACGGCATCAGCATGCCGGTCTTGCCGGAGGCGGCGGCGCCCACGCTGGCGTTCACCGTGGCGAGTTCGCCCTTCTTGAAGTGGCGGACCTTGTTGCCCTGGATCTTCTTCACCTTGGCGGTGGTCGCCACGTTGTACTCGCCGCTGGAGCCCTTGGTGAACTGGCCGTGCCAGGTCTGGCTGAGCCCGCTGGAGACCTCCGCGCCCAGGTGGGCCATGCGCAGGTCGGCGAAGGAGCTGGCGCCGAAGCCGAAGCCGACGCCCGCCGTCTCGTAGAGGTAGCCGATCATCGCGAACTTCGGCTTGGCCGACGTGTCCGGCACCCGGATGTCCGCCGTCTTCGTCTTACGGGCGTCGAGGGTCACCGAGGTGTTCTTGGTGACGCTCAGCTTCGGCTGGACCAGCCAGTCCAGGCCGCCCTCGAGCGTGTCGAAGTCCTTGGCGATCCAGGCGTCCAGCAGATACGTGCCCTTGGGCACCCGCAGCGTCGTGACGCCCGACTCCACCGGCGGGACCTGGTAGGAACGGTCCGTGGCGAGGCCGGAGTAGCCCAGCAGCGCGGTGTTGTAGTCGTCGGTGCCCTTGCCGTCCAGGCCGATGTGCTTGACCTTGACGTCGTACGACTCCACCTCACGGTTCACGGCGGCGGCCGTGCGGACGGCCTGGCCGCCGCCCGTCGCCGTCACGTACGCGGAGTAGTTGCCGTCGACGGTGCCGCCCAGCTTGGTGTTGACGGTCATGGCCACGGAGGCCTTGCCGCCCGCGGGGACCGTCACCTTGGTGGCGCCCAGCGTGAAGAAGCCCGCCGGAGCCGCCTGGCCCTTGGGGTTGGTGGCGCTGACCGCGAGGTCCAGCGTCACGTCGGTGGTCCCGAGGTTGCGGTACGTCAGTTCCTTGGCGACCGGCGTGTCATCGGTGTGCGGCCACGCCTGCGTGCCGAAGCTGACCGACACCGGGTCGGCGATCACGGTCTGCTTGAGCGCCTTGTCGACCTGGATCCGGCCCGAGCCCTGCTCGAAGGGCGTGTAGGCGCCGCCCTTCGTGGACGCGGCCAGCGCGCCCTTGAGTTCGGTGTACGTCCACTCCGGGTGCTGCTGCTTGAGCAGCGCGGCGGCACCCGCGACATGCGGGGTCGCCATCGACGTACCGGAGATGGTCAGGTAACCGGCGGGCGACTCGCCGACCTCCTGGGCGATGACGCTGCCCTTGGCGGACGCGGCGGTGATGTCGACGCCGGGCGCGGTGACGTCCGGCTTGATCGCGCCGTCCCCGACGCGCGGGCCGGTGCTGGAGAAGTCGGCCAGCTTGTCCTTGTCGTCGACGGCGCCGACGGTCAGCGCGGCGTCGGCGCTGCCGGGCGAACCGACGCTCTCCGGGCCCGCGTTGCCCGCGGCGATCGCGAAGAGGACGCCCTTCTCGGCGGACAGCTTGTTGACCGCCGCCTCCAGCGGGTCGATCTCCGGGGAGTCGAAGCCGCCGAGGCTCATGTTGATGACGTCGGCGCCCTGTTCCGCCGCCCACTCCATGCCCGCGAGGATGCCGGAGTCGTCACCGAAGCCGTTGTCGTCGAGGACCTTGCCGTTGAGGACGGACGCGCCGGGCGCCACGCCCTTGAACTTGCCGCCCGACTTGGCGCCGGTGCCCGCCGCGATGGACGCGACGTGCGTGCCGTGGCCGTACTTGTCGGTGGCGTCGGCGGCGGTGGTGAAGTTCTTCGAGGCGGTGACCTGCGACTTCAGATCCTCGTGGGTGGCGTCGACACCGGTGTCCAGGACGGCGATCTTCACACCCTTGCCGTCGTACCCGGCCTCCCACGCCTTGGGGGCGCCGATCTGGGCGACGGACTTGTCGAGGGTGACCTCGCGGACGCCGTCCAGCCAGACGTGCGCGATGCCGGAGGCGGTCTTCTCACCGTTGGTGAGCGCGTCCCACAGGTGCGGCGCCTCCTGGTGCGGGGTCTGCACCGCGTCGGCGTTCAGGGACTTCAGGGTGCGGCGCAGGGTGCCCGCGTCCCGGACGTCCGCCTTGGCGGCGGTCGCGGCGCCCTGGTAGCCGACGATGACCTTCAGGCCGTTCTTCTGTCCCTTGCGGGCCTGGGCCTTGCTCAGCTCGGTCACGTCGAACAGCCGCTGGTCCAGCTTGCCGGAGGCGACCAGCCGGGCCGCGTCGGCGGGTATCACCAGCGTGCGCCCGTCCGCCTTGCGGACCTGCACGGGTATGTGCTCACGCCCCGCGGCCCGGTCCAGGCCGACGACGCGTCCCTTGGCGTCCACGGTCACCCGGTCACCGGTGATGAGCGTGACACGCTGGTTGGCCGAGACGTCGGCGGCGCCGGTCCCGCGCTGCTCCGCCCGGTCCGTGGGCTTCGCCGACGCCGGGCTGGTCAGGCCCGCGGCGAGGGCGACGGCGGCTGCCGTGGCTACGGCAGCGGCACCGACTTTCTTCACTTGTCTGCGCAAAACTCCCCCTGGGAGATGAGGTACCGGGCGAATTCCCCGTTCACCCGGCCGAGGGAGTTATCGCACGCATGCGCGTACGCCCCCCGGAATACGCAGTATGCCGGGGAGTGATCAGTCACCTCAATAGACCAGTCGGCCCCGAAACGGCTTCTATGACACGACTGTTACACAGTCATGTCATAGGCACGTCACAGGTTCTCCCTGACCGAGATCTTTCCCTTCTTGATGGTGGCCAGCCGCGGCGCCTTCCGCGCGATCGCGGAGTCATGGGTGACCATCACGAAGGTCAGCCCGT
This sequence comes from Streptomyces sp. NPDC057877, assembly GCF_042796855.1. Lineage (NCBI taxonomy): Bacteria > Bacillati > Actinomycetota > Actinomycetes > Kitasatosporales > Streptomycetaceae > Streptomyces > Streptomyces sp. NPDC057877. Next base: position 502,594 of record NZ_JBHVMS010000006.1, read on the forward strand.
GCTCCTTCCACATGGACTCCAGTACGTCCATGATCTCGTCGCGCATCGACTCGTCGAGGTTGCCGGTGGGTTCGTCCGCCAGCAGCACCTTCGGCCGCTTCACCAGCGCCCGCGCGATGGCCACGCGCTGCTGCTGACCTCCGGACATCTCCCCCGGCAGATGCCCGAGCCGCTCCCCGAGCCCGACCGACCGCAGCGCCTCGGCGGCCCGCTCCCGGCGCTCCTTCGCCTTCGCCCCGAGGGGGACGAGCGCGGTCTCGACGTTCTCCTGAGCGGTCAGCGTGGGAATGAGGTTGAAACTCTGGAAGACGAACCCGATGTTCTCGCTGCGCACCCGGGTGAGCCGCGCCTCGGGCAGTTTGCCCAAGTCGATTCCGTCCAGGACCACATCACCGGAACTGGGCCGGTCCAGTCCGCCGAGCATCTGGAGCAGCGTGGACTTTCCGCCACCGGTGGGTCCCTGAATGACCAGCCGGTCACCGTCGGGGATGGTCAGATCGATGCCGTCCAGCGCGTCGACGGTTTCCTTGCCGCGCGTGTAGCGCTTGGTGACGGCCTTGAGTTCATACATGGGGACAACAACTCCTGTGCTTTCGGCGGGGCTTGACTCGTCGCATTTCGGCTACTCGACCCGCCGCAGCGCGTCCGCGGGCCGCAGCCGGGAGGCCCGCCAGCCGCCGAACGCCCCCGCGATGAGCCCTCCGGCCACGGCGAGACCCACCGCGAGCCCGATGGTCGTCACACTGACCGGCGCCGTGAGGGCGACGTCGAGGGTGCGGGACGCGGCCTCCCGCACGGGCCCACCGCCCCCCATCGCCCCGCCGCCGGGACCGGTCGCACCGCCACCGCCGCCGCCACCGAGCTGCGCCTGGAGCGTGGGGCTCACCGCCGTCACCGCGTAGGCGCCCGCGAGACCCAGCGCGATCCCGAGGACCCCGCCGACCAGCCCGTTGACGACGGCCTCGCCGACCACCTGCCGGGTCACCCGCCCCGACCGCCAGCCCAGCGCCTTCAGCGTGCCGAACTCCCGCACCCGGCGCGACACCGCCGAGGAGGTGAGCAGCCCGGCGACCAGGAACGCGGCGACGAGCACCACGATCGACAGCCACTTGCCGACGCTGGTGGCGAGGGAGGAGGCCGTGGAGAGGGAGCCGGAGACGGTGTCGGCGAGATCGGCCGAGGTCGTCACCGTCGTACCCGAGATGTTGTCCTGGATCGCCGACTTGACGCTGTCGATCTCCTGCGAGTCGGTCGCCTGGACGTAGATCGTGGTGACCTTGTTCTTGGAGTCGCTGAGCGTCTGGGCCTGCTTCAGCGGGATGTAGAGGTTGGCCGCGGAGTCCCCGCTGTCGGCGGTCGCGATGCCGACGACCTCGAACTTCACGCCCTTGATCTTGACGGTCGAACCGGCCTTCAGCTCCTTCTCCTTGGCGTACGCCGAGTCGGCGACGGCGACCTTGGCGTTGGTCTCGGAGGTCTTGAAGGTACGGCCGCTGGTGATCTTGGAGGAGGTCAGCGGGCCGAGCGCGGGCTCGGTGACATCGGTGCCGTAGACCGAGTAGTTGTTGACGTCGAAGTCGGCGCCGCCGCCCTGCACCTCGCCGCCGGGCTGTCCGGTGCCGCCGGGGCCGCCGCCCTGCTGCTCGCTGCCGCTGCCGTTGTCCTGCTGGAACTGGCCGCGGGTGAACTGCCCGCTGACCTTGATGACTTGCAGGCTCAGTCCGCCGACCGCGTCGGAGACGCCGCTCTGTTCGGCGACCTCGGTCACGGTCGAGGAGGACAGCGTCTGGAAGCCCTGGACCATGACGCGGTCGGTGCTCTGCTCCTCGTCGGAGTCGCTGTCCTGGGCGTCGAAGCGGAAGCGCGGCCCGGCGTTCTCGCCCTCGGTGGGCGCGGTGGCCGCCTTGGTGACGGTCATGTCGGTGCCCAGGCCGTAGAGCGACTCCAGGACCTTGTCCTGGGCCTTGCCCATGCCGGACGAGACGGAGTTGACCACGATGACCAGCGCGATGCCCAGCGCGAGGCCGGAGGCGACGACGAGGGCCGCCTTTCTGCGGCGGCGCAGCTCGCGCCTCAGATAGGTGAAGAACATGAGCCGCAAGCTAGGGACGCACCGTGATGAAGGGATAAGCCCCGGATAAGAGGAGGATGAGAAGGCCCGGGAAACGCGGATGCCGCCCCGAAGGACGGCATCCGTACACGTGGTTACTGAGCGGGTGTCAGACCGCGGAGCCCGCCTTCCACTGCTCCCAGCTCATGTTCCAGCCGTTGAGGCCGTTGTCCGGCGCCACGGTCTTGTCGCCGGTGTTCTGGACGACGACCACGTCACCGACCATCGAGTTGTTGTAGAACCACGCACCCGGGGTGTTGGGGTCGTCGGCGCCCTTCTTGTCCTGCAGGCCGACACAGCCGTGGCTGGTGTTGACGTTGCCGAAGACGGACGGGTCACCCCAGTAGTTGCCGTGGATGAAGGTGCCGGAGGTGGTCAGGCGCATGGCGTGCGGCACGTCCTTGATGTCGTACTCGCCCTTGCCGTCGTCGTCGGTGAAGCCGACCGTCGCGCCGTTCATCCGGGTCTCCTCGAACTTCTCGGAGATCACCATCTGACCCTCGTAGGTCTTGTTCTCCGGGGCGCCCGCGGAGATCGGGATGGTCTTGACGACCTTGCCGTCCTGCATGATCTTCATCTGCTTGGACTGGGCGTCGACGTAGGTGACCTGGTTGCGGCCGATGGTGAAGGAGACCGTCTTCTGCTGGACGCCGTAGACACCCTCGGCGCCCTCGACGCCGTCCAGGGCCAGCTTCAGGGTGACGGTGGAGCCCTCCTGCCAGTACTCGTCGGGGCGGCAGTCCATGCGGTTGGCGTTGAACCAGTGGCAGACGACCTCCTGGCCGCTGCTGGTGCTGACCGTGACGCCCTTCTGGACCTCGGCCTTGTTGGTGATCGCCTTGTCGAAGTTGATCGACACGGGCATGCCGACGCCGACGGTGGAGCCGTCCTCCGGCGTGAAGTAGCCGAGGAAGCTGTTGTCCGGGGAGACCGTGGTGAAGGAGGCGTTCTCGTGGGCCGCACGGCCCTCGGCGTCCTCGGCGGTCACCGAGATCTTGTAGGTGGTGGAGCGCTCCAGCTGGACGCTGGGCTTCCAGCTCGTCTTGTCGGCGGATATCTCGCCCTCGACGGCCACGCCCTCGGCGGTCTCCATGGTGACCTCGGTGAGCGTGCCCTTGCTCACGGTCACACCGGCGTCCTTGTTGATGGAGGCGTTGCTCGAACCGTCCTTGGGCGTGATCTTGATCTGCGCCTCGGAGGTCTTCGCGGCAGCCGCTTCGTCGACCTTGGCGGCCGAGGTCTTGTCGCCGGTGCCGGAGGCGTCGCCGCCGCCGTCGTCACCGGAGCACGCCGAGAGCACCAGCACCCCGCCGAGCAGGGCGGACGCGACGGTCAGACCCCGGCGCCGCCTACTGTTCGTCATCACACGCTTCTCCATCGTTACCGAATCCCCAAAACCCCGGAGTCCCCGTCAAGAACTTTCAACGCTACGACCGGTTCGTCCCGTTCCACATACGCTCGATGTGTGGGGCACGCCACGTCCCGCCGCCGCGGGTGGCGCGATGGTCGGTCACCGCGCCCCATGAGACGACAAAACCCCCGGCCGCGGTTGCCCCTCATGGTCACGATTTCCCCAAGCTGAGGTGGCCAATCCGCCCACCGCGGCCACTGTGACATCCATGACGCCCCGACACACCCCCGGAACGAGTGCCGCCAAACCATGACATGCCGGGCGATTTCTCCTGCGGACCGTACAGCCCGTGCCTCCCGTGACTTTCCCGCGACCCGCGCCTTTCATTAGCATCGCCCCACACGGCCAATTCGCCAGTGCCACAAGGGGATCGATATTCCGTGTCATCCGCTCGCCGTCCGTTGCTGACCGCCACCGCCGCGGGCACCCTGCTGGGCGCCCTGTGGTTCGTTCCCTCCGCGAACGCGACGGGGGACGACGCCCCGGCCAGACAGCAGCCTTCGGTCACGCAGACGACGCAGGCCCGGGCGGCGTCGCTGACCACCTCCGGGAGTGAGACCCGGCTCGCCGACACCGGCAGCTTCGACAGCACCCCCTATGTCGTCGGCGGCACGCTCTGCCTGACGCTGGGTGCCGGATTCGTGGTGTATTCGGTGCGGCGTGAGCGGCTTGGGCTGTAACTTCCCGAAAATGCGCTCGATTTGACGTGCTCTTGACGCTAACTTCATAGTCCGCTCATGAAGAGATCATCGAGGGCGCGGCTCGGCGCCACGGCCACCGTCGGCGCACTTTCGCTCGCCCTCATCACGGGCTGTTCGGACAGCGGGGACAGCGGGTCGGACGACTCCAAGGCCTCCGGGTCCGCGGAGACCCAGGCCGCCAAGGCGCTCGGCGCGGCGGAGCTGGAGAAGCTGATCCTCGCTCAGGGGGACGTCGACGGCTACGAGGTCGAGGCCGCCGACAAGGAGCTGACGGCCAGCAAGAGCGACATGAAGGCGGACGAGCGGTGCCTGCCGCTCGCCTATGTCATGAGCGGGCTCGCCCCGGGCGACGCGGCGGCGGAGACCAACCGCATGGTCACCCAGGAGAAGGAGCCCACGGACACCGCCTCGCAGTCCCTCGAGGACCTGGGCGAGGGCGAGTTCGAGGACGCGTTCACCGACGCGCTGAACGTCGACGTGACCGTGGTGACGCTCTCCTCCTACGACGGTGACGGTGCCGAGCAGACGATGAAGTCCGTCTCCGACGCCGTCGAGGGCTGCGCGGGCGGCTTCACCGCGACCTCGGAGGGCGAGGAGGGCAAGATCACCGAGGTGGCGGCCGAGGAGGGCACCGGCGGCGGTGACGAGGCGGTGGCCTTCGCCGTGACCGCCGAGATGGGCGAGCCCGGCAGCGACCCGGCCACCACCCACGCCGAGGTGGTCCGGCACGGCAGCACCATCGCCGCGTACTACACGCTGAACGTCGGCGCGATGATGTCCGAGGGCAAGCAGAAGTACACGGTCCCGGCCGTGGTGGTTGAGGCGCAGGGCGCGAAGCTGAAGTGACGCGGTGGGCCGTCAGGCCCACCCCCACCCTGGTGCGGACGGGCGGGCCCGGGCCGCCAGACCCGCCCCCCTCACCTCACCTCACCTCACCGCAACGGCCCGGTCACCGTCTCCACCGCCGCGACCAACCGCCCGCCCCGTACGAACGCGTCCGCCGCCGCGAGGTCGGGGGCGAGGAAGCGGTCCGGACCCGGGCCCTGCACGCCCGCCCGGCGTACGGCGTCGAGGACGGCGCGGGTCGCGGGGGCGGGGGTCAGGCCCTCGCGGAGCTGGACGGCGCGGGTGGCGGCGTACAGCTCGATGGCGAGGACGCGGGTGAGGTTGTCGACGGCCGTGCGCAGCTTGCGCGCCGCCGACCAGCCCATGGAGACGTGGTCCTCCTGCATGGCGGAGGACGGGATGGAGTCCGCCGACGCCGGTACGGCGAGCCGCTTCAGCTCACTGACCAGGGCGGCCTGCGTGTACTGGGCGATCATCAGCCCGGAGTCGACGCCCGCGTCATCGGCGAGGAAGGGCGGCAGCCCGTGGCTGCGGTTCTTGTCCAGCAGCCGGTCGGTGCGGCGCTCGGCGATGGACGCGAGGTCGGCGGCGGCGATGGCGAGGAAGTCCAGGACGTAGGCGACCGGGGCGCCGTGGAAGTTCCCGTTGGACTCCACCCGGCCGTCGGGCAGCACCACCGGGTTGTCCACGGCCGACGCCAGCTCCCGCTCGGCGACCAGCCGGGCGTGCGCGAGGGTGTCCCGTCCGGCACCGGCCACCTGCGGGGCGCAGCGCACCGAGTAGGCGTCCTGGACGCGGGGCGCGTCGTCCTGGTGGTGACCGGTCAGGCCCGAACCCCGTAGTACGGCGAGCATGTTGGCGGCGCTGGCGGCCTGCCCGGGGTGCGGGCGGATGGCGTGCAGCTCGGGGGCGAGGACCTTGTCCGTGCCGAGCAGGGCCTCCAGGGACAGGGCCGCCGTGATGTCGGCGGACTTGTAGAGGGCGTCCAGGTCGGCCAGGGCCATCACCAGCATGCCCAGCATGCCGTCGGTGCCGTTGAGGAGGGCGAGGCCCTCCTTCTCGCGCAGTTCGACGGGCGCGATGCCGTGCGCGGCGAGGAGTTCGGCGGCGGGCCGGACGATTCCGTCGGGTCCCTCCGCGTCCCCCTCCCCCATCAGCGTCAGGGCGCAGTGGGACAGCGGCGCGAGGTCGCCGGAGCAGCCGAGGGAGCCGTACTCGTGCACGACCGGGGTGATACCGGCGTTCAGCACATCGGCCATGGTCCGCGCGACCTCGGGGCGCACGCCGGTGTGCCCTGAGCAGACGGTCTTCAGGCGCAGGAACATCAGCGCCCGGACCACCTCCCGCTCGACCGGGGCGCCCATCCCCGCCGCGTGCGAGCGGACGATGTTGCGCTGGAGCTGGGCCCGCAGTTCCTGGCTGATGTGCCGGGTCGCCAGGGCGCCGAAGCCGGTGGAGACGCCGTAGACGGGTTCGGGCTTGGCCGCCAGCGCGTCCACGATCTCGCGGGCCGCGGCGAGCGCGGCCACCGCCTCGGCCGACAGCTCGACCCGGGCACCGCCGCGTGCCACGGCGAGAACGTCGGACGCGGTGGTCCCGGACGTTCCCACCACCACAGTGTGCATATCCATATTCAGGAGCGTACGCAGTGAATCTGAGGATGTCACCAGTGGGGCGCGGCCTCACCCCTTACACCAAGGGCTCAACCCCGCCCCCGGAACCGCCGCCGCTCCGGCGTCGCCTCCTCGGAGGGCGTGTCGGCGAGACGTACGACGGGATCGTCCGGCCCCTCCCGACCGGCGACGACCGGCCGCGTGGACCGCTCGGCCTTGGCCCGGTACTGCGCGGCGTCCGCGAGCCGGAACAGACGCCGGGCGCTGCCCACCGGCCCGATCGGCTCCTCGGTGGACGCCACCCCGCACGCCACGCCCTCCCCCAGCTCCAGTTCGGCGGCGCGGCGGCACAGCTCGTCGGCCACCTTGACCACGTCGTCGGCGGGCGGCCCGACCGCCAGCAGACAGAACTCGTCACCGCCGAGCCGGGCCACCAGCGCCCCCGGCAGCATCGCGCCGCACAGCGACAGCACCGACCCGAACCGTTCCAGCAGCCGGTCGCCCACGGCGTGCCCGTAGGTGTCGTTGACCTGCTTGAGCCCGTTCACGTCGCAGACGACCAGACTGACGACGGTGCCGTCCGCGCGGTACCGCTCCACCGCCTCGTCCAGCCGCATGTCCACACAGCGGCGGTTGGCGAGCCCGGTCAGCGCGTCCGTGAAGGCCAGCCGCCGGGCCTCCTCCAGCCGCTCGGTCTGGGTGAGCCCCGCGGCGGCGACGGCGGCCAGCACGGTCGCGAAGTCGGCGTCGGCCCGGTCGAACACGGGCGCGCCGACCGGGCGCGCGACATACAGTTCGCCCCAGGCCCGGCCGTGCAGCACCACCGGCGCGACCACACAGCAGCCCCGGCCCCGGCGGCGCAGGGCGGCGACGCGCTGGTGGCAGTACCCGGGGCGCAGGCCCTCGGCCGGACCCTCGGCCGTCTCCACCCAGGCGTTGGGCTGACCGCCCGCCGCCCACTGCTCGTGCAGGAACTCGGTGATCTCGGCGAACTGGTGCACGGGGTAGGCCTCGTCCTCCGGGAACTCCAGCTCGTCCGGGGCCCGCTCGCCCACGTTCACCAGCACCCGTAGCCGCCCCAGCTCCCGCTCCCACACCGACAGCGCGGCGAAACTCCCGTCCAACGCCCGGCACGCCCCCAGCGCCGCGGCCCGCCAGGACTCCCGCGGCGTGTGCGCGGCGGCCATCCCCTGCGCGAGCGCCACGACGTCCGCGAGCCGCTTGTCGTCAGCCATCTCTCCAGGCTAGGGACGTTCGGGGTATTCCGGGACATTGATACGGCGCCAGGGTGATCGTCGACGGTCGGCGCTCACCCGCCGCGGCTGAGGTCTGCCGCCCCCCGGACCACGCGGAACGGCCGGAACTCACTCCCCCGGCCACACCGGCTTCCGCTTCTCGTTGAACGCCGCCACCCCCTCCGCCCGGTCCCCCGAGAACGCCACCGCCCGCCACGCCGCGTCCTCGACCTCGAGACCGGCCCGCAGATCCAGCCCCTGCCCCAGCCGCAACGCCCGCTTGGCCGCCCGCAGCCCGACCGGCGAGTTCGCGGCGATCCGGGAGCCCAGCGCCAGCGCCTCCTCCCGGTCCCGTCCGGCCTCCACCAGCTGATCCACCAGCCCCAGCTCCCGCGCCTCGACGGCCTCCACCCGCCGCGCGCTGAAGATCAGCTCGGCCGCCCGCGCCGCCCCCACCCGACGCGGCAGCAACTGCGTACCACCGCCCCCGGGAATCACCCCGACGGACACCTCGGGCAGCCCCACCACCGCCGTACGGTCGGCCACGATCACATCGCAGGCCAGCGCCAGCTCGAACCCGCCCCCCAGCGCGAACCCGTGCACCGCCGCGATCGTCGGCACCGGCAGCTCCAGCACCCCCGTGTACGCCCCGCGCGCCACCGGCCGCTGCCGGACCAGTTCCGCGTCGCTGAAGGAGTTCCGCTCCTTCAGGTCGGCCCCGACGCAGAAGGCCCGCTCATGCGTCGAGGTCAGCACCACCGCGGAGACGTCCCGGTCGGCGCCCAGCGCCGCACACGCCGCGGCGATGGACCGCGCCATCTCGGTCGACACGGCGTTCATGGCCTTGGGCCGGTCCAGGGCCAGCTCCGCGAAGCGCCCCGCGCCCTCGTCCCCGTGTCGCCGTACCAGCACGAACTCCCCGAACCGCTCCTCGCTCACAACACCCTCCGGTTAACGCGGGTTAACAGCATCCGTCCCGATCATCGCAGCCCCGCCCCGCCAGGAAAAGGCCGGACGCCGACCCCGGCCCCGCCCACCCGTCCGGGTGACACCCGCCCCGACCGCGCACCGGCGCCCACGACGGGCGCATAGCGTGCGCACGGCCAGGCGCACCGGGGAGGGACGACGATGAGGACGGGCACGACAGCCAGGGCACGCCGCCTCCGTGGCCGTCACCGCCGGACCCGCCCGCCGAGACTGCTGTTCCTGGCCGCCGCGGTCGCCCTCCTCACGGGCATCCTCAGCCTCGTACGCCTGGCCCCCGACCCCGACGTCGGCACCCCCGCCACCGCCCGGGCCGAACCCCGCCGCACGCCTTCGGCGACCCCCGCCGCGGGCCCCGTCGCCGTCCCCCGGGCGGCCACCAGCAGGACCACCAGAGCCCCTGCGGAAACCCGCCCATCCCCTACGGCTCGGGGGACCGAGACCAGCGCCGTTCCTTCCGCGACCGTCCCCCTGAGCACGCCTTCCCCTCAGGCACCCGCAGCCCCCACAACCCCAGCGGAAAGCCCCGCCCCGACCCGTGCACCGAGCACACCAGCCCCGGCAGCGCCCTCACCCCCCGAGACCACCCCAGACTTCTGCGTCCCCGTCATCGACCTCTGCCTGGCCCCGGACCCGCTCCTGTGAAGCGAGGCCGGGGCCTACGCTCCGCCGTCCCGCCGCATCAGCAGCCAGGGCTCCACGACACCCAGCCCGCGCACCGGCCGCTGCCACATGGGCTGAAGGGCGAAACGGTACGTCGGAGGCTCCTCGCCCTCCTTCTCCGCCGCCGCGGCGGCCTCGGCGGCCTCGGTCTCGGAGGCGGGGGCCTCCTGGGTGCGGACCAGTTCCTCGGCGAAGGCGCTGTCGACGAGCACGGCGTCGCGGGGAGCTATCGAGGTGAGCCGGGAGGCGAGGTTCACGGTGGTGCCGAAGACGTCGCCCATCCGGGTGGTGACCGTGCCGAAGGCGATACCGACGCGCAGTTCGGGCATCGTCTCGTCGTTCGCCATGGTGTCGATGAGCCGCAGCGCGATCTCGGCGGCCACCCCGGCGTCGTCGGCGCTGTAGAGCACCTCGTCGCCCAGGGTCTTGATCAGCCGTCCGCCACGGGCGGCGACGAGATCGGCGGCGGTGGTCTCGAAGGCCTCGACGAGTTCGCCGAGTTCCTCCTCCTCCAGGCGGCGGGTCAGCCGGGTGAAGCCGACGAGGTCGGCGAAGCCGACCGCGAGCCGCCGGTCGACCATCTCCTCGTCGTCCGTGGCCTGCACGACCCGGCCGGTGGCGGCGGCGAGCTGACGGCGCCAGACATAGACGAGGAACTCCTCCAGCTCCGGCAGCAACAGCTCCACCAGGGGATACGTCACCTCGGTGCGGGTCATGCCGGGCTCGGGGGGCTCGGTGAGGCCCTCCAGGAAGGAGTCGATCTGCCAGTCCGCGAGCCGGGCGGTGGTCTGCCCGGTGGACCGGGCCACCTGCACGGCCATGGCCTCGCTGAGCAGGCCCGCCTCGACCAGACCCGCGAGACGGCGCAGGGCCAGGACGTCGGCCTCCGTGAGGGCCTTGGCCTGCCCGATGTCCGCGAAGCCCATGGCCCGCCAGAAACGGGAGGCCAGTTCCATGGAGACACCGGCACTGCGGGCCGCCTGGAACGGGGTGTAGCGGCGCTCGGCGCCCAGGATGAGCTGTTCGAGACGCAGGGCGAGCGGGTCCTCGCCGGGGTCGGCGGACTTCGGCTCCAACCGGCCTTCCCCGTCCGTGCCGGAGCCCGTGTCGTCGACGGTCACGCCTGTTGCCCTTCCGATCTGCCGCGGTCAGGTACGACCGGCCTCAACTCTACGGCAGATGTGCCGCAGCTCACTCCGTGAGAAAAGCCGGATGCGCTGGTCCGCACGGGTCGCCCCACCTGCGCGCCCCTTCTCCTCAGGGGGCCCGCCGCCCGTCCGCCCGGTGCCGCGTACCCGCGGCCCACGACTCCATCCGCGCCGCTGCGTGCACTTCCCGCGCACCCTCCCCTACGCCGGGCGCAGGTGCACGATGTCCCCCGCCCCCACGGGCTCCCGCATCCCCTCCTCGGTGGCGAGCACCAGCCGTCCGTCGCCGTCCACCGCGACCGCCTCGCCGACCACCGACCGCTCCCCGGGCAGTTCGGCCCGTACCAGGCGCCCCAGGGTCGCGCAGCCCGCGGCGTAGGTCTCCTGGAGGCCGCAGGCGGCGGCGTCGCCACCGGCCGCGCGCCACTTGCCGTACCACTGCTCCAGCGCGCGCAGCACGCCCCGCAGCAGCGGGTCGCGGTCGGTGCTGACCGCTCCGGCCAGCGCGATCGACCCGGCGTGCGGGACCGGCAGTTCGTCCGCGCGGAGGGTGACGTTGACGCCCACGCCGATGACGACGCCGTCGTCCCCGGCGCGTTCGGCGAGGATGCCGCCCGCCTTGCGCTCCTCGCCGCCGACGGTGACCAGCAGGTCGTTGGGCCACTTGAGCGCCGTATCGACCCCGGCCGCGCGGGACAGCCCGGTGGCGACCGCGACGCCGGTGAGCAGGGGCAGCCAGCCCCAGTGGGCCACCGGCACGTCGGCGGGGCGCAGCAGCACGGAGAAGAAGAGGCCGGAGCGGGCCGGTGCCGTCCACTGCCGGTCGAGCCGCCCCCGTCCGGCGGTCTGCTCCTCGGCGACGAGGACGGTGCCCTCGGCCGCCTTGCCCTCGGTGGCCAGCGCGACCAGGTCACCGTTGGTGGAGCCGGTGCGCTGCACCACCTCCACCCCGGTCCAAAGGCCGCCCTCGCGGAGCAGCCCGCGGCGCAGGGCGGTGGCGTTCAGCGGCGGCCGTTCCAGGTCGGACCAGCGACTGCCGTTGTTCGCGTCTGATGCATCGTGCGGCGTCATGCAAGCCAGCCTAGGTGTGGTAAATGCCGCACTGCCGATCGGTAGGCCCCCCATTACGCTACGGATGAGTAGCCCATCCCCCTTCTGAGCACCCTTCTGAGCACACCCTCACATCCCACTGAGCAGGCAGGGAGCAGCATCCCGATGTCCGAGCCGGAAGAGCTGGCGCAGCAGCCCGACATCCACACGACCGCGGGAAAGCTCGCGGATCTACAGCGCCGTATTGACGAGGCGACGCACGCCGGCTCGGAGCGCGCCGTCGAGAAGCAGCACGCCAAGGGCAAGCTGACGGCGCGTGAGCGGATCGCCCTGCTGCTGGACGAGGACTCGTTCGTCGAGCTGGACGAGTTCGCGCGGCACCGCTCCACCAACTTCGGCCTGGAGAGGAACCGGCCGTACGGCGACGGTGTCGTGACCGGGTACGGCACGGTCGACGGCCGTCCGGTCGCCGTCTTCTCCCAGGACTTCACCGTCTTCGGCGGCGCGCTGGGTGAGGTGTACGGCCAGAAGATCGTCAAGGTGATGGACTTCGCGCTGAAGACCGGCTGCCCGGTCATCGGCATCAACGACTCCGGCGGGGCGCGGATCCAGGAGGGCGTGGCCTCGCTCGGCGCGTACGGGGAGATCTTCCGCCGCAACACCCACGCCTCGGGCGTGATCCCGCAGATCAGCCTGGTCGTCGGCCCGTGCGCGGGCGGTGCGGTGTACTCCCCCGCGATCACCGACTTCACGATCATGGTCGACCAGACCAGCCACATGTTCATCACCGGCCCGGACGTCATCAAGACGGTCACCGGTGAGGACGTCGGCTTCGAGGAGCTGGGCGGCGCCCGCACCCACAACGCCACGTCCGGGGTCGCCCACCACATGGCGGGCGACGAGAAGGACGCCATCGAGTACGTCAAGCAGCTGCTGTCCTACCTGCCGTCCAACAACCTCTCCGAGCCCCCGGCCTTCCCCGAGGAGGCGGACCTCGCGGTCACGGACGAGGACCGTGAGCTGGACGTGATCGTCCCGGACTCGGCGAACCAGCCGTACGACATGCACACGGTCATCGAACACGTCCTCGACGACGGCGAGTTCTTCGAGACGCAGGCGCTGTTCGCGCCGAACATCCTCACCGGGTACGGCCGGGTGGAAGGGCGCCCGGTCGGGATCGTCGCCAACCAGCCGATGCAGTTCGCGGGCTGTCTGGACATCACCGCGAGCGAGAAGGCCGCCCGCTTCGTGCGCACCTGCGACGCCTTCAACATCCCGGTGCTGACCTTCGTCGACGTGCCCGGCTTCCTGCCCGGCGTCGACCAGGAGCACGACGGCATCATCCGCCGCGGCGCCAAGCTGATCTACGCCTACGCCGAGGCGACCGTCCCCCTGATCACGGTCATCACCCGCAAGGCCTTCGGCGGCGCGTACGACGTCATGGGCTCCAAGCACCTGGGCGCCGACCTGAACCTGGCCTGGCCCACGGCCCAGATCGCCGTGATGGGCGCCCAGGGCGCGGTCAACATCCTGCACCGCCGCACCATCGCCGAGTCGGACGACCCGGAGGCCACCCGCGCCCGTCTGATGCGGGAGTACGAGGACGCCCTCCTCAACCCCTACACGGCCGCCGAGCGCGGGTACGTCGACGCGGTGATCATGCCGTCGGACACCCGCGCGCACATCGTCCGCGGCCTGCGCCAGCTGCGCACCAAGCGTGCCTCCCTGCCGCCGAAGAAGCACGGCAACATCCCCCTGTAAGGAGCCCGCTGTGACTATCAAGGTCGTCCGGGGCAACCCGACCCCCGAGGAGCTGGCCGCCGCCCTGGCGGTCGTCCGCGCCCGCGCCGTGGCGGCGGCGTCCGTGCCGCCCGGCGCGCCCGGCCCCCGCGACTCCTGGGCCGACCCGTCCCGCATCGCCGCCCACCACGTGCCCCACCCGGGCCCGACGTCCTGGAGCCGCACGTACTGGCCCGCCTGATTTGAGTACGCGTACTCAGGCGCCCGCCCGCCCCTCGCCGGACCATGGCAGACATGCTGTGGTCCGACCCGGAGAACGAGCCCCCCAAAGAACTGCGCGACATGCAGACCATGCTGCGCCGCTTGGGGGTCCTCCTGGCCTTGGCCATGCTGCTGGCGATGATCGTCACCGGCCTGAGATGAGGGGGGCGGCGCGGGCCGGGCGGGCCCCGGCACCCGGCACCCGGCACCCGCCCGGCGTGAGTCCCCCCGCCCCACCCCACTAACCTGGCCGTATGACTGATCAGCCGCGTCGTCGACTCGTACTCGCCTCCCAGTCACCCGCCCGGCTGGGCCTGTTGCGGCAGGCGGGGCTGGATCCCGAGGTGATCGTCAGTGGGGTCGACGAGGATGCCGTCAGCGCGCCGACCCCTGCTGAGCTGGCGCTGGCGCTGGCCGAGGCGAAGGCGTCCGTCGTGGCGGCGAAGCCGGAGGTCAAGGGGGCGTTGGTGATCGGGTGCGACTCGGTGCTGGACCTGGACGGTCAGGCGCTGGGGAAGCCCGCCGACGCCGAGGAGGCCACCGCGCGGTGGAAGGCGATGCGCGGGCGGGCGGGGACGCTGCAGACGGGGCACTGCGTCTACGACACCCTCAGCGGCCGCTACACCTCCGCCGTCGCCTCCACCGTCGTCCGCTTCGGTGAACCGACCGATGACGAGATCGCCGCGTACGTGGCCTCCGGGGAGCCCCTCTACGTCGCCGGGGCGTTCACGCTCGACGGGCGCTCGGCGCCGTTCATCGACGGCATCGACGGCGACCACGGCAATGTGATCGGCATCAGCCTGCCCCTCGTACGCCGTCTGCTGGCGGAACTGGGCGTGGGGATCACGGAGTTGTGGGCGCCGTAGGAGACGCGACGGCGTCGGCGGGCTCTCCCGGGGCGTCGTAGGTCATCAGCAGCAGGATGACGAGGGCGAGCACGGCCGCCATGAACAGGAACGCGTGCCAGCCCACCAGCCCCCAGGTGAAGGCGCCCAGCAGCCCGTGCACGACCGCCGCGCTGATCAGCAGGACGCGCCCGAACCCGGCGGGCCGCCGGTCCCGGAGGGCGACCAGGAGGGCGACCAGACCGCACAGCGCGAAGTAGAGGCCGAAGACCACTCCACCGATCTTCGAGGACGTCGACATCACGTCCGGGTCCAGGCCCGCCAGCGACATGTCCTGCCGGTCCACGACAACACCGAGGAACCAGTTCAGCGCCGCGACGCCGAGCGCCTCCGCGAACAGCACGACCGCCACCACCCACGCCACCGGCCTGCGCACCACTGCTCTCACCACCCCTGTTACCGCAAGTACCGTTCAGTCAGCGCGAGGCTACTAACGGGTAAACCCCGGGACAAGGGTTCGACGGAGGGCAAAGATTCGTTGGGCCATTCGTAGGGACTCCACAAAGAAACGGAGTGGGCCGCAGCACGCCCTCACAGAGACCTTGACCACACGGGGGGACTAGGGTTTTCCGGAGCAGTCCAGCGCACCGCGGTGCGACAAGGGATTTCGCAGGTCGAGCGAGCCTCGAATCACGCTCCGTGTGGGCAAGCTCACCATTGGGGACGGGTCGAAGTGCCGTGTCGGCAGTCCCTAAACTCGGCTTGTTTCAAGGAGGGAGCCTCATCGTGCGCAAGGTGCTCATCGCCAACCGTGGCGAAATCGCTGTCCGCGTTGCCCGGGCCTGCCGGGACGCCGGTATCGCGAGCGTGGCCGTATACGCCGACCCGGACCGGGACGCTCTGCATGTCCGCGCCGCGGATGAGGCGTTCGCCCTGGGCGGTGACACCCCGGCCACCAGCTATCTGGACATCGACAAGGTCCTGGGCGCCGCCCGCGAGTCCGGTGCGGACGCCGTCCACCCCGGTTACGGCTTCCTCTCCGAGAACGCCGAGTTCGCGCAGGCCGTGCTGGACGCCGGGCTGATCTGGATCGGCCCGCCGCCGCAGGCCATCCGCGACCTCGGCGACAAGGTGGCCGCCCGGCACATCGCCCAGCGCGCGGGCGCCCCGCTCGTCGCGGGCACCCCGGACCCGGTGTCCGGCGCGGAGGAGGTCGTGGCCTTCGCCGAGCAGCACGGGCTGCCGATCGCGATCAAGGCCGCGTTCGGCGGCGGCGGCCGTGGTCTGAAGGTCGCCCGCACCCTGGAAGAGGTGCCCGAGCTGTACGACTCGGCCGTCCGTGAGGCCGTCGCCGCCTTCGGCCGGGGCGAGTGCTTCGTGGAGCGCTACCTGGACAAGCCCCGGCACGTGGAGACGCAGTGCCTGGCGGACCAGCACGGCCACGTGGTCGTCGTGTCGACCCGTGACTGCTCGCTGCAGCGCCGCCACCAGAAGCTCGTCGAGGAGGCCCCGGCGCCCTTCCTCTCCGAGGAGCAGGTCGCGCAGCTGTACAGCGCCTCCAAGGCCATCCTGAAGGAGGCCGGGTACGTCGGCGCGGGCACGGTGGAGTTCCTCGTCGGCAACGACGGCACGATCTCCTTCCTGGAGGTCAACACCCGTCTCCAGGTGGAGCACCCGGTCACCGAGGAGGTCGCCGGGATCGACCTGGTCCGCGAGATGTTCCGCATCGCCGACGGCGAGGCGCTCGGCTACGACGACCCGCCGCTGCGCGGCCATTCCTTCGAGTTCCGCATCAACGGCGAGGACCCGGGCCGCAACTTCCTGCCCGCCCCCGGCTCGGTCACGGCCTTCGCGCCGCCGTCCGGCCCGGGTGTCCGGCTGGACGCGGGCGTGGAGAGCGGCTCGGTGATCGGCCCGGCGTGGGACTCCCTGCTGGCCAAGCTGATCGTCACCGGCCGCACCCGCAAGGAGGCGCTCCAGCGGGCGGCCCGCGCCCTGGACGAGTTCCAGGTCGAGGGCATGGCCACCGCCATCCCCTTCCACCGCGCGGTGGTCCGCGATGCCGCCTTCGCGCCCGAACTGACCGGCTCCACCGACCCCTTCACGGTCCACACCCGCTGGATCGAGACGGAGTTCGTCAACGAGATCAAGCCGTTCACGGCCGCCGTCGACACCGAGGCGGAGGAGGAGACGGGCCGCGAGACGGTCGTCGTCGAGGTCGGCGGCAAGCGTCTGGAGGTCTCGCTGCCGTCCTCGCTGGGCATGTCCCTGGCCCGCACCGGCCTGGCGGCGGGCGCCAAGCCCAAGCGGCGCGCGGCGAAGAAGTCCGGCCCCGCGGCCTCCGGCGACACCCTCGCCTCTCCGATGCAGGGCACGATCGTCAAGATCGCCGTGGAGGAGGGCCAGGAGGTCAAGGAGGGTGACCTGATCGTCGTACTCGAGGCGATGAAGATGGAGCAGCCCCTGAACGCCCACCGGTCCGGCACGGTCAAGGGCCTGGCCGCGGAGGTGGGCGCGTCCGTGACCTCCGGCGCGCCGATCTGCGAGATCAAGGACTGAGCAACGGGCACCACCCGGAAGCGCCCGGCGGCACGCTACGGCAAGCCCGCCGGGCGCTTCCCCATGTCCGCACCGGACATGACCGCACCCGACCGCTCACCCACCCGCTCCCTGTGGCGCGTCACCGCCGCCGGAGATCGGCGACCCTGGCCCCCCGCTCGCTCCCGGGCCCCTGCTCACCGAGGCTGCGGAGCGACGGTGCCGCCCCCTGGACCTGACCGCGGCGCGGGGAGGGGAGCGGCACGTCCCGGCGCTGCTGGCGTGCCGGGGCGGGCTCACCCCCCGCGACGTTTCCCGAGCCGCCCTGCGTACCGGCCACGGCGATCTGGACGCCCTGGTCGGCCAGGGCCTGCAGCTCGGTGGCGGCCCGGTCGTCATGGCCGGGGGGCTCGTCGGTCACCAGCCGGGTGATCACATCGGTGGGCACCGTCTGGAACATGGTGTCCGTGCCGAGCTTGGTGTGGTCGGCGAGGACGACGACCTCGGCGGCGGCCTGCACCAGGGCCCGGTCGACGGAGGCGGAGAGCATGTTGGAGGTGGACAGCCCGCGCTCGGCGGTCAGCCCGCTCCCGGACAGGAACGCCCGGGACACCCTGAGCCCCTGGAGCGACTGCTCGGCCCCGCTGCCCACCAGGGCGTAGTTGGAGCCGCGCAGGGTGCCCCCGGTCATCACCACCTCCACCCGGTTGGCGTGGGCCAGCGCCTGGGCCACCAGCAGGGAGTTGGTGACGACGGTCAGCCCCGGCACCCGTGCCAGCCGACGGGCCAGCTCCTGGGTGGTGGTCCCGGCCCCGACCACGATGGCCTCGCCCTCTTCGACGAAGCCCGCGGCGAGATCGGCGATGGCCGTCTTCTCGGCGGTCGCGAGATGTGACTTCTGCGGAAAGCCGGACTCCCGCGTGAACCCGCCCGGCAGTACCGCACCGCCATGTCGGCGGTCGAGGAGTCCTTCTGCCTCCAGTGCGCGCACGTCCCGCCGTACGGTCACTTCGGAGGTCTGGACGACGCGGGCCAGCTCCCGGAGCGACACGGCTCCGTTTGCTCGCACCATTTCGAGGATCAATTGGCGACGTTCTGCAGCGAACACGAAACTGACAGTAACCCCAACGACCGTCTGGTTTCAGCAGTTTGCGCCGAATAACAGAAGTTGTTCGCACGGTAGGGGCGGAAGTGGTATAGAGGTCCGGCCCGGCCGCCCCTCCCGACCCCCGCCCCGCAACTCCCCGTGACCAGGGAAGAGTTGCTTTCGGCCGTCAGGCCTCGGCGCCCGCCTTACGGGTGTGCAGCTGCCGTGCGACCTCGGCGATCGACCCCGACAGGGAGGGGTACACGGTGAACGCGTTCGCGATCTGTTCGACGGTCAGGTTGTTGTCGACAGCAATCGAGATCGGGTGGATCAGCTCGGAGGCGCGCGGCGCGACGACGACACCGCCGACCACGATCCCGGTCCCGGGCCGACAGAAGATCTTGACGAACCCGTCCCGGATGCCCTGCATCTTGGCGCGGGGGTTGCGCAGCAGCGGCAGCTTCACCACCCGGGCGTCGATCTTCCCGCCGTCGACATCGGCCTGGCTGTACCCGACGGTCGCGATCTCCGGGTCCGTGAAGACGTTCGAGGAAACGGTCTTCAGGTTCAGCGGAGCGACCGCGTCACCCAGGAAGTGGTACATGGCGATCCGCCCCTGCATGGCGGCGACGGACGCGAGGGCGAACACGCCGGTGACGTCCCCGGCCGCGTACACGCCGGGAGCGGTGGTCCGCGAGACCTTGTCGGTCCAGATGTGCCCGGAGTCCCGCAGCCTGACCCCCGCCTCCTCCAGCCCCATCCCGGCGCTGTTGGGGATGGCGCCCACGGCCATCAGACAGTGCGACCCGGCGATGACCCGCCCGTCGGCGAGGGTGACCTCGACCCGGTCCCCCACCCGCTTGGCGGACTGGGCACGGGACCGCGCCATCACGTTCATCCCCCGGCGGCGGAAGACCTCCTCGAGCACGGCGGCGGCGTCCGGGTCCTCACCCGGCAGCACCCGGTCGCGCGAGGACACCAGCGTCACCTTGGAGCCGAGCGCCTGGTAGGCACCGGCGAACTCGGCGCCGGTGACACCGGAGCCGACGACGATCAGTTCCTCGGGCAGTTCGTCGAGGTCGTAGACCTGGGTCCAGTTGAGGATCCGCTCCCCGTCCGGCCGGGCGTCCGGCAGCTCGCGGGGGTGCCCACCGGTGGCGACGAGCACCGCGTCCGCCGTGAGGGTCTCCTCGCTGCCGTCGGCGGCGGTGACGACGACCTTCCGGGACCCGTCGAGGGCCTGCATGCCCTCCAGCCGCCCCCGGCCGCGCATGACCCGCGCGCCCGCACGCGTCACGGCGGCGGTGATGTCGTGGGACTGCGCGAGCGCGAGCCGCTTCACACGCCGGTTGACCTTGCCGAGGTCGACGCCCACCACCCGGGCGGCCTGCTCGACATGGGGGGTGTCGTCGGCGACGATGATCCCCAGTTCCTCATAGGACGAATCGAAGGTGGTCATCACCTCGGCCGTGGCGATGAGGGTCTTCGACGGCACGCAGTCGGTGAGCACCGACGCCCCGCCCAGACCGTCGCAGTCGACGACGGTCACCTCCGCGCCGAGTTGCGCGGCCACCAGGGCCGCTTCGTATCCGCCGGGTCCGCCACCGATGATCACGATCCGAGTCACGTACTCCATTGTCCCGCACGCCCCACCCCGCGGCCCCCTCGGGGCCCGCCCCGCGCCCCTTCCGTTACCGGAGTGACGCACGTGCCGCCTGCCGTACCCTCTCCCCATGTCGCTCTACGCCGCGTACGCCGGCAATCTCGACGCGCGGCTGATGACGCGCCGCGCCCCGCACTCGCCGCTGCGCGCCACCGGCTGGCTGAACGGCTGGCGGCTGACGTTCGGCGGCGAGCACCTGGGCTGGGAGGGCGCGCTGGCGACGCTGGTCGAGGACCCGGTCAGCCAGGTCTTCGTCGCGCTGTACGACATCGCCCCGATGGACGAGGAGTCCCTCGACCGCTGGGAGGGCGTGGGCCTGGACATCTACCGCCGCCTGCGCAACGTACGCGTCCACACCCTGGACGGCGAGGAGCAGGCCTGGACCTACGTCCTCGACACCTACGAGGGCGGCCTGCCCTCCGCCCGCTACCTGGGCGAAATCGCCGACGCGGCGGAATCCGCGGGCGCGCCCCACGACTACGTCATGGAACTGCGCAAACGCCCCTGCTGACGGGGGTCTCGTCGAAACCGACAAAACAACAACCGGCATCCCGTGAGGTCTGTCATCTACGCGCGTAGGCCGAGACCGGCTACCCTCATCCCGTGAACGCATCTCTTCTTCCGGACGACATCCAGGGCGACCCCCACGCCGCCGCCGACGCCGCCGCAGCTCGCCTGCGCGAACTCACGGGCGCCGAGTCCCACGACGTCGCCCTCGTGATGGGCTCCGGCTGGGCCCCGGCGGTGGACGCCCTCGGCGCCCCCGAGGGCGAACTCCAGGTCACGGACCTGCCCGGCTTCCCCCCTCCGGCGGTCGCGGGCCACGGCGGCAAGGTCCGCTCGTACCGCATCGGCGACAAGCGTGCCCTGGTCTTCCTCGGCCGCACCCACTACTACGAGGGCCGGGGCGTCGCCGCGGTCGCCCACGGCGTCCGCACCGCCGTCGCCGCGGGCGCCAAGACGGTGATCCTCACCAACGGCTGCGGCGGTCTGCGCGAGGGCATGCGTCCCGGCCAGCCGGTCCTGATCAGCGACCACATCAACCTCACCGCGGTCTCCCCGATCATCGGCGCGAACTTCGTCGACCTCACCGACCTGTACTCCCCGCGCCTGCGCGCCCTGTGCAAGGAGATCGACCCCACGCTGGAGGAGGGCGTCTACGCCCAGTTCCCCGGCCCGCACTACGAGACTCCGGCGGAGATCCGCATGGCCCGGGTCATCGGCGCGGACCTGGTCGGCATGTCGACGGTCCTCGAGGCGATCGCCGCGCGCGAGGCGGGGGCGGAGGTGCTGGGCATCTCCCTGGTGACCAACCTCGCCGCCGGGATGACGGGCGAGCCCCTCAACCACGAGGAGGTCCTCCAGGCGGGCCGCGATTCGGCTACGCGGATGGGGGCGTTGCTGGGGCAGGTGCTGGGGCGCCTGTGACCCGGCGTGTCGGCTGGCCGTGGGTGGGTGCCGCTGCGCCCACCCACGACTGCCCGCAGCGACGGCGGGTACAGCGGCACTGCGACGGCCCGCAGCCAAGCGGGAGGCGGCTGCCCGTGGCTGAGCCGGACGGGCCGACGGGCCGCAGGCGCCGTACTACGGAAGGGGACGTGTCGGGGGGTGTCCGCCCGCGGTGGTTCGCGCGGGAAGCATCCTGAACGCATCCAGTCGGCAGTCCGCGCGGTTCCGAGGACGGACACCCCCCGGCGCGGCCCCGACCCGACCACCGGCGGGCAGCGCTACGCACGCCACGACGCGACCCGCGCAGGCCGCCGCCAGGCATACCCACCACACACCGAGAGGTTGGACCGAACGTGCACGACGATCTGCTCGCACGGGCCCAGGCATGGCTGGCCGAGGACCCCGACCCCGAGACCCGCGACGAGCTGGCCAAGCTCCTTGACGCGGGCGCCACCGACGACCTGGCCGCCCGCTTCAGCGGCACGCTCCAGTTCGGCACGGCGGGCCTGAGGGGCGAACTCGGCGCGGGCCCCATGCGCATGAACCGTTCCGTGGTCATCCGCGCCGCGGCCGGTCTCGCCGCGTACCTCAAGAAGCACGGCCACACCGGCGGCCTCGTCGTCATCGGCTACGACGCCCGCCACAAGTCCCTGGACTTCGCCCGCGACACCGCCGCCGTCATGACCGGCGCCGGACTCAGGGCGGCCGTGCTCCCCCGCCCCCTCCCCACGCCGGTCCTCGCCTTCGCCATAAGGCACCTCGGCGCCGTCGCGGGCGTGGAGGTCACCGCCAGCCACAACCCGCCCCGCGACAACGGCTACAAGGTCTACCTGGGCGACGGCTCGCAGATCGTCCCGCCCGCGGACGCCGACATCGCCGCCGAGATCGGCGCCATCGAGAGCCTCTCCGCCGTCCCCCGCCCCACCACCGGCTGGGACACCCTCGACGACGGCGTCCTCAACGCCTACCTCGCCCGCACGGACGCCGTCCTCACCCCCGGCACCCCCCGCACCGCCCGCACCGTCTACACCGCGATGCACGGCGTCGGCAAGGATGTCCTCCGCGCCGCCTTCGCCCGCGCGGGCTTCCCGGAACCGGCCCTCGTCGCCGAACAGGCCGAGCCCGACCCGGACTTCCCCACCGTCGCCTTCCCCAACCCGGAAGAGCCCGGAGCGATGGACCTCGCCTTCGCGAAGGCCGCCGAGACCGACCCGGACCTCGTCATCGCCAACGACCCGGACGCCGACCGCTGCGCCGTGGCCGTCAAGGACGACGGCGCCTGGCGCATGCTCCGCGGCGACGAGGTCGGCTCCCTCCTCGCCGCCCACCTGGTGAGCCAGAACGCGCGGGGCACCTTCGCGGAGTCGATCGTCTCCTCCTCCCTCCTCGGCCGCATCGCCGAGAAGGCGCACCTCCCCTACGAGGAGACCCTGACCGGCTTCAAGTGGATCGCGCGGGTCGACAACCTCCGCTACGGCTACGAGGAAGCCCTCGGCTACTGCGTCGACCCCGACGGCGTACGCGACAAGGACGGCATCACCGCGGCCCTCCTCGTCACGGAACTGGCCTCCGTCCTCAAGGAGGACGGCCGCACCCTCCTCGACCTCCTCGACGACCTCGCCGTGGAGCACGGTCTGCACGCCACGGACCAGCTCTCCGTCCGCGTCCAGGACCTGTCGGTCATCGCCGACGCCATGGCCCGCCTGCGCGAGCACCCGCCGACCCGGCTCGCGGGCCTGCCCGTCACCCGGGCCGAGGACCTCACCCGGGGCACGGCCACCCTGCCGCCCACGGACGGCCTGCGCTACACCCTCGACGGCGCCCGGGTCATCGTCCGTCCGAGCGGCACGGAGCCGAAGCTGAAGTGCTACCTGGAGGTGGTGGTCCCGGTCTCCGGCCACACCGCGCTCCCGGCGGCCCGCGCGAGGGCGACGGACCTCTTGACGGCACTCAAGCGCGACCTCGCGACGGCGGCGGGGATCCAGGGCTGACCCCGTATCAGCCGCTCACCCGGCCGTCGTACCGTCCGGGCTCTCCACCGGGGTCGGCGACACCGTGGACGGCTCGGGCACGGGGACGCTCTCCGACACGGACGGCTCGGGGTCCGGACCGGTCGGGGTGGGCGTCCCGGAGGGAGACGGCTCGGCGGACGGCCCCGCGGTCGGCTCCGTGGCGGAGGGACTCACGGTCGGCCGCGCCGACGGGGAAGAAGACGGCGAGGACGAAGGCGCGGGAGACACGGACGGAGACGGAGAGGCGGAGTGGGACGGCGACGGTGACGGAGCCCCGGGCCGATCGGCCCCACCCCGCCCCGGCTCCCCGCCTACGCTCCCGCCCCCGTCTTCGTCCCCGCCCCCGTCTTCGTCCCCGCCCCCAGGTCGGGCCGCCCCGGGACTCACCGGCACCACACCCGCCCCGTCCGGAACCGTGTGCACACCCCGCAGATAGAACTCCATCCACCCCAGCACCAGGTTCAGATAGTCGCGGGAGTGGTTGTAACTGAGGACGGCCCGCTCCAGCCCCGCCCCCGTCCGCAGATCCCGCTCACCGGCACACAGATAGTGCCCCGCGGCCAGCGCCGCGTCGTGGACGTTGTTGGGGTCGGCGGCCCCGTCGCCGTTCCCGTCCGCTCCCCACGCCTTCCAGGTGGTCGGCAGGAACTGCATGGGCCCGACGGCCCGGTCGTAGACCGCGTCACCGTCCCAGGCGCCGTCCTCGCTGTCGAGGATGAGGGCGAAGCCGTTGCCGTCGAGAGCGGGCCCGGTGATCCGGGTGAGCGTGTCACCGTTCGCCGCGACGGCGCCACCGCCCGCGTGCCCGGACTCCACCTTGCCGATCGCGGCGAGCAGTTCCCACCTCAGCCCGCACCCGGGATCCGTACGGCCGACGGACCGCGCGGCCTTCCGGTAGGCGGCGAAGACGGTCGTCGGCAACCCCGCCGCCACGGCACCCCGCCGCTCCGAGGCCGCCGAGCCGTCCGAGGCCTTCGAGAGCCCCTCACCCCACACCTTCTCCGCAGCCGTGACCCCCTCCAGCGGCGGCAGCCCGACGTGGTACGAGCCGTCACCCTGGGACGGCACGTCCGGCAAGGGGGCGTCGGGGGCCACGAACCCGCCGGGTACTCGTACCTCGTCGTCCGTCGGTGATCCCGCGACCACCGGGGACCCCGGCCCGGACGACCCAGCGGTGAGCAGTGCCGTGACGAGGGTGGCGGCCGTGGCGACGACGGTGCCCCGCACGCCACGACGGGCGGCACCGCTGAACGGACTGGGCATGGGCGGACTCCTGACGTCGGACGTTCTGGGGCGGGGACTGCACGCGGACCGGGCGGACGGGATCAGCCGAACCGCCCGTTCACGTAGTCCGCCGTGCGGGAGTCCTGCGGGCTGCCGAACATCGCGTCCGTCGGCCCGTGTTCGACGATCACGCCCGGTGTCCCCTGTTCCGCGAGGAAGAACGCGCACTGCTGGGAGACCCGGGCCGCCTGCTGCATGTTGTGGGTGACGATGACGATGGTCACCTCGCCCGACAGTTCGTGGATGGTCTCCTCGATCCGCCGTGTGGAGGTCGGGTCGAGCGCCGAGCACGGCTCGTCCATCAGCAGCACCCGGGGCCGTACCGCCAACGAACGCGCGATGCACAGGCGTTGCTGCTGGCCGCCGGAGAGGGCGCCGCCGGGCTGCCGCAGGCGGTCGCGGACCTCCTTCCACAGACCTGCCTTGGTGAGGCACTCCTCCACCAGCCAGTCCTTGTCCGCCTTGCCCGCCTTGATGCCGCCGAGCTTCAGCCCGGCGGTGACGTTGTCGTAGATGGACATCGCGGGAAAGGGGTTGGGCTTCTGGAAGACCATGCCGATCTGGCGGCGGGCGTGGGTGATGCGGCGGCCACGGTCGTAGATGTCGTCGCCGTCGAGCAGGACCCGGCCCGCGAGGGAGGCGGAGCCGACCAGTTCGTGCATGCGGTTGAGGATCCGCAGGAAGGTGGACTTGCCGCAGCCGGAGGGGCCGATGAGCGCGGTGACCATGTGGGCGGGCATGGTGAGCGAGACCCGTTCCAGGACCTTGTGGTCGCCGAACCAGGCGGAGATGGCGTCGGCCTCCAGGGTGGCCGGGTTGCCCACCGCGCCGGTGCCGCGCGGCGCCCTGTCGGCCACGGCGGCCTTCGTCCGCCGGGTGGGGTCGAGGATCTCGTCGACGAGCGTGTCGGCGGTGTCGGACATGATGGCGTGACTCCTCGTCAGAGCGGCGTTCAGATCAGGTTGGGCAGCAGCCGGGTGGCGGCGCCGGAGACGGCGAGGCCGAGGGCGGCCAGCACGGGCGCGCCGACGATCCAGGTCTGCCACCGGCCCCACACGCGGTAGGCGGCCATCGTGAGCAGCGCCGCGGCCAGCAGCGCCTGCGACCACAGGAAGACCGGCAGCCAGGCCGCGCCCTCGGTGCCCAGGGACTGCTCGGACTCGTCGATCCAGCCGGGGGCCAGCGGGCGCGGCGGGGCGGGCTGGACGTCGCTCGTCAGTTCGGCGTCGACGCGCAGGGTCCCGGACGGGGTGTAGGGGCCGCCCTCCGCGGTGATGAGGGTGAGCCTGCCCCGGCCCTCCGCCAGTACGGGAGGCAGCGGGTCGCCCTCGCGGCGGACGGCGGTGACCCGGTAGACGGCGGTGCCCTGGCCGGTGGTCACCCGGATCTCACTGCCGGGCGGTAGCTGGTGCAGGTCGTTGAAGGGGCTGCCGTACCCCCACTGACGGCCCATGATCACGCTGGTGCCCGCCTGGCCGGGCAGCGGGGTGTCCCGGCGGTGTCCGGGGCCGGACATCAGCACACCGGAGGTGGTGCCCTCGCCGACGACCTCCTTCAGGCCCAGCACCGGGATGCGCAGCAGCCCCACGGGGGCGCCGGGTGCCAGCAGGTCGCCCTCGTACGTCCGCTGGCCCACCGGGGCGATCCCGAGGGCGAGCTGGCGGCGCAGCTCGTCGTAGGCGGTCTCCTGGTCGCGGGCGTGCTGGAGGTGGCCGACGAGGGTGAGGTTGGCGGCGAAGCCGAGCAGCAGGGAGGCGAGCACGCACAGCGCGGCCCCGGCGAACGCCAGGCCGGGCCGCTCGCGCACCGTCCGCCGTGCGGTGGCGGGCGCGGGGGGCGGGGCCGGGGCCGGTGGTGCCTCGGCCGGCGGGGGCGGGGTCAGCACGGTCACGGGGTG
The DNA here is from genome assembly GCF_042796855.1 of Streptomyces sp. NPDC057877. NCBI lineage: Bacteria > Bacillati > Actinomycetota > Actinomycetes > Kitasatosporales > Streptomycetaceae > Streptomyces > Streptomyces sp. NPDC057877. The sequence continues at coordinate 529,131 of NZ_JBHVMS010000006.1, forward strand.
CGCTCCTGGGAGAGGCGGGAGGGGAAGTCGTGGACGGGGAGGTGCGGGCGGCGCGGCCCGAAGCGCGCGCCGCCCGTCGCTGCCCGGGAGCCGCTACGCGCGGGGCTCGCCGAAGTGCAGCAGCCCGTTGCGGCGGCCGAACCGCACGAAGAACACACCGGCCGCGACGAGGACGATGGCGCCGATGCCGGAGATGAGCGCGAGCTGGCTGCCGGTGGAGGCGAGGCCACCGGTGGGCGAGGGGCCGCCCGTGCCGCCCGTGCCGCCGGAGTCGCCGCCGGTGCCGGACGGGTCACCGGTGGGGTCGTCGGTCGGGTCGTCCGTGGGGTCGTCGGTCGGATCGTCGGTCGGGTCGTCGGAGGGGTCGTCCGACGGGTCGTCGCTCGGCGACGGGGACTCGGACGACGACGGCTCGTCCAGGGTGAAGGTGACCACGCCGACGGAGTTCAGGCCCCCGCAGTCCGGCGCGGGGTCCCAGCCGTTCGGGCCCGCCACCGCGTCGTCGGGCACGGTCAGCTCCGGCCAGGTCACCGTTCCCTCGGCATCCGCCGTCGCGTCGGGGAACCGGGCCTCGCTGTTCTCGAGGGACATGGTGAGGGTGGCGCCCGGCTCACACCCACGGATGATGATCTTCACCGACTGGCCGCGCTCCAGCGTGGGATTGAGCGGCAGCCGCTGTCCCGACTCGTCGTGCATCTCCCAGCGCGGCAGTTGCACGGTCACGGTGTACGGCTCCAGGGACTCCGACGCCCCCCACGCGGCGCTGTCGGTGGGCGTGAAGCGGGCGACGATGTCGTGTCGTCCCACGGCCAGCGTGGACACCGTCAGTTCGGCCCTGCCACCGGAGACGGCGGCCTCGCCCAGCGAGGTGTCGCCGTCCAGGAAGGTGACGCTGCCGACCGCCTCCGCGGGCGAGACGGTGGCGCTCAGCTTGGCCGCCCCTCCGGGCTCGATCACCTGTGGTTCGGCCGCGACCGTGACACTGGTGGCCTCCGCGCCCTCACCGACCGCCCAGGTGTCGCCGGTGACGGTGATCTTCTGGGTCCAGTACGGGTCACCGGGGACGATCGAGTCCGGCGGCACGGCCCAGTCGTAGTTGTCCACGCACCGCACGCGCAGCTCGTAGGTGCCGTCGCCGGTGATGACGCCTTCCAGGGAGTTCACCGCGAGGCCCGGGTTGTCCGTGGCGGACAGTGAGATGTCCGAGGTCGTCGCCCCCGTGTACGGGCCGCCCTCGGTGATGCCGCCGAGGGCCACCGCCTCGGTGCCGTCGGCCTTCACCACGTACAGGTTGAGGACGCTGTTCCAGTTGATGTCCTCGATGGTGGCGTCGGGACACGCACCCGGAATGCCGAGGGCACCTGCCAACGGCTGCGGGTCGCTGAGCTGCCCGGTGCCGGGCGTCAGGGTGAACTCACCGAGGGACGCGGCCCGGGCAGGCTGGGACTGGGACATGGCCAGGGCCACCAGGCTCACGGCGAGCAGAGCGCAGGCGGCCAGTACGGCGGCCGTTCTTCGCAAGGGATGCGGTACTGACATTTCGTAGCCCCCCGGGGGCGGTCGACGGTCGGACAGGGACAGCACGTCGGGCCGGGCACCTGGGAGGTGCCCGGCCGTCACGCGTGGTTCACAGGACGATCACTGGTCAGCGCTCGGCCTTCAGGGTCACGGCGCCGCAGTTAGCGACGGTGCCGAAGCCGTAGTTGGTGATCGTGGTGGACGCGGCGCAGACCTTGGAGGTCGAGCCCTGGAAGGTCTCGATGATGACGGCGTTGGGGTTCGCGCCACCGGTCAGCTTCGCGGTCTCGACGACGTTGTAGACGTCACGCAGGAAGTTCGGGGTGAAGCCGGTGTTGAGCGCGAGCGCGGTGCCCGAGCCCGTGGTCGGGGCGGTGCCGTTGATGCTGCGCAGCCGCGACTCGCCGCGCCGGTTGGGGACGTCGGCGAAGCCCTTGCCCTGCGCGATCCACTGGGCGATCGAGTACGGCATGATCTGGTTGCCGTTGGCGATGGCGACGCCGTCGTGCTCCTGGACGTTGCCGTTGACGCAGGAACCCAGCTGGGCCTCGGTGACACCGATGGCCTGCAGCCAGAAGGCGCGGGTGCCGGAGCCGGACTGGGGCAGCAGCGGCTGGGCGTTCGGGTACGCCGTGGAGGTGCACTTGTAGATGTCGGCGAGCTGCGCCGTGGTCAGGTTGGTCGGCAGGGTGCTGCCCAGGTCGGTGGCGTAGGTGACACCGTCCTTGGCGAAGGGGATGAAGGTCAGGTGGTTGGTGCTGGTGTCGGCCGGACCGCGCGAGGAGCGGGCGAAGTCGACGCAGTTGACCAGGGCGTTGTCGATGTCCGCGTTCAGCGCGTTGATACCGGCGGAGGAGCCGTTGGGACGGGCCACGCTGTCGCAGCCGGTCGCCTTGGTCTTCACCGTGGCGGTGCCGGTGGCGTTCCAGGACGCGATGATCTTGCCGTTGGCGTTGGTGACGGCCTCGCCCAGGCCGTTGACGACGTACTGCGTGGTGTCGGAGCCGACGCCCGCCAGCTGACGGTAGTCAGTGACCGGGCTCGGGTCCGCCGACGCGGGAGCCGCCAGGATGCCGAGACCGAGAGCCGCGGCGCCGACAACGGCACCGATCTTGGCGCGAGACTTGACGTTCACTTCTGAACCCCTTGTTTTGGATTACTGAAAGCTGGACGTTCAAGCTGAATCCGGATTCTCTTGCTGCCGACCCGTCGACCGGCCACGCAATACATTTCCAAATTTCCTTACCGCGGCCAACCAATTCCCCAAGAGGGGAAGGTTACGAGCAAGCTTCCTAGATGTCTCCTAGGGAGTCCGCCGATGGGCGAAACGCAGCATCACCGGACCCGAAAGTCCCGCCGCCCCACCGATGAAGAGAACCACCAGAAGAATCCAGCGAATAATTCCCAGTACGTCTTTGGGGGTGAATCCGCTCGCTTCCGCGACCTTCTGCTGTGCCTCCGGGGAGGCGGACGCGTCCGCGTCGGCCGCCGCGGGACCGGATGCCGACGGATCGGCGCCCGGACCGCCGTCGCCGCCCGTGCCACCGCCCGCCGCGCCGCCGCCCGTGCCGCCCGCGGTGGCGCCGCCCGCCGCGCCGAGCCCCGCTGAGCCGCCCCCTCCGGCGCCGCCGTCCGAGCCGCCCGACCCGCCCGGTCCCGGGGGCTCGTCGCTCGTGCCCCGCTCCAGCGCGTCCGCGGCCTGCGCGGCCCGGGTGCGCAGCGCGGTCGGCAGGGGCGCGTACCCCGGTGGCAGCTCGCCCGCCGCGACGCCCGTCGTCTGGCCCGGCCCCGCGGCGTAGCGGATGAACTCCGCGTACGCCTTGCGGGTCCCGGCGCCCTGGCCGGTCGAGGCCGCCGCGTAGGCCACCGCCGTCAGCGGGTACGCCCCGCCCTTGGCGCGGGCCGGATCCGGCGCGAGGACGGCGGCGTCCACGGACGACGGCCGCAGGGCCGCGGCGCCCGCCGTGAGCGAGTCGGCCGAGGGTTCGACGAAGGTGCCGTCGGCGTTGCGCAGGGCGGCCGTGGCCAGTCCGTAGCGCTCCGCCGACACCGCGTCCACGATCGCCATCACCGCGCGGCGGCCCGACACGGGAGGGTCGTTGATGAGCTTGGCGGGCACCTGGCCATCACCCGGCGCCCACTGGATGGTGCGGTTGTTGTTGCCACGGCGGGTGCGTACGGCACCGTCGTGCAGGTCGGACGTGTAGGGGTCGAGGTCGGTGATCCCGTAGGTGAGCGGGGGCGTGCTGTTGGCCAGTGCCGGTGTCGTCGTGGGGTCCACCTTGGGGAAGTCGGCCAGCGTGGTGTTCTCCGCCAGGTTCAGGTCCTCGAAGTGCGGGTTGATCCGCGTTCCCCAGGCGTCGGGCTGTCCGGCGAGGAATTCCTTGGCCTCCTGGTCCGACTGGAGCCAGTTCCAGATCAGCCGGGTGGTGTCGGAACTCTGCAACGGCACCATCAGGGTCCGCAGCTGGCGTGCGTCCACCTCGGGGAATTCGGGGTTGACTTTCTTGAATTCCTCGTCGTCGAGGATGGACGCGGGGTTTCCCCGCACATGTTCGGGGGGCTCGGCCAGACTCACGTCGTCCGTATAGGAATGCGTGAGCATTTTCGCCACGAGCCGCGGTGTGAGTTTCATGTCCTGCACCACGCCGGACGGGGTTTCGACGAAGAACACGATCGCGAGTCCCGACACCGCCACCGGCGCGTGCACGATGTCCGGCGCGCCCTCCGCCTGGGCCACCGGGTCGACGGTGAAGCCCAGCACGGGTGTCTCCTCGGAGGTGCTCAGCACCTCGTTCCTGGCCTCTTCCTCCCCCCGCTGGGTGAAGGCGTAGGCCCGGTCCGCGACCGAGCACAGCCTCGGCTGCCAGGAGGTGACGGCGTCGGTGACCAACTCCGAGCCGGACATGGGCAGTTCCGCCTGGCCCGCGGTGCAGAACTCGCCGACCGGCTGGAAGTCGAGCGGTACGACCATCCGCTGCGCCCAGTTCGTCGTGGACAGCGGCGAGGACGACAGGTGCGGGGACCGGCCGTCACCCGGGTTCGTGACGTCCGTCCCGTCGGCCTCGTGGACCCCGCGGGGCACGATGACCAGCCAGCACCGCCGGGGGTCGGGGGCGCCACCGGCGCGGGCGGTGTCCGTGCCGCAGCCGAGGTGGGGCGCTTCGATGCCGTCCTGCACCTCGAAGGTGACCTCGCCGCGGCCGTTGCCGAAGGTCCGGTTGGCGACCTGCTCGTTGGTGTCCAGCGGACCGAAGTAGGTGGGGTCCCGCTCGGAGGTGGTGGCCGGGAGACCGCCGACCGGCTGGAACGGGACGAACGCGCGGGAACCGGTGTACTCCGTCTCGTCCGGGTCGTTGCCGTAGGTGTCCTGGTCCGTGTTGACGCCCCGGGAGGTGGTGAAGGCGCCCGGGACCGACCCCGTGCCGGTGCCGCCGAGGACGCACTGCTCCCGGTCCGGCCCGTCCGGGTCGTCCCCCCAGCACTGCATGATCTGGAGGAAGTTGTAGTTGAAGGTGCCCGCCGGAGTGGGCTCCCCGCCCTCCCAGGTGATCCGCACGCCCTGCGAGCGCAGCTCCCGGGTCTGGTGGACGGTCACCTTCAGGTCGGAGAAGTCGTCGTACTCGCCCTTCTTCCCGGTCACCGTGACCGCGGAGCCGTCGGCCGCCTGGGCGGTCGTGGTCGCGGACGGCAGCGGCAGCAGGGCCACCACGAGCCCGGCCAGCAGACAGGCCACCCCGCCGCGCACACGCGGCCGGGCCCGGGTCCCCGCGCCCGTCATGCCGCACCCCCGCCGCGCCGGGCCCGGCCCGCCATCAGCCGGGCGACCAGCGGTGGCCCGATCACGATGCCGACCAGCAGGACGGCCGACAGTGCCATCAGGGCGGTGCGCAGTCCGAGGGCGTCGCCGGAACCGAGGGTGACCGGGTTGGCGACGACGGAGCTGTCCCCGGCGGCCTGTTCGGCGTTGAGCACCTCACCGGTGTCGGGGTCGACGACCGTCCCGCCGGTGGTGTCGCCGGTGCCGCCGCTCGATCCCGCCCCGCCGGTGTCACCGGCGCCGCCGGTCGTGCCGTCGCCTCCCGTCGCGCCGGAACCTCCCGTCGTACCGGAGCCGCCGGTCGACCCGCCGCCGCCCGAACCCGAGCCGGAGCCCGAACCGGAGCCCGAGCCGGAGCCGCCACCACCGCCGCTGCCGCCGCTCGGCGAGGTGGGCTGCTTGGCACCGCCGGTGCCGGTGGCGCACTGGTCCGCGCCCTTCTTGTCGCACGCCTGCGGATACGGGGCGTTCCTGGCGAGCACGTTCGTCCCGTCGGAGGAGAACGTCGGGTTGTTGCACTTGCGGATGTTGATGTTCTCGGTCTCCGCGCCGGGGATCTTGCGCACCTGCTCCATGGCCGCTTCCACCAGGTTGATCGGCAGCGGTGAGTAGCCGAGCCGGTCGGCCTGCTGCTGGCCCTCGCAGAGGAAGTAGTTGCTGAACGCGCTCAGCGAGGCGCCCTTGGCCTTGGTGAAGCCCATCTCCTCCCTGGTCGGGATGATCATGTAGCTGTAGCTGGAGAGGGGGTAGGTGCGCCGGTCGGAGTAGGAGTAGACGCCGTCGAGGTTCTGCGTCAGATAGCTCGCGGAGCGCGGGTCGTTGTTGATGCGGGCCTTGGTGAGCGCGACGGCCACACTGGAGGCGGTCGGCTCGACGTAGTAGCCCGACCGGTTGAGGACCTTGGCGACGGGGAAGCCCGCGTTCCTGGCGTAGGAGTACTCGACGTAGGTGATGGCGCCCTCGGCCTGCGGCTGCTTGGTGTAGCCCGCGACGCCGAGCGAGCCGGACTGGGCGACGAAGCCGGAGCCGGGGATGTTGGGGAAGTACGACGTCAGACCGCACGGCGTGGGCTTGTTGGCGCGGCGGCAGTAGTCGTTCCACAGGCTGCCGTACTGCTTGGACATCCACAGCGTGAACTGGGCGGTCGTACCGGAGCCGTCGGAGCGCACGACCGGCACGATCCGGCGGGCCGGGAGGGCCAGCTTGGGGTTGTCCGCCCTGATCTCCGGCGCGTTCCACATGGTGAGCTTGCCGGTGAAGATCTTGGTGAGGACCTCGCCGGAGAGCCGCAGGTTGGTGACCTGCCTGCCGCCGATCTTCAGGTTGTACATGAACGACGTACCACCGGCCACGATCGGCATGTACGCGTACTTGCGCCGGGGCGGGGTGTCCGTGGTGCCGAACTCGGTGAGCCCGTACGGGATCTCGGAGACGCCGAAGTCGGAGGTCCCGTTGGCGAACTGGTTGCGGCCGACCGTGGAGCCGACCGAGGAGTAGTTGACCGTGATGCCCAACTGCTTGGAGTTGCGGCGCCACTGCTCGATGGCGTTGGCGCTCCAGGTCGAGCCGGAGCCGCTGATCTTGACGTAGGTGGCCGCGAAGGCGCCCGGCGGATGGACGGCCAGCAGCACGCACACCAGGGCGACGAGCAGCGCCAGCCCCTGGGACACGCGCACGGCGCGCGGGCAACGGACAGGTGCGGGTATCACGGGGTGCTCCTCGTCGGTGCGGGACTCGTCGGTGCGGAACTCGTCGGTGCGGAACTCATCGGTGCGGAGCGGTCTGACGGCTGGCCCGCGGTGGCGCGCGCCGCGAAGCGCCGGGCGTCCCGGCGCGAGGCCCGGACCCGGCGGTGCTCCTGGCGGCGGGTCAGCTGGCCCGGTCCCCGGCCGCCGATGACACGGGCGATGACGAACAGGATCAGCACCAGCACCAGCAGCACCGACCCGGTGCCGAAGCCGCGGGCGATGTAGGTCGGCTCGGGGGACTTGACGAGTTCGAAGGTCGCGAGCGGCAGCGACACCATCGGGCCCTCGAACGGGTTGGTGTTCATCTCCGCGGTGAACCCGGCGGTCAGCAGCACCGGCGAGGTCTCCCCGATGCCGCGGGCCGTGCCGAGGATGACCGCCGTGGTCAGTCCGGACCGGGAGGTGGGCAGCACCACGTGCCACACGGTGCGCCACCGCGAGGTGCCGAGCGCGTACGACGCCTCGCGCAGGGTGCCGGGCACCAGCCGGATCACCACGTCCGCCGCGCGGATGATGATCGGCAGCATCATCACCGAGATCGCGAGCGCCGCGGCGAGCCCGGACCGTTCGAAGCCGAGGCCCAGGATGAAGGTGGCGTAGATGAACAGACCGGCCACGATGGACGGCAGCGCGGTCATCGCCTCGACGATGGTGCGGACGAACCGGCTGAACGGGCCCGGCACCTCGTTGAGGAAGACCGCGCAGATCAGCCCGACCGGGATGCAGAGCGCCAGGGCGATGCCGATCTGCCACAGCGTGCCGACGACGGCGTGCAGGATGCCACCGACGCTGAGCGGCTCGACCGGGCCCGCGTCGGACATCGACTGGGTGTAGAAGTTCAGGTGTGGCAGCGCCTCGCGGCCCTCGTAGAAGGTGTAGACGACCGCGAAGACGAGCGAGGCCAGCATCACCAGCCCGATGCCCCGGATGATCCCCGCGGCCACCCGGTCCCGGACCGCGGGACCGTCCTCGTCGAACGAGACCAGCAGCGCGTAGGTGCCGAGGAAGAGCACGGCCGCGATGACGACGAACCCGAGCGTGCCGTTGAACGGCAGCAGCCGTTCGTAGATCACTAAGGTCACCGCGAGGGCGGCGGCGCCCGCGCCGAGCATCGCGTAGACGTCGGTGGCCCGCAGCAGGGACAGGTTGCGGCGGGACTCGCTGGGTGCGGCGGGGCCGAGGGTGCTGCGGGGTGCGGGCAGGGTGGTCGCGGGGGGCGTGGTGGTCACGGTGCCCGTGGTGCTGGGCGCGGGCGGTCGGGCGTGGTCCTGGCGGCCGGGCCCGGTGCCCGGCCCCGGCTCCCCCGGCGGTGGGCTCTGTGCGGCGGTGACGGTCATCTGGCTCGTCTCCTCAGGAGTCGCTCGCCGCGCCGGAACGGCTGCGGGCGACGATCGACGATGCGGCGAAGTTGACGACGAGGGTCATCAGGAAGAGCGCGAGGCCCGCGGCCATCAGCGCCGACATGCCGCGTTCGGTCGCCTCGCCGTAGCGCAGGGCGATCAGGGAGGAGACCGAGCTGGTGCCGTTCTGGAGGATGTGCGGCTGGATCACGAAGACCGGCGAGATGATCAGGTAGACGGCGATGGTCTCGCCGAGCGCCCGGCCGAGGCCGAGCATCGTGCCGCCGATCATGCCGCCCTTGCCGAAGGGGAGGACGACGCTGCGGATCATGCCCCAGCGGTTGGCGCCGAGCGCGTACGCGCCCTCCCGCTCACCCACCGGCGCCTGTGAGAACACCTCACGCATCACCGAGCAGATGATCGGCGCGACCATCAGGGACACCACCATGCCCGCGATGAAGGTCGAGGAGGTGAAGACGGTCGCGGTGGCGAGCGGGTCCGTCGGATCGGCGCCGTCGACCGCGAAGAGGGGGATCCAGCCGAAGTAGGTGGAGATCCAGCGGGAGAGGGTGACCACCTCGCCCTGGAGGTAGAACAGCCCCCACAGGCCGTAGACCACCGACGGCACGGCGGCCATCAGGTCCACCACGCTGATCAGGCTCTGCCGGATCCGCGGCGGGGCGTACTCCGAGATGTACAGGGCCGTCCCGAGCGCGAGCGGCACGGCGAACACGATGGCGACCAGCGCGATCAGCACCGTCCCCACGAGCACCGCGGCGATGCCGAAGTTGCCGCCGTCCGGCTCCCAGGCCTCGGTCGTGATGAACCCCCACCTCGCGACCGACAGCGCCTGCCAGGCCCGGTACGTCAGGAAGCCCCCGACAAGGAGCATGATCGCCAGCACGAGGGCACCGCCGCCGCGCAGGACGCCCCGGAACACCCGGTCGGGCATCCCGGAGTCGGCGTACAGGCGTCTCGGAGGGTCGTCCGCCGGGGGTACGGCGGACAGCTCATGGATTCGGGTCGTCACATGGAACGACGCTCCTGAGGTGTCATGGACGCCCGCGCACATGGATGTGAACGAGGCACCCCTGAGGGGCAACTTCCATGGTTGGCGTGAACGCGGCGACTGGAACACACCCAGGAGGCACACCGAAGACGCAGGTCACACGGGCACACAAAAAGGGGCCTGGGCCCGCCCTGGTCGGCGGGTCCGGCCCCCGGGCCTGTCCGGCCCCTGTGCTCACGCCCCCGTTCGCGCGTCCTCGCCCACGCCCGTCCTCACGGCGCCTCGTCCCACGGAATCGCCTCGGCCGCCCCCAGATCGGCCAGCAGCGCACGGAACCGGTCGTAGGCGGACTGGCACGTGGAGTGCCGCTCATAGGCGCGCGCCGACACCGCCAGCGCGCCCCCGCCCGGATCACGCAGCCGCCAGACCCAGCCGTTGCCCCCCGAGGTGTGGTGCACACCCCCGGGCAGCCGCCCGACCTCGGCGCACAGCCACTCGAACGCCGTCCGGCACTCGTCGTGACCCGGATAACTACGCGCGGCGATGGCCACCACGCGCCCGTTCGGAGCCGTGAGGCGCCATGAGTAAGTCCCGTCCCCGCCAATGTCTATGTGACAGCGCGTGCCGGATACGGCCGCGCCCCCCTGTCTTGCCGTCATCCATCCCCACCCCTTGTTCGCCGTTCAAGCAGCATCCGCAGATTAGTGAACCGGATGTGAAACGCGATCCTGATGGTTAAGTGCCTTCGACATGCTTCATGTGGAAGTTGCCCCTTGTTCATGGAGTCGGACCAAGGCGAACGGCGGCCCCACACGGGCCCGTTGGGCACGGCACGGTCCGCCCAGGTGGTCGCCAGGTCCGCTGAAATTTGCACCGAATTTCCCCCTCGGTTTTCCGCCGAAACGACCCGCCGGATATTCACGCGCGTTTCTCTGTGAACCGGAATCCGTAACCCTGATAAACCAGCACTCCGCACATTCCAAAATCCCCACGCCGTGAGTACGCTGCACTCGTCAATTCGGGCCGGACCGGTCACAAATGGCCGGGCCGTGGCATTCACATTGGGGAATTCTCATGCGCATGAACTCCGCCGTCGCCGTCGCCTGCGGCGTCGTGGCCCTGTCCGCCCTCGCCGTTCCGGCCGCGTCCGCGGACGAGCGGTTCGGCGACACCGACATCACCGCCGTCGTCGTGAACGACGGCGCCCCCGTGGTCCTCGGCACCACCGCGAGAACCGTCACCGTCGAGGTCACCGCGTCCGACCCGTCCGGGCTCGAGCAGATCAACGCCACCCTCTACCGCGGCTCCTACGACGCCCCGACGGCCGCCGTCGCCTCGGACGCCGCCTGCGGCCCCACCGCCGCCACCAGCACGACCTGCACCCTGACCTTCACCCTGACCCCCGGCACCGCCCCGGCCGACGGCTCGCAGGCGGGCACCTGGAACGTCAGCGCCTACGCGATCGCGCCGGACAGCGACGCCGTGTTCCTGGACAGCGCCGCCACCTTCCCCCTCCAGCGCGCCAGCTCGCTCACCGTCGACGCCACCCCGGAGCCGGTGAAGCGGGGCAGGACCCTCACCGTCAAGGGCGACGTGCGGCACGCCGACTGGGCCACCGGGACGTCCGTGGCCGCCGCGGCCGGGGAGCCGGTGCGGCTTCAGTTCCGCAAAGCGGGCAGCTCCACCTATTGCACCGTACGCACCGTCCTGACCGCCGCCGACGGCACCGTCTCCACCACCGTCCGCGCGGGCACCGACGGCACCTATCGCTGGTCGTACGCCGGTACGAACGAGACCGCCGGGGCGGTTTCCGAGGGCGACTTCGTCGACGTGCGCTGACCCCGGACGACAGCCGCCGGGCGGCCCCGCGAACGGCCGTCCGGCGCAGCCCCCGCCCGGTCACCCGGACCGTTCCCACCGACCGCGGCGCCCTCTGACCCACGACTGGCTCCCAGGCGCCCGCCGACCCCAGGAACCGACCGGTCACCCCGTAGCTTCGGCCCCCGGCAACCGGACCCACCATCTCCGGAAACCCCGGTCTGTCAACGCGGCGCCCGGCCGAGCGCTCGTAACCGGTCACTCCGGGGACCGCGACGGACCCCCCGTCACCACATCACCCACACCAACCGCGGGCGACCAGCCCCGCTCACCCCACCGCGACCAGCACCGCTCACCCCACCGCGACCAGCCCCGCTCACCCCACCGCGAGCAGCACCGCCAACAACACCGCCCCCGCCGCCGCGGGCCCCATCACCTCATAGGCCCACCGCACGGAGACCTCCCCCTGCGCCTCCGCCGCCTTCTCCCGCGCCGCGTGGATCTCCCGCAGCTCGTGCATCACCTGGTCGGTCTCGGCCCGCACCGGCCCGTCCCCGACGGACGGGTCCGCCCCGCCCAGGCCCCCGAAGCCGCCCCCGAACCCGAGGCCCCGGCCGCGTCCGCGCCGCTCGCCCCTGGCCTCCGCCTCCCGGTGGGCCTGCTGCCGGGCGGCCTTCTTCCGCCCGCGCAAGGACACGGGAACGGACCACAGCTGGTACTTGGCGCCGGACGTGGTGACCACCTCGTTGGTGTACCCGGAGCGCAGCGAGGCGACCTCGCCCCACGGCACCACCACGACCCGGAAGGGATTGCGCACCCGCAGCCGGTCCGCACCGGCGAACACCGCGGGCCGCAGGGTGAAGGCGACCACCAGCGGCACCGCCAGCAGCAGCACGGCGAGCGCCACCCAGGGGGTACGCCCCTCCCCCGTCAGGACGGCGTCGCCGCCCAGCCAGCCGCCGACCGCGAGCAGCAGCACCCCGCCCACGAGAGCGGCCGGTGACCGGTAGATCCGGTCCCGGGCGGCGGGCGACTCGGGCCGCGGCCCAGGTGACTGATTCTCGGGGGTCGTCATGCTCCCGATTCTGCCCGACGCCTCCGGCGGGCCCGGTACGCGGCCACGCCCACCGACCGCTCCCCGGGGGCTGTACAGCCGCTACGCGCGTAGATATGCTCGTCTGGTGACCATGCCCACCTCTGCACCCACCCCAGCGGCCACCGCGGCGGCGAGCCCCCTCAAGGACGTCACCGCGTCCGACAGCACGCTGCGCCGCTTCCTCCACGGGCTGCCCGGCGTCGACCCGGTCGGCCTGGAGGCGCGCGCGGCCTCTCTCGGCACCCGTTCCATCAAGACGACCGCCAAGGCGTACGCCATCGACCTGGCCATCTCGATGGTCGACCTGACGACGCTGGAAGGCGCGGACACCCCCGGCAAGGTCCGGGCGCTCGGCGCCAAGGCGGTCCACCCGGACCCGACCGACCGCACGACCCCCGCCACGGCCGCGGTCTGCGTCTACCCCGACATGGTGGCCACCGCCAAGGAGGCCGTCGCGGGCTCCTCGGTGAAGGTCGCCTCGGTCGCCACCGCCTTCCCGGCGGGCCGCGCGGCGCTCGACGTCAAGCTGGCCGACGTCCGGGACGCGGTCGCCGCGGGCGCCGACGAGATCGACATGGTCATCGACCGCGGGGCGTTCCTCGCGGGCAGGTACCTGAAGGTGTACGACGAGATCACCGCCGTGAAGGAGGCCTGCGGGACGAGCGCCCGCCTGAAGGTCATCTTCGAGACCGGCGAGCTGTCGACGTACGACAACATCCGCCGCGCGAGCTGGCTCGGCATGCTGGCGGGGGCGGACTTCATCAAGACCTCGACCGGCAAGGTGGCGGTGAACGCGACCCCGGCGAACACCCTGCTGATGCTGGAGGCCGTACGCGACTTCCGCGCCACCACCGGCGTCCAGGTGGGCGTGAAGCCCGCGGGCGGCATCCGCACGACCAAGGACGCGATCAAGTTCCTGGTCCTGGTCAACGAGACCGTCGGCGAGGACTGGCTGGACAACCACTGGTTCCGCTTCGGCGCGTCCTCGCTCCTGAACGACCTGCTGATGCAGCGTCAGAAGCTGGCCACGGGCCGCTACTCCGGCCCCGACTACGTTACGGTGGACTGACACATGGCATTCGAGTACGCTCCCGCGCCCGAGTCGCGCGCGATCGTCGACATCGCCCCGTCGTACGGCCTGTTCATCGACGGGGAGTTCGTCGAAAGCTCGGGTGGGGGTCTTGGCAAGACGGTCTCTCCGGCCACCGAAGAAGTACTCGCCGAGTACACGCAAGCCAATGAGGAAGACGTCGACCGCGCCGTCAAGGCCGCCCGCAAGGCCTTCGCCACGTGGTCGGCGCTGCCCGGCGCCGAGCGCGCGAAGTACCTCTTCCGCATCGCCCGGATCATCCAGGAGCGCAGCCGCGAACTGGCCGTCCTGGAGACGCTGGACAACGGCAAGCCGATCAGGGAGACGCGGGACGCGGACCTCCCCCTGGTCGCCGCGCACTTCTTCTACTACGCGGGCTGGGCGGACAAGCTCGACCACGCCGGTTTCGGCGCGAACCCGCGGCCCCTCGGCGTCGCGGGCCAGGTCATCCCCTGGAACTTCCCCCTGCTGATGCTGGCGTGGAAGATCGCCCCGGCGCTCGCGACCGGCAACACGGTCGTCCTCAAGCCCGCCGAGACGACCCCCCTCTCGGCACTCTTCTTCGCGGACATCTGCCGTCAGGCAGGCCTGCCGAAGGGCGTCGTCAACATCGTCACCGGCGACGGCCGCACGGGCGCCGCGCTGGTCGCGCACCCGGACGTGGACAAGGTCGCCTTCACCGGCTCCACGGCGGTGGGCAAGGAGATCGCGCGCACCGTCGCCGGTACCCGCAAGAAGCTCACCCTGGAACTGGGCGGCAAGGGCGCCAACATCGTCTTCGACGACGCCCCGATCGACCAGGCCGTGGAGGGCATCGTCAACGGCATCTTCTTCAACCAGGGCCAGGTCTGCTGCGCGGGCAGCCGCCTGCTGGTGCAGGAGTCGGTCCAGGACGAACTGCTGGACTCCCTCAAGCGCAGGCTCTCCACCCTCCGCCTGGGCGACCCCCTCGACAAGAACACGGACATCGGCGCGATCAACTCCGCCGAGCAGCTGGCCCGCATCACCGCGCTGGCCGACCAGGGCGAGGCGGAGGGCGCCGAGCGCTGGTCCCCGGCGTGCGAGCTGCCCTCCTCGGGCTACTGGTTCGCGCCGACCCTCTTCACCAACGTCACCCAGGCGCACACCGTCGCCCGCGACGAGATCTTCGGCCCGGTCCTCTCGGTCCTCACCTTCCGCACCCCGGACGAGGCCGTCGCCAAGGCCAACAACACCCCGTACGGCCTGTCGGCGGGCATCTGGACGGAGAAGGGCTCGCGCATCCTGGCGGTCGCGAACAAGCTCCGCGCGGGTGTCGTCTGGTCCAACACGTTCAACAAGTTCGACCCGACCTCGCCGTTCGGCGGTTACAAGGAGTCGGGCTTCGGCCGCGAGGGCGGTCGCCACGGCCTGGAGGCGTACCTCGATGTCTGACCGACTGACCGTACTGAAGACCTACAAGCTGTACGTCGGCGGGAAGTTCCCGCGTTCGGAGAGCGGCCGGGTGTACGAGGTGACGGACGCAAAGGGCAACTGGCTGGCCAACGCGCCCCTGTCGTCCCGCAAGGACGCCCGGGACGCCGTGGTCGCGGCCCGCAAGGCGTTCGGCGGCTGGTCCGGCGCCACGGCCTACAACCGCGGCCAGGTCCTCTACCGCGTCGCGGAGATGCTGGAGGGCCGCCGGGACCAGTTCACGCGCGAGGTCGCCGACGCGGAGGGCCTGTCGAAGTCGAAGGCGGCGGCGGTCGTCGACGCCACGATCGACCGCTGGGTCTGGTACGCGGGCTGGACGGACAAGATCGCCCAGGTCGTGGGCGGCGGGAACCCGGTCGCGGGCCCGTACTTCAACCTCTCCTCGCCCGAACCGACGGGCGTGGTCGCGGTCCTGGCTCCGCAGGAGTCGTCGTTCCTGGGCCTGGTGAGCGTCCTGGCCCCGGTGATCGCCACGGGCAACACGGCGGTCCTCGTGGCCTCCGAGAAGTCGCCGCTCCCCGCCCTCTCCCTCGCTGAGGTGCTCGCCACCTCCGACGTCCCCGGCGGTGTCGTCAACGTCCTCTCCGGCCGTACGGCGGAGATCGCGGCGCCCCTCGCCGCGCACCAGGACGTCAACGCGGTCGACCTGGCGGGCGCGGACGCCGACCTGGCGAAGGAGCTGGAGATCGCCGCGGCCGACAACCTCAAGCGGGTACTGCGTCCACAGCCTGTGGATTACTTCGAGACGCCCGGCATCGACCGCATGACGGCCTTCCTGGAGACCAAGACGGTCTGGCACCCGACGGGCTCCCTGGGCGCGGGCGGCTCGTCCTACTGACGACCGCCCCCGAGCAGGGCCGCGGCTCCTCTCCGTCCGGAGGAGCCGCGGCCCTCTTCGCCGCCCGTCAGAGCACCTCCCCCCTGCTACGGGCGTTGGCCCTGGCCACCCGCGCCAGCATCAGGGCCTCCGCCCGCTCACGGACGTGCATCGGCTGTACGTCCTCGGGCCGCGCGGTCCACTCCGTCCCCCCGCCCTCGGGACGCAGCCACACCAGCCCGTCCTGGTGGTCCATGACGACCCCGCGCCGTTCCCGACGGGTGTCGTACGCGAGTTGGCCGACCGGAAGCGTCGTCGTGGGTCGTCGGCTTGCCAAGGGTGCCTCCTGGAGCGCTCTTGCTGTTCGCACACCCAGCGAAACGGCCGACGTCCCTGGCCGGACAGGGTGACGGCGTTCCAGGACACGTCACGGAACAGCCTGGCACCCCTCGGTCTTCACCGTTCGTACCCACTCGGTCACCGAACGCGATTACCGTGGACGCCATGACCCAGCCGACCCGCGGCCTCGACCCCGCCCGCTCCGCCCGCGACCTGTACGGCGTCGAACTCCGCCGCCAACGCCAACTGACGGGCCTGTCCCTGGACCGGCTCTCCGACATCGTCAACTACAGCAAGACGCATCTGCATGGAGTGGAGACGGGGGAACGGCTCCCGCTGCCGCCGATCTCCGAGAAGTTGGACGCGGCGTTCGGAACGGGGGAGTTGTTCCAGGGCCTGTGGGGGGCGGTGAAGCGGGAGCACACGCCGAGGCGGTTTGATCAATGCTTGGAGCTGGAGGCGAGGGCGGCGCGGATTCAGGAGTTCAGTGCGAGCGTCATCCCTGGTCTGCTTCAGACTCCGGCGTACATGCGGACGCTGTTCACGAAGGGCCATCCAGGTATCGGTTCCAAGGAGATCGACGGCTTGGTGGGCGCCCGCCTGGGTCGGCAGGAAGTCCTGCGGAACGACAGCCCGCCTGACGCCTGGTGGATTCTCGGCGAAGCGACCCTGCGCCAAGCCGTGGGCGGCCCAGAAGTGATGCGTGAACAGCTCGCGGCCTTGCTGTCGCTGGTCGAAACCCGCCACACCACGATTCAGGTCCTCCCGTTCGAGGCGGGCGCCTGCACCCTGATGAGCGGCACGCTCATCCTGCTGACCCTGCCGGACAACTCGACAACCGTGTACCAGGAAGGGCCAAGGAACGGCGAGATCTTCGACGACCGGGAGACGGTCATGCAGCGCGTGCGAGAGTACGATCGGATGAAGGCCAGCGCCCTCCCACCGGAGGAGTCCTGGGCGCTGATCAAAGCGACGATGGAGACGTACGAGCCATGCGAGCCACCCCAGACCTGAGCACCGCCCGCTGGCGCAAGTCCTCCTACAGCGGCAACCAGCAGGGAGACGCCTGTGTGGAGGTCTGCGACGACTCCCCCGGCACCATCCCCGTCCGCGACAGCAAGCACCCCAACGGCCCCATCCTGATCCTGGCCGGGGCCGCCTGGCGACCGTTCGTCAACGGCGTCCGGACTGGGGTCCTGTAAGCAGCCCCGTCACCTGCCCCACCCCCGGCACGCTCCCCACCGACGGCGCCTGCGCGACCGGGCGGGTGAGCTGCTGGGAGGTCAGGGGCTTGAAGTCGGCGAGCTGGGTGCCCACGCCGTTGTCGAGGGGGTCGACGCCCGTACCGGCGAGGGGGTTGGGCTTGAGGCCCGAGACCGGGCCGGTGACGTACCCCACGGCGCCCGACAGCGCCTGGAGACCGGCCTGGGGGTCGATCTTGCCGAGCGAGGTGGGCCGGTAGTTCACCATGCCGAGCATCTGCTCGGCCTCCGCCGCCGTGGCCGTGGTGGCGCCCGAGCCCAGGACCACGCCCGCGGTCGCGAGTACGGCGAACGCCCGCCGGGGGGTGGACTGGGGGAAGTAGTCGTTGCGGTCCGTCATTGCCGCCACCTTCTGCTGCGCTGAGTAATCGTGTCGACACGAAGGGTATTTGACATGTGACGCGGGCTTCAAAGCCGACCCGCTGAGTCGTTGCCGGGCCGGGGGATGCCTCACACTGGTGTCCCGTGAGTGCCCATCCGTCCATACCCACGCGAGTCGTGCTGCTCTGCGGCCCTTCCGGCTCCGGCAAGTCCCTCCTCGCGGCCCGCTCCGGTCTCCCGGTGCTGCGGCTCGACGACTTCTACAAGGAGGGCACCGACCCGACGCTGCCGCTGGTCGCGGGAAGCTCGGACATCGACTGGGACCACCCCGACTCCTGGGACGCGGACATCGCCGTAGCCGCGATCGTCGAGCTGTGCCGCACGGGCCGTACCAAGGTCCCCGTGTACGACATCGCGCTCAGCGCGCGCACCGGTGAGGACGGCGTCGACATCGGGCGGACGCCGCTGTTCATCGCGGAGGGCATCTTCGCCGCCGAGATCGTCACGCGCTGCCGCGAGCTGGGCGTCCTCGCCGACGCGCTGTGTCTGAGCCGCGGCCCGGTGAAGACCTTCCGCCGCCGCTTCCTGCGGGACCTGAGGGAGGGCCGCAAGTCGGTGCCGTTCCTGCTGCGCCGCGGCTGGCGGCTGATGCGGCAGGAACGCGTGATCATCGCCCGCCAGACGGCGCTCGGCGCGCACGCCTGCGACCGGGACGAGGCGATGGGCCGCCTGGCCGCCGCGGCGGCGGGCCGGTGCGCCACCACGCATACGGCGGCCTGACAGCCGTAGAGAGTCAGAGAGCAAGAAAAGCGGGACTGGACGGACCCCCCGGCCCTCCAGTCCCGCTCTCTGCGGGGCTCCCCCGAACCCCTGTGGTGCTTCCCCCGTGTCCCCCGTGCTTCCCCCGTGGTGCTCCCCCGTGGAGCGGGAGATGGGGTCCCCCCAGGTTCCCCGTCCCCGTAGTCAGGAGTCCCGGACTCCCCCCGTGATACACCCGGGCTCCGACTTCCCTGAAGTTTTTTCCCGGCGCCCGTCCTCAGCGCCCCCCGGCCTCAGGCGACCAGTTCCCCGAACGCGTCCTCCTCGTCACGGCCGAAGCTGAGGACCTCGTCCTCGCGCAGCCGCCGCAGCGAGCGCCAGATGCTGGACTTCACCGTGCCGACGCTGATGTCGAGGATGTCCGCGATCTCCGGGTCCGTGCGGCCCTCGTAGTAGCGCAGGACCAGCATGGTGCGCTGGAGTTCGGGGAGCCGGGCCAGCGCCTGCCACAGGACCGCGCGCAGTTCCGTGCCGCGCATCGCGTCCGTGTCGCCGACGGTCTCCGGCAGTTCCTCGGTCGGGTACTCGTTCAGCTTGCGGCGGCGCCACGCGCTGATGTGCAGGTTGGTCATGGTGCGGCGGAGGTATCCACCGACGGCCGCCTTGTCACTGATCCGGTCCCACGCCTTGTACGTCGAGAACAGGGCGCTCTGCAGCAGGTCCTCGGCCTCGAAGCGGTCGCCGGTGAGGTGGTAGGCGGTGGCGTACAGGGAGGCGCGGCGCTCCTGGACGTAGGCCGTGAACGCGGCTTCGGCGTCCCCGGTCCGTGTCGCCGGACGGCGCTCCCCCGCTTCCTCCCTGTACGCGGGTCCCCCGTGCTGCTCCCCCGTGTCCCCCGTGATCGCGTCAACCACCGTCATGTACCCGGTGTGCTGACGCCCGGCGCCGCGAGCGCACCCCCGCCCGCTCACGGCACCGGACTTCTCGGAACCCCGGCCCACGTCGTGCAGCCGAGTGATCACTGCGCTGGTGCTGTTGCCGTGCAGCGTGTTCATCTCGCGCCCCCCGTCGTGGACTTCCGGTGTTCGGTCTGGCTTCCGTGCTGTGTCGAACAGCTTGCCCAAGCCACTTCATCGCCGTGTCCGTCGACTGTCACAGACCTGTCACAGGGGTGCGTCGTGGGGCCGTACCCGTACAGGTGTCGAAACCGCCACCCCCCATGGGCCAGAATGACCCCCGTGCCTTCCCTGTTGCTGATCGAGGACGACGACGCCATCCGTACGGCCCTGGAACTGTCACTGACGCGCCAGGGACACCGAGTGGCGACCGCTGCCAGCGGTGAGGACGGTCTGAAACTGCTCCGTGAGCAGCGGCCGGACCTGATCGTGCTGGATGTGATGCTGCCCGGAATCGACGGGTTCGAGGTGTGCCGCCGGATCCGGCGCACCGACCAGCTCCCGATCATCCTGCTGACCGCGCGCAGCGACGACATCGACGTGGTCGTGGGCCTGGAGTCCGGCGCCGACGACTACGTGGTCAAACCCGTGCAGGGACGGGTGCTGGACGCCCGGATCCGGGCCGTGCTGCGGCGCGGGGAGCGGGAGGCGAACGACGCCGCCACCTTCGGCAGCCTGGTGATCGACCGGGCGGCGATGACCGTCACGAAGAACGGGGAGGACCTCCAGCTCACGCCGACCGAGCTGCGGCTGCTCCTGGAGCTGAGCAGGCGGCCGGGCCAGGCGCTGTCGCGGCAGCAGTTGCTGCGGCTGGTGTGGGAGCACGACTACCTCGGTGACTCCCGGCTGGTGGACGCCTGTGTCCAGCGGCTGCGCGCCAAGGTCGAGGACGTGCCGTCGTCGCCGACCCTGATCCGTACCGTGCGTGGTGTCGGCTACCGGCTGGATCCGCCTCAGTGACACAAGAGCACCAGGGGCACGGGGGGCCGCGCGGCTGGACCGCCGCCCTCACACGCAAGGGGATATGGTCGCGGCTGCGTTTCACCAGTCTGCGGCTGCGGCTGGTCGTGGTGTTCGGGCTGGTCGCGCTGACCGCGGCGGTGTCCGCGTCGGGGATCGCGTACTGGCTCAACCGTGAGGCGGTGCTCACCCGCGCGCAGGACGCGGTACTGCGGGACTTCGAGCAGGAGATGGAGAACCGCGCGGGCACGCTGCCGGAGCATCCCACCCGGGACGAACTCCAGCGCGCCGCGGGCCAGATGGCCACCGGCGGTCAGCACTTCACCGTGCTGCTGGTCGCCGAGGACGTGAGCGGTCAGCCGGTGTACGGCGGTTCGGGCGGCCTGAACGGCTTCACGCTGGCCGATGTGCCCAAGTCGCTGCGCACCGCGGTCAACAAGGAGCAGCAGGTCAACTCCGGCAACAAGTCGCCGTACCACCTGTACTGGCAGCGGATCGTGGACGACGGCACCCCGTATCTGGTGGCCGGGACCCGGGTGATCGGGGGCGGGCCGACCGGTTACATGCTGAAGTCGCTGGAGCCGGAGGCGAAGGACCTGAACTCGCTGGCGTGGTCGCTCGGTATCGCCACCGGCCTGGCGCTGATCGGCTCGGCGCTGCTCGCGCAGGCCGCCGCGACGACCGTGCTGAAGCCCGTGCACCGTCTCGGCGTGGCCGCGCGGCGGCTCGGCGAGGGCAAGCTGGACACCCGGCTGCGGGTGTCGGGGACGGACGAGCTGGCCGATCTGTCGCGGACGTTCAACAGCGCGGCCGAGGCGCTGGAGAAGCGGGTGGACGACATGGCCGCGCGGGAGTCCGCCTCGCGGCGGTTCGTGGCGGACATGAGCCATGAGCTGCGGACACCGCTGACCGCGATCACCGCTGTCACCGAGGTGCTGGAGGAGGAGCTGGACTCCGAGAGCGGCGGTCTCGATCCGATGATCGAGCCCGCGGTGCGGCTGGTGGTCAGCGAGACCCGGCGCCTGAACGACCTGGTCGAGAACCTGATGGAGGTCACCCGCTTCGACGCGGGCACGGCCCGGCTGGTCCTGGACGACGTCGACATCGCCGACCAGATCACCGCCTGCATCGACGCCCGCGCCTGGCTGGACGCGGTCGAGCTGGACGCCGAGCGCGGCATCCACGCGCGGATCGACCCGCGGCGGCTGGACGTCATCCTCGCCAACCTCATCGGCAACGCGCTCAAGCACGGGGGTT
This sequence comes from Streptomyces sp. NPDC057877, assembly GCF_042796855.1. Lineage (NCBI taxonomy): Bacteria > Bacillati > Actinomycetota > Actinomycetes > Kitasatosporales > Streptomycetaceae > Streptomyces > Streptomyces sp. NPDC057877. The sequence continues at coordinate 550,693 of NZ_JBHVMS010000006.1, forward strand.
CGCCGGTGCGGGTGTCGGTACGGGTCCGGGCTCAGGAGGCTCAGGGGGACGAGATCGTCATCCGGGTGCGGGACCACGGGCCGGGGATTCCGGAGGACGTGCTGCCGCATGTCTTCGACCGGTTCTACAAGGCGAGCGCCTCCCGGCCGCGTTCCGAGGGCAGCGGGCTCGGCCTGTCGATCGCCCTGGAGAACGCGCACATCCACGGCGGCGAGATCACCGCCGCCAACTCGCCGGACGGTGGTGCGGTGTTCACGCTGCGGCTGCCGCGGGACGCCTCCACCGTCGTGCTGTCGGCCGAGGGGGAGGCCGCGGGCGGCGGGGAGAAGGGCGCGACGAAGAAGGGGGACGCTTGATGGGCGTACGGCGGAGGACGGCACTCCTCCCCGTGCTGGCCGGGCTGGCCGCGGTGCTCGCCGGATGCGGGATCCGGCCCACGGAGGTGCCGACGGACTTCGGTCCGGCGCCGTCGCGGGCACGGTGTTCCCTCGCCGAGCCCGATGTCACCACGCAGTCCTCGCGCGGCATGCCGGTGCAGGTGTTCCTGCTCTGCGGCTCGTCGCTGGTGACCGTGGACCGGACGCTACGGGTCCCGGAGGGCGACTCGGAGACCGAGCGGCGGGTGCTGGTGGCACAGGGCCTGCTGGACGAGCTGGCCCGCACACCGTCGGCCACCGCGAAGGAGGCCGGGTACGCCACGGACGTACGGCCCGCCACGAGGGTGACCGGGCCGCGCCGCGGGGACCCCGAGGACGCGCTCCGGCTGAGCAGCGCGCCCGGCGACCTGTCGGCGTACGCGCTCGCGCAGATCGTGTGCACCTTCTCGGACTCGGAGGCGGCGGGCGAGGTCGACGGTTCGGTGGTGCTGGGCGGCCCGGAGGCGAGAACGCTGCGGCGGTACGAGTGCACCGAGGGGGTGCGGGCCCGGCCGGGGGCGGGGGAACCGCCGTCCAGTGAGGTCACGGCCGGGTGAGAGGGGGGTGCGGTACGCGATGTGGCGCATGCCTCATGGGGCCGGAGGGCGACAACCCGGAACCGATCGTGCCGAAGGCCGCGTCTAGGGGGGCGTGCAGCGTCAAGGCTCCATGGGCGGCAGCGCCGCGATCCACGTCCGTGTGACAGGGGGTGTCCTCCTCGTCGCCTATCTCGCGTTCGTCGCCTGGTTCACGCTGCGTCCCCTGAACGTCCCCTGGGTGATGCCCGCCAATCTGCGTCCCTTCGCCGGGATCCGCGCCGATCTGGCGCTGGGCTGGCCGGAGGCGGCGCGGCGGATCGGTGAGGGGCTGGCGCTGCTCGCGCCGCTGGGGGTGCTGCTGCCGCTGGCGGGCGGCAGGCTGACCGTGTCGCCGTGGGCGTCGCTGTTCCGTACGGTCGCGGCGGGGGCGCTGCTGTCCCTGTCGATCGAGCTGCTGCAGACCGGGGTCCCCGGGCAGGTCGTGGACGTGGACTCGCTGCTGCTGAACACCGCGGGCGTGGGGCTCGCGCATCTCGCCGTGGTGCCCGCGGGGCGCTCGTGGCTGCGGCGCAGGTCGGCGTCGGAGTCGGCGTCGGGACCGAGGGTTCCGCCCCCGCAGGACGAGCTGAGTCAGGGTCGGACCCCGACGATTCCCAGGGTCGGGATCGCTCCGTAGAGCGACGCTTTGCCCGCTTCGTTTCCTTACCGTGGACGGTAGATGAGCGACGCTCGGCCGACCTTCGGCCGACGCTCGGCCGACCTCGACGAAGGAGCAGCCATGTCCCGCCCCGCCCGCCCCACCAACGGCCGCGTGATCGGCGGCGTGTGCGCCGCGCTGGCCCGGCGCTTCGGCACCTCCGCGACGACGATGCGGGTGATCTTCCTGGTCTCCTGTCTGCTGCCGGGCCCGCAGTTCCTGCTCTATCTCGCGCTGTGGATCCTGTTGCCGTCCGAGGACAAGGCCGCGCGTACGGCCTGGTGAGCCTCGTGATGTCGTGGTACGCCGATGGGGCGCCCCTGGTACAGGGTGCGCCCCATCGCCGTACGCGTGCCGGGTGGCCTGGTCAGCCGCCCAGCGGGATGCCGTTCACGGGCGTGCCCTGGACGGGCAGGCCCTTCGTGGGCAGACCGCCGAGGAGCGCGGCGGCCGGGCCGGTCGGGCCCTCGGCGAGCAGCTGCTGGACGGCGGGCTGCGCGGCCGTCACCCCGGCGCGCAGCGCCCGCTGCCCCTGGGCGAGCGCCTGGCTGCTGCCCGGCACCGCCTTCTCGACGTTCTCCGCCGGCAGCGTCCTGGCAACGGTGTCCAGCGCCTGGTTGCTGACGTTGGCGAGGTCCGGAGCGGCGTTCGCGGCACCCGCCCCGGCGGCGGCGAAGGCGGCACCGAGCGCGGCGACACCGAGGGACTTTGCAGCAGACTGCTTCATGGTGAATGACGTCCTTGGGAACGAACTGAATGGGAGCGGTCCAGGAACGTAAACACGGCAGGCCGTCCGTCGCAAACATCGAAATGCGGACGGATGGTGAATGCCGGGCGGGGTGGACGATTATTTCGACCAGCGACGGGACCAGGTAAAGCCCCTGGTCAGCGCCCCGCCAAGCCCTTTCCGAGGAACAGCCATTCGGATTTCAGGGCCGCATATCCGGGCTTGATCACGTCATTGATCATTGCCAGTCGTTCATCGAAAGGGATGAATGCTGACTTCATAGCATTGACCGAGAACCACTGCATGTCGTCGAGCGTGTAACCGAACGCCTCGACAAGGTGCTCGAATTCCCGGCTCATGGTGGTGTGGGACATCAGCCGGTTGTCCGTGTTCACCGTGGCCCGGAAGTGCAGCTTCCGCAGCAGCCCGATCGGGTGCTCGGCGTAGGAGCTGGCGGCGCCGGTCTGGAGGTTGGAGCTGGGGCACAGCTCCAACGGGATGCGCTTGTCGCGGACGTAGGAGGCCAGTCGGCCGAGGGTGACGGTCCCGTCGTCCCGCACCTCGATGTCGTCGATGATGCGGACACCGTGTCCGAGCCGGTCCGCGCCGCACCACTGGAGGGCCTGCCAGATGGAGGGGAGCCCGAACGCCTCACCGGCGTGGATGGTGAAGTGGTTGTTCTCCCGCTTGAGGTACTCGAAGGCGTCCAGGTGCCGGGTGGGCGGGTAGCCCGCCTCCGCGCCCGCGATGTCGAAGCCGACGACGCCCAGGTCCCGGTAGCGGTTGGCGAGTTCGGCGATCTCCAGGGCGCGGGCGGCGTGCCGCATGGCGGTGAGCAGGGCGCCCACGCGGATGCGGCTGCCGTTCTCCTGGGCGCGCCGTTCACCTTCCCGGAAGCCCTCGTTGACGGCCTCGACGACCTCTTCGAGGGTGAGTCCGGCGGCGAGGTGCTGTTCGGGGGCGTAGCGGACCTCGGCGTAGACGACACCGTCCGCGGCCAGGTCCTCGGCGCACTCGGCGGCGACCCGGACCAGGGCGTCGCGGGTCTGCAGGACGCCGACGGTGTGCGAGAAGGTCTCCAGGTACCGCTCCAGGGAACCGGAGTCGGCGGCATCCCGGAACCAGACGCCGAGCTTCTCCGGGTCGGTCTCGGGGAGGTGGGTGTAGCCCGTCTCGCGGGCCAGGTCGACGACGGTGCCGGGGCGCAGGCCGCCGTCGAGGTGGTCGTGCAGCAGGACCTTGGGGGCGCGGTGGATCTGGTCCGGGGTCGGGGAGTTGGCTGTCCTGGCGCCCGTCCTCGCGGTGTCGGTCGGGTCAGTCTGGCTCGTCATTTCCGCACTCTAACTCCTACGCGCGTAGATCGCTCGTTGTACAGTTCCGCCGATACGTAACAGTGACCCCGCGGACGGGTCGCGTACACCGGCGCTTCTGACACTGTTCTGTCATGGCACAGCAAGCGACGGCGGTTCGCAGAGCCCGGCTCGGGCGGGCGTTCGGTCCGGAGCCGACGGCGGTGAGCGGCGTGGCGCTGCTGCTGCCCGGCGGCGACGAGGTCTCCGGCCGCAGGCCCTCTCCCCTGCTCGCGACCGCCTCCGTACGCGCGTTGGGGCGACGGCTGGCGCGGGTCGGCCACGCGGAAGGGCTCGCCGTCCATGTCGTCCACTACCGCTACCGCGGCTGGAACGGCAGCGAGGCGCATCTCGCGCAGGACGCCACGTGGGCCGCCGACGAGGCCGTACGCCGCTATGGCGACGTCCCCCTCTGCCTCGTCGGGCGTGACATGGGCGCACGGGCCGCGCTGCACGCGGGCGGGCACGAGGCCGTCGACTCCGTGCTGGCGATCGCGCCCTGGCTGCCGGAGGACGATGTGGCGGCGCCGCCCGAGCCGGTGAAGCAGCTCGTGGGGCGGCGGGTGCTGATCGTGCACGGCACGAACGACGAACGCACCGACCCCGAGCTGTCGTTCCGGCTGGCGGCGCGGGCGAAGAAGGCGAATCGGGAGGTGTGCCGGTTCGAGGTGCACTCCGATCGGCACAGGCTGCAGCAGCACCGCAGTGAAGTGCTCGCGCTCGCCGAGGACTTCGTGATGGGGACGCTGTTCGGGCGGGCGTTCTCGCGTCCGGTGCGGGACGCGTTGGCGGCGCCGCCGCCGCTGGGGTTGCGGATGCCGCTGGCGGCGGGGTTCGGGGGGAGTTGGGGGCGCAGGTAGCCGTCGGTCACGGCAGCAGGTTGCCCCTCCTGGAGAGCAGGAACTTCTTGAACGCGGCCACCGGTGGGGTGTCCGGGTGACCCTCGAGCCAGGCGACGCCGATCTCGCGGGCCGCGCGGGGTGCGGTGACGGTCAGTTCGACGACGCCGGGGCGGGCCACGGCCGGGGGCGGCAGCAGCGCCACGCCCAGGCCCGCGGCGACCAGGCCCCTGAGCGTCTCGGCCTCCTCGCCCTCGAAGGCGACGCGCGGCTTGAAGCCCGCCTCCTTGCACAGGTCGTCCGTGATGCGGCGCAGGCCGTAGCCGGGTTCCAGGGTGACGAAGGCCTCGTCGGCGGCCTCGGCGAGGCGGACGCGTCTGCGGGCGGCGAGGCGGTGGTCGGCCGGGACGACGAGGCGCAGCTTCTGCTCGTCGAGGCGGCGGGCGACCAGGTCGGGCGCGGCGGGGACCGGGGAGGTCAGGCAGAGGTCCAGTTCCCCGGCGCGCAGGCGTTCGAGCATGGCCTCGCCGTAGTTCTGGACGAGGCTGAAGCGGACGCGCGGGTGGTCGGCGCGGAACGCCTGGATCAGGCCGGGTACGGTCTCGGCGCCCATGGTGTGCAGGAAGCCGAACGCGACCTTGCCGGTGGCCGGGTCGGCGTCGGCGCGCACCTCCTCGGCGGCGCGGGCGACCTCGGCGAGGGCGCGTTCGACGTGGGTGAGGAAGGTGCGGCCCGCGGAGGTGAGGGAGACGGTACGGCCACGGCGGGTGAACAGGTCCACGCCGAGGTCGTGTTCGAGGCGGACCATGGCCCGGGAGAGCGTGGACTGGGGGACGTTCATCTCCTGGGCGGCACGGGTGACGTGCTCGGTGCGGGCGACTCCGGCGAAGTGGGCGAGGCGGGGGGCGAGGCGGGCGACGATGTCTTCTGCGTCACCTGTTGTGTCACTGGTTGGTGACAGGCGGGGCCGGGAGCTGGGTTGATGCGTCACGGGAACGATTATGGGGGTTCTGTGCATTGGACGGATGAAAGGGAGCGTACGTACCTTCGAGGCATGTCTCCCGCCAGTACCGGGGCGTCCACGGTCGTGGCCGCCACCTCCGCCCCTGTTCCCTCCTCTCTTGTCGACGACCGAATGGCGCCGGGCGGACCCGGTTACCGTCGGATGAGCTTCGCGTTGTTCCTGGCCGGGGTCGCGACGTTCGCGCTGCTGTACTCCACGCAGGCGCTGCTGCCGTTGATCTCCGGGGAGTTCGGGGTGACGGCGAGCGCGGCGAGCTGGACGGTGGCGGCGGCGACGGGTGGGCTCGCGCTGTTCGTGCTGCCGATGAGCGCGCTGTCGGAGCGGTTCGGGCGGCGTGCGGTGATGACGGCGTCCCTCGCGGTGGCGGTGGCCGTGGCGGTGGTGGTGCCGTTCGCGCCTTCGCTGCCGGTGCTGGTGGCGTTGCGGGCGGTGCAGGGCGCGGCGCTGGCGGGGCTGCCCGCGTCGGCGACGGCGTATCTGGCGGAGGAGGTCCGGCCGAGGGCGCTGGTCACGGCGATCGGCCTGTTCGTCGCGGGCAACAGCGTCGGCGGGATGAGCGGCCGGGTCATCACCGGGTGGGTCGCGCAGGAGTGGGGCTGGCGGGTCGCCGTCGGGGTGATCGGGGTGCTCGCGGTCGTCTGCGCGGTGGCGTTCCGTCTCCTGCTGCCGACGCCGCGGCACTTCGTGGCGGGGTCGCTGCGGCCGGGGGTGCTCGTGCGGACGGTGCGGGAGCATCTGGGGAATCCGTTGCTGCGGCGGCTGTACGCGATCGGCGCGCTGTTCATGACGGTGTTCGGCGGCATCTACACGGTGATCGGCTACCGCCTGACCGCCGAGCCGTTCTCGCTCCCGCAGGGTGTGGTGGGCTCGGTCTTCCTCGTCTACCTGGTCGGTACGGTCTCTGCCTCCACGGCCGGTCGGCTGGTGGGACGCCTGGGCCGCAGGGGCGCGCTGTACCTGTCCGGCGGGACGACCGCCGCGGGCCTGCTCCTCTCCCTGGCCGACTCCCTCGGCGCCGTGCTGCTGGGCCTGGTCCTCATCACCGCGGGCTTCTTCGCGGGCCACGCGGTCGCCTCCTCGGCGGTCAGCAAGACGGCGACACGGGGACGCGCGCAGGCCTCCGCGCTGTACCAGTCCGCGTACTACATCGGCTCCAGCGTCGGCAGTACGGCGGGCGCGGTGGCCTTCCACGGCGGGGGCTGGGCAGGCACGGTGGCCGTGGGGCTGACGGCGGTCGCGGGGGTCGTGGCGATCACGGCGGCGGGGTCCCGGGCGGCGGCTCGGGGGGCGGCTCGGGGGGCGTAGGGCGGGGGTGCGCCCACCCGCCCCCGGCGGCCACCCCACCACACTCACCCCTCCCCACCAGCCACTTCCCCTCTGCGGACGCCATTGTCAGTGGCCTGCGGTAGCTTCCAAGGTGCCGGGCGCGAAGACGCGCGACAGGGATGCCACAGGGGTGGGTGGACGCACAATGAGCAACGGCACGGCGACGACGACAGACCTCGAGCAACAGCTCGAGAAGTACCGCGTCGAGCTGACCGGTTACTGCTACCGCATGCTCGGCTCCGCCTTCGAGGCCGAGGACGCGGTGCAGGACACGATGGTCCGCGCCTGGCGGAGCTACGAGAAGTTCGAGGGGCGCTCCAGCCTCCGGTCATGGCTCTACCGCATCGCGACGAACGTGTGCCTGGACCTGCTCACCGCGGGCAACAAGCGCGCCAGACCGATGGACCTGACGGCGGAGGCCACCCCGCTGGCGCAGGCGGCGCTGTCGCCGCGCCCCGATCACACCTGGCTGGAGCCCATGCCCGACACCCGTGTGCTGCCGACGACCGCGGACCCGGCGGAGGCCGCCGTCGCCAAGGAGTCGGTGCGGCTCGCCTTCATGGCGGCCCTGCAGCAACTGCCGCCCAAGCAGCGCGCGGTGCTGATCCTGCGCGAGGTGCTGGCCTGGAAGGCGAGCGAGGTCGCCGAACTGCTCGGCACCACGGTGGCGTCGGTGAACAGCGCCCTCCAGCGGGCCCGCGCCACCCTCGCCGAGCGGGCGGACAGCGGCGCCGACGCGTCCGTGTCCGATCCGCTGGACGAGGAGCAGCAGAAGCTGCTTGAGCGCTATGTCGCCGCCTTCGAGGGGTACGACATGACCGCCCTGACGGCACTCCTGCACGAGGACGCCGTCATGACGATGCCGCCGTTCGACCTGTGGCTGCTCGGCCCCTCGGACATCACCGGCTTCATGACGACGCTGGGGGCGGCGTGTGCCGGGTCGCGACTGCTGCCGGTGCAGGTGAACGGGCTGCCCGGGTTCGCCCAGTACAAGCCGGACGAGGAGGCGGGCGGCTTCACTCCCTGGGCGGTGCAGGTGCTGGAGATCTCAGGAGGGCGCATCACCGGTTTCCACTGCTTCCTGGACACCGAGCGGTGGTTCCCGCTGTTCGGGCTGCCCCTCCACCTCGAAGCGGAGCCCGACCAGATCGAGGAGCGCGCGTAGCGCCGGATCGGGACCCCGGAGACGGATGCGGCCCCCGGCCCGTTTCGCCGTCAGTTGGAGGCGGGCCAGGAGGTCGACCGTGGTGAGGCCGGGTGGGCCCAGTCCCGCGACGTCGCATACGACGACTCTGGCGCCGGTCCCCTCCAGTCGCGCCCGTACGTCGTCACACAGTCCCGTCACCTCGTCCCTGGTGACGGGGCCTACGAGCACGAGTACGGCGGGTGTCTTGGCGTCCACGACCGGTAGACCGGGGGGACGCCTTGAACTAATCGGCGGGGAACTCCGACGTGTCGATGACCAGGTCGAAGGGGGCGGGGAGCTTGATGGCCTCGCCGAACTTGGCCGTGCTCAGCGGGCGGTACACATCGCCCTTGGGTTCTCCGTAGAGCGTCGCCGTGGCGCCTTCGGGGGCCCAGCGGTCGACCAGGAGGTAGAGGGGAATCCCGGCCACGGCGTAGGCGGCGGGTTTGCTGATGCGGTCATGCCGGGCGTTCGATTTGGAAGTGATCTCCACGACCAGTTCGGCCAGGGACGCCGGGATGTGGTTCTCCGCCTCGCCGCACAGCGGAACCGGGGCAACGACCAAATCCGGGATGAACATGCCCAGGCGGGAGGGCACGGCGATGGACAGGGTCTGGAAGATCCCCCAGTCATCGGGGATGACGGAGTAGAGGCGACGCTGGATTCGGTCCGCGATCAGGTTGTGGTGGGTCGCGGGAGCGGGTGACACGGTGATGATCCCCTCGATGATCTCCACCTTGCTGCCCTCAGGCCATTCCATCTCCTCCCAGAACTGAACCAGGTCGTCCCAGCTCTGCCCGGGGTCGTGGCCGACGGTGAGTGCGCTCATGGCGGTCTCCTTATCGGTGCGTCACCGAGTCCAGCATGCCGAACGGGATCGGCGGTGGTCCACCGATCCCGTTCACCCGACTGAGGAAAACCGCAGGTCAGGCGATACGTTCCAGCACTACGGGGGACGCCGTGAAGTCGGTTCCCGGCGCCGCGATGTCGTAGGCCCCGGTCAGGGATTCCAGGGCGTACGCGAAGCGTTCCGGGGTGTCCGTGTGGAGGGTCAGGAGGGGCTGGCCCTCGGTCACGGTGGCGCCGGGCTTGGCGTGCATCTCGATGCCCGCGCCCGCCTGGACCGGGTCCTCCTTGCGGGCGCGGCCCGCGCCCAGACGCCAGGCGGCCACTCCGATGTCGTAGGCGTCGAGGCGGGTGAGGACGCCCGACGCCGGTGCCTTGACGACGTGCTGTTCGCGGGACGTGGGCAGGGGGGCGTCCGGGTCGCCGCCCTGGGCCTGGATCATGCGGCGCCACACGTCCATCGCCGAGCCGTCGGCCAGGGCCTTCGCCGGGTCGGCGTCGTGGATGCCCGCCGCCTGGAGCATCTCGTGGGCCAGGGCGAGGGTCAGTTCGACGACGTCCTTCGGGCCGCCGCCCTGGAGGACCTCCACCGACTCGCGGACCTCCAGCGCGTTGCCCGCCGTCAGACCCAGGGGGGTGGACATGTCCGTCAGGAGGGCCACCGTACGGACGTTGTGGTCCGTGCCCAGGCCCACCATCGTGGCGGCCAGTTCGCGGGCGTCCTCGATGGTCTTCATGAAGGCGCCGGTGCCGACCTTGACGTCCAGGACCAGGCTGCCCGTGCCTTCCGCGATCTTCTTGGACATGATCGAGGAGGCGATCAGGGGGATGGCCTCCACGGTTCCGGTGACGTCGCGGAGGGCGTAGAGCTTCTTGTCGGCGGGGGCCAGGCCGTCGCCCGCCGCGCAGATCACCGCGCCCGTACCTTCCAGAACGGCGAGCATCTCCTCGTTCGAGAGCAGTGCCTGCCAGCCCGGGATCGACTCCAGCTTGTCCAGGGTGCCGCCCGTGTGGCCGAGGCCCCGGCCGGAGAGCTGGGGGACCGCCGCGCCGCAGGCCGCCACCAGGGGGGCCAGCGGGAGGGTGATCTTGTCGCCGACGCCGCCCGTGGAGTGCTTGTCGGCGGTGGGGCGGGAGAGGGCGGAGAAGTCCATGCGCTCGCCGGAGGCGATCATCGCGGCGGTCCAGCGGGCGATCTCGCGGCGGTCCATGCCGTTGAGCAGGATGGCCATGGCGAGCGCCGACATCTGCTCGTCGGCGACCTCGCCGCGCGTGTACGCGTCGATGACCCAGTCGATCTGTTCGTCACTGAGTTCGCCGCGGTCCCGCTTGGTGCGGATGACGGAGATGACGTCCATGGCCATGGTGTTCCTTCCGGGTGGTTCAGGAAGTACGCGGCCCCTCCGGTCTTCCGGAGGGGCCGCTCGGTGCTACTGCGTGAGGTGGTCCGGGCCGAAGGCCTGGGGCAGCATCTCGGAGAGCGGCAGGATGCCCGCCGGGGTCTCCAGGAGGAGGTCCGGGCCGCCGTGCTCGTACAGGAGCTGGCGGCACCGGCCGCACGGGACGAGGATGTCGCCCTTGCCGTCCACGCAGGTGAAGTGGGTGAGGCGACCGCCGCCGGTGCGCTGCAGTTCCGAGACCAGGCCGCACTCGGCGCACAGGCCCAGGCCGTACGAGGCGTTCTCCACGTTGCAGCCGGAGACCGTGCGGCCGTCGTCCACACGGGCCGCCACGCCGACCGAGTAGCCCGAGTAGGGGGCGTAGGCGTGGGTCATGGCCTCGCGTGCCACCTCGCGCAGGGCGTCCCAGTCGGCCGCCGTCACTTGCCCTGTCCCTTCCGGTAGGGCAGGCCGTCCGCCTTCGGCATCCGCAGGCGCTGCGCCGAGAGGGCCAGGACCAGGAGCGTGATGACGTACGGGGTGGCGGAGACGACCTGGTTCGGGACCTCGTTCGTGCCCGCGTACCAGGCGAAGACCGCCGCGCCGACGATCAGCGTGATCACCGCGTGGACGTACTTCCTGCGTACGGCGAGGTAGATCGCGCCGATCAGCAGGAGCAGCGCGCCCAGCAGGAGGAGCGCGTGGACGTTCTCCGAGCCGCCGCGCAGGTTGAGGCTGTCGGTGTAGCCGAACAGGCCCGCGCCGATCGCCAGACCGCCCGGCATCCAGTTGCCGAAGATCATCGCGGCGAGGCCGATGTAGCCGCGCCCGCTGGTCTGGCCCTCCAGGTAGAAGGGGTTGGCGACGATGGAGAGGAAGACGCCGCCCAGACCCGCCAGGGCACCGGAGATGATCACGGCGATGTACTTGTACTTGTAGACGTTGACGCCGAGGGACTCCGCCGCCACCGGGTTCTCACCGCAGGACCGCAGCCGCAGGCCGAACGGGGTGCGCCACAGGACGTACCAGGTGCCGGGGATCAGGGCCACCGCGATCAGGGTCAGCCAGGAGACGTTGGTGACCAGCCCGCCGAGCAGGCCCGCGATGTCGGAGACGAAGAACCAGCCCTTGGCGTTCAGATCGCGCAGCCAGTCGGAGAGGCCCGGCACCGTGAAGTGGCCGAGGGACTCCACGGGCGGGGACTGCTTGGCCGAACCGCCCTGGTGGCCCTCGAAGGCGAGGGGGGCGAGGTAGCGGGTGGCGCCGAGGGCGAGGATGTTGATCGCCACACCGGAGACGATGTGGTTGACGTTGAAGGTGACGGTGACGAAGGCGTGCACCAGGCCGCCGATCGCGCCGCCCGCGATGCCGACCAGGATGCCCGTCCACGGGCCCCACTGGAATCCGGCCCAGGCACCGAACCAGGTGCCGAGGATCATCATGCCCTCGAGGCCGATGTTGACCACGCCCGCGCGTTCGGCCCAGAGGCCGCCGAGGCCCGCGAGGCCGATCGGGACCGCCAGCTGGAGGGCGGTGGACATCTGGCTGACGTTGGTGATGCCGTCGGCGCCGGTGATCAGGCGGACGATCGAGGTCAGCGCCAGGGCTCCGGCGATGACCAGGAGCAGGACCGGCATGGAGAGGCGGCGGCCGGTGGGCGCCGCTGGCGTCAGCGTCGGCTGGTTGACGTCGGTCGCTGAGGTCGGCGCGGTCATCGGCCAGCCACCTCCTTCGTGGTGTTGTTGTCGGCGCCCAGGACGTTGCCCGCGGCCAGTTCGGCGCCGACGTGGCGCTGCTGGCGGCGCAGGCCCCATTCGCGTACGGCCTCGTAGGAGACGACGACGGCGAGGACGATGATGCCCTGCATGATCACCGCGATCTCCTTGTCGTAGCCGTGGAAGTCCAGCTCCGGCGAGGCCTTGTCGAGCCAGGCCCACAGCAGGGCGGCGAAGGCGATGCCGACGGGGCTGTTGCGGCCGAGGAGGGCGATGCCGATACCGAGGAAGCCGATACCGGTGGGGAAGTTGAGGCTGTAGGTGTGGGTGCCGCCCATGAGGATGGGCAGGCCCGCGAGGCCCGCGACACCGCCGGAGATCAGCATGGCGGAGAGCACCATGCGCTTGGGGTCCACACCGCTGGCCGCGGCGGCGGTCGACGAGGCGCCGGAGGCACGCAGGTCGAAGCCGAAGCGGGTGCGGTTGAGGACGACCCAGTAGCCGATGCCGAGGAACACGGCGAGGAAGACCAGGCCGTAGATCTCGCCCGCGGCGCCCAGGTCGATGCCGGGCACCCAGCCGGACTCGTGCATCTCGCCGGTGGTGTTGTTGTTGCCGACCTTGACGCCGAAGACGTCGGGGAGCCAGAGGTAGGCGATGACCGAGGTGGCGATCGCGTTCAGCATGATCGTCGCGACGACTTCGCTGACGCCCCGGGTGACCTTGAGGATGCCCGCGATGCCGGACCAGAAGGCGCCGGTGAACAGTGCCGTGAGGATCAGCAGCGGGATCTGGAGGGCGGCCGGGAGGTTCATGTGGGCGCCGACGATGGCGGCCATCATGGCGGCGAGCTGGTACTGGCCGTCGACGCCGATGTTGAACAGGTTCATCCGGAAGCCGATGGCCACCGCGAGCGCCGCGATGTAGTACAGCGAGGCCTGGTTGATGATCAGGACCTGGATGTCGGAGAACGTGGCCTGCTCGAACATCAGGCTGTACGGCTCGACCGGGTTCTTGCCCGACGCGATCAGGACGATCGAGGTCAGGGCGAAGGCCACGGCCAGCGCGATGACCGGACCGGCCACCGTCAGGAGCAGCCGCTCCTTGTCGAACTTCTTCATCAGCGGGCCTCGTCTTCCGGAGACTCGGGGGCCTTGGCCGGGGTCTCGGGGGTCTCTTCGTGTTCGAGGTGTCCGGAGGCCGCGCCCGTCATGGCGGAGCCCAGCTCCTCCGGGGTGATGGTGGCCGGGTCGGCGTCCGCGACCAGCCTGCCGTTGTAGATCACCCGGAGCGTGTCCGACAGGCCGATCAGCTCGTCCAGGTCGGCGGAGATCAGCAGCACGGCCAGGCCCTCGCGGCGGGCCTCGCGGATGTGGTCCCAGATGGCGGCCTGGGCGCCGACGTCCACGCCCCGGGTGGGGTGGGCGGCGATCAGGAAGCGCGGGTTGCTGCTCATCTCGCGGCCGACGATCAGCTTCTGCTGGTTGCCGCCGGACAGGGAGGCGGCCGTGACGTCGATGCCGGGGGTGCGGACGTCGTAGTCCTGGACGATCCGGCGGGTGTCGGCCTGGGCCGCCTTCGGGTTCAGCCAGACGCCCTTGGCGTTGGGGGCCTCGGTGACATGGCCGAGGATGCGGTTCTCCCAGAGGGGGGCCTCCAGGAGCAGGCCGTGGCGGTGGCGGTCCTCGGGGATGTAGCCGATGCCCTGCTCACGGCGCTTGCGGGTGGCCCAGCCGGTGATCTCCTCGTCGGCGAGGGTGATCGTGCCGGAGTCGGCGCTCTTGAGGCCGATGAGCGCGTCCACGAGTTCGGTCTGGCCGTTGCCCTCCACGCCCGCGATGCCGAGGACCTCGCCCGCGTGGATGGTGAAGGTGATGTCGTCCAGGAGGGCCTTGCCGCCGGGGGCCGCCAGGCGCAGCTTGTCGACGGTGATGACCGGGCGGTCGGTGACCGTGGACTCGGCGGTCTCGGGGGTGGGGAGTTCGCTGCCGACCATCATCTCCGCGAGCTGGCGGGGGGTGGTCTCGGCGGGGATGGCGGTGCCGACCGTGGTGCCGCGGCGGATGACGGTGATCTCGTCGGCGACGGAGAGGACCTCGCCCAGCTTGTGCGAGATGAAGATGACCGACAGGCCCTCGGCGCGCAGCTCGCGCAGGTTGGCGAAGAGGGCGTCCACCTCCTGGGGGACCAGGACCGCGGTGGGCTCGTCGAGGATCAGGGTGCGGGCGCCGCGGTAGAGGACCTTGAGGATCTCCACGCGCTGGCGGGCGGCGACGCCGAGTTCCTCCACGAGGACGTCGGGGCGCACGCCCAGGCCGTAGCGGTCGGAGATCTCCTTGATCTTGCGGCGGGCCTTGGCGCCGATGCCGTAGAGCTTCTCGCTGCCGAGGACCACGTTCTCCAGGACCGTGAGGTTGTCGGCGAGCATGAAGTGCTGGTGCACCATGCCGATGCCACGGGTGATGGCGTCGGCGGGCGAGGAGAGCGTGACCTGCTCGCCGTCGATGGTGATGGTGCCCTCGTCCGGCTTCTGCATACCGTAGAGGATCTTCATCAGCGTGGACTTGCCGGCGCCGTTCTCGCCGACGAGGGCGTGGACGGTGCCCTTGCGGACGCTGAGGTGGATGTCGTGGTTGGCCACGACGCCGGGGAAGCGCTTGGTGATCCCGGCGAGTTCGACGGCGGTCTGCTGACCGTTGACCGCCGCTCCGGCCGGAGGGCTGCTGGACGCGTTGATGGCGCACACTCCTGGGGACGGGGGTCGTCTACGCGCGTAGCGCCCCTACGGCATTCAAAGGGGCGACGCACCGCTGACAACGGGGTACGGGGAGCAAGCCTCCCCGTACCCCGTTGAGCGGACGTAACCCCGCGGTTACACGCTGCTCAGGGTCTTGCTCAGTCAGCTCGACTTGACCTTGATCTCGCCGCTGATGATCTTCTCCTTGGCCGTCTCGATGGCCTTCTGGAGGTCGGCGTCGTCCTTGAACACGGGGTTCGAGTCCGACAGGCCGACCTCACCCGTCTTCAAATCGCCCTTGACGATACCGGTCGCGGGGCTTCCGTCCTCGACCGACTTCGCCAGGTTGTAGACCGCCTTGGCGACGTCCTTCATCGCCGAGGTGAGGATCGAGTCCTTGTACGCGGCGAGGGCTTCCTGCTTGTACTGGTCGGAGTCGACGCCGATCGCCCACACCTTGTTGGCGGCGGCGGCCTCGATCACGCCCTGACCGGAGAGACCGGCCGCCGCGTACACGACGTCGGCCTTCTTCTCGATCTGGCCCTCGGCGGCCGTCTTGCCCTTGTCGGGGCTGGAGAAGCCGCCCTCCTCCGCCGTCTGGGTCAGGTACTGCGAGAGCACCTTCGCCTTCGGGTTGGTGTCCTTCACGCCCTGCTCGAAGCCCGCCTGGAACTTGTGGATCAGCGGGATGTCCACGCCGCCCACGAAGCCGACGGTGTTCGTCTTGGTGGACTTGGCCGCGGCGACACCGGCCAGGTACGAGGCCTCCTCCTCGGAGAAGACCAGGTCGGCGACGTTGTCCGCCTCGATGGTGGAGTCGTCGACGATGCCGAAGGTGGTGTTGGGGTACTTGGCGGCGGCTTCCTTGACGGCGGTCGCGTACGCGTAGCCGACGCCGACCACCGGGTTGTAGCCCTGCTTGGCCAGCGACGTCAGGCGCTGGGTCTTGTCGGCGTCCGTCTCGCCCTCGGTGGGCTCGATGTCGGCCGTCTCGTAGCCGAACTCCTTCTTCGCCTGCTCCAGGCCCGCGTACGCGGCGTCGTTGAAGGACTGGTCGCCCTTGCCACCGACGTCGTACGCGATGGCGAGACCCTTGTCGCCCTTCGACTCCGAGGAGGCGCTCTCGGAGGAGGTGCCGCCACAGGCGGAGAGGGCGAGGGCCAGAGAGGCGGTCGCTGCGCCTGCGACGGTGATCCGGGAAATCCGGCGCATGGTGGTGCTCCTGTCGTACTAGCGGGTCCGGGGAAGGCACGGGGGTAGCCCGCCCGTCTCCGGGGTCGCATAGCGCCGGACGGTTCAGCTACGGCGCTGGCTTCGTCGCAGATTAACGCGCGTAGACAAGCCTGAAAACCCCTTCTGTCCGCCTTGTTATGTCCCCGTGTTCAAGGGGGCCTGAGGCCTTGGTCACAGGGTTGCGGTGGGCGCAGGGTGGGTGGCGGTGGGTGATACCGGTGCCGGGCGGGGACGGGCCGGAGGCCCCGCTTGCGCGAGGCCGTCCCGCCGGGGGCTCCCGCGCGTGCCGCCCGCCGTGACGGTGTGGGCCCTCGGGCTCAGGCGGGCGGTGCGGAACCCTCTCGGGAGGCGTGGCAGGCGCAGCCGCAGCGGGGCTGGAGGAGGATGCCGCCGCCGTGGGGAAGCGGGATGTCCTCGGTGCGGCGGCAGTCGGCGTGGAGGGTGCGGTACTCCGGCCGCCGCGTCGCCAGCGCGCACTCCGCGGACCGTTCCGCCGGGGGCGCGGTCACGCCAGCTCGCCGCGGGAGCGGGCGTTGGCCGCGGACACTCCGGCGCGGAGGGCTTCCGCCGGGGAGACCGGCCGGAGGTTCTCCGGGTGCGCGTCCCACTCGGTGCCGCCGCCGATGGGGCGCAGTTGCGCGTACGGGCCGAGGAAGCCCATCACCTTGCCGATCCGGTTCGCCTGGGCGTCCCGGACCGTGTCCCCGATGCGGGGGGCGGCCTCGGTCGGGTCGTTCATGGTGTCGACGCTCCTTCGCGGAGTGGGCCACAGCCCCGGGCCGGTCACACGGTCGCGGGGTCCTTGCTGCGCTCCATCCTGGCCACGCGAAAGGGCTCTGCTGTTGACCAGTTGGCAACAGCAGAGCCCTTGACGCAGAGTAGCGGGCGCGCTACACGCCGCACCACTGAGCGAACGCGACGACGGGATCCGGGGCCTTGGCCCGTGCCCGTAGGAGAGTCGACACCGTCTCGTGTACGGACGGCTGGTAGCGCGTCTGCTGGGGTGCCGCCTGCCGCGCGTTCTGGAGCGACCTGATCGCGTCCTCCGGCCGTGCGGTCCACGCCTCGGCGCGTGCTCGGTCGGTCCAGTAGTGCGCCGCCCGCGCGGCCGGGTAGTCCTCCGGCAGGCGCACCTTGCGGGCCTGTTCCAGCGCCCTGGCGTGCCGGTCGCGGTCGCTCGCGGCGGCCATGCCGTGGATCGCCACGTTGACCGGGCCGAACACCAGCCCGTAGTCACGGGTCTCGCCGGTGTCGCGTGCGATACCGGCAGCCTCGCTCAGCCATCCGTCGGCCTGCTCGGCGTCGCCTTGGCGGCTGGAGAGGATCGCGCCCTTGAGGTGCAGGGCACCACGTACGGCGCGTGTTGCGCGGTCGCCGTCGTCATCCAGGTCGCGCAGCGCCTGCCGTACGAGGAGTACCCCGCGGTCGTGCCGGGCGGCGTCCGCCATGAGTTGAGCGCGGTCCCATCGTTCGATGGCCACCTGCCTGGGGTCACCGGAGTGCGGCGCGGCGCTGGCCATGCGCGCGAGCGCCAAGCGCGCGAGGTCCAGGTAGCCGATCTGGCGGCCCACGACATACACGGTGCGGCAGATCTCGGCCTGGAGCCAGGCCGCCTGTTCACGGTGGCGGCCGGGCCGGTCGTTGAGCAGGAGGTGTGCGTTGACCTCGGCGATCAGCGCCGGGAGTTCGGCGGCGATCTCCATGAACTCGGCCCGCGCACGTCGCCCGGTAAGGCTCTGCACATCCTGCTGAAGATCGGGGAGGCTGCGGGGCGGCGGATCGTCGTGGCCAAGCGGGATGTCCCAGTCGTCCAGCGCGGTACCTATCGGCGTGATCAACTGGTCGAGCTGATCGGCTTGGAGCATGCGGATGTAGGGCTGGC
This sequence comes from Streptomyces sp. NPDC057877, assembly GCF_042796855.1. Taxonomy (NCBI): domain Bacteria; kingdom Bacillati; phylum Actinomycetota; class Actinomycetes; order Kitasatosporales; family Streptomycetaceae; genus Streptomyces; species Streptomyces sp. NPDC057877. The sequence continues at coordinate 568,588 of NZ_JBHVMS010000006.1, forward strand.
CGTGCAGGACGCCGATGGTGACGCCGAGCGCCCGGGACACTGCCGAGACGATCGCTGGACTGGCGGGCCGGTCGCCGCTCTCGACGCGGGACAGCATGGACGGCGACACGTGCGCGCGCCGCGCCAGCTCCCGGAGCGAGTAGCCGCGCAGCGCCCGAACCTCGGCGATGCGCGCCCCGATTCCGCCGATGCTGGTAACGGTGGACCGTGGCATGGTGACTCCGTTCCGAACTCGACACTCAGAACGGTACCTTCGGCACTGCCGCGAGCGCCGCGCAGCAGAAGACCCCGCCGCCCCAACAGGCGGCGGGGCCCAGTGACCCGTACCCCGGCCCTACTCGGTCTTGACCTTGATGGAGCCGTCGATGATGGCCTCCTTCGCCGTGTTCACGGCGTCCTGGAGGCCCTCGATCTCGGCGAACTTCGGGTTGGAGTCGGACAGGCCCACGCCGTCCACCTTCAGGTCGAAGGTCTGGACGCCGGTCAGGGGCTTGTCGTCGTTGACGGACTTGGCGAGGGCGTAGACCGCGCCGCCGACGTCCTTGAGGGCGGAGGTGAGGATGTAGTCCTTGTACGCGGCGAGGGCTTCCTGCTCGTACTGGTCGGAGTCGACGCCGATGGCCCAGACCTTGGCCTTGGCGGCGGCCTCGATGACACCCTGGCCGGAGAGACCGGCGGCCTGGTAGACGACGTCGGCCTTCTTCTCGATCTGGCCCTCGGCGGCGGCCTTGCCCTTGTCGGGGCTGGAGAAGCCGCCCTCCTCGGCGGTCTGGGTCAGGTACTGGGAGACGACCTTGACCTTGCCGTCGCTGGTGTCCTGGACGCCCTGCTTGTAGCCCGCCTCGAACTTGTGGATCAGCGGGATGTCCACGCCGCCGACGAAGCCGACGGTGTTGGTCTTGGTGGCCTTGGCCGCGGCGACACCGGCGAGGTAGGAGGCCTGCTCCTCGGCGAAGACCAGGGAGGCGACGTTGTCGCCCTCGACCACGGAGTCGACGATGCCGAAGGTGGTGTCGGGGTACTTCGCGGCGACGGCCTCCATCGCGGGGCCGTAGGCGAAGCCGACGCCGATGACGGGGTTGTAGCCCTGCTTGGCGAGGGAGGACAGACGCTGCTCCTTGTCGGCGTCGGTCTCGCCCTCGGTGGGCTCGATGTCGGCGGTCTTGTAGCCGAACTCGTCGCGGGCCTTCTCCAGGCCCGCGTACGCGGCGTCGTTGAAGGACTGGTCGCCCTTGCCGCCGATGTCGTAGGCGATGGCGAGACCGAGGTCCTCCTTGCCGCCGTCGCCGCCGCTGCCACCGTCGTTGTTCTCACTGCTGGTACCACCGCAGGCCGTGGCGGCGAGCGCGAGCGACGCGACGCCCACCGCGACACGGGTCAGTTTGGATATCCGACGCATCGTGAAGTTCCCCATTCTCCAAAGCCCCGCAGTGGGCGCTCGGTTCGGCGCACATTAACGCGCGTAGACACTCCTGGGAACGGGGTGCCGCAGGGCCGTTATCCATTCGTGCCGATGGCCGGTTACGTCCCCGTGAACCACCGGATCGAATGGGGTGTATAGGACAAGGTGCGCGCGCTGGGGCGCCACGCGCACCACGTTGCCCCCGACTGTGCGGGCCCGCAACCGGAGGGCTACCAGGCGCCGTCCACGAGGGCCGCCGCCGTGAACAGCTCCACCCCTACGGTGATGGCGTACTCGTCGACGTCGAAGTCCCCTTGGTGCAGGTCGCGGACCGTGCGCTCGCCGGGGGTGCGCACGCCCAGGCGGGCCATGGCGCCGGGGACGTGCTCCAGGTACCAGGAGAAGTCCTCGCCGCCCAGGCTCTGCTCGGTGTCCTCGACGGAGTCGGCGCCGCGGCGGGCGGTCATGGCATCGCGCAGCAGGTCGGTGGCGTCCGGATGGTTGACGACGGGCGGGACGCCACGGACGTAGTTGATCTCCGACTTGGCGCGGTGCAGGTTGGCGACCTCGTCGACCGCCGCGTGCACGATGTCGGGCGCGCTCCGCCAGGTGTCCAGGTCCAGGCAGCGCACCGTGCCGGACAGCTCGGCGTGCTGCGGGATGACGTTCGGGGCGTGACCGGACTCGATGCGGCCCCAGGTCACGGCGAGTCCGCTGCGGGTGTCCACGCGCCGTCCGACGATCGCCGGGACGTCGGTGACCACCCGGGCGACGGCGGTGACCAGGTCGGTCGTCAGATGGGGGCGGGCGGTGTGGCCGCCGGGGCCGTCGAGGGCGATCTCCAGCCGGTCGCAGGCGGAGGTGATGGGACCCTGACGGAGGCCGATGCGGCCCGCGTCCACGCGGGGGTCGCAGTGCACGGCGACGATCCGGCCGACCCCGTCCAGCGCGCCGTCGGCGATGGCGTCGGCGGCGCCGCCCGGCAGCACCTCCTCGGCGGGCTGGAAGATCAGGCGCACCGGGCGCGGCAGCAGGCCCTGGCGGTGCAGCTCGGCGAGGACGAGACCGGCGCCGAGGACGACGGTCGTGTGCACGTCGTGGCCGCAGGCGTGGGCGCGGTCGGGGACGGTGGAGCGGTACGGGCACTCGGTCTTCGCGTCCGGGATGGGCAGCGCGTCGATGTCGGCCCGCAGGGCGAGTACGGCGGGGCCGTCGTCGCTCGCTTCGCCGATGTCGCAGACGAGTCCGGTTCCGACGGCGAGGACGCGCGGCCTGAGGCCCGCCTTCTCCAGCCGGGCCTTGATCGCGGCGGTCGTGCGGAACTCCTGGTTGCCGAGTTCGGGGTGCATGTGCAGATCGCGGCGGAACGCGATCAGCTCGGCGCGCAGTGCCTCCGGCAGGGTGCCGGGAAGCGCGGCTTCCCCGGGGACGTCGGCTTCGGACTCCAGTGACATCAATTGCTTCACCCTCTGAAGGGTAGGACGCCCGGACGGCCAACTGACCCGAGATCAACAAAACTTCAGCCCGTTAGGGGAAGAAAATCTGGCCGCCGGACGCATAGGCGTCGGAACGGATGGGTAAACTCGCCGGATTTTCGGCCCGGCGGGCCTCCGGCACCCACCCTCTCCCCCACGCATACCACGCCCCACCCCACCCACGCTTCCGCGTTCAACTGGCGGACGGGACTCTGGGAGAAGGGTGGGGCGGGCGGCCTCGGCGAGGGCGGTCACGGTCAGCGGGGCCGCCGCGCCGCCGAGGACGCCGCCGAGGTGGGAGGAGAAACCGGCGCCCGAGTAGCGCATCCGGGTGCTGAGGAGTTCCGGCAGGGAGGCGCCCGCGGGGCCGTGGCTGATCCCATGCGTCCCGTAGACGACCGTGATCAGGCCCGCGCCGAGCAGCATCTCCTCCGGGTGCCTGCACGACGCCTCGGACAGCGGGGCCTCGCTCTCCTCCTGGTCCGGGAGGACAGCGAGGGGGCCGCGCTGTCCGGCCGGACACGGCACGGCCCCGCTTGTCGGATGCTCTCAGGTACCCCGGACGGCGAGGAGGCGGTCCACTCCCCTCGCCGTTCCCGTGACGCCGTTCAGGAAGCCCTGCGCCCGGGGCGACGCCCCGTGGGTGAGCCAGTCGGGGTCGATGTCGCAGACCGCCACCCGGACGCCCGTACCGGCGAGGGCCAGGGGCAGGGTGTGGACGACCGTCGACGGGAAGCTGAGGATCGTACTGCCGATGGGGCCCCGGCGGGCGATCAGCTCCAGCGGGAGGTCGGGGCGGACCACCTCCAGGCCCGTCTCCAGGGAGAGGCGGTGGAGCTTGTCCGCGCTCTCGCGGCGGTGGGCGAAGTAGCGGGTGGCGCCGTGGGCCTTGGCTAGGGTGCGTACGGCCTCCAGGTAGCGTTCGCCGTCCACCACGCCGGTCTCCACCAGGGAGGTGCCGACCATGTCGGCGCCCTTGGTGATCCGGGGCGGGCCGAAGCGGGCGCGGGTCCAGGAGAAGTCGTTGGCGGCGATCTCCACACCGCCGGGACTCTCCTCGATCGGCATGGAGGAGAAGACGGTCACCTTGCGGTGCTCGCCCGGGGTCAGTCGGCGGCGGGCGGCGCCGGAGACCGGGCCGAAGACCAGGTCGCGGGGGCCGGGGCGGCTGCCCTTGCGGTGCCAGCGCACCAGGCGCTCCCCGCGGGCGAGCTGGGTGACGAACTCCATGGTCGCGGTGCCGTCGTCGACGACGACCAGTTCGGGGGCGCGCGTGATGGTCAGCAGCAGTTGCACATAGCGCGAGAACGGATCGCCCATGACGATCCGTTCCGCGCGCCGCAGCGGGCCCATCAGCCCGCCGATGGTCTGGAAGGGCGCGGTGGCACCGCCCCGCGCCTCCTCCCAGCGGACCTCGTACCCCTCCTCCCGGGCCAGCTCGGACATGCGCCGGAGCTGGCCTCGGGTCATCGGGTCGATCGGGGAGAGCACGACGAGCGTGAGGTCCGCGCCGGGGGCGTGGCTGTGCGCCCACTCCAGCACGTTCAGGAGCTGGACCGGACTCTCGACGAAGGCGAGAGTGGGGGCGCTGGCGTTCCCGGCGCGGGGTCTCATCGGCGTACGACCGTCCCGTTGTAAGGGGGTTGAGGGGGTGAGGGACTAACTTCGACCGGTGGTGCGTCAGACGGTGAGCGGCTCGCCCGCGGCGGCGGCGATCTCCGCCTCGGCGACGACGCCCTGGACGCGGCGCAGCTTCTTCATCGGGCCCCGCTCGGAGTCGTAGACCTTCTTGATGCCGTCGCCGAGGGAGGACTCGATGGTGCGGATGTCGCGGACCAGGCGCGTCAGGCCCTGCGGCTCCACCGAGGCGGCCTGGTCGGAGCCCCACATGGCGCGGTCGAGGGTGATGTGGCGCTCGACGAAGACGGCGCCGAGGGCGACCGCGGCCAGGGTGGTCTGCAGGCCGGTCTCGTGGCCGGAGTAGCCGATCGGGACGTTCGGGTACTCCCGCTCCAGGGTGTTGATCACGCGCAGGTTCAGCTCCTCCGCCTTCGCGGGGTAGGTGGAGGTGGCGTGGCAGAGCAGGATGTTGTCCGAGCCGAGGACCTCGACCGCGTGGCGGATCTGCTTCGGGGTGGACATGCCGGTGGAGAGGATGGTGGTGCGGCCGGTGGCACGCAGGGCGCGCAGCAGCTCGTCGTCCGTCAGGGAGGCGGAGGCCACCTTGTGGGCGGGGACGTCGAACTTCTCCAGGAAGGCGACGGCCTCGGTGTCCCACGGGGAGGCGAACCAGTCGATCCCCTTCTCCTTGCAGTACTCGTCGATCTGGCGGTACTCGTCCTCGCCGAACTCCACGCGGTGGCGGTAGTCGATGTACGTCATCCGGCCCCAGGGGGTGTCGCGCTCGATGTCCCACTGGTCGCGCGGGGTGCAGATCTCCGGGGTGCGCTTCTGGAACTTGACCGCGTCGCAGCCCGCCTCGGCGGCCACGTCGATCAGCTTGAAGGCGTTCTCCAGCTCGCCGTTGTGGTTGATCCCGATCTCGCCGGTGATGTAGACGGGCTGGCCGGGTCCGGCGGTCTTCGAACCGAGGGCGCGCAGACGGGAGTTGGTGCTCATGGCTGGGGATTCCTTACTTGGTGAGGGGGTCGAGAGAGTCGAGCGAGGGTCCGAGGATCCAGCTGGCGATCTCCCGGATCGCGCCGTCGCCACCGGGGACGGTGGTCACGGCGCGGGCGGCGCCACGCACGACGTCGTGGGCGCTGGCGACCGCCACGGGCCAGCCGACGAGGGCGAAGCACGGGAGGTCGTTGACGTCGTTGCCGACGTAGAGCACGCGCTCGGGCGCGATGCCCTGGTCCTCGCACCACTGCTTGAGGGCGAGGTCCTTGCGGTCGATGCCGTGCAGCACCGGAAGCTTCAGCTTGCGGGCGCGGGCGGCGACGACCGGGTTCTGTTCCGTGGACAGGATCAGCATCTTCAGGCCCGACCTGCGCAGGGCGGCGATGCCGAGTCCGTCGCCGCGGTGCACGGAGACGAACTCCCGTCCTTCGGAGTCGACCAGCACCCGGTCGTCGGTCTGGGTGCCGTCGAAGTCGAGTACGACCGCGTCGATGTCGTCGGCGGTCGGCAGCGCGCCGGGACGGTCCGCGTCGAAAAGCGGGGCGAGGGCGCGGGCCCGGGCCAGCTCGTGCGGGTCGTCGATCTCCAGGACGCGCGCGGGGTCGGTGCGCACCAGTTCGGTGTGGCCGAAGAAGCGGTGCAGGTGCTCGCGGAAGCCGGGGGCGGCCATGGCGTAGGCGGCGCCGGTCTCCAGCAGGTCCTGGGGGCGGTCCTGGCGGCGGGGGCGGAAGGCCTTGTCGTGGTTGACGCCGTAGCCGCCGGTGGGGCGCTCGCTCTCGGTGTCGGTGGCCTCGTCGTCGGCGTCGCGCCAGATGAAGCCGTGGAAGGGGGCGACGGTGACGGCGGTGTCGGCGCCGTTCTCGGCGACCGCGGCGGCCACGCCGTCGATGTCCTCGCGGACCAGGAAGGGGCTGGTGCACTGCACCAGCAGCACCACGTCGACGGGGGTGCCGTGCAGGGCCTCGTGGGCGTCCATGGCGTGCAGGACGGCGGCCTCGGAGGTGGCGGTGTCCCCGGCGATGGCGGCGGGGCGCAGCACGACCTCGGCGCCCGCCTGCCGGGCGGCGGCGGCGATGGCCTGGTCGTCGGTGGAGACGACGACGTCGGTGACCAGCCGGGCGGCACGGCACTCGCGCACGGCGCGGGCGACCAGCGGGACGCCGCCGACGGGGGCGAGGTTCTTCGCGGGCACGCCCTTGGAGCCGCCCCGCGCGGGGATCACCGCGAGCACCCGGCGCATCGTCGCGCCCGGTGTCGCTTCCGGGTTGGTCATGGGCGGTACTCCTGCTTCGAAGGACATGCGGTGGACGTGCGGTGGGTCACAGCTCCCCCATCCGCCGGATGACGGGCGCGACCCGCTGGACCCCGTGCCGGTAGGCGCCGCGGGCGGCGCGCCGGACTATCTGGCGGACCGGGCCGGGGTCACGGTCGTGGGCGGGGGCGCCGGGCAGCGGGGTGCCGTCGGGGGCGAGGTGGTGGCGGGCGAGGATGCCGGGGAGGTATCCGGGCGCGGTGGCGAGGGTGTAGTACGGCGTGATCGGCGGGAGCCCGCCGGGCCGGTCGAGGAGCTTGGCGATCCGTTCCCGGGCGGCGTCGAAGGCCGTCGGGTAGGAGCCGTCGGCGCACACGCCCTGCCGGGCGATCCACTCCTCGTCGGGGGCGGGCCGGTGCCCGGCGTCGAGCTGCTCCCAGGAGGCGAGGCAGCCGGAGCCGGTGAAGTGGTGGTTGCCGAGCGTCTCGCGCACCCCGAGGTCGGTGAGGACGACGGTGGGGATGCGGCGGTGCAGGGACTCCAGGGCGGCCGTGGAGCTGACCGTCACCAGCAGGTCGGTGCGGTCGAGGACCTCGCCCATGTTGCCGTACACCAGCTGGAAGTTGGGCGGCAGTTCGCCGAACCGCTGGGCGAGCTTCTGGTAGGGCAGTTCCTCGATGTGGGTGGTGTGCTCACCGGGCTTGGAGCGCAGCTTCAGCAGGACTTCGCGCTCGGGGTGCAGCCGGGCGTGCTGGATCAGCCGGCCCAGGAGGTAGGTGCGGTCCTTGCGGCTGTCCGGTACGGAGGGCTGCGCGGCGAAGACGACGGTGTACGGGTCGTGTTCGCCGGTGTAGGGGGTGCCGCCGAGGAACGGCAGTGCCACCTCGGTGACCGTGGTCGAGTCGGCGCCCACCCCGTCGTACACGGCGCGGAAACGGTCCGCGTCCTGGCGGGAGTTGGCGAGGACGAGGTCCGCGCCGTGCCGCAGGAGCAGGCCGTCGGCGAGCTTCTCGTAGACGACGCCGACATAGCCGGTGACGATCACCGGGCGGTCGGCGCGGCCCTCGAAGACGCGCGCCAGGCCGTGCAGCATGGCCTGTACGCCGCCGCCGACCAGGGAGAGGACCAGTACGTCGTACGACTCCTGCTCCATGGCGCGCAGGAACTCGACGGCGGTGACCTCGCGCAGCGAGTCGGCGTGTACGCCGACCTCCGCCAGTTGGCGGGGGGTGGGGGTGGCCCGGCCGCGCAGCAGGAATCCATCCAGCGCAGCGGTGACTTGCGTGTCGCCGAGCGCTCCGGCTTCCATGGGTGGGCCCGGAACGATGCGGCCCGCGGTCAGCGCACCCCATTTCCAGCGGGTGTCGGAGTCCGCGAGTACTGCGATCCGTGTGGGCTTCGTTGTACTTGGTGGCACATCCCAAAACCTAGGGAGGAATTCCTAGTTGTGGTCGAACCGCCACGCAACAAAAAGTAAACAGCAGACCACCGAAAGCCGAACTGGCTCGTCAACGCCCAGGAAGTACGCGGCATGCACCGTTCCGACACATTGAGTTCACCTTCCGTACCCCGAGTGGAAAGTTCCGCAGCCGGGCCTGCTCCTAGGCTTTCCCGGGTGCCCAAGCTCTCCGTGATCGTGCCGTTCTACAACGTCCAGCAATACGCCCCGGACACCCTCAGAAGCCTTCGCGCAAACGCGCGAGAGGACTTCGAATTCATCCTGGTCGACGACCATTCGAGGGACGAAACACCGGCCATTCTCGAACGCGCGGCCGAACAGCTCTCGGATGTCGCCGAGGTCCGCCATGTCCGCCACGAGGTCAACGGCGGTCTCGCGACCGCCCGCAACACGGGCCTCGACCTGGCGCGGGGCGAGTACCTCACCTTCCTCGACGGTGACGACTGGCTCGCGCCGGGCTACCTCGGGGAACTGGTGACCGCCATCGAGGAACTGGGGTGCGACTTCGTGCGCACCGACCATGTGCAGGCCACCGCGCGCGCCCGGTCCGTGCACCGGGCCCCGGTCGGCCGCCGGGGCGAGGTGCTGAGCCCGCGCGAGGCGATCCTGCCCGTGGACCGCACCACGTCCGTCGACTACGCCTACGCGTGGGCCGGGGCGTACCACCGCAGACTCCTGGAGAAGGGGGTCCTGCACTTCACCGACGGGCTGCGCACGGCCGAGGACCGGCCGTGGATCTGGAAGCTGCACCGCGAGGCGGAGTCGTTCGCCGTGCTGAACCTGTACGGCGTCTTCTACCGCCGGGGCGTGGCCACTTCGCTCACCCAGATCGGTGATGTCCGCCAACTCGACTTCATCCGCGCCTTCGACCAGGTGATCCAGGAGACCGCGGCCGACCGCGACGCGGAGAAGCTGCTGCCCAAGGCGGTGCGCACCTACTGCGCGATCATCGCCCACCACCTCTCGGAGATCGAGAAGTTCGAGCCGCCCGTGGCCAAGCAGCTGCGGGTGATGGCGGCGGCGGCCATAAAGCGGATGCCACAGGACGCGCTCGGCGACGTCCTCGACACCATGGACCTGCGGCGCGCCGCGAAGCTGCGGCGGCTGCGGCGCCGGATCACCACAGCGAAGGCGGCTGCCTGATGTCCCGTACCACCCAGATCTTCTGTGTCTCGACGCTGTACGGCGCCGCCACGCTGGCCGCCGCGATCGACGCCGACTGCTTCGCGGAGGCGGACCGCCGTCTGCTGCTGGTGTGCAACAACTCCGCGACGCCGGAGACCACTCCGTCCGTCCACGAGATGCCGGGCTTCGGTCCGCTGCGCGACCATTTCGACGACGTCGTCTTCTACAACGACGCGATCCGCCCCTTCCATCCGGGCGCGTGGTCGCCGCGGGCGGACGATCTGCCGCTGTTCGAACGCTACTTGCGCAAGCTGTGGGCCCTGGGCGACGACCGGGTGGAGCTTGCGGTGGAGTCCCTCCAGGTCAACCCGGCGCTCGCGCTGGCCCAGATGTTCACCGGCGCCCCGATCCATGTGTACGCCGACGGGCTGATGAGCTACGGCCCCACCCGCAACAAGCTGGACCCGCTGGTCGGCACGCGCGTACGGCGCCTGCTGCACCTGGACCTGGTCCCGGGTCTCGTCCCCATGCTGCTCACGGAGTTCGACGTCCCGGCGCAGGTGGTGCCGACGCAGACCTTCACCAAGGTGCTGAGCAGTCTGACCGGAGCCTCCGGGGAGCTGCCCGCGCTGCCGGAGAACGCGGCGCTGCTGCTCGGCCAGTACCTGTCGGCGCTGAACATCCTCACCCCCGCCGAGGAGGAGGAGCTGCACGTACGGATGATGCGGGGCGCGGCCGAACGCGGGCACCGCTCCATCGTGTTCAAGCCACACCCCACCGCTCCGGCCCGCTACAGCCTCGCCCTGGAGACCGAGGCGGAGAAGCTGGGCGTCGACCTGACCGTCCTGGACTCCCCCGTCCTGGCGGAGGCCCTCTTCGAGAAGACCCGCCCCGCACTGGTCGTCGGCTGCTTCTCCACGGCCCTCTTCACCGCGTCCGCGTTCTACGACCTCCCCGTGGCCCGCGTCGGCACCGAGCCCCTCCTGGACCGGCTCACGCCGTACCAGAACAGCAACCGCGTCCCCGTCACCCTGGCCGACGTGCTGCTGCCCGATCTGGAGAGCCCGCGGGACGACACCACGGCCGTCCCGTCCGACCTGCTGGGCCCGCTGATCACGACGATCGGCTTCACCATGCAGCCCCAGATCTACCCGTCCCTGCGCCCCGCGGCGGAACGCTTCCTCGCCGCCCACTTCGGCCCGCGCACCCAGCGGTACTTCAAGCGCCGCCGACTGACGTCGCTGGGGTTGCCGGGCGGCATTCCCGAGCGGTTGGCGTTCCTGCCGCGCAACTCCACCGCGCGGCGGGTGGTGCGGCGGGCCCGGGCGCTCAAGAAGGCGGTCAAGCGCTGACCGGAACCGTCCGGGCGGGCCGGGCCCAGGGCCCGCCCGGGCGGTTCCCCGGTCAGGTTTCCGAGGCTGAGTGTTCACCCGACATGCACCCGGAAGCCACCTGCGATCGCTCGCGTTGGGGCACATTCGTCCTCCGATCGGAGGACGGTGGAACGGATGACAAACCCCCTGGCGGGACTGTTCAGAGCACGGCAGAAGGAGGCCGCCAGGCTGGACCTGTACGGGCGGAGCATGCGTCGGTGCGGGGCGTATCTCGCGGCGCACGGTGGTGCGGGCGACGACGGACGGGCCCGGCTGGCGCAGGCGATCGGGGTGCTGGCGACGTCCCTGGACAGCCCGGCGGCCGATCCGTTCGACGCGCTGCTCCAGGTCGGTGAGCGGGCGCTGGAGGCCGGGGGGACGAGCGAGCTGGAGCTGGCGCTGGACATCGCCGAGGCGTCGGCCGCGATCCGGCAGCGGTCCAAGGGGGCGTGGCGGCTGCACGGGCTGGCGCTGGACGGGCTGGGGCGGGAGGCCGAGGCGCTGCGCAGCTATGAGCGGTACCTCTCCCTGCTCCAGGACCCGCGCGACGCGGCGCCGCGTGTCGCCCGCAGGATCGACACCCTGCGGCAGCGGCAGGCCTGCCTGGACAAGGCCTTTGCCCTCTTCCCCGGCGCCGCGGGGGCGAGCGGGCCCGAGTTCGCCGTCCATGTGCGGGAGCGGGCCGCTCAGCACGGGCTCGGGGATCCCAAGGTGCGGCGGCTGCTGGAGGTCTACGGCCGGTACCGGCGGCTCGTCGAGCGGGAGCCCGTGACCGCGGGGCTGGTCGGCGGCACCGCGCCCCTCGGGGTGAGCGGGCTGCGCGGGCTCGTCGCCGGGCGGTCGGTCTGCCTGGTGTCCAACGCCGCCGACATCGCCACCAGCGGGCTGGGCGCCGAGATCGACGGCTACGACCTGGTCGTGCGCTGCGACTCCTTCCGCCTCCGCGCCGAGGGCACCGGCGAGCGCACCGACCTGCACGCCGTCAGCCTGCGGGGGGAGAGCCCGTGGGACGGGCCCGGGTGGAGCCAGCGGGCCGGTGTCCGGCTGGTGTTCGGGGACCCCGCCGCGGGCTGGCGGCGCGCCGTGCGGGAGCGGCTCGTGCCCGGCGCGCAGGACCACATCGGCGACGCCTCCCTGCGCCGCCCCCTGAACGACCCCGCGCTGCTGGGTGAGGACGGCTGGGGGAAGGAGCCCAGCACGGCCTTCGCCGCCCTGCGGCTGCTGGACTTCCTGGACGTCAGCCCCCGCCTGGACCTCATCGGCTTCGGCCTGCCCGGCCGACTGCGGCCGAAGGAGGCCGAGTGGGTCATGGACCGCGCGACGCACGTCGACGACAGCAAGATGAGGATCGCCCTGCGATGACCCAGTCCTCTGCGGACGACCGCAGAAACATCACCGGCAAGCGCCGGATCGCCTTCGCCGTCCACACCGACGCCGACCGGCTCCCCGGCGTGGCCACGCTGCTGCGCAGTCTCGCGCTGACCAACCCCGGCGTGTGCGAGGACTTCGTGGTCCTGCACCCGGGGCTCGACGAGGCGTCGTTCGAGGCGCTGCGGCGGCTGCACCCCCGTGTCGTCACGCGCCGCGCCGACAGCCGCGACGAGGCCTTCCGGCTCGACGGGTACGACACCGTGATCGCCCTCGGCCCCGACATGGTCGTCCTCGGCGACATATCCGAGCTGCTGCGCATACGCCACGGGGTGGCCGCCGTACCGCAGTTGCTCAGTGACGAGCGGGGCGCCGAGCGGCGTGCCGTCCTGCCGGACGGGCTCCATGTCATCCAGCGCGCCGACGCCGACGCCGACGACCCGGTCCCGCTCGACGCCCGCTACGACTTCCTCACCCGCCGTCTGCACGACGACACCCCCGTGCCCGCGCACGTCGCCGTCCTGCGCTTCACCGGGCCGGTGGACGCGCCCGGTTACGGTCCGGCCGCCGAGGCGCGGCGCCGGTTCGAGCTGAGCGACGAGGACTTCTGGGCCGCGTACTGCGGGCTGCGCGGCGGCAAGCACCCCGACCTGCTGGCGCTGTGCGCGCCGCCGCTGCTGAAGGTGCGGTCCTCCCTCGACCTGGCCCGTACGGTCGCCGACGTCTACCGCCGCCAGGGCCGCTACGACGAGGCCGTGGACGTCCTGGCCCCGGTGGTGGGTGACCGGCTGGACGCGCCGCGCTGCCAGGAGACGCTGGGCCTGTGCCTGATGGCGCTGTCGCGTTACGACGAGGCCGAGGCGCGGCTGCTGCTGGCGGCGGCCTCCCCGGACGTGGCGCCGCGTGCCTTCGCGCAGCTCGCCCGGCTGGCGTGGCTGCTGGACCGGGAGGAGGACGCGCACGCGTACGCCCGGGACGGCCTCGCCGCCGACCCCACCGACGCCGGGTGCCACAGCTGGTACGTGCGGACCCGCGATTCCCAGGCGCACGAGGACACCGGCGCGCCCTCGGAACAGCTCGCGCACGTCGCCCTGTTCGCGGACGGTCAGGAGAACGCGGGCGACAAGGTGCTGCCCGAGGCCGTGCGGATGTGCTTCGGCACCGACACCGGCCCGCGCCGCTGGTACCAGCAGCCGGTGCACCGGCTGGTCGACGAGGCGGCGCTGGAGCGGCTCAACGCCCGGCGCGGGGTGATCGTGGGCGGCGGCGGGCTGTTCCTGCCGGACACCTCCCCGAACGGCAACAGCCACTGGCAGTGGAACGTCCCGGACGACGTCCTGGCCCGGATCACCGCGCCGCTGGCGATCTTCGCGGTCGGCTACAACGTCTTCGACGGGCAGCTCTACCGCCGCCAGCGGTTCGCCGAGAGCCTGCGGGTGCTCGTCGAGCGGTCGGCGTTCTTCGGACTGCGCAACCACGGCTCCATCGAACGCGTCCGCGAGCTGCTCCCCGCCGAACTCCGCGACCGGGTGCGCTACCAGCCCTGCCCCACCACGGTGGCCCGCCATCTCGACCCCCGCTGGACCGACCCGGCCGAGCGCTCCGGCACCGTCCTGGTGAACTGCGCCTACGACCGCGAGGGCCTGCGCTTCGGCCACGACTACGGGCACTTCCTCGCCCAGATGGCGGGTGCGCTGCGGCAGTTGAGGGAGCACGCGGACGTGCGGTACGCCGCGCACATGCCCGCCGACGAGAAGTTCGTGCACGACCTGCGCCGGGTGCACGGCATCACCCTGCCCGTGGAGCAGCTCTACGACCTGTCGAACGACGCCATCCGGGACCTGTACGGCCGTGCGCTGCTGGTCATCGGCATGCGCGGGCACGCGGGGATGATCCCCTTCGGCTGCGGCACCCCGATCCTCAGCCTGGTCTCGCACCCGAAACTGGCCTACTTCCTGTCCGACATCGGTCACCGGGAGTGGGGGCTGTCCGTGCACGACCGGGAGTTGGGCTCCCGTCTGCTGGAGCGGGCCACCGCGATCCTCGACGACCACGCGGCGGCGGTGGCGGATGTGCACGGCGCGCAGGATTTCCTGTGGAAGACCACGCAGTCGAACCTCGACGAGCTGCGGGAGATCTTCGATCGTCGATGAGTCGCCAAGAATTCACTTGCACCGCGAACGGAATTCACCTCTCCGCGCCCGTGTCGACACCGCCTCTCACAGGAGGCCGTTAGCCTGTTCTAATCTCCATCCCCCGAACGTGAGAGGCCCGCGTGCCCAGACTGTCCGTTGTCGTCCCCATGCACAATGTGGGGGCCTTCGCGGAGACCACTCTGAGAAGTCTCGCCAACAACGCGGACCCGGAATTCGAGTTCCTGATCGTCGACGACCGTTCCACGGACTCCACCCCCTGGTCCATCGACCGCTGGGCGGGAAAGCTCCCGAACGCCAAGGTGATCCGGCACGAGAAGAACATGGGCATAGCGCATGCGCGCAACAGCGGTATCGACGCGGCCAGCGGTGAGTTCATCACGTTCCTCGACGGCGACGACTGGTACGGGCCGGGCCATCTGACCCGGATGGTCAGGGCGGTCGAGGAACTGGGCTGCGACTTCGCCCGCACCGACCACGTACAGGCCACCGGCACCCAGCGGGTGATCCGGCGGCCCCCGGCCCCGGTGCGCAACGCCGTGATGGACCCCCGCGACGGGATCCTCCCGGCCGACACGGAGACGATGGTCGACTACCCCTTCGTCTGGGCGGGGATCTACCGCCGCCACCTCTTCGACGACGGCGGCATGCGGTTCCGGACCGAACTGCGCACGGCCGAGGACCGGTTGTGGATCTGGCGCCTGCACCTGAGGGCCAAGACGTACGCCTCGCTCGGGCTGCACGGCGTGTTCTACCGGCGCGGCGTCGCCACCTCGCTCACCCAGATCAAGGACGACCGTCAGCTGGACTTCATCCCGGCCTACGACGCGCTGATCCAGGACCTGCTGAGCGACCCCGAGTACGACCGCTTCCTGATCAAGGCGGTGCGCACCTACTGCGCCATGATCGCCTTCCATGTCGGCAAGGCGGACGAGTACGAGGCCTCGGCGGCCCAGCGGCTGCGGCGGGAGGCGCGCGCCGCGCTGCACCGGATGCCCCCGCGGCAACTGGAGGAGACCCTCCGGACCATCGACACCACCAGAGGCAGGTTGCTCAGCCGCCTGCGTGACGGGCGGAAGGCTGCCTGATTCCCATGCCCCACCGAACCCAGATATTCCAGGTCTCGACCCTGTACGGGGCCGCGACCCTGGCCGCCGCGCTGGACGCGGGCCAGTTCGGACCGCACGGCAGCGCCCGGCGCGTCCTGCTGGTCTCCAACAACGCGGCGATACCCGAGGTCGCGCTGCGCCTCGACGAGATGCACGGCTATGCGCGCATAGCCGCCCGCTTCGACGACGTGATCAGCTGGAACGAGGCGATACGCCCGTTCCACCCCAGCGCCTGGGGCCCGCGCGGCCATGACACGGAGATATGGCAGAAGGCCTTCCGGCTCGCCTGGGACATCGACGAACACGACCTGGTCGACCTCGCCGTGGAGTCGATCCAGGTCAACCCGGCCCGCGCGCTGGCGGCGATCTTCTCCGAGAGCGCCGTCCATGTGTACGCCGACGGCCTGATGAGCTACGGCCCCACCCGCGAGAAGCTGCCGCTGACCATCGCGAGCCGTATCCAGCGCCTGCTCCACCTCGATCTGATCCCCGGCCTGCGTCCGCTGCTGCTCTCCGAGTACGGCGTGGAGCCCGAGGTCGTCCCGGACGAGTCGTTCCGCGCGGTCCTCGACGAGATCTCCGCCGACGCGGCGGACGACGCGCGGCTGGCGCCGGTGCTGAAGGAGTCGCCGACGGCCGTACTGCTCGGCCAGTACCTGGCGGCCATCAACATCCTGAGCGCCGAGGAGGAGGAAGACCTCCACGTCCGGATGCTCACCTCGGCCGCGCGGGCCGGTCACCGCTCCGTGGTCTTCAAGCCCCACCCCACCGCCCCCGCCAGCTACTCGGCGGCACTGAGCAAGGCGGCGGCGGAGGCGGGCGTACGGCTCACCGTGCTGGACGCGCCGCTGCTGGCCGAGACGCTGTACCACCACTGCGCCCCCGAACTCGTCATCGGCTGCTTCTCGACCGCCATGGTCACCGCCTCCGCCTACTACGGCGTACCGATCGGCCGGGTCGGGACCGCGCTGGTGATGCGGCGGCTCAAGCCGTACCCGAACAGCAACCGCGTACCGCTGGCCATCGTCGACCACCTGGTGCCCGACCTGGAGCGCGGCCAGGACCCGGCCGAGGTCGGCACCGCCCCCGCGTCGCTGTCGCCGCTGGTGCGGGCGATGGGCTTCTGCATGCAGCCCACGGCCTACGCGAGCCTGCGGGAGCCGACCGTGGAGTGGCTGGAGCGCCACCTGGCCGACGCCCCCGGCTACTACTTCCCCGAACTGCGGCTGGCCGAGCTGGGGCTGCCCGGCAGCAGCCCGCAGGTCCGCGCCAAGCTCCGGGTGCGCAAGGCACGGAGGGCGGTGCGCTCGGCGGTGCGCCGTGGCGCGAAGAAGTGACCCAGCCCAGCTGACCGGCCCTACGGGCACCGGGCCCCGGCCCACCCCCTGAACACCCCGCACATCGAAGACCATGGGAGTTTCGCGGTGCCGAACGAGACCGCCGTACGCCTGCCGCAGCAGAAGGGCAGCGACCCTGCCGGGAAGAGCGCCGGAGCGCGGGAACACCGCTTCGACGTCGATCTGATGCGGCTGCTCTGCTCGGCCACCGTGATGCTGGGCCATGTGGGCGCGCAGTTCATCACGTCGACCGGGAACGACGCGGCCAACGGCTCCGGGTCGTACTGGGCCGGGCATGTGGCCGAGGCCGTCAACCCGTTCGCCGTGCCGATGTACTTCGCCATCGCGGGCTGGGCCGTGCTGGTCGGCGCGCCCCCGAAGGACGGCGCCCGGATGTGGAAGCGGTTCGTGCGCAACATGGTGCCGCTGTTCGCCTGGACGGCCATCTACCTGGTGTGGGCCTGGCTGCGGGACCGCAACGACGAGCCCATGACCGAGCTGGCGGTGGACTCCCTCTTCGGGTCGGTGCAGCCCGCGTACCACCTGTGGTTCATGTACAACTACATCCCGATCATCCTGTTCCTGGCCTTCGCCATGCTGATCAAGGCCGGACAGCGGCCCTGGCGGCTGGGCGTCGTCCTGCTCGGCATCGCGGTGCTGCCGAGCGTGCTGAACACCTACGCCGAGGTGTCGGGCCGTGAGATGCCCTCCGTCGCCTGGGGATTCGGCACCTACTCGCTGGTGTACGCGGTCGGCGGCGCGCTGCTGTTCTCCCTCCCGGCCGGGACCGTGCGGTGGCGCTGGCCGCTGCTCGCGCTGCTGCCGCTCACGATGGCCGGGTGCCTCTGGTACAACACGCAGGTCCACTACGTGATCCCCAACGCGCATCTGTTCGTGGCCGCCATGAGCATCTGCGTCCTGCTGCTGATCAGCAGGATCCGCGTCCCCGAGAAGCGGCGACCGCTGCTCCAGAAGCTGGCCGGTGCCGCGCTCGGCGCGTACATGGTCCATGTGCTGTTCGTCGAGGAGCTGGTCCGGCCCCTCGTGGAGCCGGACCTGGGCGGACCGGCGGCCGGGCTGCTGCTGGTCGGCCTGCTCCTCGTCGTCGTGACGCTGTCCTTCGCCACCAGTCTGCTGTGGGGGAGGCTGAACCTGCGTCGTCTGCTCGGCTGACCGGCCGGTCAGCGCCCCGATCCCCCGGCCTTTCCCGTATCCGTACCGCGAACCGCAGCACTCCGACTCGACTCCCGACGGATTGAGGTCTTCGCACCATGAAAAGCCGCTCCTTGCTCACCAGTTCGGTCTCCCGGCGCCTGTTGCGCCCGGTGGCCGACCTCATCGACCAGCGCATCGACCGACGGATCCGTTCGTCGGCCAACGAAGGCGCCGCCCAGCTGGAACAGCTGCGGGACGCCGTCAAGTCGGCGAAGAGTCATCAGCTCGCCGTGGACATGCTGTTCGGCCCCGGTGGCCGCGGTCTCTCGCGGACCGTCTACCACGGCCCCCTGGAGCGACTGCACGGCGAGGTGACGGAACTCGTCGGGGACCGCGAGGCCGCCGTCCGCAACGTCGCCACCGCCTACCGGCTGCTGATCGCCCTGGAGTCGCTCGGCGTGGGCCGCATCGCGGGCGGCACCATGAACATCTGCGGGAAGCTGGGGACCATACCGCTGCTCGACCCGCCGAACGACGAGATCCTGGAGATCGGCACCCTGTACGGCATGTTCTCCGCCGGTCTGGTGCGGATGATGGAGCGCGACGGCCGCAGCCCGAGCGTCACCATCGTCGACCCGTTCGCCGGGATCCAGCTCCAGCCCGGCACCGACCGGCGCCCCGACCCCACCGGCGCCCCCGTCGACGAGCACGCCGTGCGCACCAACCTCGCCCTGGCCGGACCGGCGGGTGCCGCCGCCCGCATCCAGCGCGGCTTCTCCGAGGACCCCGACACCCGCGCGGCCGTCTCCGACCGCAGCTACGGCGTGATCGTCATCGACGGCGACCACTCCCTGGAAGGCGTCCTCGCCGACCTCCAGTGGGCCGAGCAGATCGCGGCGCCCGGCGCGGTGCTCGTCCTGGACGACTTCGGCGACGCCAAGTGGCCCGGCGTCAAGGAGGCCGTGGACAAGCACCTGGCGGGCGAGACCCGGTTCACCTACCTGGGGAAGGCCGCGCACTCGGCGTTCCTGCGCGCGGCCTGAGCGCCGGTCAGCCGCCGACGACGCAGGCCAACGCGAGGGCGTGACGCCCGGGACCGATGGCTCGGCACCGTTGGCCCCGGGCGCGGGGCGCCCGGTCGCGGCCCGTACGACTTCCAGGTGAACTGTGTGGGGCCGTCCGGCACATCGCGGCCCCTTCGAACGGAAGTGCGTCAGGCGTCGTCCTAGGGTCGGTGTGTTCCAGCCGCCGACGGACTACGAGAGGTACCAGCGTGACCGAAACGGTCGTGAACACCGCACAGCCTTCCGTCAAGGCCACCGTGCCCGACGTCCGCGTCCCGGTGTCCACGCCACCCGGGAAGCGGGACTCCGGCGGCAGACTGCGCGCCCTGGACGGCCTGCGGCTGCTGGCCGCGCTGATGGTGGCGCTGTACCACTACGGTGGCCGGGGCGGCGACGTCAGCCGGGCCTGGGGAACCTCGCCCGAGGTGCAGTTCCCGACGCTGCACTCGCTGTTCGCGTACGGCCCGCTCGGGGTGCACATCTTCTTCGTCATCAGCGGCTTCGTCATCTGCATGAGCGGCTGGGGCCGCTCCCCGCGCTCCTTCTTCGCCTCCCGCACCGCCCGGCTGATGCCCGCCTACTGGGTGGCCGTCTTCCTGGTCACCGCCACGTTCGCGCTGCCCGCGGTGGCGTACGACGCGGTCACCCCGAACGAGGCGCTGCTCAACCTGACCCTGCTGCAGGAACCACTGGGCGCCGACCGGGTGCTCGGCGTGGACTGGACCCTGTGGGTGGAGATCCGCTTCTACGCGCTGTTCGCGCTCTGCGTCGTGCTGCCGGGCGCGAACCGCCGCCGGGTGGTGCTGTTCTGCGCGGTGTGGACACTGGCGGCGGCCCTCGCACAGGCATCCGCAGAACCGTTCCTGGACCTCCTGCTGATGCCGCAGTACGCGCCCTTCTTCATCGGCGGCATCGCGATCTACCTCATCCACCGCGACCGCCACGACATCACCGCCTGGGGTGTCCTGGCCGTGAGCTGGCTGACCGGGCAGCACATCGCGGTGTCCCACCTCTGGCACAGCGACCACCCCGGCCAGTTCTCCTACCGCGCGGGCTGGGTCATCACCCTCATCGTCACCTTCGGCTTCGCCGCCGTCCTGGCCATCGCCCTGGGCTGGCTGGACTGGGCCGACTGGCGCTGGCTGACGGTCGCGGGCGCCCTGACGTACCCCTTCTACCTGGTCCACGAGCACCTGGGCTGGGTCGTCATCAAGTACCTCCACCAGGACCTCGGCGTCCCGTCCGGGGCGACCTTCGCCGCCACGCTCACCGCGATGCTGGCGCTGGCCTGGCTGCTCAACCGGTACGTCGAGCGCTGGGCCACACCGGCGCTACGGAAGGCGCTGACCGAGCGAAATTAGCCCAGAGTTCACTTTCTTAAAGGTTTGCCCCGGTTTTAAAGGGCAGTGAGTGAGCAGTTCCTGATCGCACCCCGCACAAGGAAGTGCTCCCCCACATGAGCAATGCACACAGCGCCGTGCAGAACGGCGCCCCCAGCGGCGCCCCGGGTCAACCGGCGGGCGCGACCGCGCCGCCACGCCGTCTCGAGGACGTCCGCGGCTGGTTCCCCGTACTCGACCAGGTGCTCTTCGAATGGCTCCTGGACCGGCAGGAGACCGCCGGGGTCCGGGGCGACCTGCTGGAGGTCGGGGTCTTCATGGGCAAGAGCGCGATCTTCCTCGGCCGTCATCTGCGGCCCGGCGAGCGGTACACGGTGTGCGACCTGTTCGAGGGCGACGCCCCCGACGACGCCAACCAGGCGGAGTCCCGCAAGTCCTACGCCGCGCTCACCCGGCGGGCGTTCGAGACGAACTACCTCGCCTTCCACGACGAACTCCCCCGGGTCCTCCAGGGCCCCAGCTCCGTGGTGCCCGGCGAGGTGGCCCCCGGCTCCTGCCGCTTCGTGCACATCGACGCCTCGCACCTCTACGAGCACGTCCACGGCGACATCGGCGCCGCCCGTGACGCCCTGCTGCCGGACGGGGTGGTCGTCCTGGACGACTTCCGCTCCGAGCACACCCCCGGCGTGTCCGTCGCCGTCTGGGAGGCCGTGCTCAACCGGGGCCTGCGCCCCATCTGCCTGAGCACCCAGAAGCTGTACGGCACCTGGGGCGACCCCGAGCCCGTGCAGGAGGAACTGCTCGCGATGGTGCGCGGCCGGGACGACTGCCATCTGAGCGTCCAGCAGGCGGCGGGCCACCGCCTGATCCGCCTGAAGTCCAAGCGGGAGATGCAGGCACCGCCCTTCCCCCTGTCCCGCTACGGCCGCGCCGCGCAGGAGGACCCCACCCCGACGGCCCCGGTCCCCCACCAGCCCACTCCCAGCACCCCACCGGCACGCCGCCGCCCCCGCAGCCGCACGCGCCGTATCGTCGTGGACCTCCTGCCCCCAATCCTCACCCGCACCCTGGTCAACGCCCGCACCGCACTGCGCCCCACGGCCCGCCAGGGCCGATAGGGGCCGCACGGAACCGCCCGACCAGCCACCACGGCGCCGCGGCCGACGACCGCCCCCCAGCGGAGCTACACGCTGCTCGCCAGCGACAGCTTCACCGCGAACCCGAGGAACAACGCCCCCGCCGCCGAAGTGGCCCCCGCCGACAGCCGCCTGCGGCGGCGGAAGGCGGCGGCCAGCTTCGTGCCGCTGAATATCAGCGCGCTCAGATACAGCACGCTGGCGAGCTGCGCGAGGCCGCCGAGGACGACGAAGGAGAGCGCGGGGTAGGCGTACCCCGGATCGACGAACTGCACGAAGAAGGCGACGAAGAACAGGATCGCCTTCGGATTGAGCAGGCTGATGACGAACGCCCGGCGATAGGGCCGCTCGTCGGCGGCGAGCGCCGGGGCGTCCTCGACGGCCCCCGCCCGCCGGGTCCGCCACATCGCCCACGCCGCCCGCAGCATCCCGACCGCGAGCCACGTCAGATATCCGGCGCCCGCGTACTTCACGATCCCGAACAGCACGGCGTTGGCCTGGAGCAGCGACGCCACCCCGGCCGCCGACAGCGTCATCAGCACGGTGTCCCCGCACCAGACCCCGGCCGCGGCCGTGTACCCGGCCCGCACACCTCGCCGGGCGGCAACGGAGAGGACGTAGAGGGAGTTGGGGCCGGGGAGCAGGACGATCAGGATCAGGCCTGCGAGGTACGTGGGCAGATCGATGACACCGAACATGGAAAGGAGTGTCGCACGGGGGTACGACACTCCGGGGTCGGGATGCGCCTAGCCGTCGCTGTCGCCCGCGCCCTCGCCGTCGCCCTCGCCGTCGCCGTCGCCGTCGCCGTCGCCGTCGAGGAGGGTGTTCGACGGAGAGGCCGAGGGTGACGCCGAGGATCCACCCGGTGTCCGGGCAACTCCTCCCGGAGCCGGTCGGCAGCGTCGGAAAGCGACGGCTCGTGCGGCATCACAGCCCCGGCACCCTCCGTCCGGGAACACCCTCGACGAGATCGACCGGGGGCGGGCGGCTTCCGCCCCCGGTCACGCATGCGAGGGAGTCACCCAGCTCAGAACGCGTCCGACGGCACGTAGGTCCCCCAGACCTCCCGAAGGGCGTTGCACACCTCGCCCACCGTCGCCCGCGCCCGCAGCGCGTCCTTCATCGGGTACAGGACGTTGTCCTCGCCCTCCGCCGCCTTCTTCAGGGCCGCCAGCGCCGAGTCGACGGCGCCCTGGTCGCGCTCGGCGCGCAGCTTGGCGAGCCGTTCGGCCTGCTGGGCCTCGATGGCGGGGTCCACGCGGAGGGGCTCGTACGGCTCCTCCTCGTCGAGCTGGAAGCGGTTGACGCCGACCACGACCCGCTCGCCGGAGTCGGTCTCCTGGGCGATCCGGTAGGCGCTGCGCTCGATCTCGCCTTTCTGGAAGCCGTGCTCGATGGCGTTGACGGCGCCGCCGAGGTCCTCGACCTTCTGCATCAGCTCCAGCGTCGCCGCCTCGACGTCGTCGGTCATCCTCTCGATGACGTAGGAGCCCGCGAAGGGGTCGACGGTCGCCGTGACGTCGGTCTCGTAGGCCAGCACCTGCTGCGTCCGCAGCGCCAGCCGCGCGCTCTTGTCGGTCGGCAGGGCGATGGCCTCGTCGAAGGAGTTGGTGTGCAGCGACTGGGTGCCGCCGAGGACCGCCGCCAGACCCTGCACCGCCACGCGGACGAGGTTCACCTCGGGCTGCTGGGCGGTCAGCTGCACACCCGCGGTCTGGGTGTGGAAGCGCAGCATCAGCGACTTGGGGTTCTTCGCGCCGAACTCCTCGCGCATCACCCGCGCCCAGATCCGGCGGGCGGCGCGGAACTTGGCGACCTCTTCCAGGATCGTCGTACGGGCGACGAAGAAGAACGACAGGCGGGGCGCGAAGTCGTCGACGTCCATGCCGGCCGCGACCGCCGTGCGCACGTACTCGATGCCGTCGGCCAGCGTGAACGCGATCTCCTGCGCGGGAGAGGCGCCCGCCTCGGCCATGTGGTAGCCGGAGATCGAGATGGTGTTCCACTTCGGGATCTCGGCCTTGCAGTACTTGAAGATGTCCGCGATCAGCCGCAGCGACGGCTTGGGCGGGAAGATGTACGTCCCGCGCGCGATGTACTCCTTCAGCACGTCGTTCTGGATCGTGCCGGTCAGCTTGTCCGCGCTGACGCCCTGCTCCTCGGCGACCAGTTGGTACAGGAGCAGCAGTATGGCGGCGGGGGCGTTGATCGTCATCGACGTCGACACCTTGTCCAGCGGGATCCCGCCGAACAGCACCCGCATGTCGTCGACGGAGTCGATCGCCACGCCCACCTTGCCGACCTCGCCGTGCGCGATCGGGGCGTCCGAGTCGTGGCCCATCTGGGTGGGCAGGTCGAAGGCGACCGACAGGCCCATGGTGCCGTTGGCGATCAGCTGCTGGTAGCGCGCGTTGGACTCCGCCGCGGTGCCGAAACCGGCGTACTGGCGCATCGTCCAGGGGCGGCCCGTGTACATCGACGGGTAGACACCGCGCGTGTAGGGATACGCACCCGGCTCACCCAGCTTCTCCGCGGCGTCCCAGCCCTGGAGAGCATCCGGACCGTAGACCGGCTCGATGGGGAGTCCGGACTCCGATTCGCGTGCCATGGTGCGCCTCCGCGTTACTTGGTTACTCGCCAGTACAGCCGCTCTCTCGCCACGGACTGTAGCGGCGGCCGTGCGCCCGGTGGAGTGCTCCACGCTGGGACCTTCCTCACAACGATGCCCCGTGGTTGGCCCGGGGTCACGGACGGGGAAGGATCCGGGGCATGGGGAGTATGAGGTCGCACGCCGCCCTGTTCGGCACCGCCGCCGCGCTCGTCGTGACGACGACGGCGGGTTGCACGGTCCAGCCCACGGGGCCGGACGGCAAACCCGTGCCACCGGTGCGCGTCGAACTGCCGTCGTCGACCCCTTCGGCTCCTTCGGCCCCTTCGGCCCCTTCCACCCCTTCCGCCCCGGCCAGCGCCTCCGCGGGCGCGGAGAAGCCGGACGCACCCCCTCCGCCCCCGTCCTCCCGCCCCGCCGAGCCCGCGCCGCTGGTGTTGTACGCGCGCGGGGACAGCGGACCGGACATACGCGAACTCCAGGCCCGGCTGCGCCAGGTCGAGTGGCTGTTCGACGGGCCGACCGGCACCTACGACGACCTGACCGAGCAGGCCGTACGCGGCTTCCAGGGCAAGCGCGGGCTGCCCCGGACCGGGGTGACCGACACCGTGACCTGGCAGCGGCTGCTCGGCATGACGCGGGAACCCGGCAAGTGGGACCTGTACCTGATGGGCGGCCAGCCCGCCGACGCGCCCGATCCGCGCTGTCTGACCGGGCGGGTGCTGTGCGTCAGCAAGTCGAGCCGGACCCTGCGCTGGATGATCGACGGGCGCACCGTCTCGGTCATGCCGGTGCGGTTCGGCTCGGAGTACACACCCACCCGCGAAGGCGTGTTCGAGGTCTACTGGAAGTCCCGGGACCATGTGTCCACGCTCTACGACTCACCGATGCCGTACGCCATGTTCTTCAGCGGCGGGCAGGCCGTGCACTACTCCTCCGACTTCGCCGCGCAGGGGTACGCGGGCGCCTCGCACGGCTGTGTGAACGTACGGGACGAGGCCGCGATCGCGGATCTGTACGGGCAGGTGAGAAACGGTGACAAGGTCGTCGTCCACTGGTGAACGGCTTCCTCGGATGACCGGCTTCTTCTGAGGCGCGGGCGGGACCGGGGGAACGTGTCCCGCCCGCGCCGAGGTGCACGAGCCCTGGGTACGGGGGGAACCCGGGCTCAGTGCCATAGCCGATGACCAGTCGGCTCACTCATTACTGCGCGTGGGGGCCGAAAAGTGTCACACCCTGAGCGGGAAATGTTCAACGCGATATGAATCCGCAGGTCAGGGGCGTTGAGCAGGGCGTTCAGCCGTTGCCGCGACCGTCACCCTCGTCGCGCCCCTTGCCCTGATCGCGATTCCTGTGGCCTTCGCCCTCGCCGCGACCCTGGTCGCGACGGTCGCCGAACCCGCGGTCCGCGTCGGATTCCCTGTCCGAGTCCTTGTCCGAGTCCTTGTCCGAATCCTTGTCCGAATCCTTGTCCGAATCCTTGTCCGAGCCCTTGCCCCGATCGTTCCCGTCGCCCCTCTCCTGCTCCCCTCCGCCGTTGCCGCGGTCGGTGGCGGCGGGGGGAGTCCTGAGGGCGGTCTCGCAGTACTTCGGGACGCGGGACGGGCCGCCCGCCGCCCCCACCAGGGCACGGCGGCGGTCGGCGTCGAGGCTCTTGCCGTCCCGCAGATCGCGGCAGGCCGAGACGCGGTCGTCGGGGGTACGACCGTCGGGGGTGCCCTTCCCGGCGGACTCGCGGGACGGGCCGGTGGTGGTCGTGCCCGCGCCGCCGCCTCCGGTGCCGTCCGGGGACGGCGAGATCAGCGGCTGCTCGGGGGTCACGGCCGCCGAGACGGAGCTGGCCGGGGCGGGGGTGTGGCCGTCGAACGGCGTCGGCAGGACTCCGGTTCCGGCCGCGACGGCGACCCCGCCGACCATGCCGACGGCCAGCGCGGCGGCCAGCCCGAACCGCACGGGGCGCGCCCAGCGGGGGCGGCGTGCCGCACCGGGGCGGTCGGCGGCGGCACCACGGCCGTCGATCCGGACCAGCCCGGCGTCGGAGGAGGGGCGGGTGCGCGGGGCCGCGCCCAGGGGGGCGCGCCGCTGCTCGCGGACCTGGCGGAACGCGGCCAGCGCGGCGTCCTCACCGGGGAGTTGCTCGCTGGTCAGCGGGGTGGGAGCGGCCAGCGCGTCGAGGGCTTCGGCCAGCCTGCGGGCCGGTTCACCGGCGTCGGCGGCGGCAGGGTCGAGCGGCTCTCCGCGCAGCAGACGCTCCGCCGTATCGCGGTCCAGCCACTTGTACTGCTCGTCGGCCATCACACATCCTTCTGCGTCCGCGCGCGCGTATGCGTCACAGTCGCGGACGTCACCACCCTGCCATGCGGTTGCCTCGGGGTGGGGACGGCGTCGAGCACTCCGGCGGATTCCGGATCGTCGCCGAGTTGCTCGCCGAGGAGTTCCGCGAGCCGTTTCAGCCCGCGGTGCGCGGCGGTGCGTACGGCGCCGGGCCGCTTGCCGAGGGTGTCGGCGGCGGTCTTGGCGTCGAGGCCGACGACGACCCTGAGGACGACGGCCTCGGCCTGGTCCTGGGGCAGCCGGGCGATGAGGGAGAGGGTGCTGCCGGTGGCCAGGGCCTCGATGGCCTCGCCCGCGGTGTCGGACTCGGCGGCACGGCTGGTCAGTTCCGTCTCGTCGCCGCCGATGGCGGGGCGGCGGCCACGCATGCGTATGTGGTCCAGGGCGCGGTTGCGGGCTATCCGGGCGGCCCAGCCCCGGAAACGGTCCGCGTCCCCGCTGAAGCGCTCCAGGTCGCGGGCGATCTGCAGCCAGGCCTCGGACGCCACGTCCTCGGCGTCGGGATCGCCGACGAGTGTCCGTACGTATCCGAGCAGCCGCGGGTGCACCGCGCGGTACACAGTCCGGAACGCGGTCTCGTCCCCGTCCTGTGCCGCAAGCACCGCGGCCGTCAGCTCCGCGTCGTCCCCCAGCACCGCAGCCCCTCTTTTGCGCCTTCGGCTTCTCGTGGTTGATGTGTGCGGCTCTCCGTCAGCCGGTGGTGGCGGCAGTCACCCGCCACCCCTGTTGATCTTCCGCACCCGGCGCGAAACGCACGTTACGGCGTGAAACCGCTCCCCGTCCATGTCCGCAGGGGACGCATAGAGGATGCAACTAACTCGTGACGCGGAGGGTGTGACACAAACCGCACCCCCGGCGCTGTAGGAAGTACGGGCCGCCGCGCGGCCCGTGCCGCGCGACGGCCGGGGCCTCTCCTGTGGGGGGTGGCGGCCCCGGCCGTTGCCTTGGCGGCGACACGGCGGAGCCCATGGCACGCCCCTCTCCCGGTACGGCTCTCGCCTACTGCTTCCCGTTGCCCTTGTCGGCGTTGTCCGAGGCGTCCACGCCGTCCGGCCGGGCGGGCGGGGTCGTGGGGCGGGCCGATGGCGTCGGCTGGAGGTCCCGGGCGGCGCAGAACGCGTCGACCTTCTCCTCGCCGCCCGCCGCCGCGACGAGCCGCTGCCAGGCGGTGGCGTCGAGGGCCTGGCCGCGCCCCGCCACCTGCTCGTACGCACGGCACTGCGCCTCGGTGTCCTGGGCGGTGGAGGGGCCGTCCGGGGACGTGGTGGCGGCGCTGGGTCCGGTGGGGGCCGAGCCCTGGGTGGGGGTCTTTGGGGAGAGCGTCGAGGTCTCCGGCCGCGTACGTGCCTTACCGGCGTCGTCGGACGTGGATCCGGCCGAGCCAATCGCGGCGACCGCGACGCCGCCGAGGGTGAGGCTGCCGAGCACCACGGCGAGCGTGGCCTTCAGTGAGCGTCCGGCGCGGCGGTGGGCGCGGGGGCGCCAGTCGTCGCGGCGGCGGGTGCGGGCGCGGGCGCGGTGCGCTCCGGCGTCGCGCGCGGTACGGAACGCGGCCACGGCGCGCTGCTCGGCGTCGGCGTCGATCCGGCCCTCGCGCAGGGCGGTGGTGAGCAACGCTTCCAGGGCGCCGTCCCGCTCCGCCCACCAGGGGTCGGCCGCGGCGCCGCGACGGCCGGAGACTCCGCCGCCGCTCAGCCGTTCACCCATGTCCGCTTCCGTTCCTGTCCGCCCCACTGACCCGACTCGGTCCGACACCGCGCCCACTCGCCCGACGAGCCACGGGCGTCGCTCATTTCGACTCCCCCAGCGTCCGGGGGCCGTCATCCGTCACACCCTCGGCATTCGCGTCCTCGGCGCCGAGGCTGCGGGCGAGGCGTTTGAGGCCGCGGTAGGCGGCGGTGCGGACCGCGCCCGGACGCTTGCCCAGGACCCGGGCGGCGGCGGGACCGTCCAGGCCGACGACCACCCGCAGCAGTACCGCCTCCGCCTGGTCGCGCGGCAGTTCGCGGACGAGTCGCAGGGCGCGCTCGGTGGAGAGCGCCTCCAGCGCCTGGTCGTGGGTGGTGTGCGGACCGGGCAGTTCCAGTACGTCCTGTTCCAGGGCGCTGGCCCGGGGCCGCACCCGCTGGCGCCGCAGATGGTCCAGGGCCCGGTGCCGGGCGATGGTCGCGGTCCAGCCGCGGAACCCCGCGCCGTCGCCCTTGAACCGCCCGAGGTCCCGGGCTATCTCCAGCCAGGCGTCGGACGCCACGTCCTCCGCGTCGTCGCCGACGAGACCGCGCAGATAGCCGAGCAGCCCCGGCTGCACGATCCGGTACGCGACCGCGAAGGCGGCCTCGTCACCGTCCTGGGCCCGCGCGACGGCCGCGCCCAGTTCCCCGTCGTACGCCTGTGCGCGCCGGGGTTCCCCTCCCTGGCCCAAGACTGTCCTCGTTCGTACCGGGTGTCCGTTGCTAGTCCGCGCCATGCGACACGCATCGGCCGTGTCGACGCCCCCCAAGGTCATCAGCGCCGGTCCGCACGGAAGTGTCACAGGTCGTCAGACGCGGGGAGGAAGATCGACGGGCTGTCGGCCCAGGTGGGACGGGTTACGGGGGCGTCATGCCGCCGGTCTTCGGGATCTGCCGTGCAGGGTCAGGTAGAAGGTGTGCAGCGACTCGTCGGGGCCGCCCGCCTCGAAGCGGTTGAGGACCTTGCCGAGGGGGTTCCAGATCCGGCCGTCGGGCATGCGTACGCCCACCGGCTGACCGAGGACGGCCCGCTGGCCCGCGTCCAGGTCCACCCAGGTGGCGCCCGCGCGGCGCACCAGCACCTCGCCGACGTAGGCGCCGAGGCCGCACAGCGTGTCGTGGGCGGCCTCCGGGTCGGCGCCGCCCTTGCGCAGGCCGTCGAGGAGGAAGTCGACGATGCGCAGGCTGCGTACGGAGTAGTCCAGCGGCAGCCGGTTGCGGGCGGTGACACGTGCGACGAACGCCGTGGCGTACGGACGCATCTCCTGTGCGCAGGGCACGTACTCGTCCACTCGGCTCATGAGACCCCACCCCTTCGCTCGGTGTCGGGGAACACAGAGCGGCCCCCTTCAGTCCCAGCGGATCGCCGCCGTGAAACGACACGGGCCCCGGTCATGCCGAATGTCACAGGGGAAGTGCGGGGTGGTCGTACAACCTTTTCCCGCCTCAAGCATCTGTCGTGTTCATGAGGCACATTGTTTTGTGATCTACCCCACTAACGCCTGTGGTGCAGTGATGTTTCCCCACCACAATGCGCTGGGTATCGCAGGCCATCCCCGTGACGGATGCGCCTCATGTGACTTCAACTACTCGATCTTCTGTGGCCTTCTGTGGCCTATTTGGGGTGGGTTCGTCTTGAGTCGTCGTACGTCGCACGCGTACAGACCACTGAGTTTGAAGCGGAGAGCCTGGCTGACGCTCGGCGCTGTCGTCCTGGGCGGTGGGGGCGTGGTCACCTACGCCCTGGCCAGCCCGTCCGACGGCCCGGACGAGGCGGAGGCCCGCGCCAAGCGGCCGGTCAAGGTCTACGACCTCGCCCTCAAGGGCACCGGTGCCCGCGAGCGCGAGCTGCCGCGCACGAGCACCCAGCAGTTCTCCCTGCTCGGTGTCTCCTGGACCGGCCCCCGGGTGCAGATCGACGGCACCGCGCAGGTGCGCACCCGCAACAGCGAGACCGGTGACTGGACCGCCTGGCAGGAACTGGAGCTGGGCGAGGACCCGCCGGAGGGCGTCGAGCCCGGGATGCGGGGCGCCTCCGCGCCGCTGTGGGTCGGCCCGTCCGACGGTGTCGAGGTGCAGGTCGTCCGGGAGGACGGCACCTCCACCGCGGGCCTGCCCAAGGGACTCGAGGTCAACCTGGTCGACCCGGGCCTGGTGACCACCGCCGAGACCAGGTCCATCGGCACCGAGATGGAACCGGCCGCCTTCGCCGCCGAGACCGCCAGCCCGTCCGCCACGGAGACGACGACGGACCCGGGCGCCGACGCCAGCGCGACCGCGACCGCGACGGACAGCGCCGCGCCGACCGACTCGGCGACCGCGTCCCCCACGGACACCGCCTCGCCGACGGACTCCACGTCCGCGTCCCCCACGGACACGGCCACCACGTCGCCGTCGCCGACCGAGACCGTGCCGGTCGCCCCGCCGTCCACCGTCACCCAGCCGCCCATCACCGGCCGGGCCGCCTGGGGCGCCGACGAGTCGGTGGTGGAGGACCCGCCGACCTACAACGAAAAGGTGCAGGCCGTCTTCGTGCACCACACGGTCGGCTCCAACAGCTACAGCTGCGCCCAGTCCCCGTCGCTGGTGCGCGGCATCATGGCGTACCACGTCCAGGTCAACGGCTGGAACGACCTCGGCTACAACTTCCTGGTCGACAAGTGCGGCCAGGTCTTCGAGGGCCGCGCGGGCGGCATCGACCTGCCCGTGCAGGGCGCGCACACCTACGGCTTCAACACCTACTCCACCGGTATCGCCGTCCTCGGCGACTTCCAGGGCGACCCCTCCAAGGGCATCGCGCCGGGCCGCCCCACCCGGGCCGCGCTGGAGTCGGTGGCCCGCGTCGCGGCCTGGAAGCTGGGCCAGTACGGCGGCAACCCGACCGGCAAGGTCACCCTGACCGCGGGCGGCAACACCGGCGTGTGGGACAAGGGCGAGGAGGCCACCCTCAACCAGATCTCCGGCCACAAGGACGGCTACGCCACCGAGTGCCCCGGCACCACGATGTACGCCAAGCTCGGTGAGATCCGCCGGTTCGCGGCGAGCGCGGGCGCCGACTCGGCGATCCCCACCGCCGACTTCAATCGCGACGGCGTCAACGACATGGTCGCCGGTGTGCCCCGGGGCAACCAGGTCGTGGTGGTCCCGGGCGGCACGGACGGCCCCGTCGCCGAGCTGAAGCGCACGCTCACCCAGAACAGCTCCGGGGTGCCGGGCACCACCGAGTCCGGCGACAACTTCGGCGCCTCGACCGCGTGGGGCGACTACAACGGCGACGGCCGCGCCGACCTGGCGATCGGCGCCCCCGGCGAGGACGACAGCGGCGGCACCGACCGGGGCACGGTGACCGTGCTGTACGGCCCGGCCCTCACCAAGGGCTTCTCGTTCGCCACCGGCTCCGGCATCACCGCGGCGGGCGCGAAGCTCGGCTCCACCGTGACCATGGGCGACTTCAACGCCGACGGCCGGGCCGACGTCTTCACCGCGGGCTCCGGCAACGGCGGCAGCTACCAGGTCCGCCTCGCGGGCGGCACCACCCTCACCGGCAAGCTGACCTCCGCCACCGGCTCGGTCTCCTACCTGGACGCCGCGACCGGCGACTTCAACCGGGACGGCCGCGCGGACGTCGCCCTCAACTACCGCGACAGCGGCGGCATCGGCCGTGTGGTCCGGTTCGCGGGCTCCGCCAGCGGCCTGACCAAGGCCGGGGTCATCTCCGTCAAGGGCGGCCGGTCCCTCACCGCGGGTGACTTCAACGGCAACGGCTACGACGACATCGCCATCGGCCAGCCGTCCACCAGCGAGTCCGGCGCCTACAAGGGCGGCCAGATCACCATGGTCCTCGGCACCTCGACCGGCTTCACCACCACCGGGATGCGCACCGTCCACCAGGACACCACTGGTGTTCCGGGCGGCGCCGAGTCCAATGACGGGATGGGCATGTCCGTCTCGGCGGGCGACTACAACGACGACGGCTACGCCGACCTGCTCACCGGCGTGCCCTACGAGGACCTCACCCGCGCCGACACCAACCGCGGCAACGCGGGCATGGCCGTACTGCTCAAGGGCTCCTCGTCCGGTCTGACCGGCTCCGGTGCCAAGGCGTACCACCAGGACAGCAGCGGCATCGGCGGCTCGACCGAGACCAACGACCGGCTCGGCTCCTCGGTGGTCCTCCAGGACCTGTCCGGCTGGGGCCGCGCGGACCTCGCGATCGGCATCGAGGGCGAGGACAGCTACAACGGCCTCGTCCTCCAGCTGGACAGCGGCAGCTCCGGCATCGACGTCGGCGGGCACGTGTACTACACCCGCAGCGGCCTCGGCACGCCGTACGGCGCCCGCCTGGGCCAGACGCTGACGCCGTAACCCCCCTCGGGGGACACGAGAACCGGCCGGGGTCCGTTCAGGGCCCCGGCCGGTTCGTCGTCTGCGGCGGTGGATCAGACGGGCGTACCCGCCGTCGCGTCCCGGCACAGCAGCCGCAGCGAGCCGCCGTCCCCGGCGAAGCAGCGGCGGGCCTCCTCGACGGGGTCCCACAGCCGGCCGTCGGGGGTGCGCACCCAGTGGTCACCGCCCGACGCCCACCACTCGGCGCCGGTCTGCCGGACGATCACCTCACCGGCGTACGCGCCGAAGCCGCGCAGCACGTTCTCCACGGCGGCGGGCGGCGTGCCCTCCTGGCGCAGCTCATCGATCATCCGGTCGACCCGCCACAGGCTCTGCGCCGTGTAGTCGAGGCGCACCCGCGCCCCCTCCCGCATGGTCGCCACCGCGTCCGCCGCCCAGCGCATCGGCTTCGCGGCGGCCTGCGGTCTGCCCTCGGCCCGGTCCGCCGCTTCCGTCGTCACACTCGTCGTCACAGTCACATACGCAAGAGCGAGGGCCGGGGGCTTTTCGTCACCCGGTTCCGGGCGGCTTCCCGCGACGGGCGCAGAACCGCCCCACGCCGCTCACACGGTCCGCCCGCCGCGGCGCCCGCTCAGCCGCCGACCCGGGCCCGCCGCGACACCACCGCGCGCAGCACCCGGCGCCCCTCGGTCGACACCTCCAGCGCCGACCGCAGTCCGCCCGAACCGTGCCCGGCGAGCAGCTCCAGGACGGTGATCTGCCGCCGCAGCTCGGCCGCGACCAGCGGCGACATGGCCTCCGTACGGCCCTCACGGCGGGCGTCGACCGAGGCCGCGCCGTCCTCGGCGGGGTCGAGCAGCCGGTGGACCTGGAGGGAGGCGACGGAGCAGGCGTCGGCCCACACCCGCAGCCCGGCGGCGGACCGCTCGGCCGGGGCGGCGGCCAGCATCCGGTGCGCGAGCAGCGCCGCCTCGTCGTCGGGAGCGGGCGCGCCGATCCTGCCGCGCGCCTCCTCCACCAGCCCGCCCCAGTCGCCCGGGTCACCGCCCTCGGCGAGGTTGGCCCACAGGGGCCGCAGCACCTCGTCGTCACCGCCCAGCAGCGGCACACACCGATCCAAACAAGCCAGGGCGCTGGTAGCCAGTCCGCGTTCGTCGGCCTGCGCGATCAGTTCCACCAGGCTCATGCACGCCTCCCTCGCCGGGGCGCCATCCCTTACGGAGCCCGCACTTCCCCTTACTGCGCGCTATGGCCCCGTAATGTCACAGCGGCACCACCCCGAGCCGCCCCAGGAACCGGAACAGCATGTTTTCGGCCAGCTCGTCGGAGTCGGCGGTCAGTACGTCGAGCAGCGGCTCGGCGGCCACGGTCCGTCCGGCCTCCGCGGCCCAGGCGGCGGCCCGCTCGGCGGCGTCGCGCGGCTCGAGGAAGTAGTCGTCCAGGGTCAGCCCCTCCTGCCCGGCGCCGAGGTAGCGGGCCATCGCCGCCCGCCCCAGACAGGCCGTCCACGCCCCGCTCTCCGGCGCCGCCGCCTCGACGACGACACAGGCGCTGTCCATGACGTACCCGAACAGCGCGGGCGCGCCCGTCTCGCGAGCCAGGACGTTCATGCTGCCGACGTCACCGTCCCCGCTCGGGTACTCCCACAGCTGCCAGCCCTCCCCCGTCGGCCGCCGGGCCCGCGTCAGCTCCGGCGCCGCACCGGCCAGCGCCTCGTACTCCCCGAGCGGCCGCTCCCCGCGGCCCACGACGAAGTAGCCCCAGTACCCCATGTCCGGTTCCCCCGGTTCCTTGACCGCCGCTGCCGTACGAGACCATCACAGCCGTCCACCGGTGCGCACGGGGTTCACCCCAATCGGTCCGCGAGCTGCCGGAACTCCGCCCACGACAGCCCCGGCCGCCGCGGGTCCCACAGCTTCTGCACGGTCGCCCGCAGCGGCAGCCGGATCCCGGCGGCGACCTGGTCCTGCGTCTGCGAACCGGCCAGGTCGCACCAGACGGCGAAGGAACCGCCGAGGATCTGCCCGTCGTACCGCTCCGGGACCGCCTGGGTGCCGCGCAGCACCCGGGGCGTCCACTGCTCGTAGATCCGCTGCCCGGTCGGGTAGACGAAGGTCTGCGGCTCGCCGAGGACGTAGTAGAGGAACTCGTCGTTGTAGTTGAGGACCTTCCGGCCCGCGTCCAGGTACTCCAGGGGCTCCCGGGCGCCGATCTCCTTGCCCGTCCAGTACGCCACCCGGATGTCGTCGGCGGGCGCCACCGACGTACCGGCGTAGAAGCCGTCGTTCCACGCGCGCGGGACGCGGCCCTGGGCGCGGACGGTCCTGGCGCGGTCGTTGAGCCACCCCGTCGCCAGGTCCGCGACCGTGGCCCCGGCCCCGAACCTCTTGCGCGCCGCCGCCGCGAGCTGCGGGTACGACGCCTGCGGATCGGCCGCCGTGAGCGCCCGGTACTCGTCACCGCCCAGGTGCCACTGCCCGCCGTGGAACAGCTCCGCGTACTCGGCGAGCAGCTCGTCCACGATCTTCGCCGCGCCCGGCTGCGAGATGTCCACGGCCCCGCGCGCCGCCCGCCCCCGCGCGTCCCGCAGCTGCAACTGCGGATGCGCCGCGATCACGGCGCCCAGATGCCCGGGCGAATCGATCTCCGGTACGACGGTGATGTGCCGCTCGGCCGCGAGGTCGAGGATCCGCCGGACCTCCGCCTTGGTCAGCCGGTCCCTGGAGACGACCTCCGGATGCCGGTCGGACGCGATCCGGAAGCCCTGGTCGTCGGAGAAGTGCAGCCCCAGCTGGTTGAACTTCAGGTCCCCCAGCTCCCGCACCCGGTCCTCGATCCAGGAGGCGGTGAAATGCTTGCGCGCGATGTCCAGCATCAGCCCGCGCTGCGCCTTGGCGGGCTCGTCCCGCACGACCCCCTCCGGCGCCGTCCCCCCGCCCCGGACCTCCTGCTTCAGCGTCCGGGTGCCGTAGAACACCCCCGCGTCACTCGGCCCGCTGATCTCCACCCGCCCGCCGCGCACGGTCATGGTGTACGACTCCGGCCCGGCCCCCTCGGCCCCGCCGAGCGCCAGCCGCACGTCCCCCGCCCGCGTGTCGCTCCGTTCCCCCGCGTACGTCAGCCCCAGCTCACCGGCTATCAGCCGCCCCTCGTCCGCCAGCGCCCCGTCCCCCACGACCACCCGGTGCCCCTTCGCGGGCCGCCACCCGGGCCCACGCGCCGGGGTGTGCTCCCGCACGGCGGGTATGGTGCGCGGCGCCTCGGAGAGCGGGTACGAGCGGCTGGGGCTGGGCGAGGGGGACGGCGACGCGCTCGCGGAGACATCCCCGGACGGACTCATCGCGGACCCGCCGCCCTCGTCGCCCGCCGTCGACCACAATCCGAGGCCCACCCCGGCCGCGATCACGGCGGCACCCGCGCCCGCCGCTATCAGCCCCTGCCTCCGTGTCCTGTTCGCCGCCGCCCGGCGCCTGTGCTGACTCACTCCGCCAACCTACGGCGGGAGGTGACGGCAAGCGTCCACCACACGTTCCGAAACTCTTCCGTCCGGGTGAAATTCGGGCATCCATCGGACACGTCATGACCACTCTCGATAACGTGACGGCACATCTCCCACACCTGCCCCTGCCGAAACCCGTGACGCCCACACACCTCCCCAAACAGCTCGCCATACCCGCGCTGGACCGCTTCAACAGCAGCCCCGCCGCCGACCTCCAGCGCACCCTCCTCACCTGCCTGCACAGCCACCGCTGGGCCCACCGCCTCACCACCCACCGCCCCTACCCCGACCTCGACTCCCTCCTCGCCGCCTCCGACGAGGCCGCCTACGACCTGACCCCGGCCGATCTGGCGGAGGCGCTGGCGGGGGAAACGTTGCCCTCGCTGCCGGAGGACACATACGACGCGGCATACACCGCGCTGAACGCCGCGTACGCGGCATACGAGGCGAAATTCGGGCACCTCTTCGTCATCCATGTGGGTGACATCCCCGCCGCACGGACCCTGGACCGGGTCCTGGAGGCCATCCGGTCACGCCTGGCAAACGATCCGGAGGAGGAACGGGCGGTCACGGCGGACGAACTCCGGCACCTCGCGAAGACACGGCTGAGCGACACCCTCAGGGGCGCGGGGCTGTAGTCGACGAGCGGCTACCGCCGCGCGGGCGCGATCAGCCACAAACGATCCGCACCCGACAGATAACCGGCGAATCCCCCATCCGCGTGCCAGTTTGATCACACCGCGAGACCCGGGCTAAGCCCAGCGCCAGCGCATGGCTACCATGCTGGGGGCCGGTGGACCGTACCCGGCCGGGCCCGACCGACCAGAAAAGCCGGCGCGGCCCCAATCCCCGCTCCCGGAGGGTTTTTCCGTGCCGGCTGGAACGCTGTACCGCGGCCGGGAAGGAATGTGGTCCTGGGTGGCTCACCGAGTCACCGGCGTCCTCATCTTCTTCTTCCTGTTCGTACACGTCCTGGACACGTCTCTCGTCCGTGTCTCCCCCGAGGCGTACGACGAGGTCGTGGCCACGTACAAGACGCCGATCGTCGCTCTGCTCGAGTACGGCCTCGTCGCCGCCATCCTCTTCCACGCGCTCAACGGTCTCCGCGTCATCGCCGTCGACTTCTGGTCGAAGGGCGCGCGCTACCAGAAGCAGATGATGTGGTCCGTCGTCGGCCTGTGGGTCGTGCTCATGGCCGGGGCGATCTACCCCGTGCTCGGCCACGCCGCTCGTGAACTGTTCGGGAGCTGACGCCCATGTCCACCACTGAGACCACCGCCACCGCCGTGGGCCCCGTCGAGGGCGCGCCCGTCTACAGCGTCGACAACCCGGCGCCGCTGATCGAGGCCCCGCGCCAGCGCACCAAGAAGACCCCCAGGTCCAGCCGCGGCAACTTCGAGATGGCCGCCTGGCTGTTCATGCGGCTGTCCGGCGTCGTGCTGGTCGTCCTGGTCATCGGCCACCTGGTCATCCAGCTGGTGCTGGACGGCGGCGTGTCGAAGATCGGCTTCGCCTTCGTGGCGGGCCGCTGGGCGAGCCCGTTCTGGCAGGTCTGGGACCTGCTGATGCTGTGGCTCGCCATGCTGCACGGCACCAACGGCCTGCGCACGGTCATCAACGACTACGCGGAGCGCGCGAACACCCGGCTGTGGCTGAAGGGCCTGCTCTATACGGCCTCGGTGTTCACCATCCTGCTGGGCACGCTGGTGATCTTCACCTTCGACCCGAACATCCGCTAGGCACGGGGCTGCGAGAATCATGAAGATCCACAAGTACGACACCGTCATCGTCGGCGCCGGTGGCGCGGGCATGCGCGCGGCCATCGAGTCGACGAAGCGCAGCCGCACCGCGGTGCTCACCAAGCTCTACCCCACCCGCTCCCACACGGGCGCCGCGCAGGGCGGCATGGCCGCCGCGCTGGCCAACGTGGAGGAGGACAACTGGGAGTGGCACACCTTCGACACGGTCAAGGGCGGTGACTACCTGGTCGACCAGGACGCCGCCGAGATCCTGGCGAAGGAGGCCATCGACTCGGTCCTCGACCTGGAGAAGATGGGCCTGCCGTTCAACCGGACCCCGAACGGCACCATCGACCAGCGCCGCTTCGGCGGTCACAGCCGCAACCACGGCGAGGCGCCGGTGCGCCGCTCCTGCTACGCGGCCGACCGCACCGGTCACATGATCCTCCAGACGCTGTACCAGAACTGCGTCAAGGAGGGCGTGGAGTTCTTCAACGAGTTCTACGTCCTGGACCAGCTGATCACCGAGGTCGACGGCGTCCGGAAGTCGGCCGGTGTGGTGGCGTACGAGCTGGCCACCGGCGAGATCCACGTCTTCCAGGCGAAGGCCGTGATCTACGCGTCCGGCGGCTGCGGCAAGTTCTTCAAGGTGACGTCGAACGCGCACACGCTGACCGGTGACGGCCAGGCGGCCGTGTACCGGCGGGGTCTGCCGCTGGAGGACATGGAGTTCTTCCAGTTCCACCCGACCGGCATCTGGCGCATGGGCATCCTGCTGACGGAGGGCGCCCGCGGTGAGGGCGGCATCCTGCGCAACAAGGACGGCGAGCGCTTCATGGAGAAGTACGCGCCGGTGATGAAGGACCTGGCGTCCCGTGACGTCGTATCGCGGTCCATCTACACGGAGATCCGCGAGGGCCGCGGCTGCGGTCCCGAGGGCGACCACGTCTACCTGGACCTGACCCACCTGCCGCCGGAGCAGCTGGACGCCAAGCTCCCGGACATCACCGAGTTCGCCCGCACCTACCTGGGCATCGAGCCGTACACCGACCCGATCCCGATCCAGCCGACCGCGCACTACGCGATGGGCGGCATCCCGACCAACGTCGAGGGCGAGGTGCTCGCGGACAACACCACCGTCGTCCCGGGCCTGTACGCCGCCGGCGAGGTCGCGTGCGTGTCGGTGCACGGCGCCAACCGGCTGGGCACCAACTCGCTGCTGGACATCAACGTGTTCGGCAAGCGGGCGGGCATCGCCGCCGCCGAGTACTCGCAGCAGGCGGACTTCGTCGAGCTGCCGGAGAACCCGGCGGAGTTCGTGCGGACGCAGGTGGAGAACCTGCGCAACTCCACGGGCACCGAGCGGGTGGCGACGCTCCGCAAGGAGCTGCAGGAGACCATGGACGCCAACGTCATGGTGTTCCGCACCGAGCAGACGATCAAGACGGCGGTCGAGAAGATCGCCGAGCTGCGGGAGCGCTACAGGAACGTGGCGATCCAGGACAAGGGCAAGCGGTTCAACACGGACCTCCTCGAGGCCATCGAGCTGGGCAACCTGCTCAACCTGGCCGAGGTCATGGCGGTCTCCGCCCTGGCCCGCAAGGAGTCCCGCGGCGGTCACTACCGCGAGGACTACCCCAACCGCGACGACGTCAACTTCATGCGCCACACCATGGCGTACCGCGAGGTCGGCGCCGACGGGTCCGAAACCGTCCGTCTCGACTACAAGCCGGTCGTCCAGACCCGCTACCAGCCGATGGAGCGTAAGTACTGATGGCTACCCCTGTTCTGGACAAGGCCGAGGCCGCGTCCGCGGCGTCCCCCTACATCACGGTCACCTTCCGGGTCCGGCGCTTCAACCCGGAGGTCTCGGCGGAGGCCACCTGGGAGGACTTCGCGCTGGAGATCGACCCCAAGGAGCGGGTCCTCGACGGCCTCCACAAGATCAAGTGGGAGCTGGACGGCACGCTGACCTTCCGCCGGTCCTGCGCCCACGGCATCTGCGGTTCGGACGCCATGCGGATCAACGGCAAGAACCGGCTGGCCTGCAAGACGCTGATCAAGGACATCAACCCGGAGAAGCCGATCACGGTCGAGCCCATCAAGGGCCTGACGGTCCTGAAGGACCTCGTGGTCGACATGGAGCCGTTCTTCCAGGCGTACCGGGACGTGATGCCCTTCCTGATCACGAAGGACACCAACGAGCCGACGCGCGAGCGCCTGCAGACCGCCGAGGACCGCGAGCGCTTCGACGACACCACCAAGTGCATCCTGTGCGCCGCGTGCACGTCGTCGTGCCCGGTGTTCTGGAACGACGGCCAGTACTTCGGCCCGGCCGCGATCGTCAACGCGCACCGCTTCATCTTCGACTCGCGTGACGAGGCGGGCGAGCAGCGGCTGGAGATCCTCAACGACCGGGACGGCGTGTGGCGCTGCCGTACGACGTTCAACTGCACGGACGC
The DNA here is from genome assembly GCF_042796855.1 of Streptomyces sp. NPDC057877. Classification (NCBI taxonomy): domain Bacteria; kingdom Bacillati; phylum Actinomycetota; class Actinomycetes; order Kitasatosporales; family Streptomycetaceae; genus Streptomyces; species Streptomyces sp. NPDC057877. Next base: position 608,677 of record NZ_JBHVMS010000006.1, read on the forward strand.
CTGTCCGCGCGGTATCGAGGTCACCAAGGCGATCGCCGAGGTGAAGAAGGCGCTCATCACGCGCCGCTACTGACACCCGTTCGGTACGTCCGTGAAGGGCCCGCTTCCCCCGGGAGGCGGGCCCTTCGGCGTGCCCGGGCGAAGGGGCGTGCCCTCCCGCCTAACCTGATGCCATGTCAGATGACGAGTCGTACGAACTGCTCGGGTTCGACAACGTGCTGCTGCCGGTCGGGGACCTGGGTCAGGCCGTGGAGTTCTACGAGCGCGCCGGGTTCTCGGTGGCGTTCCGGTTCGACGAGGCGGGGATCGCGCTGCTGAAGGTCGGCGGCGAGACGCCCGGGATCCTGCTGCGGCACGAGGAGGCGCTGGGCCACCGTCCGCCGCCGTGGGCCTCGCCCCGGGTGTGGCTGGAGGTGCCGGACGCGCGTGCGACGGCGCGGGAGCTGGCCACCGCGGGCATCGCGCCGCTGGACGAGCCGTTCCCGGCGGTCACCGGGTGGACGGTGGAGGTCGCCGACCCGTGGGGGAACGTCGTCGGCTTCACGGACTACTCCAAGCGCCCGGCGCTCGGGCGGAGACGGACGCATCCCGTGGCGTAGTGACGCAGCCCTCACTCCGAGGACCGCCCATTGAGTTGAACACGTTCAAAACTCGCTCTACAGTCATCCCTGTCAGCGTTTTGAACGCGTTCAAGAAGGGGTGGGGGCATGGACCGCACGGTCATCGCCTACGTCATCTACCTGGTCGTCAGCATCTCCCTGACGGTCTGGGTGGCCCGCACGCTCAGCCGCAACGGGCGGATCTTCCTCTCCGACGTGCTGCACGGCAACGAACAGCTCGCCGACGCCGTCAACCACCTGCTGGTCGTCGGCTTCTACCTCGTCAACCTGGGCTTCGTCGCCCTGTACCTGAGCGGTGACGAGACGATCACCGACACCCGCGGCATCTTCGAGACCCTGTCGACCAAGCTGGGCGTGGTGCTGCTGGTGCTCGGCGTGATGCACCTCGGCAACGTCTACGTCCTCAACAGGATCCGGCGCCGCGGGGTGATGGAGCGCGAGCAGGTGCCGCCGGTCGCGCCACAGGGCTGGGCCCAGGCATGACGGCCACGACGGCCCCGGACCGGGACGCCCGCGGTGTCCCGGTCCACCGCCTCACCGTCCTCTACGACGCCCGGTGCTCCCTGTGCGCCCATGTGCGCGACTGGCTCGTACGGCAGCGGCAGTTGGTGCCGCTGGACCTGGTCCCGGCGGGTTCCGGGGAGGCCGCCCGGCGGTTCCCGGGCCTCGACCAGCGCTCGACCCTCGACGAGATCACCGTCGTGGGCGACTCCGGTCAGGTCTACCGGTCGGCGGCGGCCTGGATCGTCGTCCTGTGGGCGCTGCGCGAGCACCGCCCCCTCGCCCACCGGCTGTCCACACCGACCGGGGCGGTCTTCGCGAAGGGCGCGGTCCTGGCCGCCGCCAAGTGGCGCGAGGCGCGGTGGGGCGGTGGGGCGTACCGGCGCGGGGAGGGCTGGGGGTACGACGCGAGCCGGGGCTGGACGTTCGACGGGCCGCGGTGCGACGACGGGTCGTGCTCGTCCGTCTAGCGTCGGCGTTTGGCTTGGCATGCACTCTTCCAAAATTCCGCTCAGGTGGGACGCTGCTGGACGGTTCGAACGCTCGGCTCCCCCCACCGCAGAAGGAGTACGCGTGAGAGGCATACCCCGCGTGTCCCGCATACCCCGCTCCCTCCTCGGCGCCCTGGTGGGCGTCACCGCACTGGTCACCACCGGCGCGCTCGCCACCCCCGCGGGCGCCGCCCCCACGCCGGGCCCCGGCACCGAGGTCAGCGCCGCCGCGCAGGAACGGGCCCGGGACTTCTGGACCCCGGCCCGGATGCGGGCGGCGGCGCCGCTCGATCTGCTCACCGCGGACGGGCACTTCGAGGGCGGCGCGGCACCGCGTACCGGCGCCCGGACGACCGTGGCGCCCACCGACGTCGGCGCCCAGGCCTTCCCCAGCGGCGGGGCCGCCTGGTCCGGCGGCGGGGCGGTCGTCGCCACGGCCGGACGGGTGTTCTTCACCTACCAGGGGCGTACGGCGTCCTGCTCCGGAAACGCCGTCACCAGCGCCAACAGGAGCACCGTGATCACGGCGGGCCACTGCGTGAAGCTGGAGGGCGCCTGGCACACCAACTGGGTCTTCGTCCCCGGCTACCACGACGGCCAGGCCCCACACGGCCGCTGGACCGCCACCAGGACGCTCGCCACACCCCAGTGGACGGCCAGCGAGGACATCAACTACGACATCGGCGCCGCGGTCGTCGCCCCGCTGGACGGACGGCCGCTGACGGATGTCGTCGGCGGGCAGGGGCTGGCCTTCAACACCGGCTACAACCTGCCGATGTACGCCTTCGGCTTCCCGGCCGCCGCCCCTTACGACGGCGAGAAGTTCATCCACTGCTCCGGCAACACCAGCCGGGACTTCCTGCTCTCCAACGACCACGGCATGACGTGCAACATGACCGGCGGTTCGAGCGGCGGCCCCTGGTTCACCCGGTTCGACGAGTCCACGGGCACCGGGCTGCTCTCCTCGGTGAACAGCTTCAAGTACAACTTCCTGCCGAACCGGATGTACGGCCCGTACTTCGGCACCGACGCCCAGAACCTCTACCAGGCCGCACAGTCGTCCTGAACTAGGCTCGCCCCGTGCCCGCGAAGAACGCAGAAGGCCCCGCAGAGGGTGCCGCGCCCAGCAAGTCCGAGCAGACCCGCGCCCTGATCCTGGAGACGGCGATGCGGCTGTTCCAGGAGCGCGGCTACGACAAGACCACGATGCGGGCCATCGCCAAGGAGGCGGGCGTCTCCGTGGGGAACGCCTACTACTACTTCGAGGGCAAGGAACACCTGATCCAGGGCTTCTACGACCGGATCGCCGCCGAGCACCAGGTGGCGGTCCGGGACGTCCTGGCCCGCGAGAGCGACCTGGAGGCCCGGCTCGCGGGCGTCCTGAAGGCCTGGCTGGACGTCGCCGGGCCCTACCACCAGTTCGCCGTCCAGTTCTTCAAGAACGCCGCCGACCCCGACAGCCCCCTCAGCCCCTTCTCCCCGGAGTCGGAGCACGCGCGCGTGGAGGCCATCTCGGTCCACCACGAGGTCCTCAGGGGCGCGACGAAGACCAAGGTCCCGGAGGAACTGCGCGACATCCTCCCCGAGTTGATGTGGCTCTCCCAGATGGGCCTCGTCCTGTACTGGATCTTCGACCGGACGGAGGGCCGGAAGCGGAGCTACCGCTTGGCGGAGAGGGGCGCCCGGCTGACCGCGCGGGGGGTGGCGCTGGCCCGGTTCCGGGTACTGCGACCGCTCGTGCGCGAGGTGCACGAGCTGTTCACGGACTTCCTGCCGGGGATGACGAAGGGGGGACCGGAAGCCGACCGGTCCCCCCGCCCGGAACGCTAGTTGACCGCGTCCACCTCCCCCTCCGAGACCTCCGTCAGCTCCACGTCGAAGACCACCGGCTCACCGTCCACGACCACGTGCCGTGCGCGTGAGCCGTGCCCCGAGGACGTCGCCGCGAGGACGTAGGAGCCCGGCGCCGGGACGGAGAGGATGTAGGAGCCGTCGGCCAGGGAGGTCACCCGGTCGAGCTGGCGTCCGCCCTTGGACAGCAGGGTGACCGAGGCGTCGGCCACCGGGTCGCCGTCGGCGGTGCGGATGAAGCCGTGGATCACCGAGGTGCCGCCGTCCTCGGCCGCGGCGGGCTCCTCGACCGCGTCCTCCCGGGGCTCCACCGCGAGGTGCGGCAGCCGCTTCTCCAGCCAGACCGGCAGCCACCAGTTGGAGTTGCCGAGCATGTGCATCGCGGCCGGGACCAGCGCCGTACGCAGGATGAACGCGTCCAGTGCGACCGCCGCGGCGAGGCCGATGCCCGCCATCGCGCCCTCCATGTCGCCGCTGAGGACGAACGCGGAGAACACACAGATCATGATGAGCGCGGCGCAGTTGATGACCCGGCTGGTCTCGGCGAGGCCCACCCGGACGGCACGGGCGTTGTCCCGGGTGTGCACCCACTCCTCGTGCATCCGGCTCACCAGGAACACCTGGTAGTCCATGGAGAGGCCGAACAGCAGGGACAACATGATGACCGGCAGGAACGCCGTGATCGGGCCCTCCTTGCCGATGCCGAGGAGTTCCGTGCCCCAGCCCCACTGGAAGATCGCCACCAGGACGCCGAAGGACGCCGCCGCCGCGATCAGGTTCATCAGCGCCGCCGTCAGCGGCACCACCAGGGAACGGAAGGCCACCAGGAGCAGCAGGAAGCCCAGCGCGATGATCGTCGCGATGAAGTACGGCAGCCGGTCGCCGGTCACCGACGCGAAGTCCTTGAAGACGGCCGTGACACCGCCGACATGGGCCTCGACGCCCGCGGACGGGATCACCTCGTCGCGCAGCCGGTCGATCAGGGCGTCCGTCTCCTCGGACTGCGGGGACGTCGTCGGCACCACGTTGATCACCGAGATGCCGTTCGCGGGCGGTACGGCGGCCACCTGGGCGACGCCCTCGGTGGACTCGATGCCGGAGACCAGGGAGGCGGGCGCCTCGCCCTCGACGACGACCTGGAGCGGCCCGTTGACGCCGGGGCCGAAGCCCTCGGCCAGCAGGTCGTAGGCCTGGCGGGTGGTCGTGGAGTCCTGGTGGTTGCCCTGGTCGGTGGCGCCGAGGCGGATCGACAGCACGGGCAGCGCGAGCACCGCCATGATGACGACGGCCAGTGTGGCGATGGAGCGCGGACGCTTCTGGACGGTCACCGACCAGCGCGCCGCGAGCCCGCTCGCCTCCTCCGACTCCGGTCCCGCCGCGGCCAGCTTCCGGCGCTGACGGCGGCTGAGCACCCGCATGCCGAGCAGGCCGAGGAGCGCGGGCAGCAGGGTGACGGCGGCCAGGACGCTGAGCACCACCGTGAGGGAGGTGGCGATGACGACGCCGTCCAGGAACCGCAGGTTCATCACCAGCATGCCCGCGAGCGCGATACAGACCGTGCCGCCCGCGAACAGCACCGCCCGGCCGGAGGTGTTGAGGGCGGTGACCGCCGCGTCCTCCGGCTGCGCGCCGCGCAGGATGCCGCGCCGGTGCCGGGTGACGATGAACAGGGCGTAGTCGATGCCGACGCCGAGGCCGATCAGCGAGCCGAGCAGCGGGGCCACCTCGGGCACGTTGGTGACATGGCTGAGCGCCATCGTGGCGAGCATGCCGGTGCCGACGCCCGCGATCGCCACCACCAGCGGCAGCAGCATCGCGAACAGCGAACCGAACGCGAGGAACAGCACGACCGCCGCGGCGACGATGCCGACCAGTTCGGCGGTGCCGGCGGGCGGCTCCTGGGTGCGGGCGATCGCCTGGCCGCCCAGCTCCACCTGCAGTCCGTCGCGTTCCGCGGCCCGCGCGGTGTCCACGACGTCCTCGATCAGCTCCTTGGGAATGGCGTTGGCCTGTTCCCGGAAGGTGATCTGGGCGTAGGCGATCCGCCCGTCCTGGCTGATCTGCGCGGCGCCCCGCTCACCCGCGTACGGGCTCGCGACCTCGCCGACGCCGTCCATGCGCCCGATCTCCTCGAGCGCGGGCTCCAGGCGGGACCGTACGTCCTCGTCGCGCACCGAGCCGTCCTCGGTCTTCCACACCACCGTGTCGGTGTCGCCCGCGCGCTCCGGGAACGCCTTCTCCATCAGGTCGTAGGCCGTCTTGGAGTCCGTGTTCGGCAGGGAGAAGACGTTCGCGTAGTCCGTTCCCGCCGTCGAGGCCGTGAAGCCCAGCCCGAACAGCGTCCCCACCCACAGCAACAGGACCACCAGCCGGTGCCTGAAACACCACCGTGCCAATGCCGCCACGTTCATCGCTCCTTCGATCCGGTTGGTCCCCCAGGTCCTGGCCAACAGAATTGGGGGCGGCACGCGCGCGTGGACACCTGGTGGGCATGACTCTCAAGGAACTCCAAAGCGAAGGCGGGGGCGACTGTCAGTGGGGCCGCCGATACTGGGGGCATGACGACGGTTCCCGGCACCGTGCTGGTCGTGGAGGACGAGGAGTCCATCGCGGACGTGCTCGCCATCGCCCTGCGCTACCACCGGTTCGAGGTGATGACGGCGGGCTCGGTCCGCGAGGCGCTGGCGCTCGCCGAGCGCACCCGGCCCGACGCCGCCCTGCTCGACGTCATGCTCCCGGACGGCGACGGCCGTGCCCTGGGGCGTGAACTGCGCCAGCGCCGCCCGGACCTGGCGCTGGTCTTCCTCACCGCGCGGGACTCACCCGCCGAGATCGTCGGCGCGCTCGGCTTCGGCGACGACTACATCACCAAGCCGTTCAACATCGACGAGGTCGTCGCCCGGATCACCGCGGTGCTGCGCCGCACCCGCCCGGCCGACGTCCTCCCCCAGCGCCCGCCCCTGCGGTACGGCGATCTGGAGCTGGACGAGACGACGTACTCGGTGCACCGCGCGGACAAGACGGTCCAGCTCACCCCGACCGAGTACGCGCTGCTGCGGTTCCTGGTGCGCAACGGCGGCCGGACCGTGTCCAAGGAGCAACTGCTGCGGCACGTCTGGCAGTACGAGCACGCACCGGCCGAGTCGACCGTCGTGGAGACCTACATCAGCTATCTGCGCCGCAAACTCGACGCCCTGGGCGCGCCGGTGATCACCACCCGGCGCGGGGTGGGATACGGGCTCGCGTGACCGGCGTACGGCTGCCGCTGACGGGCTGGCGCAGGCGCTGCCGACGCCACGGGCTGCACTCGCTGCGCGCCAAGCTGACGCTGACGAACGTGGCGCTGCTCGCGCTGGGCATCGTGGTGGCGACGGCGGTGAGCCTGGTGGGCATGCGGCACTATCTGCTGTCGCAGATCGACAGCGAGCTGTCGGAGATGCGGCAGTCCCTGAGCGGGCTGGCGCTCACCGAGGAGCAGATCGACTCCTTCAGCGCGCTGTCGCTGGTGCGGGAGCGGATCCAGCCGCCGACGTCCGAGGACCGGCCGCGGCCCGACTCGGTGGTCACCGCCGTCGACGGGGGCGGACGGGTGCGGGAGTTCGCCGGGTTCGCCCCGAGCGACACCCAGCGCGCGCTGGCCGCCGCGGTGCACGACCCGCGCGCGCTGGCCGCGGACCGCGATCCGCGGGACATCACCGTGCACGGCACCCCCTACCGGGCCACCGCGACCCGGCTCGCCGACGGCACCCACATCCTGATCGCCAGCTCCACCGAGGCCCTGCACACCGGCGTGGCCAAGGCGCTGAAGCTGGATCTCGCCGTGGGCACGGCGCTGCTGGCGCTGCTGGCCTGGCTGACGATGGTCAGCGTGGGGCGGCGGATGCGGCCCCTGGAGGACATGGTGGAGACGTCGTCGGCGATCGCCGAGGGCGACCTGACCCGCCGGGTGCCCTCGAGCCGCGACCCCACCCTGGAGGTGGAGCAACTGCGGGTGGCGCTGAACTCCATGCTCCACCAGGTGGAGTCGGCGTACCGCACGCGCGAGCGCAGCGCGACCCAGCTGCGCCGGTTCGTCGCGGACGCCTCGCACGAGCTGCGCACCCCGCTGTCCGCGATACGCGGCTATCTCCAGCTGTACGACAAGGGCATGCTGAGCGACCCGGACGACCGCAAGCGGGCCTGGGCGCGGGTGATGGCGGAGGCGGACCGCATGGGGCGCCTGGTCGACGAGCTGCTCACCCTGGCCCGCCTGGACCAGCAGCCCGAACTGCGCTTCCGCAACGTCGACCTGAGCCGTCTGGTGCGCGAGGCCAGCGAGGACTTCCGCGTCCAGCAGCCGGGGCGCCCCGTCACCGTCGACGCCGAGGGCTCCCTCCTGGTGCACGCCGACGAGTCCGGCCTCCGCCAGATACTCGGCAACCTGCTGGGCAACGTCCGGGTGCACACCCCCGTCGACGTCCCGGTACGCCTCGGCGTCGAACGCGCCGCCGACGGCCGCGTCCACCTCTACGTCGCCGACGAGGGCCCCGGCCTCTGCCCCGAGGACGCCGCCCGCATCTTCGACCGCTTCTTCCGCGCGGGCGGCGCGGCGGGCAGCGGCCTGGGCATGGCCATCGTGCAGGGCGTCGTACGGGCCCACGGGGGCCGGGTGGAGGTACGGACGGCACCGGGGGCGGGGTTGAGGGTGACGGTCACCTTGCCGGTGGGGGCGGGGGCGGGGCGTTCGTAGCCGCACAGCTACATAGCCGCATAGCCGCATAGCCGCGGGCAGTCGTGCCGCAGGGCGGCACGGGTGGGCGCAGCGGCACCCGCCAGCGCGGCGAGCGACACCCACCCCCGGCCAGCCCTCACGCCGCCGCGCTTCAGGCCTGACGCGAGGCCAGTTCCACGACGGTGATGTCAGACGGCGCCCCCACCCGCGTAGGCGGCCCCCAGGCCCCGGCCCCCCGCGTCACATACAGCTGCGTGTCCCCGTACCGCTCCAGCCCCGCCACCGTCGGGTTCGCCGCCGCCGCGAGAAGACTGCCCGGCCACAGCTGCCCCCCGTGCGTGTGCCCGGAGAGCTGAAGGTCCACCCCGTGGTCGACGGCGTCATGGATCTGCACCGGCTGATGCGCGAGCAGCACACACGCACGGGCCCGATCCCGGTCCCCGAGCGCCTTGGCGAAGTCGGGGCCCTGCCCCTCCTCCTCGCCCGCCACGTCATTGACCCCGGCGAGATCGAAGTGCGGCAGCTCGGTGCGCGCGTTCTCCAGCGGGCGCAGGCCCAGACGGCGCACCTCGTCGACCCACTCCTCCGCGCCGGAGAAGTACTCGTGGTTACCGGTGACGAAGTACGCCCCGTGCCGCGCGGACAGCTGGGCCAGGGGCGCCGCCGCCGGTCCGAGGTCCTTGACGCTGCCGTCGACGAGGTCACCGACGACGGCGATGAGGTCGGGCTGCGTGGAGTTGATGGTGTCGACGACCTTCTGGGCGAAGCCCCGTCCCAGCACCGGCCCGAGGTGGATGTCGCTGACGACCGCGATCCGGAACCCGTGCGCCGCGCGCGGCAGCTTGGCCAGCGGCACGGTGACGCGCTTCACACTCGGCCCGTTCAGCACGCCGTAGGTCCCGGCCCCCACGGTCCCGGCGGCCACCACGGCGGCGGTGCCCGCGACGACCCGGGAGACGAACAGACGGCGGGAGGGGTCGGGAACGGTGGCCTCCGGCTCACCCTCGGCCGTCCGCTCGCGCTCACCCTCAGGCTCCCGCTCGGCCTCCGACGGCCCCCCGCCCGCCGGTACCGGCTCCGGCCGCGGTATCCCCGCCGCGACGGCGGGGACGGCGGGCGCCCGGTCCCGCGCCCGCCGCTCCAGGAACCGCCGCAGCAGCGGTCGTACCGCCTCCCCGGCGAGCACCGTGAGCAGCAGGTAGACCGACAGCGCGAGCCACAGGAAGCCCGGCCAGGCGAGCGTGCGCTGGAGCCAGAACGGCGCGCCCGTGCGCTCGGCGACGAGGGTGCCGATGGCCAGCACCCAGCCGCCCGCGATCAGCACCGCGCCCGCGCGGCGGACGGGGCCCGGGGCGCGGGTGGTGTCGCGGAACAGACGGCGCCACAGGTACCAGTTGCCCGTCACCAGGACGGCCAGCGCCACCAGCAGGAAGACGATCACCACGAGTTGAGTACTCCTCGGCTAGGACGCTCGGCTATGACGTACGGCGGGGTGTGTGCACACCGCCATGACGTACGGCGCGGTGTGCGCACACCGCTATGACGTACGGCGCAGTGTGCGCACACCGCGCAACCCGATGCCGCCAATAACAGTCCCCCATACGAAGGAGGCGACGGCCAGCACCAGATGGACCCAGAAATAGGCCGTCGGACTCCCGTCGTCGAACGCGAGCCCACTGCTGTCCTTGATCAGGTTGTTGACGAAAGTGACCCAGATGACCCAGCTCCACGCCCCGAAAGCGAGCAGGAACCAGGAGACGGGGCGGCTGAGTTTCATACGTTCAGTATCACCGCGCGGTGTCCGGATCCTTGGCCGGGGTGGGGACCGGGGTGGGACTTCCCGACGGGTGCCAGGTACGTTCTCGGTCGTGCCCGCACCCATGAAGGCCTCCAGGCGATCCCTGTTGGTCACTTCCGCCGCCTTGTTGTCCTTTTCGCTGTCCCTCTCGGTGACGGCACCCGCCGCGCTCGCCGCGCCCAAGCCGTCACCGAGCGCCTCGGTGACGCCCCCGGCGAACATGTCGACCGTGGGCGGTGAGCAGCTGGGTCGCGCGGGCACCCAGGTCAACCTCGCCTCCGGGGTGCCGGTGCTGCCCAAGGACCTCTCCGCGCGGTCCTGGGTCGTCGCCGACGCCGAGTCCGGCGAGGTGCTCGCGGCGCACAACGCGCACTGGCGGCTGGCCCCGGCGAGCACCCTGAAGATGCTGTTCGCCGACACGCTGCTGCCGAAGTTCCCGAGGACGACCGAGCACGAGGTGGCCCCGTCCGACCTGGCGGGCATCGGCTCCGGCTCCAGCATGGTGGGCATAAAGGAGGACGAGACCTACACCGTCCACGACCTGTGGCTGGGGGTCTTCCTGCGCTCGGGCAACGACGCCGTGCATGTGCTGTCCGCGATGAACGGCGGTGTCAAGAACACCGTCGACGAGATGAACGAGCACGCCGAGGAGTTGCAGGCCCTCGACACGCATGTGATCAGCCCGGACGGCTATGACGCGCCCGGACAGGTCTCGTCCGCCTACGACCTGACGCTGATCGCCCGTTCCGGGCTGCAGAAGAAGGACTTCCGCGAGTACTGCTCGACGCTTCGGGCCAAGTTCCCGGGCGAGACGAAGAAGAACAAGAAGGGGAAGAAGGTCCGGTCGACCTTCGAGATCCAGAACACCAACCGGCTGCTGACCGGCGACGTCGGCATCTCCCAGTACGAGGGCATCGCGGGCGTCAAGAACGGCAACACCACCAACGCGGGCGCGACCTTCACCGGGGTCGCCGAACGCGACGGCAAGGTGCTGCTCGTCACGGTGATGAACCCGCAGAAGGACGAGTACAACCAGGTCTACAAGGAGACCGCGCGCCTGTTCGACTGGGGTTTCAAGGCGGCCGGGAAGGTCGAGCCGGTGGGTGAGCTGGTGCCGCCGAAGGGCGCCGACACGGCCGGGGGCGACGGGCAGCCGAGCGCCCAGCCGGGTGCCAACGCCTCCGGGGAGGCCGGTGGCGCGGGCGCCGGGAACGCGTCGGGCAAGCCGGTGGCGAGCGCCCGGACGTCGGGCTCCAGCGGCATCGGGATAGCCCTGGCCATCACCGGGGGGCTGCTGGTGCTGCTCGCGGGGGGTGCGTTTCTGGTCAACCGCCGCTGGCCGCTGCCCGATCTGGTGCGTCGCCGGAATCGTCCCTGACGCGGTCCTCGTCGGGGTGCCCGGCGTCGTCGGTCTCCTTGCTCGGCGTCGCCGTCCAGGCCGCGCAGAACAGCACCAGCTTCGAGGTGAAGTTGATCCACAGCAGCAGCGCGACCGGCACCCCGAACGCGCCGTACATGCTCTTCGCGGCCACGCCCTGCATATAGCCGCTCAGCAGCAGCTTCAGCAGCTCGAACCCGATCGCCCCGACCAGCGCGCCGACGATCAGCCGACGCCGGGTCGGCTGGACGCCGGGCAGCAGGGTGAGGACGTAGAGCAGGAGCAGGAAGTCGGCGAGCACGGCGACGGCGAACGCGGCGATCTGCAGCAGGACGCTCCCGAAGCCCTGTTCCTCCAGGCCGAGTTGGCGGGCCGACCAGCCGACGGTGGCGGAGGCGACGGCGGACGCCACCAGGGTGACCAGCAGGGCGCCGCCCAGGCCGACCAGGATGCCCGCGTCCTTGGCCTTGCCCAGCAGCGGGTTGTCCTCCTCGTCCGGCAGTTCCCACACCGCGCGCAGGCACTCCCGGGTCGAGCCGACCCAGCCGATGCCGGTGACCAGCAGCAGGACGCCCGCGATGAGACCGATGGTCCCGGCGTTGTCGACCAGGCTGTCGATGTTCAACTGGTCGGAGATGCCCGGGACCTGCTCGGCGATCTTGTCCTCCAGCTCCTGCTGCCGGGCGGCGCTGAGCGTGCCCGCGGCGACGGCCGCGGCGACGGTGAGCAGCGGGAACAGCGCGACGAAGCTGGTGAACGTCATCGCGGCGGCCAGCCGCGTCCACTTCACCCGGTCCAGCCGTTCGTACGACCGCCACGCGTGCGTGTCCATCAGGCGCGTGGCCCAGGGTCCGACGACGGGGAGGTTCTTCAGCCAGTCCATGATCCGACTCTGCCCTCCTTCCGGGAGCCCGATGTTCCGGGTGGCCCGGATCCAGGTACCGGTGCGGGTGCCCCGGAACGGGGGAATGCTGCCGCCCTGACCAGGACCGTCAGCGTTTCACACCTGATCGTCCCGGTATGGGCGATACGGTCACCGGCATGTCTGCCGACACCGTTCGACTGATCCGGCCCCGGACGTACGAGGAGACCGTGACCGCCGTCCAGCGCTGCGGGGCCCGTGGGGGCATCGCGCGGGGCCTGGGACGGGCCCCCGGGGACGCCGCGCGGAACGCGGGCGGCGCGGTGCTCGACATGACCGGCCTGGACCGCATCCACGCCGTCGACGCCGACGACGGGACCGTGCTGTGCGACGCGGGCGTGCCCCTGCACCGGCTGGCGGAGGCGCTGTTGCCGCTCGGCTGGTTCCCGCCGGTACTGCCCGGCACCCGCTCCACGACGGTCGGCGGGGCCATCGGCGCCGACGTCCACGGCCGGAACCATCCCGTCGCAGGTTCCTTCGCCCGCCATGTGCTGGCGCTGGAACTGCTCACCGCGGACGGCCGGATCGTGAGCGCGCTCCCGGGCACCGACCTGTTCGACGCCACCACCGGCGGCCTGGGCCTGACCGGGGTGATCCTCACCGCGACCCTGCGGCTCCAGCCGGTCGAGACGGCCCTGATGTCCGTCGACACCGAACGCGCCACCGACCTCGACGATCTGCTGACCCGGATGACCGCCACCGGCCACCCGTACACGTCCGCCCGGATCGACCCGCTGGCGCGGGGCGCGGCGACGGGCCGCGCGGTGCTGACCCGCGCCGACCACGCACCGCCGACGGCCCTGCGCGGGGGCACGCGCGCGTGGCGGGACGCACTGGCCCCCGGGGCGGCCCTCCGCACCCGCCCCCGGCTTCCGGCGGGCCTGCTCGGCCGCCACGCCATGAGCCTGCGCAACGAGCTGTGGTACCGCGCGGCACCCCGCGCCCGCACCGGCCGCCTCCAGCGCGTCCCCGCCTTCTTCCACCCGGGGGACGGGGCCCGCGTCCCCGCCTTCTTCCACCCGGGGGACGGGGCCCGCGTCCCCGCCTTCTTCCGCCCGGGGGACGGGGCCCGCGGCGGCGCCGTCCGCTACCAGTTCGCCCTCCCCTACGGCGAGGAGGAGACCCTGCGCCGGATCGTGCGCTGGGTGTCCGGGCGCCGTTGCCCGTCCTTCCCGGCGGTCCTCACCCGCTTCGGCGAGGCCGACCCGGGCTGGCTGTCCTTCCCCGTGCCCGGCTGGGGGCTGGCCCTCGATCTGCCCCCGGGGCTGCCCGGACTCGCCGCGTTCCTCGACGCGCTGGACGAGGAGGTCGCCCGGGCGGGCGGACGGGTCTGCCTGGCCAAGGACGCGCGGCTGCGGCCCGACCTGCTCGCCGCGATGTATCCGCGCCTGGCCGACTTCCGCGCCCTGCGCGCGGAACTGGACCCGCGCGCCCTGTTCACCTCGGACCTGTCCCGCCGCCTCGGTCTCTGACCTCTTCCCTCCCCCCGCCAAGGAGTTGTCGTCGTGAAGGACGCCTTCGGTCTGCCCCAGTCCCTGCTCGTGCTCGGCGGTACCTCCGAGATCGCCCTGGCCACCGCCCGCCGTCTGATCACCCGCCGCACCCGCACGGTGTGGCTGGCCGGGCGCCCCTCCCCGGCCCTGGAAGCGGCGGCCGGACGACTGCGCGCGCGGGGTGCCGAGGTGCACACCGTCGCCTTCGACGCCCTCGACCCGGAATCCCATGAGACGGTGCTCGGCAAGGTCTTCGCCGAGGGCGACGTCGACCTGGTGCTGCTCGCCTTCGGTGTCCCCGGCGACCAGGCGCACGACGAGCGGGACCCGGCGAGCGCGGTCCGGGTCGCGCAGACCAACTACACCGGCGCGGTCTCCGCGAGCCTGGTGAGCGCCCGCGCACTCCAGGCGCAGGGGCATGGCTCCCTGGTGGTGCTGTCGTCCGTCGCCGGTGAGCGGGCCCGGCGCGCCGACTTCATCTACGGCTCCAGCAAGGCGGGCCTGGACACCTTCGCGCAGGGCCTGGGCGACGCGCTGCACGGCACCGGCGTGCACGTCATGGTCGTACGCCCCGGAGTGGTGCTGCGTCCCGGAGCCGCCCGCTCGAAGCTGATCGGCGGTCTGCCCGAGGCGCCGCTCGCCACCACCCCGGAGGCCGTCGCCACGGCCATCGAGCTGGGGCTGCGCTGCCGCTCGGAGACGGTGTGGGTGCCGGGCTCGCTACGGCTGCTGATGTCGGCGCTGCGGCACCTGCCCCGCGGGGTGTTCCGGCGGCTGCCGGTTCAGTAGCGGTCGGCGCGCTGGGTGCTGCCGCGTTCCGCGGGCGCCGAGGCCTGCGGGGGCACCACCGGGCCGCCGAAGGTGAACTCCCGCAGCTTGCGCCACACACCGTCGGCGCCCTGTTCGTAGAGGGCGAACCCGGTGCAGGGCCACTCGGCCTCGTAGTCGGCGAGTTCCTCGTAGGCCCGGTCCATGGCCTCCTCGGGGATGCCGTGGGCCACGGTGACATGCGGGTGGTAGGGGAACTGCAGCTCCCGGGCGACCGGCCCGGAGGCGTCCCGGACCTGCTTCTGGAGCCAGGCGCAGGCGTCGCCGCCCTCCACGACCTGCACGAACACCACCGGTGACAGCGGCCGGAAGGTGCCGGTGCCGGACAGCCGCATCGGGAAGGGGCGCCCGGCCGCCGCGACCTCGGTGAGATGCGTCTCGATCGCGGGCAGCAGCGCGTCGTCGACCTCCGTCGGCGGCAGCAGGGTGACATGCGTGGGGATGCCGTGAGCCGCGGCGTCGCCGAAGCCCGCGCGCCGCTGCTGGAGCAGGCTGCCGTGCGGCTCCGGGACCGCGATCGACACCCCGATCGTTACGGTCCCCACGTCGTCTCCTGTCGTCCTGGTGGTGAGCAGGGGCGGCCGCTGGTACGGCCGTCCGGCTTTCGACTGTACGGCCACGGCCATGCTCGGGGCAGGCGCAGCCGGAGTGATGTGCAGCGCTGTCCGGTGCACCGTGGCGCGCTGGTGCACGGGTGTGGGGGGGTGAGAGGCGGACCGCTCCGGCGCTCAGTGCTTGGCCGGGAGGAAGCCCACCTTGTCGTACGCCTGCGCCAGCGTCTCCGCGGCGACGGCGCGGGCCTTCTCCGCGCCCTTGGCCAGGATCGAGTCGAGCGTCTCCGGGTCGTCCAGATACTGCTGGGTGCGCTCCCGGAACGGCGTCACGAAGTCGACCATGACCTCGGCGAGGTCCGTCTTGAGCGCACCGTAGCCCTTCCCCGTGTACTTCTCCTCCAGTTCGCCGATTCCCGCCCCGGTGAGGGTGGAGTAGATGGAGAGGAGGTTGCTCACACCGGGTTTGTTCTCCGCGTCGTAGCGGATGACGGTGTCGGTGTCGGTGACCGCGCTCCTGACCTTCTTCGCGGTGGCCTTGGGGTCGTCGAGGAGGTTGATGAGGCCCTTCGGCGTGGACGCCGACTTGCTCATCTTGATCGACGGGTCCTGGAGGTCGTAGATCTTCGCCGTCTCCTTGAGGATGTACGGCTTGGGGATGGTGAAGGTCTCACCGAAGCGCCCGTTGAACCGCTCGGCGAGGTCGCGGGTCAGCTCGATGTGCTGGCGCTGGTCCTCACCGACCGGCACCTCGTTGGCCTGGTACAGCAGGATGTCGGCGACCTGGAGGACCGGGTAGGTGAACAGCCCGACCGACGCGCGCTCGGCGCCCTGCTTGGCGGACTTGTCCTTGAACTGGGTCATCCGGCTGGCCTCCCCGAAGCCGGTGAGGCAGTTCATGATCCAGCCGAGCTGGGCGTGCTCGGGGACATGGCTCTGGACGAACAGCGTGCACCGCTCGGGGTCCAGGCCCGCGGCCAGCAGCTGGGCCACGGCGAGCCGGGTGTTGGCCCGCAGCTCCTTCGGGTCCTGCGGGACCGTGATCGCGTGCAGGTCGACGACCATGTAGAACGCGTCGTGGGTCTCCTGGAGCGCCACCCACTGGCGGACGGCGCCGAGGTAGTTGCCGAGGTGGAACGAGCCTGCGGTGGGCTGGATTCCGGAGAGCACGCGAGGTCGGTCAGAGGCCATGCTCATCATTCTCTCATTGCCCGCGGCCCTTCTGGGGCATGGGGATTCCCCTCCCACGGGGCGCTCGGGTCTACCCCGCCAGCACCACCCGCAGCTGGTCCAGCCCCCAGTCCAGGTCCTCCTCGCTGATCACCAGCGGGGGCGCGATACGGATCGTCGAGCCATGGGTGTCCTTGACCAGGACGCCCCGGTCCATGAGGCGCTCGGAGACCTCGCGGCCCGTGCCGTACGCGCGGGCGATGTCCACGCCCGCCCAGAGGCCGCGGCCCCGCACCGCCGTGATCCGGCCGGTGTCGGCGAGGGCGTGCAGTTCCCGGTGCAGGTGTGCGCCCAGCTCGGTGGCGCGCGCCTGGTACTCGCCGGAGCGCAGCATCGCGATCACCTCCAGCGCCACCGCGCAGGCCAGCGGGTTCCCGCCGAAGGTCGAGCCGTGCTCGCCGGGCCGGAACACCCCGAGCACCTCCGCCGACGACACCACCGCCGACACCGGCAGGATGCCGCCGCCGAGCGCCTTGCCCAGCACATACACATCCGGCACCACGCCCTCGTGCTCGCAGGCGAAGGTCCGTCCCGTGCGGCCGAGGCCCGACTGGATCTCGTCCGCCATGAACAGCACGTTCCGCTCGCGGGTCAGCCGCCGCACCGCCGGGAGATAGCCCTCCGGCGGGACGATCACCCCCGACTCGCCCTGGATCGGCTCCAGCAGCACCGCCACCGTGTTCTCCGCGAGCGCCTGCCGCATCGCCGTGAGATCGCCGTACGGCACGATCTCGAAGCCGGGCGTGTACGGCCCGTAGTCGGCGCGGGCCTCCGGGTCGGTGGAGAAGCTGATCACCGTGGTCGTGCGGCCGTGGAAGTTGCCGCCCGCCACCACGATCTTCGCCATCTCCGCGGGCACGCCCTTGATCCGGTACCCCCATTTGCGGGCCGTCTTCACCGCCGTCTCCACGGCCTCCGCGCCGGTGTTCATCGGCAGCACCGTCTCCATGCCGCACAGCTCGGCCAGTTGGGCGCAGAACGCCGGGAACCGGTCGTGGTGGAAGGCCCGCGACGTCAGCGTCACCCGCTGCAGCTGGGCCCGCGCCGCGTCGAGCAGCCGACGGTTGCCGTGCCCGAAGTTGAGCGCCGAGTAACCGGCCAGCAGGTCCAGGTACCGGCGTCCCTCCACATCCGTCATCCACGCCCCGTCGGCCGTGGACACGACCACCGGCAGCGGATGGTAATTGTGCGCGCTGTGCGCCTCGGCGGCGGCGATGAGGTCTTCCGTAGCGGTCACGGCAGCTCCACGAGGTCAGCCGGAAGGTCGGCCAGAGGGTGATCCAGAACGCGAGTCGGCACACCAGGCCTACCCCTTTCCCGCCACGCTCGCATGCTGGACGAGGGAACCTGCCCGTACGGCGTGCCCGGTAGGCTGATCCATGGGCCGTGACTGGCGCGCTGGGATGGGACCGACCATCGGGGAGCGGCCTGCGAGAGCGAGTGCCGTGCGCCTGGGCCGAACCGTGAACCGTGACCACGCCGAAAAGCCACGCCGACCGGAGGCCGACATGCCAGACCAGCCCCTCTCCCCCGAGTCCACCGCCTACCGCGCCGCCCTCGATGTGATCCGCGCCGTGGAGCCGCGGGTCGCCGACGCCATCGGCCAGGAGGTGTCCGACCAGCGCGAGATGCTCAAGCTGATCGCCTCCGAGAACTACGCCTCCCCGGCCACCCTGCTGGCGATGGGCAACTGGTTCAGCGACAAGTACGCCGAGGGCACCATCGGCCGCCGCTTCTACGCGGGCTGCCGCAACGTGGACACCGTGGAGTCCCTCGCCGCCGAGCACGCCAGGGAACTCTTCGGCGCCCGCCACGCCTACGTCCAGCCGCACTCCGGCATCGACGCCAACCTGGTCGCCTTCTGGTCCGTCCTCGCCCAGCGCGTCGAGACCCCCGCGCTGGAGAAGGCGGGCGTCCGCCAGGTCAACGACCTCTCCGACGCCGACTGGGCCGAACTGCGCCAGGCCTTCGGCAACCAGCGCATGCTCGGCATGTCCCTGGACGCCGGTGGCCACCTCACCCACGGCTTCCGCCCGAACATCTCCGGCAAGATGTTCGACCAACGCTCCTACGGCACCGACCCCGCCACCGGCCTCATCGACTACGAGGCGCTGCGGACCTCCGCCCGGGAGTTCCGGCCGCTGATCATCGTCGCCGGTTACTCCGCCTACCCCCGGCTGGTGAACTTCCGCGTCATGCGGGAGATCGCCGACGAGGTCGGCGCCACCCTCATGGTCGACATGGCGCACTTCGCCGGTCTGGTCGCCGGAAAGGTCCTCACCGGCGACTTCGACCCGGTGCCGCACGCCCAGATCGTCACCACCACCACCCACAAGTCGCTGCGCGGCCCGCGCGGCGGCATGGTCCTGTGCGACGACTCCCTCAAGGACCAGGTGGACCGGGGCTGCCCGATGGTCCTCGGCGGCCCGCTCCCGCATGTGATGGCGGCCAAGGCGGTGGCCCTGGCGGAGGCGCGGCAGGACTCCTTCCGCGGCTACGCCCAGCGCATCGTCGACAACTCCCGCGCGCTGGCCGAGGGGCTGATGCGGCGCGGCGCCACGCTCGTCACCGGCGGCACCGACAACCACCTCAACCTGATCGACGTGGCCTCCTCCTACGGCCTCACCGGCCGCCAGGCCGAGGCCGCCCTCCTCGAGTCCGGCATCGTCACCAACCGCAACGCCATCCCGGCCGACCCCAACGGCGCCTGGTACACCTCCGGCATCCGCATCGGCACCCCCGCCCTGACCACCCGTGGTCTGGGCACCGCCGAGATGGACGAGGTCGCCGGTCTCATCGACCGCGTCCTGACCACCACCGAGCCCGGCACCACCAGCAAGGGCACGCCCTCCAAGGCCCAGCACGTCATCGACCCGAAGACCGCCGTCGAGATCTCCCGCCGGGCCACCGACCTGGTCGCCGGTTTCCCGCTGTACCCCGAGATCGACCTCGGCTGAGCCCTCACCGGGCCCGTCGGGCATCCGGTCACACATCCCGTAGCTCCTGCCTCGGTCCCGGCTCCGGCCGGGGCCGGTGCGAGCGGTTCACCGCGAGCGGGCGCAGCAGCAACGCCAGTACGGCACCGGCTGCCGCGCCCGGCAGGGCCCACCACCAGCCGTCGTCCCCACCGCCCCGGCCGTCCGTCGCGGAGGCGGCGGCCAGGGAGGGCGATGCGGTGACCGTCCCGCCCGGCTGACCCGCCGCGGCCGTCTCGGTGCTCTCGGGTGCGGGCGGGGCCGCCGCCGGGTCCTTGGCCGTCCCCATCACCCCGAGCCGCTCCAGCAGGGCCCGCAGCTCGGCGGGCTGCTTGGCGCGATGCCAGGCGCCGGTCCACTGCGGGGGGTTGGTCGAGGTGTGGATCCAGAGGGACGAACCCCCGGCGGGGACATGGACGCGGCTCATCCGCCAGGGGTCTATGTCGTGCACCATCCAGGTGACATTGATCTGCCTGGACCTCACCAGCTCGGAGTCGGAGGGCCGCTCCGCGCTGCCCCCGGCCCGCTCGCCCAGCAGGCGGTCCAACTCGGCGTACTCCTTGTCGGAGTAGTACAGAGCCGCCGTCTCACGGCTCTCCGGCGACACCACGAGCGCGCTCGTCGGCCCACCGGCCGCCGCGCCCGGCGCACACCACCACACCACCAGCCATGACAGCACCAACGCCGTCACCACCGACGCCAGCTGACGCGCCGACCAGCTCTCCCCACGTCGCACGAGCATGCCCATACCAGCCCCCTGCCGAGTGATCCCCTGAACCCTCGCGGCCCGTCCGCGGGCCGCGTGTCACTTCTGGTACACCGCCCGGCCCGCCGGGGTTCCCACCCCGCCCCGACTTCCTACGGCCGCGGAACGGACCTCGCGATCTCCACCGCCCGCTCCTCCGACGGCACGCCCTCCAGCCGCAGCGTCACCACGCCGCCCTCCGGGGCGGAACGGGTCCACAGCAGCGTCGGGCCCGCGGTGCGCTTGACGCGGGTGTACAGGTCGCCGTCCGGGTCCACCAGCCAGTAGGCCAGCCGGTGCGGGCGGGCGAACCACAGGGCCGGATTCGAAGGGTCGTCGCCGAGTTGGAGCCACTGCGGCTGCTCCCGCACCGTCTTGGCGAAGCCGACGTCGAGGCGGGCCGGGTGCTCGTCCAGCCGTATCGTGCGCCCCCGCTCCCGCCAGCACAGGGTCACCAGGAACCGCCCCTGCGGCTCCCGGCTCACCGACACCGCGTCCGGAGCGCCCAGCGCGTCCGGCACCACCGGCCGGAACCCCGCCTCACGCTCGGCCCGGGCCAGCGACACCGACCGGCCACAGCCGGGCACCTCGGCGGGGGTGGGCGGCGGCGCCGAGGGGTCGTAGCGCACCTCGATGCCGCCGAAGCCGAACCAGTCGACGACCGCGGCCCGCACCGGGGGCGTGAGCACGAGCACCGTCAGCAGCCCGCACAGCAGCGCCGTCAGCGAACGCCACCGCGCCCGCGTCCACCGCCGCACCTGCCGCAGCCGCGCACCGGCATCCGCGGCGCCGCCGACCGGCTCCGGCACCGGCACCTGCTCGGCCAGTATCCGCTCCAGCACCCGCTCGACCATCGACTCCGCCGCGCCGTCCCCGGGCCGGTCCAGCGACCGCCCCAGCGCCCGCAGCTCCTCCGGCAGCCGGGAGGCACCCTCGCGGTCCGGCTCGCGCCCCTCACTCACCCTCGTCACCCCCTTCCCGTCCTCCCCGTCCTCCCCGTCCTTCAGGTCCTCCCCGTCCTCCCCGAGGCTCGAAGTCCGGCAGCAGTCGGCCCAGCTTGCGCAGGGCGCGGTTCAGCCGGGACTTCACCGTGCCACGGGGCCAGCCGAGGGCCTCGGCCGTCTCGGACTCGTCCATCTCCAGCAGATAGCGGTAGGTGACGACCAGGCGGTGTTCCTCGCCCAGCTGCTCCAGGGCGGACAGCAGGGCCGCGCGGCGCTCGGTCTCCAGGGTGGCGACCGCCGGGTCCGCGGACTCGGGTATCAGCGGCTCGGCCTCAACGTACGCCGCCTCCCGGCCCGCGAGCGTGCGCTGCCGGGCCGCCGTGCGCATGCTGTTCCTCGCCTCGTTGGCGACGATCGACAGCAGCCACGGCTTGAACGCCGCGCCGTCCCTGAACCGGCCCAGCGCGCAGTACGCCTTGACGAAGGCCTGCTGCACCACGTCCTCCGCGTCCGCTCCCGCCCCGAGCGCGGTGGCCGCCCGCAGTGCGATGCCCGTATGGGCGCGCACCAGCTCCGCGTACGCCTCCGGCTCTCCGGCGCGTACGCGTGCGATCACCGCGGCCTCATCGACGATGCGGCCCCCCTCCCGCGTCCTCACACACTTGGTACACCGCCGAAGGCCCACCGGTTCCCACCCGGCGCCCACGACTTTCCACAGCACCCCCGCCACCACCCCACACGGCCCCGGCCACCGCGCGCCCCCCGCTCCCCGGTGTGAGACTGCAGTGCGGCGCACCACACCTGGCACGGGCGGCGCGAAGGAAGGAGACGAGGTGGGAATGCCGACGCCCGAGGGCGGCATGCTGGAGGAGTTCCTCGCCGATCCGGGCAACTTCGCGCTGGACCTGGGCACGGTCATCGCACGCTGCTCCGCGGCCCTGGGGCTGCAGCACTCCGTGGTCTACCTCGCCGACATCCAGCAGCGTCAGCTGCTGAAGATGACCGACACCGCCTCGGCCCTGTCCATCGACGACACCCTGGCGGGCTGGTGCTACCGCACCCAGGCGCTCCGGGTGGAGGAGTCCGACCCGGGCGGCATGACGGCCTGGTTCCCGCTGCTGGACGGCGCCGAGCGGCTGGGCGTGCTCGCCGTGCACGCGCCCGCGCTCACCCCGGTGGTCCTGCGCCGCGGCCGGGCCCTCGCCTCGCTGCTGGCCATAATGATCACCTCCAAGCGGGCGTACAAGGACTCCTTCGTACGACGGACCCGTACCGAACCGATGCACCTGCCCGCCGAGATGCTGCGCGCCTTCCTGCCGCCGCGCACGATCGGCACCGCGCACGTGGTGTCGACGGCCGTGCTCGAACCGGCCTACGACATCGGCGGTGACGCCTTCGACCACTCCCTCACCGAGACGACCCTGCACACGGCGGTGCTGGACGCCATGGGCCACAACCTCGCCTCGGGCCTGACGACCGCCGTCTCGCTGGCCGCCTGCCGCAACGCGCGCCGCACCGGGGCGAACCTGCCCGAGCTGGTGACCTGCGTCGACGACGCGCTGGCGGCGTGGCTGCCGGACCAGTTCTGCACCGGGGTGATCACCCAGCTGGACCTGGCCACCGGGGTGCTGCGCTGGATGAACTGCGGGCATCCGGCGCCGCTGCTGATCCGGGACGAGCTGCCGATGATCGACGAGATGGCGCGCCAGCCGGACCCGCCGATGGGGCTGCCGTTCCTGCTCGCCGGGCGGCCCCGGCAGACCCACGAGATCACCCTCGAACCGGGCGACCGGGTGCTGATGTACACGGACGGCGTCACCGAGGCGCGCACCCGGGAGGGCGAGGAGTTCGGCCTCCAGCGCTTCGCCGACTCCATCATCCGGGCGACCGCCGCGGGGGAACTCGCCCCGGAGGTGCTGCGCCGTCTGATCCACTCCATCCTGGACGCCCAGCACAACCGGCTCCGCGACGACGCGACGATCCTGATGTTCGAGTGGTGGCCGCCGTCGCAGTAACAGCCTCAGAGGATCACATGCGGCAGGAAACGCGCGTACTCGTCCGTGACCAGCCCGGACGACTCCCGGATGCCGAGCCCCGCCGCCTCGTCCTCGACGACCCACGCCCCGAGAACGACCCGGTTGCCGTCGAAGTCGGGCAGCGGGGCCAGTTCCTGGTAGCAGCAGGGCTCCCCGCGCACCACGGGATCCGCGCCCGGTGCGTGGACCGTCACGCCCGCGCCCTCCCTGCCGAGCAGCGGCTTGGCGACGTAACCGGTGGTCGTGGCCAGGTCGCGGGGGCCGTCGAGATAGGCGGGGAGGAGGTGCGGGTGCCCCGGGTACAGCTCCCAGAGGACGGCCAGGAGGGCCTTGTTGCTGAGCAGCATCTTCCAGGCGGGCTCGATCCAGAGGGTGGAGCCCGTGCCGCCGCCGTTGTCGAGGGTGGCGAGGACGTGGGGCGCGAAGCGGTCCGTGGTCAGCCACTCCCAGGGGTAGAGCTTGAAGCAACTGCGGATGAAGCGCAGCCGGTTGTCGACGAAGCGGCCGGACAGCCGGTCCCAGCCGATCTCCTCCATGGAGATCCAGTCGGTGTCCAGGCCCGCCTGCTCGGCGGTCTCCTTGAGGTAGGCGACGGTCATCAGGTCCTCGCCGAGTTCGTCGGCGGAGGAGTGCGCGAAGTACAGCGGGCTGCCCGGCTGGAGCAGTCCGGCCTGGTTCCCCCAGGCGGCGACGAGGCGTTCGTGCAGGGAGTTCCACTGATCGGCGCCGGGGAAGCGCTCCTCCATCCAGAACCACTGCGGGGAGGCGGCCTCGACCAGCGACGTGGGCGTGTCGGCGTTGTACTCCAGCAGCTTGGCCGGACCGGTGCCGTCGTGGCGCAGGTCGAAGCGGCCGTACACGGAGGGGAGTTCGGCGCGCCGGTGCCAGGCCTCGGCGACGGCGCGGGCCACGCGCGGGTCGGTGATCCCGAGGTCAGCGAAGCGGTTCGCCTCGACGATGTGCGCGGCGGCGGCGAGACACATGCGGTGCAGTTCCTCGACGACCTCCTCCAGCGCCTCGACCTCCGCCAGGGAGAAGACGTAGTAGGCGCTCTCGTCCCAGTAGGGGCGCAGGGAGTCGTCGGGGTAGCGCGTGAGCGGGTAGATGAGCCCCTGCTCCTCGACGGTCTGCTGCCAGCCGGGGCGGGGTTCGATCGTGCGGCGTTCCATGGGATACGACGGGATTCGACGGGGATGGATGCGGCGGGATGCGAGGGGATGCGACCGGTCAGCCGCCGCCGCTGCCCGAGCAGCCGAAGCCGCCCCGGTCGACGGCCTCGCTACGGCTGAAGGTGCCGTACTCGGCGTAGCCGCCGCTCACTTCGGCGTCGTAGTACCAGGCGGCGTCGCCACCGTTCCGCTTCTTGCCGCCCTTCCCGTACGAACCCGCGGAGCCGGACGACGACGAGCAGTTCTTGTCGGCGATGACCTTGTAGCCGTCCCAGGTGTAGCTGTCGCGGTCGACACAGCGGCGGTCGGGGTCGGAGCCGCAGGAGGTCAGGGCCGCCGCGACGACGCCCATTCCGCCGAGCACCACGGTGCTGGACCGTAGCCGACGCCGTGTTTCCGCCATGTCCCCGTCTCCCCGAATCCGTGTCTGCGCGCGGGTACTTGTGTACCTGTACCTGCCAACTGGGCGATCACCTTACGGCAGGACCCTGGCCAACGCTTCCAGCGCCCCCGCCCAGGCGTGGTCCGGGGGTGTGCCGTAGCCCACGACGAGGGCGTCGACGGGCTCGGTCCGCGCGGCCTCGTGGCGGAAGAAGGACAGGCCGTTCAGGGCCAGGCCCTGCCAGGTGGCGGCCTGCACGACGGACGGTTCGGTACCGGGCGGCAGGCGCAGTACGGCGTGCAGTCCGGCGGCGATGCCGGTGACCCGGACCTGCGGGGCCCGGGTGGCGAGGGCGGAGACCAGGGCGTCGCGGCGGCGCCGGTAGCGCAGCCGGGCGGCGCGGAGGTGGCGGTCGTAGGCGCCGGAGCCGATGAACTCGGCGAGGGTCAGCTGGTCGAACGACCCGCAGGTGTCCGCCCCGCCCTTGGCCCGCGTCACCTCCTCCACCAGGCCGGGCGGCAGGACCAGCCAGGCCAGCCGGAGGCCGGGGGCCAGGGCCTTGCTCGCGGTGCCCAGGTAGACGACGTGGTCGGGGTCGAGGCCCTGGAGCGCGCCGACGGACTGGCGGTCGTAGCGGAACTCGCCGTCGTAGTCGTCCTCCAGGATCACGCCGCCGGTGCGCCGCGCCCAGTCCAGGACGGCCGCGCGCCGGTCGCGGTGCAGGGCGTCGCCCATGGGGAACTGGTGGGCGGGGGTGAGGAGGACGGCCCCGGGGCCGGTCAGCCCCGCCGGGTCGGTGCCGAGTTCGTCGAAGGGCAGGGGGACGGTGCCCAGCCCGGCCGCCGCCAGCAGGTTCCAGTGCACCTCGAGGCCGTACGACTCCACGGTGACGGTCCGCAGGCCGCGCGCCCGCAGGACCGCGCCGAGGAGTCCGAGGCCGTGGGTGAAACCGGCGCACACGACGATGCGCTCGGGATCGGCGCGTACGCCCCGGGCGCGCGCGAGGTAGCCCGCGAGCGCGGTACGCAGTTCCGTGCGCCCGCGCGGGTCGCCGTAGCCCAGGGCGTCGTGGGGCGCGGCGGTGAGGGCGCGGCGGGCGGCCTTGAGCCACTCGGCGCGGGGGAAGGAGGCGAGGTCGGGGGTGCCGGGGACCAGGTCGTAGACGGGGCGTGGGCGCTCGCGGCGGCGCGGGGCGGTGCCCGTCGGCGGCATCGCCCGGCCCTCGGCGACCCGGGTGCCGGAGCCCTGCCGGGCGGTGAGCCAGCCCTCGGCCACGAGGTCGGCGTAGGCCTCGGCGACCGTGTTGCGGGCGATGCCGAGGTCTGCCGCGAGGGAGCGGGAGGACGGCAGCCGGGTGCCCGGCGCGAGCCTGCCGGTGCGGACGGCCTCGCGCAGGGAGTCCGTCAGGCCTCGGCGCAGGCCCGGGCCGGTGGCGGGGTCCAGGTGGAGGTCGATGCCGAGCGAGCCGGAAGTGGCCCACGTTTCTGTCATGGAAATGGACCATACCCCTGGGCCTTTGTCCTCGTAGGGTCGGGGACATGACGACGACGACGGATCGCCCCGCCCCCGCTGAATACGCCCCCGAACACACCCCCCGCCTCCCCTGGGCCGAACTCGCCCCCGAGGTCTACAGGGCGATGGTCCGGCTCGACGCGGCCTCCCGGCGCGGGCTGGACGCGAAGCTGCTGGAGCTGGTGAAGGTGCGGGCCTCGCAGCTGAACCGGTGTGCGCTCTGTCTCGACATGCACAGCAAGGACGCGCTGGCGGCCGGGGAGAGCGTCGAGCGGATCATTCAGCTCGGCGCGTGGGAGGAGTCGGCGCACTTCTACACCGAGAAGGAGCTGGCGGCGCTCGCGCTGACGGAGGCGGTGACCGTGCTGACCGACGGATTCGTGCCGGACGAGGTGTACGAGAGGGCCGCCGCGCACTTCGAGGAGACGGAGCTGGCGCAGCTGATCGCCGCGATCACGGTGATCAACGCCTGGAACCGGTTCGGCGTGACCTGCCGGATGGCGCCGGGCCACTACCAGCCGGGGCAGCACGGGTGACGGCGGCCCGGGAGCGGACCAAAACCGAGGCGTTCCGCGCGCTGCACCACGGGCGGGCGCCCGGCGATCCGCTGGTCCTGCCGGGCCCGTGGGACGTGGCGAGCGCGCGGGCGCTGGCGGCGGCCGGGTTCCCGGCGCTGTCCACCCCCAGCGCGGGCGTCGCCGCCTCCCTCGGCTACCGGGACGGCGAGACCCCGGCCGACGAGATGTTCGCGGCGGTGGCCAGGATCGCGCGGTCCGTGGACGTGCCGGTGGCGGCGGACGTCGAGGACGGGTACGGGCTCGCGCCGACGGAGCTGGTCGAGCGGCTGCTGGCGGCGGGCGCGGTCGGCTGCAACCTCGAGGACTCCGCCGACGGCGTCCTCAAGGACCCCCGGGAACACGCGGGTTGGCTGGCCGAGGTACGGGCCGCCGCCGGGGACCGCCTCTTCGTCAACGCGCGGATCGACACCTTCGTCCGCGGGGTCACCGACCCGGACGCGGCCATCGAGCGGGCCGCGTTGTACGTCGCAGCGGGCGCCGACTGCGTGTATCCGATCGGCGCCCCCGGCGACGTACTGCCGCTGCTGCGGGCCGGGATCCAAGGGCCGCTCAACGCCGTCGCGCGGCTGGACGGCGAGGGCCCCTCGCCCACCGCACTCGGGGAACTCGGGGCCACACGCGTCACGTTCGGGCCCGGGCTGCTGCACAGGACGACGGCCGCCCTCCGGGAGATCGCCGCCAACCTGCGGTAGCGCGGGCCTCCGCCTCAGTCCAGCCAGGCGCTCTCCCCGCACGGGTGGTACGGCGGGCAGAAGTGGTCGAGCGCCGTGCGCAGCAGTTCGCGCTCGTCGTCGCGGCCGTCGGCGTCGGGGCCGTAGGCGGCGAGGGCGTAGAGCTTGCCGTCCGCGGCCTCGAAGCGTTCGTCGACGACGTGCCAGGGGCCGATGTCGGGCTCGCCCTTGATGGCGTCGGCGAGGTACTCGAGCCGGGAGCCGGTGTAGTCGCCGTCGTCGAGGCGTTCCAGGGACAGCTCCTCGAAGCCGTCCGCCTTCGGGGTCTCGTCGGAGAGGAAGAGTTCGAAGGACTCCTCGGGGGACGTCTCCGCCACCTCGAACACCTGGAGCCGCCGTTCACCGTCGGCGCTGCGGTAGTTGACGACGTCCATGCCGTACTGGGAGTCGATCGCCTCGCGCGTCCAGCCCAGCGGGCGGGCGACGGTGAAGCCCTCGGCGTCGTCGTACAGCTCGTAGCCCGCGGGGACCTCGGCGGAGGGGGACGGGGACGACGCCTTTGGTGTCGGGGTGTCCGACGGCGGCGCGGTGCTCGGCGGCGGCCCGCTGCTCGGCGGCGCGGCGGTGGCCTTCCCGTCGTCCGTCGCCTCGCCGCTGCCGCTGTTCCCCTCCCCGTCTCCGTTCCCGACGACCAGGGTCAGCACCAGCGCCAGGGCCGCCCCGGCCACCGCCGCGCCGCCGAGCACCGTCCCCAGGGTCCGGCGGCTGAACCCACCGCGGCCCGGCCGGGGCAGCTCGGGGTTCGACCAGCCACCGTCCGGCCCCGCGACGGGTGCGAAGTCCGGAGGCGGCGGAGGCACGGGCGACGGCGGTACGGCGGGCGGGACCGGCGCCCCGCCACGGCTCTCCCACCGCTGGGCGTCCTCGTTCCAGTACGGCTGTCCCCCGCTCATCGTGAACGCCTCACATCCCCAGCAGCCCGGCCACCGCCCCGGCCGACGCGAACAGCGTCAGCACGGTCTGGGCCTCCTCCAGCAGTTCCCGCAGCCGCTGCCGACGGCTCTGTGCGGCCGTACCCGTGCGGTCGATCTCCTCCTCGGTCTCCGCGAGGGCCTCGTCCAGCCGCGCGGTCTGCTCGCTCTCCCGCAGCCGGGCGAGGTCCGCGCGGAGTTCCCGTACCGCCTTCAGCAGTTCCTCGGCGTCGGCGTCGCGGGCCGTACCCGGGGCGGTGTTGTGGGTCTCCGCGTGCCCGTGGCTGCCGAAGGCGAAGGCGGAGTTGTCCGCGCGTCCGATGTGGATGCCGGGAGGCGGCTCACTTGCTGCCATCGCTGGAGGATCCCTTCTGCGGCCCGGGGCCGCTGTTCGTGGTGGTGGAGCGGGCGTGCTCGCCGAAGGCGAAGGCGGAGTTGTCGGCGCGGCCGATGTGCACGGCGCCGTTGCTGACGTTGACGATCTTCTGGACGAACTCACCGGTCTCGTAGCCCGCCTCGGCCAGCGCCAGCCGCACCCCGCGCCCGATGCGGTCCTGGATGGAGCGCAGGTAACGGGCGACGTCCATCTCCTGGAAGGTGGACCCGTAGGGCACCGAGGCCAGCTCGCGCACGGAGACGGCGGGCCCGTCGGGCAGCGCGCCCGAGTGGCCGCCGGTCAGCAGCCGCCAGCCGTAGCGCACACCGCGGCCGAGGGTGACCAGCGAGCGGCCCGCGGAACCCGGCACCAGCGAAACGGCCGTCAGCGCCTTGCCGAGCCTGCTGTTGTGGCGGAACCGGTGGGAGGCGCGGTCGGCGTCCTTGAAGTCCGGGCGGATCGGGGTCAGCACATGCGGGGCGATCTCCAGCATGAGCATGCGGCCCTGGGTGTGGATGCGGACGAAGACGGTGACGACCAGCTCCTCCTCCCAGCCGCCGACCCGGATGCGCAGGAAGTGCCGCCGCTTCTCACCGCCCTCCTCCACGGCGCGCGCCCGGTGCTGCTCGAACTCCTGCGGGGAGTAGGGGGCCTGGTCGCGCCGGAGCAGCCCCTCGGCGGGCAGGAACACGCACTCGTCGATCTCCAGCCGCCGCAGCCGGTCCCGCACCCCGGGCCCCGCGAACTCGGCGGGCACCCGCAGCTGTTCGAGCAGCGGACGGATCCGCTCCAGGATCGCCCGGTTGCTCAGCGGCTGCTGGGTGGCGTCCTCGTCCGGCCGCAGTTCGACGGCGAGCACCCAGGTGTCGTACGCCGTGCCCGCCCCGCGGAACGGCGCCGCCTCGTGGTACATGACCAGCGGCGCGTGCTGCTCCAGGCGGATACGGTGCATCATCCGCCGGAACCGCTGCCCCTCGGCCCGCTCGGCGGGGTCGCCCGCCGCGTCCGGGAAGCGCTGCGGGGAGAGTTCGGCGGCGAGGGCGCGGGCGAACTGGCTGCGCTGGGCGGAGACGCAGAGCGCGACGAGCGCGAGCACGCCGAGCGCCATCCAGGCCTGCCACGGCTCGATCACCTCGGTGAGGTCGTCGACGGCGGGCACCACCAGGTCCTCGACGTTCAGCGACTCGGGGTCGCTGAGGCCGTAGGGGTCGTACGACTCGTAGGAACCGTACGACGAGCCGTACCCGGAGTCGTCGTCCGGGCCGCCGCCGAAGGCGATGGCGACGGTGAGGACGAGGTAGAGCGCGACCAGGACGCGGCCCCACCAGCGCGTGAGGAAGGCGGCGGCCCTCCGGTACAGGGGCGGCTGTTCGCCCCGGCCCCTGATCCAGGGCGCGACGGCGAGCAGCAGGCTGGGCCAGAGCAGTCCGGCCAGCAGCCAGCCGCTGAGCGGGAGGCCCACGATCCACAGGCCGAGCACGGCGGCGGCCCAGAGCTGTTCCTGCCTGCGGGCGCGCAGCGCGTGGGCGAGGACCCGCGCCGCGTCGAAGCCGAGCGACGGCGCCACGACCCGCTGCTCGTCGAGGTACAGCTCGTCGATCACGCGGTCCCGGTAGCCGGAGTCCAGGTAGGCCCCCGCGCACATCAGCCGGGTGGCCTCACTGGCGTGCGGCAAAGTCGGCGGGGGCTCCGGTGGCGCCTCCGGGTTGGACTGCTGTGGCACGTGCGCGGTACTCACGCCATTCCCCCGATACGACGACAGTTGACGGCGCATCAGCATAGGAGAGATGGGGGGACCTGTCGCCGACGTATTGCCAGACTCGGTTCTTTGACTAAAGTCAAAGACCGTGAAGTCCAAGAGCGTGCAGTCGAACAGCGTGCAGTCCAAGAGCGTGCAGTCCAAGAGCGTGCAGTCGAAGAACGCGCAGTCGAAGAACGCGCGGCCTCCCGCACCGGGCACACCGGCCCCTCCCCCCTCCCCCCACCCGGACCACGTCACCGCCTTCCGCCGCTTCAACCGCTACTTCACCCGCCGTATCGGCGCCCTCGACGACCACTACCTCGGCCAGGACCGCCCGCTCGGCGAGGCCCGGCTGCTGTTCGAGACCGCCGGGAGCGCGCGGGGCGTCTCCCTGCGTGAGCTGCGCGCCCGGCTCGGCCTGGACGCCGGGTACCTGAGCCGGATGACGAAGGCGCTCCAGGCCCAGGGCCTGGTCACCCTCGCCCCCGACCCGCGCGACAACCGGCTGCGCGTGATCACGCTCACCCCGGCCGGGCACGCCGAGGTCAGGGAGCAGAACCGGCGCTCCGACGCCCTGGTGGCGGGCCTGCTCGACGGCCTGACCGCGGCCCAGCGCGCCCAGCTGACCGACGCCATGGCCACCGCCCAGCGGCTGCTGCGCCTGGCCTCGATCACCGTCCGCCGGGTCGACGGCGGCGCCGCCGACGCCCGTGCCTGCCTCGACGCCTACGCGGCCGACATCGACGAGCGGTTCCCGGAGGGCTTCGACCCGTCCGACCTGGTACGGCCCGAGGAGGTCTCGGGCGACGCGGGCGTGTTCCTCGTGGCGTACGAGGAGGGCGCGCCGGTGGGGTGCGGGGCGCTGCGGCGGCTGGCGCCCGGCGTCGGCGAGATCCGGCACGTCTGGGTGGACCCGGCCGCCCGCCGCCTGGGCCTGGCCCGCCGCGTCCTGGGCGAGCTGGAGCGGGCGGCCGTCGCACGGGGCCTGGACGTCGTACGACTGGACACGCACGCCTCGCTCACCGAGGCGCAGGCGATGTACCGGGCGTGCGGGTACCGGGAGATCCCGGCGTACTCGGACCATGTCTACGGGGCGCACTGGTTCGAGAAGCGGCTGGGCGACGGCGTCTGACCGGACACAATTGCCCTTGACGGCAGGAAAGTTGGGCGTCACGGGCATCACCGTCACGGGTGTTCCGACACAATGTGATCGTGTCCACCGCCTTGAACGCAGAGTTAGACGACGGTACGCCGGTCAGGTTCCTGATCGCTCCGGCGACGGCCGCCGCCGCACGCGGCTCCGACGACGGTCTCCCCGAGGGCATGGGCCGGGCCGTGCCCGTGGCCACCGGCGGGACCGTCGTCGCCGGTCTGGCGGCCGGTGCCCTGCGCGCCGCCCTGCGGCCACTCGCCCCACTGCTGACGGAGGTGCACCACGCGGCCACCGCCGTACCGGAACCGCCCACCGAACTGAGCGTGACCTTCGGCGTCCAGATCGGGCAGGACCTCAAGCTGGGGATCGTCGGCGGCAACGGCCAGGCCCACCTCACCGTCACCGCCAGCTGGAACCCCACCGGCGGCGCCACGGCCGAGGGCTCACCGGGTGGCACGACGGCCGCCGGTCCGGTCCCGGCCGCGGGCTAGCCGTGGGCTGGTTCACCGAACCGAGGCGACTCGACCACGCTCCGGCGTTCCACACCGTGTCCGTCGTCGGACCGACGGGGAAGGCGTGGTCGGGCGCGGGTTTCCTGCTCGCCGACGACACCGTGCTGACCTGCGCGCATGTGGTCAACGACGCTCTCGGCAGACCCATGTTCGAGGCGCGGGCGCCGGGGCCCGAGGAGCTTCAGGTGGTGATCCGGCTGCCGCACGCGGCGAACGTGCGGCGCCCCGCGCGGGTGGCCCACTGGATCCCGCCACGCGCCGAGGACGGCGGGCCGGTGCCCGACGGCGCCCACGAATGGCTCGGCGACCTGGCCGTCCTGCGGGTGGACATACCCCCCGGCAAGCGCGCGGTGCCACCCCTGCGCGCCCCGCTGCGGCTCGGCCAGGAGGTGCGGGTGTGGCACGCCAGCGGGCAGGAGGCGACGTTCGCGGATCTGAAGGTCAAGACGGACGACGGCCCCATCGCCTATCTCGACGGCGAGGCCACCGGCATGTCCGTCGGCCCCGGCTACAGCGGCGGCCCCCTGTGGTGCCCCGCCGACATGGCGATCGTCGGCCTGGTCGCCGCGCACTTCATGCCGCCCGCCGACGGCGTCACCGGAGCGCCCCACCCGCACAGCCCGCAGCATCTGATCCGGCGCAGCTGGGGCATCCCCTGGCAGCGCGTCGAGGCGGAACTGCGCGCCGCCGGTGCCCTGGAGCCGGAGGACGCGGCACCGGTCGCCACCGACGATCCGGCGTACGTCCTGCTGGTGGCCGCGATCGCCGACGCGCTGCCCACCGCCTCCCACCGCGGCGACGTGGCCCGGCGGCTCGCCGAGGGATGCGGCGTCGGGCACGGCGGCGATGTGATCCCGCCCAGCGTGGAGGAGGTCGCGGCCTTCCTCCTCACCCATCCGCGGGCGCTGCCGGTGCTGACCGAACTGCTGCGGCGGGCGGAGCGCGAGGTGGTCCAGCGGCTGCTGGTCGCCGGGCGGCTCTCCCCTGTGCCGCGGCTGCTGTCCCCCGGCGAACACCATCTGCTGCACCAGTTGCTGCGCTCCTTGGACCGTTCGGTCCTGGACCGGTTCGGTGAGGTGGTGCGCGCGGCGTTGCCGCTGGTGGCGGCCTTCCCCGGCGGTGACACGCTGGACGCGCTGCTCGACCACCTGGAGACGCTGTCCGGCGACGGCCGCTCCGAGGACGGCGAGCCCCGGGTCCCGGCGCTGCTGCGGGTCATGGAGTACGTCGGCGTGCTGTGCACCCCGGCCCAGCGCGCGGGACTGCGGCTGTGGGCGGACGGGGTGGCCGCGCGGCTGGGCATCCCCCGCTCCGCGCTCGCCGAGCGGCGTTCGGACGCGCAGGAGTGGGTGCGGGTGATCCGGCACCGGTCCGCCCGCGCCCGGGTCCTGGTCCATGTGACCCGGGCCGAGCCGGGGCGGCACCGGCTGCGGATCTGGTGCGACGAGGGCGCGGGCCCGCGCCAGGTGTCGACGGACACCTCCGTGTCGTACTCGGCGCAGGAGGGCGCGCAGGAGCTGCTGCGGGTGCTGGAGTCGCTGCGGCCGTCCACGGGGGACGGGCGGCGCCCGCTGGTGGAGGTGCTGGTGGACCGCACCAGCCTCAACCTGCCGGTCGACGAGTGGGAGGGGCAGGCGCCGGGCGAGATCGTGCCCGGTGTGCTGGGGGTGGAGTTCCCGCTGGTCGTGCACTGCCCGGAACTGCTGCGCCGCCACGAGCGTTTCCTCCCCGACTGGCGGCGCCGCTGGAGCCTGCTCGACTCGGGGTCCACGCTGGTCGTCTCGGACGCCTCCTCCGACCCGAACCAGGTCTACTACGAACTGATGGACCGCCTCGACACGGTCCGCGTCTCCGTGGACGCCGCGCCCGGTCTGCGCGACCGCGTCGTGCAGATCTGCCTCGCGATGGGCATCCCCGTCGTCGTGTGGGACCGGGGCCGCGGCAGCGGTCATGTGGTGAAGCGGCTGGCGGAGGTGGCCACCAGGGAACTGCCCGACGGGGTCCGCTCCTACCGCGCCAACACGATGATCCGGCCACTGGAGTACACCGGGCGCCCGGTCCTCGCCTGGGCCGACGCCGACCGCACCGTGCCCCGCCTGCACCTGACCGAACCCCAGGAGGGCCCATGACCCCGGCCGCCGAAGACGACTGGCGTCTGTTCCGCGGCGACGGTACGCGCCGTGCCGTCACCCTGCCGCCCGCCCCGCCGTGGCGCCGGTTCGCGCCGTCCGCCGCCGGGCACGCCGAACAGCCGTACCTGATCGAGACGAAGCACGCCAACGTCGTCAACGCCGCCCTGCATCTGCGCCGTCCGCTGCTCGTCACCGGACCGGCCGGGACCGGCAAGTCGTCGCTGGCGCGGGCGCTCGCCCACGAGCTGGGGCTGGGCGAGCTGCTGCGCTGGCCGATCAACAGCCGCTCCACCGTGCGGGAGGCGCTCTACCAGTACGACGCGATCGCGCGGCTGCG
This sequence comes from Streptomyces sp. NPDC057877, assembly GCF_042796855.1. Taxonomy (NCBI): domain Bacteria; kingdom Bacillati; phylum Actinomycetota; class Actinomycetes; order Kitasatosporales; family Streptomycetaceae; genus Streptomyces; species Streptomyces sp. NPDC057877. Next base: position 643,285 of record NZ_JBHVMS010000006.1, read on the forward strand.
GGAGACCACGCTCAGCCGGGACCGCGAGGAAGAGGAACCGGCCATCGGTACGTTCATCCGGCTGGGCCCGCTCGGCACCGCGCTGGTGGGGACCGCGCGGCCACGCGCCCTGCTCATCGACGAGATGGACAAGGGCGACGTGGATCTGCCGAACGACCTGCTGACCGTCTTCGAGGACGGCGTCTTCGACATCGCGGAGCTGACCCGGCTGCCCGAGGACGTCACGGACGTGGAGGTGCAGACCGCCGACCACGGCAGCACGGTCCGGGTCCACCGGGGGCGTGTCCAGTGCGAGGAGTTCCCCGTCGTCGTCATCACCAGCAACGGTGAACGCGACTTCCCGCCCGCCTTCCTGCGCCGCTGCATCCGCCTCCATCTGCCGGTGCCCGACGAGGAGCGGCTGCGTGCCATCGTCGCCGCCCACCTCGGCGAGGACGCCCTGCGCGAGGCGGACGACCTGCTGGAGGCCTTCCTGCGCCGCCGCGCCCCCGGCGAACTCGCCACCGACCAGCTCCTCAACGCCGTCTTCCTGCGCACCGGCGGCATCGACCTGACCGCGGACGGCCTCCTCGACGCCGTCCTCCACCAGCTCACCAGCGCCCTGTGACCGCCCCGCGCCGCACACCCGCGAGCCGCCCCGAGGCGCGCCGGTCACGGGCGGGACGGGCCGTCGCGCGCGGGCGGTGGGAGGTGTCGTGAGCGAGGGCGGCGGGGCGCGGCTCGGGGACGTGCTGCGGGTGTTGCGGGCCTGCGGGCGGGAGCTGGACGCCGATCAGGTGCTGGACGTGCTGTGGCTCGCACGCCGACTGCCGGGAGGGGACGCCGCGCCACTGCACGAGGGGCTGCGCCCCGCTCCCCCGGCGCCGCCCGAGCCGACGCCCGCCGCGCCCGAGCAGGAGACCGTACGGCCGCCCGCGCCGGAGCCGGACGACGAGGGCCTGCCCGACCTCACCCCGTCGTCGCTGTACGCGGCGGCCCGCGAACCGGCCCCCGAGTCGCGGCCCGCACCGGCGCGACCGGCGGAGACCCGCGCGGCGGAGACGCGGCAGGCGATGCCCGTGCGGGTGCCGGAGGGCAAGGCGCTGCCCGACGAACTGGCCCTCGGCCGTGCCCTGCGGCCGTTGCGGCGTCGGCACCGCAGCCGTCACCGGTTCGAGTTGGACGAGGAGCTGACGGCCGCGGAGCTGGCCGAGACCCGGGTGCCCGACGTGGTCCTGCGCCCGGTGCAGGAACGCTGGCTGCACCTGGTGCTCCTGGTCGACGACGGCCTGTCGATGCTGCTGTGGCACCGGCTCGCCGCCGAACTGCGCACCCTGCTGGAGCGCTTGGGCGCCTTCGCCTCCACCCGCGTCCACGGCCTGGACACCCGCGACGCCCGCGCCCCCCGGCTGCACACCCGCCCGTTCGACCCGGACACCCAGCCCGTCCCGACGACGACGGTCAACGACCCGAACGGCCGCACCCTGGCCCTGGTCGTCACCGACGGCATGGGAGCGGCCTGGCGCCACGAGCCGCTGTACGAGCTGCTGCGCGCCTGGTCGGAGCGGGGCCCGGTGGCGCTGCTGCACACCCTGCCCCCGGAGATGTGGGAGTCGTCCGGGGTGCACGCCGAGCGCTGGCAGGCGACGACGCGCCACATCGGCGGCGCCAACACCTCCTGGAAGATCACCGACCCGGTGCTGCCGCCGCAGCTGGCCCGTTTCGACGGCGTCCCGGTGCCGGTGCTCGAGCCCACCGCCGGGGCGCTGGGCGACTGGGCGTGGCTGCTGGCCTCGCCGGGCACCACGATGGAGCTGCCGCTGCTGGCGCGGCCGAGCCGCCATGCCGCCGTGACCGACGCCCGGGGCCTGCGCAGCGCCCAGCACTTCCGGGACGCGGCGACCCCGGAGGCGTACCGGCTGGCCGCGCATCTGGCGGCCGTGTCGCCGCTGTCGGTGCCGGTGATGCGGCTGGTGCAGTCGGCCGTGCCCTGGCCGGCGCGGACCGCGCATCTCGCGGAGGTGTTCCTCGGCGGGCTGCTGCGCCCGCACCCGGCGCCGGTGCCCGGCCCGCTGCCCGCCAAGCACCTGGTATTCGACTTCGTCGAGGACTCCAAGACGGTGCTGCTCGACGCCGTCCCCCAGGCCGAACTGCTCGGTACGAGCCGTACGATCGGCCGCCGCCTGGAGCAGCTGGCGGGCCATTCACCGGACTTCCCGGCCTGGCTCAGCCACCCGGACGGCGCCGCCGAACTACCGGGCACGCACCGCCCGTTCACCACGGTCGAGCGGCGCCTGCTGAGCCGGTTCGGGGTGTCGGACGGACGCCGCGACGGCGGCCCGGAGCCCGGCGGCACGGCCCCGGAACTGCCCGACGACGACTGGGCGCCGCTCACCGATGGCGACCCGGCCCGCCTGGGCCCGTACGAGCTGCGCGGGCGGCGGCGGGGGCGCCGCACGATGGTGTACCGGGGCGTGGACGAGCACGGCAACCGCGTCGTGGTGCGCACCCCGCGCCCCGATCTGCCCGCCGTCAACGCCCGGCTGATCGAGGTGGAGGCCCGGGTCCTGGAGCGGCTGCACGGCCGGTACGCCCCCGTGCTGGTGGGGTACGAGCCGGACGGCAGTCCCCCGTGGGTCGCGATGGCCTCGATCGCCGACGAGGAGGCTCCGGACCGGCAGCCGCCGCGGCTGGCGGATCTGGTGGCACGGGCCGCCGAGGACGGCAGCGCGCCCTTCGACACCCTCGCCGGTCTGCTGGTCGCCTGGCATCTGGCGAGCGCGCTGAGCGTGTGTCACCTCAACGGCGTGGTGCTGGCCGACTTCAGCGCCGACAGCGTGTTCGTGCTGCGCCGCTCGGTGGTGCTCGGCGATCTGTCGGACAGCGCGGTCGACGGCCACTTCGAGGGCGCCGGTCCGCTCCCCACGGCCGCGGACAACGTGCGCGCGCTGGGCGAGCTGCTCCAACTGGTCAGCAGCAAGTCCGGGGTGAACACCCCCGGCCTGCCCGAGGGCATGCACCTGTGGCAGAGCGACAGCTGGGAGCGGCTGCGGCGGCTCGTGCTGCGCTGCCTCGATCCGGAACCGGCCGAGCGGCCCGCGCCCGGTGAGATCGCGGACCTCCTCGCCCGGTACATCGATCTGGCCCGCGCCGCCCGCGAGACGGCCTCGCCCCGCGCCCCGCAGCGTCCGGTGGCGCGCGTGCCGCGGGTGGCGCTGACCCCGCCTCCCGGCAAGGGCGCGCCCACGCCCGGCGCACTGCGGCTGGGCCGCTTCGGTGCCGCCCGGCGCCGGGCCGAGGCGCAGCTGGAACGGTTGCGGACCCCGCTGCGGCACGGCGTACGGCTGACCCTGCTCAGCGCCCACCCCAACAGCGGGCGGTCCACCACGACCGTCCTGCTCGGCTCGGTGCTGGCGGCGGCGCGCGGGGAGCCGGTCCTCGCCGTCGACGGCGCCCCCGACCAGGGCGACCTGCTGAACTTCGTCACCGGCAACCGGCTGCGGACCCTGGCGGGGTTGCGTGAGGTGGCCCGGCTGCCCGCGGGGGCGCCGTACGAGGAGATCCGCGCCCGTGCCACCCGGCTGCCGTCGGGGCTCCAGTTGCTCACGCACCGCAACCGGCAGGTCGTGCCCAGCCCGACACACCAGCAGGAGTACCCGCGGTTGCTGGCGCTGACCGATCCGTACTACGCGTTCGTGCTGACCGACTGGTCACCGGCGCGGCTGGACGCGTCCTCCTGGCTGGCGCTGGGGCTGACGGACCGGCTGGTGCTCTGCTGCGCGACGCTCGACCAGAACCTCGACGCCGCGGCGCGCACGCTGCGCGACCTGCGGGCGGACGAGCACCGGGCGCTCGCCGACGAGGTGGTCGTCGCGCTCGTCGACGTCCAGGGGGCGGGCGGCCGACAGCACGCCGAAGCGGCGCGGCGGCTGGGTGTGAACGCCCGCCGGGTGGTGCGCATCCCGTTCGACCTGACGGCGCCGGAGGCCGCCATGCGGGGTCTGGACCGGCTCCGCCCGGCCACCACGCGCGCGTACCTCGATCTCGCGGCGGCCGTCCTCGACCCCGGAACCGAGTGATCCCCGGACCGCGCGGGCGGCCGGGGATCGGCGGTGGTGCGATGGATCAGATGAGGCCGAGGCCGCGGACCGCCTCGCGCTCCTCCTCCAGCTCCTTGACGGAGGCGTCGATGCGGGCGCGGGAGAAGTCGTTGATCTCCAGGCCCTGGACGATCTCGTACTTGCCGTCCTCGCAGGTGACGGGGAAGGAGGAGATCAGGCCCTCCGGGACGCCGTAGGAGCCGTCGGACGGGATGCCCATGGAGACCCAGTCGCCGTCGGCCGTGCCGTTGACCCAGGTGTGGATGTGGTCGACGGCGGCGTTGGCGGCGGAGGCGGCCGAGGAGGCGCCGCGGGCCTCGATGATGGCGGCGCCGCGCTTGGCGACGGTCGGGATGAAGTCGTCGGCGAGCCACTTCTCGTCGTTGACGACCTCGGCGGCGTTCTTCCCCGCGACCGTGGCGTGGAAGATGTCGGGGTACTGGGTGGCGGAGTGGTTGCCCCAGATCGTCAGCTTCTTGATCTCGGAGACCGGGACGCCCGTCTTCTTCGCCAGCTGGGTCAGCGCGCGGTTGTGGTCCAGGCGGGTCATCGCGGTGAACCGCTCGGCCGGTACGTCCGGGGCGGCGGCCTGGGCGATCAGCGCGTTGGTGTTGGCCGGGTTGCCGACCACCAGGACGCGGACGTCGTCGGCGGCGTGGGCGTTGATGGCCTGGCCCTGCGGCTTGAAGATGCCGCCGTTGGCCTCCAGCAGGTCACCGCGCTCCATGCCCTTGGTGCGCGGGCGGGCGCCGACGAGGAGGGCGACGTTGGCGCCGTCGAAGGCCACGTTCGGGTCGTCGCTGATGTCGATGGACTGGAGCAGCGGGAACGCGCAGTCGTCCAGCTCCATCGCGGTGCCCTCGGCGGCCTTCAGGGCGGGGGTGATCTCCAGGAGGCGCAGCTTGACCGGCACGTCCGCGCCGAGCAGCTGGCCGGAGGCGATGCGGAAGAGCAGGGCGTAACCGATCTGGCCGGCCGCGCCGGTGACGGTGACGTTCACGGGAGTGCGGGTCATGGCGTTCTCCGTATGACAGCTGGCGGTGGGGCGTCCCTGCCCCGGGGGTCCGGATGATCGATCTCTTGGCGTCAAGAGATCTATCGGGCGTCAGGTTATCGCGCATCCGGTATCCCGCACGGCCGCCCCCGTGTGGCCCGTCCCACAGAGGGCCTATACGGCTGGGGGCCTGTGCGGCAGAGGGCCTATACGGCTGGGGACCTGTGCGGCAGAGGGCCCACACGGCAGGGCGCCTGTGCGGCAGAGGGCCCACACGGCAGGGCGCCTGTGCGGCAGAGGGCCCACACGGCAGGGCGCCTGTGCGGCAGAGGGACTGCGAACGAGGGAGCCCGCAGAAAAAGTGGCGGCCGCTCGTCCGGGAGAGGAGAGACGAAAGCGGCCGCCTGGGGGGTACCGACCGAGCCGGACTCCCGTGGGGGTACGGTTCGCGTGCCCTGGAACGGCGGGGCCATGCGTGACGCGTGCCGACATTTTCCGGGGCTACTGTGTGCAGCCCTCCTCGCCCGACCCCAGCGTCACACACGCCACCGCGTCCCCCGCGTCCTTCACCGCGACCATCGGCGTGTACGCGATGGTGTCCCCGGCCTCCGTGACGGACCCGTCCTGACGGGCCTTGCCCGCGGTCACCCGCACCTCGTCCCCGGGCGCGGCCTGCGTGATACGGCCCCAGGCGGCACCGCAGGTCTCGCTGTACCGGACCTCCAGCAGGGTCGTGCCGACGGTGACGCTCTGGGCGGTGGTGACGAGGTCGCCGCTGCAGCCCATGCTCTCCGCGTCCTTGCCGGTGCAGCTCTCGCCCCGGCACTTCACGCCGGGCGGCAGATCGGACTCGGTGGTGACGGTGGGCGTGGGGGTGGGAGTGGGGGCGGCCTCCTCGCCGTCCCCGCCGCGGTGGGTGAGCAGGTACGCCACGACGACCACGACCACCACACCGACGACCCCGGCCAGGAACATGCCGGTCCGCCGCCCGCCCGAACCACGGCGGCCGGTCGGCGCCGGACGGGCACCCCGCGGCGGCTCGCCGAAGCCACCCGCCACCGGCGTCGCGGGGGCAGGGGTGACGCCCGCCCTGCGTCCGCCCGCCCGGGACGGCCCGCTGTACCCGGCGACTCCCCACGAGTTGCCGCCCGCCGACGATCCGTCGGACGCGCCCTCGCGGGCGTCGGCGTCGGGCGCCGTGGGCTGGGGCGGGACCGTCGGGGCCACTCCCGCGGGCCCCGCGATCCCGGGGGTGGCGGTCACACCGCCCCCGTTGCGCGCCGCCTTGCCGCCCTTCGCCTTGGCCGGGGGCGGCCCGAACTCGCTGAGCGCGGCGCGCGCCTGCGAGATCCGTATCGCCTCCATGGTCATGTCGTGGCGCATCTCCGAGCGGCTCCAGGCCCGCTCAGCCAGCTCCCACATGGTGGTGAGGTGGACCGGGTTGGTGCCGGTGACCTCGGCGAGCGCGACGATGGCGCCCTTGGGCGCGAGCAGCCGTCCGTTGAGATAACGCTCCCAGGACGTCTTGCTGTAGCCGGTGCGGTCGGCGACCGCGGCGACGCTCAGGCCGCCGCGGTCCACCAGCCGTCGCAACTGGCTGGTGAACTCCCTGATCTGTGGATCGAGTTCATCCGGCAAGGCCTTCCAACGAGGCATTGCTTCCCCCTCTTCCCCCCGGTCGTGCTGGTTGTCGCCGCGCGGTCCCCCGCCCCAAGGGATGCGCCGGGTCAGGATCTCAGTTCCCGGGCCACGGGCACACCCCGCCTCCGCGAACCTGCCAATACATCGACACAACGGACGCACACCGGTGACCTCGGACATCCCGGCGGTGTTCCGCTCCCTCTTCCCTCCCTCATACGCAAGCGCGCCGAGGTCGTTTCAGGGAGTTGTGTCAGGGCGCGGACACCGTAGCGGAACGGTCACTTCCGTGCCACAGCGCCCGGACAGCCGTTGAACAGCCCGCTCCGGGCACGGAAGGGTGGGTCCCGGCGGCGGCCCGTCCTTACCCCGGGGGAGGGGACGGGTCGCCGTCTCGGTCCGCGAACGCGCGCGGGCTAACTGCTGACGGTGAAGTGCAGGGTGTCCTTGAGGAAGGGGATCTCCAGCAGCGGGTTGGGCTGCGCCATCATCGCCAGCAGGACGATGGTCAGGCCCAGGACGCCGTACGTGGCGATGTCGGTGAAGCGGGAGCGCACCGCGAGCATGCCGACGCCGGGCAGCAGCCAGCGCAGGACGGCGCCGCCCAGCAGCGCGAGGCCGACCAGCATGGTGCCGTAGCGGAACTGGTCCAGGGCGGTGAGCAGCAGTCCCGTACCGACCATCCCCAGCACGATCAGCATCGGCCACTGCCGTGCGGGCGCCGGGGCGGCGCCGGACGCGGCCCGGCCGCCGCCCTCGGGCCGCGCGGTGTCCCTGGTGAACAGCGGGAAGCGCCGGGTCACCCGCCGGGGCCTGCCCTCGGCGTCGGGCACGCTGATCGGGTCGGAGACGGTCAGCTCATCCTCGGGGACGTCGGCGGCCCCGGCCTCCGGCTCCGCGTCCCCGGCCCGCAGGCCCTCCGTCTCAGCCGACACTGCGCTCCGCCGCCTCGACCACGTTGACCAGCAGCTGGGCCCGGGTCATCGGACCGACACCGCCGGGGTTGGGGGAGATCCAGCCCGCCACCTCGGCGACGCCGGGGTGGACATCGCCGACGATCTTGCCCTCGGCGCTGCGCGAGACACCGACGTCGAGGACGGCGGCGCCCGGCTTGACGTCCTCGGGCCGCACGAGGTGGGCGGAGCCCGCGGCGGCCACGATGATGTCGGCCCGGCGCAGGTGGGACGACAGGTCGCGGGTGCCGGTGTGGCACTGGGTGACCGTGGCGTTCTCGCTGCGCCGGGTCAGCAGCAGCGGCATCGGACGCCCGATGGTCACGCCGCGCCCGACGACCACGACCTCGGCGCCCTTGATCTCGACGCCGTAGCGGCGCAGCAGGGTCAGCACGCCGTTCGGGGTGCAGGGCAGCGGGGCCGGTTCGTTCAGGACCAGACGGCCGAGGTTCATCGGGTGTAGGCCGTCCGCGTCCTTGTCGGGGTCCATCAGCTCGAGGACGCGGTTCTCGTCGATGCCCCTGGGGAGCGGGAGCTGCACGATGTAGCCGGTGCAGGCCGGGTCCTCGTTCAGCTCGCGCACGACCGCCTCGATCTCCTCCTGCGTCGCCGTGCCCGGCAGCTCCCGCTGGATGGAGGCGATGCCGACCTCGGCGCAGTCGCGGTGCTTGCCCGCCACGTACTTCTGGCTGCCGGGGTCGTCCCCGACGAGGATCGTGCCGAGGCCGGGCGTGACGCCCTTCTCCTTCAGCGCCGCCACGCGGGCGGTCAGATCGGACTTGATCGCGGCTGCGGTGGCCTTGCCATCGAGAATCTGGGCGGTCATGACCCCATCCTCCCGGATGACCGGCCTTCCGTTCCAATCCGGTCCCGCGCCGAGGCCGTACCGGGGCCGTACCGGGGCCGTGCCGACGTTGCGCTTGCACAACGCGCCGCCGATACGGCTGGACAAATTCGCGCGGCCTGAAGAACGATGAACGGCGCAATACCGCGGTTCATGTTCGGGGGGCAAACCGCTCAGATCGCTCAGATCGTGATGTTCCTCGTGCGACCCGCACCGTCCCCGACCACGCACCGGAGGAATGTCGCCATGAGTTTCGGCTCACCCAACAACCCGTACGGACAGCCGCAGAACCCCCAGCAGCCGGGCTACGGCGGCTACCCCCAGCAGGGCCAGCAGCCCCCCGGCTACGGCTACCCGCAGGCCCCCGGCGTCCCCCCGCAGGGCGGCTACGGCTACCCCGGCGGCCAGCCCCCGTACCCGGGCGGCCCCGACATGATGGGAGCGGGCCCGCGCGTGGCGTCCATGGGCCGCCGCTTCGGCGCCCGCGCGATCGACGCCGTGGCCTTCCTCGTCATCTACGCCGTCCTCGGCGCGCTCGGCGCCGTGGGCTCGTTCGCGGCGTTCGAGGACTGCGACCCGAACTCCGCGAACTACGACAGCTGCATGAACGACGCCGCCTCCGACTTCATCGGCTCGATGGGCGCCGTGATCGGCGCCATGGCGGTCATCGGCCTGCTCTACGAGTGGCTGCTGACCAGCATGCTGGGCGGCACCCTCGGCAAGCTCGCCGTGGGCATCCGCGTGGTGAACGTCAACACCGGCCAGAAGATCGGCCTGGGTTCCTCCTTCATACGGTGGATCATCCCGATCGTCGGCAGCCTGGCCTGCGGTATCGGTCAGCTGCTCGTCTACCTGTCCCCCTTCTGGGACAAGTCCGGCCGCCAGCAGGGCTGGCACGACAAGGCGGCCAGCACGATGGTCGTCCAGAACTGACCCTTCCGATCCACGACTACGGCCGCCGCGCCGCCCGGAGCACGGCGGCCCCCACCGGGGTGAGGGTGTGCAGCACCCGCGCGCCGTCCCGGACGCTGGTGATCAGCCCGGCGTCGCGTAACGCGGTGGCGTGCCTGCTGGCCGCCGACGCCGACACCCCGGCGGCCCGGGCGAGTTCACCGGTGGTGGCCCCGGCGACGGCGGCGTGCAGGGCCGCCGCCCGGGCCCGCCCGAGCAGGGCGGTCAGCGGCCTGCCCGTCAGCTCCCCGCCCGGCTCGCGCTGTTCGTCGAGCAGCGGGTACCAGAGCACCGGCGGCAGCCCGGGATCGGCGAAGCTGACCGGCGCCCCCCAGGTGAAGTAGGACGGCACGAGGGTGAGCCCGCGTCCCCGCAGGTACAGGTCCCGGTCCTCGGCGGGGTAGTAGACCTCCAGCACCGGAGCGCGCCACCGCATCCGCGGCCCCAGCGAGGCCAGCATGCCCTCCACCCCGCCGTCTAGCAGCGCCCGGCAGCGCGCCGCGCGCTCCGCCTCGACGCGCGCCCGCGCGTGTTCGGCGTACGGCGCCACCACGGCGTCGTGGTACTCGCGCAGCAGCCGTACGAACGCCTTGCGGGTGTCCAGGTCGGCCAGGCGGCCCGCCCAGCCGGGGGCGCCCACGGTCCGGTCGAGCAGCATCAGTTCATGCCGCACCCGGTGCGCGGGCGTGGCGAGGAGGGACTCCAGTCCGGCTTCGAGGCCGCCCTCCGTGCCGACCGGCGTCAGGAAGTCCGGGAAGTAGGCGGCCCTTGGGTACAGCGGCAGCAGGACCGTGCGCAAGGCCCGTTCCAGTCCGTCGCGTTGGAGTTGCAGGCGCGCGGAGCGGTACCAGCCCGCGTACGCCCAGCGGCCCTTGCGTGTCTGGAAACGGTGCAGGGTCGCCGCGGTCTCCCAGAGCGGGTCCGGAGCACTGGCGAGTCTGGTTCTGGCCAGGTCAAGCTCACCGAAATGAATGCGCAGCACAGATGTTCCCCCGTCGAACTCGGCCTTTGCGCTCAGTCGCAACAGCATGGACCGATTCCGTATCGACCGGCAATCGTCCTGGGTCCATGTACAGCATCTTCGTCGTCCCGCCACCGAGCGCCACGGCGCACGACCACATCATGCTCGCCAGCGGCGAACGGCTCACTTTCGGCCGTGCGAAGACCGACGGCGGCCTGACGATCGCGCACCTCGGCGTCCCCCCGACCGCCGGGGAGATCACGGCGACGGGTTCGTACTGGCTGCTGAGCAACCTCAGCGACGACCAGACCTACGTGGTGGAGAACCCGGAGGGCGCGGGCGAGCACATCAAGGTCGCGCCGGGGCGGGTGGAGGCGCCCGTGCCGTTCGAGTTGGCGCGGGTCACCCTGTTCGCGTCCGGCGATCTGATCCGCTTCGACGTGTGGGCCCCGCGCCACACCTTCCGCGCCGCGCAGGCGGGCGGCTCCGTCACCGCCGCGTCCTTCAGCCTCGACCGTACGAAGCGCTACTTCGCCGTCCTGGTCGCCCTGTGCGAACCACGCCTGCGCGGCGAGCCGTACGCCCCGCTGCCCAGCGTGGAGGACCTGGTCAAGCGGCTGCGCCCGACCTGGCCGACGGTGACCAGGAACGCCATCTACTGGAACATCAGCTACCTGGCCCTCAAACTGCGGCTGCGGCTACGGCCGGACGCGGGGGTGGCCGAGCCCGGCCGCAGGTTCAACGGCGAGAAGGAGTCGCTGGTCTCCCTGGCCCTGCGCTTCGACCTGGCCCATGAGGACGACCTCGCGCTGCTCGACGGGTGGGGCACCGAGCGGCGCTGAGCAGGCCGCCGCCTCGGCGCGGAGGCGGCGGCGTCAGTGGCGTCGCGGCGTCAGTGGCGTCAGTGGCGTCAGTGGCGTCAGTGGAAGAAGTGCCGCGTCCCCGTGAGGTACATGGTGACGCCCGCCTTCTTCGCGGCCTCGACGACCTGCTCGTCCCGTACCGAGCCGCCCGGCTGGACGACCGCCCTGACCCCGGCCCCGGTGAGGATCTCCAGGCCGTCCGGGAACGGGAAGAACGCGTCGGAGGCGGCGTAGGAGCCCCGCGCGCGCTCGGCGCCCGCGCGCTCCACGGCGAGCTTGGCGGAGTCGACGCGGTTGACCTGGCCCATGCCCACGCCGACGGACGCGCCGTCCTTGGCGAGGAGGATGGCGTTGGACTTCACCGCGCGGCAGGCCTTCCAGGCGAAGGCGAGTTCGCGCAGCTCCTCCGGGCTCAGCGCCTCACCGGTGGCGAGGGTCCAGTGGGCGGGGTCGTCGCCGTCGGCCTGGAGCCGGTCGGTGACCTGGAGCAGCGCGCCCCCGTCGACGGGCTTGACCTCGACCGGGTTCGCCGGGCCCTCGGGGCAGCGCAGGACGCGGATGTTCTTCTTCTTGGTCAGGGCCTCCAGGGCCCCGTCCTCGTAGTCCGGGGCGACGATGACCTCGGTGAAGATCTCGGCGACCTGCTCGGCCATCTCCTTGCTGACCGGGCGGTTCACCGCGATCACGCCGCCGAAGGCCGACAGCGGGTCGCACGCGTGGGCCTTGCGGTGCGCCTCGGCGACGTCCGCGCCGACGGCGATGCCGCACGGGTTGGCGTGCTTGATGATCGCTACACAGGGCTCGGCGTGGTCGTACGCGGCACGGCGGGCGGCGTCCGTGTCCGTGTAGTTGTTGTACGACATCTCCTTGCCGTGCAGCTGCTCGGCCTCGGCGAGGCCGCCGGTGCCGTCGACGTAGAGGGCGGCGGGCTGGTGCGGGTTCTCGCCGTAGCGCAGGGTGTTCTTGCGGGCGTAGGTCTGGCCGAGGAAGCCGGGCAGGCCGCTGTCGTCGTCGGCAGCGTAGGAGTCGGCGAACCAGCTCGCCACGGCCACGTCGTAGGCGGCGGTGTGGCGGAACGCCAGCCCGGCGAAACGCTTGCGCAGCTCCAGCGTGAACCCGCCCTCCCTGACCGCCTGGAGGACCGCCGGGTAGGCGTCCGGGTCGGTGACGACGGCGACGGAGGGGTGGTTCTTGGCGGCGGCGCGGACCATGGAGGGGCCGCCGATGTCGATCTGCTCCACGCACTCGTCGGGCGAGGCGCCGGAGGCCACGGTCTCCCGGAACGGGTAGAGGTTGACCACGACCAGGTCGAACGGCTCGACGCCCAGCTCCTGGAGCTGCCGCTGGTGCTCGGGCAGCCGCAGGTCGGCGAGGATGCCCGCGTGCACCTTCGGGTGCAGGGTCTTGACCCGGCCGTCCAGGCACTCGGGGAAGCCGGTCAGCTCCTCGACCTTGGTCACGGGGACACCCGCGGCGGCGATACGGGCGGCGGTGGACCCGGTGGAGACGAGCTGGACGCCCGCGTCGTGCAGGCCGCGGGCGAGGTCCTCGAGGCCCGTCTTGTCGTAGACGCTGACAAGCGCGCGCCGGATCGGCCGCTGGGTGCTCGCGTTGCTCTCGGCGGTCACTGGATAACTACCTTTCGTCCCTCAATGCGATAGCCGTTGCGGGCGAGCCGCCCCACGACCTCGACGAGCAGCCTTCGCTCGACTTCCTTGATGCGCTCGTGCAGAGCGCTCTCGTCGTCCTCGTCCCGGATCTCCACCACGCCCTGGGCGATGATCGGTCCGGTGTCGACGCCGTCGTCGACGAAGTGGACGGTGCAGCCGGTGACCCGGGCGCCGTACGCGAGCGCGTCACGGACGCCGTGGGCGCCGGGAAAACTGGGCAGCAGGGCGGGGTGGGTGTTGACGAACCGCCCGCCGAACCGGGCCAGGAACTCCTTGCCGACGATCTTCATGAACCCCGCGGAGACCACGAGGTCGGGCTCGTGGGCCGCGACCGCCTCGGCGAGGGCGGCGTCCCACTCCTCGCGGGTCGCGTAGTCCCTGACCTTCCGCACGAAGGTCGGCAACCCGGCGCGCTCCGCCCGCGCGAGCCCTTCGATGCCCTCACGGTCGGCGCCCACGGCCACGATCTCGGCGCCGTAGGCCTCGGTGCCGGTGGCGGCGATGGCGTCGAGCAGCGCCTGGAGGTTGGTGCCGGATCCGGAGACCAGCACGACGAGGCGCTTGGCCTTCCTGGCCACGGGCTTGGCGGCCACGGTGGGGCCCTTTCTCGGGAGAGCGTCTTTGTATGGTCGTACGAATGCTTCGCGCCCCTCGATACGGGGAAGTGTACGAAGCGGCCGACCGTCAGCAACGATACCGGCACACCGGGCAGCCCCCACGGGACGGGGGCGTGGCCGGAAGGTAGCGTCTGGGAGGAGCCGGTTCGGGAACGTGGCCGTGGGATGGCGCGTTCTCGGAGTGACAGCTCGGAAAATCAGGACAGCACGACTGAGAGCTGGACTGACAGCAGGGCTGTCACGACCGCTCGGAACAGACAGCCGTATCGCCTAGGGGAAGACGCTCACTTGATGCCGGACCGCAGCCTGCGACTCCTCACGCTCCCCCCGCAGTCGGTGCTGGGAGGGGAGCGCAGCGGCGTGATGGCGCTGCGGGAGCGCCCCGCCTCGCCGCCCGACGCGCCCGAGGGTGACCAGCAGCGCGGGGCTGGTCAGGACGACAACCCGTTCGCGCCGCCGCCGGAGGGCACGCCCGACCGGCCCTGGCAGCCGCGCCGACCGTCCGGTTCCGGTTCCGGCGGGGGCTCCGACGACTCGGGTGACTCCGAGGGGGGCGGGCGCTCCCCGTGGGGCAGCCGGTGGAGTGACCGGCAGCCCGGCCGCTCCCAGGGCGGTTTCGGCGAACGGCCCGGCGGTTCCTCCGAGGGTCCCGGCGGCGGCAACACCCCCGGCCCCAGCGGGATGCGCTGGGACCCCACGGACCCGGCCCAGCGCCGCGCCAGGTACGCCCTGCTGAGCGGCATGTGGGCCTTCTTCTTCGCCCTCTTCAGCTGGCCGTACGCGGCCCTGCTGCTGGGCGCGCTCGCCCTGTACTGGGCCATCAGCGCCCTGCGCGCCAAGCCCCGCAACGCCGACCCGGACGCCCCGGCCAGCGACACCCCGGCCCGCCCCCAGACCGCCGCGGCGATCAGCGGACTGGTCACGGCGTCCCTCGCTCTGGCCCTGGTGGCGGCGTCCTTCACCGCGCAGTTCGTCTACCGGGACTACTACACGTGCCGTAGCGACGCGTTGACGACCGCGGCGGAGCAGGCGTGCAACAAGCTGCTGCCGGAGGAGTTGCGAGGAGTGCTGGGGACGGAGGGCTAACCCTCCTCCCCTGGGCCAGCTCAGGTGTCCGGAGGGTCCTGCTTGGGTTTGCGGGCGAAGCCGAACCAGGCGGCGAGGGCGGACCAGGGCTGGCGTGGGGGCGGTGGGCTCGGCGGTGGTGTGGTGAGCGCGGGCGGCTGCGGGTCTCCCGCGCGCGACGGTGCCGCGGGCACGCCGTCCGGCGACTGACGCCGCCAGTTCCAGCGCCGCCTCGGCGCTTCCGTGGACCGGCGCCGCCAGCTCCACCGGCGTTCTGCTGGCGGCGACTGCGGCTGAGGCGCCTCGGTCGACGCCGACTTCCCGTGCTGGCTCTGCGGCTGCCGGGTCGTCGCCGGGTCTGTCACCGGCCGTCGCCGCCCGTTCCAGCGCCGCCCTCCCGGCTCCGCGGTCTTCGGCCGCGCGCGCCGCTCCCGGCACCGCCACCCCCGTACCCCCGCCGCGACCGGTACCGCCAGCGTGCCGGTCCACAGCAGGGCCGCGGCGCCCACCTGCCACCACAGGGGGCCGAAGCTGGCCAGGGCGGCCACGCCCAGGGGTCCGCCCGAGAGGGCGGCCAGGGCCGCCATGCCCACCCCGCAGAGCAGCGCGGCCAGGGCGGCGACGGTCACGGTGCGGCCCGCCGACCAGGCCGCCGTACGGCCGCCGCCGGGTGGCGCGGCAGCGCCCGCCACGAACCACCCCACCGTCACCCCACCCACCACCGGAACCACCGCCACCGCCCAGTGCAAGGGCGTCCCCGGTCCCTCCCCCGGCACCGCCGCCAGCAGCGGGAAGGGCGGCAACAGCGGCGCCGGGTCGGCGGCCAGCGGCCCGGTGACCCGGCCGACGCCGAGCGAGAACCCGGGGCCGAGGGCGTACGCGGCGCCCCACACGGCCGCGTTCGGCACCAGCGCCAGACAGAGCAGCAGCACCGCGAACCGGCCTGAGAAGCCCTCCGTGAGCTGCGTGAACGCCGCCCGCGCCGCGCCGCCGTGCCACACCAGCGACACCGCCACCAGCAGCGCCCCGCCCCCGACGGTCGCCGCGACCCCGGCGCCCGCGGCCCGCGCCGCCGCGCCGATGCGCTCGCGCGCCTCGACGCCGAGGCGCAGCGCCCTGCCGACGGGCTCCCGGGGACGGCCGTACGCCGTCCACACCCCCGAGGCCGCCGCGCCCACCGCGACCAACGGCACCAGCAGGACGGTCCACCGCCACGAGGGCCGCAGGTCTCCGCCCGTCGCGTACAGCAGGGCCGCCCCGCCGACGGTGAGGTAGCCGAGGACGACGCCCGCCCACGCCGTACGCCCGGAGAGCAGGGCGACGGGGCGGTCCTCGTCGTCCTCCCCGTCCACCGCGTCCCGCGCCGCCCGGTGCACCAGCCACACCGGCAGCGCCAGCAGCAGCAACGGCGCGACGCCGACCGGGGCGGGGACGCCGGAGAAGGTGTCGACGCGGACCAGTTCGACGCCGTGGGCCAGCAGCCACAGCGCGGCGGCGACATGCAGCGCGGCACTCGGCCCGCTGTCCGGATACGGCGAGCTGATCCACAGCACCATCACCAGCACCACGAACACCGCCAGCCCCAGCCCGGCGGCGACCACCCCGCCCAGGAACCCGGCGGCCAGCCCGGGCGACCGGCGGCGGAGCCGGGTGAGCGGGGAGGGCGCGGGCGGTAGTGGCGCACGGCGGTCGATCATCGGAATCACGCCGCCATGCTGCCAACGACACGCGCTTTTCCGTCGTAACAAGCGAAGCCCCGACGTGTCACTCAATATGTGTTTATGTACTTTTTCGCACGAAGGGGCGCCCGGTGACGCAGAGCCCCGCCACCCCTCTCCCCCCGCCCCAGGAACGCCGACGCCTGCGCGACGCCGCGGGGTTGACGCAGGCTCAGCTCGCGGCGCGCGTCGGGGTCAGCCGTGCGACGGTACGGGCGTGGGAGACCGGCCGTACCACTCCGCACGGCCGCAAGCGGGAGGCGTACGCGAAACTGCTCGCGGAGTTCGACGCCACGGCGGCCCGCCGCCGCGCGGACCGTCCGGTGACGGTGAGCCTGGAGAAGAAGACGGCTCCCCGGGAGCGGAAGAAACCCCAGGAGCGGCCGTCCCCGGCCCCGGCCCCGCCCCCCTCCCCGTCCCTCACCCCGGTACCGCCGGACGGGCCCCTCCCCGCCCCCCTGACCCCCACTCAGGCCTTCGACGCCCTCTACGCCTTCTGCGCCCCCGCCCTCGTACGCCAGGCCTACCTCCTCACCGGCCGCCGCGAGCTGGCCCGGGAGGCGGTCGAACGCGCCTTCCAACAGGTCTGGGACCGCTGGCCCGAGGTCGCCGTGGACCGTGACCCGGCGGGCTGGGTGCGGGCGGCGACCTACGAGTACGCCCTCTCCCCCTGGCACCGCTTCCGGCCCCGCTACCGCCACCCCGAGCCGCCGCCCGCCGACCCGGCCCACCGCGCCCTGATGGACGTACTGCTGACCCTCCCCCCGCCCCACCGCCGCGCCCTCCTCCTCTACGACGGTGTGGGCCTGGACCTGCCGGAGACGGCGGCGGAGACGGAGGCGAGCACCGCCGCGACGGCCAGCCGCCTGCTGCACGCCCGGGAGACCGTCGCCGCCCGCCTCCCGGACCTCTCCGACCCGGCCACCCTCAACCGCCGCCTGGCGGAAGTGGCCTCCACGGAACGCCTCCGCGCCGCCAAACCCCCCACCGTCCGGGCCCTGAGCGAGCGCCGCGCCCGCTTCTGGACCCGCGCGGCCATCGCCTTCACCGTCACCCTGATCAGCGCGACGACCCTGTCCCTGCGGACGGCCCCGACCCGGTACGAGCCACCGGTGCCGCCCGGGGAGACGGTGCGGGGGGTACCGCCGCGAGTGGCGCCGGGTCCGCTGTCGGAGGACCAGCTGGAGCTGCGGAAGAAGCTGAGGGAGGCGGCGGGGAGCGGCCCGGAGAGGCTCGTACCGGAGGCCACTTAGGGTCTCGGGGAGCGACGGTGGGCCCGCCCCCACGCAGGGGAACGGGCCCACAGAGGTCGATCGGAGGGGCTCAGCCCGCCAGGATCTCCCGCGCCAGCTTCGCCGTCTCGGTCGGGGTCTTGCCGACCTTGACGCCCGCCGCCTCCAGCGCTTCCTTCTTCGCCTGGGCGGTGCCGGACGAACCGGAGACGATGGCACCGGCGTGGCCCATCGTCTTGCCCTCGGGCGCGGTGAAGCCCGCGACGTAGCCGACGACCGGCTTGGTCACGTTCTTCGCGATGAAGTCCGCGGCCCGCTCCTCGGCGTCGCCGCCGATCTCACCGATCATCACGATCAGGTCGGTGTCGGCGTCCGCCTCGAACGCGGCCAGCGCGTCGATGTGCGTCGTACCGATGATCGGGTCACCGCCGATGCCGACGGCGGTCGAGAAGCCGATGTCCCGCAGCTCGTACATCATCTGGTACGTCAGCGTGCCGGACTTGGAGACCAGACCGATGCGGCCCGGCTTGGTGATGTCACCCGGGATGATGCCGACGTTGGACTGGCCGGGCGTGATGATGCCGGGGCAGTTCGGACCGATGATCCGCGTCTTGTTGCCCTTCTTGCCCGCGTACGCCCAGAAGGCGGCCGAGTCGTGCACGGCGATGCCCTCGGTGATCACGACCGCGAGGGGGATCTCGGCGTCGATGGCCTCGACGACCGCGTCCTTGGTGAACTTCTCCGGCACGAAGATGACGGAGACGTTGGCGCCGGTCTTCTCGATGGCCTCGGCGACCGTCCCGAAGACGGGTACCTCGGTGCCGTCGAAGTCCACGGTCTGACCCGCCTTGCGCGGGTTCACGCCGCCCACGACGTTGGTGCCGTCACCGAGCATGAGCTTGGTGTGCTTCATGCCGGTGGCGCCGGTCATGCCCTGGACGATGACCTTGCTGTCCTTGTTGAGCCAGATAGCCATGGTGGTTTAAGTCCTCGTCCTCGTGCTTACTTGGCGGCCGCGGCCAGCTCGGCGGCCTTGTCGGCCGCACCGTCCATGGTGTCGACGCGCTGCACCAGCGGGTGGTTCGCGTCGGTGAGGATCTTCCGGCCCAGCTCGGCGTTGTTGCCGTCGAGACGGACGACCAGCGGCTTGGTGACCTCCTCGCCGCGCTCCTGCAGCAGCTGCAGCGCCTGGACGATGCCGTTGGCGACCTCGTCGCAGGCGGTGATACCACCGAAGACGTTGACGAAGACGGACTTGACGTCCGGGTCACCGAGGATGATCTCCAGGCCGTTCGCCATCACCTGGGCGGAGGCGCCGCCACCGATGTCCAGGAAGTTGGCGGGCTTGACGTTGCCGTGCTGCTCACCGGCGTACGCGACGACGTCCAGGGTCGACATGACCAGACCCGCGCCGTTGCCGATGATGCCGACCTCGCCGTCGAGCTTGACGTAGTTGAGGTTCTTCTCCTTGGCGGCGGCCTCGAGCGGGTTGGCCGCGGCCTTGTCGTGGAGTTCCTCGAAGTCGGGGTGGCGGAACTCGGCGTTGTCGTCGAGCGACACCTTGCCGTCCAGGGCGATGACGTCCCCGGAGGCGACCTTGGCCAGCGGGTTCACCTCGACCAGGAGGGCGTCCTCCTTGATGAAGGTGTCCCACAGCTTGACCAGGACGTTGACGACCTTGTCCGCGACCTCGGCCGGGAACTTCGCGGCCTCGACGATCTCGCGGGCCTTGGCCTCGTCCACACCGTCGATCGGGTCGATCGGCGTCTTGGCGACGGCCTCCGGACGGGTGGCCGCCACCTCCTCGATCTCCACGCCGCCCTCGACGGAGGCGATGGAGAGGAAGGTCCGGTTGGCACGGTCGAGGAGGAAGGAGACGTAGTACTCCTCGAGGATCTCCGGAGCCGTCTCGGCGATCATGACCTTGTGGACCGTGTGGCCCTTGATGTCCATGCCGAGAATGTCCGTCGCCCGGGCGACGGCCTCGTCCGCGGAGGCGGCCAGCTTCACGCCACCGGCCTTGCCGCGACCACCGACCTTCACCTGCGCCTTGACGACGGACTTGCCGCCCAGACGCTCGGTGATCTCGCGCGCCGCCTCAGGCGTGTCGATGACTTCACCGGCCAGCACCGGTACATCGTGCTTGGCGAAGAGGTCCCTCGCCTGGTACTCGAACAGGTCCACGCGCTTCCGTCCCTATCAGTGATCTCGCGGTTCGATGGATGCGTGGGCGTGCCGCGAAGGGCAACGTGACGACGTCCGCATGTGTCACAAGGGAAGCGCACACGGTGACCGAGCGCGCGGCATGTCCGCCTCGCAGGTTATCCCCGCTTGGCGGGGGTCTCTAAATCGCATGTCACACGTGAGCGGTGATACCTGTCACATGATGCCGGTCTCACTGGCACCCCGTGCCGGAAGAGAAGGGCCTCACCAGGCTGGGGTTGGCCCGGTGAGGCCCCTGACCTGCGTCTATGGCTTAGGCGCAGGGATACGGCGCCTGTGGATCAGGAGCCGTACGTACCGTGGTAGCCCGCCTGGTGGCTGGCGTGGGCGTCATGGACATAGCTCGGGGTGACGGACTCGGCGACGCCCTCCGCGCCGGTGACCGCGTGCCCGGCGAGCGTGCCGCCGGTGGCCTGGACGGTGCCGGTCAGGCCGTGGGCGAAGGGCGCGGTGCCGTACGCGGCGCCGTACGCGAACCCGGTGGCCTCACCGGCCACACCGTCCACGAACGGAGCGGCCTGGCCGCCGACGCCGTACGCCAGCGCCGTGGCGCTGTCGCCGACGCCCCGCGCCACCGGCCGCACGGTCTCGTACACGGTGTCGACCAGCGGCTCCACGGCCCCGGTCACCCCCTGCGCGAACGGGTCCACCTGCCCGGCGACCCCCTCCGCGAAGGCCCCGCCCTGCCCGGTGACGCCATACGCCAGCGGCGGCACACCGCCGACCACGCCATCCGCGAAGGGCCGCACGTCACCGGCCACGCCGTACCCGAGCGCCCCGGCGTCCGCCACGGCCTGCTCGGCGACGGGGACGGCGCCCTGTACGGCCGTCCGGGCGACGGGCGGCAGGACGGCGGCGGTCGTGTCGTCGGTGACCTGGCCGACGGCGGCGTGCGCGACGGGCTGGACGCCGTGCGCGGTACCGGTAGTGAGGTGGTGGGCGTCGGCGACCACGCCCTCGGCGGTCGCCCGCACGCCCTGCACGGCGCCGGTGGCGACGGGCTGGACTCCGTCCACGGCGGTGCCCACCACCGGCGGTGTCGCGGCGTCGGCCGTCTCCTCGACGGCCCGCTCCGCCTCCAGCTCCGGCGCGAAGGCGGAGAGGGGGCCGAAGAGGTAGTCGACGGTGTCCTCGGCCTGGGCTTGCGGCTGGATGCTCGGGGCGTCGGAGGTGTCGGGGACGTCGGGGAAGGCGGGGGCCGGGACGTCGATGTCGGTGTCCTGGGCGTCGACGGTGGTGGCGGTGGTGGCGGTGGCGGTGACCGTGTCGGTGACGGCGTCCGTGGCGGCGTGCGTGACCTTCGTGACGTCTGTGGCGTCGTGCGCGGCGTCGGTGGCGTCGGTCGCGGCGTCCGTCGCCGTGCTGGCGTCCGGCACGGAGAGCGTGGACGCGGGCAGTTCGTCGGCGCTGGCGATGCTGGTGCCGAGCGCCCAGGCGCCCGTCACACCGGCCGCGATCACTATGGAACGGCGGATGTTCTTGTTCATGGGTACGTCAGATCCTCAAGGATGCTGGGACATTCCGGTGCCCGGAGCCCTACGGGGTCGTCCGGACCGGCGGGCAGACCTGGCCCGCCCCCGCGCGGCAGGTCTATGGCGGGGGTGAGGCCTGCCCTAGCCGGGGAAGAGGGGAATGTCCCGGTACCGCTCGCGCGTCCCGTCCGCTACGACGTCCACTGCCGCGCCCGGCACCCATCGCACCGGCGCCCGGCGCTCCGCGGTGACGGCGCACGCGTCCCCGTGCCGCGAGGATCCGCTGTCCACGGCCGACCGGCTGCCCAGGGCACCGTCGTGGTCGCCGTCACCGTTTCCGTTTCCGGTGGGGGTGGGCGCGGGATGCCGGGGTGCGTGATCCGGGTCGTTCGTCTCGTGCCGCTGCTCGGCCGCCCGCGGAGCGCCGACGGAGGCGTCCGGCGCGACGGAAGCGACACGCGGCCCGTGGAAGCGCCCGGTCACCGTGGACACGGCCGCACGGCCACCGTCCTTCGGCCCGGGCGCCGCCTCAGGGGCGGACACCTGCTGTGCCGGGACCGGCTGCTTGGGCGCTTCGGGCAGCTCAGGCAACCCAGGAAGCTCGGCAGGCCGGGTCAGGTCGGGCAGGGGCAAGGGCAGGGGCAGGGGCAGGGGCAGGGACGGAGCATCCGGAGGGACCACCCTCGGAAGATCGGCCTCCACCGGAGGCGCGACCGCCTCCACTGTCTCCTCAACCGCGCCCACCACACGCCCGGTCACCGCCAGGCGCTCCGCACCGGACGTCACACCCTCGACGGCGCTGGTGATCTCGGTGACCTCAGGGGCCTGGGTGGCCTGAGTGTCCTGGGTGTCCTGGGTGGTCGGAGTCTCCTGGGTGGTCGGAGTGTCCTGGGTCGCCTGAGTGGCCTGAATGGCCTGGGTCGCCTGAGTGGCCTGGATGGCCTGGGTCGCCTGAGTGGCCTCGACGGCTTGGGTGACCTCCACCACCACCGGCGCACCCTCCGCCGCCTCCGCCCGGTCCCCGAAGACCACCCCCAGCAGGAACACCCCACTCACCAGCAGCGCGACCCGCAGCGCACGCACCGCGGCGCGGGACAGGGCTGCCGAGCAGATCAAGGGGGCTTCCTCCGTGCGGGGAACGTGGCACGCGCCGGTTCACAGAACAACGCGGCGTCGATCCTCGCACGGGACGCCCGAGGTAGCGCAACCCCCCTGTTACCGATGGGTAGTCATGTCCCCTTTCCCCAGCCCATGTCCGGCATCGGCGGCCACACCCCAGCCAGCCGCGTCACCAACCTGTCCGGACAGCACACCTAGGTCCTGTCCGGTATCGGCCTAGGCCCAATGCCGTTGCGTTTAGGGGTCGGCGGGTTGGGGTCGTTGGATGCGGACTGCTTGAGTGCCGGTGTGGGTGGGCTGGGGCCAGGTGTGGTGTT
>NZ_JBHVMS010000007.1:0-156611 GCF_042796855.1 Streptomyces sp. NPDC057877
ACGCCCGGTTACATTCCGAACCCGGAAGCTAAGCCTTACAGCGCCGATGGTACTGCAGGGGGGACCCTGTGGGAGAGTAGGACGCCGCCGAACAATCTTTGGGAAGGACCCCTGGTCACCAGCGTTCAGCTGGGACCAGGGGTCCTTTCGTTGTTTAATGATTTGCGGTACCGAAGACAGGAGTCACCGATGTCCACCAACTCTCCCGACGAGCGACCGGATCGCGAACCGCGGCGACGCGACGGTGGGGATCGGGGCGGATACCGCGGCGGGCCCCGGCGTGAGGGTGACCGCAGCACGGGCGGCACGGGCGGCCGTGGTGGTGACCGCGGCCAGCGTGGTGGCTTCCGGCGCGATGACCGGTTCGGCGGCCCCCGTCGCGATGACCGCGACCGGGACCGTGACAGGGATCGGGGCGGCGACAGCAGGGACCGGGATCGGGACAGGGACCGTGGGTTCCGGCGGGACGGGGACCGTCCGGCGTACCGGCGCGACGACCGCCGTGACGACAGGCGGGATGATCGCCGCGACGTCCGCCGTGATGACCGACGCGACGACCGCCGTGATGACAGGCGTGACGACAGGCGTGACGACCGCCGTGATGACCGTCGTGACGACCGCGGTGGCTTCCGGCGTGACGACCGGCGTGATGACCGTCGTGACGACCGCGGTGGCTTCCGGCGTGACGACCGGCGTGATGACCGACGCGACGACCGCCGTGACGACCGCGGTGGCTTCCGGCGCGACGACCGCGGGCGTGACCGCGACCGGGACCGCGATCGTGACTTCCGGCGTGACGACCGGCGTGATGACAGGCGCGACGACCGTCGTGACGACCGACGCGATGACCGACGTGACAGCGACCGTCCCGCCCCCCGTCGCGACGACGACCGCGGCTATGGACGTCGTACCGAACGACGTGACGGCGACCGTCCCGCCCCGCGGGGCGACCGTGGAGGCTTCCGGCGCGACGACCGGGGTCGTGGCCCGCGGCGTGACGAGCGGCCCGGGCGGCCCGGTGGGTTCCGTGGGCGTGACGACCGTCGGGACGACCGGCGTGATGACCGTAGGGACGACCGCCGTGGCGGTGGACGGTTCCGTGAGGAGCGGGAGCGTGACCGGGAGCCGATCAAGCGGCTGCCGATCCCGGAGGACGTGACCGGGGACGAGATCGACAAGGACGTACGGCAGGAACTGCAGAGCCTGCCGAAGACGTTGGCGGAGGACGTCGCGAAGAACCTGGTGATGGTGGCCAGGCTGATCGACGACGACCCCGAGGGTGCTTACGGGTACTCCAGGGTGGCGCTGCGGCTGGCGTCGCGGGTCGCTGCCGTACGGGAGGCGGCCGGGTTCGCGGCGTACGCGAACCAGAAGTACGCCGAGGCGCTGGCCGAATTCCGGGCGGCGCGGCGGATGACCGGTGGCGTGGAGCTGTGGCCCCTCATGGCCGACTGCGAGCGTGGGCTCGGGCGGCCGGAGAAGGCGCTGGACATGGCCGGGGCGCCCGAGGTGCAGAAGCTGGACAAGGCCGGGCAGGTCGAGATGCGGCTGGTCGCGGCGGGTGCCCGGCGTGACATGGGGCAGCTGGACGCGGCGATCGTGACGCTGCAGAGTTCGGAGCTGGCCTCCAACGCCGTACAGCCGTGGTCCGCGAGGCTGCGGTACGCGTACGCGGACGCGCTGCTCGCGGCCGGGCGGCGCGGGGAGGCGCGGGAGTGGTTCGCGAAGGCCGTGGAGGCCGACCGGGACGGCAGCACGGACGCGTCGGACCGGCTGGCCGAGCTGGACGGTGTCGAGTTCATGGACGCGCTGGACGAGGAGCAGGACGGCCCCTCGGACAACGGCGGCGACAAGGACTGACGTAGGCGAAAGGCCCAGAGGCCCAGAGGCCCAGAAGCCCAGACGAAGAAGGGGCGGGTTCCGGTGCACACCACCGGAACCCGCCCCTTTTTCGTTCAGCGCTCCAGCGCGCGCAGTACCAGTCCCGACGCCGGTTTCGGGCCGAAGGACGTCGACTTGCGGGGCATGGTGACGCCCTGGCGGGCGAGGTCGCGTACGACGTCCTCGCGGACCGGGTGCATCAGGACCGCCGTACCGCCGTCGTGTTCGGCCTTGGCGACGGTGGCGGCGGCGTCGTGGATGTAGGCGATGTGGGCGGGGGAGTCCTCGGGGACGTGCCAGACGTGGGCCAGGAGGGCCGCGTGCAGGACCGTGGCGTCCAGGGTGCGCCAGGCCCGGGGGCGGTCGGTGGGGATGGTGCGGGTGAGGAGGCCCGGGTCGGGGCGGTCCACGAGGTGGTAGGCGCCGTCTCCGGCGAGGAGGAAGGCGTTGCTCGCGTGGGCGGCGTCCGCGAGGGCCGTCAGGGCCTCGGGGAGCGGTGCCCGGAGGTGCCGTACGCGGAACAGGCCGTCCAGGGCGGCCAGGGCGTCCGCGACCGGCAGGCCGTGCAGCAGGCGGTGGATGGCACGGACGCGCAGCGGGTAGCGGGCGGTGTCGACGAGGAGGACCAGGCCGTAGTCCCAGGGGCTGGGTGAGGGGTGCTCCGCGCGGAGGCTGCGGTAGGTGGCCCAGCGGTGGTGGCCGTCGGCGATGAGGGCCTGGTGGTGGGAGAGGTCGGACTGGATGGCCGTCAGGTCGGTGGGGTCGGCGAGGGACCACAGGCGGTGGCTGACGCCGTCCTCGGTGGTGGTGGCGAGGAGGGCGGGCTTTTCGGCGGCGCGTTCGATGATCTCGGCGGTGGGGGCCGTCGAGCCGTTGCCGCGGTAGGTCAGCAGCAGGGGTTCGAGGTTGGCCGAGGTGGCGCGCATCAGGTCGGCGCGTTCGGCGACGATGTGCGGCATGACGTCCTCGTGCGGGAGGACCAGCCCGTCCTCGGGGTCCGTGACGCGCAGGGCGCCGATGAGGCCGCGTTGGAGGGTGCCGTCGGGGTCGCGCTGCTCGTAGACGTAGAGGGCGGGCTCGGGGTCGGCGGCGAGGACTCCCTCGGCGAGCCAGCGGCGCAGGGTGGCGGCGGCCTGTTCGTCGCGGGCGGCCGGGGTGGTGGCCTGCGGGAGGATCAGGCGGACGATGTTGTGCGGGTCGGCTGATTCCAGGTGGTGCAGGCCGTCGGGGCGGACCACGACGTCGTACGGCGGCGATGTCACGGCGGCCAGACTGCCGACCCGGTCGGGGTCGTAGCGCAAACCTCGGAACGGGGTGAGTTCGAGGCCTCGGCGCTTCGTTGCTTCCGAGTGACCTGCTGCGTTCATCCCGGCATCGTACGTGTGTCAGTGGGATACGCGATGATCGGGGGAAAGCGGAGCGGACCGGGATCAGCGAGGAGCGATGTGGTGATGAGCCGGAGCGTCAGGACGAGGCCCGAGGGCAGTGGGCGGGCCCTGAGCGAGGCGTATGACACGGCGCTGCTCGATCTGGACGGCGTGGTGTACGCGGGCGGGCAGGCGATTCGGTACGCGGTCGACTCGCTCGGCACGGCCCGCGCGGGCGGGATGCATCTGGCGTACGTCACGAACAACGCGCTGCGGACGCCCGACGCCGTGGCCGCGCATCTGACCGCGCTCGGGATACCGACGGCGGCGGACGATGTCATCACCTCGGCGCAGGCGGTGGCGCGGCTGATCAGTGAGCAGGTGCCCGCGGGAGCGCGGGTGCTGGTGATCGGCGGTGAGGGGCTGCGGGTGGCGCTGCGGGAACGGGGGCTGGTGCCGGTCGAGTCCGCGGACGACGATCCGGTGGCGGTGGTGCAGGGGTACGGCGGGCCCGACATGGCGTGGGGGCGGTTCGCGGAGGCCTGCTACGCGATCGCGCGCGGGGTGCCTTGGTTCGCGTCCAACACCGATCTGACGATTCCGGGGGCGCGGGGGATCGCCCCGGGGAACGGGGCGGCGGTGGAGGTGGTGCGGATCGCGACCGGTGCCGAGCCTCAGGTGGCGGGCAAGCCGCTGCCGCCGATGCACCGGGAGACGATCCTGCGGACGGGGGCGGAGCGGCCGTTGGTGGTGGGGGACCGGCTGGACACGGACATCGAAGGGGCGTTCAACGGCGAGGTGGACTCGCTGCTGGTGCTGACCGGGGTGACCGACGGGGCGCAGCTGCTGGCGGCGGCGCCCCGGTACCGGCCCACCTATGTCGACGCCGATCTGCGGGGGTTGCTGACCGGGCAGCCGGAGGTGGAGGCCGTGGACGGGGGGTTCCGGTGCGGCGGGTGGACCGCCAGGGCGGGTGGCGAGCGGTTGGAGGTCGAGGGGGACGGGGGCGCGCTCGACGGGTTGCGGGCGCTCTGCGCGGCGGCCTGGACGGCGGCCGGTGACGGGGTGTGCGAGCTGGACGGGGGGAAGGCGCTGGCGCGGCTGGGGCTGTAGCCGGAGGGCGTGCGCGGGGCTCGGGATCTTGATCAAATAGGAGGGTAGGCTAACCTAACTGCGTGTTGGTCGACAGTCCTCCCGTACAGCGCGCGGAAACCGCCCCCGCGCCCCCGAGCCGCCGGGCGGCGATACGTTCCGTCGGCTTGCTCGTCTCGGTGGTGGTCCTGGTGCTCGTCGCGCTGGCGAGCATCGCGATCGGCGCCAAAGAGCTTTCGCTGGAGCAGGTCTGGCACGGCCTGTTCGAGAGTTCGGGGACGTACGGCGACGCCGTCGTGGACGAGAGGCTGTCGCGGACCGGGCTGGGGCTGCTCGCCGGTGCGGCGTTCGGGCTGGCCGGAGCAGTGCTCCAGGCGCTGACCCGCAATCCGCTGGCCGACCCCGGACTGCTCGGCATCAACGCGGGCGCGTCCGCCGCGGTCGTCACGGCCATCACCTTCTTCGGCGTCACCAGCCTCAGCGGCTATGTGTGGTTCGCCTTCCTCGGCGCGGCTTCGGTGGGCGCCCTGGTGTGGTTCCTCGGCGGCAGCCGGGGGGCGACGCCGGTGCGGCTGGTGCTCGCCGGTACGGCGATCAGCGCCGCCCTCTTCGGCTATCTCCAGGCCGTGATGATCATGGACGAGGCGGCGCTGGGCAAGATGCGCTTCTGGACGGTCGGTTCACTGAACTCGGCGACCGACCAGACCATCAGGCAGGTGCTGCCCTTCCTGCTGGCCGGGGTGGTGCTCGCGCTGGCGCTCGCCCGGCCGCTCAACGCCATGGCCATGGGCGACGACACCGCACGGGCCCTCGGCGCCAACCTCAACCGCACCCGGGCACTGTCCATGCTCGCGGCCACGGTGCTGTGCGGGGCGGCGACCGCCGCCTGCGGTCCGATCGTGTTCGTCGGCCTGATGGTCCCGCATGTGGTGCGCTCCTTCACCGGGCCCGACATGCGCTGGATCCTGCCGTACGCCACGGTCCTGTCGCCCGTGCTGCTGCTCGGCGCCGACGTGCTCGGCCGGATCGTGGCGCGGCCCGCGGAGCTTCAGGTCGGCATCGTCACCGCCGTGCTCGGCGGGCCGGTCTTCATCTTTCTCGTACGTCGGCGGAGGACGGCCCAGCTGTGAAGATCCAACGCGCCCACCGTCCCCGCGACAGCCGTCCCCGCGACAGCCGTCCCCGCGCCAACCGCACCCTGCGCACCCCCGGCGGGCTCTCCGTGCGGGTGGACGTGCGCGCCCTCGTCGTCGTCGTCCTGCTGCTGGTCGCCGCGTTCGCCGCGAGTGTGGTGCTCATCGGGACCGGGGACTTCGAGATCTCCGCCGGGGACGTCGTCAGGACGCTGTTCGGCGGCGGCGACACGATGCAGGAGTTCGTCGTCAACGAACTGCGGCTGCCGCGCGTCCTGGTCGGGCTGCTGGTCGGGGCCTCGCTCGGCCTCGGCGGCGCGCTGTTCCAGGCCATCTCCCGCAACCCGCTGGGCAGTCCGGACGTGCTCGGCCTCGGCCAGGGCGCCACGGCCGGCGCGCTCATCGTGATCGTGCTGATGTCCGGGAGCGCCACACAGGTCACCGTCGGTGCGCTCCTCGGCGGACTGGCGACCGGTATCGCCATCTACGTGCTCGCCTGGAAGCGGGGAGTGCACGGCTATCGGCTGGTCCTGGTCGGTATCGGCGTGTCCGCGATCGTCACGGCGATCAACGGCTATCTGCTCACCAAGGCCGACCTCGTCGACGCCTCCCGCGCGGTGGTGTGGATGACCGGCTCGCTCAACGGCCGGGGCTGGGACCAGGTCTGGCCGCTGCTCGTCCTGTGCGCCGTCCTGCTGCCGCTGGTGCTCGCGGGCGGGCGCGGGCTGCGGATGATGGAGATGGGCGACGACGTCTCGTACGCCCTCGGGGTGCGGGTGGAGCGGCTGCGGATGCTGCTGCTGGTGGCCGCCGTCCTGCTCACCGCGACCGCCACCGCCGCCGCCGGGCCGGTCAGCTTCGTGGCGCTCACCGCCCCGCAGCTCGCCCGCCGCCTGACCCGCTCGCCCGGCCCGAACCTGGTGCCCTCCGTGTGCATGGGCGCCACCCTCCTGGTCACCGCCGACTGGGCCTCGCAGCGGCTGTTCGGCGCCGACCAGCTGCCCGTGGGCGTGGTCACCGGGGTGCTCGGCGGCGTCTATCTGCTGTGGCTCCTCGTCACCGAGCGCAAGGCGGGCCGGATATGAGAACCGGTGGGCCCCGCCGCGGCGCCGACCGCGAGCCGAACAACCCAAGGAGCACCGTGAACCGCCTGTCCGCAGAGAACGTCACCCTCGCCTACGACCAGCGCGTCATCGCCGAACAGCTGTCGGTGGAGATACCCGACAACTCCTTCACGGTGATCGTCGGGCCGAACGCGTGCGGCAAGTCGACCCTGCTGCGGGCGCTGTCGCGGATGCTCAAGCCCCACGAGGGCCGGGTGCTGCTCGACGGGCAGGTCATCCAGTCGATGCCCGCGAAGAAGGTCGCGCGCACCCTCGGCCTGCTGCCGCAGTCGTCGATCGCGCCGGACGGGATCACCGTCGGCGACCTGGTGGGCCGCGGCCGGTATCCGCACCAGGGCATCCTGCGCCAGTGGTCGGCCGAGGACGAGCGGGTCGTCCAGGAGTCCATGGCGCAGACCGGGGTCGCCGAGCTGGCCGACCGGTACGTGGACGAACTGTCCGGCGGTCAGCGGCAGCGGGTGTGGATCGCGATGGCCCTCGCCCAGCAGACGCCGCTGCTGCTGCTGGACGAGCCGACGACGTATCTGGACATCCAGCACCAGATCGACGTACTGGACCTGTGCGCCCAGCTGCACGAGGAGCAGGGGCGCACCCTGGTCGCCGTCCTGCACGACCTGAACCACGCCGCCCGCTACGCCACCCACCTCATCGCCCTGCGCGGCGGCGAGGTCATCGCGCAGGGCGCGCCGAACGACGTCGTCACCGCCGGGCTGGTGGAGGACGTCTTCGGGCTGCGCTGCCAGGTCATCGACGACCCGGAGACGGGGACACCGCTGGTCGTGCCCGCGGCGCGCAAGGCCAGGGCCAGGGGCATCGAGAAGGCGGTGGAGAAGACGGGGGCTACAGCAGCTTCCTGAGGTGGAACAGGTCCCTCAGACCCGCCTCCAGCCTCACCCGGCCCGAGCCCCAGGCCCGGGCGAAGTGCAGCTCGCCGTCGACCAGGGCCAGCAGGTCGTCGCCGGTCAGCGTCAGGCGGATCTGCGCCCTCTCGCGGGGTGCGCCCTGGACGGTGTCGTGGACCTCGATCCTGCCGCCCTTGAGACGGCCCACGAAGGTGACGTCGAGGTCCTTGATGTGGCAGCTCACCGAGCGGTCCAGGAGCGTCGCCTCGCGGACGTCCCCCTCGGCGTGCTGCATGTTTCCGGAGAGCTTGTCGAGCGCCGCGCGGCACTCCTCGATCGTGGCCATCGCGACCGACGGTACCGCAGGGGTTCGGGGTAGCGTCTGGGCATGCACGATCCCGTTCCCCAGGAAGCGGTGGCCGAGTCGGAGGCTGTCGCGGCCGACCCCGCCGCGCCCGCCCCGCTGAACGTCCCGCGCGACCCCACCGGCGACCCCGAGGTCGACGCCCAGCTGGCGCGGCTGGCCGATGCCGACCACCTCGCCACGGACGGACACGTCGAGGTGTACGAGGATGTACACCGGGGGCTGCGCGACGCGCTCACCGCGCTCGACGCCCGCCCGGGACCTCCGGCTCCCACCCGTCACCCGACCACCACCCCTCGATGAGACCCTTCGGGTCCCCCCTTTTTTTGATTCGACGTACCGGCAGTAGGAGCTGAACCGAACGTGGCAGGAGTCGCACGCCGCCGTCTCGACGCGGAGCTGGTCCGCCGCAAGCTCGCGCGCTCGCGCGAGCACGCCAGCCAGCTGATCGCCGCCGGGCGGGTCAGCGTCGGCAAGACCGTGGCGACCAAGCCCGCCACCCAGGTGGAGACCGCCGCCGCGATCGTCGTCACGGCCGACGACAGTGACCCCGAGTACGTCTCCCGGGGCGGGCACAAGCTCGCGGGCGCGCTGGCGGCGTTCGTCCCGCGCGGGCTGGTCGTCGAGGGGCGGCGGGCGCTGGACGCCGGGGCGTCGACCGGCGGCTTCACCGACGTGCTGCTGCGGGCCGGGGCCGCGCACGTCGTCGCCGTGGACGTGGGATACGGCCAACTCGCGTGGACTCTCCAGAGCGATGAACGCGTCACCGTCAAGGACCGTACGAACGTACGCGAGTTGACGCTTGAGGCGATCGATGGGGAGCCTGTGGATCTTGTCGTGGGGGATCTGTCCTTCATTCCGCTCGGGCTGGTGCTGCCCGCGCTGGCGCGGTGCACGAAGCCGGACGCCGACCTGGTGCTGATGGTCAAGCCGCAGTTCGAGGTGGGCAAGGACCGGCTGGGCAGCGGCGGTGTGGTGCGCAGCCCGGAGTTGCGGGCCGAGGCCGTGCGCGGGGTGGCCGAGCGGGCGTGGGAGCTGGGGCTCGGGGTCCGGGGCGTCACGGCCAGCCCGCTGCCGGGGCCCTCCGGCAACGTCGAGTACTTTCTGTGGCTGCGGGCCGGGGCTGACCGCCTGGACCCGGCCGACGTCGACCGTGCAGTTGCGGAGGGGCCACGTTGACACCGAACACCGCTCGTACTGTTTTCCTCCTCGCCCACACCGGCCGCCCGGCCGCCATCCGCAGCGCCGAGCTGGTGGTGAAGGGGCTGCTGCGGTCCGGGCTCGGTGTGCGGGTGCTGGAGGCCGAGGCGGCGGACCTGCCGCTGCCGGACAGCGTGCAGCTCGTCAAGGAGGCGACCCCGCAGTGCCTCGACGGGTGCGAGCTGCTGATCGTCCTCGGCGGTGACGGCACGCTGCTGCGCGGCGCGGAGTTCGCGCGGGCGTCCGGGGTGCCGATGCTCGGCGTCAACCTGGGGCGGGTCGGGTTCCTCGCCGAGGCCGAGCGGGACGACCTGGACAAGGTCGTGGACCGGGTGGTCTCCCGTGCCTACGAGGTCGAGGAGCGGATGACCGTCGACGTCGTCGTGCACAGCAACGGCGACATCGTGCACACCGACTGGGCGCTGAACGAGGCGGCCGTGCAGAAGGTGTCCGCCGAGCGGATGCTGGAGGTCGTGCTGGAGATCGACGGGCGGCCGGTGACGGGGTTCGGGTGCGACGGGATCGTGTGCGCGACGCCGACCGGGTCGACCGCGTACGCGTTCTCCGCGGGCGGTCCTGTGGTGTGGCCGGAGGTGGAGGCGCTGCTGATGGTGCCGATCAGCGCGCACGCGCTGTTCGCGAAGCCGTTGGTGACGTCGCCGGATTCGGTGCTGGCGGTGGAGATACTGCCGCACGTCCCGCCGGGGGTGCTGTGGTGTGACGGGCGGCGGACGGTGGAGTTGCCGCCCGGGGCGCGGGTGGAGGTGCGGCGGGGGACCGTGCCGGTTCGCTTGGCGCGGCTGCACCACGCGTCGTTCACCGACCGGTTGGTCGCCAAGTTCGCGTTGCCCGTCTCCGGGTGGCGGGGAGCGCCGCACTAGCGGTTCGTGGGGGTGGTTTGCGTGTTCTGGCGGCTGCGGGTTCGTCGTGCTTGCTCGCGCCGTTCCCCGCGTCCCTTCGGGTCGGTCCACTCGCCCGGGTGACAGGGCGCCTCGCACTGGTGCCGCTCCACCTCGTATGGTCGTGTCCGTGCTTGAGGAGATGCGGATACGGTCGCTCGGTGTCATCGACGACGCGGTCGTCGAGCTGTCGCCCGGTTTCACGGCCGTCACGGGTGAGACCGGGGCGGGCAAGACCATGGTGGTCACGAGTCTGGGGCTGCTGCTGGGCGGTCGGGCGGACCCGGCGCTGGTGCGGATCGGCGCGAAGAACGCCGTCGTCGAGGGGCGGATCGCCGTGCCCGACGACGCGGTGGCCGCCGTGCGCGCCGAGGAGGCCGGGGCCGAGCTGGACGAGGGCACCCTGCTGATCAGCCGTACCGTTTCCGCCGAGGGGCGCTCGCGAGCCCACCTGGGCGGGCGCAGCGTGCCCGTGGGGCTGCTCGCGGAGCTGGCCGACGAACTGGTGGCCGTGCACGGGCAGACCGACCAGCAGGGGCTGCTGAAGCTGTCCCGGCAGCGGCAGGCGCTCGACCGGTACGCCGGGTACGCGGTCGCGGTGCCGCTCGGCAAGTACACCGAGGCGTACCAGCGGCTGCGGGCGGTCTCCGTCGAGCTGGAGGAGATCACCACACGCGCGCGTGAGCGGGCCCAGGAGGCCGACCTGCTGCGCTACGGCCTCGACGAGATCGCCGCCGT
The DNA here is from genome assembly GCF_042796855.1 of Streptomyces sp. NPDC057877. Taxonomy (NCBI): domain Bacteria; kingdom Bacillati; phylum Actinomycetota; class Actinomycetes; order Kitasatosporales; family Streptomycetaceae; genus Streptomyces; species Streptomyces sp. NPDC057877. Next base: position 10,641 of record NZ_JBHVMS010000007.1, read on the forward strand.
CGAACCGCGCGCCGGTGAGGACGTGGAGCTGGCGGAGGAGGCCGAGCGGCTCGGGCACGCGGAGGCGCTGGCGTCCGCCGCGACGGCCGCGCACGCCGCTCTCGCGGGCAACCCCGAGGACCCCGAGGGTGTGGACGCCGCCACGCTCGTCGCGGGCGCCCACCGGGCCCTGGAGGCCGTACGCTCCCACGACCCGGCGCTGGCCGCGCTCGCCGACCGGATCGGGGAGGTCGGCATCCTGCTGGGGGACGTCGCCGGGGAGCTGGCGGGGTACGCCGACGACCTGGACGCCGATCCGCTGCGGCTGTCGGCGGTGGAGGAGCGGCGGGCCGCGCTGACGGCGCTCACCCGCAAGTACGGCGGGAACGTCGACACCGCTGCCGTCCTCGCGTGGGCCGAGCAGGGCGCCGCGCGGCTGACCGAACTCGACGGCGACGACGAGCGGATCACCGAGCTGACCGCCGAGCGGGACGCGCTGCGCACCGAGCTGGGCGGGCTGGCGCAGGCGCTGACCGACGCCCGTACGGAGGCCGCCGAGCGGTTCGCCGCGGCGGTGACCGAGGAGCTGGCCTCGCTGGCGATGCCGCACGCGCGCGTGTCCTTCGACATCCGGCAGACCGAGGACCCGGAGGGCGTCGAGGTCGGCGGCCGTACGGTGGCGTACGGGCCGTCCGGTGCCGACGAGGTGGAGCTGCTGCTCGCCCCGCACCCGGGGGCGCCGCCGCGGCCGATCGCCAAGGGGGCGTCGGGCGGTGAGCTGTCGCGCGTGATGCTGGCCGTGGAGGTCGTGTTCGCGGGGACGGATCCGGTGCCGACGTATCTCTTCGACGAGGTGGACGCGGGCGTCGGCGGCAAGGCGGCGGTGGAGATCGGGCGGCGGCTCGCGCGGCTCGCGAAGTCGGCGCAGGTCGTGGTCGTCACGCACCTTCCGCAGGTGGCCGCGTTCGCGGACCGGCAGCTGCTGGTGGAGAAGACCAGCGACGGGTCCGTGACCCGCTCCGGCGTGAAGGTCCTGGAGGGCGAGGAGCGGATCCGGGAGCTGTCGCGGATGCTGGCCGGACAGGAGGACTCCGAGACGGCGCGGGCGCACGCGGAGGAGTTGCTGGCGACGGCGCGGGGTGAGGCGTAACGGGCGGCGTCCACGGGCGTCTCGTACAAAGGTGTCCCTGCCTCACCCGTGTGGGTGACGTGACGTGGCGGAGGACGGGAGGCCGCCGAACCCGGCATTGTCGTCGGGGACGGATGTCCTGGCATCCTTAGCGCGGTGCACGCGCGGAAGGCGCGGTGCAGTTCCTCCGCCCGATCCTTCTGTACGTTTCTTCGTGACCCCTCTGTCGCCGAACCAGGAGTGCCGGCCGCGTGAGCCCCGTGATCAGCCCCTCACCGCACGGCCAGTCGTCGTTGCGTACCGTGCAGGTGCTGGGCGGAGGCAGCGTCGGCAGCAGCGCGCACGTGCGGTCGCTGGCGGCCGGGCTGGTGGCGCGGGGCGTGCGGGTCACGGTGTGCGCCCCCGTCGAGGCCGAACGCGCCTACGACTTCACGGGCATCGGCGCCGACCACGTACACATCCCCCGCAGCAGCGACCCGGCGTCCGTGGCGGCGCTGCGGGCGGCCTGTGCGGACGCCGACCTGGTGCACGCGCACGGGCTGCACGCCTCGTTCCGTACGGTGCTGGCGCTCGGCGGGCGCCGTACCCCGCTCGTCGTCACCTGGCACAACCGGGCGCACGCGGAGGGCGCGCGGGCCCATCTGCTGCGGATGCTGGAGCGGCGGGTGGTGCGGGCGGCCACCCTGGTGCTCGGGGCCACCTCGGACCTGGTGGACCGGGCCCGCCGCAGCGGGGCGCGGGACGCCCGGCTCGCCGCGGTCGCCCTGCCCGGCCGTCGTACGGACACCGAGCCGGTGGACCCCGACCGGCTGCCGCCCAAGATCCTCGCCGAACTCGGCGCCACCGGCCGCCCGTTGCTCGTCGCCGTCGGCTCCCTGGACCAGCACCGCGGCTACGACGTCCTGCTGGACGCCTCCCGCGCGTGGCTGGGCCTGGACCCCGTGCCGGTGGTGGTGATCGCGGGGGAGGGGCCGCTGTGGGCGGAGTTGCAGGCCCGGATCGAGGCCGAGGGGCTGCCGGTACGGCTGATGGGGCGCCGTGACGACGTGGGCGAACTGCTCGCGGCGGCCGATCTGGCGCTGCTGACGAGCCGGTGGGAGTCACGCTCCGTACTCGCGCAGGAGGCCCTCCACGCGGGCGTGCCGCTCGTCGCCACCCGCGTGGGCGGGGTGCCCGACATGGTGGGCGACGCCGCCGAGCTGATCCCGTACGGGGACGCGCGCGCCCTCGCCGACGCCGTCGTCCGGCTGCTCGGCGATCCGGCGCGGCGGGAGTGGCTGGCGCAGCGGGGCGCCCGGCAGGCGGCCAGCTGGCCGACCGAGGACGAGACGATCGCCCAGGTGCTCAGCGTGTACGACGAGTTGACGCAGCCCCGGCCGCTGATCTGACCGGAACCAGGGCCTGTCTGACGATTCCCGCCTGCTCAGCGGCGCTTCGGGCGACGACGGGAATGGTCAGACAGGCCCTAGGCGTGCTGGTCCACATGGCGGCGCGCACGCAGGGCCAGACTGAGGGTCAGGACCGTCTGCGGGTCGTCCAGGTCCGTGCCCAGCAGTTCGCCGATGCGGGCGAGGCGGTTGTAGAGCGTCTGCCGGTTGAGGTGCAGTTCGCGGGCCGTCTCGGCCTTGCGGCCCGCGTGGGCCAGATAGGTCTCCAGGGTAGGCAGCAGCGGGGGCCGGGAGCGGCGGTCGTGGTCGCGCAGCGGGCCGATGGCGCGGTCGACGAAGGCCGCGAGGTCGGGGTGGTCGCGCAGCCGCCACAGCAGCAGGTCGATGTCCAGGCGGCGGGCGTCGTACCAGGGCCGGTCCGGGAGCCCCTGGGCCGCCGTCGCCGTCTCCGCGGCGTGCCGCAGCCCCGCCGAGGCCGCCGCCCAGTTCCCGGCCGGTCCGACGACCACGACCGGCTCGCGCGCGCCGGGCCGCCGCATCCCGGCCCGCTCGACGCCCGCCCGCAGGGCCACCGCCACCCGGTCGGCGACGGCCGCCCGCTCCGGTTCCGCGCGCAGGCCCAGCAGCAGCGGGACACGGCCCTCCACCGGCCGTACGCCCAGCAGCACCGGCACGCCGACCGAGGCCAGCTCCTCGGCGACCGCCCGCGCGAGCACCGCCCAGCCGCCGCCGGGCGAGAGCGCCTCGCCCAGCCGCATGACCACCGGCAGCAGCGGGCTGTCGCCGGGCTTGAAGCCGAGTACGCGGGCCTGCGCGGGCGCGGCCTCGGCGGTGATACGGCCCTCGGCGAGGTCGGTGAGGAAGTCCCCGCGCCCCCGCGCGGCCAGCTCCTCCTCCTGGCGGGCCTGCATCAGCACCACCGCCAGGATGCCCGCGGCCCGCTCGGCGGCGATGCGGTGCACCGGCGCGAGCGGCGCGCGCACCGGCAGCGACACCAGACGGCCCCGCACCGAGCCCGCCCCCGGACCGCCGCCGGGCACGTCCACCAGCACCGACCCGGCGGGCGGCGGGGCGTCCTTGTGCGGGCCCCGCAGGCCCTCCCAGACCTGCAGCGGATCGGCCCCCTCGGGCCCGGCCCCGGCCGCGTACAGGAGCTGGCCGTCGGCGGTCTCCAGGAACACCGGGTTGCCGCAGAAGTCGGCCAGGATGCCGAGCACCTGGGGGACACCGCCGCCGCCGAGCAGTGCCTCGGTGCAACGGCGGTGCACCTCCTCCGCCCGCTGCAACAGCGCGTAGTGGCCGTTGACGATCTCGGTGTGGATCTCCTCCGTGACCGTCACGAAGGGCACCTCGCGGTGCAGTTGGACCAGCGGCAGCCCGGCCGCGCGCGCCGTCTCGACCAGCGTGGCGGGCAACCGGCTGAAGCGCGGGCCCAGTTCGACGACGAGCGCCGCGATGCCGCGCTCGGCCAGGGTGCGCACGAACGCGCGCTGCTCGGCCGGGCGGGTGCCGAGCCCGTAGCCGGTGGTCAGCAGCAGCTCGCCGCCCTTGAGCAGCGAGGCGATGTTCGGCACCTCGCCCGCGTGCACCCAGCGCACGGTCCGGTGCAGCCGGTCGGCGCCCGCGAGGACCTCGGGGAGCCCACCGCGCAGGCCGGGCAGCTCCAGCGCCCGCCGCACGGTGATCCCGGCGTCGTGCCCGGCCTGGCTGTCGAATCGGTGGTCCGTACGGCTGTCCATGCGGCGGACGCTACCTGTGCGGGCCGGACGGGGTCAGGCCGGGCGGACGTTGTGGTTGAAGCGGAACACGTTGTCCGGGTCGTAGCGGCGCTTGAGGGCCGCCAGGCGGGCGGTGTTCTCCGGGCCCAGGCCCGCCGCGACCCGGTCGGTGCCCTCGTCGCCGATGAAGTTGAGGTAGACCGCGCCGGTGGACCAGGGGCGCACGTCGGTGCGGACGTCGTGGACCCAGCGGACGCAGCGGTCGTCGTCGGCGGGGTCCTCCCAGATGCCGAACGGGTGCACCGACCAGGGGGCGTCCCGGTAGGGGACGGGGTAGTCGGCGGGGCCGTCGGCGATCGCGCCGCCCTGCGGGAAGAGGACGTGCTGGGTGCCGGTGGGGACGGGGAGGGTGTCCGCGCGGGCGCAGAAGACGTCCACGAGGGCGTCGGGGAGGCCCGTGAGGTACTCCGCCGACCAGTAGTTCCGCAGGCCGGGCGGATCGTCGATCATGCACTGCACGTCGGCGTACGGCATGGCGCCCACGACCTCCGCCTCGTGCGGCAGTGCCAGCAGCGGCTCGGCGACCTTGCGCAGGTCCTGCTCGCCGCCCGCGTAGGTGAGGAGCGCGAGGCAGGTCAGCTTCCCCACCAGGGACGGCGGTACGAAGTCCTCGGGCGGGCCGGTGACGTACAGGATCGCGCCGCCCGCCTCCGTGGGGCCGTGCGCGATCAGCTCCCGGTAGGTGCGGACCACCTCGGGGCCGTACTCCGGCAGGTACACCACCAGGGCGATGGCGAACCCGGGCAGCTCGTGCAGTTCCAGCGTCAGCGCGGTGGCGATGCCGAAGTTGCCGCCGCCGCCGTGCAGCGCCCAGAACAGGTCCGGGTTCTCGTCGGCGTTGGCGTGCACGCGCGTGCCGTCGGCGGTGACCAGTTCGACGCCGAGGAGATTGTCCACGGCCAGGCCGCACCAGCGGTCCAGCCAGCCCGTGCCGCCGCCCAGGACGAAGCCGCCGACGCCGGTGGTGGAGACCCGGCCGCCGGTGGTCGCCAGGCCGTACGGCTGGGTCGCGCGGTCCAGGTGGCTCATGGTGGCGCCGCCCTCGACCCGTACCGCTTCCGCCGCCGGATCGACGGTCACCCCGCGCATCCGGCGCAGGTCGACCACCAGCCCGGCGTCGTTCACGCCCATGCCCGCGACGCTGTGCCCGCCGCCGCGCACCGCGATGTTCAGGTCCAGGTCCCGCCCGAACCGCACCGCCCGCACCACGTCCGCCTCGTCGGCGCACTGGGCGAGCACGGCGGGCCGCCGGTCGATCATGGCGTTGAACACGCTCCGGGCGTCGTCGTAGCCCGGGTCCCCCGGCGCGAACACCTCGCCGGTGAGATCCTCGCGCAGCGCGGCGAGGGCCGCGCCCGCCTTGGAAAGGGAAGCCATGGCCGCCCCCTTCCCGGAAGGGAGTTACCGTCCTCTTCCAGGCTAGGCAGGGGCGGCCCCACCCGCGCGGTCAGCCGCCGTACGCCCCCGACGCCGTCAGGCGCAGCGCGGTGTCGATGAGCGGCACGTGGCTGAAGGCCTGGGGGAAGTTGCCGACCTGGCGCTGCAGGCGCGGGTCCCACTCCTCGGCGAGCAGACCGAGGTCGTTGCGCAGGGCGAGGAGCTTCTCGAACAGCTTGCGGGCCTCGTCCACGCGGCCGATCATCGCCAGGTCGTCGGCCATCCAGAACGAGCAGGCGAGGAACGCGCCCTCGTCGCCGGGGAGGCCGTCGACGCCCGCCTTCTCGCCGTCGGTGGGGTAGCGCAGGATGAAGCCGTCCGTGGTGGACAGCTCGCGCTGGATCGCCTCGATGGTGCCGATCACCCGCTTGTCGTCCGGCGGCAGGAAGCCCATCTGCGGGATCAGCAGCAGCGAGGCGTCCAGTTCCTTGGAGCCGTAGGACTGGGTGAAGGTGTTGCGCTCCTTGTCGTAGCCCTTCTCGCAGACGTCCCGGTGGATGTCGTCGCGCAGTTCCTTCCAGCGCTCCAGCGGGCCGTCCGCGTCACCGGACTCGATCAGCTTGATGGTGCGGTCGACCGCGACCCACGCCATGACCTTGGAGTGCACGAAGTGGCGGCGCGGGCCGCGCACCTCCCAGATGCCCTCGTCCGGTTCCTGCCAGTGGTCCTCCAGGTAGCGGATCAGCTTGAGCTGGAGCAGCGAGGCGTAGTCGTTGCGGGCCAGGCCGGTCATGTGGGCCAGGTGCAGGGCCTCGGTGACCTCGCCGTAGACGTCGAGCTGGAGCTGGTGGGCCGCGCCGTTGCCGACCCGGACCGGGGCGGAGTTCTCGTAGCCGGGCAGCCAGTCCAGCTCGGCCTCGCCCAGCTCGCGCTCGCCCGCGATGCCGTACATGATCTGGAGGTTCTCGGGGTCGCCCGCGACCGCCCGCAGCAGCCACTCACGCCAGGCGCGGGCCTCCTCGCGGTAGCCGGTGCGCAGCAGCGAGGACAGGGTGATCGCGGCGTCGCGCAGCCAGGTGTAGCGGTAGTCCCAGTTGCGGACGCCGCCGATCTCCTCGGGCAGGGAGGTGGTGGGGGCCGCCACGATGCCGCCGGTGGGGGCGTACGTCAGCGCCTTCAGCGTGATCAGGGAGCGGATCACCGCCTCGCGGTACGGGCCGTGGTACGTACAGTGCTCCACCCACTCCCGCCAGAACTCCTCGGTCGCCTCCAGCGACTGCTCCGGCTCCGGCAGCGGCGGCGGCTCACGGTGCGAGGCCTGCCAGGAGATGGTGAACGCGATCCGGTCGCCCGGGGCGACGGTGAAGTCCGCGTACGTCGTCAGCGTCTTGCCGTAGGTCTCGCACTCGGTGTCGAACCACACCGAGTCCGGGCCCGCGACGGCGACCGTACGGCCCTCGTGCTTGTGCACCCAGGGCACGACCCGGCCGTAGGAGAACCGCATGCGCAGCGCCGAGCGCATCGGCACCCGGCCGGAGACGCCCTCCACGATCCGGATCAGCTGCGGGGCGCCGTCACGCGGGGGCATGAAGTCCGTCACACGGACCGTGCCGCGCGGGGTGTCCCACTCGCTTTCCAGGACCAGCGAGTCGCCGCGGTAGCCGCGCCGGGCCGCCCTGGGCGGCGCCGCGTCGGCGGGGTGCGCCGGTCCGATCCGCCAGAAGCCGTGCTCCTCGGTGCCCAACAGCCCGGCGAAGATGGCATGCGAGTCGAAGCGGGGCAGGCACAGCCAGTCGACTGTGCCGTCCCGGCAGACCAGTGCGGCGGTCTGCATGTCTCCGATGAGTGCGTAGTCTTCGATGCGCCCGGCCACGTGCAACTCCAGTCGAACGGCCACGTCGCCCCACACGGGGGCATTCGCTAGTGCGGTCAAGGGGTCGTTGTATTGCGTCGCTGAGATGTACAGCAAAACAGTCGAGTCGCCCTACAGCGAAAAGACAATTCCTTCTCAACGAACTGACGAGCTCTCGTTGTTCCGGTGCTTACGGGCGGGGGTGGTGCCGTACAGCCGGCGCGCTCGGCAGCGAGTGTCCGAGCAGGATACGACGCACGTAGATGATCCGCGTGCCGCTCCGGGCAACGCGACTGCGCCGAACGAGTGAGCACCGGGTGAGAGCCCGGTGAGAACGGGGTGAGCGGTACGTGTCCGTGCCCGGGCGTGCGCGCAGCGTGGCCGGGAGCCATCCCCTCCGGGCGCTGATACGCTGGTAGCCCGTGGACCGGTGGAAGCCCCCGACGGCGCTGCGACAGACGCAGCAGCAGGGGTCCCCCGACGCCGCACCTCCAGATCGCGACCACGGGAGCCCCCTCTTGGCCATGCCGCCCGCTGCTTTCCGAAACAGCACAGCCACGACGACCAAGCACATCTTCGTCACCGGGGGTGTCGCCTCCTCGCTCGGCAAGGGTCTGACCGCCTCCAGCCTCGGCATGCTGCTGAAGGCGCGGGGCCTGCGCGTCGTCATGCAGAAGCTCGACCCGTACATCAACGTCGACCCGGGCACGATGAACCCCTTCCAGCACGGTGAGGTGTTCGTCACCAACGACGGTTGCGAGACCGACCTGGACATCGGCCACTACGAGCGTTTCCTCGACCGCGATCTGGACGGCTCCGCCAACGTCACCACCGGCCAGGTGTACTCCACCGTCATCGCCAAGGAGCGGCGCGGCGAGTACCTCGGCGACACCGTGCAGGTCATCCCGCACATCACCAACGAGATCAAGCACCGCATCCGCCGCATGGCGACGGACGAGGTGGACGTCGTGATCACCGAGGTGGGCGGCACGGTCGGCGACATCGAGTCGCTGCCGTTCCTGGAGACGGTCCGTCAGGTGCGGCACGAGGTCGGCCGGGACAACGTCTTCGTGGTGCACATCTCGCTGCTGCCCTACATCGGCCCGTCCGGTGAGCTGAAGACCAAGCCCACCCAGCACTCGGTGGCCGCGCTGCGCAACATCGGCATCCAGCCGGACGCGATCGTGCTGCGCTGCGACCGTGAGGTCCCGACCGCGATCAAGCGCAAGATCTCGCTGATGTGCGACGTCGACGAGGCCGCCGTGGTGGCCTGCCCGGACGCCCCGTCCATCTACGACATCCCCAAGACCGTCCACTCCGAGGGCCTGGACGCCTACGCCGTCCGCAAGCTGGACCTGCCGTTCCGCGACGTGGACTGGACGACCTGGGACGACCTGCTCGACCGGGTGCACAGCCCGGAGCACGAGATCACCATGGCGCTGGTCGGCAAGTACATCGACCTGCCCGACGCCTATCTGTCGGTGACCGAGGCGCTGCGCGCGGGCGGCTTCGCCAACAAGACCCGCGTCAAGATCAAGTGGGTCACCTCCGACGACTGCAAGACCCCGGCCGGTGCCGAGCAGCAGCTCGCCGACGTGGACGCGATCTGCATCCCCGGCGGCTTCGGCGACCGCGGTGTCTCCGGCAAGGTCGGTGCCATCCGGTACGCCCGCGAGAACCGCGTCCCGCTGCTCGGTCTCTGCCTGGGCCTGCAGTGCATCGTCATCGAGGCGGCCCGCAACCTCGCCGGGATCGCCGACGCCAACTCCACCGAGTTCGACCCGGCGACCTCCCACCCGGTCATCTCCACCATGGCCGAGCAGCTCGACATCGTCGCCGGTGAGGGCGACATGGGCGGCACCATGCGGCTGGGCATGTACCCGGCGAAGCTGGCCGAGGGCTCGATCGTGCGCGAGGTGTACGACGGCAAGGAGTACGTCGAGGAGCGGCACCGGCACCGCTACGAGGTGAACAACGCCTACCGCGCGGAACTGGAGAAGAAGGCCGGGCTCCAGTTCTCCGGCACCTCCCCGGACGGCAAGCTCGTCGAGTACGTGGAGTACCCGCGCGACGTCCACCCGTACCTGGTCGCCACGCAGGCCCACCCGGAGCTGCGCTCGCGCCCGACCCGCCCGCACCCGCTGTTCGCCGGGCTGGTGAAGGCCGCGGTCGAGCGGAAGACCTCGAAGTAACACGACAGTTGTACGGTGGCCGGGGCGCGCGCATTCAACGGCGCGGGCCCCGGTTTTCCTCGTACGTGTGGAAGGGCAGGGGCATGACGATCAAGGACACCCCCGAGGAGTGGGAGATCCGGGCGACGGACACCCCCTTCGTGGGCAACAAGACCTCCGTCCGCACGGACGACGTGGTCATGCCCGACGGGACCGTGGTCCGCCGCGACTACCAGGTGCACCCCGGCTCGGTGGCCGTCGTCGCCCTCGACGAGGCCGACCGGGTGCTGGTCCTGCGCCAGTACCGCCACCCCGTGCGCCACAAGCTCTGGGAGATCCCGGCCGGGCTGCTCGACGTCCCCGGCGAGAACCCGCTGCACGCCGCCCAGCGCGAGCTGTACGAGGAGGCGCACGTCAAGGCCGAGGACTGGCGGGTGCTGACCGACATCTACACCACGCCCGGCGGCTGCGACGAGGCCGTACGCGTCTTCCTCGCCCGGGGTCTGTCCGACGCCGAGGGCGAGCGCTTCGAGGCCGAGCACGAGGAGCTGGACCTGGAACTCGCGCGGCTGCCCGTCACGGACCTGGTGCGCGGGGTGCTGGCCGGGGAACTGCACCACACCCCACTGGTGGTCGGCGTGCTGTCCCTGGTGGCCGCCCGCGCGGGTGACGGGCTCGACGCGCTGCGCCCGGCGGAGGCGCCCTGGCCCGCGCGTCCCTTCGAGGCCTGAGCGGCGCCCGACGCTGCCGGTGTGACGATCGCCTGATCCGATCGGGGGATGTCCCCGCCCCGCTCACCGCGGATCGCCGCAGGGCCTGAACTAGGCTCTGAAAGCGCCCGAACCGGAGTCCCGGCGGGCTTTGCGCGTGCGGTGGAACGGGAGCGTGACCCGTGACGGATCAGGCGGTGGACACGGACGGCGTCGAGCTGTCGGAATCCGCGTCGGCTCAGAGCCGGTTCCTGGGCCGTACCCGCGAGCTGAAGGAGCTGCGCGCCGACATCGAGCGCGCGGGCCTCGACACCCTGGCCGGAAAGAAGGCCCCCCGCGCGCGCGTGCTGCTCATCGCGGGCCGCCCCGGCTCCGGCCGCACCGCGCTGGCCGAGGAGCTGGTACGGCAGGTCGGGCAGCGCTACCCCGACGGGGTGCTGCGCGCCCGGCTCAGCGAGCCCGACGGCACGCCCGTGCCGACCGAGGCCGCCGCGCGTGACCTGCTCACCGCCCTGGAGCTGACCGCCCCGGCGGGCGCCGGCATCGACGACCTCTCCGCCGCCCTGCGCGACGCGCTGGCCGGTCGCCGGGCGATCCTGCTGCTGGACGACGCGGCCACCGCCCAGCAGGTCGACGACCTGCTCCCGGACACCGCCGACTGCCTGGCCGTCGTCGTCGCCCAGGGCCCGCTCACCGGCATCTCGGACGTCCGCCCGTGCACCCTGGGCGGCCTGGACACCAAGTCCGCGGTGGAGCTGCTGTCCCGGCACACCGGCTCGGTGCGCATCACCGTCGACCCGCGCGCCGCCGAGGGCCTGGTGGAGGCGTGCCAGGGCCAGCCCGCCGCGCTGACGCTGGCCGGGGGCTGGCTGGCCGCCCGCCCCAAGGCGGCCGTCGCCGACCTCGCCAAGCAACTGCGCACCGAGGGCGACGACGCGACCCCGCTGAGCCGGGTCTTCCGGCTCGTCCACCGGTCGCTGCCGGGCGCCGCCGCCCGGATACTGCGACTGCTCGCGCTCGCCCCCGCCGGGCTCGTCGACCCGCACACCGCCTCCGCGCTCGCCGGATGCTCGGTCGGCTCCGCCCGCACCACCCTCGACGACTTCGCCGCCATGGGGCTGCTGCGGGCGGTGGAGTCGCCGCTGCCGCAGTACGAGGTGCCGGGGTGTCTGCACCCCCTGCTACGGACCCTGAGCGGGTCCCAGGACCGCCCGGCCGAGCTGCAGCTGGCCCGCGCCCGGATGCTGGAGCGCACGGTACGGCTGCTGCAGTCGTGCCGGGCCATCACCGAGACCGACAGCCCGCAGGCCCGCGAGAAGCTGCTCGGCATGCCGCGCTCCCTGCGGTTCCCGAGCCCCCGGGCGGCGGCCGAGTGGCTGACCCTCGGGCGGCCCGCCCTGCTGGCCTCGGCCCGGCTCGCGGTCGCCGACGGCGAGCTGGACACGCTGGCCAGACGGCTGCTGTCGCAGCTGGTGCGGGCGATGGTCGCGCACTTCGGCACCCAGGCCGCGGCGCCCGACCTGTACGGCATCCACGGCCTCGTGCTGGACGTCGCCGAGCGCCGCGACCTGCCCCGGGAGCAGGCGGCGGCGCTGCTCAACCTGGGCGACCTGGACGCCCGTACCGGCCGCACCACCGACGCGCTGGCCCGGTACCGGGCCGCGCTGGACGCCGGACGGGAGGCGAACGACCCGTATGCGACCGGCCGCGCGATGGAATCCGTAGGCGGCGCGTACCTGGAGCTGGCCGACTACGACCGGGCCGCCGACTGGTTCGGCCGGGCCCTCACCGAGCGGCTGGCCCGCGACGAGCGCGAGGACGCCGCCCGGCTGTACGGCCGCATCGCCGCCGCCCACACCTACGCGGGCCGGTACGGCGAGGCGCAGCGCGGCTGGCGTGCGGCGGCGGCCTTCCTGCGCAGGCTGGACGACGTGGCCGGGCACGCCCGGGCGCTCAGTGAGCTGGCCCGGGTCCAGGAGTACGCGGGGCGGCCCGAGGAGTCGCTGCGCACCTGCCAGGAGGCCGTGGAGTGGGCCCGCCGCGCCGACGACGCACGGCTGCAGGCCGCGCTGCACCTGCGGATCGCCGACACCCTGGACCACCTCGGCGACCCCACGGCGGCCGGGCTGCACCGCAGCGCCGCGGAGCGGATGCTGGGGGAGGAGCCCCAGGACGGGACCGCGCCGGAGCCCCAGGACGGCGATACCCCAGTTCCAGCCATGGAACAAGCCGATAACGCCTGCGAAATCCGTAGTACATCCGCTGAAGATTGATGCAATGAAAGGCTAGACAGCGGGAACACCTTCATTAGACTGGCTCTGCCGCACGTTCTCCTGCGGTGTCTCCCGGTGTGCCCTGAACATCCGGGTATGTCGCGCTATACACCCTCTGAGCCAAGGACCGTGATCGACGTGAAGGTCGGCATCCCCCGCGAGGTCAAGAACAACGAGTTCCGGGTGGCCATCACCCCCGCCGGCGTGCACGAGCTGGTGCGCAACGGCCACCAGGTCGTCATCGAGCGCGGCGCGGGCGTCGGCTCCTCGATCACGGACGACGAGTACGTCGCCGCCGGTGCCGCGATCCTGGGCACCGCCGACGAGGTGTGGGCCGCCGCCGACCTGCTGCTGAAGGTCAAGGAGCCCATCGCCGAGGAGTACCACCGGCTCCGCAAGGACCAGACGCTTTTCACCTACCTGCACCTGGCCGCGTCCAAGGAGTGCACGGACGCCCTCGTCGAGTCCGGCACCACCGCGATCGCCTACGAGACGGTCGAGCTGCCGAACCGCTCGCTGCCCCTGCTCGCCCCGATGTCCGAGGTCGCGGGCCGCCTCGCCCCCCAGGTCGGCGCCTACCACCTGATGCGCGCGGCCGGTGGCCGGGGCGTGCTGCCCGGCGGTGTCCCCGGTGTCACCCCGGCCAAGGCGGTCGTCATCGGCGGCGGCGTGTCCGGCTGGAACGCCACGCAGATCGCCGTCGGCATGGGCTTCGACGTGACCCTGCTGGACCGCGACATCAACAAGCTGCGCGAGGCCGACCGGATCTTCGGCACCAGGGTCAAGGCGATCATGTCCAACTCCTTCGAGCTGGAGAAGGCCGTCCTGGAGGCCGACCTCGTCATCGGCGCGGTGCTGATCCCGGGCGCCAAGGCGCCCAAGCTGGTCACCAACGAGCTGGTGTCCCGGATGAAGCCGGGAAGTGTCCTTGTCGACATCGCGATCGACCAGGGCGGCTGCTTCGAGGACTCGCGTCCCACCACGCACGCCGAGCCGACCTTCCCGGTGCACGGCTCGGTCTTCTACTGCGTCGCCAACATGCCCGGCGCGGTGCCCAGCACCTCCACCAACGCCCTCACCAACGCCACGCTGCCGTACATCGTCTCGCTGGCCAACAACGGCTGGGTCGAGGCGCTGCGCCGTGACCCCGCGCTCGCCAGGGGCCTCAACACCCATGACGGCCAGGTCGTTTACAAGGAGGTCGCGGAGGCGCACGGGCTGGCGCACGTGGAGCTGGAGACCCTGCTCGGCTGACCCGCCCCGGACGCCGTGCGGTTAAGTCACCTTTTCGTAAAGGCGATAGGTCAACACGGCTCGTCAACCTCGCACACCCGGCCGGACCTTGCCCGACAAGGTCCGGCCGGGTGTGTGTATGGTCACTTTGCGCCGCTCGGTCAACTCGCCTCGAACGTAACCCTTCCACCGATTCGCACACCCGTGAAACCTGCCGTGCGACGGCCGTACGCCCTTGACAGAGGGATGTTTCATTGCCGACACATCCTGCCGGGTCCGGCGGATTGTGTTGCTGCGGACGCCCGACACGCCATAGAGTCGCCAACCGTCGGCATGGTGCCACGCTGACCTGTCTAGAAGTTTCCTGGTCACCAAGGAGGTAAGACGACTTGTGAATGAGTCGACATTTTCTCCCGGGGGTGGTCATCCAGGAACGCCGGTGCGGAGCCAGGTCTCCGCGGGGTTCGAGGCTGTCGGCTCCGTCGCGGTGCGCACCTTCGCAGCCCACCAGGGTCACCAGACCTCAGCGGTGACCCGCCCAGCACACCAGAGCATGGATGGCCATCACGTGAACGCCATGGCCGGCGACGGAAGTGGCGCGCCCCACAACCACTTCGCCGACTACGACGAACTGCCCGACGGGCACTTCTACGACCCCGACGCCGAGTACGAGCCCGATCCGGAGTACGCGGCCACGCTCGCGCCCGACGCGGCCCGACAGCGCCGTGAGCGCATCGGTCCGACCGGTCGCCCGCTGCCGTACTTCCCGATCCCGGGTCCGCTGACCGACCACGGTCCCGCGAAGATCATCGCGATGTGCAACCAGAAGGGCGGCGTGGGCAAGACCACGTCCACCATCAATCTGGGCGCCGCGCTCGCGGAGTACGGGCGCCGGGTACTGCTCGTCGACTTCGACCCGCAGGGCGCGCTGTCGGTCGGTCTCGGCGTCAACCCCATGGAGCTGGACCTCACCGTCTACAACCTGCTCATGGAGCGGGGCCTGTCGGCCGACGAGGTGCTGCTGAAGACGGCGGTCCCCAACATGGACCTGCTGCCCAGCAACATCGACCTGTCCGCCGCCGAGGTCCAGCTGGTCTCCGAGGTCGCCCGCGAGTCGTCGCTGCAGCGCGCGCTGAAGCCGCTGCTGCCCGACTACGACTACATCGTGATCGACTGCCAGCCCTCGCTCGGTCTGCTCACGGTCAACGCCCTGACGGCCGCCCACAAGGTGATCGTCCCGCTGGAGTGCGAGTTCTTCGCGCTGCGCGGTGTGGCGCTGCTGACGGAGACCATCGAGAAGGTGCAGGAGCGGCTCAACCCCGAGCTGGAGCTGGACGGCATCCTGGCCACGATGTACGACTCCCGGACCGTGCACAGCCGCGAGGTGCTCGCGCGGGTCGTCGAGGCCTTCGACGACCACGTCTACCACACGGTCATCGGGCGCACGGTCCGCTTCCCGGAGACCACGGTCGCCGGTGAGCCGATCACCACGTACGCCTCCAACTCCGTTGGCGCCGCCGCCTACCGCCAGCTCGCCAGGGAGGTGCTCGCCCGGTGTCACGCCGAGTGAGTCTGCCGGGGGCCGACGAACTCTTCCGTACGACAGGGGGCATGGCGCTCCAGGCGTCCACCCCGAGACGACAGGCCAACGGCGAGGCCCGGGTGCCCGCGCCCGCCGGGGAGAGCGACCAGACGGCCGCCACCGAGGACGCGCCCCAGTCCGTGCCCGCGCAGGGCGGTGACGGCGACGGGGCGGAGCATGTCGCGGCCGACGCCGAGCCCGCGGAGGGCGGAGGTGAGACCCGTAGCCGGGCCACAGAGCGCTCCACGCGCCGTCAGACGGCGCAGGAAGGTTCTGGCGGCGCCCAGCCGCAGGCCCAGTCCCGCAAGCGCGGACGCACCGCCTCACGCCGCCCCAGCGGGCGCGAGCGCCACGACGAGAAGATCACGGTCTATGTCTCCGCCGAGGAGCTGATGGACCTCGAGCACGCCCGCCTCGTCCTCCGGGGCGAGCACGGCCTGGCGGTCGACCGCGGCCGGATCGTCCGCGAGGCCGTCGCGGTCGTCCTCGCCGACCTGGAGACCCGGGGGGACGCCAGCATCCTCGTACGGCGGCTGCGGGGGCGGTAGGGGTAGCCTGCGGGGGTTATGACCACCCCTGGTGCCTCTGTCCCCGCGTCCGGCCGTGCCGGGCGTCGGCGTGCGCTGGGGAAGGGGCCGGGGGCTCCGGCCGAGCAGGAGCCGCTGGTCGAGGCGGCGGTGGCCGTCGAGGTGGCGCCGGAACGTGAACCGGCCGAGGTGCTTCCAGGGCCCGCACCGGCCGAGGTGGCGCCGGAACGTGAACCGGCCGAGGTGCTTCCAGGGCCCGCACCGGCCGAGGTGCCCCCAGGATCCGAGCCGGGCGAAGAGACCGACGACGGTGTCTTCAAGGTGCGGCTCGCGAACTTCGAGGGGCCCTTCGATCTGCTGCTCCAGCTGATCTCCAGGCACAAGCTGGACGTCACCGAGGTCGCGCTGTCGAAGGTGACCGACGAGTTCATGGCGTACATCCGGGCGCTGGGGCCGGACTGGGACCTGGACGAGACGACCGAGTTCCTGGTCGTCGCCGCCACGCTGCTCGATCTGAAGGCGGCCCGGCTGCTGCCCGCCGCCGAGGTGGAGGACGAGGCCGACCTGGCGCTGCTCGAGGCGCGCGACCTGTTGTTCGCGCGGCTGCTCCAGTACCGGGCGTACAAGCAGGTCGCCGACATCTTCAGCGGCAGACTGGAGGCCGAGGCCCGCCGCTACCCCCGTACCGTCGGACTCGAACCGCACCACGCCGAGCTGCTGCCGGACGTCGTCATCAGGATCGGCCCGGAGGGGTTCGCCCAGCTCGCCGTCAAGGCGATGCTGCCCAAGCCCAAGCCGCAGGTGTACGTCGAGCACATCCACGCCCCGCTGGTCAGCGTGCGGGAGCAGGCCGGGATCGTGGTCGCGCGGCTGAAGGAGCTGGGCGAGGCCAGCTTCGGCACGCTCGTCGAGGACACCGACGACACCCTGACCGTCGTGGCCCGGTTCCTGGCGCTGCTCGAGCTGTACCGGGAGAAGGCCGTCGCGCTGGACCAGGAGACGGCCCTCGGGGAGCTGCTGGTGCGCTGGACCGGTGGGGACGGGGAGGCCGCCCCCACCGTCACCGACGAGTTCGACCGACCGCCGGAGACGCCCGGGGAGGAGAGGAAGCCGTGAGCGAGGGGACCACCGGCGTGCCGACCGTCGCCGATCTCGATCTCAAGCCCGCCCTGGAGGCCGTCCTGATGGTCGTGGACGAACCCGCGACCGAGGAGCACCTCGCGAGGATCCTCCAGCGGCCCCGGCGGCAGATCGCGGACGCGCTGCGCGCCCTGGCCGACGAGTACACCGTGCAGGGCCGCGGCTTCGAGCTGCGGCTGGTCGCGGGCGGCTGGCGCTTCTACACCCGGCCCGAGTACGCGGCGGCCGTCGAGGGCTTCGTCCTGGACGGCCAGGTGGCGCGGCTCACCCAGGCCGCGCTGGAGACGCTCGCCGTGGTCGCGTACCGCCAGCCGGTCAGCCGTAGCAGGGTCTCCGCGGTGCGCGGAGTGAACTGCGACGGCGTGATGCGCACCCTGTTGCAGAGGGGCCTGATCGAGGAGGCGGGCGCGGAACCCGAAACAGGTGCGATCCTGTACAGGACGACGAACTACTTCCTGGAGCGGATGGGCCTGCGCGGCCTGGACGAACTTCCGGAACTCGCGCCCTTCCTCCCCGAGGCGGAGGCGATCGAGGCCGAGACGCAGGAAGGCGTGCCGTCGTTCGATCCGGACGCTCCGGATTCCGAGGACGCAGACGACAAGACGACGGAACTTTGATGCGAAGCAGCGGCAGCGGCAAGAGCGGCGGGCGCGGTAACCACCGCGGTGCCGGTAACGACAGGGACCAGAAGCAGGGGCAGCAGGGCCGCCCCCGCAAGCCCCGCCCCGAGGAGCGCCGCTACGACGTGGGCCCCGGCGCCACCAAGGACGGCCCGAAGGCGGGGCGCGGCGCGTCCGCGCGCGGTGCCGCCAAGGGCGGACCCAAGCAGGGCGGCCAGGGCCGGGGCCGTACGGTGCCCGCGCGGTCCCGGGAGTACGACGCCCGGGTCGAGGAGCGCAACCGGGAGCGGTACGCGGGCAAGAAGGACGTCAAGCTGCCCAAGACCTTCCCCGGCGCCGAGCAGGAGGGCGAGCGCCTGCAGAAGGTCCTCGCGCGCGCGGGCTACGGCTCCCGGCGCGCCTGCGAGGAGCTGATCGAGCAGGCCCGGGTCGAGGTCAACGGCGAGATCGTGCTCGAGCAGGGCAAGCGGGTCGACCCGGAGCACGACGAGATCAAGGTCGACGGGCTCACCGTCGCCACGCAGTCGTACCAGTTCTTCTCGCTGAACAAGCCCGCCGGGGTCGTCTCCACCATGGAGGACCCGGAGGGCCGCCAGTGCCTGGGCGACTACGTCACCAACCGCGAGACCCGGCTGTTCCACGTCGGGCGCCTGGACACCGAGACCGAGGGCGTCATCCTGCTCACCAACCACGGTGAGCTGGCCCACCGCCTGACCCACCCGCGGTACGGCGTCAAGAAGACCTACCTCGCGCACATCGTCGGCCCGATCCCGCGCGACATGGGCAAGCGCCTGAAGGACGGCATCCAGCTGGAGGACGGCTACGCGCGCGCGGACCACTTCCGCGTCGTCGAGCAGACCGGCAAGAACTACCTCGTCGAGGTCACCCTGCACGAGGGCCGCAAGCACATCGTGCGCCGCATGCTCGCGGAGGCGGGCTTCCCCGTCGACAAGCTGGTGCGCACCGCCTTCGGCCCGATCACCCTGGGCGACCAGAAGTCGGGCTGGCTGCGCAGGCTGTCCAACACCGAGGTCGGGATGCTGATGCAGGAGGTCGACCTGTAGGCCGCGCCTGAGGGTTGTCTCCGACGGCCACCCCCTTTTATAGTCGCAGTGACTATTAAAGGGGGTGGCCGTCGCCATGCACGGCTACGACAAGCACGCCTACGAACCCTTCGCCGTCACCGTCGACCTCGCGGTCTTCACCCTCCGCGCGGGCGCCCTGCACGTCCTGCTCGTCGAGCGCGGACAGGAGCCGTACGCCGGTCACTGGGCGCTCCCCGGCGGCTTCGTGCGGCCGACGGAGTCCGCGGAGACGGCGGCCCGGCGCGAACTCGCCGAGGAGACCGGGCTCGACGACGTGACCGGGCTGCACCTGGAGCAGCTGCGGACCTACAGCGAGCCCGGCCGCGACCCCCGCATGCGGGTCGTGTCCGTCGCCTTCACCGCCCTGCTGCCGGACGCCCCCGAGGCGCGGGGCGGCAGCGACGCCGCGCAGGCCCGCTGGGTGGGCCACGACGCCGTCGGGCCGCTCGCCTTCGACCACGACCGGATCCTGGCCGACGCGCGCGAGCGCGTCGGCGCCAAGCTGGAGTACTCCTGCCTGGCCACCGCCTTCTGCCCGCCCGAGTTCACCCTCGGCGAGCTGCAGCAGGTCTACGAGACCGTCTGGGGCACCGCCCTTGACCGGCCCAACTTCCGGCGCAAGGTGCTCGCGACGCCGGGCTTCGTCGAGCCGGTGCCCGGTGCGGCACGGCTGACCGGCGGCCGGGGCAAACCCGCCGCGCTGTACCGCGCGGGCCCCGCCACCGCCCTGCACCCGCCCCTCCTCCGCCCGTCCCGGGAAGGACGCCCCGCATGACCACGACCACCGTCACCAAGCGCGCCGCCACCGGCGCGCTCACCGGCCTCGCCCTCGGCGACGCGCTCGGCTTCCCGACCGAGTTCAGCGACGTGCCGTCGATCCTCGCCAAGTGCGGGCCCTGGCGGGAGATGCGGCTGCCGACGCCCGCCGTCGTCACCGACGACACCCAGATGACGCTGGCGCTGGGGCGGGGGCTGCGGACGGCGATGGACCGGGGGCTGCTGGGGCCGAAGCGGATGGAGCGGCCGGTGCGGGAGGAGTTCGTGGACTGGTACCAGTCGCCGGAGAACAACCGCGCGCCCGGCCGTACCTGCCTCGTCGCGTGCGACCTGCTGAAGGCTCCCGACCGCCCCTGGCAGGACGCCAGCCAGATCCACTCCAAGGGCTGCGGCGCCAACATGCGCGTCGCCCCGGTCGGCCTCGTCCCCGGCCTCAGCGACGAGCAGCGCGCGGGTGCCGCCCAGCTGCAGGCCGCGCTCACCCACGGGCATCCGACGGCGCTCGCCGCCTCCGACCTCACCGCACACGCCGTACGGCTGCTCGCGCAGGGGGCCGAGCCGACCGGGCTCGTCGGGCTGTTGCGGTCGTACGCCTACGAGAACCGCACCCGGTACCACGAGCGCTGGCTCGGCGACCTGTGGACGCGGGCCCAGGACCCCAGCGCCGAGCACTTCATCGCGCGCGGGTGGGACGAATGCCTGGAGATCCTGGAGCGCCTTCAGCGGGCCGTGCGGACGGTGTCGCCGGAGACCGACCCGTGCCTGGCCACCGGCGAGGGCTGGATCGCGGAGGAGGCGCTGGCGACCGGCCTGCTGTGCTTCCTGCTGTTCGTCGACGAACCGCTCACCGCCCTGCGCCGCGCGGCCTGCACCTCCGGCGACTCGGACTCCATAGCCTGCCTGGCCGGTGCCTTCGCGGGGGCGTACCTCGGCGCCGACGTCTGGCCGACCGAGTGGGCGGACCGGATCGAGTACCGGGGGGAGCTGGTGACGCTGGGGGCGCTCTGGGACGCCTGAGGTCAGTGCGCCGAGGCGCGGCGGACCCGGACCAGGAAGTCCTGCACGCGGCGCCGGTCCGGTTCGGGCGCAAGCGGGGTGCGGGAGAGGGCCTCCTCCGCCTCCGCCTCCAGCCGGGTCAGCCAGGACTCGACCTGCGGCCAGGAGACCTCGCCGCGCTTCACGGCGAGCAGCGGTTCACGCTGGTCGCCGACGTCGACGCGCAGACGGCCGGTGCGCAGCAGGTCGCGGGCGCTCATCAGCAGCCGCAGCAGATGCATGGCGTGCTTCCAGCGGGGCGCGCCGTGCGTACGGACGTCGGCCTCCAGCTTCTTGCGCTGGCCGTGGGCGTACCGGGTGAACGACAGGTGCGCCTGGCGGGAGAGGAAGGCGCCGCGCAGGGCGAGGAGTTCGCGGCCCGTTTCGTCCGCGTGCTCCACGAGCGGGGAGTGCAGGCACTCCAGGACGTTCGGGTTGGCGCGCAGGGCCAGCTCGCAGAAGCGTTCCAGCTCCCAGCTGAACTGCTCCTCGGCCGGGCCGTCCACATGCGTCGGCGGCTTCTCGAAGCGCCAGAACAGGGGGGTCGGCGCGACGAACACGCCCCGCCGGTCGGTGTCACTGCCGTCGGTCGCCAGGCCGAAGGCGCGCGAGCCCATGACGCAGGCGTAGACGGTGTGGTCGCGTACCAGGGTCGTGGCGGTCTGCGGGCGCATGCCCGGAGCGTACGGGGCGGATCACGCCAGGCGGATCGAATTTCCGTCCACGGTGATCCGCTTTCCGGGCAGCGGCTTGGTCGCCGGGGGGTTGCTCACCGAGCCGTCCGTGATGCTGAACCTGCTGCCGTGGCAGGTGCAGTTGATGGTGCCGTCCGAGACATCGGCCACCGGGCACTGCTGGTGGGTGCAGATGTTCGAGAAGGCCTTGAACTCGCCCTCCTCCGGCTGGGTCACCACCACCTTCGCGTCCTTGAAGACGGTGCCGCCGCCGACCGGGATGTCCGAGGTCTTCGCCAGTTCCTCGCCGGGGGAGGCGTCGGTGCCGGTGTCGGAGCCGGAGTCGCCGTCGCCGCAGCCCGCGGTGAGCGCTGCCGCGCCGGTCGCGAGGAGGACCGTACGCCGGGTGGGGCCGTGGATCATGATCGTCACTCCGTTGGTGCGCGTCCGGGGCAGGCAGCAGCATCCTGGCACCGAAAGCGCCGGGGACGAAGGAACCGCGCGCCGGTGTCCGTGTCTCAGCGGGCGGGCGCGGCGCGTGCGGTCCCGGCGGGCTGACTACGCTGGACGAACGGAGAGCCGAGCTAAGGAGCGGGTTGTGGCGGTACGAGCGGTCCGGGGAGCCGTCCAGCTGGAGCGGGACGAGGCCGGACACATGGACCAGCAGGTCGGGGCCCTGCTCACCGCCGTGCTGGAGCGGAACGGACTGACCACGGACGACCTGATCAGCATCTGGTTCACGGCCACGCCGGACCTGCACTGCGACTTCCCCGCCGCTGCCGCCCGCAAGCTCGGCATCGTCGACGTACCGCTGATCTGCGCGCAGGAGCTGGACATCGCCGGTGCCATGCCCCGGGTGGTCCGGATCCTCGCGCACATCGAGTCCGACCGGGCCCGCGCCGACATCAACCACGTCTACCTCGGTGCCGCCGCCGCCCTGCGCAAGGACATCGCCCAGTGAGAACCGCACTCGTCATCGGCACCGGCCTGATCGGCACCTCCGCCGCCCTGGCCCTGGCCCAGCGCGGGGTCGTCGTCCACCTCACCGACCACGACCCCGAGCAGGCCCGGACGGCCGCCGCGCTCGGCGCCGGGACCGTCGAGGCGCCCGAGGGGCCCGTGGACCTGGCGATCGTCGCCGCCCCGCCCGCCCATGTGGCCGGGGTGCTCGCCGACGCGATGCGGCGCGGCGCGGCCCGCGGCTACCTCGACGTGGCCAGCGTCAAGGGCGGACCGCGCCGGGAGCTGGAGGCGCTGGGGCTCGACCTGGCGCCGTACATCGGCACGCACCCCATGTCGGGGCGGGAGCGGTCCGGGCCGCTGGCCGCTACCGGTGACCTCTTCGAGGGGCGCCCCTGGGTGCTCACACCGACCCGGGACACCGACACCGAGGTGCTGAACCTCGCCCTGGAGCTGGTCTCGCACTGCCGCGCGGTGCCGGTCGTCATGGACGCCGACGCCCACGACCGTGCCGTGGCCCTCGTCTCGCACATGCCGCACCTGGTCTCCAGCCTGGTCGCCGCCCGGCTGGAGAACGCCGAGGAGGCCGCCGTACGGCTGTGCGGGCAGGGCATCCGGGACGTGACCCGGATCGCCGCCTCCGACCCGCGGATGTGGATCGACATCCTCTCCGCGAACCCGGGGCCGGTCGCCGACCTGCTCACGGACGTCGCCGCCGACCTCGACGAGACGGTCCGTGCCCTGCGCGCGCTCCAGTCCTCCGACGAGGCCAAGCGGCTGGACGGGACCTCCGGGATCGAGGACGTCCTGCGGCGCGGCAACGCCGGACAGGTCCGGGTCCCCGGCAAGCACGGGTCCGCGCCGCGGGTCTACGAGGTCGTGGCCGTGCTCATCGACGACCAGCCGGGGCAGCTGGCCCGGATCTTCGCCGACGCGGGGCGGGCCGGGGTCAACATCGAGGACGTGCGCATCGAGCACGCGACGGGGCAACAGGCGGGCCTGGTGCAGCTCATGGTGGAGCCGAAGGCGGCGTCCGTGCTGAGCGCCGCGCTGCGCGAGCGCGGGTGGTCGGTCCGGCAGTAGGGCTCCCGGCGGGACGCGTCGGCCGGACGGGTGAGCGACACCCAGTAACCTTGTCCCGGGCGCACTCCGCCCTCCCCGCCGCCCAGGACCAGGAAAGGTGTCCCCACAGTGGAACGCGCCGCAGTGATTGTCGCCATCGACGGGCCGTCCGGCACGGGCAAGTCGAGCACCTCGAAGGCCGTGGCGGCGCAGCTCGGGCTGAGCTACCTGGACACCGGTGCCCAGTACCGGGCGATCACCTGGTGGATGGTGACCAACGGCATCGACACCGACGACCCGTCCGCGATCGCCGCCGCGGCCGGAAAGCCGGACATCGTCTCCGGTACCGACCCGGCCAACCCGACGATCACCGTCGACGGCACGGACGTCGCCGGGCCGATCCGCACCCAGGAGGTCACCTCCCAGGTCAGCGCGGTCAGCGCGGTGCCCGAGGTGCGGGCCCGGATCACCGAGCTGCAGCGGTCCATCGCGACCGCCGCCGAGCACGGCATCGTCGTCGAGGGGCGCGACATCGGTACGACGGTCCTGCCGGACGCCGATCTGAAGATCTTCCTGACCGCCTCGCCGGAGGCGCGGGCCGCGCGCCGCAGCGGGGAGCTGAAGGGCGCCGACGTGCACAGCACCCGCGAGGCCCTGCTGAAGCGGGACGCGGCCGACTCCAGCCGCAAGGCCTCCCCGCTGGCCAAGGCGGACGACGCCGTCGAGGTCGACACCACCGAGCTGACCCTCGCGCAGGTCATCGAGTGCGTGGTCACCCTCGTCGAGGAGAAGCGGGCCGGGAAGTGACCGAGGTGCCGTCGGCGCGGGGCGCCGAGGTCGGCCGCCGGATCGGCGTCGGCCTGATGTACGGGCTGTGGAGGCCGCGGGTCCTGGGTGCCTGGCGGGTGCCCGCGACCGGTCCGGCGATCCTCGCCGTGAACCACTCCCACAACATCGACGGCCCGATGGTCATGGGCGTGGCGCCCCGGCCGACGCACTTCCTGGTCAAGAAGGAGGCGTTCGTCGGCCCGCTGGACCCCTTCCTGACCGGCATCGGCCAGCTGAAGGTGGACCGCTCGGGCGCCGACCGCACGGCGATCACCCGGGCGCTGGGCGTGCTGGAGGCGGGCGGGGTGCTCGGGATATTTCCCGAGGGCACCCGGGGCGAGGGCGACTTCGCCGCGCTGCGCGCCGGGCTCGCCTACTTCGCCGTCCGCAGCGGGGCGCCGGTCGTCCCGGTGGCCGTGCTGGGAAGTTCCGGGCGGCCCGGACGGTTGATAAAGGCGCTGCCCCCGCTGCGCAGCCGTGTCGACGTGGTCTTCGGAGACCCCTTCGAGGCGGGCGACGGCACCGGCCGCCGTACGCGCACGGCCCTCGACGAGGCCACCGAACGCATCCAGAAGCAGCTCACCACCCACCTGGAAAACGCCAGGCGCCTCACCGGCCGCTAGGCGACACTGAGTAGTGGATCTGTCCGGCCAAACCGGACACGCTCCACCGATCACCACGATGAACGACGAGGTACGGACTTCATGAACGACCACATCCAGCCCGACGGCTCGGCCGGGTTCGAGCACGAGCACGGGGCGCTCGGCGACGCCGAGTACGCGGAGTTCATGGAGCTTGCCGCGGAAGAGGGCTTCGACCCGGAGGAGGTCGAGGGGGCCATCGAGGCGGCCGGGCACGGCCCGCTGCCCGTGGTCGCCGTCGTGGGCCGCCCCAATGTCGGCAAGTCGACCCTGGTGAACCGGATCATCGGCCGCCGCGAGGCCGTCGTCGAGGACAAGCCGGGCGTCACCCGGGACCGGGTCACCTACGAGGCCGAGTGGGCGGGCCGTCGCTTCAAGGTCGTCGACACCGGGGGCTGGGAGCAGGACGTCTTCGGCATCGACGCGTCCGTCGCCGCGCAGGCCGAGTTCGCGATCGACGCCGCCGACGCGGTCGTCTTCGTCGTCGACGCCAAGGTGGGCGCCACCGACACCGACGAGGCGGTGGTACGGCTGCTGCGCAAGGCCGGGAAGCCGGTCGTGCTGTGCGCCAACAAGGTCGACGGCCCGAGCGGCGAGGCCGACGCGTCCTATCTGTGGTCCCTCGGCCTCGGCGAGCCGCACCCGGTCTCCGCGCTGCACGGCCGCGGCACCGGCGACATGCTGGACGCCGTCCTGGAGGCGCTGCCGGATGCGCCGCGCGAGACCTTCGCGGGGGCGGGCCTCGGCGGCCCGCGCCGGGTCGCGCTGATCGGCCGCCCGAACGTCGGCAAGTCCTCGCTGCTGAACAAGGTCGCGGGCGAGGAGCGCGTCGTCGTCAACGAACTCGCGGGCACCACCCGCGACCCCGTCGACGAGCTGATCGAACTGGGCGGCAAGACCTGGAAGTTCGTGGACACCGCCGGTATCCGCAAGCGGGTCCACCTCCAGCAGGGCGCCGACTACTACGCCTCGCTGCGCACCGCCGCCGCCGTCGAGAAGGCCGAGGTCGCCGTCGTCCTGATCGACGGCGCCGACACCATCTCCGTGCAGGACCAGCGCATCGTCACCATGGCGGTGGAGGCGGGCCGTGCGCTCGTCCTCGCCTACAACAAGTGGGACACCCTCGACGAGGAGCGCCGCTACTACCTGGAGCGGGAGATCGAGACCGAGCTGGGCCAGGTGGCGTGGGCGCCGCGGGTCAATGTCTCGGCGCGCACCGGGCGGCACATGGAGAAGCTGGTCCCGGCGATCGAGGCGGCCCTCGCGGGCTGGGAGACCCGGGTGCCCACCGGTCGGCTCAACGCCTTCCTCGGCGAGCTGGTCTCCGCCCATCCGCACCCGGTGCGCGGCGGCAAGCAGCCGCGCATCCTCTTCGGCACCCAGGCGGGCACCAAGCCGCCCCGGTTCGTGCTGTTCGCCAGCGGCTTCATCGAGGCGGGCTACCGGCGCTTCATCGAGCGCCGACTGCGCGAGGAGTTCGGCTTCGAGGGCACGCCGATCCATATCTCCGTGCGGGTGCGGGAGAAGCGCGGGAAGAAGAAGTAGCCGAAAGGGGCGGCCACCGTTCTGGGTGGCCGCCCCTTTCGCTCGTGTCCCCGCGTCAGAAGCCTCTGCGCGGGGCCGGTGGCAGTGCCGCCGGGACGTGGTGCATGCCGGTGGGCTGGTCCCCGAGCTGGCTGAGCTGTCCGACGCGGTGCCACTGGTGTCCCGCCGGTCCCGCGCCGTGGCGGGCCGAGCTGGCGCCCGCGCTGTAGGCGCTGTAGGACGCCGGGGCGGGGATGGAGAACCCGCCCGTACTGTGCGGAACGGCCCCGAAGGCGGTGAAGCCCAGCTCCTCCTCGCCGCTGCGGTCGCCCGGGAGCGAGCGGAACGTCTTGACGTACTCGGCGTAGAGCGAGTCGTAGATCGGCGTGGCCGATGGGCCGCCCTGGGGGTCCTGAACCGGTCGTGCGGAGGCGGCTGACGGGCGGTGGGGGCGGCGGGAAACGTCGTATGCGTGCACGTATGTCCAAACGACCCCGCGGGTCAGGGGATGCGGGCGGCCTCGGGGAGCGCGGGGTACGCCACCCCTGGTGGGCTCAGGTTCCGGCGAGCGGGAGCGCGGCGGCGACCAGCTTGCCGTTCGCGGCGGCCTTGTCGAGCGCCCCGCGGAGCAGGTCCTCGCGGGGCTGGCGGCCGATGGAGCCGACCGGCGCGGCGAACATCAGCACCTGCTGGTGCTTGTTGGCGGCGGCGCGCCAGCTCTCGGTCACCTGGAGCGGCTGGTGCGCCTGCCACCAGGCCACCGGCTGGCCACCGGCCGCGCCCGGCTGGAGCACGGCGTGCAGCCGGCCCATGGCGAGCAGCACCGACCAGCCGTGCAGCACCGGCGGTACGCCGGTCAGCTCGGGCAGCGGCATGAAGCCCTGCTCGATCAGGAGCGGCAGGAAGTCGTCGCCCGCGCCGGTCGCGCCGGGGCGCACGATGGGACCGGTGGGCTCGACGACCAGCGCGGGGTGCAACTCACCGGCGAGCAGGACGAGTCCGCTGGTGACACCGAGGACGGCCTGCTCGGGCACGACCTTCTCCGGCTCCAGGTCGACGGTGTCGCCGCTGATGGACTTCACGGCGCCCCTCAGCTGCTCCTCGGTGACCTGGACGACCTGGGAGGGCAGACAGGTGGAGTGGGCGAAGGCGAGCACGGCGGTCTCGTCCCCGATGAACAGGACGGTGCTGGTCCGCTCGCGTTCGGAGTCGCCTGGGGTGCGGCAGGACGTGCAGTCGTAACTGCCCGGGGTGTTGTCTCCGGCGAGCAGCCGGTCGGCTTCTTCGTCGCCGATCTCGGCGCGTACCTCGTCGCTGACGTCGAGCATGCGCGGCACGGGTGGCTCCCTCGGGATGCGGTGCGTGGCGAGGCCGGGTGGCTCCCGGCCCGTGGTCCGGGTCGGTCCCGGGCTCATGAAGAAGACAACGGGCGATCTGTGGCGGGAGTCACGCCGCACGGCGAACGGAATCGAACCATCCACCGCACAGGGTCACCAGCGCGACGGAATCGGACACTCAGGGTCAACTCCTGTGGCCGTCAAGGAACTTGACGCGGTGAAGTGGGTCACAGATCGATGTCGAAGAGGGTCGACAAATCGGGAAATCGGTGAACGAAAGGGCTGTCCGGAAATAGCTGTTACCTGAGGTAACCCCGAACTGGCCAGCCAGGACGGGGAGTTGGTTGATGCCGACTCGCCGCGCTCCGTACATTCCTCCGCCGTGTGCAACGAGCACCGCTCGGGGACGTCCGCCGGACGTGTCGGCAGCACCAGCGCCGACGCGCAGCACAGCCCACGGCGGACGGGGCGGAGCGCGACGACCGTGCCCCTGCACGGGGACGCGCCCCGTCCGGGGGACCCCGGGTCCGTCGAGAGGGAGTTCCATGTCCGAATGTGCCGATACCACCCGTGACGACGTCCGCGACCCCGTTCGCCGGACACGTACGACCCGTACGACGGCGGTCCTCGCCGGGGCGGCACTGCTCGCCCCGCTCGGACTGCTGGCCGCCACCGGCAACGCCGTGGCGGCGGACGGCGGAGTGTGGGACCGCATCGCCCAGTGCGAGAGCGGCGGCAACTGGCACATCAACACCGGAAACGGCTACTACGGCGGCCTTCAGTTCTCCGCGTCCACCTGGCGCGCCTACGGCGGCACCGCCTACGCGCCCACCGCCGACGGGGCCACCAGGGAACAGCAGATCGCCGTCGCCACCAAGGTGCAGCGGGCCCAGGGATGGGGCGCCTGGCCGACCTGCTCGGCACGGGCCGGGGCGTACGGCAGCGCACCGGCGGCGGGGTCCGGCTCGGGCTCCGGGTCCGGCTCCGGGTCCGGCTCGGAGTCGGCCACCAACTCGGTGCCCTCGCAGCCCTCGCAGGCCCCGGCGCGCACCTCGGGACACACCGACCGCGGTGCCTCCCGCGGCGACTACACCGTCCGCGCGGGTGACACCCTCAGCGGGATCGCCGCGCGGCACGGGACCGGCTGGCAGCGCCTGTACGCCGCCAACGAGGCCGTCATCGGCGCGGATCCCGACGTGATCGTGCCCGGGCAGCGGCTCGAGATCTGACGCCGCCCCCTCGCCGAGGGCACGGGTCCCATCCGGTCCGCCGACCGGGTGGGGCCCCACGCGCACCGGGCGCGGCTCGGGAGCCCGACGCCGGGTGCCGCTTAGCTTGGGCCGATGCATCACCGTACGTGGATCTCGCGCACGCCTGTCGCGGCCCTGCTGGCCGCCGTGGCCGGGGCGGCCGTGCTCACGCCCGCTCCCGCCGTCGCCGCCCCCCAGCCCTGCCCGAAGGACAAGTGGCCCTGGGACTGTGTCGCCGACTGCGAGAGCGGCGGGCGCTGGCACGTCAACACCGGCAACGGCTTCTACGGAGGGCTCCAGTTCTGGCAGCCCACCTGGCGGGAGTTCGGCGGGCTGAAGTACGCTCCGCGCGCGGACCTCGCCACCCGCGAGCAGCAGATCGCGGTCGCCTCGGAGGTGCTCGCGGTGCAGGGGTGGGGGGCCTGGCCGGTCTGCTCCAAGCGGTACGGGCTCAGTGGCCGGATGCACACCGTGAAACCCGGCGACACGCTCTCCTCCATCGCCCGCAAGTACCGCGTCACGGGCGGCTGGCGGACCCTCTACGACGCCAACAGGAAGACCATCGGCGCCAGCCCCGACCTGGTGCGGACCGGCACCCTGCTCGTCCTGCCTAAGGGCGCGGTCCGTGCGCAGGGCCCGGACCGGGCCCCCGCCGTGTTCGGTCCGCCGCTGGCCGGTGCCTGAGTTCGGCCGCCTCCCCGGCGAAGACGACGGCGCCCCGGCGCAGTTCGTACACGAGTGCCGCCCGGCCGTGCAGCGCGGGCGGCACCCGCTGTTCGGCGACCACCACGCACGCGTGCAGCCCTGCCAGTAGCTCGTAGGTGACAGCCGCGACGGTGGGCGACATGCCCTGCGCGGGTTCGTCGACGAGCACCACCCGCGCGCGTGACAGCAGGGCGCGCGACAGGGCGAGCATGCGCTGCTCGCCGCCGGAGAGGGTGCCCGCCCGGCGGGGCAGCAGCGGGGCGAGCTGGGGATAGGCGTCGAGGGCGGGGGCGTGGTCCGGGGCGGCGAGTTCGAGGTTCTCGCGGACGGTGAGGGAGCCGAAGACCGCCTGGCGCTCCGGAACCATGCACAGGCCCCGGCGGGCGCGCTCGTGGGCGGGGACACCGGTCACGTCGGCGCCGTCCCACACCACCGCCCCGCCGGAGAGCGGGACGGTTCCGGCGAGCGCGCGCAGGGCCGTCGTACGGCCGGAGCCGTTGCGGCCGAGCAGGATCGTCAGACCGGGGGCGGGGGCGGCGAGGGTGACGCCGTGCAGGGCCTCCAGGGGGCCGTAGCGCACGCGCGCGTGGCGCAGGGCGATGGTCATGCGGTGACCTCCCGGCCGTCGAGGACGCGGTCGGGCGGGCCGGAGGCGACGATGCGTCCGGCGGCCATGACGTGCACGACGTCGGCGAGGTCGGCCACCAGGTCCAGGTCGTGCTCGACGACGAGCAGGGCCGTGCCGTCCGCGGCGAGGGCCTTCAGGACCCGGGCGAGGGCCGCCACCTCGGCGGTGTCCAGACCCGCCGCGGGCTCGTCCAGCAGCAGCACGCGCGGGCCGCCCGCGAGGGCCCTGGCCAGCTCGACGCGGCGCAGCGTGCCGGTGGGCAGCCCCGCGGCGGGAAGCGCCCGCACCGGGCCGTCCAGGCCCAGCAGCCGCAGCGACCGCTCCACCGCGCCCGGATCGACCACCCGCCCCTGCTCGGCGCCGACCCGTACGTTCTCGGCCACCGTCAGCGTCGGGAAGACGGCCAGCTGCTGGAACGTCCGCGCGATCCCGAGCCGGGTGCGGGCGTGCGCCGCCAGCCGCGTGATCTCCCGCCCGCCGTACCCGATCCGTCCCCGCACCGGCCGCACGGTCCCGGCGAGACAGTGGAACAGGGTGCTCTTCCCGGCCCCGTTCGGCCCGACCACCGCGGTGATCCGTCCCGGGGGCAGGTCGAGGCCGACGCCGTCGAGAGCGGTGAAACCGGCGTAGGCGACGCGCAGGCCGCGGGCGGTGAGCAGGGGCGGGGGCGGCGCGGTGGGCTCAGGCCGCCGCTGGAGCGGTGCGCGGGGCCCCGGCCGCGGTGTGCCCCCGCTTGCCGTGTCCGGGGCCGTCACGGCCGTCGCCCCCGTCAGGCCGGGACCCGGGGGAGCGGGCTCGTCGCGGGGGCGCAGCCGGGCGCGGAGGCGGGCGCCCAGGGGCGTCAGCCGCGCCCGGCGTTCCAGCCGCAGGCGCCTGGCCGCCGTCCGCAGGGCCTCGTAGGGGCCGCCCGGGAAGCGGCCGACGAGGACGGCGAGCAGGCCGATCACGGCCGCCGCCACGCCGCCGCGGGTGCCCGCGTCCAGGCCGACCAGGAGGGCCGCGGCGGCCAGCGCGCCGAGGGTGCTGTCGGCGCCCAGGACCACCACCGCCGCGAACCAGAGCAGGCCGCGCACGGGGTCGAAGGCGCCGGGGTTGAAGGCGCGCAGGCCCATGCCGAGCATGCCGCCGCCGAGCGCGGCCAGCGCGGCGCCGGACACGAACGCCAGCAGCTTCAGGGACGGCACGCGCACCCCGGCCGCCCCGGCGCCCGCCTCGTGGTCCCGCATCGCCGCCAGCGCCCTGCCGGTGCGGCCCCGGCGCAGGGCGTGGGCGGTCAGGAGGGCGACGGCCAGCAGGGCCAGCTCCAGCACGTAGTACGCCCGGTCGCCGTCGAAGCCCGCCGGGCGGCCCAGGGACAGCCCCGAGGTGGCGTACGGCTGGGCGAAGACGAAGCGGCTCACGCCGACGCCCACCGCGAACGTCGCCAGCGCCAGCGCCAGGCCCTGCCTGCTGATCGCGGGCCAGCCCGTCAGCACACCCAGCGGGGCCACCAGGACGACCGCGACCGCCAGCGCCAGCAGTTCCGGCAGCCGGGGCAGGCCGGGAAAGCGGCCCGCGGCGAGCAGCGCCGTGAACAGGGCGCCCAGGCCCGCGTACGCCGCCTGCCCGAGGGAGATCTGGCCGCCGCGGCCGGTGACCACCACCAGCGACAGCAGCACCACCCCCAGCGCCGGAACCTGCACCGAGGTGTGCAGGTCCCGCCCGGCGAAGCCCAGCGGCAGCAGGAACAGCACCCCGGCCACGATCCACGCGCCCGGCGGGGTGGGCACCCGCGCGGTCGCCGTGCGCGGCAGCGCGTCGCGCGTGCCGACCCCCGGCAGCACCAGGGCCGCGACCAGCAGCGCCACCACGAACAGGTTGGCGCCGACCGCCTGGAGCAACGGCTCCCGCCACCCGGACGGATGCAGCCGCGTCAGCTGGCTCTGCGCGATCCCGAGCCCCAGCGCCACCACCACCGCCACCGCCAGACCGCGCATCCGCGCCGCCACGGCGACCGCCACCACCTCCATGACCAGCAGCGGCAGCCCGTAGGGGTCGAGGCGGACGTACGGCGCCAGCAGCACCCCGGTCAGCCCCGCGGTGAACGCGCCGAACGCCCAGCCCGCCGCCGCCACCCGGTCCGCGTCGATGCCCGCGAGCACCGCGAGCCGCCGGTCGTCCACCACCGCCCGCAGCTCCCGCCCGAACCGGGTCCAGCGGATCGCCGCCGCGACCCCCGCCGCCAGCACGACCACCACCGTCAGCTGCCCCCACGGCTCGGCGGGCACCGCCTGCGGCGCGTCGTCGCGGGCGCCCTGCCCCCACAGCAGCGCCGCACCGCCGACCAGCAGCACGAACACCCCGATGGACGCCACCAGCGTCTGCGCCGGATCGCTGCCGAGCACGGACAGCGGGCGGAACACGAACCGCTCCAGCACCACCCCGATGCCCGGCGCCACCACCAGCAGCGTCACCGTGGCCCCCAGCCACAGCGGCCACCCCCACTCGACCACGAAGGCGCGCAGCACATACGCGCACACCATCGCGATCGCCCCGTGCGCGAAGTTCAGCACGCCCGTCGCCCGGTAGGTCACGATCAGACCGATGCCGGTGAGCGCGGCGGCGCTGCCGACGGACAGCCCCGCCAGGGTGAGGTCGTAGGTCAGGGACGACATCAGTCCTCTGTCGCTTCGCCGGGCTCGCAGATCGGGCACGGCTCCAGATCGCCCTCCGCCAGCAGCCGCCCGTCGACGGGCACCGCCTCCGCCTTCCCGGCGACCAGCGGACAGTCCGCCCGGTGCAGCAGCGTCCCGCCCGGCACCATCCGCAGCTCCCCGCTGACCGCGACCGGCGCGAGCGCCGCCCGTCCGGGCTCCCGCGCGTCGGCGGCCTCCGCGCGCACCAGCAGGCCGTACAGCTCCTCCACCCGGGTGGCGGCGACGGTGACCCGGCCGTGGGTGAGCAGCACCGCCCCGGCGACGATCAGCGCGGCACCCGGGACCGTGCAGGACGCCAGGTAGGGCAGCTGCCGCTCGGCGTACCGCTCGCCCGAGACGCCGTACCAGCCCAGCACGCACAGCACCGCGCCCACGGCGAGCGCGGCCCACCCCGCCCACAGGACGGGGTGCACGGTCCGCAGTCGGGCTGTCCGCATCGCTGGCTCCCCTGCGTCGGGTGGCGGTGCACGTGCCGGTGCCGATGGCTTGCACTATGCCTTTCGGAAGCTGACCCTGAAAGAACCGGGCGCCCACCGCCCGGACCGACACCCGGTGGTGAGCCAGATGGTTCTCGGCAGCGACCCCAGGCGGGGGACGAGGGGACGGGGTACGGCACTGGCGGCGGCCCTGCTGCTGTTCCTCGCCCCGGCACTCGCCGCGTGCGGCGACGACGAGGGCGGCGGCGGTGAGAGCCCGCCCCCGACACCGACGGCGGAACGGACCCCGACGAGCGCGGCGACCGCGCCCGCCGACCGGGCCCAGGCCGAGCAGGAGATCAAGGAGAACTGGCGCACGTTCTTCGACCCGGAGACCTCCCTCGAGGACAAGCAGGCCGTCCTGGAGAACGGTGACGCCATGGCCCCCGTGCTGCGCGCCTTCAGCGGCGACGAGCGCGGCGGACAGGTCCAGGCCGAGGTCACCAAGGTCGAGTTCACCTCGGCGACCGAGGCGGACGTGACGTACACCCTCACCCTGAAGGGCGCCACCGCCCTGCCGGACGCCTCCGGGACGGCGGTCGAGGAGGACGGCACCTGGAAGGTGTCCGCCAAGACGCTGTGCGCGCTGGTGAACCTGAGCGGCAATGGCTCGGCGTCGCCGGTTCCGGGCTGCTGAGGCCGTCGCCGCGGTGCTGCTGCTCGCCCTCGGCACCGCCTGCGGCAGCCGGTTGCCGGAGAGCGACTTCGAGCGCGACGACCGCACGCACCCGCGCGTGCCCGCCACCGGCGACGGTACGCCGATCCGCGTCGGCATCGTCACCAGCGCCACCAGCCCGGTCGGCGGCGACGCCTTCACCGGCCCGCGCGACGGCGCCAAGGCCTACTTCGACCACGTCAACGCGCGCGGCGGCATCGACGGCCGCCGGGTCGAGGTGCGGCAGTGCGACGACGGCGGCAGCGGCGTCGGCAACAACGAGTGCGTGCGCAAACTGATCGACGAGGACGTGGTCGCCCTGGTCGCCACCACCGTCCTCGACTACGCGGGCGCCCCGCTGGTGTCCCGCGCGCGCGTGCCGGACATCGGCGGCCAGCCCATCGGCGCCGCCTACGACACCTACCCGCACCTGTACAGCGTCTACGGCACCTCGGCGCCCCGGAACGGCAGGCCCGGCTGGGACGGCAAGCTGTACGGCGGCACCGAGGTCTACCGCTACTTCCAACGCGAGCACGGCGCCCGTACCGCCGCCGTCGTCTCCTACAACCAGGCCGCCTCCGCCGCCTACGCCCGGCTCGTCGAGCGCGGTCTGCGGGCCGAGGGCTACCGGGTCGTCACCGAGCAGGTCGACTTCGCGCTGCCCAACTTCCGCGCCGTCGCCGCCGATCTGAAGGAGCAGGGCGCCGACCTCGTCTTCGACGCCATCGACGGCCACGGCAACGCCCGGCTGTGCGAGGCGATGGACGACGTCGGTGCCGAGGTCACCGCCAAGGTCACCAACGTGCAGAACTGGACGTCCACCGTCGAGGACGACTACCGCGACGCGCCGCGCTGCCGCAACGCCCTGTGGGCGACCGGGTCCAGCCGCAACTTCGAGGACACCGGGCAGGCGGCGGTACGGGAGTTCCGGGACGCCACCGAAGGGCTGGAGACCCACTCCCAGTGGCAGGTGGAGGGATGGGCGGCGGCGAAGTGGTTCACGGACGCGGCCCGGGCCTGCGCCAAGGAGGGCATCACGCGCGCGTGCGTCGACGACCGCGTCAACAGCGCCGACGGCTACACCGCGGGCGGCCTCCTGCTCCCCGTCGGCTTCGAGGTGAGCCCCGAGCCGCCCACCCACAGCCGCAACTGCCTGTCGGTGGCGCGCTGGCAGGACGGTGAGGGATGGGTCTCCCAGGGGGAGATGACCACGAACTGCTTCGACGTACGGCAGCTGGAGTACGAGCCGTAGGCGGCCCCCTGGATACTCACCCCATGCTCGAAACCTCCGCCCGACTGCTGCGGCTGCTCTCGCTCCTCCAGGCCCACCGCGAGTGGTCCGGCGCCGAACTCGCCGAACGCCTCGGGGTCACCGCGCGCACCGTGCGCCGGGACGTGGACCGGCTGCGGGAGCTGGGCTACCCCGTCAACGCCAGCCCCGGCACCGGCGGCGGCTACCAGCTGGGCGTGGGCGCCGAACTGCCGCCGCTGCTCCTGGACGACGACGAGGCGGTGGCGGTGGCCGTGGGGCTGCGCACCGCCGCGGGGCAGGGCGTCGAGGGCATCGGCGAGACCTCGGTGCGGGCGCTCGCCAAGCTGGAGCACGTACTGCCGCACCGGCTGCGCCGAAGGGTCGGCGCGCTCAACGCGTTCACCGTGCCGATGCTGCGCGAACCGCAGCCCACCGCCGTCGACCCGGGCGTCCTGACCGAACTGGCGGGCCTGTGCCGGGACGCCGAACGGCTGCGCTTCGAGTACGAGGGCCACGACGGCACCCCCAGCCGCCGTACCGTCGAACCGCTCCGCCTGGTGTGCAGCGAGCGCCGCTGGTACCTGGTCGCCTGGGACCTGGACCGCGACGACTGGCGCACCTTCCGGGTGGACCGCATCACCCCGAAGCCGCCGCACGGCCCGCGCTTCACCCCGCGCACCCCGCCCGCCGAGGACCTCGCCGCGTACGTCTCGGAAGGCGTCTCCACGCGCGCGTACGCCGAGCAGGCCGTCGTACGGCTGCTGGTGCCCCTCGCCGAGGCCGCCGCGCACATCTCGCCGACGGCCGGGATGCTGGAGCCCGACGGTGAGCACGCGTGCGTGCTGCGCACCGGGGCCGCCAGCCTGGACGTGATGGTGATCCATGTGGCGCTGATGGGCTTCGAGTTCGAGGTACTGGAGCCACCTGCGCTCACCGAGGCGATCAGGACGGCCAGGGACCGCTTGAGCCGGGCTCTTGAGCGACATGACGGTGGCTGACGCCGTACTCCGGATGGTGCAGGTCGAACGCGGGCGAGTCGGAGCGGATCCGCGGCAGCGTCGTGAAGTTGTGGCGCGGCGGCGGGCAGGAGGTGGCCCACTCCAGGGAACGGCCGAACCCCCAGGGGTCGTCCACGTCGACCTTCTCGCCGTACTTCGCGGTCTTCCACACGTTGTAGAGGAACGGCAGCGTGGACAGGCCCAGCAGGAACGAGCCGATGGTGGAGACGGTGTTCAGGGCGGTGAAGCCGTCCGCGGCGAGGTAGTCGGGGTACCGGCGCGGCATGCCCTCCGCGCCCAGCCAGTGCTGCACCAGGAACGTGGTGTGGAAACCGGTGAACAGCGTCCAGAAGTGGATCTTGCCGAGCCGTTCCTCGAGCATCTTCCCGGTGAACTTCGGCCACCAGAAGTAGAAGCCCGCGAAGATCGCGAAGACGACGGTGCCGAAGACGACGTAGTGGAAGTGCGCCACCACGAAGTAGGTGTCGGTGACGTGGAAGTCCATCGGCGGCGAGGCCAGGATCACCCCGGTCAGCCCGCCGAACAGGAACGTCACCAGGAAGCCGACCGACCACAGCATGGGCGTCTCGAAGGACAGTGAGCCCTTGATCATCGTCCCGGTCCAGTTGAAGAACTTCACCCCCGTCGGCACGGCGATCAGGAAGCTCATGAAGGAGAAGAACGGCAGCAGCACCGCGCCGGTGGCGAACATGTGGTGCGCCCACACCACCACCGACAGCCCGGTGATCGCCATGGTGGCGCCGACCATGCCCATATAGCCGAACAGCGGTTTGCGGCTGAAGACCGGGATGATCTCCGTGATGATGCCGAAGAACGGCAGCGCGATGATGTAGACCTCGGGATGGCCGAAGAACCAGAACAGGTGCTGCCACAGCAGCGCGCCGCCGTTCCCCGCGTCGAAGATGTGCGAGCCGAACTGCCGGTCGGCCTCCAGGCAGAGCAGCGCCGCCGCCAGCACCGGGAACGCCATCAGCACCAGGATCGAGGTGAACAGCGTGTTCCAGGTGAAGATCGGCATCCGGAACATCGTCATCCCGGGGGCGCGCATGCCGATGATGGTGGTGATGAAGTTGACCGCGCCGAGGATCGTCCCGAACCCGGCCAGCGCCAGACCCATGATCCACAGATCGGCCCCGATGCCGGGCGACCGCTCCAGGCTGTTGAGCGGCGCGTAGGCGAACCAGCCGAAGTCGGCCGGGCCGGAGGGCACCAGCAGCGAGCCGAGCACGATCAGCCCGCCGAACAGGAACAGCCAGTACGAGAACATGTTCAGCCGTGGGAAGGCCACGTCCGGCGCGCCGATCTGCAACGGCATCAGCTCATTGGCGAAGCCCGCGAACGTCGGCGTCGCGAACAGCAGCAGCATGATCGTGCCGTGCAGCGTGAACAGCTGGTTGAACTCCTGGTTGGTCACCAGTTGCAGCCCCGGCCGGGCCAGCTCGGCGCGCATGATCAGCGCCATCACCCCGCCGACGAGGAAGAAGCCGAAGGAGGTGATCAGGTACAGATGGCCGATCTTCTTGTGGTCGGTCGTGGTCAGCCAGTCGATGATCACCCGGCCGTGCTGTCTGGTCCCTACGGGTCGTGCCGGTGCCGGTACGGTGTCCGTCCCCATGGCTCGCTCGCCCCTTCGCTCGTCACGCCCCGGGCCCGCCGAAGCCCGCGCCACACACGCTCGCGAGCCCTCGCCATGATGCTCGCGCCGACGCGCGCTCCGACAGGGGGCGGACCGGGAAGCTGTGGGGAGCCGGGTATTTCCTGTGTGGTAGCGGGCCGCCCCGGCGCCGCCCGGAATGGGAATGAAATGGTGTCCGGGCACGGTTCTCGGGCAGTCCTCCGGGAACTTTCCACCGCCTTATTCCACGAGCCGTGGCGACACGCGGGAATTGCGATCGAATGCCCGCTGAAGACGTACGGGACCGCTCATCCGGGTGGGTGAGTTCCACCGAAACGCGTGTCGTGATCCTGTGACAGAAGTGTGACCGGAGGGGGATCAGTGACCCTCGGTGCACGTGCGCACTTCCCCGCCCGCCGCCCAGCGCCTAGCGTGGCCGTATGGCACCCATTCCGACACCCCCCGCGGAACCCCAGGACAGCCCGGACACCTACGTCGGCCTCGACGCGGCCACGGCCGAGCGGCTCGCGCGTGAGCGGGGCTGGTCGACGGTGCGGTCGCTGCCGCCGGGCGCGATCATCACGATGGAGTACCGCGTGGGACGGATGAACTTCGAGGTCAGGGACGACCGGGTGGCGCGGGCCTGGAAGGGCTGAGCGGTCCGGCAGGCCCCCGGCCCGCCGGATTTCGCGCCGGGGGCGGGTCAGCCGCCCGTCATGGGGCGGGCCGCCGAGGGCGTGTTGCGCGCGGCGCGGTCGGAGTGCGGCGGTCGGCGGCTGCCCGCCGGGGTGACCGGTGTGCGCTCCGAGCGGGCCGTGTGCGGGCCCGGGGCCAGATAGACCGGCGGCCGGGTGGTCCGCACCGTCGACGGCAGGACGGTCTCGCGCACCGGTGACGCGGCCGGGTCGGCCGGGTCGCCCTCCTGGTCGGTCTCGTCCCCCGGCGCCGCGGTGAGCAGCGCGGGAGCGGCATCGGCACCGGACGCCACGGCGGACTCCGGGGCCACGGCGGCAGCGGTACCGGTGACCGCGGCGACCGGCGCCGGGGCGGGGGCGGGAGCGGGAGCGGGCCGCGGAGCCGTACCCCGGGCGGGGCGGAAGACCGTCAGGCGGTC
Organism: Streptomyces sp. NPDC057877; assembly: GCF_042796855.1. Taxonomy (NCBI): domain Bacteria; kingdom Bacillati; phylum Actinomycetota; class Actinomycetes; order Kitasatosporales; family Streptomycetaceae; genus Streptomyces; species Streptomyces sp. NPDC057877. The sequence goes on from NZ_JBHVMS010000007.1 coordinate 49,733, forward strand.
GCGCTGGGCCAGGATCCAGGCCTCGGCGTGCGCGATCAGCGGCTCGCACCAGGGCAGCGCGAGCAGGATCAGCAGACCGGCGGCCCAGCCGAGGAGCACATCGCTCAGCCAGTGCGTACCGAGGTAGACCGTGGTCAGGCCCACGCTCAGGGACAGCACCGCCGACAGGGCCGACAGCCAGCGCCGGGCGCTCGGCGTGGAGGCGAGATAGGCGAGGATGCCCCAGGTCACCACCGCGTTGGCGGTGTGTCCCGAAGGAAATATGTCGCTGCCCGCCTGGAACCAGTGCCACATCTCGTTGGAGCCGACATCGGTCGCGTAGTGCGGGCCCGAGCGCCCCAGGCCGTACTTCACGGCCCCCACGGTGATGTTCAGCAGCAGCAGGGCCGCGCCGAAGGCCAGCAGCGGACGCACGGTGTGCTGCCGCCAGGACCGCCAGCCGAGCCAGGCGGCGACCATCACGGCCGTCGGGCCGCGCTGGCCGAGGACCACCCAGTAGTCCAGGAAGGCGTGGATCTCCGGCCACTGCTGATACGGCCGGAAGAGCATCGCCTGCCAGTCGAAGCGGACCAGCGCCGAGGTGACCGCGACGGCCAGCACGATGGCGAGGTAGAAGGCGAGCGTCGCGCCGAAGAGCACCACCCGGTGCCGCGTCATCCGCGGCACGTCGAGGACCGGCCGCGCCGGTTCGCGGTCCAGTCGGGCGAAGATCCGGTCGAGCCGGGTCGGCTTTGGTTCGGTACGCACCCAATCGACGTTACAGGGAGTGAGGTCAGTTCCCTCGCGAACCACCGGGGTTGTAATGACGATGTGATGTGGGATTGCTCTCAGAAGGGGGCCTATTTCCGGGGATTCCGCAATCACCGAGGGCCCTTCCCTGCAATTCCTTTGATCATTCCATAGCCGGTGTTTTGGCTTGCTTTTATATGCGTTCACCGGATCGTGGGATGGGGTATTCCGGGCGCTCACCGGGGCGCCGTCATGGGTTCACGGCGGACCGGAGCCGTTCAGCCAGAAGGCGCCATAGACCGCCGAGACCACCGCGGCACCGGCCACCACCAGCGCCGATGTGCGCGGACGCGCCCGGACCAGGGCGCGGGCGGGCGGCAGCAGCAGCGGGAAGGCGGGCAGCAGCAGCCGCGGTTTCGAGCCGAAGTAGCTCGACGCGCACAGGGCGAGCACGGCGACGACACCGCCGTAGACGAGGACGGGGAGCGGCTGGCGCTGTCGTACACAGACGACATACAGCCACCCGAGCAGCGCCACCGCGACGATCAGCCCGGCACCCGCCAGGGCGGAGGGGAACGACGTGAACTTTTCGGCGACGAACCGGGCGAAGGCGTAGCCGCCGTCGAAGCCGTTGCGCCAGCCCGCCTGGACGTCGAGATAGCCGAACGGGCCGCCGCCGGTGCGGTGGCCGACCCACAGGACGTACCCGGCGGCGCCGAGGGGCGCGAGGAGCATGCCGAGGGCGCGTACGGCGGTGGGGGCGCCCGGCGACGGAGCCGTGCTGCGGGCCCGCCCGGACGGGGCACCCTCCCGGTCACGCGCGTCCCGTACGAACGAGGCGACGGCCGCCACCCAGACCGCCGCCGCCACGGCCAGCCCCACCGGGCGGGTCAGCCCCGCCAGCAGCGACAGGACGCCCGCGGTCACCCAGCGGCCGGTCAGCACGGCGTACAGCGACCAGGCGGCCAGCGCGGTGAACAGCGACTCGCTGTACGCCATCGACTGCACGATCCCGACCGGCAGCACCGCCCACAGCAGCACCGCGCAGACCCCGGCCCGCCGCCCGTACAGATGGTCCGCCACCGCGAAGATCCCCCAGGCCGCGGCGAGCGAAGCGAACAGGCTGACCACGAGACCGGCGTCGGCGTACGACAGCGGGGTCACCGCGTGCCCCAGCCGCTCCAGCCAGGGCAGCAGGGGGAAGAAGGCCAGGTTGGAGTGGACGTCGCCGTTCGGCAGCCGCACCTCGTAGCCGTAGCCCAGTTCGGCGACCCCGGTGTACCAGAGGGCGTCCCAGCGGGCGGTCAGCAGCGTGTACGCGCTCTTGTCGCGCGCGGCGCTCCACAGGACCAGGGCGAGCAGGCCCAGGGCGCGCACGGCGGCGTACCCGAGGAGGGCCGGGGCCGCCCGGCGCCAGGTGGGCGCGGCACCGGACGGTGCGACGCGCGTGGCAAGATCGGTCACGGGCTCGATTATCGGATGGACGCCGCACCCGGCGGCCGGGGGTGGCGGAAGCGGCGTGGTGGAAGCGCGGATCCGGACGCGGAGTGACGGAAACGGAGTGGCGTACGCCACATCGTTCCCCCGCATGTGTGAGAGGTCCGCCACGTGACCCTGGCGCGAACTCGCGTACGCTGACGTGTCACTCGCCGTTCGTGTGCGCGGGCCGGAGACACCGCTCCTCTCCGGCCGAGTCGCGGGGAGTCCCCACCCCGTGAACCCGCCGGACGCGAGGGAACATCTGGGAGGTACGTGTACATGTCCGGGACGACCTCGGCCGCCGCTGTGCTGCGCCGTCGGGCGGCCGGGGCCGGTGCCAACCGCTGGGTGGTCCTCTTCGTCCTCTGCACCAGCCTGCTGCTGGTCGCGGTCGACGCCACGGTGCTCCACGTGGCGATCCCCGCCGTCACCGAGGACCTCAGGCCCGGCGCGATAGAGCTGCTCTGGATCGTCGACATCTACCCCTTGGTCTGCGCCTCGCTGCTGATCCTCTTCGGCACGCTCGGCGACCGGGTGGGCCGCAGACGGATCCTGCTCCTCGGCTACGCCCTGTTCGGGGTGGCCTCCGCGCTCGCGGCCCTCGCCGAGAACCCGCAGGTGCTGATCCTCGCCCGGGCGCTGCTCGGCGTCGGCGGCGCGATGATCATGCCCGCGACGCTGTCGATCCTGCGCCAGGTCTTCCCCGACCGGCGTGAGCGGGCGCTGGCGATCGGGGTGTGGAGCGCGGTGGCCGCGGTCGGCGCGGCGGTCGGACCGCTGCTCGGCGGCTTCCTCCTGGAACACTTCTGGTGGGGCGCGGTCTTCCTCGTCAACATTCCGCTGATGCTGGTCAGCCTCCCGGTGGGACGGCTGCTGCTGCCCGAGTCGACCGGCGACGGCGACGGCCCCTGGGACGTGGTCGGCGCGCTGATGGCGGCGGCCGGTCTCTTCGGGCTGGTCCTCGGCGTGAAGCGGCTCGGCGGCGGTGAGTCGGTGAGCGGCGCCCTCACGCTGCTGCCGCTGCTGACGGGCGCCGTGCTGCTGACGCTGTTCGTACGGCGGCAGCGGCGCCGTCGGCATCCCCTGGTGGACCTGCGGATGTTCGCCCGTCCGGCGTTCAGCACGGCCGTCGGGTGCATCGTGCTGGCGATGCTCGCCCTGGTGGGGCTGGAGCTGATCGCGGCGCAGTACCTGCAACTGGTGCTCGGACTGTCTCCCCTCGAGACCGGGCTGCGGCTGCTGCCGCTGACCATAGCGGCGATGGGCGCCGGGCTGGCCGGGGCTCGGATGCTGCGGCGGTTCGGGCCGCGCCGGATGGTGTGCTCAGGGTTCTGTGTGACGGCGGGCGCGGTGGTGCTGCTGCTGGGGATGGGGGAGCACGACAACCCCGTGCTGCTGCTGTCCGGCTTCGTGCTCCTCGGCTTCGGTCTGGAGACGACGCTGTTCGGGGCGTACGAGTCGATGCTGAGCGAGGCGCCGCCGGAGCAGGCGGGCGGGGCGGCGGCGATCGGTGAGACGTCGTACCAGTTGGGTGCGGGGATCGGCATCGCGCTCCTCGGCACCGTGATGAACGCGGCGTACGCGCCCGGGGTGCGGTCCGCGCCAGGGGTGCCGGAGTCGGCGTCCGCGTCGGCGGGGCATTCGCTGGGCGAGGCCTACGAGGTCGCCGGGCGGCTTGGCGGGTCGGCGGGGGAGACCCTGCGACGGGTCGCGCGGGACTGCTTCGTACACGGGCTGCACGTGACGTTGCTGGTGAGTGCGGGGTTGTTGCTGCTGGGCGCCGCGATGGCGTTGCGGTTGCCGCGGGTCATGCAGTGCGAGTCGGCCGGGGCTCCGGAGGTGCCCGCGCAGCGCGGCGCCGAGAAGTCACGCGTCTCCGTGTGAGCGTTGGGGCGTTTTCCCACCACACCCACCCGTTTGCCGTCAGCCCACGGGTGGACGTGCACGGGCTCGCGCCGTAGCGTCGGGCTGAATGCTGCGGTTAGCGGCGCTAGTTTTGAGTCGGAGGGTGTCCGTGTCCTCGAAGTTGCCCCCGTTCGACCCCGGCGACCCGCTGGGCCTCGACGACCTGCTCAGCCCCGAGGATCTAGGGGTCCGGGACACCGTGCGCCGGTGGGCCGCGGACCGGGTGCTGCCATATGTCGCCGAGTGGTACGAGGCGGGCGAGCTGCCCGTGATCCGGGAGCTGGCGAAGGAACTGGGCGGCATCGGCGCGCTCGGGATGTCGCTCAGCGGCTACGGGTGCGCGGGCGCCAGCGCGGTGCAGTACGGGCTCGCCTGTCTGGAGCTGGAGGCGGCCGACTCCGGCATCCGCTCGCTGGTGTCGGTGCAGGGCTCCCTCGCCATGTACGCCATCCACCGGTTCGGCAGCGAGGAGCAGAAGCAGCGGTGGCTGCCCGGCATGGCCGCGGGCGAGATCATCGGCTGCTTCGGGCTCACCGAGCCCGACCACGGCTCCGACCCCGCCTCGATGCGCACCCACGCCCGGCGCGACGGCGGGGACTGGGTGCTGAACGGCCGCAAGATGTGGATCACCAACGGCTCGGTCGCCGGGGTGGCGGTCGTCTGGGCGCAGACCGACGACGGCGTGCGCGGCTTCGTGGTGCCCACCGACAGTCCCGGGTTCTCCGCGCCCGAGATCAGGCACAAGTGGTCCCTGCGGGCCAGCGTCACCAGTGAGCTGGTCCTGGACGACGTACGGCTGCCCGCCGACGCGGTGCTGCCCGAGGTGACCGGGCTGCGCGGCCCGCTCAGCTGTCTGTCGCACGCCCGGTACGGCATCGTCTGGGGCGCCATGGGCGCGGCGCGCAGCTCCTTCGAGGCGGCGGTCGACTACGCGAAGTCGCGGGAGCAGTTCGGGCGGCCCATCGGCGGCTTCCAGCTCACCCAGGCCAAACTCGCCGACATGGCGGTGGAACTGCACAAGGGGATCCTGCTCGCCCACCATCTGGGGCGGCGGATGGACGCCGGGCGCCTGCGTCCCGAGCAGGTCAGCTTCGGCAAGCTCAACAACGTACGCGAGGCCATCGACATCTGCCGTACGGCCCGGACGATCCTCGGTGCCAACGGGATCTCACTGGAGTACCCGGTGATGCGGCACGCGACCAACCTCGAATCGGTGCTCACCTATGAAGGCACCGTCGAGATGCACCAGCTCGTGCTGGGCAAGGCGCTCACCGGACTGGACGCCTTCCGGTAAGGCCGGGGTGGGGCAGGGCCGGTGTGAAACGGCCCTGCCTCAGCTCTGGTTGAAGAAGCCGTCCGCGCGGTGCGCGGCAGGTTCCCCGCTGATGATCTCGGTGTCGGCGGGCGTCAGCAGGAACACCCGGTTGGAGACGCGGTCGATCGAACCGCGCAGCCCGAAGATCAGCCCGGCCGCGAAGTCCACCACGCGCTTGGCGTCGGCGGGCTCCATGGCCGTGAGGTTCATGATGACCGGGACCCCCTCCCGGAACAGCTCGCCGATGGCCCGCGCGTCCCGGAAGCTGTCCGGGGTCACCGTGCCGATCCGGCGGCCCTTCTCCTCGGCCGTGTCCGTGGCCACCTTCACCCGGGGGTCGGTGACCCAGGCGGCCCCGGTGTCGCTCCCCTCGGAGTAATCGTCGTCGTAATAGCGCTCGTCATCGTTGTCGTCGACGAGGCCGAGCCACGCACTCGCCTTGCGCACCGATCCCATGGACGCCTCCTCTCACAGCGGTCTCTCGTGCTTTCCGCTCCCTATGGTCATCCATGATGCGGACGTCGCGCCAAGTGGATAGACGCCGCCCGGGGGGTTTGTGACGGTACTGGTGCACAGCGAATACGTCGAGAGTCCAGGTCCCCCAAGGGTCGTTCCGCAAACGCCTGCTGACTGAGAGTGAAATATGACTCTTCCCCGCGTCCGGGTGATGAGCGGTGCGTAAGGGTGAACGGAACTGCGCCGAGGGTGGGCCATAAGAGATGACGATCCGTCGATAGGATGCGATCGCTCAAAGGTGGGACACGGTCCTACGCACCACGGGGGAGCACGGGGGATCACGCGTGTTCGGAATAGTCAGGCCCTGCCGTCATCGGCTCGGGGAGCGGCTCAAGACGGAATGGATGGCGCATCTGTGCGGGCTGTGTCTCGCGCTGCGCCGCGACCACGGGCAGTTCGCGCGGGTGGTCACCAATTACGACGGCTTGCTGGTCTCCGTGTTGACGGAGGCTCAGGCGGGCCGCTCCGAGGACGGTCGGCGGACGGCCGGGCCGTGCCCGCTGCGCGGGATGCGCACCGCGTCCGTCGCCCGGGGTGAGGGCGCGCGGCTCGCGGCGGCCGTCTCGCTGGTGCTCGCCTCGGCCAAGATGCGCGACCACGTCACCGACGGGGACGGGCTGCTCGCCCGGCGGCCGGTGGCGCTGGCGGCGCGCCGGGTCGCCGACGGCTGGGGGCGCGCGGGCGCCCGCAGCGGCTCCGCCGTCGGGTTCGACACCGCGCTGCTGGTCGACGCCGTGGACCGGCAGGCCGGGGTCGAGGCGCTGGCCGGGCCCGGCACCCCGGTGCTCACCGTCACCGAGCCGACCGAGACGGCCACCGCGGCGGCCTTCGCGCACACCGCCATCCTCGCCGGGCGGCCGGGGAACGCCGGGCCGCTCGCGGAGGCGGGGCGGCTGTTCGGGCGGCTCGCGCATCTGCTGGACGCCGTGGAGGACCGGGAGGCCGACGCCGCGTCCGGCGCCTGGAACCCCCTCACCGCCACGGGGACCCCGCTCACCGAGGCGCGGCGGCTCGCGGACGACGCCGTGCACGGCATCCGGCTCGCGCTCGGCGAGGTCGAGTTCGCGGACGGGCGCCTCGCGCACCGGCTGCTGGTGCACGAGCTGCCCGCCTCCGTCGACCGGGCCTTCGGCAGCGCCTCCTGCGCCCACGGCAGCCATGGGCCGTACGCGCCCGGTGGTCCCGGCGGCCCCGGTGCGCCGCTGCCGCCCGAGCCGCCGCGCCGGGGGCGGGGGCTGCTCGCGGGCTGCGCGGTGTGGGCGGGGCTGGCCTGCACGTGCCAGATGTGCTGCGGGGAGTACGACAGCCCGTGGACGGGGGAGCGCAAGGAGGGGCTGTGCCAGCGCCATGGCGACAACTGCTCCGACTGCTGCGAGTGCTGTGACTGCTGCGGGAAGTGCTGCGACGGCTGTGAGTGCTGCGGCTGTGACTGCTGACGCGGGCTCAGGCCTCGGAGCGCGGCGTCGGCCGACGTAGGAATACACCCGCTTTCCGGCGCGCTCACCCTGCCATGACCACGGACGCGTCCGAGGAGTGGCGGCGCTGGCACGAGCGCCGCAGGGAAGCGGTGTCCGCTCCCTACGGGCCGCTCGCGCTGACCGGCACGCACTGGCTGGCGGACCATCCGGAGGGGCAACTTCCGGACATCCCGGGGCGCTGGACGGCCGACGGTGACGCGGTCGCGCTCACGGCCGTCGAGGGGGACGGCCTGACGGTGGACGGGGCGCCCTTCGCCGGGCGGGTGCGGCTCACGGCCGACCGGGGACCGGTCGCCGGGGCCCGGGTGGCGTACGGGGCGCGGCGGCTGGCCGTGCTGGTCCGGGAAGGGCTGTGGGGCGTACGGGACTTCGACCCGGCAGCCGTGGCCCGGCGCCGGTTCGCCGGGATCGAGGTGACTCCGTACGACCCGCGCTGGTCGGTGCCGGGGCGCTTCGTGCCGTACGACGAGCACCGCACCGTGCGGGTGCCGAACGTGGACGGCCGGGTGCGGGGGCTGCCGCTCGGCGGGGAACTGGCCTTCACGCTCGACGGGCGGGAGTCGGCGCTTCAGGTGTCGGTGGAGGCGGACGGGTCGCTGTGGGCCGTGTTCGCCGACGCCAGCAGCGGGAGGGGCAGTTACCGCTTCCGGTTCCTGCTGCTCGGGGTGCCGGACGCGGACGGCCGTACGGCCGTGGACTTCAACCGGGCCATGCTGCCGCCGTGCGCCTTCGCGGACGCCTTCGTCTGCCCCCTCCCGCCGCCGGGGAACACGCTGGGCTTCGCGGTCATCGCGGGGGAACGCAGACCGGTCTGACGGGGTGACAGAGGGCAATTGCGGGCAGGTGTTCCTTAGGCGGTCACATCGCTACGACACAGGCCGGAGGCCGAAAGGCGCCCTTGCGCCGACCGGCCGTTCGGCCGAATACTCCCCCTCAGCGCTTGTCAGGGGCACGTCGTGTTCGGGATCCGGACACGCTGTCCCCGGCTGCGCCTCACGGGCCCCGACCCCACGCGGGCCCCCTACTTCCCATGTGGAGGAACGAAAAGTGAGGATCGAGCGCACCACCCCTCGCAGCGGCATATCGAGACGGTTCCGGCTGATCGCCGTGTCCACCGGACTCGTGGCCGCAGCCGCGATCGCGGTCCCCAGCGCGAACGCGAGCGACGCCACCACGTTCAGCGCCACCCAGCTCAACAAGGCGGGCGACGCGGTCATGCAGGCCGATGTCGCGGGTACCGCCTGGGCCGTCGACGCGAAGACCAACCGGGTCCTCGTCACCGTCGACAGCACGGTCTCCCAGGCCGAGATCGCCGAGATCAAGGACAAGGCCGGGGCCAACTCCGGGGCGATCACCATCAAGCGCACCCCGGGCAAGTTCAACAAGCTCATCCAGGGCGGCGACGCCATCTACGCGAGCAGCTGGCGCTGCTCCCTCGGCTTCAACGTCCAGAGCAGCAGCGGTACCCAGTACTTCCTGACCGCCGGTCACTGCACCGACGGCGCGGGCACCTGGTACTCCAACTCCGGCCGCACCACGGTCATCGGGTCCACCGCCGGTTCCAGCTTCCCCGGCAACGACTACGGCATCGTGCGCTACTCCGGGTCCGTCAGCCGCCCCGGCACCGCCAACGGTGTGGACATCACCCGCGCGGCCACGCCCGCCGTGGGTACCACCGTCATCCGCGACGGCTCCACCACCGGTACGCACAGCGGCCGGGTCACCGCCCTGAACGCGACCGTCAACTACGGCGGCGGCGACATCGTCTCCGGTCTGATCCAGACCACGGTCTGCGCCGAGCCCGGCGACTCCGGCGGCCCGCTCTACGGCAGCAACGGCACGGCGTACGGTCTGACCTCCGGCGGCAGCGGCAACTGCTCCTCCGGCGGCACGACCTTCTTCCAGCCCGTGACGGAGGCCCTGAGCGCCTACGGCGTCAGCGTCTACTAGGCCTGCCCCTCCCTCGGGCCCGGTCAACGGCAGTACAGGCGAGCCCCCGTACGTCAATGGCGTGCGGGGGTTCTCCCTTGCCCTCGCGGGGCCGCGTGCCCGAGCGCGTTTGCAGTGCGAACCACTCTCGCCGGGCGGGCGGAGTGGTGAAGGAGACGGGGGCGCACGGTGGTTACCGTGTGCGCGTACGGAAGTCGACCTTGTGTGCACCCTGTGCGGTTCGGAAGAGTGGGCGCTCGTCAACCAAGCCTTCCGGTCCCTGGCGGCCCCCACAGCCGTATGGACCGACCCCCCACAGGAGGACATGAGTTGAAGCACCGACGCATACCCAAGCGGCGGGCCGCCGTGGCAGGTGCGGGCATCGCCGCACTGGTCGCCGCGGGAGTCACTTTCCAGAGTGCGAACGCCAGCGAGCCCACCGAGCCGACGGCGCCGCACACCCTCTCGGCGCCCGCGGCCGGAAAGCTCGCCTCGATACTCGGCGCGGACCTCGGCGCCGACGCGGCGGGTACGTACTACGACGCGACGTCGAAGAACCTCGTGGTCAACGTCCTCGACGAGGCCGCCGCCCGGACCGCCGAGGAGGCGGGCGCCCGGGCCCGGATCGTCGAGCACTCCCTCACCGAACTGACGAGCGCCCGGACCACCCTGGGCGAGGACGCGGCCGTCCCCGGCACCTCCTGGGTGACCGACCCACGGACCAACAAGGTCGTCGTCACCGCCGACCGCACCGTCTCCAAGGCCGAGTGGGCGAGACTCACCAAGGTCGTCGACGGGCTCGGCACGGTCGCCGAACTGAAGCGCACCAAGGGTGAGTTCACCCCGTTCATCGCGGGCGGCGACGCCATCACCGGCGGGGGCGGGCGCTGCTCGCTCGGGTTCAACGTGGTCAAGGGCGGCGAGCCGTACTTCCTGACCGCGGGGCACTGCACCGAGTCCATCTCCACCTGGTCGGACTCCGCCGGCACGGTGATCGGCGAGAACGACACCTCCAGCTTCCCCGGCGACGACTACGGCCTGGTCAAGTACACGGCCGACGTCGACCACCCGAGCGAGGTGAACCTCTACGACGGCTCCACCCAGTCCATCACGGACGCCGCCGAGGCCACCGTGGGCATGCGGGTCGTCCGCAGCGGCTCCACGACCCAGGTGCACGACGGCACGGTCACCGGCCTGGACGCCACCGTGAACTACGGCAACGGCGACATCGTCAACGGCCTCATCCAGACCGACGTCTGCGCCGAACCCGGCGACAGCGGCGGCTCCCTCTTCTCCGGCAGCAGCGCGATCGGCCTCACCTCCGGCGGCAGCGGCGACTGCACCTCCGGCGGGCAGACGTTCTTCCAGCCGGTGACGGAGGCGCTGTCGGCGACCGGCACGCAGATCGGCTGATCCACCCCGGCACACCGTGAAGTCCCGCCCCGCGCGCGAGGGGCGGGACTTCACCGTCAGGAGGCCTGGGTGGGCAGCTCCGCCTCCGCCCGTCTGAGGCGCAGTACCGCCGCCAGCATGGTGATCGCGACGCCCGCGACCGCCCACGCCCACAGCACCAGCAGCGCCACGGTGGTGTCGTTGCCCTTGAAGTACGCGATCGAGCGGGCCGTCCAGGTCCCCGCGCCCGGCGGCAGCGCCGGGCCGATCGCCTTCCAGAACGGCGGCAGCATCGGCAGCGGGAAGGCACCGCCCGCGCTCGGATTGCCCGCGATCACCACGAGCAGGATCGCCAGCCCGATGCCGACGATCCCGAAGACGCCCTGAAGGGCGAGCGTGGCGGCGCCCACGGCGAAGGTGATCAGGGCACCGAGCCCCCACAGGTCCACCACACTGCCCGGCAGCGCGTCCAGGACCGGCCCGACGATCACCGCCCCGCCGAGGCCGCCGACGATCGCGACCAGGGCCATCACCAGCAGCCGGATGGCCGCGCGGCGCGGGTCCGCGGGCCGGGCCCCGGTGCTGATGGCGAGGATCGAGGCGCAGAGATAGCCGCCGACGCACCACCCCACGACCAGGTAGAAGGACGACAGCCCGTCGAAGTCCCGGGCCGAGGCCGGGGCCACGTCGACGGTCCGCACGGTCCGCCCCTCGGCCCGCTCCAGCTCGGTGACGAGGTCCTCGAGGGTGGTGGCGAGGGCGCTGCCGCCTCCCGTGGCGACCAGCAGGGTGTCCCGGTCGCCGCCGGGGTTCACGATCAGCGCGCCGTCGATGTCCCGGTCCAGGATCTGCCGCCGGGCCGTCGCCTCGTCGGCCACCGCGCGCGGGTCCAGCGGATCGCCGGGCAGCCGCTCCAGGCGGGTCACCGTCTGCTCCGCCGCGGCCCCTGGCGCGACCACCCCGAAGGGCACGTCCCGGGGCCTCGGGTCGTGCAGCGCCCCCACGTACGAGGCGATGAACAGCAGCTGGAGGGCGATCACACCGAGCACGAGCAGCGTGGCACGCGGAGTGACGGCGTCCCTCACCTCACGGAGGAACGGGGTCTGTGTCATGTCCCCACAGTCCGGGGCGGGGGGCGTTTACGCAGGTGGGAGGGGTCCGAACGGTTGTCGTACGGATGTTCGAGATTTGGTCTATGGTGGGGGTGAGCAGGTTGGGAACGGATGTTCGAAAGCGGTCGACGGTAGGAGGTGCGGATGCCGGGCTTCACGCATCTGCACACCGTCTCCGGGTTCTCCTCGCGCTACGGAGCCTCACACCCGGAGCGGCTGGCGGAGCGTGCCGGGGAGCGGGGCATGGACGCCCTCGCCCTCACCGACCGGGACACCGTCGCGGGCGCCGTCCGGTTCGCCAAGGCCTGCGCGAAGGCGGGCGTCCGCCCGCTGTTCGGCGCGGAACTGGCGGTGACGGCCCCCGAGCCGGACGCCGTACGGCCGGAGAAGCGCCGTCGGGCCCCGGTGCGCGGTGGTGCCTTCATCGACGAGTCGACACCCCGCGTGACCTTCCTCGCCCGGGACGGCGCCCGCGGCTGGGCCGATCTGTGCCGCCTGGTCACCGCCGCCCACCGGGCCCCCGACCTGCCCCTGCTGACCTGGCCCGACAACCACGCCGACGGCCTGACCGTGCTGCTCGGCCCCGACTCCGACGTGGGCCGCGCCCTCGCCGCGGGCCGCCCCGACCGCGCCGCCCGGCTGCTCGCGCCCTGGCGGGAGGTGTACGGCGACGCCCTGCGCCTGGAGGCCGTCTGGCACGGCCGCACCGGCACCGGGCCCGGCTCGCTGCGGCTGGCCGCCCGTACCGTCGGCTTCGCCGCCGAGCAGGGCGTCCGCCCGGTGCTCAGCAACGCCGTCCGCTACGCCGATCCCGGCATGGGCCCGGTCGCCGACGTGCTGGACGCCGCCCGCCGACTGGTCCCCGTCGACCCGGCCAAGGGTCTCGACTCCGGTGAGGCCTGGCTCAAGGACGCCGGGGCCATGCTGGGCGCCGCCGAGCGGGTCGTGGAGGCCGCGGGCTTCCGCCGCGAGGCCGCCCACCGGCTCCTCGAGCAGACCCGGGCGACCGCCGCCGAGTGCCTGGTCGACCCCGAGGACGACCTCGGCATCGGCACCGTCCACTTCCCCGAGCCGCACCTGGTCGGCGCCGGGCGGCGCACCGCCCAGCGGGTGCTCGCCTCCCGGGCGGCGGCGGGCATGGTGCGGTACGGGTACACCGGCCGCCGCGCCTACTGGGAGCGGATGCACCAGGAGCTGGACATCATCGCCCACCACGGCTTCGCCTCCTACTTCCTGACGGTCTCCCAGGTCGTCGACGACGTACGGGGGATGGGCGTCCGGGTCGCCGCGCGCGGCTCCGGCGCGGGCTCCCTGGTCAACCACCTCCTCGGCATCGCGCACGCCGACCCGGTGGAGCACGGGCTGCTGATGGAGCGGTTCCTGTCCAAGCGCCGCCTGGTGCTGCCGGACATCGACATCGACGTGGAGTCCGCGCGCCGCCTGGAGGTCTACCGCGCGATCATCGACCGGTTCGGCACCGAGCGGGTGGCGACGGTCGCGATGCCGGAGACGTACCGGGTGCGGCACGCGATCCGGGACGTCGGCGCGGCCCTGTCCATGGACCCGGCCGACATCGACCGGATCGCCAAGTCCTTCCCGCACATCCGCGCCCGCGACGCCCGCGCGGCCCTCGACGAACTGCCCGAGCTGCGCGAACTCGCCGGTCAGCGGGAGCGCTACGGCAGGCTCTGGGAGCTGGTCGAGGCGCTGGACGCGCTCCCGCGCGGGGTCGCGATGCACCCGTGCGGGGTGCTGCTCTCCGACGCCTCCCTGCTCTCCCGTACGCCGGTGATGCCGACCAGTGGCGAGGGCTTCCCCATGTCGCAGTTCGACAAGGACGACGTGGAGGACCTCGGGCTGCTCAAGCTGGACGTCCTCGGGGTGCGGATGCAGTCGGCGATGGCGCACGCGGTCGCCGAGGTGGAGCGGGCCTCGGGGGAGCGGGTCGACCTGGACGCGGTGCCGGACGGCGACCCGGCGACGTACCGGCTGATCCGGTCGGCCGAGACGCTGGGCTGCTTCCAGATCGAGTCGCCGGGCCAGCGGGACCTGGTGGGGCGGCTGCAGCCCGCCACCTTCCACGACCTGGTGGTGGACATCTCCCTCTTCCGGCCCGGGCCGGTCGCCGCGGACATGGTGCGGCCGTTCATCGAGTCCCGGCACGGGCGGGCGCCGGTGCGCTATCCGCACCCGGACCTGGAGGGGCCGCTGAAGGAGACGTACGGGGTCGTCGTCTTCCACGAGCAGATCATCCACATCGTCGACATCATGACCGGCTGCGGGCGCGGGGAGGCGGACCGGGTGCGGCGCGGGCTGTCCGACCCGGAGTCGCAGGGGCGGATCCGGGTGTGGTTCGCCCAGCACGCGGCGGCCCGGGGCTATGACGCAGAAACGATTCAGCGCACCTGGGAGATCATCGAGGCCTTCGGCTCCTACGGCTTCTGCAAGGCGCACGCGGTCGCGTTCGCCGTACCGACGTACCAGTCCGCGTGGCTGAAGGCGCATCACCCCGCCGCGTTCTACGCGGGGTTGCTCACGCACGACCCCGGGATGTACCCGAAGCGGCTGCTGCTGGCGGACGCGCGGCGGCGGGGGGTGCCGATCCTGCCGTTGGACGTGAACAAGTCGGGGGCCGCCCACAGGATCGAACTGGTGTCTGAATCCCCTTCTGTGGCAGGGGTGTGGGGGCTGCGCCTGGCCCTCTCCGACGTGCACGGCATCAGCGAGGCCGAGGCCGCCCGGATCGCCGGGGCGCAGCCGTACGCCTCCCTGCTCGACTTCTGGGAACGGGCCCGCCCGAGCCGCCCCATCGCCGGGCGGCTGGCGCAGGTCGGCGCGCTGGACGCGTTCGGCGCCAACCGGCGCGACCTCCAACTGCACCTGACCGAGCTGCACCGGGGCGCCCGCGGCGGACGCGGCGACCAGCTCCCCCTCTCCGGGGGCCGCCGTACCGCCTCCGCCGGGCTGCCCGACCTGTCCGAGGCGGAGCGGCTCAGCGCCGAGCTGGGCGTGCTGTCGATGGACGCCTCGCGCAATCTGATGGACGACCACCGGGTCTTCCTCGACGAGCTGGGCGTCATCTCCGCCCGGCGGCTGCGCGAGGCGCGGCACGGGGAGACGGTGCTGGTCGCGGGCGCCAAGGCGGCCACGCAGACGCCGCCGATCCGGTCCGGCAAGCGGGTCATCTTCTCCACCCTCGACGACGGCACCGGCCTGGTCGACCTCGCCTTCTTCGACGACTCCCACGACACCTGCGCGCACACCGTCTTCCACTCCTGGCTGCTGCTGGTGCGCGGGGTCGTGCAGCGCCGCGGCCCGCGCAGTTTCAGCGTGGTGGGCGCGGCGGCGTGGAACCTGGCCGAGCTGCTGGAGGTACGGCGGGAGGAAGGGCTGGAGGGGGTCGCGGCGCGGCTGGCCGAGCAGCCGTCCGGCGCCGGTCCCGGCGACGGCTCCGAGGCCGAGGAGCAGGGGGAGGACCGGAAGATCCGCATGTCCACGGGGTACGAGATGCACCCCTGGGCGGATCTGCGCCCCGCGGGCGAAGGGTCCGCGGTGGGAAGGAAGTTGTGGCACCAGAGTCCGGGGAGTGCGGGATGACGATCCTCTGCGTACGTTTCCAGCTGCCGCCGATGTACGAGGCCGCCCTGCCGGGGCTGCTCGGGCTGCTGGAGGAGTTCACACCCGTCGTCGAGGCGCTGCCACCCGACGGGGCGCTGGCCGATCTGCGGGGCGCCGAGCGGTACTTCGGGCGTACGGCCGTCGAACTGGCCGCCGTCATCCGCGTCCGCGCGCTCGCGCTGCACGGCGTGGACTGCGTGATCGGCGCCGGGCCCGGACCGATGCTGGCCCGGATGGCGCTGGGCACCGCCCGCCCCGGCGTCACCGGCGTGCTGCCCGCCGGACCGGAGGGCATCGCCGACCTGCCCGTCACCGCGCTCCCCGGCGTCGGCACCGCGACCGCCCGCACCCTGTGCGAGTACGGCCTCGACACCCTCGGCCGGGTCGCCGCCGCGCCCCTGTCCACGCTCCAGCGGCTGGTCGGCGCGAAGGCGGGCCGCGAACTGCAGGAGAAGGCGAACGGCGTCGACCGAGGCCGCGTGGTGCCGAACGGCGTCTCCCGGTCCCTGGTCGAGGAACGCCGCTTCGACCGCGACGAGCTGAACCCCGAACAGCACCGTCGCGCGCTCGTCTCCGCCGCCGAGGAACTGGGCGCCCGCCTGCGCGCCGTGGAGAAGGTCTCCCGCACCCTGACCCTGACCGTCCGCTACGCCGACCGCTCGGCCACCGCCCGCACCCGCACCCTCGCCGAGCCGACCGCGCACTCACCCGCCCTGACCGCGACGGCCTACGGCATGTACGACGCGCTCGGCCTCCAGCGCGCCCGGGTCCGTGCGATCGCCCTGCGCGCCGAGGGGCTGAGGCCCGTCGAACAGGCCTCCCACCAGCTCACCTTCGACCCCGTGGACGAGAAGGTCCGCCGTATCGAGGAGGTCGCCGACCGCGCGCGGGCGAGGTTCGGGCCACGGGCGGTGATGCCGGGGAGGCTCGCGGCGTAGGACGGGTCAGTGGGTCCAGGGCGGGGTGACGCGGGTGCCGTCGGCCAGTTCCGCCGTCATGCCGAGGGAGGTGGTGACCCAGGTGGTGGCGGTCCGGTCGGTGGGGTTCTCCACGGCGAAGACGGAACCGGCGTTGACGACCACCGTGTCACCTGCGGTGACGCGCTCGGTCTGCCCGTCGAGGGTGACCAGCAGTTCGCCGTCGAGCAGGTGCAGGACCTCCTCCCGGCTGACCGAGTGCGCGGGTGCCCGGGTGGCGGCCGGTATCTCACCGCGCCAGGCGCACAGTTCCTTGCCGCCGGTGCGGGGGGTGACGTACGAGACGAAGCGGGCGCCGTGCAGGTCGTGGGTGACGGCTTCGGAGGGGCGGATGACGGGCATGTGCGGTTGCCTTCCCTGGGGAGCTACTAGTCAAGTAGCTTGACTACTTCTCTCGCCTTCATGGTCAAGCTGCTTGACCAATTAGTCAAGGGTGTTTCAATGCCCTGGTGCAGAACTCCGATGCCCTGTCCCTGACCGTCACCCTGCTCGCCGCGGCGGGGGAGCTGACGCGCCGCATCAACGAGGGTGTCGTCGCCCGTGGGTTCGAGGGGCGGCCCGCCTACGGGTTCGCCTTCACCCGGCTGGCTCCGGACGGTGCCACCGTCACCGACCTCGCGGTGCACCTCGGGGTGACCAAGCAGGCCGCCAGTCAGCTCGTCGACGAGCTGGTGCGCAAGGGGTACGTCGAGCGGCGCGCGCACCCCGAGGACGCCCGGGCCCGGCTGGTCGTGCTGACCGGGCGGGGATGGGCGTGCGCGCGGGCCGCGGAGGAGGCGGCGGAGGAGGTCGTGGCGGAGTGGGGTGCGGTGCTGGGCGAGGGGGAAGTGCGGGCGCTGGCGGCGCGGTTGGGGCAGGTGGCGCCGGGTGGGCCGCTGAAGCCCGTGTGGTGAGGCGGGGCGGTGTTGTTCGGTATTGCCGGTTAGCGGTGGAAGTTTTTACTGGTACGTAGCTTCTCAAATATGGCTACTCGCCCGTAACTTGACGAGTGAACAGCATCCCGTGATCCGGATCACAGGGCGTACGGCAGTCCCCACTCCCTTGAGCCGCAAGGAGATCACTCGATGCTGCCCTGGAAACGAGCGACGAGATCCATCGCCGCGCTGCTGCTCACCGCCGCGGTCGCCGTCGTTCCCGCCGCCACCGCCGCGCACGCGACCGACGCCCCGTCATCGGGGTCCCCCCTGATCGAGCAAAGCCAAGAGCTCGGGGGAGGCTGGAACGACTACTCCTGCAAGCCGTCCGCCGCGCACCCCCGCCCCGTCGTCCTGGTGCACGGCACCTTCGGCAACTCCGTCGACAACTGGCTGGGCCTCGCGCCCTATCTGACCAAGCGCGGCTACTGCGTCTTCTCCCTCGACTACGGCCAGCTCCCGGGTGTGCCGTTCTTCCACGGCCTCGGGCCCATCGACAAGTCGGCGGAGCAACTGGACGCGTTCGTCGACAAGGTGCTCGACGCGACCGGCGCCGCCGAGGCCGACCTGGTCGGGCACTCGCAGGGCGGCATGATGCCGCGCCACTACCTCAGGTTCCTCGGCGGCGCCGACGAGGTCAACGCCCTGATCGGCATCGCCCCCAGCAACCACGGCGCCACCCTCAGCGGCCTGACCAACCTGCTGCCGTTCTTCCCCGGCGCCGAGGACCTGCTCTCCGCCACCACCCCGGCCCTGGCCGACCAGATACCCGGCTCCGCCTTCCTCACCAAGCTCAACGAAGGCGGCGACACCGTGCCCGGCGTCCGCTACACCGTCATCGCCACCCAGTACGACCAGGTGGTCACCCCCTGGCGCAGCCAGTACCTGGACGGGCCGGACGTACGCAACGTTTTGGTGCAGGACCTGTGCCCGGTGGACCTCTCCGAGCACCTGGCGATCGGGCTGCTGGACCGGATCGCCTTCCACGAGGTCGCCAACGCCCTCGACCCGGCACACGCCAGAACCACCACCTGCGCGTCGGTCTTCAACTGACGGCCCGTCCGGCCATGCCGCCGGGGTCCGACCGGCCTGAGCCGCCGGTCGGACCCCGCGCGGAGTCCCCTGAGGTCAGCGGCCGTGCCGTCCGCCGCCCACCGCGCGCCGCCGCACGGAGGCGAACAGGGCCGCCGCGCCGACGGCCAGCGCCGCGGCGCCGCCGACCGCGAGGTACGGGGTGGTGCTGTCGCCGCCGGTCTCGGCGAGGTTCGCCGTACTGCCCGCGGCCTTGGGCTGGTTGGCGGTCGCGGTCGCGGCCTCGGCCTCGGCCTCGGCCTCGGTCTCGGTCTCCGCGGTGGCCGGTTCGGCGGAGGTCTTCGGGTCGTCGTCGCCGTGGCCGTGGTTCTCTACGGTGGAGTGCTCGGCGGCTTCCTCTATCTGCTCGTCGGTGGGGGCGGTGGGGGCGGGGGCTTCCTGGGATGGGGTTTCTCCCTCGGAGGTGTCACCGCCTCCGCCGTTGTCGCCGCCGAAGGTGACGTCCGAGCAGGAGTAGAACGCCTCCGGGCTGTCCGAGCGCTGCCAGACCGCGTACAGCAGGTGCTGGCCGGAGCGCTCGGGCAGGGTGCCGGAGAACGTGTAGAAGCCGCCCGTCGCGGCCGGGTCGGTGGCGGTCGCCACCGGGTTGGCCAGATCGAGGTCGTCCCAGGCCAGCGGCTGCGACGGGTCGTAGCCGGGCTTGGTGAGGTAGACCTTGAAGGTGCCCCTGTGCGGGGCGGTGACACGGTACTTGAAGGTGTACGCGCCACTGCTGACGCCGGTCGAGGGCCAGTCGGCGCGGGCCAGGTCCAGCCCCTTGAACTGGTCGTTGTTCGCGCTGCACAGCCTGCCGTCGGGGATGAGCGTCTGGTGCTGTCCGGCGGCGTTGCCGATGCGGATGCCGTTCCAGTCGTAGAGCGCCTGGGTGCCGCCCGCCGCGACCGCCGCCTTGCACGCGTCGGAGCGCGGGTTCTCCGGACCCTCCGCGTGGCACTGCGAGACCCGGCTGACCGGGTCGCCCATCGAGCCGTGCGCCACGGCGGGGGCGGCGGTGAGCGCGGTCAGGGCGAGCGGGGTGATCCCGAGGGCGGCTGCGGCGGCTGCCTTGCGGCGTGCGGGCATGGGGGACTCCTGATCGGAACGGACGGGGTGGACGGGGGTCGAATCCCGTGGGGTGATCAGAAGCTAGCCCCAACGAGCGGCGGAATCGCCTGCTGGGAGCGGCGTGCGGAGATCCTTATGGTCGCTTTAAGGAAGTGCTCAGGCTGGGCTGAGGTAGTTACCGTGCGGGCATGGCAGATGACGTGATCCGGCTGGCCGAGGCCGCCGACGTACCGGCCGTGCGGGCCGTCACGGACGCGGCGTACCAGCCCTATGTCGCGCGGATCGGGGTGGTGCCGCAGCCCATGCGGGCGGACCACGCGGCGGACGTGGCGGCGGGGCGGGTGTTCGTGACGGGGGAGCCGGTGGTGGGCCTGGTCGTGCTCGAGGCGCACGCGGACCACCTGTTCCTGGACAGCATCGCCGTCCGTCCCGACGCGCACGGCACGGGCGTGGGACGGCGGCTGCTGCGGTTCGTGGACGCACGCGCGCGTGCGCTCGGTCTGACCGAGGTCAGGCTCCACACGAACGCGATGATGTGGGAGAACCAGCGGATCTACCCGAAGTACGGGTACGAGGTCGTGGAACGGCGCGTCGACGGGCCGTACGACCGTGTCCACTACCGCAAGCGGCTGGACCCCGGCGCGCGCTGAGGCCTATGGTCGCTCGCCGTCCGGCCACCAGGTGCGGGCGATGTCCTTGCGCACCTCGGGACGTCCCGCCGGGGACTCGTCCGCCTCTTCGCGGAGCCGACGGGCGTCCGTCTTCCTCGGGGGCTTGTGCACGGTCACTCGGCGCATGGCTGCCTCCTTCAGTGACTACCGTGTTCCGTGTTCGCACGGAGGTAGACACTTTCGGCGAGGGTTCCTCATCGGTGCGGGTCTGTCAGTGGCGGGTGTCACTCTTGGGCCATGACGGAACACGTGGACTGGGATGCGCAGGCCGCCGCCTTCGACGACGAGCCTGACCACGGGCTGCGCGATCTGGCGGTGCGCGGCGCCTGGGCGCAGCGGCTGCGCGGCTGGCTGCCCGAGCGGGGCTGTGACCTGCTCGACCTCGGTTGCGGCACCGGGAGCCTGGCACTCCTCGCGGCCGAGCAGGGACACCGGGTCACGGGCGTCGATCTCTCCCCGGCGATGGTGGAGCGGGCGCGCGCCAAGCTCGCCGGGCGTGACGCGGCGTTCCTGGTCGGTGACGCGGTGGCACCGCCCGTGGGCGAGCAGCGCTTCGACGCCGTGCTCGTCCGGCATGTGCTGTGGACCCTGCCCGACCCCGGCCGCGCCCTGCGGCACTGGCGGGGGCTGCTGCGGCCGGGTGGGCGCCTGGTGCTGGTCGAGGGCGTGTGGGGCACGGTCAGCCCCGTCGGCATCCCCGCCGAGCGGCTGACCGCGCTCCTGGCGCCCCTCGCCGAGCGGATGGAAGTGGAGCGGCTGTCCGACGATCCGCTGTTGTGGGGGAGGGAGGTCGACGACGAGCGGTACGTGGTCGTGGCGGGCGGGCAGGTCCGATGAGCGCGCGGTCGGAGGGACGGGCCTGGGTGTGCTGTCCCGGGACGTTGGTGGGTGACAGGCCCTAGCCGAGCAGGGCCTCGAAGTCGCCCCCACGCGCCCTGGACTCCAGCTCGTCCAGGGCCGCCGACGCCGCCCTCGCGGCCTCCGGGTCGCTCGTCAGCAGGCCGCTGGCGGTGAACTCGTCCTCGTCCAGGCGGCGTACGTCCGTGCCGTCGGCGGAGCGCCAGAGGTCGAGGTCGAGGTCTTCGACGAGGAGTCCGGTGTCGGTGAGGGTGGCGGGGCGGGTGATGTCGCAGTACCAGCCCTTCAGGGTGCCGGTGGCGGTGCGGACCTCCTTCACGGAGTACCAGCGGTCCCGCCAGTAGTACTCGGTGAAGACGTCACCCGGCTCGAAGCGTACGAAGCCGAAGTCGCGGGTGCCGGAGCCCGCCCAGGGGGCCCGGACGGTGACGCGGGTGCCGTCGTCGGACAGCAGCTCCGCCGGGTAACGGATCTTCGTGCGGCCCGCCTTGACCAGGACGACGTCCACCTGGGGCGGCCGGTCAGCCGAGT
This sequence comes from Streptomyces sp. NPDC057877, assembly GCF_042796855.1. Classification (NCBI taxonomy): domain Bacteria; kingdom Bacillati; phylum Actinomycetota; class Actinomycetes; order Kitasatosporales; family Streptomycetaceae; genus Streptomyces; species Streptomyces sp. NPDC057877. Next base: position 71,293 of record NZ_JBHVMS010000007.1, read on the forward strand.
TCGCGGACATGGCGTACCTCCGTGGCGCAGATGTCGTAGCCGAACCACTTGTTGATCGCGAGCATCGGCTCGTTCCCGGCGTCGTTGCCGGTGAACGCCTCCGTGTACCCGGCGGCGCGGGCCCGGTGCAGGGAGTCGTTCTTGGCGAGCTTGGCCAGGCCGCGGCCCCGGAAGGCACGGGCCGTGCCGGTCATCGCGGTGGCGTAGCGCGAGCCGCCGTCCGTGTACGCCACGCTGAACGCGGCCGGGCGGCCGTCGACCACCGCGACCGAGGTCAGCTCGAGGTCGAGGAGCGGGTGCCGCCAGGTCTCCGTCAGCCAGGCCTCGTAGTCGGTGAACTCGACGTCGATGTCGCTCGGTTCGTCGGAGGACGTCTCCGCGTCCAGCTCGAACATCGGGCGGGGGTCGGACGCGTAGTCCGCGGCCGTGCGCAGCTCGACGCCGGGCGGCGGGTCCTGACGCGGCGGCAGGGTGCCGTGCGCCAGGTCCAGGCGCAGGAAGTGGGCCGAGCGGCTGGCGCGGTAGCCGTGCGCCTCCGCGAAGGCGCGGTTGCCCGGCGCGTCCAGCACCCAGCTGTGGAGCCTCGTCGCGCCGTACGCCGCCAGGTGCTCCTCCGCCGTGCGCACCAGCAGCGAGCCCGCGCCCCGCCGGGTGTGCTCCGGATGCACGTACACGTTGACGTAGCCCTGGCCCGGCTCCGGGCTCTCATGGGCCAGGCCCGCCTGCGCGGTGCCGATGACCTCGCCGTGCCGCTCGGCGACGAGGGCGAGGTAGTGGGCGTCCGGGTGGGCGTGGGTCACGCTGTGGGCCACGGAGGCCGGGGTGGACAGCATGTACGGGAGCGCGAGGTGCCGGACGTGGGTGAACCCCTCGACGTCGGCGGCGGCATCAGGGCGCAGGGCGCGCACGATCACTGTCATAGGGCGGCACGCTACGGGGCGACCTGCCGGGATGCCTCCCATTTTCCGGTGGTGCGGGACAATCGGGCCGTGACCTTGAAGATCGAGATCGATGAGAGTGCCACGGCGGGGCCGCCGTACGAGCAGGTGCGGGCGCAGATCTCCGCGCAGGCGCGGTCGGGGGCGCTCCCGGTGGGCTACCGGCTGCCGACCGTGCGGGGGCTGGCCGAGTCGCTGGGGCTGGCCGCGAACACCGTCGCCAAGGCGTATCGCACGCTGGAGACGGACGGGGTGGTCGAGACGCGGGGGCGCAACGGGACGTTCGTCGCCGCGGCGGGGTCGGCCGCGGAACGGGAGGTCGCCGGGGCGGCGCAGTCCTACGCTCAGCGGGCCCGGCGGTTGGGGGTGTCGGAGGAGGAGGCGTTGGGCGCCGTGCGGGATGCCCTGCGGGCCGCTTACGGGGAGTGAGGTGGTCATGCCGGGTGCGGGTGCGGGTGCGGGTGCGGGTGCGGGTGTGTCGTGGCTGGTCGCGCGGTTCCCCGCGCCCCTAGGCGGGTGGGTGTGACCGTCAGTCCCCGCGTCTCCGTCAGTCCGGCGAAGGTTGCCGCGTCCCTCACCGCTGCCGCGCCCGGGTCGTTGTTGAAGTACGCGTAGACGTCGCGGTGGTTCTCCGGGAACGCCGTCGCGACGCGTTCCGCCCAGGACAGGAGCGCCCGGCGTCCGTAGTGGGGCCATGGGTGGGCCCGGCCCTGGTGGAAGCGGACGTAGCCCCAGTCGGTGGTGCGCCACAGGGGGGTCACGGGGCGGGAGAGGACGTCGGCCCAGCACAGGGCGGCGCCACGGGACTCCAGTACGCGGCGCACCTCGGGTGTCCACCAGGAGTCGTGGCGGGGCTCGACCGCGACCCGGACGGCAGACGGGAAGCACGCCAGGCAGGTGTCCAGCAGGCCGGGGTCGGCGCGCAGGGTCGGGGGGAGCTGGAGGAGGACCGGGCCGAGCCGGTCGCCCAGGCCGTAGGCGTGGGTCAGCAGCCGGTCCACGGGTTCCCCGGGGTCCCTCAGCCGCTTGATGTGGGTCAGATAGCGGCTGGCCTTGACCGCGACGACGAAGTCCGGCGGCACCCGCTCCCGCCAGGCCTCGAAGTTCTCGCGGGTCGGCAGCCGGTAGAAGGCGTTGTTCAGCTCCACCGTCGCGAAGTGCGCCGCGTACTCCTCCAGCCACAGCCGCACGGGTACGTCGGCCGGGTACAGGACGCCCTTCCAGTCCTTGTACTGCCAGCCCGACGTGCCGACGAACAGGGTCATACCTCCAGGGTCACAGATACAGCCCCGCTTCCGCCCCGCCGCGCGGCTCCGGCAGCGACGTCGGCGAGGTGCCCCGGCGCAGCGCGTACAGCTCCGCCAGGGTGGCGCCCTCGCGGCCCAGGCCCTCCTCGGTGCCGAGCCAGTTCACCGCCTCCGCGCGGGTCAGCGGGCCGACCTCGATGCGGGCGAGACAGCGGCCGGGGCGGACGACGGCGGGGTGCAGGCGCTCCAGGTCCTCGTTGGTGGTGACGCCGACCAGGACGTTGCGGCCCTGGCCGAGCAGCCCGTCGGTGAGGTTCAGCAGCCGGGACAGGGCCTGGCCCGCGGTGTGCTTGGCCTCGCCGCGGATCAGTTCGTCGCAGTCCTCCAGGAGCAGCAGCCGCCAGCGGCCCTTGCCCGTGGAGTCGTCCTCGCCGATCGCGATGTCCATCAGATAGCCGACGTCGGAGAAAAGCCGCTCGGGGTCGAGGACGCAGTCGACCTGGCACCAGTCCCGCCAGGACCGGGCCAGCGTGCGCAGCGCGGACGTCTTGCCGGTGCCGGGCGGCCCGTGCAGCAGGAGCAGTCGGCCCGCGATGTCCTCCGGGGTGGTCTTCATCAGCCGGTCCATGGCGTTCGCGACCGGCGCGGTGTAGTTCGGCCGGACCTCGTCCCAGGTGCCCGCGGAGATCTGCCGGGTGGTGCGGTGCGGGCCGCGGCGCGGGGAGACGTACCAGAAGCCCATCGTCACGTTCTCCGGCTGCGGCTCGGGCTCGTCGGTCGCGCCCTCGGTGGCCTCGTCGAGCACCTTCGCGGCCAGTTCGGCGCTGGTCGCCGTGACGGTGACATCGGCGCCGCGGTTCCAGCGGGACACCAGCAGGGTCCAGCCGTCGCCCTCGGCGAGGGTGGCGCTGCGGTCGTCGTCGCGGGCCATGCGCAGCACGCGCGCGCTCTGCGGCAGCAGCGTCGCGCCGGAGCGGACGCGGTCGATGTTGGAGGAGTGCGAGTAGGGCTGCTCGCCCATGGCGAAGCGGCCGAGGAACAGCGCGTCGACGACATCGGCGGGTGAGTCGCTGTCGTCGACGTTGAGCCGGATCGGCAGCGCGTCGTGAGGGTTCGCAGACATGCCGCCATGATCGGGCACTGGGGCGCCGCCCGCACCCGGTTTCCGAGGTGCGCGGAAAGTGTCGGCATCTGTCCCGAACCCCGCACCCCCCGTTAGCGTTGCCCTCGATGGGACGACCTGGGTGGGTTTCGGGGGCCTGGCGGTGGCTGCTCGGCGTCGCGGCGGCGGTCGTGGCGCTGCTGGTGACCGTGCTGACCACGCTGCCCGGCGACGGCGCGGGCACCGGCGGCAAGGCGCACGGCACGCCCGCCACCTCGCCGGGAGACGTCGGCTGGGGCTTCACGCACACCCAATTCAGCGCCGACGCCGGTGCGCGGGACGCCACCGCGCGGGTCGAGCGAAGGCTCGCCCGGACGCCGGGCCTGCCGCAGAACCAGCACATCATGGGCTGGGGCGCCGACAACCCCGAGCCGGTGCCGGGGCGCTACGACTTCGCGGCCCTGGACCGCCGTATCGACTTCGCCCGCGCCTCCGGGGGCACCCCGGTGATCACCCTGTGCTGCGCGCCGGACTGGATGAAGGGCGGCGAGCCGGGCGCCGGGAGGACCGACTGGAGCCGGGCCGCCCTGGAGACGGCGCCGGAGCCCGGGCACTACGCGGACTTCGCCGACCTCGCCGCGACCGTCGCCCGGCGCTATCCCGACGTACGCCACTTCGTCGTCTGGAACGAGTTCAAGGGCTTCTGGAACGACGCCGAGGGCCGCTGGGACCACGAGGGCTACACCCGCCTGTACAACCTGGTCCACCGGGCGCTGAAGGAGGTCGATCCGGACATCATGGTCGGGGGCCCGTATCTGGTGATGGACAGCCTCGACCCGCGCCGGACGGAGAACGCCTCCCGGAGCCTCAAGGGCCCCTGGGGCGCCATGGACCAGCGGGTCCTGGACGCCTTCGCCTACTGGAACGAGCACAAGGCGGGCGCCGACTTCGTCGTGGTGGACGGCTCCAGCTACACCAAGGACGGCGCGCTGCTGCCCGACGAGTTCGCCGCCACCGGGAAGCTGACGGCCGTCAGCCGGTGGGTGCGGGAGCAGGTCGGCGACGAACTGCCGCTGTGGTGGGCGGAGTACTACGTTGAACCGGACGCGTCCGCCGACGGTGACGACGACCGCGCGGGCTGGTCCGAGGAACGGCGCGTCGCCGTGCAGGCCACCGGCATGATCGCCCTGGCCGAGGGCGGCACCACCTCCGGCTTCTACTGGAACCCCGAGGAGGAGAGCGGCCCCGACTGCCCCGGCTGCCTGTGGACGCCGACGTCCACCGCGCACGGCGGTGCCGCCCTGCCCGTGTACGACCTGCTCTCCCGCTTCCACGCGGCCTTCCCGCCGGGCACCTCCTACGACACCGTCGCCGCCGACGACGTACCCGGCGTCCGGGTGCTGGCCGACGACGAGGACGTCCTGGTCGTCAACACGCTCGACCGGGCGGTCGGCGCGCGGGTCGACGGGAGGCGGTTCGACATGGCGGCGTACGAGGTGCGGTGGCTCAGGCGCTAGCTGATCGTCAGGAACCGCTGCACCAGCGCCGCGAACAGCAGCGCCAGCAGCGGCAGCGCGCACCGGAAGCTGCCCCGGAGCCACCGCAGCCGCCGCACCCCCGGCCGGACCGCGACCCGCACCACCTCACGGGCCGTCAGCAGCACGACCAGCGCACCGGCCGCCAGCGCCCCGGCCACCGACCAGGGCGTCCAGGTCACCCGCGGCCCGACCGGCCCCGGGTCGGCCTGCGGAACGGGGCCGGGCGGCTGCTCGCGCAGGGCGTACAGGGTCACGTCCTCGTTGACGAGGACCCTGCCCAGCTCCGGCCGCCGGTTCAGGTTCCGGATCAGCCGCGACTCCCAGGCGGGCGGATAGCCCGCGTCCATCGTCAGATACGTGACCTGACCGCGGTTGACCATCAGATACGAGTTCGGGCCCGCGTCCTGCAGCGCCTCCACCAGGCCCGACACCAGCACCGGGTCGACCGGCGCGAGCGTCGGCACGTACCGCACCCTCTCCATGTCCCGCGCGCCCCACGGCATCGCCGGTGTCACGGTGACCAGCGGGTCGTCGCTCAGCCACAGCAGCCGTACGGTCGGCTCGTCGTGGGCGTACACGTACTCCATGGCGGCGACCTCACCGGGGCGCACCCGTTCGAACGGCTCGTTGCCCCAGCGCGCCACCAGGAACCCGCCGACGAGGACCAGCCCGGCGAGCAGCGCGGCCAGTGGGGCGAGGCTCACCCGGTCGCGGTCGCGCTCCCCGGCGGTGACGCCGGTGCGCGGGAACAGCGCGAGCCCGGCCAGCAGGGCGGCGCCGGGCAGCGCGAACAGGAAGACGCGCAGCGCCATCTCACCGCCGTAGGACTGCATGCCGAAGCCGAGGAACGGCACGAAGGCGAGGACCGGCAGGGAGCGTTCGCGGTACCGGTAACGGCGGCGCCGCCACCAGCCCCAGCAGGCCAGCGCCAGCACGGTCCCGGCGAGCAGCACGCGCGCGTAGAGGACGAGTTGGTGGGTCGAGCTGCCGCCCTCGATGCGGCCGGACACCGACGACGACACATTGCCGCCGATCCCGCCGACCCCGCCGAACAGCTCGTCGAAGTGCCCGGACCAGTACGGCTCGGCCATGAACCCCACCCAGCTCGCCACCAGCACGCCGCACAGCAACGGCAGCCCGCGTAGCTCGCACCGGCCGACGACGACCAGCGCCGCCGACACGCCCAGCATCACGAACGGGGTGAGCTGGTGCGCGGGGACGGTGGCCGCGAAGAGGCCGATCAGTACGGCCAGCAGGACCGCCTTCTGGCGGCGGTCGGCCGGTTCGACCTCCGCCTCACCGGGGCGCAGCCGCCTCCGGATGACGTGCGGGGCGCGGAACCAGACGAGCAGGATCGCCACGAAGGCCAGGTGGAGGAGGTAGGTGAAGCCCTGCGGGGAGAAGTAGTCCTGGCCGACCCAGCCACCGAGGACGAAGATCCACACGCCGGTCCACTTCGCCCGCCAGCTGGCCCGCATCGAGCGGGCCAGCAGGAACACCGGCCCCAGGCAGAGCAGTTGGACCGTCAGCGGCCACCAGCGGATGACCTCGGTGAGGTTGTCGACCCCACAGGCCTCGGAGACGAACTCGGCCGCCGCGAAGAAGCCCGGCCAGCTCCAGCGGGCGTCCAGGTCGGGTACGGCGGAGCCGGTGCGGTCGATGTGGTCCAGGAAGCCGAGGTGCTGCCAGGCGGTCGCGAACCGTGGCTCGGCCTCGAGCACCGCGGGCAGCGCGTGCAGCGAGACCAGGGTCGCGAGGAGGGTCGTGAGCAGCAGCGCCCGGGGCTCGCGGCGCGGCCACAGCAGCGAGGTGAAGACCACCACCAGCAGTCCCGCCCCCAGCAGGGTGGCCCGGGGCAGCACCGAGACCAGCCCCAGCCCGCCCATCGCGTCCAGGTCGGCCTCACCGAGCCCGGCCACGGGCACCCAGTACAGCAGCAGCGCGACGGCCAGCAGACAGCCGAGGACGAGGGGGAGGCGGGGGCGGGCGGGTTCGGTACCGCCCAGGTCGGAGAGGTCCCCGTCGGGGGCGGTGGCGTCGGGGACGGGCGGCGCCGGGCGCACCGTCCGGTACAGCCGGGGCGCGGCGATCGCCACGATCACCGTGAGGCTGGCGATCTCGGCGACCCCCGCGCCGGTCAGCCCCATCCGGGGGAGCAGCAGCAGTGTCAGCCCGAGCACCAGCGCGCACAGCAGCCCCTGGAGCCAGGCCAGCCCGGCGGTGCGGCTCTGGGCGCGCAGCACCGCGAAGTACGTCTCCATGACCACCCGCAGCACCGCGCCCACCGCGAACCAGCGCAGCAGCGCGGTGGCCGCGTCCGCGTAGCCGGAGCCGAAGACGCCGAGGATCCAGGGCGCGCCGAAGAACAGCGCGGCGGCGACCGGCAGCATGATCCGGGCCATCCGCCGCAGCGCGGCACGCGTGTTGGCGGCCAGCCGCGCCGGGTCGTGGCTGCCCTCGACGGTGAGCGAGGCGCCCATGTTGAGGGCGAGGAGGTTGACCGTGCCGCCGATGGTGGCGGTGACGTAGAAGTAGGCGTTGTCGGCGGCGCCGACCTGGGAGGCGACGATCACCGGCACCAGATAGACCACCGCGAGCGAGAACAGCGACCCGGTGCAGTCGCCCGCGAGGAAGCGTCCGACCTGTCGCGGCCCCGGCGGCTCGGACCGCCCCTCGGTCGCCCGCACATGCCGGGGCACCAGCCGACGGAACACCAGCCAGCCCAGCGGCAGCACGGACACGGCGATCGCCGCGCCCCAGGACACGAAGACCCCGGCCGTCGGGACCGCCGCCGCGCAGACGACCAGCAGCCCCAGCTTCACCACGGAGAACGCCGTGTTGCCGACCGGCACCCACAGCGCGCTGCGCAGCCCGGTCAGCACCCCGTCCTGGAGGGTGAGCACATTCCAGGCGACGACCGCGACGACGAACCCGGCGGCGGGCAGCGGCCCGTCCAGGAAGCGGTACGACGGCCCCCACCGGTCCAGCGTCAGCAGGAACCCCCCGGCCGCGACCGCCACCACCAGCGAACTGCCCGCGTAGGTACGCAGGATCAGTCGCCCGGTGGTGCGGCCCGCCACCGGGATGAACCGGGCCAGGGCGCCGGTCAGGGTCACCGCCGTCAGCCCGGCCAGCAGCTTCATCGCGGCGATCGCGGCGGAGCCCTGGCCGACCGCGGACTCGGAGTAGTAGCGGGCGGCGGCCAGCCAGAAGCCGAGGCCCAGTACGGCGGAGATGCCGGTGTTGAGCATCAGGGCGTAGGCGTTGCGCAGCAGCGGACCGGCCCGCCGCTCCGGCGCCCGCGCCCCGGCGGTCGCCTGCCGCGTCCTGGCGGTCGTCTCAGACACGGGTACGGGTGGCCTTCCGGCGGACCTGCCGGGCGCGGCGGACGAGGGCGTACCCCCGGGTGAGGGCACGGTCCCGGGCGAACGTTCGGGTGAGGCGGCGGCCGGTGAGCAGCCGCTCGAAGGTGTCGAGGCCGGTGGACCGGCGCACGGTGACCCGTCTGAGGGCGTACGGCCCCTGCGCGCGCCGGGCCGGACCGTTTCCGACGGCGAGCGCCTGGGTGAACCCCGCCGCGCGCACCGCCTGGCGCACCCGGCGGCTGGAGTAGCCGTACGGGTAGGCGAACGACACCGGCAGCGCGGCCAGCTCGTCGGCCACCCGGTCCCGGCAGCGGGTCAGCTCCCGGCGCAGAGGGGTGTCGTCGAGCTGGTCGAGCTGGGGGTGGGTGTGGCTGTGGCCGCCGATCTCGACGCCCGCCGCGGCCAGTTCGCGCACCTGGCCCCAGTCGAGCATGGTGTCCGGGCCCGCGCCCGCGATCCAGCCGGTGGCGACGAACAGGGTCGCCGGGAAGCCGTGCTCGGCCAGTACGGGCAGGGCGTGCCGGTGCACCCCCTCGTATCCGTCGTCGAAGGTGATCAGCACCGGGCGGCCGGGCAGCGGACGCCCCGACCGCCAGCGCGCGGCCAGCTCCGCCGTGGTCAGCGGGGTCAGCCCCAGCTCGGCGACCAGCGCGAGCTGCTCCGCGAACGCCTCCGGGGCGACGGACAGGGCGCGGGTGGCGGCGTTCGGGTCGGTGGCGACGGAGTGGTACATCAGGATCGGCACGCCGGTCTCAGTCATCGCCCACCGCCTCGGTACCCCCGGTCTCAGTCATCGCCCACCGCCTCGGTACCCCCGGTCTCAGTCATCGCCCACCGCCTCGGCACCCCCGGTCTCAGTCATCGCCCACCGCCTCGGCACCCCCGGTCTCAGTCATCGCCCACCGCCTGGATCGGCCCCCACGCGAACGTCGTGCCGCCCCGGTGTGCCCGTACGCGTCCGACGACGTATCCCCCCGCCGCCGTGAGCACGCCCGCGACGATCGCGCCCGCCCGGCCCGCGCCGCCGGGTCGGGCCAGGGCGGCGTCGCGCAGCCCGCGGGCGATTCCGGCGGGCAGGACGCGGGTGGCGTACCGGCGTTCGGACTCCAGCCCCTTGCCCGCGCCCACGCTCCGCGCCACCAGTGCCTTGGACAGGCCCTCGGCGTAGGCGCGGGTGCGGAAGTAGGCGAAGCGCTCGCGCGGGGCGGGCACCCGGTGGTGGACCACCGCGCGGTCGTCGAGGAGGAGCACCGCGTCGGGCCGGGCGCGGCTGAGCCGGATGCACAGCTCCGTCTCCTCGCCGCCCAGGGGGCGTCTGCCGTCGTCGCGGCCGATGCCGGTGGCGAAGCCGCCCGCCGCGTCGAAGGCGGTACGGCGGAAGGAGGCGTTGCCGCCGAGGACGTTGCGCACCCGGGCCCGGCCGGGCGGCAGGCCACGGTAGGTGCAGCCCACCACCCAGTCGAACTCCTCCGGGAACCAGACGGGCCGCCGCCCCGACGCCCAGACCGGCACCGTACGGCCGCCGACGGCCAGGACGCGCGGGTCGGCGTACGCCTCGGCGAGGTGGCGCAGCCAGTCGCGTTCGGCCACGGCGTCGTCGTCGAGGAAGGCGATGACGTCGCCGTGGGAGGCGGCGACGCCGGTGTTGCGGCCGGAGGACAGCCCGCGCGGGCCCGCGTTGGCGAGGACCCGCACGTCCGCCGCATGCCGGTACTCCCCCGCCAGCCGGTCCAGCAGCGGGGGATGGTGGTCGACGACGAGGAGGGTCTCCAGGGCGGGGCGGGACTGCGCCCGTACCGAGGCGACCGCCGCGAGGATGTCGTCCCAGCGGTCCTCGGTGTACACGCAGATCACGACGGAGATCACGACGGGGCTGCCGGGACCGCTCAAGACGCCTCTCCCCGCACCGCGTCGACCAGGGGCGACGGGTGCGCACGGCGGCGCAGCGCACGCCGGTTGGAGCGCTCCCCGAGGATCACCCTCAGCACCCGCAGCCCGTCCCGGACCGCGCGCAGGTTGCTGGTGCCGTGGATGCGGAGGTACTCGTGGCTCGGTATCTCCTGCACCCGCAGTCCCGCCTTCACCACCCGGATGTTCATCAGGGTCTCCACCTCGAAGCCGGTGCAGTCGAGGTCGATGTGGTCCAGGCAGTGCCGCCAGAAGGCGTTGTAGCCGTAGCAGAGGTCGGTGTAGCGGGCGCCGAACTTCCGGTTGACCACCGCGCACAGGGCGCGGTTGCCGAGTTTGCGGACGAAGGTCATGTCGTCGGTGCCGCCGCCGTTGGCGAAGCGGGAGCCCTTGGCGAAGTCCGCGCCCGAGACCAGGGCGGAGACATAGCTGACGATCTCACCGCCGTCGGCGGAGCCGTCCGCGTCGACCATCACGATGATGTCTCCGGTGCACGCGGCGAACCCGCTGATCAGCGCGTCGCCCTTGCCCTTGCCCCGCTGGGGGACGACCCTCACCTCCGGCCACAGCTCACGGGCCACCTCCACGGTGCCGTCGGTGGAGTCGCCGTCCACCAGGACCACTTCGTGTATCCAGCCGGGCAGTGACTTGAAGACGTAGGGAAGGTTCTCGGCCTCGTTCATGGCGGGGATCACCACGCTCACCGGCGGCGCGATGGCCAGGTGAGAGGAGACGGGCCGGTAGGCGGCGGCCGTTCGCGGGTTCTGTGGCGAAGCGGCCGGGGGCAGAACGGAACTCATGGGTCTGGTCCCTCTCGTCCGGTGGACCGCCCGCCCCCTGGCTGGACGGCCCGGCTCTTGGTCCGGTTCGAAAGGGGGGTTGTTGGCACTGGCAAGCTCCGGCCCCCGCAGAACGGCGGCCGGTCGCGCGGCTCGTCCCGGCCGCCGCACCGCGCGCCGACCGGGCACGGCACCCCCCTGCCGCGCGCGCCCTGGAAAAGGGCCTCACAGGTGTGTTGGTCTGACCGTCACCGTCGGCCCGTTCGGACCTTGCCCACTTTCTTCAGTATCTTGTCCGCCGGTTCGAACAGCCCCGGTCGGGACACCACCGCGTTCCGCAGGGCGCGCACCGGCGCACGACGTGCCCGATGTCCGACCGCGACGGGATGACGTCTGGTCACCCACCCCTCCGACACCAGGATTTCCCGTGTCTTGAGGGAATCCTTGTATTCCTTCTGACCCCGGCCCAGGTCGAGATGGGCGATCCCCTCGGCGGCGGCCGCCTCGGCCATCCGCAGATGCAGAATCAGCCCGGGCGAATACTTCGCGTACGCCGGGTCGTACGCCGGGAACCAGCAGGCGAGCACCCGCTCACCGCGCAGTCCGAAGTGCGCCGCCACCGGACGGCCGCCCGCGGAGAGCACCGACAGGACCCCCGCGAACCGGTCGGCGCGGGTGTGGAACAACTGCCGTACCAACTGGGTGATCCAGTCGTGGGCGAAGCGGTCGCTGCGTCCGGTCCTGCGGTACTGCGCGGACTTCCACTCCATCAGCGTGTGCAGCACGGCCGGGTCGCGCTCGTCGTGGACGTACGCCACCTCGCCCGCGTCCCGGCCCAGCCTGCGCTCCTTGGCGAGGGTGGTCCGGGTGAACTTCGGGGAGCGGGCGCGCAGGTGCGCGAGATAGGTCTCGTATCCCCGCTCGACGTCCATGACCGGGGACGGGAAGGTGCCGGAGGCGCCCGCCTCGAACGGCCGCTGGCCCGCCACCAGGTGGTCGAACTCCCAGACGGACAGCCCGCAGGCCCGCAGCAGCTCCCGGGCGTCCCACTCGAAGCCGGGCCGGTGCACCACGCCCTGGGCGTCGGAGACCCCGAGCCCGACGGCCCGGCCGACCCCGGCGGCGGAGCGCTGGAACGGGAAGAAGGCGACCGGATCGCCGTCCTCCCGTACGACCGCGATCCGCACCCCGCGTCGACAGCGGCCCACGGCGAGGGTGAACTCGGGGGACAGGAACGGGTTCGCCAGCGGCGAGCCGTGCGGAGGGGCCCCGGCCTGCAGCGCCGTCCACGCCGTCCGGTCGGCGCCGGTCAGTTCGCCGGGGCGGTACACGTCGATGTCCACGTCACTCGCCCCGTCTTCTCGCGGCCCGGTCGCGCAGCCGCAGCAGCAGGACCAGCAGGAGGATCAGGGCGCTGACCACGGTCACGGCCATGAGTCCGCCGGTCACCGACCACCGGTGCACGGTGAGCAGGGTCTGCGCCACCAGCATGTCGACGACGACCGCGCCCGCCAGCGCGACGAGCAGTCTGCCCATGGGGTCGAGGCCGCGCAGGGCGGCACCGATCGCCGTGGCCGGGGCGGCGAACAGGAAGAACAGGGTGAACGGGCCGCGCAGCGGCGAGCCGGAGTCGCGGAAGGCGAGAGCCGCGCCGATGCCCCCCACGGCCGTCGCGGCGCCCGCGAGCAGCGGCACCAGGTCCCTGCCCGGTCCGGTCCGTGCCCGCTCGGCGTCGTCCACTGCCGGTGTGCCTCTGCTGGGTGGGTCGGTTGATGGTGACTTGATGCGTATCGTCTGCATTGGCGACTTTGCCCCCCGAAGCGCCGGATGCCGGGCTTCAATGTGGCGCAGGGCGGCAAGGGCCGTCAAGGACGTGATGGGGGCGCTCCGAGGCAACTCACCGCGCAGTCAGGGGAGTTCCCCGGAGGCGCCGTGCCGCCTCCGGGGAACCCTTCCGTCACCTACCGCTCAGCGGTGTCACGGGACGATGCGCAGGAGCCGGTTCGGCGAGCCGCTGCCGGGGCTGGTCACCTTGCCGGTGGTCGCGCCCGCGATGAGCGCCGAGGCGACCTGGGCCGGGGTGGCCGAGGTGTGGCCCGCGAGGTAGACCGCCGCCGCACCGGCGACGTGCGGGGTCGCCATCGACGTACCGGAGATGGTGTTCGTCGCGGTGTCGCTGGTGTGCCAGCCCGCCGTGATGGACGAGCCGGGGGCGAAGATGTCCAGGACGGAGCCGTAGTTGGAGTAGCTCGCGCGGGCGTCCGTGCTGGTGGTGGCGCCGACCGTGATCGCCTCGGAGACCCGGGCGGGGGAGAAGGAGGACGCGTTGGCGCTGCTGTTGCCCGCGGCGACCGCGTAGGTCACCCCGCTGGCGATGGAGTTGCGCACCGCGTTGTCCAGGGTGGTGGAGACGCCGCCGCCGAGGGACATGTTCGCCACCGACGGGCCCGAGTGGTTGGCCGTCACCCAGTCGATGCCCGCGATGACGCCCGCCGTGGTGCCGGAGCCGCTGTTGTTCAGCACCCGGACCGCCACGATCTTCGCCTTCTTGGCGACGCCGTACGTCGTCCCCGCGACCGTCGTGGCCACATGGGTGCCGTGGCCGTTGCCGTCCTGGGCGACGTTGTCGCCGTCGACGGCGTCGTAGCCGTTGACGGCCCGGCCGCTGAGCTGGGAGTGGCTGATCCGTACGCCGGTGTCGATGACGTATACGGTCACGCCGCCGCCCGCGCTGTCCGGGTAGGTGTAGGTGCCCGACAGCGGCAGCGAGGCCTGGTCGATGCGGTCCAGGCCCCAGGGCGCGTTGGTCTGGGTGGCGTTGAGCTGGACGCGCTGGTTCTGCTCGACGGAGGCCACGGCCGGGTCGGCGGCGAGTCTCCGTGCCTCGGACGCGGAGAGGGTGGCGGTGTAGCCGTTCAGCGCCTTGCCGAACGTCTTGTCCACCGTGCCGCCGTACTCCTTGACGAGGCTCTTGCCCGCGCTCGAGGAGGCCTTGAGCCCGGCTGAGTTCTTCAGGGTGACGATGTAGCTGTCCTTGACGGCGGTGGGGGAGTCGGCCGCGAGCACGGTGCCCTGGGCCGGTGCGGCCTGGGCGGGAAGGGAGGTGAGCCCGCCCACGAGGGCGGCGGTCGCCAGGCCGGTTATCGCGGCGAGCCGCACTTTCTTGCTCCGCAGTTGTGCCATTACGAGGGAGTCCTCCTCAAGGCGGCGCACGCCGGGGTGGGGCGGGCGCGTGTGGGGGGTGCACGCGTCTTCGCGCGCACGGCCGGGAGCGTCGCGTTCCACTCGGGGCCGGGATCAAGACTGAGGCCGTTACCCGCTGGGAACAAGAGACTTGAACGCCTGTCAACAAATCTGTCATGAGCACGTAATCGAACGAGCGGTGAACGGGTTGGGCCAGAGGGGGGCAGGCGGGAAAATTTTTGGCATGGACACTACCAGTCAACACGCGTAGCTGGTACCAAAGTCAAGGCAGAGATCCTGCTAAAGGGAGGTTCCATGAGACGTTCCCGACTTGTCGCATTCCTGACCTCGACACTCCTCGCGGTCGCCGCGGTTCTCACCGGAGCCACGGCCGCGCAGGCCTCCGAATCCGCCGCGACCGGCTATGTCGCGCTCGGTGACTCCTACTCCTCCGGCGTCGGCGCGGGCAGCTACATCAGCTCCAGCGGCGACTGCAAGCGCAGCACGAACGCGTACCCCTACCTGTGGGCCGCGGCCAACTCACCCTCGTCGTTCAACTTCACCGCCTGCTCGGGCGCCCGAACGGATGAAGTTCTCGCCGGACAGCTCACCCCGCTCAACTCCGGCACCGGCCTGGTCTCGATCAGCGTCGGCGGCAACGACGCGGGCTTCGCCGACGTCATGACGACCTGTGTGCTCCAGTCCGACAGCAACTGCATCTCCCGCATCAACACCGCGCGGGCGTACATCGACTCCACCCTGCCCGGCAAGCTCAACAACGTGTACTCGGCGATCCGCAGCCGGGCCCCGTCCGCCCACGTCGTCGTGCTCGGCTACCCCCGCTTCTACAAGCTCGGCACCACGTGCCTCGGCCTGTCGGAGACCAAGCGCAGCGCCATCAACCAGGCCTCCGACCACCTGAACAGCGTCATCGCCCAGCGCGCCGCCGCCTACGGCTACACCTTCGGCGACGTGCGCACCACCTTCACCGGCCATGAACTGTGCTCCGGCGCCGCCTGGCTGCACAGCGTCGACTGGCTCAACATCGGCAACTCGTACCACCCGACCGCCAACGGCCAGTCGGGTGGTTATCTGCCCGTCTTCCGCAACGCCGCCTGATCCTCCGGGCCGTTCGAAGCCCCTCAGGGGCTGTATGACGCGGAGGCCCCGTCCGTCGGGGTCTCCGTCATGCACGTCACCGAGAAGGCGACCGCGTTCGACGTCGCCTCCACCGGTTCGCGCACCTCGACGGTGATCTCGTTCTCAAACGTCCCGCTGTCGGTGTGCGTCGTCACGACCACCTGGTCCTGCCGGGTCCGCTCACCGCCCGCCGGGAACGACAGCGTCCGCCACCCCGGGTCGGAGACCTCGCCGTCGGACGTCACCCACCGGTAGTCGACCTCCGCGGGCAGCCGCCCCACCGTGAACGTCGCCGTGAACGCGGGCGCCTCCGCCTCGGGCGGCGGACAGGGCCCGGAGTACTCGGTGTTCCCTCCCACGACACTGACGTGCACCGACTGCGGCGGGGCCGCGGTGGTGGGGTCCTCGGCGCTGGGGCTCGGCGTCGGCGTCGGGGTCGGCTCCTCGCTCACCTCGCCACCGCCGCCCGCCTCGTCGTCGGTGGTCGCGGACGGCGACGCCTGCCGCCCCGTCTGCGTGCTCGCCCCCTCCCGCCCCCCGCCGTCGTCGTCACCGCGGTTCAGCAGCGCGTACGACAGCCCGCCGATCGCCAGCGCGAGCGCGACCACGCCCGCGATCAGCACGGCGGCGGTACGACGGTCACGGCCGGGCGGAGTCGTGGTCGTGGCCGTCGCCGGGGTGGGCGTGGTCGGCGCGGGTGAGGGCGTGGGCCGCGTCGGCGCCGTCGGCTGCTGATGGGCGACGACGGTCGGGGCGTACGCCGTCGCGCCCGCCGTGTCCGCACGGGGCGTCCCGCCCGCGCCGATCAGCCGCAGATCCTGCTCGGCCCGGTCGGCGGACAGCCGCTCCGCCGGATCCTTGCGCAGCAGCCCCGCGATGACACCGGCCAGCGGACCGGCCCGGTGCGGCGGCGGCAACTCGTCGTCCACGATCGCGCGCAGGGTGTTCAGCGGGGTGTTCTGGCGGAACGGGGAGTTGCCCTCGACGGCCGCGTACAGCAGCACCCCGAGCGACCAGAGATCCGACTCGGGGCCCGGCTTGCGCCCCAACGCCCGCTCCGGGGCCAGGAATTCCGGCGAGCCGATCACCTCGCCGGTCATCGTCAGCGCCGAACTGCCCTCCACCGTGGCGATACCGAAGTCCGTGAGCACCACCCGGCCGTCGTTCGCCAGCAGCACGTTCGCGGGCTTCACATCCCGGTGCAGCACCCCGGCCTCGTGCGCGGCCCGCAGCGCGGCCAGCACCTCGGCGCCGACGTGCGCCGCCCGCCGCGGCGGCAACGGGCCCTCCGCCTCCAGGAGTTCGGCCAGCGAGATCCCGCGGACCAGCTCCATCACGATCCAGGGGCGCCCCTCCTCCGTGGCGACGTCGTACACCGTCACCACGTTGGGGTGCGAGACCCGGGCCGCGGCCCACGCCTCGCGCTCCAGCCGGGCGTACATCCGCTCCACGTCGGCGGTGGGCAGCCCATGGGGCGCACGGACCTCCTTGACGGCGACCTCACGGGCCAGCACCTCGTCACGGGCGCGCCACACGGTGCCCATCCCGCCCTCGCCGAGCGGGGACAGCAGACGGTAGCGTCCCGCGATCACACGTGCACCGCCCGGGGTCTCGGTCACGGGCACCCCCCTTCGCATCGGCATCGGCCGCATGGCGCGAATCTCCCTTTCCTCACAAAGTAGCTCAGCCGAGTGCGGATGCCGCCCCCCTGAGCACCAATCCAGCCCCCAGGGCGACGACGACGAACGCGGAACCGAGCGGCGCCGCCCGGCGTACCAGGGCGGCGACCGGACCGGCGGTCCAGCGCGGGCGCCGGTTCAGTGCGCGGGTCACGCCCCCGCCGACCTTGACCACCGCGAACCCGGCCGCGGTGAGGGTGAGGGCGAGACCGGCGCCGTACGCCACGACCAGCAGCAGCCCGAACCAGGCGTGCCCGAGCGCCGCCGCGCCGACGAGCACCACCACGGCCGACGGGCTGGGCACGAGCCCGCCCGCGAAGCCGAGGAGGAGCGTGCCGCGGAGGGTGGGGGTGGTGGGGTGGGTGTGGGTGTGGCCGCCGTGGGTGTGGGTGTGGCCGTGTTCGTGCTCGTGCTCGTGCTCGTGTTCGTGCTCGTGCGGGTGCGGGTGCGGGTGCGGGTCGTGTCGGTTGCGCAGGGCCCGGCGTACGAGGGCGGCGCCCGCGACGGTCACCAGGGTGCCGCTCGCGATGCCCAGCCAGGCGAGCACCGAGGGGGCCGCGGCGGAGCCCGCCGTGACCAGGAGGCCGAGGGCGACCACGCCCAGGGTGTGGGTGACCGTCACCGACGCGGCCAGCGGCAGGACGTGCCGCGGCCGGGCCCGCCCGCCGTGGGCCGCCGCGGTCGCCGCCATCAGGGTCTTGCCGTGGCCCGGGGCGAGCGCGTGCATCGCGCCGAGGCCGGTCGCGACGACCAGGGCGAGGGCGGCGAAGCCGACGGTGAGGTCCTGGCGGGCGACCAGGGAGTCCAGGGCGCGGGTCCAGCGGTCGGCACCGCGCGGGAGGACGGAGGCGGCGGGGGCGTCCCCCGCGTCCGGCTGCTCGGCGAGGGGCGGGCCGCCGGGGCGCACCCGCAGGGACGCGGTGGCGGTGTCGGCGGGGGAGGACAGCAACTCCGCCGGGTAGGCGGACAGTTCACGGGACACCGACCGCGTCGGCACGTCCGACGCCGTGAGCGTCATACGGTCCCCCCGCGCCGTGATCTCGCGCCAGCCGGGCCCGGAGCGGTCGCCCGCGGCGCGGAAGCCGACGTCGGTCACGGTGTCGCCCTCGGGGAGCGGGGCGCGCAGCGCGCACCGCACCCGCAGGGTGTCGAGCCCCGCCTGACCGGGCCGCACGCGCGCGTGGCTGGCGGTCACGGTGAGCGGGACCGTCCGCCCGCCGACGGAGACGGAGCTGTCCCGCGCGGCCGTCGCACACCGCCGCCGCGCCCACTCGGCGAGACCCAGTCGCTCGACGTCCGGTGCGGCCTGGGTCGCGGGTATCTCGGCGAGGTCCTCGACGTGCCGGACGCGCAGGGCGCCGGGGGCGGCCACCAGGCCGTCGTAGCGGTTGACGGTGAAGTTGCCCAGGGGGTGGGCGCTCGCGGCGGGGGCGGGCACCAGGAGGAGCGCGACGAGCGCGGTGAGCAGGGCGGTGGCGGTGGCGCAGGCGCGACGGGGGCTCATCGGGCGGCCTCCTTCAGCGCCTCACGGGCCTCGCGGGCGCCCAGCGGGGAGAAGCCGGGGTTCAGCTCCAGGGCCGCCGTGAGGGAGGCGCGGGCCCGCTCCCGCTGACCGGCGGCGCGTTCGATCATGCCGCGGTGGTAGAGGAAGGTGGCGTTGCGGTAGCCGGTCGCCGTGGCCCGGCGGGCGTACCGCAGGGCCTCCTCGTGCCGTCCGTCGCGGTGCAGGGCCCAGCCGAGGGCGTCCGCGGTGTGCACGGTGCGGCGGCGTTCCCACTCGGCGCGGGCGGCGCGCAGGGCGGCCTTGGGGTCGCCGTGGTCGGCGGCGGCGAGCGCGGTGTCCAGGTCGGCGTTGACACCGCCCGCCCGCGCGAGCGCCGTCCAGGCCTCGACGAGCGCGTACTGCTCACGCGCCCGCGCCCGGTCGCCGCCCGCCTCGTACAACTCGCCCAGCGCGACCAGCGGCCCGGGCAGGGGCGCCCGCGCGACGACCCGCTCGAGCCCCTTCACGGCCGCCGCCCGGTCGCCGCTCGCGGCCTGGGCCCGCGCCCGCCCCTCCAGCGCGGGCAGATAGGCGTCGTCGGCGGCCAGGGCACGGGCGTAGTGGGTGAGGGCCGTGTCGTGGTCGCCCTGGCCGAAGGCGAGCTGGCCGAGGGCGGTCGCCACGTACGCGATGTCCCCCGGTGACCTCGCCGAGCCGAGCGCCTGCTCCAGGACCCGCCGGGCGGTGCCCACGTCACCGCGCAGTTCCCGCACGTACGCGTACCGCGTGAAGACCGGGATGCCGGGGCGCCGGTCGTCGGCGGTGTCGGCGGCCTTCGCCGCGTCGTCGTAGCGGCCGAGTTCCACCAGGGCGTCGATACGCGTGGCCAGCGCGCGTTCGCTGTACGGGTTTTGCGCCAGCGCCCGGTCGGCGTACCGCAGCGCGCCCGGGAAGTCGTGCCGGGCCGCGGCGAGGGCGGCGTGCCCGGCCAGCGCCTGGTCGTTGTCCGGCCGCAACTCCAGGGACCGGTCGAGGGCCCGCCGCGCCCGCGGGTAGCGGGCGGGGTCGCCGTCCGTCCTGGCCTGCTCGACGTAGGCCAGACCGAGGGTGGCCCAGCCGGTGAAGTCCTTGGGCTGCGCCTTCAACCGCGCCTGCAGCGCGGCGACGCTCGCGTCCAGATCGTCACCGGTGGCAAGCTGCGCCGCCAGCGCCCCCGGCAGGGCGGCCGGACTGGCACCCCGCACGTCGTCCTCGAGATTGCCGACAGCGAGCGACCCGGCGGTCAACGCCACCGCCAGCAGCACCCCACACCCCGCCAGCCACCCGACCCGCTCTCTCAACCCTGCCTCCGCGGGCATGCCCTCTCTCCTCGCTTCGTCGAAAGATGACCCGCGCCCCCGAAGGGGCGCGGGGAACTGCGCGACCAGCCACGACGGCGCCGCACTGGCTCGACGGCACCGCCCGGCTTCAAGCGGAGTGCCTACGCATCCGGCGCCACCACAGCAGCCCGGTGCCGATGAGCAGCACACCCAGCGCGCCCGCGCCCGCGGAGGCGGCGACCAGGGTGGTGTCCTCGGAGGAACCCCCGGACCTCGCGACCGGGCTCAGCGCGTCGCCGAGTTCGTTGCGGACGTCGTTGCCGCCGGAGGTGCCCTTGGCGAGCGGCCCGCGGGAGCCCTCGGTCGGCAGGGCGACGTAGGGGAAGGCCTTCTCGAACTTCTTGTCGTTCTTGTCGACCGCGTCGCCCAGGTCGTTCTTCTGGCCGAGCAGCTCGCCCTCGACGACCTGGAGCGCCGCGTCGAGCACGTCGTCGGTCAGCCGACGGCCGTTCGGGAAGCCCGCGTTGTCGCCGTCGAGCACACCGAGCCGCTTGGGCTTGGCGGTCGGCTTGACGGAGGTGTTCAGGCGCAGTTGCTCCGACGGGCGGACGTGGGGCGGCTGGTTGAGGCCCTCGACGCCCTTGAGGAAGACGTCGACGAGGTCGTTACGGGGCTCCGCGGGCGCCGGGATCTTGTAGATCGCCTCGATGAGCTTCGGCAGCTCCGGGTGGGTGACGTTCTTGAGGAACTGGCCGTCGTTCCACGGCGCGTCCGCGTTGAAGGTGTCCTTGTCCTTCAGCGGGTTGACGACCTCGTTCACCAGCGGGTTGCCCAGCCGCGACACCTGCGTGAAGTGACCCTGCGCGTTCTTGCGCTGGGTGGTCGACCAGATCCCGACGATCGGCTGCTCGGCCGACTCGGCGATCATGTGGGTCGGTATCTGGAGGGCGATCGAGTTGACGTTGTAGCCCTTGAGGGTGTCGTTGCCGACCTCGCTGAGGTTCCCGCCGTACAGCAGGTCGAAGACGCGCAGGTCCAGGAAGAACGGGTCGTCGGCCTGCCCCGCGAAGGCCGTGACGCCGCCCCCGATCTCGTGCACCGCCTGCTTGCGCAGCGTGGCGTAGTCCGGCATGGACGCCTTGCCGACGTTGGACGGCGCCACCGCCACGTCGTCGGCGATCTTCGTCCGGGACACCAGCCGCTGCTCCTTCAGCTTGAGCAGTTCGAGGTCGTAGGTCTGGGTGATGTTGAGGTCGGGATCGTCCAGACTCTCGACCGGACCGGTGTTGTAGAGGAACGTCTTCTCGTTCTTGACGTGCGTGTCGAAGGTGAAGCGGTACAGCAGCTCGCCCTGCGCGTCACCGTTGTTGTCGATGTGCAGGTCGTACTGCGCGTCCTCGGCGAACGGGTAGAAGTTCGGTCCGCCCGCCGGTTCCTCGAAGGGGGTCCAGTTCGCGACGATCGTCGTCGTGTCCGGCTTGTCCGGGCTGACGAACGCGTACACGTCCGTGTTGTCGTACTGGGGTGTCCCCGAGATCAGCGGTGCCTCCCGGTGGCTGGAGGCGTTCGCCGCCCCCGGCTCGAGCGCGGTCACGCCGGCGGCTGCGAGCCCCCCGGCGGCCAGCGCACCGCACACGAGGGTCGCGAGGCCCTTGCGTCCCGCCCCACTCCTGGAATTAGGTGTCATGCCGTCCGTCCTCCGTGCCAACTTGCCTGACGCACAGGGGTTCGGAGCCCGGGGGGAGGCGGATTGGTCCGGCCGGAAATTGATTTGGCCTCCGCCGGACTCGCGTTTTGCGCGCGCCGATCCGTAACCCCATCCGGAGGTGTGTTCGGTGCGAATGCCTGGTGTGACGGGACCGAGCCGGTGCGGCCGGGGTGAGGGGGAGCGGGTGGAGGCCGAGGAACTGCTGCGGCGGGTCGCCGGGGGCGACCAGCGGGCGTTCGAGGAACTGTACGGCCTGGTGTCCGGACCGGTGTTCGGGCTGGTGCGCCGGGTGGTGCGGGACCCGGCGCAGTCGGAGGAGGTGGCCCAGGAGGTGCTCCTGGAACTGTGGCGGTCCGCCGCCCGGTTCGACCCGGGCCGGGGCAGCGCGCTCGCCTGGATCCTCACCGTCGCCCACCGCCGGGCCGTGGACCGCGTGCGCAGCGCCCGCGCCGCAGGTGAGCGCGAACAGCGTGACGCCCTGCGCTCCGAACCCCGCGCCTTCGACCAGGTCTCCGAAGAGGTGGAGGCCGGGCTCGAACGGGAGTGGGTACGCCGCTGTCTGGACCGGCTGACGGCGCTGCAGCGCCAGTCCGTCACCCTCGCCTACTACGACGGCTACACCTACCGCGAGGTGGCCGAACGGCTCTCCCTGCCGCTCGGTACCGTCAAGACCCGGATGCGCGACGGACTCACCCGTCTGCGGGAGTGCCTGGGGGGTGCCGCATGAGCCTGATCGACCGGCTGCTGCGCCGCGGGGACGCGCACTCGTTGGCCGCGCCCTACGCGCTCGACGCCCTGGAACCCGCCGAACGGGTCCGCTTCGAGAAGCACCTCGCCCGGTGCCCCCGGTGTGCCGCCGAGGTACGGGCGCTGTCCGAGGACGCGGTGCGCCTGGCCTGGTCCACGGCCGCACCGGCGCCGCCCGCCCTGCGCGACCGGGTCCTGGCCGCCGTACGCACCACTCCGCAGGAACCGGCACCGGCGGTGGGACGGGACCGGGCCGCCGGGCAGTTGCCGCCGCATGTGTGGGGCACCGAACCGCCCCCGGCACGCGCGCGTGCGCCCCGGGCGCGCCCCCTGTTCGTGCCGTTCGCCGCCGCCACCGCCGCCGCGGCGCTGGTCGTCGCCGCGCTTTTCGCGGTCCAGGCGAACCGCACCCAGGACCGGCTCAGCGCCGAGCGGGACCGGGCGCGTGAGATCGCCCACGTTCTCGCCGCGCCGGACGCGCGGGCCGACACCGGACGGGACGACCGGGGACGCCGTATCGGAGTGATCGCTTCCGCGTCGGAGGGGCGTGCGGTGGTGACCTTGAGCGGATACGGTGCTCCGCCGGGCGGCCGAGTGCATCAGCTGTGGCTCATGCGCCCGGGCGTGCAACCACGCTCCCTCGGCCTCTTCGACGGCGACACGCCCCTGGTCGCCTCCGGCCTGGAACGGTCCGCGACCTCACTCGCCGTGACCGTCGAACCGGACGGGGGGTCACCTCAGCCCACCAGCCAGCCGGTTGTCCAACTCGCCCTGGAATCGGTCGGATTCGGAGAGTAATCGGCGGGGAGTCGTCAACACCCTTGTGGGGAAGGTGAATCCTGTGACCGCGATACACGGGTGCCCGGGCGGGGCGATAGGGTTACCCTGCCCGGGCCGGGTGGACTCGTACGGGTGGGGAGTGACATGGAACAGATAACAGTGCGCAGCAGGGCGAGGGTCCCTGCGATCACGTGCGGGAGCAGCGCGACCAGTTCGCGGCTCGACCGCCATCTCGCGGTGCTGGCGGGTCCCGCCATACCGCAGCAGGAGGCGGCCGAGGCGACTTCGCTGATGCGGGAGATCACCGCCCGTGACACCGCTCAGCGGCGCAGTGACCGGGGTGCGCGCGTGCGGCGGGTCTCGCTGTTCGCACCGCTGCGCCGACTGCGCCGTTCACTGTTCGGAGGCCGCTGACCGCGCTCAGGCCACCACGCCGTCCCGGCGCAGCGCTGCGATCTCCTCGTCCGTCATCCCCACGGCACGCAGCAGGGCCCCGGTGTGCTGCCCGAGCGCGGGCACATCCCCCATCCGTGCCGACTCCCCGCCCGGCAGCGTGACCGGCGGCAGCGGCGCCCGCAGCGGGCCCACCGGCGTCCCCACCTCCCGCCACCGCTCGCGGGCCGCCAGCTGCGGGTGCTCCGCCACCTCCCACAGGTCGCGCAGCCGGGCGCAGGCGATGCCCGCGCCCTCCAGCCGGGCCTGCGCCTCGTCGGCCGTCAGGGCGCCCAGCGCGTCCGCCACCAGCCGGTCGGTGCGCTCCCGGTTCGCCACCCGCGCCGCGTTCGTCGCGAACGCCGGATCCGTCCCCAGCTCCGGGCGCCCGACGACCTGCTCGGCCAGCCGCCGCCATTCCCGGTCGTTCTGCACCGACAGCAGCACCCGCCCGCCGTCCGCCGTCGCATAGGCGTCGTACGGCGCGATCACGGCGTGCGCGAGCCCCGTGCGCGCCGGGGCGGTGCCTCCGTGCATCGCGTGATGCAACGGATGCCCCATCCACTCCACCAGCGCCTCCAGCATCGACACCTCCACCACGCCGCCCCGGCCCGTCGTGCCCCGCCGCAGCAGCGCCGCGAGCACCCCCGAGAAGGCGTACATCGCCGCCGCGATGTCGGCCGCCGGGATCCCCGCCTTCACCGGCCCCTCGGGTGTCCCGGTCACCGACACCAGGCCCGCCTCGCACTGCACGAGCATGTCGTAGGCCCGCTTGTCCGCGTACGGCCCCGACGAGCCGTACCCGGAGATGTCCACGGCGACCAGCCGGGGATGCGCCGCGCACAGCGTCGCCGCGTCGAGGCCGAGGCGGGCCGCCGCCCCGTGGGCGAGGTTCTGCACGAAGACGTCCGCGTCCGCCACCAGCCGCCGTACGATCCCCAGCCCGCGCGGGTCCTTCAGGTCGAGGGCGATCGACTCCTTGCCGCGGTTGCACCACACGAAGTGCGAGGCGAGACCGCGCGCCGCGGTGTCGTAGCCGCGGGCGAAGTCCCCGCCGTCGACCCGCTCGACCTTGATCACCCGGGCGCCGAGATCGGCGAGCTGCCGGGTGGCGAAGGGGGCGGCGACGGCCTGTTCGACGGCGACGACGGTGATGCCGTCCAGGGGCAGCGGCTGGGTAGTCATGCCGGGGATCATGACCCGAGGTCCGGGTTCCTGTCATGACCGCCGCCTCACAGCAGCGCGAACTGGCCCTCCGGCCCCTCCTCGTGGTGGTCCAGGACCGAGGCGGGGCGGCGCGCGGACTCCGGCACCGGCAGGACGCCCGCCGTGCGCAGCTCGGCCGCGGTGATGGGCGCGCTGACGGTCAGCGCCGCCCGCTGGGGCAGCAGTTCCGCCAGCAGCGCCAGTACGGTGATCAGCTCCAGCAGCTCCGAGGTCCAGGCCTGGGGCCAGGTCGCCGGGCGGATCGCCGCCAGGGTGCCGGGCTCGGCGGGGCCGGGGGCGCGGGCCGTGAACCACTGCTCCAGGACCCGGACGCCGTCCACCTGGAAGTCCCAGGCCTCGGGCGGCACGGGGGAGATACGGCCCTCGTCGAGCTGGAGGGCCTCCTCGTCGCGGTCGTACGCCAGGGCCAGCGGGCGGGACGGCAGCGGGGCGCGGACGTACGGGCGGCGGCCACCGGGCAGCTTGGGGCGGTCACCGTCGCGGCGCGTCAGCCACAGCAGCCGGTGGCCCAGCTCGGTGCCGTGCGCCCACAGCACGGGGTCCGCGGTGAGCGGCACGGTGAGGTCCGGGCGGGCGACGGCGACCGTCCACGCCAGGACGTCCAGCGGGGCGGGCGCCTGGCCCAGGCGGGCGGCGAGATGATCGAGCAGGCCCGGGGCCAGATTGGGCTCCGTGCCGCCGGGGCGGCGGTGCAGCGGGCGGACCCGGCCGGGGCGCAGCAGGGGCAGCCGGGACGTCGCGAGCACCTGCTCCGCCGTCTCGACCAGGAACACCTGCTGTGCGTCCGCGACCCGCCACAGCTCCGGGCGGGCCGCGTCGATCAGCCGGTGGTCGGGGATCAGCCACTGCTCGTCGAACGGCGCGGCCAGCACCCGTACCGGCTCCGGGCACGGTCCGTCGGCGCGCAGCAGCTTCCGGGTGCCGCTGGACTGGCCGGGCAGTTGCCCGACGGCCGAGTGCAGCGTCCGCGAGCGCGTCGGCTCGAACAGCGCCTCCCGTTCCGGGCCGTCCGCCTTCACCAGCGCGTCCCAGCGGGCCCGCAGGCTGGCCGCGTCGGGACCCACCGGCCAGCCCCGGCCCAGGCGCGGCGGTGCGACGGACCACGGCATGAGGTCCGCGAGCGGCGGAGCGTCGTCGTCGGGCGTCACGGTGGGCATCGTACGACGGCACCACGACAGCGGGGTCAGGTGGCGTCCAGGGTCACCGTGAAGGAGAAGCGGTCGCCGCGGTACTGGATGACGGCCACGTCCAGGGCGCGGCCGGAGGTGTCGTAGGTGACGCCCGTGTAGTGCAGGATCGGGCTGAGCAGGGGGACTTGGAGGAGCTGGGCCGTCTCCGGGTCGGCGAGGCGGGCCTGCACCGTGTCCGTGATGCGGCTGATGTCCGCCCCGACCACGTCGCGCAGCACCTTGGTCATCGGCCAGCGGACCAGGTCGTCGAGGTCGACGCGCTCGGCCAGTTCGGGGCGGACGTGGTTGCGGGCGTGGTTGGTGGGCTCGCCGGTCTTCTCGTCGCCGCGCAGCCGGTGGTACGTCGCCACCTCGGCGAGGTCCGGGAAGTACTCGGCGAGTTCGGCGGGGACCGGGGCGGGCCCGTGGTCCAGCAGTTCGGTCGTCATGCCGGACTGCTGGGCCACGATGGCGTCCACCGAGCCGAGCAGCCGCACCGGGGCGCCCCGGCGGGCGTCCGGCTCGATGAAGGTGCCGCGCCTGCGGTGCCGGGTGATCAACCCCTCGTCCTCCAGCTCCTTCAGCGCCTGCCGCATGGTCAGCACGCTCACGCCGTAGTGCGCGGCCAGCTGCTCCTCGGTGGGCAGGCGCAGCGGGTCGCGCGGGGAGCGGCCGAGTATCGAGGCGCGCAGGGACTGCGACACCTGGTACCAGAGCGGCAGCTTGCGGTTCAGGACGATCGAGTCCGGGGCGAAGGAGGTCACGGGGCCCATCCGTACCGGCAGGGGATTGATCAGTGCAACACCAGTGAGCCGCACAGGCGCGCCGGTGTCGAGGGGCCGGGCGCGCGGAGGCCCGAAGGGGTGAGCACGATCGGGCTCCCGACACCGGCTGGAGCGCCTCGGAGGCGAGCGGCTAACGAGGCGTGCGGTAGTGGCGTTCGAGACCCCGCCACACGTCGTCGTAGCCCCGCTGGAGGTGGTCCGCGCGCGACGCCCGCTCCGTGAGCGTCACCGGCCAGCGGGTCTCGAACATGAACGCCAGTCCGTCGTCGATCTTCTGCGGCTTCAGCTCGGCGGCGCTCGCGCGGTCGAACGTCTCCCGGTCCGGGCCGTGCGCCGACATCATGTTGTGCAGCGAGCCGCCGCCGGGCACGAACCCTCCCTCCCCGGCCGTCTTCGCGTCGTACGCGCCCTCGATCAGGCCCATGTACTCGCTCATCACGTTCCGGTGGAAGTACGGCGGCCGGAAGGTGTCCTCGCCCACCAGCCAGCGCGGTGCGAAGACCACGAAGTCGATGCCCGCGAGGCCCGGGGTGTCGGACGGGGAGGTCAGCACCGTGAAGACGGACGGGTCGGGGTGGTCGTAGGAGATCGTGCCGATGACGTTGAAGCGGCGCAGGTCGTAGACGTACGGCAGGTGGTTGCCGTGCCAGGCGACGACGTCCAGCGGGGAGTGGTCGTAGACGGCCGTCCAGAGGTTGCCGCAGAACTTGTTCACCACCTCCACCTCGCCCTCGACGTCCTCGTACGCGGCGACCGGGGCGCGGAAGTCGCGCGGGTTGGCCAGTCCGTTGGCGCCGATCGGGCCGAGGTCGGGGAGGCGGAAGGGGGTGCCGTAGTTCTCGCAGACGTACCCGCGCGCGGTGTCGTCCAGCAGGTCGACGCGGAACCGCACCCCGCGCGGGACCAGCGCCACCTCGCCCGGCTCGGCGCGCAGCAGCCCGAACTCGGTGCGCAGCAGCAGCCCGCCGCGCTCCGGCACGATCAGCAGCTCGCCGTCGGCGTCGCTGAAGACGCGGCTCATGGAGGCGTTGGCGTGGTAGAGGTGCACGGCCATGCCGGTGCGCTGGGTCGCGTCGCCGTTGCCGCCCAGGGTCCACAGGCCCGCGAGGAAGTCGGTGCCCTCGGCGGGCGCCGGGAGCGGGTTCCAGCGCAGCCGGTTGGGGTCGGGGACGGTGTCGGTGAAGGGGGCCGTGCCCAGCGCGCCGTTGTCCGTGCGGGTGAACGCCGGGTGCGCGGCCGAGGGGCGGACGCGGTACAGCCACGAGCGGCGGTTGTGCGCCCGGGGCTCGGTGAACGCCGTACCGCTGAGCTGTTCCGCGTACAGGCCGAGAGGGGCCCGCTGGGGGGAGTTGCGGCCCTCGGGGAGGGCGCCCGGGACGGCCTCGGAGCTGTGTTCGTTGCCGAAGCCGGAGAGGTAGGTCAGGCCTTCCGCGGTCTTCCGCGCGTCCCCACTCATGATCGCATCGCTCCCTTGCGCCACTGATTCCTATGGGACACCGTAGGATTGCGTTTTCTCGTGCGCAAGAGGGCGGATGACCTCCTCTGGAGGGATGACCGGAACCCGACTCCAGGGGGATTCGAGGCATCGCACCGTTGTTCTACGCTCGCCGACATGTCGTGGATACGGGGACTTCTCGCGGCGTTCGCGGTCGGCGTCCTGGTGGTGGTCGGGGCCGCGGGCTGCGGTACGGGCGGGGCGGACGGGGAGGCGGCCGTCGAGTCGCCCTCGCCGGTGGGCAGGCTGCTCGACGACACGGACGAGGCCGGGCGCGCCTACCGCGAGGTCGACGAGGACGATGCGCCCGAGGTCGACATCGAGGTGCAGCCCGGCGGCTCCGGCGACGGCTGGGACGTCACGCTGATCCCCGACGGCTTCCGCTTCTCAGCGGACGGCGCGGCGAAGAAGGCGGTGGCGGGTCGCGGGTTCGCCCGCCTGTTCCTCGACGGCCGGTTCATCACCGAACTGCGCGCCCCCGAGTACCGCCTCGCCACCCGGCTCGTCCCACGCGGCACCCACCAGGTCACCGCGCGCCTGTACGCCGACGACGGCACCGTGTGGGCGGTGGACGGCAAGCCCGTCGAGTGCACCGCCGACATCACGGCGTCGGGGGAGGAGGGCACGAAGGGCGCTCAGGGAGCCGGACCGGGCGACGGCGCCGACGCGGTCGCGGTCGCCCTTACCCTGGGCCCCGGTTCACCCGTCCCCGGCGGAAAGGCATCATGAACTACGTGTCCCCTGCCCCCTCCGGTGCCACCCCCGCTGCCGCACCCCCTGCCGCGTCCCCCGCCGCACCGCCCGCCACACCCCCCACTGCCACCCTCCGCCGCGCCCCCGTGCAGCGCCGCAGTGCCGAACGGCTCACCAGGATCCTCGACGCCTGCGCCGATCTCCTCGACGAGGTCGGCTACGACGACCTGAGCACCCGCGCGGTGGCCGTGCGGGCCGGGGTCCCGATCGGCTCCGTCTACCGCTTCTTCGGCAACAAGCGGGAGATGGCCGACGCGCTCGCCCGGCGCAACCTGGAGCGCTACACGGAACGGGTCGCGGAGCGCCTGAAGGGCCAGCCGGGCGGTGCCGACTGGCGGGCGGCGCTGGACGCCGTGCTCGACGAGTACCTGGCCATGAAGCGCACCGCGCCGGGCTTCTCCCTGGTCGACTTCGGCAACCAGATCCCGGTCGGCGCCCGGCACGGCGAACCCAACCACCGCGTCGCCGACCGCCTCACCGACCTGCTCTCCGGCCATCTGCCCCGGGACCCCGACGACGACCTGCGCCGCACCTTCCTGGTCGCCGTGGAGACCGCCGACACGCTCGTCCAACTGGCGTTCCGGGTGGACCCGGCGGGGGACGAGCGGATCATCGCGGAGATGCGGGAGCTGTTGCGGGCGTATCTGGGGCGGGTCCTGGACTGACGGCGCCGGTCCGTCACGGCCCGCTCCCGACCCCTCCCGGACATGCGTACCGGTCGGTATGCTCGGCGTCAGTCCGCGCGTCACCGCCGTCGCACGCCCCAGGAGGACCCGTGTCCCGCACCGCCCTGCGTATCTGTCCCCTGTGCGAGGCCACCTGCGGCCTGACCCTGACCATCGAGGGCACCCGCGTCACCGGTGCCCGCGGCGACCGCGACGACGTGTTCAGCCGCGGGTTCATCTGCCCCAAGGGTGCCTCCTTCGGAGCCGTCGACGGCGACCCCGACCGGCTGCGCGCGCCGCTGGTCCGCCGGGACGGGGAGCTGCGGGAGGCCACCTGGGAGGAGGCCTTCGACGCCGTCGCCGCCGGGATCCGCCCGGTCGTGGAGCGGTACGGCCCGCACGCGGTCGGTGTCGTCCTCGGCAACCCCAACGTGCACACCATGGCGGGGGGCCTCTATCCGCCCGTCCTGCTCGGCGCCCTCGGCACCCGCAGCGTCTTCAGCGCCTCCACCGTCGACCAGATGCCCAAGCACGTCTCCAGCGGCCTGCTCTACGGCGACGCCAACGCGATCCCCGTGCCCGACCTCGACCACACCGACCACCTGCTGCTCATCGGCGCCAACCCGCTGGAGTCCAACGGCAGTCTGTGCACCGCCGCGGACTTCCCCGGCAAGCTGAAGGCGCTGAAGGCCCGCGGCGGCACCCTCACCGTCGTCGACCCGCGCCGCACCCGCACCGCCAGGCTCGCCGACCGGCACGTGGCCGTCCGCCCGGGCACCGACGCGCTCCTGCTCGCGGCGATGGCGTACGTCCTGTTCGACGAGGACCTGGCCGACCTCGGCGACCTCGCGCCGCACGTCCAGGGCGTCGATGAACTCCGCGCCGCCCTGCGGGAGTTCACCCCGGAGGCGGTCGCCGCGGCCTGCGACGTCGAGGCGCCGCTGATCCACGCCCTGGCCCGCGAGCTGGCCGCCGCCCGCACCGCCGCCGTGTACGCCCGCATCGGCAGCTGCACGGTCCCGCACGGCACCCTCGCCAGCTGGCTCGTCGACGTCCTCAACATCCTCACCGGCAACCTCGACCGGCCCGGCGGCGCCCTCTTCCCGCAGGCCGCCACGGACAGGACGCCGCGCCCCGCCGGGCCCGGCCGCGGCTTCGCGCTCGGCCGCTGGCGCTCACGGGTCAGCGGGCACCCCGAGGCCAAGAGCGAACTGCCCATCGCCGCCCTGGCGGAGGAGATCGACACCGCCACCGACGAGGGCGAACCGATCCGCGCGGTCATCTCCATCGCCGCGAACCCGGTGCTGTCCACCCCCGACGGCGACCGCCTCGACAAGGCACTCGGCGCGCTCGACTTCATGGTCAGCGTCGACCCCTACCTCAACGAGACCTCCCGCCACGCCGACGTCGTGCTCCCGCCGCCCCCGCCCGCCCAGAGCGCCCACCACGACTTCGCCTTCAACACCCTCGCCGTCCGCAACCAGGTCCGCTACACCCGCCCGGCCGTGCCCCTGGAGCCCGGCCGGATGGCGGAGACGGAGATCCACGCCCGCCTGATCCTCGCCGTCACCGATTGGGGTCTCCCGCGCTCGAGCGAAGCCGAGAGCTTGGGGAAGCGCGGCACCGATCCGGCCGCCGTGGACGCCCTGGTCGTCGACCAGACCCTCGGCAAGGCCGTCAAGGAACCGCACTCACCGGTGTACGGGCGCGACCCGCGCGCCCTCGCCGCCCAGCTCACCGGCGACAACGGCCCCGAGCGGCGGCTGGACCTGATGCTGCGCCTCGGCCCCTACGGCGACGGCTTCGGCGTACGGCCCGACGGGCTGAGCCTGGAGCGGCTGCTCGCGCACCCGCACGGCATCGACCTCGGACCGCTCGCCGCCCGGCTGCCGCAGCCGTTGCGGACCCGCAGCGGCAAGGTGGAGCTGCTGCCCGAGCCGATCGCGGGCGATCTGCCGCGCCTCGCGCGGGCGATGGCCGAGCGGCCCGCCGGGCTCGTCCTCGTCGGCCGCCGTCACCTGCGCTCCAACAACAGCTGGATGCACAACGTCCCGGCCCTCACCGGCGGCTCCAACCGCTGCACCCTGCACCTGCACCCCGAGGACGCCGACCGCCTGGGGGTGCGCGACGGGCAGCCCGTACGGATCAAGGGCGCCGGGGGAGAGGTGACCGCTCCCGTCGAGGTCACCGCCGACATCCGGCAGGGCGTGGTCAGCCTGCCGCACGGCTGGGGCCACGACCGCCCCGGCACCCGGCTCAGCCATGCCGCCGCCGACCCCGGGGCCAACGTCAACCAGCTCCTCGACGGCAGCCTGCTCGACCCGCTGTCCGGCAACGCGGTGCTCAACGGAGTGCCCGTCGAGGTCGTCGTACCGTCCTGACCTGGAGTTTTGCGCTTATTGCTCGCGTGTCAACGTCTTGTTAACGCCGTGGAGCGGGTCCTAACGTCCTTCGCACCGCCGGCCCTGGTGGGAGTTCAAGGGCGAACGTTAGGTATCCACTCATGCTGACCATCCTCGGCTTCGCCATGATCGCGACATTCCTTGTCCTGATCATGATGAAGAAGATGTCCCCCATCGCGGCGCTCGTGCTGATCCCCGCGCTGTTCTGCGTGTTCGTAGGCAAGGGCGCCCACCTGGGGGACTACGTCATCGACGGCGTCACCAGCCTCGCGCCGACCGCCGCGATGCTCATGTTCGCGATCGTCTACTTCGGCCTGATGATCGACGTCGGCCTCTTCGACCCGATCGTGCGCGGCATCCTCAGGTTCTGCAAGGCCGACCCGATGCGGATCGTGGTCGGTACCGCCCTGCTCGCCGCGATCGTCTCCCTGGACGGCGACGGCTCCACCACCTTCATGATCACCGTCTCGGCCCTGTACCCGCTCTACAAGCGGCTGAAGATGAGCCTGGTCATCCTCACCGGCGTCGCCGCCATGGCCAACGGCGTGATGAACACCCTCCCCTGGGGCGGCCCCACCGCCCGCGCCGCCACCGCGCTCAAGCTGGACGCCAGCGACATCTTCGTACCGATGATCCCGGCGCTCGCGGTCGGCCTGGTGTTCGTGATCGCGCTGTCGTACGTGCTCGGCGTGCGCGAGCGCAGGCGGCTGGGCACGCTCTCGCTGGACGAGGTGCTGGTGGAGGAGAAGGAGACCGTGCTGGTGGGCGCGGGCGGCACCGGTGGCCGCACCACGGTGAGCGGCGGCGGTACGGCCGACGCGGACGACGACGCCGCCTTCCAGGTCCTCGACCCCGCGCGGCCCACCCTGCGGCCGGGGCTGTACTGGTTCAACGCGCTGCTCACCCTCGCGCTGCTGACCGCCATGATCATGGAGTGGCTGCCGATCCCGGTGCTGTTCCTGCTCGGCGCCGCGCTCGCGCTCACCGTCAACTTCCCCAAGCCCGCCGACCAGAAGGCCCGGCTCGCCGCCCACGCCGACAACGTCCTCAACGTCTCCGGCATGGTCTTCGCCGCCGCCGTCTTCACCGGCGTCCTCCAGGGCACCGGCATGGTCGACTCCATGGCCAAGTGGATGGTGGACGTCATCCCCGAGGGCATGGGCCCGCACATGGCCCTGGTCACCGGCCTGCTGAGCCTGCCGCTGACCTACTTCATGTCCAACGACGGCTTCTACTTCGGCGTCCTGCCGGTGCTCGCCGAGGCCGGTGCCGCGCACGGCGTCTCGCCGCTGGAGATGGCCCGCGCCTCCCTCGTCGGCCAGCCGCTGCACATGTCCAGCCCGCTGGTGCCCGCCGTCTACGTGCTGGTCGGCATGGCCAAGGTCGAGTTCGGCGACCACACCCGGTTCGTGGTGAAGTGGGCGGCGCTCACCTGCCTGGTCATCCTCGGCGCGGGCATGCTCTTCGGCATCATCTGACCTGCCACGCCATCCGACTTCAGGGAGGACGTCATCGTGAGGCCCGGTGGGAACCGCGGCTGGCTGCTCCGCCTCGTCATCGCCTTCAGCTTCGCGCAGGGGGCGGTGTCGATGGCCCGGCCCGCCGTCTCCTACCGGGCCCTCGCGCTCGGCGCCGACGAGCGGGCGGTCGGCGTCATCGCGGGCGTGTACGCGCTGCTGCCGCTGTTCGCCGCCGTACCGCTCGGCCGCCGCACCGACCACGGCCGCTGCGCGCCCCTGCTGCCCGCCGGGGTGGTCCTGATATCCGGCGCCTGCGCGCTGAGCGGACTGGCGGACTCCCTGTGGACGATGGCCCTGTGGAGCGGGGTGATGGGTCTCGGCCACCTCTCCTTCGTCATCGGCGCGCAGTCCCTGGTCGCCCGCCAGTCCGCCCCGCACGAACAGGACCGCAACTTCGGCCACTTCACCATCGGCGCCTCCCTCGGCCAACTGGTCGGCCCGATCGCCGCCGGGGCCCTCATCGGCGGCCACGACATGGCGCGCGGCAGCGCCCTCGCCCTGCTGGTGGCGGGTGCGGGCTGCGCCGTCGCCGTCACCTCGCTGTGGCGCGTCGAGCACGCCGGTACGACGTCCAGGTCCCGTACCCCCGGCGGCGACCGCGTCCCCGTCCACCGCATCCTGCGCGCCCGGGGCGTGCCCGCGGGCATGCTCATCAGCCTCTCCGTGCTCTCCGCGACCGACATCCTCACCGCCTACCTGCCGGTGGTGGGCGAGCACCGGGGTATCGCCCCCTCGGTGATCGGGGTGCTGCTCAGCCTGCGGGCGGCGGCCACCATCGCCTGTCGTCTGGTGCTCACGCCCCTGCTGCGGCTGCTCGGCCGCACCCTGCTGCTCACCCTGAGCTGTCTGCTGGGCGCCGTGCTGTGCGCGGGCGTCGCGCTGGAGGTGCCGCTGTGGGCGCTGGGGCTGATGCTGGCCGCGCTGGGCTTCTGCCTCGGGGTGGGGCAGCCGCTGTCCATGACGACGGTCGTGCGGGCCGCCCCCGCCGAGGCCCGCTCCACCGCCCTCGCGCTGCGGCTGACCGGCAACCGGCTCGGGCAGGTCGCCGCCCCGGCCGCGGCCGGACTGGTCGCCGGGGTGGCGGGGGTGGCCGCGCCTTTCGTGATGCTGGGCGGGTTGCTGTTGCTGTCCTCGGGGGTCGCGCTGCGGTCGCCCGGGAGGCCGTCCGGGGAGCCCGTGACGGACACGGCGACTCGTCCCCCGCGCTCTCGTCTGCGGCGAAAGAGTGGAATCTGACGGCGTGTGAGGCGTTGCTCCCCGCAGACGGGTGCGGATGTGACAGAGAGTCGGGTCAAGCGATTCGTATGACAATCGCACGACTCGGAGGAACAGCGCATGCCCACCCTGCCCCGTCCCGGCCGCCGTACGGGCGCCCGCACCACCGTCCTCGCGGCCCTCACAATCGCGGGCACCACCGCGCTCGGTGCGCCCGCCGCCGTCGCCCAGCCACCCGGTGACAACGGGGACGTCAAGATCCACAAGATGGGGACGCCCTTCGCCGACCAGCGCAACGAGCCCAAGGTCTGCGACTTCTACCTCGCCGCGTTCAACTTCGACGCGGGCGAGGCGGTCCACTGGGAGATCGACAAGCAGCCCCGGCCCGACCCGGAGCCGGAACTGGAGGGTGACATCACGGTCGAGCCCGACGGCACGGCCCAGAGCGTGCCGCTCGGACTGCCCAACGGGATGTACAAGCTCACCTGGCGGACCGACCTCGGCCATGGCGCGGGGAAGTTCAAGGTGTTCCAGGTCGACTGCGCCTCGCCCAAGCCGATGCCGAGCACCCCGGGACCCAACGGCGGGCCACCGGCCGGGGGCGGCGGACTCGCCCGCGACGCCGCCTACGCGCCGGTCGCCGGAGCCGCCGCGGTGGGCCTGGCCGCGGTGAGCGGAGTGGTCTGGTTCCGGCTCCGCCGCCGTCCGCATGGCTCCCACTAGCGGGCGCCCGAGGCCCTGGCGCCGGACGCGCGCCTACCGCCTGGCGAGGACGTGCGCACTGACCGTCTCGCTGGTGGTGGGCGCCGTCTGGTGGAACCAGGCCGACGAGGACCCCTCCGGCGCCCCCGCCCCGGCCGCCGGACCCCGCGCGGACACGGCGGCGGAGGCCCGGGGGACGCCTGACGGCGTACGGGGTGAGGGTCCCGTGGGCCGGACGCGGTCCCCCGTGCCGGAACGCACGCCGCGGGGGACCGCGAGCCCCGCGGCGCCGTTCCCCGCGCGGCCCACTGCCCCGGCGAGTCCGGCCCGCTCGCCGAGCCCGGCACTCCCCACCAGGCCCGCCGGTCCCAGCAGACCCGCCCGCCCCTCCGCCACGCGACCGTCCGCTCGACCGTCCCCCACGCCCACCCCCCTCCGCCCACTGTCCCGCTCCCGCCCCGCCCGCCTCCTCGTCCCCTACATCGGCGTCGACGCCCCGGTGATGGGCCTGCGGCTGGACCAGGAGGGGCGGCTCACCGCGCCGCCGGAGGAGAAGCCGGAGCTGGTGGGGTGGTACGAGGGCGGGGTGTCGCCGGGGGAGCGGGGCACGGCGGTCGTCGTCGGGCACCTGGACACCATGTCCGGCCCGGCCGTCTTCGCCGGGCTCGACGAGCTGAAGCGGGGCAACCGGGTCGAGGTGCGGCGCGCGGACGGGCGGACGGCCGTGTACAGCGTCGACACGGTGCGGTCGTACGAGAAGGAGGACTTTCCGAACGACGAGGTGTACGGCGCCCGGGGCCGTCCCGAGCTACGGCTGATCACCTGCGGCGGCAGCTACCGGCCGAGGACCGGATACAGCGGCAACGTGGTCGTCTTCGCGCACCTGACCGACGTCCGCGAGCCCGGGAAGCGCCCCGGCCCGAGGCGCTGAATCTGGCCGTCCACTTTCTCGCCAAACGGACGGACGTCTCTCACTAACCGGACGGCGGCGACCGATCCCGGCAGGTGTCTTCCCACGGCCGCACACATTCCGTTAACTTCCGTGACTCACCCGCACCAGCGCACCAGTGAGCCCCCGGGGGCACCCTCATGACACGCGCCATCTCCCTGCACGATGTGAGCAAGGCCTACACGCGAGGCGTCCGCGTGGTGGACCGGCTGTCGTTGGACATCTCGCCCGGCGAGTTCCTCGTCCTGCTCGGGCCCTCGGGCTGCGGCAAGTCCACCGTGCTCAGAATGATCGCCGGGCTGGAGGAGATCGACGAGGGCGAGCTGCACCTCGACGGCGCGTGGGCCAACGAACTGCCGCCGTCCGGCCGGGACATGGCGATGGTGTTCCAGAACTTCGCCCTCTACCCGAACATGTCCAGTCGCGACAACATCGGCTTCCCGCTGCGCATAGAGTCCCCGGGCGCCGACCACCGGCCGCAGATCGACGCCACCGCCCGGATGCTGGGCATCGAGGACCTGCTCGACCGGCTCCCGGCCCAGCTCTCCGGCGGCGAACGCCAGCGGGTCGCGATGGGCCGGGCCATCGCCCGGCGCCCGTCCGCGTTCCTGATGGACGAGCCGCTGTCCAACCTGGACGCCAAGCTCCGCAACCATCTGCGCGCCGAGATCTTCCGGCTCACCCGGGAACTGGGCGTCACCACGGTGTACGTCACCCACGACCAGTCCGAGGCGATGTCCCTCGGCGACCGGGTCGCCGTGCTGCGCGGCGGCGTGCTCCAGCAGGTGGGCACCCCGCGCGAGGTCTACGCGCTGCCCAGCAACGTCTTCGTCGCCGCCTTCATCGGCACCCCGCGCATCAATCTGCTGCGCGGCCTCGTCCGCGCCCCGCTGGGCGGCGCGATGACGATCAGCCTGGGCAAGCAGTACCTGCGGCTGCCCGAACCGCTCTCCCTCGACCACCAGCTGCTGCGGGTGCAGCAGGGCCGGGAGGTGATCGTCGGCCTGCGTTCGGAGGCCGTGCGCATCGCCAAGCCCGCCTCCGCCCGGCCCGGGGAGGTGCCGCTGCACGGTCTGGTGGAGCACCTGGAGTTCCAGGGCCACGAGGTGCTGGTCCACTTCAACACCGGCTCGCGCCCCGCCGTCGTGCCCGAACTGGAGGCCCCGCGCCCCGCCGCCCGCCCGGCCCGGCGCCGCCGCCGGGAGAACGGCACGGTGCTGGAGCGGCTGCGGGAGCGGGCGGGCGCCCTGCGCGGCGCGCCCGTGGGGGTGCTGGAGCGCGCGGAACCCGGCCCCGCCCCGGCCGAGCCCCGGCTGCCCGGCGACCTCATCGTCCGCACCACCCCAGACATCGGGCTGCGCTACGGCATGCAGGTGCCGCTCCTCGTCGACCTCGCCCATCTGTTCGTCTTCGACCAGCAGGGCCAGCGCATCTGCCCCGCTCCGACCCGGCTGCCCGGCCTGGAGGAGTGAGACCCGAGCCTCTCGGGCAGGGTGAGGCGTGCCATGGCGGATGCCCCTGGTGCCAGAAAACTAACGGCGCTAGTTTGGGGTCCGGACGACGAGGCCCGCCCGGAGGGAAGACGATGAAGGCACATGACGGCATGTACATCGACGGCGCCTGGCGCCCCGCCGAGGGACGGGACACCATCGACGTCGTGAACCCGGCCGACGAGCAGGTGATCGGCCAGGTCCCCGCGGGCACCGCCCTGGACGTCGACACCGCCGTACGCGCCGCCCGCGCCGCCTTCCCCGGCTGGGCCGCCGCCCCGCCCGCCGAGCGCGCCGCCCGCCTGGCCGCCTTGCGGGACGTGCTCGTCGCCCGCAAGGACGAGATCGCCGAGACGGTGACCGCGGAACTCGGCGCGCCGCTGAAGTTCTCGCAGAACGTCCACGCGGGCGCCCCGATCGCCGTCGCGGGCTCCTACGCCGAACTGGCGGCGACGTACTCCTTCGAGGAGAAGGTCGGCAACTCCACCGTCCGCCAGGAGCCGGTCGGCGTGGTCGCCGCGATCACTCCCTGGAACTACCCGCTCCACCAGATCGTCGCCAAGGTCGCCCCGGCGCTGGCGGCGGGCTGCACGGTCGTCCTCAAGCCCGCCGAGGACACCCCGCTCGTCGCCCAGCTGTTCGCGGAGGCCGTGCACGAGGCGGGCTTCCCGGCCGGGGTCTTCAACCTCGTCACCGGCCTCGGCCCGGTCGCGGGCCAGGCGCTCGCCGAGCACCCGGACACCGACCTGGTCTCCTTCACCGGCTCCACCGCCGTCGGCCGCCGCATCGGCGCCCTCGCCTCCGGCGCCCTGAAGCGGGTCGCCCTGGAGCTGGGCGGCAAGTCCGCCAACGTCATCCTGCCCAGCGCCGACCTCGCCAAGGCGGTCAACGTCGGCGTCGCCAACGTCATGTCCAACTCCGGCCAGACGTGCAGCGCCTGGACCCGGATGCTGGTCCACCGCGACCAGTACGACGAGGCGGTGGAACTGGCCGCGCAGGCCGCCGCCAAGTACGGCGACCGGATCGGCCCCGTCGTCAACGCCAAGCAGCGGGAGCGGGTGCGCGGCTACATCGAGAAGGGCGTCGCCGAGGGCGCCCGGCTGGTCGTGGGCGGCCCCGAGGCACCGCGCGAGCGGGGCTACTACGTCAGCCCGACCGTCTTCGCCGACGTCACACCGGACATGACCATCGCCCAGGAGGAGATCTTCGGCCCCGTCCTGTCGATCCTGCGCTACGCGGACGAGGACGACGCCCTGCGCATCGCCAACGGCACGGTGTACGGCCTCGCGGGCGCCGTCTGGGCGGGCGACGAGGCCGAGGCGGTGGCCTTCGCGCTGCGGATGGACACCGGGCAGGTCGACATCAACGGCGGACGCTTCAACCCGCTCGCGCCGTTCGGCGGCTACAAGCAGTCCGGGGTCGGCCGCGAACTCGGCGTGCACGGCCTCACCGAGTTCCTGCAGACCAAGTCCCTGCAGTTCTAGGCACGTCAAGCCCCTTCGGCACGTCCCCCAGCCTCAGGAGAGTTGCGTAAACCATGGTTGTCCGCGCCGCCGTCGTGCCCGCCGTCGGAGCCCCACTGGAGATCACCGAGATCGAGCTGCCCGCCCCGGGCCCCGGGCAGCTACGGGTACGGCTCGCCGCCGCCGGGGTCTGCCACTCCGACCTGTCCCTGTCCAACGGCACCCTCAGCGTGCCCCTCCCGGCCGTCCTCGGTCATGAGGGCGCGGGCACGGTGACCGCGGTCGGGGAGGGCGTCACCGAGTACGCCCCCGGCGACCCCGTCGTCCTCAACTGGGCGCCGTCGTGCGGCAGTTGCCCCGCCTGTGTGCGCGGTGAGGTGTGGCTGTGCGCCGACGCCCTCAGCGGCGCCGCCAACGTGCACGCCCACCGCGCCTCCGACGGCGCCGCACTGCACCCCGGCCTGAACGTCGCCGCGTTCGCCGAGGAGACGGTGGTCCCCCTCAGGTGCGCGCTGCCCGTCCCGGCCGGGGTCCCGCTGACCGACGCGGCCCTGCTCGGCTGCGCGGTCCTCACCGGCTACGGCGCCGTCCACAACTCCGCGAAGGTGCGGCCCGGGGAGACGGTCGCCGTGTTCGGGGTCGGCGGCGTCGGGCTTGCCGCCCTCCAGGCCGCGCGGATCGCCCAGGCGTCGAAGATCATCGCCGTCGACGTCTCCCCCGAGAAGGAGGAACTGGCCCGCGCCGCGGGCGCGACCGACTACGTCGTCGCCTCCGACACCACGCCCCGTCAGATCCGCGCGCTCACCGGCAAGCAGGGTGTCGACGTCGCCGTGGAGTGCGTGGGGCGCGCGGTCACCATCCGGGCGGCGTGGGAGTCCACCCGGCGGGGCGGGCGGGCGGTCGTCGTCGGTATCGGCGGCAAGGACCAGCAGGTCACCTTCAACGCGCTGGAGATCTTCCACTGGGGGCGGACCCTGACGGGATGCGTCTACGGCGACTCCGACCCGGCCCGGGACCTGCCGGTCATCGGGGAGCACATTCGCGGTGGGCGGTTCGACCTGAGCGCGCTGGTCACCGAGCGGATCGCGTTGGACGGGATTCCGGCGGCGTTCGAGAACATGGTGGCGGGGAAGGGCGGGCGGGCGTTGGTGCTGTTCTGACCGGTCAGGAGTGTGTGGGGGTGGTGCGTCGTCGTTCGGCCGCGGGTTCGTCGTGGCCGGGCGCGCGGTTCCCCGCGCCCCTGGGGGTGCTGGTCCGCTGTCGGGACCGTGATACCGCCACCCCCGCCAGGCACAGCGCGCCGCCCACCAGCGTCAGCGCCCCCGGCACCTCGCCCAGCGCCAGCCACGACATCAGGACGACCAGTGCGGGCACGGCGTACGTCGTCGCGCCCATGCGGCTGGCGGTCGTACGGGCGAGGGCGTACGCCCAGGTGGTGAAGGCGAGGGCGAGCGGGAAGACGCCCAGGTACACCATGTTCAGCGTGGCCGTGACCGGGGCGTCGGCCGCCTCCTGGAGCAGTTGTCCGGCGAACGGCAGACAGCACACGGCGCCGACCAGACAGCCGTACGTCGTCACCTGGAGCGCGCTGGCCTGCCCGAGCGTGGGCTTCTGGGCGACCACACCGCCCGCGTAGGCGATCGCGGCGAGCAGGCACAGCACCACGCCGAGCACCGAGGCGCCCCCGTCGCCCGACATCGACAGCCCGACCGTCACCGCACCGGCGAACGACACCGCCATGCCCGCGAGCAGCCGCGGCGGCATCGGGTCGCCGAGCAGCCGGGCGCCGAGCAGGGCGATGAGGACGGGGCCGATGTTCACCACCAGGGCGGCGGTGCCCGCGTCCACCTGCTGTTCGCCCCAGTTCAGGGCCACGCTGTAGAAGCCGAACCACAGGACGCCGGATATCGCGATCCCACGCCAGGCACCCCGCGGCGGCAGCCCCTCCCGCCGGACCAGACAGATCACCCCGAGCACCAGCGCCCCGGCCAGCAGCCGCCCCAGCGCCAGCGCGCCCGGCGAGTACACCTCGCCCGCGCTGCGGATGGAGACGAAGGCCGAGGCCCACAGGACGACGGTGACCGCGGCGGCGCCGGTGGCGAGGAGCCGGGCGCGGGAGGGCCGGGACGGGGCGGGGTTCATCATGCTCCAGAGGTTAGGGAGGGGCGGGCCGTGGGGCTCGCGGTTTTCGGACCGGTACGGCGGGCGCCTCAGCGCAGCGCGGACGGCTCCAGGCCCAGCAGTGCGCCGAGCGCCCGCTCACCGTCCGCCGTCACCCTCACCGCCCGCTCCGAGCCGACCCGTACGCACCACCCGGCGTCCAGCGCGTGGCGGCACAGGGCCGCGCCCGCCGCGCCCGCGAGATGCGGGCGGCGCTCGGTCCAGTCGAGGCAGGCGCGGGCCAGCGGGCGGCGGCCACGGCGGTCGAGGGCGATGCCGGTGGCGTCGAACCACCGCAGGCCCGCGTCCGTCAGCGCGAAGCCGGTGTCCTGCACGAGCAGGCCGCGGGTGGTGAGCGCGTCGGTGACCGCGATGCCGAGCCGTCCGGCCAGGTGGTCGTAGCAGGTGCGGGCGCGGGCCATGGCCGACCCGGCGCTTGACTCCCGCAGGGTGCGCGGCGGTGCCACGGACTCCGGCGCGACCTGCGCGGCGAGTTCCTCGACCAGTTGGGCCACGCGCGCGTCGGCCAGCCGTACGTACCGGTGCCGCCCCTGCCGTTCCTCGGTGAGCAGTCCGCCCGCGACCAGCTTGCCCAGGTGCTCGCTGAGCGTGGAGGGGGCCACGCGCGCGTGCCGGGCCAGTTCACCGGCGGTCCAGGCCCGCCCGTCGAGCAGGGCCAGCAGACAGGCGGCCCGGGTCTCGTCGGCGAGCAGCCCGGCGAGCGCGGCGAGGCCGGGCGCGCGTACGTCCCTGGTGGTCATGGCTCCAGCATGCGACAGCGACACTTCGGCGCCCGCCGAAGCATCCCTAACCGAGCCGCGCGTACTGCTGCGCCAGCCCGTCGAGCAGCGCCGCGAGCCCGGTCTCGAAGGCCCGCTCGTCGACCTTCTCCTGCCGCTCGGCGAGCCGGTGGGCCTGGCCGAGGTGCGGGTAGTCGGCGGGGTCGTAGGCACTGGCGTCGTCCACGAAGCCCCCGGCGAAGGAGCCCAGCGCGGAGCCCATGATGAAGTACCGCATCAGCGCGCCGATCGAGGTGGCCTGCGCCGGTGGCCAGCCCGCCGCGACCATCGCGCCGTAGACCGCGTCGGCGAGGCGCAGCGCGGCGGGGCGGCGGCCGGGGCCGCGGGCCAGCACGGGGACGATGTTGGGGTGGTCGCGCAGGGCGGTCCGGTAGGACAGGGCCCAGTCGTGCAGCGCGGTCCGCCACTCCCGGCCGTCCTCGAACATCGACAGGTCGACCTGGGCGCTCACCGAGTCGGCGACCGCCTCCAGGATCTCGTCCTTGGTGCGGAAGTGGTTGTACAGGGACGGCCCGCTGACGCCCAGTTCGGCGGCGAGACGGCGGGTGGACACGGCCGCCAGGCCCTCGGCGTCCACGAGTTCCCGGGCCGTGTCCACGATCCGGTCGGTGCTGAGCAGGGGCTTGCGCGGTCGGGCCATGGCGCACATAGTAGGGCTGCGCAAGTAAACTAGCAGTGCTAATTTTCGGTTCTCGTGTGAGGTGACCCGGCATGGACCTGGAGCTGAGCGAGGAGCAGACCGCCGTCCGGCGACTGGCCCGGGACTTCGTGGAGCGCGAGATCGCCCCCCATGTCGTCGCCTGGGACCGCGCCGAGGAGGTCGACCGCTCCGTGGTGAAGAAGCTCGGCGAGGTCGGCTTCCTCGGGCTGACCGTCGACGAGGAGTACGGCGGCTCGGGCGGCGACCATCTCGCGTACTGCCTGGTGACCGAGGAACTGGGGCGCGGTGACTCCTCCGTGCGCGGCATCGTCTCCGTCTCCCTCGGCCTGGTCGCCAAGACCATCGCCGCCTGGGGGAGCGAGGAGCACAAGCGCCGCTGGCTGCCCGGGCTCACCTCCGGCGCGTACGTGGGCTGCTTCGGCCTCACCGAGCCGGGCACCGGCTCCGACGCCGGGAACCTGGCCACGCGCGCGGTCCGCGACGGCGACCACTACGTCATCAACGGCACCAAGACGTTCATCACCAACGGCACGTGGGCCGACGTGGTGCTGCTGTTCGCCCGCTCCACCGACGCCCCCGGCCACAAGGGCGTCTCCGCCTTCCTGGTCCCGGCCGACACCCCAGGGCTGACCCGCCGCACCATCCACGGCAAGCTCGGGCTGCGTGGCCAGGCCACCGCCGAGCTGGTCCTGGAGGACGTCCGCGTCCCGGCCGACGCGATGCTGGCGCCCGAGGGCAAGGGCTTCTCGGTCGCCATGTCCGCGCTGGCCAAGGGGCGGATGTCGGTCGCGGCGGGCTGCGTCGGGATAGCGCAGGCCGCGCTGGACGCGGCCGTGAAGTACGCGGCCGAGCGCGAGCAGTTCGGCAAGACCATCGCCCACCACCAGCTCGTCCAGGAGCTGCTCAGCGACATCGCCGTGGACGTCGACGCCGCCCGGCTGCTCACCTGGCGGGTCGCCGACCTGATCGACCGCGGGCTGCCCTTCACCACCGAGGCGTCCAAGGCCAAGCTGTTCGCCTCCGAGGC
Organism: Streptomyces sp. NPDC057877; assembly: GCF_042796855.1. Taxonomy (NCBI): domain Bacteria; kingdom Bacillati; phylum Actinomycetota; class Actinomycetes; order Kitasatosporales; family Streptomycetaceae; genus Streptomyces; species Streptomyces sp. NPDC057877. Next base: position 115,124 of record NZ_JBHVMS010000007.1, read on the forward strand.
CGCCGTGCGCGCCGCCAACAACGCCCTCCAGGTCTTCGGCGGCTACGGCTACATCGACGAGTACCCGGCGGGCAAGCTGCTGCGCGACGCCCGCGTGATGACCCTGTACGAGGGCACCAGCCAGATCCAGAAGCTGGTCATCGGGCGGGCGCTCACCGGGGTGTCGGCGTTCTGAGTACCTGCTGAGTATCTCGGCGGATGTGGCGTCGGCCACGTCCGCCGATGCTGTTCCCCATGAGTGACACACCGGTCAAGCAGCAGAGCACGGCCGCCTTCTACGGACAGGCCGTCGCGTCCTTCGGTCTCGCCCTCGCGGCCACCGCGATCGGCATCTACAACCTCAAGGCCGACGCGTGGGTGCGCGGCTTCCTCGGTATCGCCGTGCTCTACCTCGTCACGTCCGCCTTCACCCTCGCCAAGGTGATCCGGGACCGCCAGGAGGCCGGGCAGATCGTGAGCCGGGTCGACCAGGCGCGCCTGGAGAAGCTCCTCGCCGACCACGACCCGTTCGAGAAGCTCTGAGCCGCCGGGTCCTCCCTCCGGCGGCCCCACTAAGCGCCCGCTCACCAGCGGCGGTATGGTGGGGGCCCGGAACGAGAGGGGCGAGTGAGCGATGAGTACGGCGGAGGAGACGGCCGGGGGCGAGGCACAGCCGTGGGGCGAGGTCACCCCGGACGCGGCCCGGCGGCTGTTGATCGCCGCGGTGGAGGCCTTCGCCGAGCGTGGCTACCACGCCACGACCACCCGCGACATCGCGGGCCGGGCCGGAATGAGCCCGGCGGCGCTCTACATCCACTACAAGACCAAAGAGGAGCTGCTGCACCGCATCAGCCGCATCGGCCATGAGAAGGCCCTGGAGATCCTGCGGACGGCGGCGCGTGGCGAGGGCGGCCCCACCGAGCGCCTCGCCGACGCCGTCAGCTCCTTCGTCCGCTGGCATGCCGGGGGCCGCACCACCGCACGGGTCGTGCAGTACGAACTCGACTCCCTCGGCCCCGACGCCCGCGCCGAGATCCTCGGGCTGCGGCGCCGGGTCGACGCGGAGGTGCGCCAGATCATCGAGGAGGGCGTGCGGTCCGGCGAGTTCGACGTGATCGACGTCAAGGGCACCACGCTCGCGGTGCTCTCGCTCTGCATCGACGTCGCCCGCTGGTTCAGCCTGGACGGTCCCCGTACCCCGGAGGAGGTCGGCGCGCTCTACGCCGACCTCGTGCTGCGGATGGTGGGCGTCATGGACGCGACGCCCGCCCCGCGTCAGACGTAGTACCGGGACACCGACTCCGCGACGCAGACCGGCTTGTCGCCGCCCTCGCGCTCCACGGTGAAGGCGATGGTCACCTGGACGCCGCCCGCGACATCGTCGACTCCGGTGATCGTCGCGGTGGCGCGCAGCCGGGAGCCGACCGGGACGGGGGCGGGGAAGCGGACCTTGTTGGTGCCGTAGTTGACGCCCATCTTCACGCCCTCGACGCCGATCAGCTGCGGGCCGAAGAGGGGCAGCAGGGAGAGGGTCAGATAGCCGTGCGCGATCGTGGTCCCGAAGGGGCCCTTGGCGGCCTTCTCCGGGTCCACGTGGATCCACTGGTGGTCGCCGGTCGCCTCCGCGAACAGGTCGATCCGCTTCTGGTCGACCTCCAGCCAGTCGGTGTACCCCAGCTGCTCGCCCACCGCCGCCTTCAGCTCGTCGGTCGTCGCGAAGATCCTCGGCTGTGCCATGTCCCGGCCTCCAGAAAACTCATCCCTAAGCGACTGCTTAGCATGGTCGGGTTCCGGACGTCTGTCAACGGACCGGTAGGGTCGGAGGAGTGCCGCAGATTCCAGAGAAGATCCATGAGCTGACCGTCGGCCAGCTCGCCGCGCGCAGCGGCGCGGCGGTCTCCGCCCTGCACTTCTACGAGTCCAAGGGCCTGATCACCAGCCGCCGGACCTCGGGCAACCAGCGCCGGTACTCGCGTGACGCGCTGCGCCGGGTGGCCTTCGTGCGGGCCGCGCAGCGCGTCGGCATCCCGCTGGCCACCATCGGCGAGGCGCTCGCCGAACTCCCCGAGGGCCGCACGCCCACCCGCGAGGACTGGGCGCGGCTCTCCGAGGCCTGGCGCTCCGAACTCGACGAGCGCATCCAGCAGCTCAGCCGACTGCGCGACCACCTCACCGACTGCATCGGATGCGGCTGTCTCTCCCTCGACACCTGCGTGCTGTCCAACCCGGACGACATCTACGGCGAACGCCGGGGAGCGGGCTCCCGCCTCCTCGTCGAACACCACGGCACGCCGGTCCGGAAGCGCTCACCGTAGGAGCCCGCGCCAAGTTACCCGTGCGTTCCGCACACCGGAGTGATGACAGCGGTGACTGTCCAGGGGCCCGCGCCCCGTGACAGCGTCGTCGTCGTCACCCACCGGTCGGAGGGAGCGGGCGTGAACAAGGGCTATGCCGTGTACTGCGACGCGGACCCGTACTTCTACGATGCTCCGCACCGCACGGCATCCGGTCCCGGCACCGGTCGGTCCCGGTACGCCGCGGCCTCGCTCCCCGTCCCGGAAGGCTGGCAGCGGCACGAGAGCGGCGACTGGCTCGCCCTGCGGCCGGTGGACGCCGACCTGCCGGACCAGGGCTGGAAGATCCATGTCTCCGCCTGTCTCGACAACGCCGAGGCGGTGCTGGAGCGGGTGCGGCGCTACTGCCTGGACAGCGGCACCGCGTTCAAGTTCGTACCCAGCCGTTACCTGCTGCACCAGCGCAACGCCAAGTACGCGGACCGGGCGGGCAGCGGCAAGTTCATCACCGTCTACCCGGCGGACGAGACCCGGTTCGAGCACGTCGTGGGGGAGCTGGCGCGGCTGCTGGCCGGGGAGCCCGGGCCGCAGATCCTGAGCGACCTGCGCATCGGCGACGGCCCGGTGCACGTCCGGTACGGCGGCTTCACCCGCCGCGAGTGCCACGACGAGCACGGTGAGCTGCGGCCCGCCGTGACCGGCCCCGACGGAACCCTGGTGCCCGACACACGCGGCCCCGTCTTCCGGACGCCGCACTGGGTGCGCCCGCCCGCGTTCCTGCGCCCGCACCTGGACGCCCGCGCCGCGGTGACCCTGGCCGACCTGCCGTACACCGTCGAGTCGGCGCTGCACTTCTCCAACGGCGGCGGCGTCTATCTCGGCCGCGACACCCGCACCGGCGCCCAGGTGGTGCTGAAGGAGGCCCGCCCGCACGCCGGGCTGGCCGCCGACGGCGCCGACGCGGTGACCCGGCTGGAGCGGGAACGCCGGGCGCTCGAACGGCTGTCGGGCCTGGACTGCACGCCCGAGGTGCTCGACCACCTGGTGGTCGGCGACCACCACTTCCTGGTCCTGGAACACATCGACGGCAAGCCCCTCAACACCTTCTTCGCCCGCCGCCATCCGCTGATCGAGGCGGACCCGGGCGAGGCGCGGCTGGCCGAGTACACCGCCTGGGCGCTCGACATCCACGCGCGCGTGGAGCGCGCCGTCTCGGAGGTGCATGCGCGCGGGGTGGTCTTCAACGACCTGCACCTGTTCAACATCATGGTCCGCGAGGACGGCACCGTCGCCCTGCTGGACTTCGAGGCGGCCCACGCCGTCGGGGAACCGGGCAGGCAGACCGTCGCCAACCCGGGGTTCGTGGCCCCGCCCGGGCGCCGCGGGACCGCCGTGGACCGCTATGCGCTGGCCTGTCTGCGGCTCGCGCTGTTCCTGCCGCTGACCAGCCTGCTCGCCGTGGACCGGCGCAAGGCGGCGCACCTCGCGGACGTGGTGGCGCGTCAGTTCCCGGTCGACCGGGCGCTGCTGGACGCGGCGGTCAAGGAGATCACCGACGGCATGACGGGCACCTCGGCGGCCGGTCCCGTGGTCCCGGTGGCGCCGGGCGACTGGCCGGACAGCCGGGACTCGATGGCCGCGGCGATCCACGCCTCGGCGACCCTCGAACGCACCGACCGCCTCTTCCCCGGTGACATCGCGCAGTTCGGCACGGCGGGCGGCGGCCTGGCGTTCGGGTACGGCGCCGCGGGCGTGCTGTACGCGCTGGCGGCGAGCGGGGCGGGGTGCGCCGAGGACGAGGTGCGGTGGCTGCTTGAGCGGACCGGGAGGCTGCCGTCCGGCATGCCGCCCGGATTCCACGACGGAGTCGCCGGGATCGCCTGGACGCTGGAGTACCTCGGGCATCGCGACCGGGCCCTGGACCTCGTAGGACCGCTGCTCGACCAGCCCCACGACCGCCTCGCCACCGATCTGCACAGCGGTACCGCGGGCCTGGGCCTGGCCCTGGACTCGCTGGCCGCCGCCACCGGGGACGCCGCGCTCGCCTCGGCGGCCCTGCGCTGCGCCGAGCTGACCGCCCGCGCCGTGTCCGCACCGGCCGGGGGCTCCACCGCGGCCCGGCCGCCCCGCGCGGGACTGCTGCACGGCGCGGCCGGGCGCGCGCTGTTCTTCCTGCGGCTGTACGAACGCACCGGCGACACCGGGCTGCTGGACCTCGCGGGCGACGCGCTGCGCCAGGACCTCGCCCGCTGCGTGCGCGGCGCGGGCGGCGCCCTCCAGGTCGACGAGGGCTGGCGCACCATGCCCTACCTGGGCGCGGGCAGCGTGGGCATCGGCATGGTGCTCGACGACTACCTCGCGCACCGCGACGACGAGGAGCTGGCGCGGGCGCGGGACGAGATCGTCGCCGCGGCGCGGGCGATGTTCTACGCGCAGCCCGGGCTGTACCGGGGCGTGGCCGGGATGCTGCTGTTCCTCGGCCGCACCCGGGCCACCGGCCCCGGCACCGGGCCCGCGGACATCCGCCGCCAGCTCGACGCGCTGTCCTGGCACGCCATGTCCTACCGGGGCCGTCTCGCCTTCCCCGGCGAGCAGATGATGCGGCTGTCGATGGACCTGTCCACCGGTACGGCCGGATGCCTGCTGGCCGTGGCCTCCCTGTACGGCGACCCGCCCGCCGGGCTGCCGTTCCTCCCGCCGCCGTCCGCGCGACGGCGGCCCCAAGAGCCGGTCCCCACCGGGGCCGTGAAATGAGCACCACTGCCGAACGAAGGGAAGATGTCATGAACCTGCTCGAACTGCAGTCACTGGAAACTCCGAAGGAAGAGGCCATGGGCGACGTGGAGTCCGGCAGCCGCGCGAGCCTGCTGCTCTGCGGCGACAGCAGCCTGAGCGTCACGACCTGCAACTGACGCCGAGCGGCCTGCCCGCACCGGGCCGTACCTCTCGGCCCCCGGCGTCCCGGGCCCCAGGCCCGGGACGCCGTCCGTGCGCACGGTGCCTTCGAGCGAAGGGACGACGCGACAGGTGACAGCCCGCGACACCGGACCGGGGCGCGTCCCCCAACTGCTGGTGCTGCTCTGCTCGGCGGCGGCGGCCCTCACCGCCGTGGCCCAGCCGTTCGTCCTCGGCCGCACCCTCGACCTGCTGCTGCGTGACGGCGACGCCGGACCCTGGCTCGCCCTGAGCGCCGCACTGCTCCTCGGTGAACTGCTCCTCGACAGCCTCACCGCACTGTTCACCGGCTACTGCAACGCCGCCTGGACGGCCTTCGTCCGCACCCGCGCCTACGCCGGTCTCCTGCGCGCCGTCCCCGACCGCGCCCGGCCCTACCCGCCCGGAGACGTCGCCACCCGGATCACCCTCAACGCCACCGACGCGGGCGGCGCCCCGGCGGCCCGGGCCGCGCTGGCGGTCTCGCTCGTCACTCCGGTGGGCGCGCTGGTCGTTCTCGCCGTCGTCGACCTGTGGGTGGCCGCGTGCGTGCTCGCCGGGCTGCCCGCCCTGGCGCTGGTCCTGCGCGCCTTCGCCCGCGACACCGGCACCTCGGTGGCGGCGTACCAGCGGGTGCAGGCGCTGATCGCCGCCCGGCTGCTGGAGGCCCTGGGCGGCGCGGCGACCATCGCCGCCGCGGGGACGGCACCGCGCGAACGCGCCCGTGTGCTCGCGCCGCTGCCCGAACTCACCGCCCTGGGCAGCCGGATGTGGGCCCTGCACGGGCGTGCGCTCGCCCGCGGCGGGGTCCTGGTGCCGCTGCTGACCACCGCCGCCACCGCCGTCGGCGGACTGCGCCTGGCGGCGGGCGCCCTGAGCGTGGGCGGCCTGCTCGCCGCCTGCCGCTACGCCCAGCTCGCCGCCGGGATCGGCGGCGCGGCGACCCCGCTGGGCGCGGTCGTGCGCGGTCGCCGGGCACGGGACCGCACCCGCGAGCTGGAACGGCTGCCCGCCCTGCCGTACGGGACGCGGAGCCTGCCCGCCGACGGGCCGGGCGACCTCGAACTGCGCGGGGTGCGGGTGCTGCGCGACGGGCGGACCGTCCTCGGCGTGGACGGCCTGCGGGTGCCCGGCGGCAGCACGGTCGCGGTGGTCGGCCGCAGCGGGGCGGGCAAGTCCCTCCTGGCGGCCGTCGTGGGGCGGCTCGTCGACCCCGACGAGGGCCAGGTGCTGCTCGACGGCGTCCGCGTCGACGAACTGACGCGCGAGGCGCTGCGCACCGAGGTCGCGTTCGCCTTCGAGCGCCCGGTGCTGGACGGGGGCACGGTCGCCGAGGCCGTTGCCGCCGGGCCCCGGTCCCTGACACCCGACCAGGTCCGGGACGCCGTACGCGCCGCGGGCGCCGACACCTTCGTGCGCCGGTTGCCGCACGGCTACGACACCCCGCTGCCGTCGGCCCCCCTGTCCGGGGGCGAGTACCAGCGCCTCGGGCTGGCGCGGGCGTTCGCGCACGCCGGACGGCTGCTGGTCATGGACGACGCGACCTCCAGCCTCGACACCGCCACGGAGTACGCCGTGGACACCGCGCTGCGCCGCGCGGTGCGGCCCGGAACCCGGCTGATCGTGGCCCACCGCCCGGCCGCCGCGGCCCGCGCGGACCTGGTCGTCTGGCTGGAGGACGGCCGGGTACGGGCGGTCGCGCCCCACCACGAGCTGTGGCGGCGGGCACCGTACCGGGCGGTGTTCGGCGCGGAGGAAGCGGCGCGGTGCGGGGACTCTCCTCCTGTCGAGGAAGCGGCGCGGTGCGGGGACTCTCCTCCTGTCGAGGAAGCGGCGCGCTGCGGGGACTCTCCGCCCGTCGAGGAAGCGGCGCCGTGCAGGGACTCTCCGCCCGGCGAGAAAGCGGCGCCCTTCAAGGGCTCCCCGCCCGTCGAGGAAGCGGCGACGCGCGGGGACCTCCCGGCCGCGGAGGCACGGACATGACCGGTGATGCCGCCCGCGAGCCGGACGCCGGGGCCGGGGCGCTGCGCCGGATCGCGCCCCCGGCCCGGCGCTTCCTCACCCGCCGCAAGGCGGTGCTGGCCCGGCTCGCCGTCTGGTCGCTGGCGGAGGCGGGCCAGGCGTTCGTGGTGGGGTACGGCGTCGCGCACGCCGTCGACGAGGGCTTCCTCGCCGGGGACACCCGCCGCGGGCTGCTGTGGCTCGGCGCCGCGGCGGTGGGCGTGCTGCTCGGCGCGCCGGTGATCCGTGGCGTGTTCGCCCAGTTGGCGGGCCTGACGGAGCCGCTGCGCGACGGGCTGGTACGGCGGGTGGTCGACCGTTCCCTGACCCGCGCCCTGAGCGGTCCCGGCGGGACGGACCCGGCGGCGGTGTCCCGGCTGACGAACCAGGTGGAGATCGCCCGCGACAGCTTCGCCGGACTGGTCCTCACCCTGCGCTCGTTCGTCTTCACGGCGGCCGGTGCGCTGCTGGGGCTGCTGTCCCTGCACCCCGCGCTGCTCGTGGTGGTGCTGCCGCCGCTGACGGCGGGGCTGGCGCTGTTCCTGGCCACCCTGCGGCCCATGGCCGCGGCCCAGCGGCGTGCCCTGGCCGCCGACGAGGAACTCGGCGACCACGCCGCCCGGACCCGGGCGGCACTGCGCGACCTCACCGCCTGCGCGACCGGCCCCCGGGCGCAGCGGCGGGGCACGGAACTCGTCACCGTGGCCGCCGCCACCTCCCGCACCCTGGCCCGCTGGAGCGCCGTACGCACCACGGCACTCGGCGTATCCGGTCAACTGCCCGTCCTCGCCCTGCTGTTGTGCGTCCCCTGGCTCCGCGACCGCGGCGTGACGGCGGGCGCGCTGCTGGGCGCCTTCACCTACCTCGTCCAGTCACTGCTGCCCGCCCTGCACACCCTGATGAGCGCGCTGGGGGTGGCGGGGGCGCGGCTGGTGGTGGTCCTGGACCGTATCGCCGTGGGGGAGACCGGGGAGGGGGCGGGTGGCGCGGGGCCGAAGTCCGCGTCCCCGACGGCTCCCGCGCACGTCGCGCCGGTGCGGGAGCGTGACCGGGCGCGTCCCGCGGCCGTCGAGCTTCGGGGGGTGACGCTGGCCTACGGGGCCCGCGCCGAACCCGTGCTCGACGCCCTCGACCTCACGGTCGGCTTCGGTGAGCATCTCGCCGTGGTCGGGCCGAGCGGTATCGGCAAGTCGACGCTGACCCGGCTCGTCGCCGGGACGCTGGCGCCGAGCGGCGGTGAGGTGTGGGTGGCGGGGCGGCCGGTGGCCGGGCGCGCCCCGGCCGAACTGGCCGGTGCGCGCGTGCTGGTGCCCCAGGAGGCGTACGTGTTCACCGGCACCGTGGGCGAGAACCTCACCTACCTCCGTGCGGACGCGCCGTCGCCCGCCGTCGAGGCCGCCGTCCGGGCCCTCGGTCTGGGCCCGCTCGTCGACCGGCTGGGCGGACTCGACGCGCCGGTGCGGCCGGACGACCTCTCGCCGGGCGAGCGGCAGCTCGTCGCGCTGGCGCGCGCCCACTTGTCGCCCGCGCCCCTGCTGCTGCTCGACGAGGCCACCTGCCATCTGGACCCGGCGGCGGAGGCCCGCGCGGAGCGGGCGCTCGCACGGCGGCCGGGGACGCTGCTCGTGGTCGCGCACCGCCTGTCGTCCGCCGTGCGGGCCGACCGCGTCCTGGTCCTGGACGGGGTACGGGCGGACTGCGGCACCCACCGGGAGATGCTGGCCCGCTCCCCGCTCTACCGCGATCTGACGGGCCACTGGAACGACCGGCCGCACACCCCCGCGGCCCGCCCGTGACCCCGGGCCGTCAGGTCCACCCGGCGTTCTGCACGATGCGGATCGCGTCCACCCGGTTGCGCGCCCCCACCTTCCGGATCGCCGTGGCCAGGTAGTTGCGGACGGTGCCCCGCGACAGATGCAGACGGGCCGCGATCTCGGCCACCGGCGACCCCTGCGCGGCCAGCGACAGCACGCTCAGTTCACGGCTCGTGAGCGGCATCCTCGTCCCCTCCAGCAGGGCCACGGTCAGCGGCTCGTCCAGGAACCGCTCACCCTTGGCGACCGTGCGCACCGCCGTGATCAGCCGCTCGGCCGAGGCGTCCTTGTCGACCAGTCCGAGCGCACCGCCCTCGAACGCCCGGCGGAGCACCCCGGGGCGCTCGGGCGTCGTGAGCACGACCAGCCGCTCTCCCCAGCGGGCCCGGAACGGCGCGCCGGGTTCCGCATCCGGCCCCTCCAGGCAGTCTCCGTCGACGACGCACACATCCGTCCGCGAGGCGTCCTGATCCGGTGCGTCGGCACGCGGGGACAGCGACGTGACCTCCAGTCCGTCACCGGATCCGAGCAACTGCACCAGCGCGGACCGCAGTAACCCCTCGTCATGCACCACCAGAACACGAACCATGCCTACCCCCACCCTTTCCCGTGGCTACCATCGCGGCCAGCCGGAAGCGCTCCCAGGGCCACGGGCCATGTGCCCTCATCCGCTCATTCGGAACACCGGGCCCACCGTCCTCGCGGGCCCACCGGAACCAACACGCCGTTCTCACCGCCCCCGACGGGCGCCTGAGCGGCCCCGGGAACGGGGGAGAAAGGCGAAGACACGTCCCCGCCCGACGGCCGCGCACCGGCGGGCCACGGTCGCTCGGTCGGTGCCCGGCCCACGGCCGGGGTGGAGATCCTGGCCACGGCGTTCGGCGGGCGGTGGCGGCGGGTCAGGGGCGCGAGCGGGGGGAAGCGGACCAGGACATCCCGCCGGGGGCTCCCGGCCGGAAACCGTCGTCCGTCAATCTGGCGCGAACTTAGCGGTGCGGGTGAGCCGGTCGTATGCCCCGGTCAGGTGCCAGGCGCTTGGGCAGGTGTCGTCCAGTGCCCGGCCAGGCATCAGGTGCCCGGACGTGTGTGCGGCGCTCAAGCAGGCACCCGGGTAGGTGTGCGGCGCTCAAGCAGGCGCCCGGGCAGACGTCCGGCCAAGCAGGCGCCCAGGCAGGTGTCCGGCGCTCCGCGGGCACCTGGGCCGACCGCCTCACCGCACCCGGCGCCACGGGCTCGGCGCGCCCGCGCGGTGGGGGCGCGGCATCCCCTCGCGCACCCCCGGTGCGTTCCCCGCCTCGGTCTCAGGCGTCTCCCGTCGGGTTCGTGCGGCGTCTCCCGTCGGGTTCGTGCGCGTCCCCCGTCGGGTTCGTGCGGCGTCCCCCGTTCCTTCGTGCCGCATCCGTGGCGCTACGCCGACACCAGCAGGCGGTGTCCGCGCCGCGCGTAGGCCAGGGCCTCCGGGGTGAGCACGGGGCGCGGGACGAGGATTCCGCAGTCCGTGCAGACGGGACCCGAGGACGGGTCGTGATCCAGGTCGTACTTCCAGACGAGCCGCGCCCCGCCGCACACCGGGCAGCCCGAACCGGGTTCGCGCTCCAACGCGGCGATCAGGCGGCGCAGTACTTCGGCCAGCGGCTCACGGGGATGAAGCCGCGGGTCGTCGCACCAGGCGACGCCGAAGCCGCCCCAGGTCATACGGTGCCAGTCGTCCACACTGCCCGGGCTGCGCAGCCCGTCGTGCTTCTCCTTCCTGCGGCGCTCGGCGAACTCGACCTCGTAGGCCAGCCACACCGCGCGCGCCTCCTCCAGTTCCTCCAGTGCGGCCACGAGCCGCGCCGGGTCGGGGGAGCGGTCCTCCGGGCCGAACCCGGCCCGGGAGCAGAGATGGTTCCAGGTCGCCCTGTGTCCATAAGGGGCGAACCGCTCAAGGCACTTGCGCAGTGAGTAGCGCCGCAGCGCCAGATCGCACCGTGGATCGCGTACCTGTCTCGCCAGACTCCGAAAACCGGCCATCGCCCTGCACCTCCGTCACACCTGCACCTGTACTTCGGTCACTTCGGCGTCGTCGTACGGACGTCGCCGAATAGACGTATCGACAACCGATTCGGCTCCCTTCCGATCCATTCGATTCGCGATGACCGCCATAAGCGGCGGCCGTCACCTCAAAAAGTGACGCATGTTCATCTTCAAACGCGGGGATAACCGCCGGTAACATCCGGGCCCACCCCACGTCCGTCAGGAGGTGCCATGCCTCGGCGCACCCCACGTAACGCGCTCGACAGACTGAGAACTCCCCGCGGATTCCACGGGTTCCTGAAGACGGCATCCGTATGCGTTCTCATGACCGGTCTTTTGTCGCCGCTTTCCCGGGCGACGGCCGCCGAACCCGCTGCCCCGCAGGTCGCGGCGGTCGCCGACCACTGCGGCAGCCAGTGCTCCGACATCCTGCCGCCAGGCCAGAACGGCAACGCCACGCTCGCCCAGATCCTCCTCCACCAGGCCTTCGGCACCCGCCCCGCGCACGCCGCCGACCAGCTCGGCCCCTATGCGAACCTGGCCACCGGCTACCCGGCCGTCACCGACGCCACCCTCAACTCCTTCTTCAACGACGCCTCGTTCGGGGTCCCCGCCGACCAGGTCGCCTCCACCGTCCGCCCCGCCGGGCGCACGGACGTCACGATCGTCCGCGACAAGAAGACGGGCGTTCCGCACATAACGGGCACCACCCGCTACGGCACCGAGTTCGGCGCCGGTTACGCCGCCGCGCAGGACCGGCTCTGGCTGATGGACGTCTTCCGCCATGTCGGCCGCGGCCAGCTCACCTCCTTCGCCGGGGGCGCGCCCTCCAACCAGGGCCTGGAACAGGACTTCTGGCGCAACGCCCCGTACACCGAGGCGGACCTCCAGGCGCAGATCGACAGCGCCGCCGCGAAGAACGGCGAGCGCGGACAGCAGGCCCTCGCCGACGTCAAGGCCTACGTCGACGGCATCAACGCCTACATAGACGCCTCCGACTCCGGCCGCTACTTCCCCGGCGAGTACGTCCTCACCGGCCACAAGGACTCCATCACCAACGCCGGGACGATCGAGCGCTTCAAGCCCACCGACCTGGTCGCGCTGGCCTCCGTGATCGGCGCCCTCTTCGGCTCCGGGGGCGGCGGCGAGGTCAACAACGCGCTGTCGCTGCTGGCCGCCCAGTCCAAGTACGGCGTCGAGGAGGGCACCCGGGTGTGGGAGTCCTTCCGGATGCGCAACGACCCCGAGGCCGTCCTCACCGTCCACGACGGCGCCTTCCCGTACGGCACCAAGCCCGCCGCCCCGCAGGGCACCGCCCTGCCCGACCCCGGCTCGGTGGTCCGCGAACCGCTCGTGTACGACCGTACCGGCGCCGCGGCCACCAGCTCGGCGACCGCTGCCTCGACCGGCACCGCCGCGCGGGCGGTCAGTTCGGCCCGGCGCGGGATGTCCAACGCGCTGGTCGTCAGCGGTGAGCACACCGCCAGCGGCCATCCGATCGCCGTGTTCGGCCCGCAGACCGGCTACTTCGCCCCGCAGCTGCTGATGCTCCAGGAGATCCAGGGTCCCGGCATCAGCGCCCGCGGCGCCTCCTTCGCGGGCCTGAGCTTCTACGTCGAACTGGGCCGCGGCCAGGACTACGCGTGGAGCGCGACCACCTCCGGCCAGGACATCATCGACACCTACGCCGTCGAACTGTGCCAGGACGACTACCACTACCTCTACCGGGGCACCTGCACCCCGATGGAGAAGGTCGAGCAGAGGAACGCCTGGAAGCCGACCGTCGCCGACGGCACCGCCGCCGGTTCCTACACGATGCGGGTCTGGCGGACCAAGTACGGCCCCGTCGAGTACCGCGCCACCGTCGGCGGCAAGAAGGTCGCCTACACCTCCCTGCGCTCCTCGTTCCTGCACGAGGCCGACTCGATCATCGGCTTCCAGATGCTGAACGACCCCGACTACGTCAAGGGCCCGGCGGACTTCCAGCGGGCGACCCAGCACATCAACTACACCTTCAACTGGTTCTACGCCGACTCCGAGCACACCGCGTACTACAACAGCGGCGACAACCCGGTGCGCGCGGCCGGGGTGGACGCCGAGTTCCCGGTGTGGGCGCGGTCCGCGTACGAGTGGCGGAACTGGACCCCGGAGACCAACACCGCCTCCTACACCCCGCCCTCCGCGCACCCCAGCTCCACGGACCAGGACTACTACATCTCCTGGAACAACGCCCAGGCCAAGGAGTACGCGGTCGCGCCCTGGGGCAACGGCTCGGTGCACCGCGGCAACCTGCTGGACGACCGGGTGAAACGGCTGGTCGCCCAGGGCGGGGTCACCCGCGCCGCGCTGGTGAAGGCGATGGCGGAGGCCGGACTCGCCGACCTGCGCGCCGAGGACGTGGTGCCGAAGCTGCTCCGGGTGATCAACAGCGCGCCGGTGACCGACCCGGCCGCCGCGGACGCCGTGCAGAAGCTCTCCGCGTGGGTGGCCTCCGGGTCCAAGCGCACGGAGACCTCCGCCGGTTCGAAGCGGTACGCCCACGCGGACGCCATCCGCGTCCTGGACGCCTGGTGGCCGCTGCTGGTGAAGGCCGAGTTCGAACCCGGCCTCGGCAGCGACCTGTTCGGCGCCTTCACCCGCAACCTGCCCGTCGACGAGTCGCCGTCGGCCGCCCACGGCCCGACCGGCGCACACGCCGGAAGCTCCTTCCAGTACGGCTGGTGGAGCTATGTCGACAAGGACATCCGGACCGTCCTCGGGGAACAGGTGCGCGGTCCGCTGGCCCGGACCTACTGCGGTGACGGCACCGTCAGCGGCTGCCGGGACGTCCTGGTCAGCACCCTGAAACAGGCCGCGGGCCGGACCGCCGCCCAGGTCTACCCGGGCGACGAGCACTGCTCGGCCGGTGACCAGTGGTGCGCCGACGCGATCGTCCACCGGGCGCTCGGCGGCATCAACCAGGCCAAGATCGGTTGGCAGAACCGGCCGACGTACCAGCAGGTGGTGGAGTTCACCTCGCACCGGTGAGGTGACCGCGGGCCCGCCCGGCGGGTCATGTCACAGACGCGGGGCGCACCACGCCCATCTGCCGCGTTCTCGTCGTGCGGCCGACTTCCCGCGACCTGATCCGCCGGACAGGCCCGGGGCGGCGGGTCAGGTCACCCGGCCCGCCGCCAGCACCAGCCGGGCCAGTTCCCGGTGCACGATGTCACTGTGCGCGCCGGACGGTGGACCGCCCCGCCGGACCACCGCCGCCGCGTCCACGTTCACACAGCCCGAGCCGGGCAGCCGCCGCTCGAGCGCCTCGGCGAGCGACCACGCGCGCGTGCCCGGCACTTCCCTGATCCCGGCATAGCCGAGGGCACCCCACCGGGCGCCGAGCGCCCGGCCGACGTCGAAGCCCGCGACGACGCCCCGGTCGTCGCCCGCGGTGCGCGAGGCCAGCGGGTAGAAGGTGCCGAGCGCCGCGTCGTGCCGGGAGTGACAGCACACCACCGGGCCGTCGACCCGGTCCTGGCGGCCCGCCAGCGCGCCCTTCGCGCGCGTGTCGTGCGGCAGCCGGGCCGCGAAGGCGTAGTGCGAGAACGCCCCCTGGAGCAGCGTCACCGACTTCACCGTGTCCACCCCGGCGGGCAGCCCGCGCAGCGCGAACGCCACCAGCCGCGCCCCGAAGCTGTGCCCCACCAGGTGCACCCGCACCCCGGGTGCCGCCTCGGCGAGCCGCCCGAGCAGCCGCCCCAGCCCCCGCTCACCGACGGTCCCCGCCCGCCGCTTCATCGCGTGGTACGTCGCCTGCCGCAGCAACTCCCGCGCGCCCTCCCAGGGGTTGGGCAGGCCGAAGGCGGCGCTCCGCCCGTCCGGTGCCTGGACACGGGCGAGCGCCGCCGCGAACTCCTCGCACACCTCGGCGGCCGGGGCGGTGAACATACGGGGTTCGGGAGCGGTGTCCGCACCCGCGTCACCCTCCTCGTCCGCCCCGGGCCCCGCCCCCGCCACCAGCAGCCGCGCCAGCCGCCCGAACTCCTCGAGGCCGTCCCCGTCGCGGGGCCGCCGGTCCAGCAGCCCCGCCACCTGGTCCACCACCGTGGCCCGCTCCGGGAACGTCTCCAGGAGCGCCCGGCGCGTGGCCTTGTCGAGCCCCGGACCCCCGGTCTCCCCGGCGACCGCGGTCGGCGGGAAGTCGGGGATCGGCTCGTCGGAGAACCGCATCGAGGGCCACACCACGCCCACGTACCCGATCCGGGCCTTCGGCGCGAGGGACGGCATCGGCGCGAAGAACTCGCTGTAGAGCCGGGTCGCCGTCGAGCGGTCGTTGTTCCAGCCGTGCGCGAAGACCACCAGGTCCCGTACCCCCCGCGCGGCCACCCCGGCGAGCAGCCGGTCCCGGCGCCGGGCGTCCGGGTCCCCGCCCGCGTCGAAGGTCAGTTCCCAGTACGGCGTCACACTCATCGCCGGATCCGCCATGACCGGACCTCCTCGTCCCCACGGCATCGTCCTGCGACACGCGCGCGTTGACCAGACGCCCGGCTCGCGGTCAGCGGTACAGGAGGTACTCCGCGCGCGTGCGCCGGAACGCCGCCAGCTCCTCCCGCCAGCCCGCCACCACCTCGTCGGTGTCCGCGCCCGCGTCGATCATCGTGCGGACCAGCGTGGAACCGGTGAGCTTGTCGATCCAGTTGTCCGGGCGCCAGGCGAAGCCGCTCCACACCCGCTTGGCGGTGATCAGCAGGCCGATCCCGGTGCGCACCGGGTCGTACGCCGCCCGGTCGTGCACATGGAGCTGCACACCGCCGACCGTCTTGCCCTGGAACTTGGAGAACGTCGGCGCGAAGTACGCCTCCCGGAAGCGCACACCCCGCAGACCGAGTTCGTTGGCGGCGGCGGCCCAGCGCCCGTCGACGCCCTCCGCGCCCAGCAGTTCGAACGGCCTGGTCGTGCCGCGGCCCTCGGAGAGGTTGGTGCCCTCGAAGAGACAGGTGCCCGAGTAGACCAGGGCGGTGTCCGGGGTGGGCATGTTCGGGCTCGGCGGCACCCAGGGGAGCCCGGAGGCGTCGTAGAAGTCCGTGCGGCGCCAGCCGGTCATCCTGACCGTCTCCAGCGGCACCGGGGTCTCCAGGAACTCCCCGTTGAACAGCAGCGCCAGCTCCGCGACCGTCATGCCGTGCGCCTGCGCGATCGGCTTGCGGCCGACGAAGGTGGCGAACTCCGGGTGCAGCACCGGGCCCTCGGCGGACCGGCCGCCGATCGGGTTCGGGCGGTCCAGGACGACGAAGCGCTTGCCCGCGCGGGCGGCGGCCTCCATGCAGTCGTACAGGGTCCAGATGTAGGTGTAGAAGCGGGCGCCCACGTCCTGGATGTCGAAGACGATCGTGTCCACGCCGGACGCGGTGAAGATGTCGGCGAGGGGCTGGCCGCTCTTGAGGTACGTGTCGTAGACCGGGAGGCCGGTCGCGGGGTCGTCGTAGCGGCCCTCGGAGCCGCCTGCCTGGGCGGTGCCGCGGAAGCCGTGTTCCGGGCCGAAGACGGCCCTGAGGTCCACGTGGTCGTTGGCGTGCATGACGTCGACGATGTGGTGGACGTCGCGGGTGATGCCGGTGGGGTTGGTGACGATGCCGGTGCGCTGGCCGCTGAGCTGGGCGTAGTCCTGGCTGGCGAGGTTCTCGAAGCCGGTTCGCTGAGGCCTGTGGGCTTCGGCCGCGGTGGCTGTGGGGGCGGCGAGGGATGCGGTCGCTGTGGCTGCTGCGAGCAGCGTTCGTCTGGACAGGCGCATGAGGGCACGGTAGGGGGTGGTGCGGGTTGTGGGGAGGGTGCGGGTTCGTTGTGGCTTGTCGCGCCCACGCGGCGGAGCCGCACATGTATACAGCCCCGCGCCCCTTTCCGGCGTTGCTCGACCCTTCCTTTTGAACATACCGACTGGTTAGTCTGGCCGTCTCGGGGTCGGGCTCGGCCATGTTGGAGGAGAGCGAATGGTGGATGCCGTGCGGGGTTCCGGAGTCGTCGTCACCGGGGCGGGGGGTGGGATCGGGGCCGCCCTCGCGCGGCGGTTCGCCGCTGAAGGGGCCCGGGTCGTGGTCAACGATCTTGATGCGGGGAAGGCCAAGGCGGTCGCCGCGGAGGTCGGTGGGATCGCCGTGGTCGGGGACGCCTCCGGGATCGTCGAGGAGGCGCGGGACGCGCTCGGTGGCTCCATCGACGTGTACTGCGCCAACGCCGGGGTCGCCTCCGGGGGGACCGAGGCGGCCGAGGAGAGTGTGTGGGCGCTCGCCTGGGACGTGAACGTGATGGCCCACGTGCGCGCGGCGCACGCGCTGCTGCCGGAGTGGCTGGAACGCGGTTCCGGGCGGTTCGTGTCGACCGTCTCCGCCGCCGGGCTGCTCACCATGATCGGTGCCGCGCCCTACAGCGTCACCAAGCACGGGGCGTACGCCTTCGCCGAGTGGCTGTCGCTGACGTACCGGCACCGGGGGGTGAAGGTGCACGCCATCTGTCCGCAGGGCGTGCGCACCGACATGCTGACCGGGAGCGGCAGCGCGGGCGACCTGGTGCTGGCGCCGACCGCGATCGAGCCGGAGGCGGTCGCCGACGCCCTGTTCGCGGGGATCGCCGAGGACCGGTTCCTGATTCTGCCGCACCCCGAGGTCGGCCAGTACTACCAGGCGCGGGCCGCCGAGCCCGAACGCTGGCTGCGCGGGATGAACCGCATCCAGCGCACCTGGGAGGCCGAGCGGTGAGCGGCCCGGCCGACGGGAGCGTCCGGTACGCCGACCGGCCCTGGCTCGCCCTGCTCAACGACGCCCAGCGGGCACCGGTGCACCCCGACGAGTCCCTGGTGCACGCCCTGCGCCGGGTGGTGTGGGAGGCGCCGGAGCGGACCTTCCTCGCCTACTTCGACGGACGCCTCTCCTACCGCGAGGTCGACGAGCTGAGCGACTCCGTGGCCGGGCACCTCGCCGCGCGCGGGCTGGAGCGCGGTGACCGGGTCGCCGTGCTGCTGCAGAACTCGCCGCAGTTCGTGGTGGCCGTGCTGGGCGCCTGGAAGGCGGGCGCGATCGTGGTGCCGGTCAACCCCATGTACAAGGCGGGGGAGGTCGGGCACGTCCTGCGGGACGGGGAGGTCGCCGCGCTGATCTGTGCCGACCGGGCCTGGGAGTCGTATCTGCGCGCCACGGCCGCCGAATCGCCGGTGCGGATCGTGCTCACCGGCAGCGAGCTGGACCACCAGACCGAGGACGACGCGCGGGTGCTCGGCTTCGAGCGGCTGCCGCGGGCCGCCGACGCCGACGATCTCACCGCGGTCGCGCGGGCGGGGCACCCCGCGCCGCCGGGGCGCGACCTCGGGCCCGACGACATCGCGCTGATCAGCTACACGTCCGGCACCAGCGGCGCCCCCAAGGGGGCCACCAACACGCACGGCAACATCATGCACAACGCCGAGCGGCAGCGCGCCGGTCTCGAACTGCCCGCGCCGCCGGTCTACTTCGCGCTGGCGCCGCTGTTCCACATCACCGGCATGGTCTGCCAGTTCGGCGCCTGTCTGAACAGCGCGGGCACGCTGGTGCTGGCCTACCGCTTCGAGGCGGGAGTCGTCCTCGACGCCTTCGCCACGCACCGGCCGCACTACACCGTGGGACCCGCGACCGCCTTCATGGCGCTGGCCGCCCACCCGGACGTCACGCCGGACCACTTCTCCTCCTTCGAGGTGATCTCGTCCGGGGGCGCCCCGCTGCCGCCCGCCCTGGTGGAGAAGTTCCGCGCCGGGTTCGGGCCGTACATCCGCAACGGCTACGGGCTGACCGAGTGCACCGCGCCCTGCGCCGCCGTACCGCCGGGACATGAGGCGCCCGTCGACCCGGCGTCGGGGACGCTGGCGGTGGGGGTGCCGGGGCCCGACACCGTCGTACGCATCGTCGACGAGGACGGGGCCGAGGTGCCGTTCGGGGAGCAGGGCGAGATCGTGGTGCGCGGGCCGCAGGTCGTGCCCGGCTACTGGCGGCGCCCCGACGCGAGCGCCGAGACCTTCCCGGACGGGGAACTGCGCACCGGCGACATCGGCTTCATGGACCCGCGGGGCTGGCTCTACGTCGTCGACCGCAAGAAGGACATGATCAACGCCTCCGGCTTCAAGGTGTGGCCCCGCGAGGTCGAGGACGTGCTCTACACCCACCCGGCGGTGCGCGAGGCGGCCGTCGTCGGGGTGCCGGACGGGTATCGCGGTGAGACCGTCAAGGCCTGCATCAGCCTGCGCCCGGGGGCGGCGGCGGACCCCGCCGAGCTGGCCGCGTACTGCGCGGAGAGACTGGCCGCCTACAAGTACCCGCGGCAGGTCGAGATCCTGCCCGACTTGCCGAAGACGGCTAGTGGGAAGATCCTCCGTCGGGAGTTGCGTTCGCGTTCCCAGGCGAGTCGGTAACACCTCTCACGTCAGTAGGACCACATGGAAAGGCAGGTGGCGGCAGTGCCCAGGACAACCGGAGAGGGAGCCCCAGTTCCACAGCGGCTCCTGGCCGCCGCCACCCGGCTTTTCGCCGAACAGGGCTACGACCGCACCTCGGTGCAGGAGATCGTCGAGGCGGCGGGCGTCACCAAGGGGGCGCTGTACCACTACTTCGGGTCCAAGGACGATCTGCTGCACGAGGTCTACGCGCGCGTGCTGCGCGTCCAGCAGGTGCGCCTCGACGGCTTCGCGCAGGCGGACGAGCCGATCGAGAAGCGGGTGCGGGACGCCGCCGCCGACGTGGTGGTCACCACCATCGAGAACCTCGACGACGCGTCGATCTTCTTCCGCTCCATGCACCACCTCAGCCCGGAGAAGAACAAGCAGGTGCGCGCCGAGCGGCGGCGCTACCACGAACGCTTCCGGGCGCTGATCGAGGAGGGCCAGGAGGCGGGCGTCTTCACCAAGGAGACCCCGGCCGACCTGGTCGTGGACTACCACTTCGGGTCCGTGCACCACCTGTCGACCTGGTACCGCCCGGACGGCCCGCTCAGCCCGCAGCAGGTCGCCGACCACCTGGCCGACCTGCTGCTGCGGGCGCTGCGGCCGTAGCGGTGACAACGATGTGCCCGTAGCCCATGACAACGATGTGCCCGTAGCCGATGACAACGATGTGCAAGGGGCGGTCGCCATGGCGCGCCGCCCCTTACCCATGCCGCTCACAGGTACTTCTTCAGCTCCCGCCGCGCCAGCGACCGCTGGTGCACCTCGTCGGGGCCGTCGGCGAGCATCAGGGTGCGCGCGCCCGCGTACAGCTCGGCCAGCGGGAAGTCCTGGCTGACCCCGCCCGCGCCGTGCAGCTGGATCGCCCGGTCGAGGATGCCCACGACCGTGCGCGGGGTGGCGATCTTGATGGCCTGGATCTCGGTGTGGGCGCCGCGGTTGCCGACCGTGTCCATCATCCACGCCGTCTTCAGCACCAGCAGCCGCAACTGCTCCACGGCCACCCGGGCGTCCGCGATCCAGTTCTGCACCACGCCCTGCTGGGCCAGCGCCTTGCCGAACGCCGTACGGGACACCGCTCGCTGGCACATCAGCTCGATCGCCCGCTCGGCCATGCCGATCAGCCGCATGCAGTGGTGGATGCGGCCGGGACCGAGCCGGGCCTGCGCGATGGCGAAGCCGCCGCCCTCCTCGCCGATCAGGTTCGACACCGGCACGCGCGCGTCCTCGAAGAACACCTCCGCGTGACCGCCGTGGTAGTGGTCCTCGTAGCCGAACACCTGCATGGCCCGCTCCACCCGGACGCCCGGGGTGTCGCGCGGCACCAGCACCATGGACTGCTGACGGCGGATGTCGGGACCGTCCGGGTCCGTCTTGCCCATCACGATGAAGATCTCGCAGCGCGGGTCCATCGCCCCGGAGATGTACCACTTCCGCCCGTTGATGACGTACTCGTCGCCGTCCCGCCGGATGTGCGTGGTGATGTTGGTGGCGTCCGAGGAGGCCACCTCCGGCTCGGTCATCGCGAACGCCGAGCGGATCTCACCGGCGAGCAGCGGCTCCAGCCACCGCTTCCTCTGCTCGTCGTTCCCGAACTGGGCCAGCACCTCCATGTTCCCGGTGTCCGGGGCCGCGCAGTTGGTCGCGGTCGGCGCCAGCTGCGGGGAGCGGCCGGTGATCTCGGCGAGCGGCGCGTACTGGAGGTTCGTCAGCCCGGCGCCGTACTCGGCGTCCGGCAGGAAGAGGTTCCACAGGCCCTGCCGCCGCGCCTCGGCCTTCAGCTCCTCCACCACCGCCGGGGTGTCCCACGGCGACGCCAGCCGGGCCCGCTGCTCGTGCGCGACCGGCTCGGCCGGGTAGACGTACTCGTCCATGAAGGCGAGCAGCTTGGCGCGCAGCTCCTCGGTGCGCGCGTCGAACGCGAAGTCCATGTGCGGTCAGCCTTCCTGGTCGCGGGTCAGAGTGGTCAGGCCGTGCTCGATGAAGACCGGGACCAGGTCGCCGATGCGGTCGAAGCCGCGGCCGACGGTCTGGCCCAGGGTGTAGCGGTAGTGGATGCCCTCCAGGATCACGGCGAGCTTGAACCAGGCGAACGCCGTGTACCAGGAGACCTCGGAGACATCGCGCCCCGAGCGGGCGGCGTAGCGCTCGATCAGCTCGGCGGGGCGCGGGTGGCCGGGGGCCTCGGCGGTGGTGGAGACGGGGGAGTGGGGCATGCCGAGCGGCATGCTGTACATCACCAGCAGCCCCAGGTCGGTCAGCGGGTCGCCGAGGGTGGACATCTCCCAGTCGAGGATCGCCTTGATCCGGTCGTCGGACCCGATGAGCACGTTGTCGAGGCGGTAGTCGCCGTGCACCACCGCCGGGGCGGGGGAGTGCGGCAGGTCGCGGCCGAGGGTGGCGTGCAGTTCGTCGATGCCGGGCAGGTCGCGGTTGCGGGAGGCGTCCAGCTGCTTGCCCCAGCGGCGCAGCTGGCGGTCCAGGAAGCCCTCCGGGCGGCCGAAGTCGCCGAGGCCCACCTCGGCGGGGTCCACGGCGTGCAGGTCGACGAGCGTGTCCACCAGCGACAGCGCCACCGCGCGGGTGCGCTCCGGGCCCAGCGGGGCGAGCTGGTCGGCGGTGCGGTAGGGGGTGCCCTCGACGAACTCCATGACGTAGAACGGCGCTCCGAGCACCTCCTCGTCCTCGCACAGCAGCACCGGCCGGGGCACCGGCACGTTCGTCGGGTGCAGGGCGCTGATGACGCGGTGCTCGCGCCGCATGTCGTGCGCGGTGGCCAGGACGTGGCCCAGCGGGGGGCGCCGGACGACCCACCGGGAGGTCCCGTCGGTGACGTCGTAGGTGAGGTTCGACCGTCCGCCCTCGATCAGCCGGCCGGTCAGGGGGCCGTGCGTCAGGCCGGGCCGCTCGCGGTCGAGCAGGCCGCGCAGCCGGTCGGGATCGAGGCCTGGCGGGTGGTCGGGGCTCATTCGTCGCTCCTACGGACGCGTTGACGGGACGTGACCATGATGCCGACCGGTCGGTATGCCGTCCAGAGGCGGGGCCCAACGTGATCGGTGCCACCGTACGCCGACGGCTCCCCGCGGCAGAGCGGGGAGCCGTCGGCGTACGGGTCGGTCAGTGGTCGTCCCAGTGGTCCGCGTGCTCGGCGTGCCGGTGGCCGTCGTGGAGGTAGTCGACGTGGTCGCCGTGGCGCACGCGCGCGTGCCCGCATCCTTCGCCGTGCCGGTGCTCGTGGCCGCCGTGGGCGGTGTGCCCGCCGGGCTCGCACTCGTCCCAGTGGCCGCCGTGCTCCCGGTGCAGATGGCCGTCGTGCGCGTAGTCGACGTGGTCGCCGTGCGGGACCTCGGTGTGCCCGCAGCCGGGGCCGTGGGCGTGGGAGTGGGCGGTGTGTTCCTGGTGCTGCATCGTGGTCATGGTGCTCACCTTCGGTGCGGGTGCGGTCAGGACGATCCTGGGCCGGGTGCGGCCTGGCCGCCACGCGAACGGCCCGTATCGGGTCGTCCCGGTTGCGTGGCGTCCGGGTACCCCGGAGGGTCGGTGGCATGAAGGCGATCAGCTACAGCCGGTACGGCGGACCCGAGGTGCTGGAGTACGGCGTGCGGCCCGAGCCCAAGGTCGGCCCGGACGCCGTCCTGGTGAAGGTGCGGGCCGCGGGCGTCAACCCCGTCGACTGGAAGTGCCGCGAGGGGTACATGGACGGCCTCCTCGACACCGTCTTCCCCGTCATCCCCGGCTGGGACGTGTCGGGCGTGGTGGTGCGGCCGGGTGTGGCCGTCACCGAGTTCGGCGTCGGGGACGAGGTCATCGGCTACGTCCGCGAGGACTTCCTGTCCCGCGGCACCCTCGCCGAGTACGTCGCCGCCCCCGTGCGCACCCTCGCCCGCAAGCCGCGCAACCTCGGCTTCGAGGAGGCCGCCGGGCTGCCGCTGACCGGCCTCACCGCCTACCAGGTGCTGGTCAAGCGGCTCGAGGTCAAGCGCGGCGAGACGGTGCTCGTGCACGCCGCCGCCGGTGGCGTCGGCTCCCTCGCCGTGCAGCTCGGCCGCCATCTCGGCGCCCGGGTGATCGGCACCGCCAGCGAGGCCAACCACGACTTCGTCCGCGCGCTGGGCGGGGAGCCGGTGACCTACGGCGAGGGGCTCGCGGAGCGGGTGCGCGGACTGGCGCCGGAGGGCGTGGACGCCGCCTTCGACACCGTCGGCGGCGACACGACCAAGGTCTCCGCGAACCTGCTGGCCCCGGAGGGACGGCTGGTCTCCGTCGCCGACCCGGAGGTGGTCGACTACGGCGGCCACTACTACTTCGTCCGCCCCGACGCCGGGGACCTGCGGCACCTCACGGAACTCGCCGAGCAGGGCGCGATCTCCGTCCATGTGTCGCAGACGTATCCCCTGGAGCGCGCGGCCGACGCCTACCGCAGCATCCAGGAAGGGCGGACGCGGGGGAAGCTGGTGGTGACGGTGGACTGGGAGGAGGCGGGGCTCTGAGGGACGTCAGAAAAGCAGCGCCGCCGCACACACCGCCAGCGCCACCGTGCACAGCGCGGCCACCGCGGCGTGCCGGGGGCTGAGCGGGGCCGGGCGGGCGGTCGCGGACAGGGTCCGGATACGGCGGTGCGCGACCAGCAGCAGTCCCAGCCACAGCGCCAGGCACAGGGCCGCGGCCACCGCCCCGACGGCGGTGGAGCCGCCGTTCAGCGAGGTCCGTACGGCGAGGACGGCGGCGACGGTGCCCGCCAGCGTCGTACGCCGCCACGCGAGCCTGGTGCGCTCCGGCTGGAGCCCCGGGTCGCGCGCGTCGGCGGTGGTGCCGCTCACCCTTCCCATCCGACGAGCACGATCACGACCATCGCGAGGGCCACCACCGCCACCACGACGCTGAGCAGCGCCGGGAACCGGGACACCGGCAGGTCCTCGCCCCGGCGCATGGCCCGCTCACAGCGCAGCCAGTGGTTGACCGCGCGCAGCGAGCACAGCACGCCCGCCGCGAGCAGGGCCAGGGCCAGCCCGATCCGCCAGCCCCGGTTGAGGTCCGGCAGGAACTGGTCCACCGCGAACCCGCCGCCGATCAGCGCGAGCGAGGTCCGCAGCCAGGCCAGGAACGTACGCTCGTTCGCGAGCGAGAACCGGTAGTCGGGCGTGGCGCCCTCGTCCCGGATCCGCTCGGGCGCGAACCACAGCCGGACGTTCCGTACGAATGCGATCACGCTCAGGACCCTACCCGCCCGTGGTCCGGGCCCTCAGTCGCCGGTACGCCGCCAGGCCGTCGGGCACCCACTCCCACTGCGGCAGCCGCCGCTCCAGCTCCTCCTCGGGCAGGAAGGCGTGCCAGGCCACCTCCTCCACCTGCGGACTGACCGGCAGGTCGCAGCGGACCTCGTACACCGCCGACCACCAGGCGCGCCCGGCGCCGCCGTCGTAGAGGAACTTGAACAGGAACTCCGGCTCCGGCAGCCCGGACACCCCCAGTTCCTCCTCGGCCTCGCGCAGGGCGGCGTCGTCGTAGGTCTCGCCCGCGCCCACGACACCGCCCACGAACATGTCGTAGAGGGCCGGGAAGACCAGCTTGGTCGCGGTGCGGCGGTGCACGAAGACGTGGCCCCGCGCGTTGCGGGCCTGGATGAAGACACAGCGGTGGCGCAGTCCCTCGGAGTAGACCCGGCCGCGCGGCGCCCGCCCGATGACGCGGTCCTGCTCGTCGACGACGTCGAGGATCTCGTCGGCGGGGTTCGTGGGCGGCGTGGCGTTCATGGGCTCCATCCAACCAGGAGTGGTACAGCCGTTCATCAACTCCCGCTGCTCACAGTCAGGTTGACGCGTGTCATGTCTCGATGGCACTTGACGCTGGGCATGGGGTGGGGGTTGGCTGTGCGTGATCGATCGATGGCGGCCCGGTGACCACGTGGCCCGCCGTCGTCTCCGCAGATGCCGAGCACAGTCCCGAGGCAAGTCCCGAGGTAGTACCGAGGTGCCCCCACCCCCGCCCCTCGGCCGCGGCCGCAGACGCGCGGCCCAGGCCTTCGACGCGGCTCTCGACGACGCCGAACTCGGCGCCGCGCGCACCGCACTCGCCCAGGGCCGGTGGCAGCCCGTCCGCGCACTGCTCGCCCGCACCGGCGACGACTGGGACCGCCGCGGCCACCGCGTCACCGTCCTCGCCCAGGAGCCGTACACCGTCGCCTGGGCGCGTGAGTGGCTGCTCGCCGAACCCGACTCCGCCGACGCCACCGTGCTGCTCGCCGTGGCCCAGGCGGAGCGCGCCCTGCGCGGCAAGGAGAAGCCGGACCGCGCCCGCGAGGCCTGCCGGGCCGCCGCCGCCCTGGCCCCCGCCGACCCGACGCCCCTGCTGGGCCTGCTGATGCTGGAGCGCGCCCTCGGCGGACAGGACGTCGTCGTGCGCACCTTCGAGCAGGTGCGGGCCCGCTACCCCGACCACCACCACGCCCACCACCTGCTGGTCGCCCGCCTCGCCGAACACCGTGCGGACGCCGGGCCCGACCCGCTGCACGAGGCCTACGACTTCGCCGCCTGGGCCGCCGAACAGGCCCCCGCCGACTCGCCGCTGGCGATCCTCCCGGTGATCGCGCACGCCGAGCGCTACCGGGTGCTCGCGGGCGCCGGGTTCGAGCCCGCCGACCCGGTCGCCTCCGGGCACTGGACCGGCCGCCGCGCCCGGCAGGTGATGAAGGCCGCCTTCGACTGGTGGCTGGAGTGGGAGCACGAGGGCCACCCCCGCCGCCTGGTCGACCTCAACTACCTCGCCCACGCCAAGGTCTGCGAGGGCCGCGGCGCCGAGGCCGCCGCCCTGTTCCACCGCATCGGCGACCACCTGACGCCGCAACCCTGGTCCTACCCCGACCGGGACCCCCTCGCCGCCTTCCGTGCCGCCCGCGACCGCGCGCTCGGCACGGCCTGACCCCGCACGTGCCAGGAAAGCCCCACCCCAGCCCCCGACAGCCGCCTCCCGAAAGGACCGACCCCTCATGACGACGGGCAGTTCGAGTACGAGCAGACCCACCGCCGAACGCGACGGCATCAGCACCTTCAAGGGACAGGACCGCGCCCTGCGCGCCGACCGGCTGGGCACCTGGGGCCTGCTGCTGTCGGTGCTCGCCGCGACCGCGCCCCTGATGGTGGTCGCTGGTGTCATGCCCACGACGTTCGGGGTGATGGGCATCGTCGGGCAGCCGCTGCTGTTCGTGATCCTCGCCGCCGTGCTCGCCCTCTTCAGCGTCGGCTACGCCGAGATGAGCCGCCACGTCCACAACGCGGGCGCCTTCTACGCGTACATCTCCCGCGGCCTCGGCGGCACCGCGGGCGCGGGCGCCGCCCTGGTCGCGCTGGTCGCCTACAGCGCCCTCCAGGTCGGCATCTACGGCATCTTCGGCTTCGAGGTGTCCGGACTCTCCGCCACCTACCTGGACACCGAACTGGCCTGGTGGATACCGGCGCTGCTGGCCGCGCTCGCCGTCGGCGCGCTCGGCTGGCTGAAGATCGACCTCAACGCGCGCGTGCTGGGCGTCCTGCTGCTCATCGAGGTCGTCCTCGTCGTCATCTTCGACGTCGCCGCCCTCTCGGACCCGGGCCCCGAGGGCCTGTCCCTGCACGCCTTCAACCCCGACACCCTCACCGGCGCGGGCATCGGCACCGCCCTGTGCTTCTGCGTCGCCGCCTTCCTCGGCTTCGAACAGGCCCCCGTCTACGCCGAGGAGACCAGCCGCCCCGACGTGCTGGTGCCCCGGGTGATGTTCCTCGCCATCGGCGGCATCGCCGTCTTCTACACCATCAGCTGCTGGGCGCTCACCGTCGCCACCGGCCCCGCCGCCATCGTCGGCACCGCCCAGGACCAGAGCGCCGGACTGCTGTTCTTCCTCACCGGCGACCTGCTCGGCGAGACCTTCACCGACGTCCTGCACATCCTGTTCGTGACCGGCATGTTCGCGGCGATGCTCAGCTTCCACAACGTCGTCGCCCGCTACGCCTTCGCGATGGGCCGCGAGGGCCTGCTGCCCGCCGCGTTCGGCCGCACCAGCAGCGCCAGCGGCGCACCCGGCACCGGCTCCCTGCTGCAGACGGTGATCTCCGTCGTGGTGATCGCAGCCTTCGCGGTCACCGACGACGGCCCGGTGGGCGACCCGACCGCGCCCGTGCTGCGGCTGTTCACCTGGATGGGCAACCTGGGCGCGCTCGGCGTGGCCGTCCTGATGGCCATCGCGTCCGTCTCCGTGATCGTCTTCTTCGTCCGGCGCGGCGCCGCGGGCGCCCAGCTGTGGCGGCTGGCCGCCTCCGGACTCGCCCTCGTCGGGCTGCTGTTCATCATCGGCTACACCGTCAGGGACTTCGACGTGCTGATCGGCGCGGGCGGCGACTCCGTCCTGAACTGGCTGCTCCCCGCCGTCATCGGCGCCGCCCTCGTCACGGGCCTGGCCCAGGGCGCGCTGCTGCGCTCCCGCCGACCCGAGGTGCACGCCCGGATCGGGCTCGGCAACGAGGCGTTCCAGCTGGAGAAGGCGGCGGAGACCGCCGACTGACCGAAACGGCGCGACTGCTTACGGAACGCTGACGGGCACCCGCGGACCCTGGCCCTCCCGGGGCCGCGGGTGCTCGAATGAACGCGTGAACCCCGAACAGCCGGAGACCGGCGGCCCACCGGTCGGCCGCCGCGTCCTCCTCGGCACCCTCGGCCTGGGCGCGCTGACCGTGCTCGCCGCGCCCACCCTGCAACGCGGCCTGGATTCCTTCCTCGGCGCCGCCGCCGACAAGGACCCCACCGGCCTGACCGGCCTGCTGCCGGGCGGCGGCGGCTTCCGCTACTACTCGGTGACCTCCTCCGTGCCCCGCAAGGACGCCACCAGCTACCGCCTCACCGTGGACGGCCTGGTCGACCGCCCCACCACCTACACCCTGGCCGACCTCAGGGCCCTGCCCCAGACCCGCCTGGTCCGCGACGTGCAGTGCGTGACCGGCTGGCGGGTGCCCGGCACCCCCTTCGAAGGGGTACGCCTGTCCCGGCTGTTGGACGCCGCGGGGGTGCGGCCGACAGCCGGGGCGGTGCGCTTCACCTGCTTCGACGGCACCTACTCCGAGAGCCTCACCCTCGACCAGGCCCGCCGCGCGGACGTCCTGGTCGCCCTGCGCATGCAGGACGAGGACCTCGGCCACGCCCACGGCGGCCCCGTACGCCTCTACGTGGCCCCCATGTACTTCTACAAGTCCGCCAAGTGGCTCTCCGGCATCACCCTCACCGAGGACGTCCGCCCCGGCTACTGGGAGGAACGCGGCTACGACGTCGACGCCTGGGTGGGCCGCTCGAACGGACGGGACGATGAGCCCACCACCTGACACCCGCGTCCGCCGCTTCGGCCGCACCCCACGCTGGGTCCACCGCACGACCGCCACGCTGATGATCGTGTGCGTGGTGACGGCCGCCTGCCTCTACGTCCCCCAGCTCGCCCAACTCGTCGGCCGCCGCGCCCTGGTGGTGGCGCTGCACGAGTGGTCCGGGCTTGCCCTGCCGGTGCCCGTCCTGCTGGGCCTGGCCTCCCGCGCCCTGCGGGCCGACCTCGGCCTGCTGAACCGCTTCGGACGGCACGACCGGGTCTGGCTGCGCGCGGTCCTGCGCCGCGACCGGCGCGCCGAGGCACGGCCCGCCGGCAAGTTCAACGCCGGGCAGAAGCTCTACGCGTCCTGGATCGCCGGGGCCGCGATCGTCATGCTCGGCACCGGCCTCGTCATGTGGTTCACCCATCTCACCCCGCTGGTCTGGCGCACCAGCGCGACCTTCGTGCACGACTGGCTGGCCCTCGTCATGGGCATCGTCCTCGCCGGTCACATCACCCTGGCCGTCGCCGACCCGGAGGCCCGCCGCGGGATGCGCACGGGCTCGGTGAGCCGGGCGTGGGCCGAGCGGGAGCACGGGCTGTGGCGCCCCGCGGACGACGGGAGCGGCCCACCCGAGGGTGAACCGCTCCCGAAGGCCGTACCGCGCCGCTAGATGACCAACGACAGCAGCAGGACGAACGCGCCCGCGACCACCGAGATGATCGTCTCCATCACCGACCAGGTCTTGATGGTCTGGCCGACGTTCAGGCCGAAGTACTCCTTCACCAGCCAGAACCCGGCGTCGTTCACATGGCTGAAGAAAAGCGAACCGGCGCCGATGGCCAGCACCAGCAGGGCGGCGTGCGTGGTCGACATGTCGGCCGCGAGGGGCGCGACCAGACCGGCCGCCGAGACGGTGGCCACGGTCGCCGAACCGGTCGCCAGCCGGATCGCCACCGCGATCAGCCAGGCCAGCAGCAGCGCCGGGATCGACCAGTCCTCGGAGATCTCCAGGATCATCTGACCCACGCCGGAGTCGATCAGCGTCTGCTTGAAGCCGCCGCCCGCGCCGACGATCAGCAGGATGCCCGCGATCGGCGCGAGGCCCTTCTCGACCAGCTGCGAGACCCGCTCCTTGGCGAACCCGGCGGGCCGCAGCAGCGTGAAGATGCCGAGCAGCACGGCGGCGAGCAGGGCGATCATCGGGGAGCCGATGACGTCGAAGACCCGCTGCACGGTGTTCTCGGGGTCGTCTATGACGATGTCCACGAGCGCCTTGGACAGCATCAGGATGACCGGCAGCATGATGGTGATCAGCGTGGCGCCGAAGCCCGGACGCTTCTCCAGCTCCTCGGAGGCGCGCTGGGGAATCATCTTGTCGGGCGCGGGGACGTCCACCCAGCGGGCGGCGTACCGGGAGAACACCGGTCCGGCGATGACCACGGTCGGGATGGCGACCAGCACACCCAGCGCCAGCGTCACGCCCAGGTCGGCGCCGACCGCGTCGATGGCGACCAGCGGGCCGGGGTGCGGCGGCACCAGGCCGTGCATCACGGACAGGCCCGCGAGGGCCGGGATGCCGATCCGCATGAGGGAGTAGTTGCCACGCTTGGCGACCATCAGCACGACGGGGATCAGCAGGACGACGCCGACCTCGAAGAACAGCGGCAGACCGATCACCGAGGCGATCAGGACCATCGCCCAGGGCATCGCACGGCCGCTCGCCCTGGCGAGGATCGTGTCGACGACCTGGTCGGCGCCGCCGGAGTCGGCGAGCATCTTGCCGAGGATCGCGCCCAGCGCGATCAGCACGCCGACGCCCGCGACGGTGGAGCCGAGTCCGGTGGTGAAGCTGGCGATGACCTTGTCCAGCGGGGCACCCGCGAACGCGCCGAGCGCCAGGGACCCGATGGTCAGCGACAGGAAGGCGTGGAGCTTGAACTTGGTGATGAGCAGGACGATGACGGCGATGCCCGCGAGGACGGCGATGCCCAGCTGGGCATGACCGGCCGAGGTGATCGGCTCGACGGGGTCCGCTGCCAGCATCTCGACGCTGAGTCTGGACACGGGGGTTCCTTGGGAGTGGGGAGGGGAGGGAGAGATGTGGGGGGTGGGGTGTGGGGGTGGGGGGCGGGGGGAATCCGGCTTACGGAGCGAGGGCTTCCAGCGCGGCCATGGCCCGGGCGGTGATCTCCTCGGGGGCGCCGGAGACGTCCACCGCGACACCCGCCTCGTCGGCCTGCAGGGGCTGGAGCGTGGCGAACTGCGAGTCGAGGAGGGCGGTGGGCATGAAGTGGCCCTGACGCTGCCGCATCCGCTCCTCGATCAGCTCCCGGTCGCCGGTGAGGTGCACGAACACCACGCCGGGGGCGGCGGCCCGCAGCCGGTCGCGGTAGGCGCGCTTGAGCGCGGAACTGCTGACCACTCCGCCGAGCCCGGTCCGCCCGTGCGCCCAGGCGCCGATGGCGTCCAGCCAGGGCCACCTGTCCTCGTCGTCGAGCGGGGTGCCGGCCGTCATCTTGGCGATGTTGGCGGGCGGGTGGAAGTCGTCACCCTCGGCATAGGGGACACCCAGCCGGGCGGCGAGCAGGGGACCGATGGTGGTCTTGCCCGTTCCGGCGACGCCCATGACCACGACGACGTGGGGGGTACGCATCACTGCCTCGCTGTCTTCCTCGACATCCGACGCCGACATCTGACGTCGGCCACACTGAAACGCATTAGGTACGACGAATTCAAGACCCTGTGACATATAAGTCTGACTTTTTATTCCGGTGACGTCCCCCGTACGCTGAGTGCATGAGCACAATGGGCCGGGGGCTGCACGGCCAGGTACTGGACACCCTCGGCCCCGAGATCACCGCGGGGGAGTACCCACCGGGCAGCGTGTTGCGTACCGACGAACTCGCCCAGCGCTTCGATGTGTCACGGTCCGTGATGCGCGAGGCGGTGCGGGTGCTGGAGTCCATGCACCTGGTCGAATCCCGCCGCCGCGTCGGCGTCACCGTCCTGCCCGCCCGCGAGTGGAACGTCTACGACCCCCAGGTCATCCGCTGGCGCCTGGCCGGAGCCGACCGCCCCCGCCAGTTGCGCTCGCTCACCGTGCTGCGCTCGGCGGTCGAACCGGTCGCCGCCGCACTCGCCGCGCGGAACGCCACCGCCGAGCAGTGCGCGGAACTCACCGAATGCGCCCTCGGCATGGTCGCCAACTCACGCGGCCACCGGCTGGAGGGCTACCTCTTCCACGACGTGGCGTTCCACCGGGTGATCCTCAACGCCTCCGGCAACGAGATGTTCGCCCGGCTCGGCGACGTCGTCGCCGAGGTCCTCGCGGGCCGCACCCATCACGACGTCATGTTCGAGGACCCCGACCCGGCCGCCGTCACCCTGCACGTCCAGGTCGCCGAGGCCGTCCGCGCCCGCGACGCGGTCCGCGCCGAGGAGCTGACCCGTCAGATCACGCTGGGCGCCCTGGAGGAACTGGACATCCTGGCGCCGTAGCGGCCCTCACTCCAGGAAGTCGCCGTCCACGTACACCCACGCCCCGTCCACCCGCTCGAAGCGGCTGCGCTCGTGCAGGGCGCCGCCGCGGAAGGACGCGCGGAAGGTCACCGTGCCCGTGGTGTGGAAGGCGGAACCGTCGCCGGTGTCCAGGATCTCCAGCCCCGTCCACCGCGTCCCGGGGTCGAGGTCGAGCTGCCCGGGACGGGTGCGCGGGTGCCAGGTCCGCAGCAGATACGCCGTGTCGCCGCGTACGAAGGCGGTGTACCGCGACCGCATCAGCGCCTCGGCGGTCGGCGCGGCGGCACCCGAGTGGTAGCGGGCGCAGCACTTCTCGTACGGCTCGGGGAGTCCGCACGGGCAGGCGGCGGTGGTGCGTGCGGGGGTACGGCGACGGGACATGCCCCGCATTATTCCGGGCGCCGGACCGCCAGCAGCGTCCAGGCCAGCACGGCGGCGGCGCAGGCGACGCCCGCGACCACCCACAGGGCGCTGTGCACGCCGGTGGTGAAGGCGTCCCGTACGGCGTCGGTGATCGGCGCGGGGGAGGCGGTGGCGCCGGTGCCGCCCCCGTCCCGGGCCACGTCCACCACCCGGTCGGCCACCGGACCGGCCACGCCCTCGGCGTCGAGCCTGCCCGGCAGCGTGCCGAGGAAGCGCAGGGCGAGGACGGCGCCCAGTACCGAGGTCGCGAGGACGGAGCCGATCTGCCGGAACGCCGTCACCGCCGAGGACGCCTGACCCATCCGCGCCCCGTCGACGACCTCGAAGGCCGCGTTCGTGGACGGTGCGACGACCAGCCCGCTGCCCGTGCCCACC
The DNA here is from genome assembly GCF_042796855.1 of Streptomyces sp. NPDC057877. Taxonomy (NCBI): domain Bacteria; kingdom Bacillati; phylum Actinomycetota; class Actinomycetes; order Kitasatosporales; family Streptomycetaceae; genus Streptomyces; species Streptomyces sp. NPDC057877. The sequence continues at coordinate 148,242 of NZ_JBHVMS010000007.1, forward strand.
AGCGCCAGACCCAGCGCGGTCACCGCGTAGGAGCCGTCCGGCCGCTGGAGCAGCAGCACCAGGGCGGCGCCGGTGGTGACCAGCGAACCGGCGGCCAGCAGCCGTCCCGCGCGCACCCGGCCCGCCAGGCGCTGCGCGAGGAACGTGGCCGCCACGAAGCCGAGCATCGCGGGCAGCAGCCGTATGCCGGTGCCGAGCGGTCCGAGGCCCCGCACCCGTTGCAGGAACAGCACCTCCACGAAGACCACGCCGACGAACACGAACAGCGAGGCCGCCGCGACGCACAGGGCCGCCGCGTACCGGACGTCGCGCATCATCCGGACGTCCAGCATCGGGACGGCCGTACGGCGCTCGGTGCGCACCAGCGCGGCCAGGGCGACGGCGGCCACCGCGAGGACCGCGATCACCCGCGGGTCGTCGTAGCCGTTCCGGCCGCCCACCGCGATGCCGTAGACCAGCGTCGACAGCCCGAGCACCGCCCAGAGCTGGCCCGCCAGGTCCAGCGGGCGGTCCGGCACCCGGGACTCGGTCACCGCGCGCAGGGTGACCAGCACGGTGACGACCGCGAGCGGGGTGTTCACCAGGTACACCGCCCGCCAGCCCGACACCTCGAGCAGCAGCCCGCCGAGCAGCGGGCCCACGGCCAGGCCGATGCCGGAGACCGACACCCACACGGCGATGAACCGCAGCATGCGCGGCAGGTCCACGAAGAACGTGGTCGTGATCAGGGCCAGCGAGGTCGGCAGCACCAGGGCGCCGCCCAGCCCGCTGATGCCCCGGCCGAGCAGCACCTGCGGATAGCCGTCCGCCACCGCCACCACCAGCGAACCCGCCGCGAGCAGGACGACCCCGGTCAGGAACACCCGGCGCCGCCCGTACCGTTCGCCCAGCGCACCGCCCGACAGCACACAGGCCGCGACCACGAGCGTGTACGTGCTGGACACCCAGCTCAGGTCGGCGGGCGCCACACCCATGTCGACCTGGAGGGCGCGCAGTGTGGAGATGGCCGCCGTGACCTCGACGAACGACATGAACAGCCCGAGGCAGGCGGCCAGCAGCACCAGCCGGGCGTGCGGAACGACCGGTGTGGCGGGGGAGGCGGCGGTCTCGGTCATGCGGCCGGGGCCTCCCGCTCGGCCTGCTCGGCGAGGCGACGGCGGGCGTCGTCCCAGCTGACCGGCAACTGGTCGTGCCCGGTGCGCCAGAAGACGAACAGCGCGCGCTTCATGCCGGGCCGCAGCCGCCGCACGCTCACCGCGTGCGGGTCGGTCCGGGCGAAGGCGTCCAGGGACCGCTGGTCCCGCCAGGCCGACAGCGTCCAGAACGTCCGCTTCAGCGGCTCCGCCCGCAGGGACACCCCGATCGACCCCTCGGCCGCGCGCACCTGCCGCAGGATGACCAGCGACAGCACGAAGAACCGCGGCACGCTCAGCAGCGACCTCAGCTCCAGCCGGGACGCCATCACCACCGCCGTGGCGGAGCCGCCGGGTGCCGGGGCCGTGGCCTTGTCGGCACCGGGCAGCCAGGGAATCGTGGGCATGGAGGTGCTCCCCTCGTAGACGGTCCCAGGGGGTAAGAGTCGGCGCGGAAGGCGATCCGGACACCCGCGGGGGACCGAAAGGCCTGACGGGTCGTCAGTTCCCGGCAGGGCCGGGCTCACGGAGGCCCCGGATGGCCGGATCCGGACACCCGCGCCCCAGCGCATCGAAGCCTTCGATCGGCCAAGTCGCCCCGCCGATGGGCCGATTGACCACGATTTCGCGCCGACCCTACGTTTCTCGAGCGCCGTCCGCCGGATGAGTGGCGGGCCAGAACCCTTCGAGGCCGTTCGAGACCGTTCGAGTCGAGGTGCAGCCCTGCCATGACCACCCGTGTCGCAGTCGTCGGAGCCGGAATCGCCGGACTCTCCGCCGCGTACCACCTGCCGGACGACGCCGAGGTCACCGTGTACGAGAGCCAGGACCGGCCCGGCGGCCACGCCCACACCGTCGAGGTCGACGAGGACGGCCGGACCATCGGCGTCGACACGGCCTTCGTGGTGTTCAACTCCCGGACCTACCCCGAACTCACCGCGTTCTTCGAGAAGCTCGGGGTGAGGGCCCTCGACCACACCGGCGGCTTCGACTTCTTCGACCTGGACCGCGGGCTCGACTACGGCACCGCCGAGTTCGAACTCACCGAGGACGAGATCGCCGCCCGCTACCCGGCCGACTTCCTCACCCTGTGGCGGGACGCCGAACGCTTCCACCGCGAGGCCCCCCGTGACTTCCTGCGCAAACGCACCGACCTCTCCCTGGGCGAGTACCTGGACCGCGGCGGCTACAGCGACGCCTTCAAGTACGGGTACGTCGTCCTGCTCGCCACCGCCGTCTGGTCGGTGCCCGCGGAACTGATCTGGGAGATGCCCGCCACCACGGTCATCGCCTTCTTCATGTCCCACGACCCCGGCGGACTCGGCGGGCGCTCGGTGGCCTGGAAGACGGTGGGCGGCGGCAGCGTCGAGTACGTCCGCCGGGTCGTCGCCGGTCTCCACGGCACCGTGCGTACCTCCAGCCCCGTCACCCGCGTACGGCAGGACCCGGACGGCACGGTCCTCGTCGCCACCGCCGACGGCGAGGAGCGCTACGACCACGCCGTACTCGCCACGCACGCCGACCAGTCCCTCGCCCTGCTGGCGGACCCCACCCCGCTCCAGGCCGAGATCCTCGGCAAGGTCCGCTACAGCTCCACCCGGGCCGTCCTGCACACCGACCCCGCCGCGATGCCGCCGCGCCGGGAGCGCTGGCAGAGCTGGAACTACGGCCTGAAGACCGTCGACGGCCGTCCCCGCACCTGGGTCGCCTACTACATGAACGCCCTCCAGGGCTTCACCGCCCGGCACGACTACTTCGTCACCCTGGACTCACCGATCGTCCCCCGGGACGAACTCGTCGTGCGCGAGCTGCCGTTCACGCACCCCGTCATCGACCTCGGCGTGCGCGCCATGCAGCGCACCGTCTACGACGTCAACGCCCCGGGCGGCCGGATCAAACTGGCCGGTTCCTACTTCCACGCCCCGCGCATCGGCGTCGACCTCATCGGCTCCCACGAGGCCGGATTCGTCTCCGGGCGCAAGGCGGCCGAGGCCGTCACCCGCGAGATGCGGGCCACGCAGCACTGACGTACCGACCGAACTGAGAGGAACCCTCCATGCAGCGCGTCACCGCCGAAGAGGCCAGGGCCTGGCTGGTCGAGAAGCTCGCCATCCGGCTCGGGGTCGACCAGGACCAGATCGACGCGGAGCGCTACTTCGACGAGTTCGACCTCGACTCGACGGAGGCGCTGATCCTCGCGGGCGAGCTGGAGAAATGGCTCGGCTTCGAACTGGAGGCCACCGCCCTCTGGTACCACCCCACCATCGCCGCCCTGTCCGAGCACATCGCCGAGGAGAGCGACCGGCATGTCACCCCGGCCTGACACGACACCCCGCAGGCCCGCGCCACGGGCCTTGCTGACCGCGCTGCGGTCGGCGCAGGAGGGGGGCACCCGGCTGGCGGAGGAGCCGGGTGCCCGGGTCGTCGTCGCCGTGCACCCCGGCGCGCTGCCCGCGACCGTCTGGCAGCCGCTGGCCGAACGGCTGCCCACGGGGCTGTCCCTGTGCGACCTCGGGTCCGTGCCCGAGTACGTCACCGCGGGCCTCGACCCGACGGCGCCCGTGCCCAGTGTCCGGCAGCTCGCCGACCGCTGTCTGCTCGAACTGACCGCGGCCGGACTGACCGAGCGGCCCTTCGCGCTGGTCGGCTGGTCCTTCGGCGGGGTCGTCGGCTACGAGATCGCCGCCCGGCTCGACACCGAAGGGCGCGGCGACCGGCTGGAGGCGCTCGTCGTGCTCGACTCCATCGCACCCGTCGCCGCCTTCCAGCGGCCCGACGACGCGCTCACGCCCGCCATGCTGCTCGACTGGTTCGCGATGTACCTGGGCGCCCGGCGCGGCCACCGCCTGCGCACTGACGCCGCCGCGCTGAAGGACCTGGACGCCCTGCTCGCCGCCGCCGTCGCGCAGGGCGTGCTGCCCGCCGGTACCGAACCGGCCGGGATGCGCAAGCTCTACGGCGCCTTCCACGCCGGGCTCGTCCGCAACAACCGGTGCACCGCCGGTTATCTGCCCGCCCCGCTGGACCGCACCGTCACCGTCGTCGCCCCCGAGCGCTCCCTCCTGCCCGACAGCCACGACCTCGGCTGGGGCGAACTCAGCGGGCGCCCACTGCGGCACCTGGCCGTCCCCGGCGACCACTACACGATGCTCCAGCAACCGCGGACCACGGCCGCCCTCGCCGACCTGCTCACCGCGGTCCCGCACGGCAACTGACCCGACGCGCAGCACCGCAAGGACATCCGGAGGACCATCGTGCAGCACTCACGTCTGGCCGAGACACCGATCGCGATCGTCGGGTTGGCAGGCCTCTTCCCCAAGTCACGCGACCTGCGCGAGTTCTGGGACAACATCGTCCGGGCCGCGGACTGCATCGAGGACGTCCCCGCCTCCCACTGGAACCCCGACGACTACTACGACCCCGACCCCGCCGCCGAGGACAGGACCTACGTCCGGCGCGGCGGCTTCCTCCCCGAGACCGCCTTCAACCCGATGGAGTTCGGGCTGCCGCCCAACACCCTCGAGGTCACCGACATCCTCCAACTGCTCTCCCTCACCGTCGCCCGCGACGTCCTGCGCGACGCCGGAGCCGACGGCGCGAGCTGGTACGACGCCTCCCGCACCGGCGTCGTCCTCGGCGTCACCGGCGCCAACTCCCTCACCCAGCCGCTGTCCGCCCGCCTCCAGACACCCGTCCTCAAAGAGGTCGTGCGCAGTGTCGGCCTGAGCGAGCAGGACGCCGAGGAGATCGCCGAACGGTTCAAGAAGGCGTACATCCCCTGGGAGGAGAACAGCTTCCCCGGCATGCTCGGCAACGTCGTCGCCGGACGCATCGCCAACCGCCTCGACCTCGGCGGCACCAACTGCACCGTCGACGCCGCCTGCGCCAGCTCCCTCGCCGCCGTCAAGCTCGCCGTCAGCGAACTCATCGAGGGCCGCGCCGACCTCATGCTCACCGGCGGCTGCGACGCCGAGAACACCATCCTGATGTACCTGTGCTTCAGCAAGACACCGGCGTTCTCCAGGAGCCAGCTCATCCGGCCCTTCGACGAGTCCGCCGACGGCACCCTCATCGGCGAGGGCATCGGCATGCTCGCCCTCAAACGCCTCGCCGACGCCGAACGCGACGGCGACCGGATCTACTCCGTCCTGCGCGGCATCGGCAGCTCCAGCGACGGCCGCTTCAAGAGCATCTACGCCCCCCGAGCCGAGGGCCAGCAACTCGCCCTGCGCCGCGCCTACGAGGACGCGGACGTCCCCGTCGGCGCCATCGAACTCTTCGAGGCCCACGGCACCGGCACCGCGGTCGGCGACCACACCGAACTGACCGCCCTGTCCTCGGTCGTCTCGGAAGGCACCGACGACCACGGCTACGCCGCCATCGGCAGCGTCAAGTCCCAGATCGGGCACACCAAGGCCGCCGCGGGCGCCGCCAGCCTCATCAAGCTCTCCCTCGCCCTGCACCAGAAGGTGCTGCCGCCCACCATCAACGTCGACGCCCCCAGCGCCGCCGTCGACCCCGCCAGCACCCCCTTCTACGTCAACACCGAGGCCCGCCCCTGGATCCTCGACCCCGACCGCGGCACCCGCCGCGCCGCCGTGTCCTCCTTCGGCTTCGGCGGCACCAACTTCCACATGGTCCTCGAGGAGCACGACCCCACCACCACCGAGATCCTCGGTCCCACCGCCCACTGGGGCCTGTGGCACGCCGCCGGACCCGAGGCGCTCGCCGCCCGCATCGACAACGGCGCCGCCCCCGCCGACTCCGGCCCGATACCCGAGGGCGACGCCCGCGTCGGCATCGTCGCCCGCACCGCCGAGGAGTTCACCGAACTACGCCACACCGCCGTCGAACTGCTGCGCGCCCGCACCGACGCCGACGCCTGGCAGCACCCCAAGGGCATCACCTACCGCCGTACCGCCCTCCCCAAGGACGCGAAGACCGCCGCCGTCTTCGCCGGACAGGGCAGCCAGTACGTCGGAATGGGCCGCCAGGCGGCACTGGCCGTGCCCCCGCTGCGCGCCGCCTTCGACCGCGCCAACCGGCTCACCCACGGCCCCGGCACCCTCGCCCGTACGGTCTTCCCGCCGCCGCCGTTCACCGACGCCACCCGCCGCGAACAGGAGGCGGCGCTGCGCCGCACCGACTTCGCCCAGCCCGCCATCGGCGCGCTCGCCTCCGGCCAGTACACCTGGCTGCACGGGCTCGGCTTCCGCCCGGACGGCGCCATCGGCCACAGCTTCGGCGAACTCACCGCCCTGTGGGCCGCCGGTGCCCTCGACGACGACCGGTTCGCGGAACTCGCCCGCGCCCGCGGCCTCGCCATGGCCCCGCCCGAACACGCGCCCGCCGACTTCGACCCCGGCGCCATGGCCGCCATCCGGGCCTCCCTCACCGACGTCCAGGGCCTGGTCGCCACCTACCGCAACGTCGCCATCTGCAACATCAACGCCCCCGGCCAGATCGTCGTGGGCGGCCCCACCGAGGAGATCGAACGGCTCGTCGCCGACGCCTCCGGCCGCCGCGTGCCCGCCAAGCGGCTGCCCGTCTCCGCCGCCTTCCACACCGGCTTCGTCGCCCACGCCGCCGACGCCTTCCGCGACGCGGTCGAGCGCACCGGCCTCGGCACTCCGACGATCCCCGTCTACGCCAACACCCCCGGCGCCGCCTACGGCACCGACGCCGCCGCCAACCGGCGCACCCTCGTCGACCAGCTCCTCCAGCCCGTCGACTTCGTCTCCGGCATCGAGCGCATGTACGCCGACGGGTTCCGCGTCTTCGTCGAGTTCGGCCCCAGGCGGGTGCTGACCGACCTGATCGACCGCATCCTCGAAGGCCGCGCCGACGTGGTGACCCTCGCCGTCGACGGTGGCCCCTCCAAGGACAGCGAGATCGCCCTGAAACGCGCGGCCGTGGAACTCGCCGTCCTGGGCCTCCCCGTCACCGGCATCGACACCTACACCGCCCCGCGCCCGGCACCCCCGGCCCGCAAGGGCCTCAACATCCCCCTGCGCGGCATCAACTACGTCACCGACGAACGCCGTTCCGCCTACCGCGCGGCACTCGCGGAGCCCGTGACCCTGACCAGCGCGAGCCCCAACGGCTCCGACCCCGTCGAGTCCGTCCTCCGCGAGGGCCTCGGCCTCCAGGCGGAAATCCTCACCGCCCACGCCGACACCGTCCACGCCTCCCTCCGCGCCCTGGAGGACTCCCTGCGCTCCGGCACCCACCCCGACACCGAGGCGGCCCTGCGCATCATCCGGGAGCACGGCACGCGGATCGGGGCGGCGCACGAGCGGTCGACGCGGTTGTTGGTGGATGCGTTACGGGGGGACGAGCGGGTGGAGCGGGAGGAGCGGGTGGAGCGGGTGGAGCGGGAGGAGCGGGAGGAGCGGGAGGAGCGGGTGACTGTGGCGGTGCCTGAGTCTGCCCCCGAGCCTGCCCCTGAGCCCGCCCCTGAGCTTGAGCCTGCTCCTGCTCCCGCTCCCGCCTCCGCCTCCGCTGAGGTGATGGGTGCGTTGCTGGGTGCGGTGGCGGAGAAGACCGGCTATCCGGTGGAGATGCTGGAGCCGTCGATGGATGTGGAGGCGGATCTCGGGATCGACTCGATCAAGCGGGTGCAGATTCTTGGTGCGTTGCAGGAGTCGTATCCGGTGTCGGAGGACGTGGATCCGGAGCGGCTGGCGGAGTTGCGGACGTTGGAGGACATCGCGGGCTTCCTCGCGTCGACGGTGTCCGTCGAGTCCGCACCCGAGCCTGCGCCGGAGCCCGCCCCTGAGCCCGCCCCTGAGCTTGAGCCTGCCCCCGCTCCCGCCTCTGCCTCCGCCTCCGCTGAGGTGATGGACGCGTTGCTGGGTGCGGTGGCGGAGAAGACCGGCTATCCGGTGGAGATGCTGGAGCCGTCGATGGACGTGGAGGCGGACCTCGGGATCGACTCGATCAAGCGGGTGCAGATCCTTGGAGCCTTGCAGGAGTCGTATCCGGTGTCCGAGGACGTGGACCCGGAGCGGCTGGCCGAGTTGCGGACGTTGGAGGACATCGCGGGCTTCCTCGCGTCGACGGTGTCCGTCGAGTCCGCACCCGCCCCTGCGCCGGAGCCCGCCCCTGAGCTTGAGCCTGCCCCCGCTCCCGCCTCCGCCTCCGCCTCCGCCTCCGCTGAGGTGATGGACGCGTTGCTGGGTGCGGTGGCGGAGAAGACCGGCTATCCGGTGGAGATGCTGGAGCCGTCGATGGACGT